>NZ_LUTR01000018.1 GCF_001597725.1 Neptuniibacter marinus
AAAAAGGGGTGGACCGTACAGAGAGTAATGCGGATTCTTCAACTAAGCTTATTTGAACGAAAAGCTCTGAAAGAGTTGCTAAACCCGTCACCGCCAGAGCGACAAAAAAGGGACCCTCAGATGAGGATCCCTTTATGATTAAAAAATTGTGGGACAGCAGTGCCGTATACGGCCTTTTTTATTATAAGCTGATGAGGTTAACGTTGTTGAGAGTGAGATAATAAACCGATAAAAGCATCAGCATACCAGTGAGATGCACTGATGAGGTCATTCACTGATTCTGATTCGAAAACCCGCTCAAGATAGTATTCATACAGTGCGCTGGATTCTTCGAAAAAAGTTTCTACATGGCCAATATCGTAATTCATAGTCACCTCAATTGTTAATTAGCTTAGCTCCTTAAATCATTCCGTGGTAAGAAGGTATGGGGTAAAGTGATCCCCTATTTTACTTTTCTCTTATACTTTAGTCAAAATTGATCTAGATCAATGTTTGTTAAAGACTTTTTTCTAGTAAGTGCTTTTTTTGTTCTTCACTAAGGGAGTCTATAGGCTGGTCGGTAAGTGATTCCAACATTTCATTCAATAATGGCGCGCATTGATCGCCTGAGTTGAGCGCATTGTCGATGAGCTCCCCAATTGTCATCTCAGGTTCGTGACCAAGTGCTTGCTGGTCATCCATACACTGTAGATAGTTTTTGATGTAAGCACTGCTTATCTCACCTTTCTCATCAACGATACTCGGAAGCTGGAAGAGCCATTCCTGAAGTTGCTCCGTGAGTTCTTTTCCTTCCTCATTCGCTGTCGCATACTGGCATGTGGTAAGTAGTAAACCTGTTATAAATAGCTGATATAGATATTTCATCGTCACTCCTTTAAAGCATAAGTATATCTTAGTATGGGGGAGCTGAAGCCGGTCTGAATATTAGGCTTGCCGTGTAACTTCAATTAGATCAACGTAGATATGCTCATCGGTGATTCTGAAACGGATATTAAGGTCATGTAGTTTTACACCATAGGATTTGTCAGGGTCATTTTTTTTATAGGCAGGGCGGGGATCACAGCGGAGTAACTCTGTTATTTGCTTCTTGATAGGTTGAGCTAGACGCCTCTCCTCTGTTGTGAGAGTAGAGAGTGCGCTTTCGGAGAAGAAAATGGTCTGTTGTAAAAGCTGTATATTTTCGGCAAACGGAAAACTTGCTTCAGGTAAGCTATCCGAATAGGGGAGGTAAGGTTTTATATCAAGAATAGGTGTTCCATCGAGGAGATCGGCTCCACTAATGAACAGTGTGATGCAACCCTCTGTAATTTTAATATTAATTAATTTTACCGGAGATAATCCGATTGGATTAGGTCGAAAAGGCGAGCGGCTAGAAAAAACGCCTATACGTTTATTGCCGCCTAACCTAGGTGGGCGAACGGTGGGTTTCCAGCCTTTCTCTAGGCATTCGCTAAAAACGAATAAGAGCCAAATATGGCTACAGTTTTCTAGTCCTTTAACTATTTCTTGAGTACTAAATTCCGGAAGAAGAGTAATGCTTGATGTTACTGTTTCTGCAAGTCCGGGTTGCCTTGGGATCCCAAACTTCTCTTTATAAGGACTATTTACAACGGCAATGGGTTGGAATGTATAAGTATCTTGCATCGATGGTTATGTCTTTTATGGGTTAATAACTGAGTCACGGGATTGCATAGGCGTTAAGCTACTCCAAAATCTGGCTGCTTTCTCAACCTGTTCTGATAATCTGTGAATATGACTTAAAGCGTCGAGAAGTAAGATACTCTCTTGAGGATCTAATTTTCCTGCGATATTACTTTCTAGGATATGAGATTTAATATTCTGATACTTGTTTTCTAATTGTTTAATCAGCGTACGACTTTCCATGCCTGACATGTAGACATTATCTTTTATTTCGCAACTATCAATTAACTCAATGGTACTCTGCTGATAATCATGTATTAACTCTCGGATAGATCTATTAGAGCCTTGTTCGAGAACGTCATAGTATTTCGGCATGAGTGCAGATAGTCGAGCAATCTCACTATAATATCGTGTAAGGCGCATCGCGGATGGCAATATTTCGCTGATCTCTTGAGTTAAATTTCTCTGTGCTATTTTTTGGTTATATTCGCCGATCTTATCATTGAGCTGTTGAGCGCTGTTCATCAGTGCAGCCAGCTTAGATGTTTCTGATGTTTCCGCACTAATAGCGGCTTTTGCCATTTTTGCTGTTAGTACGCTTACTCGGCTTAATTCACTTTTCATTGCCTCCACGGCTAAAGCGGGAGAGGATAAAATTGTTTTATCAAGGAATCTAGGTTGACCAAAGCTTTCTTCTTGTGAGCAAAAACGTTTATTGAGAAAACGTTCTAAATGGTCGGTCAGTGGCCATAAAGCAGCGACACCTATGAGGTTAAATAGGGTATGAAAGCCTGCTAACAGGATGACTAGGTTAAGGTTATTTAAATCACTATTAATAATGCCGGCTAGGAGTACTAATAAGATAACGCCAATAAACCCCGTTATAAGATTAAAAATAACATGTGCGGCGGCAATTCTTTTTGCGTTAGAGGTCGCGCCAATCACTGATAGCATCGCTGTTGAAGTTGTACCTAAGTTTGCGCCAATGACGAGGGCGCCGGCTGAGGCTATAGGAATAGATCCCGCGGCGGTTAAAGAGAGAGTTATCGCCATGGCTGCGGAAGATGATTGCATAAGCAACGTTAAAAAGAAGCCTGCTAATACGCACATTATTAGGCCTGTTGCTGAATTGCTCATCTGATCAAGAGGTAGATAACTATCTAAACCATCAAAAGCATTTTTAAGATAATCGAGGCCAATAAAGAACAGGCCGAAACCTGCTATAGCCATACCGAAATGACTGCTTTTACGTTCTCCACCGGTTAATTTTAAAAACATACCTATAGCGACCATAGGCAGAGCAAAAGCACTGATATTAACTTTGAAACCGATCAGAGCGATCAGCCAACCCGTTATAGTTGTGCCAATATTACAGCCATAGATTAGCGTAATGGATTGTCTTAACTTTAGAAGCCCTGCATTTACAAAACCAATTGTGGCTACTGTAACTGCACTTGATGACTGCACTATAGCGGTGATAAGAATGCCGGAAGCTAACCCCCTAAGAGGGGACTCGGTTGCTGCTTGTAGGGCTTTTTTCAGACCTTGGCCGGCGGCTTGCTGCATTCCAGTAGTCATTAAATGCATACCGAGAAGGAACAAGCCAATTCCTCCAGCTAAATCACCTAACAGTCCGAGCATCATAAGTAGCAACACCTCAAGTGAATAAGCTTAATTGTTGTTCTAAAGAAGAAAATAATCAATGGAGCATGGCCGTTGTTTATTGATCTGCTGAGTTATTTAGGTGTTCGTGCTATCACGAGCACATCAATGCGCTCTGTGCCGGCTTTTATTAATGTTTGTGCTGCGGCTTCTAATGTAGCCCCAGTGGTCATTACATCATCGATCAACATTACATATTTATAATGGTTATCTTTAGCTTGAAAAACATTACGTTGGTTTTTTAATCGTTCACTTCTTTTTAGCTCCATCTGCCGGCGGGTTGATTTTTTCTTCTTTAGTAGCTGTGTATCAACTTTAATCTTTAGTTTTTTCCCCAATTCAGCTGCTAAAAGCTCGGCTTGGTTAAAGCCCCGTTTATAAAGGCTGACTTTATGCATAGGGATAGGAATTAGGGCTTCGACAGTTGTAGGTAATGAGTAATGTTCCAATAAGAGTTGTGCTAAATGGCCTATGTATTGTGTTTTGTTGGTATATTTTATTTTTCCTATGAAGTGGTCGATGGGAAATTGATAAAGGAAAAGAGCATTTACTTGAGTAAATGATGGTTTTTTCTTAAGGCATTGGCCACAGATTGCATTTTCTGGGGCGTTGGTGAGAGGAAGTGCACAGATACTACATTGAGCGTTGAGCCAAGGAAGATCTTTTTTGCATGATCCGCAGATTCCGGATCGACTATTACAGGGCTTTAAGCATAGAATGCATAGATCAAATAATGACCTGTAGTTAACTTTAGTTAATTTCATAGGTTGACAGTTCCTTCTGTCAGGATAGAATTACGCTATTAAGCAGGCAATAGCCTGTCGAGCGTTGAAGCATCTTGCTTCATGATCGTTATTTTCCGGGGGATACTTCTAAGATGCAACAGTTAGGTGCAATTCGTCATAATTGGACAGAGGCAGAGGTAAAATCACTGTTTGAGCTGCCTTTTAATGATTTGATGTTTAAAGCGCATACCGTACATCGGGAGAACTTTGATCCGAATGAAGTGCAGGTGAGCACGCTTCTTTCAATAAAAACAGGCGCTTGTCCTGAAGATTGTAAATATTGCCCTCAGAGCGGTCATTACAATACCGGGCTTGAGAAAGAGCGCTTGATGCAAGTTGAACAAGTGATTGAAAAAGCGAAAAAAGCGAAAGAGACAGGCTCGACACGTTTCTGTATGGGAGCGGCCTGGAAGCACCCTGCAGATAAAGATATGCCTTATGTGATTGAGATGGTTAAAAAGGTTAAAGAACTTGGTTTGGAAACCTGTATGACCTTAGGCATGTTGGACGAAGGTAAAGCAGAGCAGCTTGCTGATGCGGGTTTGGATTACTACAACCACAACCTTGACACCTCTCCAGAATTTTACGACAAGATTATTACCACACGTACCTACCAAGATCGGTTAGATACACTGCAAAATGTGCGTGATTCAGGCATGAAGATCTGTAGTGGTGGTATTCTAGGTATGGGTGAAACAGCAAAGGATCGCTATGGCCTGTTGATGCAGCTGGCTAATATGCCGGTACAGCCAGAAAGTGTGCCTATTAATATGCTGGTAAAGGTCGCTGGTACGCCCTTAGAGAACGTAGATGATCTTGATCACCTTGATTTCATCCGCACCATCGCTGTTGCTCGTATTATGATGCCAGCGTCTCATGTGCGATTGTCTGCAGGGCGTGAACAGATGAGTGATGAAACTCAAGCGATGACCTTCTTCGCTGGGGCTAATTCCATCTTCTATGGTGAGTGTTTGTTGACGACGCCAAACCCTGAAACCCATCGCGATCTTCAGCTATTCCGTAAATTGGGTATTAACCCTGAACAGCGTATTTCTGATGCGGATGATACACAGGAAGCTGCTATTCTGAATGATTTGCAGAAGCAGAACGATAGTCAGCACTTCTACGAAGCCTAAACCCGTTATAGAGATCAAATTAAGAGCAGAGCCTTCTGCTCTTAATTCACTTTTCAGATCTATGCCTACTAGAGATCGACTATGTCTTTCGATGATTTATCTGCTGAGCTTGAGTTAAGAAAGCAACAATCCCTTTATCGCAGCCGCCGTACACTACAAACAGCTCAGCAACCTGTAGTGCAAGTGGATGGGCGTGAGTTTTTAGCTTTCTGCTCTAATGATTACCTAGGGTTAGCGAATCATCCTGAAGTGATCAAAAGTTTTCAGCAGGCGGCTAATAAATACGGCGTAGGTGGTGGTGCCTCCCATCTAGTGAATGGTCATAGCCAAGCGCATCATGATCTGGAAGAAGCGTTGGCTGAATTTACAGGTCGCCCAAAAGTGTTGCTGTTTTCAACGGGTTATATGGCCAATATTGGTGCGGTCAATGCGTTGCTTGATAAACGTGATGCTGTTTTGCAGGATAGATTAAATCACGCCTCTTTACTGGATGCTGGTTTATTAAGTGGAGCCCGCTTTCAGCGTTATCTACACAACGATGCGAATAGCCTCGATAGTAAATTAGCTAAAACTGAGGCGCGGCGTAAATTAGTAGTAACGGATGGTGTCTTTAGCATGGATGGCGATGTTGCTGATCTGCCAGCTATCTCCTCTGTTTGTAAAAAACACCAAGCTTGGTTGATGGTGGATGATGCCCATGGCTTTGGCTGTTTAGGTCAGCAGGGCGGTGGCTGTGCTGAATACTTTTCGATGGCTGAAGATAGTTTGCAGGTATTAGTGGGGACTTTAGGTAAAGGGTTTGGTACCGCAGGTGCTTTTGTTGCTGGCTCTGAAGAACTGATTGAAACCCTTGTGCAGCATGCTCGAACTTATATTTATACAACCAGTATGCCGCCCGCAGTGGCTGCCGCTACGCTGACCAGTTTGCGATTACTTAAGCAGGAGACTTGGCGCCGAGAAAAACTAACGGCGTTGATCAAACAGTTTAGAGCGGGCTGCTCAGAACTAGGGTTAACACTGATTGATTCTCCAACACCGATTCAGCCAATCATGATAGGTGAGTCGGCTAAGGCGATGCAGATAAGCAAAGCCTTAGAAGAAGATGGAATCTTTATTGGTGCTATTCGTCCGCCAACAGTGCCTCAAGGTAGTGCTCGTTTACGCGTAACGCTAAGTGCTGCACATACGGAAGAACAGGTAAATCGCTTACTACATGCCTTAGAGAAGGTAAGCTAATGAGCCTTTATGTCGAGCGTTATGAAAATAACGGTAAACCTGAGTTGGTCTTGTTGCATGGCTGGGGTATGGATAGCCAAGTCTGGGGTGCTTTTGCGGAGCAGCTTTCTAGCTCTTTCTCCCTAACGTTAATTGATCTGCCAGGGTTGGGGCGTTCAACCGCTTTTCCTGAGCCTTATACAGCTGATGCCGTTGTTGAGCTATTGGGTGAACATGCGCCAAAGGCTGCTGCGTGGTTAGGTTGGTCTATGGGTGGGCAATTGGCTATTGAATTTGCCGCTAGGTATCCCGAGCGAGTTACGTGCTTAATTACGGTAGCTTCATCCCCTTGTTTTGTGCAGCGTAGTGATTGGTCTTGTGCAATGGATGAAGAAACTCATGGTCAGTTTGAACAAGCGCTAGAGGTCAATGTAAGTAAAACGCTTCAGCGCTTTATTATGTTGCAAACTCAGGGGGCTGAGGCAGGGCGCGATACCTTGAAAAGCTTAAAGCTTATTCTTAAGAATCTAGACCATACAGGAGCAAGAGAAAGTCTTCAGCTATTAAGGGATGATGTGCGAGATCAACTGTCGAACCTATCTATGCCGATCATGCAGTTATTTGGTGAAAAAGATCTTCTGGTTCCATCCGAAGCTGCGCAGGCGTGTGAGCGGTTATCAAAGGGCCTAATTAAAGTATATGAAGGTGCAGGTCATCTGCCTTTTTATTCGCATCAAGCTGAAGTCGCTGCTGATGTTACTCAATTTGTGCAGGAGTCGATAGCTTAGTGGATATGCTGATCGACAAACAAAAAGTAGCTAATTCCTTTAGCCGTGCGGCCATGACTTACGATAGTGTTGCTGAACTGCAGCGTGATGTAGGGCATGCGCTGATGGCACATCTCCCTCAAACATTAGGAACCGCGTCCGTACAACGTGTTATGGATCTTGGTTGTGGGACGGGATTTTTCTCACCAAAGCTAAAGCAGGCATATCCTGAAGCAGAGCTATTGAATGTAGATTTAGCATTTGGAATGTTGCGCTATGCCCGTGAAGAAAGAGCGATTCCTGATGCTAACTGGATATGTGCTGATGCGGAACATCTTCCTTTTGCTAATAATAGTATGAGCCTTGTTTTTTCAAGCTTAGCGATTCAATGGTGTGCGGATTTCTCAGCATTAATGACAGAGATTGAGCGGGTGTTAGCGCCTGGCGGGCAGTTTGTATTTGCAACTTTAGGGCCTTCCACACTTTGTGAATTACGTCGTGCATGGGGCGAAGCAGATTCTTATACTCATGTTAATCAATTTCTTTCTTCAGATGAACATCTTGTTGTAGTGCCTGAAAACCTCAAGGTTAAGGTTTTTGATGAGGAGTTGCGCGTATTACGTTATCCGCAATTGAAAGGTTTAACCGATGAACTAAAAAGATTGGGTGCGCATAACATGAATGCGGGCCAGCAGGTTGGTTTAACCGGTAGAGAACGGGTGAGACGTTTTAAAGCGGCTTATGAAGCGCAACGTTTAGCAGATGGTTCTATCCCAGCAACCTATCAAGTTTACTATGCGGTGTTTGAAAAAACTTTAGTGGAGCAATATTCATAAATGGCTAAGCAAACCTATTTTGTTGCAGGTACAGATACAGATGTTGGGAAAACAGTAGCTGCGGCAGGATTGTTAGCAGCGGCTAATAATCAAGGGTTAGCCACTATAGGGTTGAAGCCTATAGCGGCCGGTTGTGAGCGTACAGAGGAAGGGCTTAGGAATAGTGATGCGTTGTTATTACAAAATACGGCATCTATTAACTTGCCTTATGAACAAGTGAATCCTTTCTCTTTTGAGCCGCCTATTGCCCCGCATATAGCTGCGATTGAAGAAAATAGAATGTTAAGCGCCGACAGAATCGCTGCGCTGTGCCGTGGTGCGTTAATGCAGCCGGCGGATTTTGCTATTGTTGAAGGAGCTGGTGGTTGGCGGGTTCCGCTAAGCGACCGAGAAACAATGGCCAATATACCTAAACAGCTCAAGATTCCTGTGATTATGGTGGTGGGTATTAAGCTGGGCTGCATCAATCATGCTCTATTAACTGCTGAGAGTATTGCGAGAGATGGTCTACGATTGGCAGGATGGATTGCCAATGCCGTCAGTCCTGAAATGTCATGTTATAAAGAGAATGTTGCCACTATAGCGACGATGTTGCGTGCTCCTTTAATTGCAGAAATTCCTTTTTTAGAGAACCCTTCTCCAGAGAATGTGGCTCAATATATTGAGATTGATAAATTACAGACTCTATAATTTGATCAAAAAGTGACCATTGGCTTTCTATGATCTATAATGTTTCTTGATATGTAGATTTGAACAAGCGGAGGTGTCAGCATGAATGTAACTAATGCGATGCAATCTGGTTTTATAGGACTTAATCGCGGTTTAGATAATGCCCCAAGGGCCGCGAGTGATGTAACCGGCTCAGGTAAACCTGATGAGGTGGAACAGGCATCAGGTCGAAAACAGGACGAAGCGGTTGTTGAGTCGGCTGGGGGCGCGTCTGTAGAGGCTGCTGCCACTAAAGTCGTGGGCGAGGTTGAAGAGTTAGGTCAACCGGGATCAATAATTAATATACGTGTGTAATGAAGTGATTCATGGAAGGAATCAGAACTAATGTGAAGTGTTCTATGCTTTGCTTAATCGAGGATAAGGGGGCTGCTTATGCAAATTATCAGTTCTAGTAATTCTCAGGCATTGAATGCCCCATCCACATCTATTGAGCTTCGCTTCCAAGAAGCTCAAAGAGTTCTGTCGTCAGTGGCGAACCTATCTGCTCAGGAGGAGTTATCCTCTAGTCGTTCTGAACTTAACCGTGATCGAGTTACTTTATCCGCTGAAGCGAGTGCTTTATCTCGTCTTGCCGGCTCTACAGAATTGGATTCCGGTGATGGGGAATTGGTTGGTCTAGAGTCAAGCGCTGTTACTCATGCTGCGGGTAGTTCCCAAGATCAAAAAGAGATAGAAGAGCAAGAGTTAGAAATTAGCCGTGAACTTGCTGAACGTGATCGTGAAGTGAAGGCTCATGAACAGACCCATGCTTCGATTGGTGGGGCCTATGCTTCAGCGCCGAGTTACACTTATGAGCGAGGCCCTGACGGTAGGATGTATGCGGTTGAGGGTGAGGTGAAAATTGATACATCCCCAATCCCTAATGATCCAGAAGCGACCTTAGAAAAAGCTGAAGTGATTCAGCGAGCAGCGTTGAGTGTTTCCGAGCCTTCATCTGCTGATCGTGCTGCAGCGGCTGATGCGCGAGCTATGGCTGTAGAGGCCCGGATGGAAATACTTCAGCAGGAGCGAGAGGATGAAGTGGCAAAAACAGAACAAACATCAGATGCTAACGAGGATAATAGCGAAGATACTAAGTCTGCAGGTGATGTTCTTCGCGAGTTAAGGGATGAAAGTGCCGCACGTTCGGAAAGCTCTGCAGAAGCGTTGAGTGACTACAATGACCGAATCAATGAGATTAATAAGCAGCTAGCAGAGATTAACAAAAAGTTAGTGGATGCGGGTGTGTTCCAGAAGTTATTCCCCGAAGGCTCTCTGCTTGATAACCAAGTTTAATGAGATCTGCCTATCTGTTGCTTGTATCTATTAGCATTTCAGAATTTATTCTTTAGAAATTGCCCCGCCCTTTTTGGCGATGTTAGTCGTTAGTTTGTATGCAAGTTGCTCATGTGTCTGGTCTAGTTAAATAATTTAGAGCAAGCTTTGAAAATTCAGCAGGTTTTTCTGCGTGAGGGTTATGTCCAGATCCCATAACTACTTTGTAGTTTGCGTGAGGAAAGAGCTTTAGTAACGCATCTCTATGGGCTGGCAGCATATAGTCTGATAATTCCCCTTTGATAAATAACACTTCAGACTCAAATGGTTTTCCATCAGGTGCTGCGCAGATATTACTGTATTGATCATGCAGTGCATCCAGATTCATTAACCATGCAAATTTATTATCTTCTGTGCGATACAGGTTTTTAAGTAAAAATGCGCGTGTGCCAGGATCATCCACATGTTGTGCTAACTGTTTGTTTGCATCACTTCTTGATGCCAAGTTAGCCAAGTCAATGGCATACAAACCTTCAAATACGTTTGAATGATGGGGAGGGTATTGTATCGGTGATATATCAACAATAATGAGTTTATCAATAAGCTTTGGATAGTTTAGAGCCAGTTGCATAGCTGTTTTTCCACCCATAGAGTGGCCAATGACACTGACTGTGCTGAGCCCGAGATGATCAATTAGCTCTACAATATCTTCAGCCATTAGAGCATAGCTCATCTCATCTGAATGAGGGGAGCTCCCATGATTACGAAGATCGACAGAGATAACCTGAAAGTGCTGTGATAAACGTTTGATCTGACCGCCCCAGTTATCCATCGTGCCGAGTAAGCCATGAAGAATAATTAAGGGAGCACCTTCGCCGTACAACTTATAATTTAAAATCATTATTTAATCTCACTCATTAAAAAAGCGGCCGAAGCCGCCTTTTATGATAATGGAAATTACAGAATTTCTAATAGTTCCACATCAAATACAAGAGCAGAATAAGGTGGGATTCCACCTGGAGAGCCCTGTTCGCCGTAGGCAAGGTTATAAGGGATGTATAATTTCCACTTAGCACCTTTGTTCATTAGCTGAAGTGCTTCAGTCCAGCCAGCGATAACGCCGCCAACAGGGAATTCTGCAGGCTGACCACGATCGTAAGAGCTATCGAAGACTTTGCCATCGATGAATGTGCCGTGGTAGTGCGTGCGTACTTTAGATTCACGAGTAGGTTTTTCACTACCTTCTTCGCCGGCCTCAAGAATTTCATATTGAAGGCCTGATTCAAGAACAACTACACCATCGCGTTTGGCATTGTCTGTTAGGAAGGCTTCGCCTACTGCAGAAGCTGCTTTTGCTTGTTCTTCTTGCTGAGCGCGCATACGTTCATTAAGTACGTTAAATGCTTCTTGGATTTCGCTGACTTCAACTCGCATACCTTCGCCATGAACAGCATCAGCAATACCTGCTGAAATGGCAGCAATGTCCATGCCTTCAAAGGGTTGCTGTGCTAATTGATCGCCCATCTGGCGACCAATGCCGTAACTTGCTTTTTGTTCTAGTGTTTCTAGTTGTACATCAGACATGAATTAAGTCCTACTAGGTTCTAAAAAAAACGAGCCTTCAGGCTCGTCCTAAAAATGTGTATTAAAAAATTATGGTGCTAAAAATAATGTGGGGTCGACCCGTGTATTATTCAAGCTTACGCTCCAATGAAGATGAGGTCCGGTTACACGTCCTGTCTTTCCAATCTCACCTAGCTTGTCGCCAGTGGATACTTTATCGCCAATTTTCACATCAATTTTACTCATATGGCAGTACATAGTGGTTAAGCCTAAACCATGATCAATAATTACAGTATTACCATTAAAGAAATAACTGCCAGTATCTACCACTGTACCGGCACTAGGGGCTGTTATTGGGTCCCCTTGAGGTGCTGCGATATCTAAACCGCTATGGGGGTTTCTGGGTTGTTTGTTAAAAAAACGCTTCAAACCGAATGGGCTGCTATAAGGGCCTTTGGCCGGAAGGGCAAATTGAGTAATGGGACTGGAAGGCTCGCTCCAGTTTTTAAATGCAGCAACCATTTTTGCTTTTTCTGTGCGCCAGCGCTTAATATCTTCTGGGTTAGGCTCAACGTGACGTTTGTTTTTTACCGTTAAGTATTGCGCTTTGTATTCTTTATCTTCTATTTGAAAATAGAATGACGTTGCATTCGCTCTGAGGTGCTGCTTTTGATCATGTTTAGCGCTCAGAGGTATGCCTGCTATAGCGAGCCAATCACTCTTTTGTTCATATTTTGTACCTTGGCTAGGGATAACCATAACGCGATTTCCTTTATACCAAGCGGAAGGTGCATTGGTACTCTCAAGGCCAGTAAGGGGGATAATAGCTACACCCCCAGGGACTCGGCTTTCTTGTGGAAGTGATTGTGCATAAGTCGCAAGGCTTATAAAGCAAAGGCTAATAAATAGTATTATTTTTTGCATGATCATTATTCCGTAATTACTTCATCTACGCGGCAGCGTAAACGTCCTTTATAGAGTTGGCTTTCAATAACATCGCCTTTTTGGGTGGTGGATGCATCCTGTATGACGGTGCCATGTTCATCTTTAACAATAGCGTAACCTCGCTCTAATGTAGCGAGAGGACTGACTGTATTCAGTTGTGAAGATAGGGAGCCTAGCTTAAAGCTCTTTTGTTGCAAAAGCGTGTGGACCGATTGGGTTAGGCGCTGCTGTAATGAATGGATCTGCTCCTCTTTTAGAGGCAGTAGTTTAGTTGGTGATAGGGCTTTTACTCTAGATAAAAGCTGCTGTTGTTGATGTTTTGCATTAATGATTTTAGCGTTAATCCCGTTGAGTAATTTTGCTTCTAAATGATCTAAGCGTTGTGCTTGCTCGTTTAGTTTCTGTCCTGGGTGGCGTAAACGTGTTTTTGAGTGCTGAATACTGAGGGCGGTTGTTTTGAGCTTTTGCTCAATATGACGAATTAAACGCTGCTCTAATAACGCTAATCTTTGTTTAAGTTGATGTTGATCAGGGCTCAGCATCTCAGCCGCTGCAGAAGGAGTGGGAGCCCGTGTATCAGCTATGAAATCTGTAATAACCACATCAACTTCATGGCCGACTGCGCTAATGATCGGTATGTCACAGTCAAATACGGTTCTTGCAACGTCTTCTGTATTAAATGCCCATAAATCTTCGAGTGAACCACCGCCACGGCCAAGGATTAAAACATCACAGGTTTGGTGGACTTCAGCTAGAATGATCGCTTTGCAAATCTGCGCCGGTGCTTCATCCCCTTGAACTGAGGTCGGGTAAATCGTTATTGGGAGTCCGGGAAAACGACGTTTTAAAACGGTCAAAATATCGTGAACAGCAGCCCCAGTGTTTGAAGTGATAATACCTATGTGGGATGGATGTGCTGGGATAGGCTTCTTATGTTTGCTATCAAATAACCCTTCAGCTTGTAACTTAAGCTTTAATTCTTCAAACGCTGCTTGTAAAGAGCCACTACCACTCGATTCCATAAAATCGCAGATCAGCTGATAGTCCCCTCTGCCTTCATATAAGCTGACTTTAGCTCTTACAACGACCTTATCACCTTGCTTCGGCGCGGGTTTGATCAGTTGGTTGCGATTTTTAAACATAGCGCAGCGGACTTGAGCTTTGTCATCCTTGAGTGTGAAATACCAGTGCCCCGAACTAGGGCGGACGAAATTCGATATCTCTCCCTCAACTTGGATCGTAAGGAATGAGCGCTCGAGTAAAGTGCGTGCTTGCCTATTGAGTTCTGAAACACTAATGGCATGTATACGACGCGTATTTGTTGGGTTTGTTTCAGTAAACATGAGCCTATAGTAAACGAAGTTGAAGGCAGGATGCAGTAGCTAATAATAAGTTGTTTGGAAATAGATTGTTTTTTATGGCATTAATTGGTGCGAAAAAAATAATTCGATCTATAGTTGTGCTCATTAGCCCTGTTTTTAGCGATAGAGTGCAACTTTTAGATTGAGACAAAAGGCTAATTTCTGTATAATTTTGCGTCTAAATTTATTCACTACACAGGCTGGCAAATAATGTTGCGAATCGCTGAGGAAGCTCTCACTTTTGACGATGTCTTGCTGGTTCCGGGCTACTCTGAAGTACTGCCTAAGGATGTTTCACTGAAAACTCGCCTCACAAAGGAAATTACACTTAATATTCCTTTGGTATCTGCGGCAATGGACACAGTGACTGAATCAGGTCTTGCTATCGCTATGGCGCAGGAAGGTGGTATCGGAATCATCCATAAGAACCTGACGATTGAGCAACAGGCTGCAGAAGTGCTGCGTGTTAAAAAGTACGAGGCAGGGGTTGTAAGTGACCCTGTTACTTGTCGTTCTGATATGACGGTAGGTGATCTACGTCAGTTATCTGCATCTGTAGGCTTCTCGGGTTTTCCTGTTGTTGATGACGGTAATCTAGTCGGTATCGTAACTGATCGTGATTTCCGTTTTGAGCATAAACTTGATGCTTTAGTTGCGACGATCATGACACCTAAAGATCGTTTAGTAACGGTTGAAGAGGGTGTTGATCCAGATAACGTAAGAAATCTGCTTCGGAAACACCGTATTGAAAAAATATTGGTTGTAGATAAAAGCTTTAAACTTTGCGGCATGATGACCGTCAAAGATATGAATAAAGCCCAGTCACATCCTAATGCTGCTAAAGATGCTAAAGGCCGCTTAATCGTTGGCGCTGCGGTAGGTACAGGTCCAGAAACCCCTGATCGTGTAGCTGCGTTAGTGGCTGCGGGTGTTGATGTGATTATTGTCGATACAGCTCATGGTCACTCAAAAGGTGTTATCGACCGTGTAGCTTGGGTGAAGAAAACATTCCCTCAGGTTCAGGTTATTGGTGGTAATATTGCCACTGCAGCAGCAGCGATCGCGCTTGCTGATGCGGGTGCGGATGGTGTTAAAGTGGGTATAGGCCCAGGCTCTATCTGTACGACACGTATTGTGGCAGGTGTGGGTGTTCCGCAAATAAGTGCAGTTGCTAATGTGGCTGAAGCTATGGCTGAGCGCGGTGTACCTGTTGTTGCAGATGGTGGCGTACGTTTCTCTGGCGATCTTGCTAAAGCGGTTGTTGCTGGTGCATCAGCTATTATGGTTGGATCTATGCTTGCGGGTACGGATGAGGCGCCAGGTGAAGTAGAGTTGTTCCAAGGGCGTGCGTTTAAATCATACCGTGGTATGGGATCGCTAGGTGCTATGGGTCAGTCTACAGGTTCATCTGATCGTTATTTCCAAGATGCATCTAAAGGTGTTGAGAAGCTTGTTCCTGAAGGCATTGAAGGTCGTGTGCCTTGTAAAGGGCCAATGGGTGGTGTTGTGCACCAGCTAGTTGGTGGTTTACGTGCCTCTATGGGTTATACCGGCAGTGCGGATATCGAGACAATGCGTACAGAACCACAATTTGTTCGTATTACAAACGCAGGTATGAACGAAAGTCATGTTCATGATGTAAGCATTACCAAAGAAGCACCTAACTACCGCGTTAGTTAATTTAATAAACTCTAGAAAATGGGCGGAGTTCATGACTTTGCCCATTTTTTTTTTGCAGACATATAAACTCTGTAAAGCATTGAGATCAAATGTTATGACCAAAGATATTCACGCTCAACGGATTTTGATTCTAGATTTTGGATCGCAGTACACACAGTTAATTGCACGACGTGTTCGTGAAATTGGCGTTTATTGTGAGATTCGTGCATGGGACATGACTGAAGAAGAGATTCGAGAGTTTGCACCAAAAGGTGTGATCTTAGCGGGTGGACCTGAATCAGTTACTGAAGGTGATTCGCCTCGTGCGCCGGACATTATTTTTGATCTTGATGTGCCTGTCTTAGGTATCTGCTACGGTATGCAGACCATGGCTGAGCAGCTAGGCGGTCAAGTTTCAGCTTCAGATAAGCGTGAGTTTGGTTATGCTCAGGTTCGTCTGGAAGATAGCCCTAGCCGATTATTAGAAGGGATCGAAGACCATTTAGCCAACAATGGGTCATTGTTGCTAGATGTATGGATGAGTCATGGCGATAAAGTCACGGAGTTACCCGAAGGCTTCTCTGTTATCGCTGCAACAGAATCAGCGCCTATTGCTGCTATGTGTAACCCGACTAAACACTTTTATGGTGTGCAGTTCCACCCTGAAGTAACCCACACAAAACAAGGCGGGCGTATTCTTGAGCGCTTTGTTGTCGATATCTGTGGTACTGAAGCGCTTTGGACATCAGCTAATATCATTGCTGACCAGATTGAAAAAGTACGCGCTCAAGTTGGCAGTAACAAAGTGCTACTTGGTTTATCGGGTGGTGTTGATTCCTCTGTTGTTGCTGCTTTGTTGCATAAAGCGATCGGCGATCAGCTTACTTGTGTCTTTGTTGATAACGGTCTATTGCGTAAGCAAGAAGGCGATCAAGTTATGGACATGTTTGCCAAGAATATGGGCGTTAAGGTCATTCGTGTTGATGCGGAAGATTTGTTCCTTGGCCGCTTGAAAGACGAAAATGATCCAGAAGCTAAACGTAAAATTATCGGTAATACCTTCATCGAAGTCTTTGATGAAGAAGCTACCAAGCTGACTGAGGTTAACTTCCTTGCGCAGGGTACGATCTACCCTGATGTTATCGAATCGGCTGCTGCGAAAACAGGTAAGGCTCATGTGATTAAATCACACCATAACGTTGGAGGCTTGCCTGACGATATGAAGATGGACCTTGTTGAGCCACTGCGTGAACTGTTTAAAGATGAAGTTCGTAAATTAGGCCTAGAATTAGGTTTGCCATACGATATGGTTTACCGTCATCCATTCCCAGGGCCTGGTTTAGGTGTGCGTATCCTAGGTGAAGTGAAGAAAGAGTACGCTGATATTCTACGTGAAGCGGATGCAATCTTCCTTGAAGAGTTACATAAAGCCGATTGGTATCATAAAACCAGTCAAGCTTTCGCTGTGTTCCTACCGGTTAAATCGGTTGGCGTGGTTGGTGATGGCCGTCGTTATGAGTATGTTATCGCGCTGCGCGCGGTTGAAACCATTGATTTTATGACTGCCCGTTGGGCACACCTGCCTTATGAGCTGCTGGAAACTGTATCGGGTCGTATCATCAATGAAATCGCGCACGTGTCTCGTGTAACTTATGATGTAAGCTCTAAACCGCCTGCTACGATTGAGTGGGAATGATTTCCTAAGATAGAAGTTAAGCACTACACAACAATTAAGTCCGCGTAACAGCGGACTTTTTTTTTAAGTCTTTTCTGCGCATGTGGGGCTTATAGCATAAGCTAGCCATCTAAACTTTAGAGCAACCTATAGCTTGAAGTCACTCAGAGGAATTCTGGTACTGAAGGCAATCAGTTTTGTGCCGTGCCTAATCAGCTATTTGACAAAAAATATGCCACTGCACTTACGCGTGCTTCTATGGTGTGAGCGTTCGGTTACGGCAATCTAGGGCTGGTACGAGATCATTCTTTAGTTTCCATACGTAATCGATACGAGTAGTCCAAATTTAACTGGTGCCCCTAAGCTGTTACAACAATAACATTCGCCGATTAGCCTCAGGGTGATCCCGAGGAGACGATGATCGTTATTGGTCTCTTCCGCCGCTAATTTGAAAGACTTAAATACAATGGTTCAATTTATATCTCAGCACCCGTTGGTAGCTCAAAGATTAAAACAGATTGATTTAAGATCGCTGACTATATTTTTTGATCATGATTGCGAAGCCTATTTTGAGCGGCAACAATCGAGTTTTTTGACAGGAAATATGCCAAGCCCTCAGCCAAGAATAAAGTTCAAAAGCAGTAACTGTTCACATTATTGAAAATAATGGTGAATAATAGCTATTATAATCGCGCAAAAAATAGAGTTAACTAATATTAGCTTGATAGTCTCGGAAATAACCTTTCTATTTTTACAAAAGCCAAAATGCCTTGCTAGTTGTGTGTGTTGTTTCCTATCAAGTATCGTTAATTTCGTGCACTCGTCGCACCGAGTGCTATATTAATAGTAATAGGTTAATTTTATGTGTATCTGCGGTTCGCGGGTTATATTGAGATCGTCGTCGATAATCCGTGGATACGGTATTTGTGCTTAATGTTGGGATCAATGACATAAAAATAACGACAAGGTTTTTATCTTGTCTTACATAAGGTAGAAAACAGTCGGTTACACCGACCTTGAATATAACTATAAAGGATGCAAATGATGAAGTTGAAGAAGTTATTTACTAACACTGTGGTTGCTGCTGGTATAGCGATTGGGGTTCAAGGTGGCGCAGCTGTTGCTGCTCCTCAAGCATCTTATGTGACTATTGGTACTGGTGGTCAGACCGGCGTCTATTATGTAGTAGGTCAGTCCATTTGTCGTTTGGTTAACCGTGGTAACAAAGATCATGGTATTAAGTGTACCGCGCCATCTACAGGTGGTTCGATTGCGAACCTGAATGCCATTCGTGCGGGTAACCAAGATATGGGTGTGGCCCAGTCTGACTGGCAATACCACGCTTACAATGGCTCTAGTAAGTTTTCTGAACAGGGTGCTAACAAAGAGCTTCGCGCGGTATTCTCTGTACATCCAGAACCATTTACTGTGATTGCTCGTGCCGATGCTGGTATTAAGAGTTTTGACGATTTAAAAGGTAAACGGGTCAATATAGGTAACCCCGGTTCTGGCCAACGTGGCACTGTGGAAGTGGTCATGAAACGTAAAGGTTGGACCATGGATGACTTCAAGCTTGCTTCAGAATTGAAGGCGTCTGAGCAATCTCAAGCGTTGTGTGATAACAAAGTCGATGCGATTATCTACGCTGTTGGCCATCCTAACGGTTCGATTAAAGAAGCAACGACTTCATGTGATGCAGTATTGGTACCGGTTACAGGTCCTGAAATCACGAAGTTGATCGATGATAACGCTTTTTACGCTGAGGCGATTATCCCTGGAGGTATGTATAACGGTAATGATGCCGATACCACGACCTTTGGCGTAGGTGCGACCTTCGTTTCTTCAACCAAGGCTGATCCGGAAGTGATCTATCAAGTGGTTAAGTCTGTGTTTGATAACTTTGACCGGTTCAAGCGTTTACACCCTGCCTTTGCCAATCTTGATCCCGCTAAAATGATCAAAAATGGTCTGTCTGCTCCACTACATGAAGGCGCTGTACGTTATTACAAAGAACGTGGCTGGATGTAAGTAATACACCCCTGACCGGCGGCTCCGCCGTCTATTTCGACTATCCTAGGATGTTCCTGGGATAGTCTTTTCTCAGTTCTGGCGTGACCTTTGGGCTTTGCTGGAGCGCACTAATATTTACCGGCGGTAAACGCTGGGGGTGTTGGATCGGAGAGTATTATGACTGAACTGAATTCAAAAGAACCGACTAAACTCAGCGAAGCCGAGCTCCAAGATTTAGTGGCGTCGACGGATAGTGGTGCCCGAGATCCAGAAGGCATTCAACGCTTTTTACTGTTGGCTGCTGCACTGTTTTGGTCGCTATTTCAATTGTGGATCGCCTCGCCGTTACCATTTTACGATTGGCCGTTGGTCGGCAGTTTTGGTGTTTTCAATGATACTGAAGCGCGTTCGATTCATCTTGCGTTTGCCGTATTTCTTGCTTTTATGGCCTACCCCGCCTTAGGTGGCTCTCCCCGTGAGCGGGTGCCTTTACCGGATATGGTAATGGCGATAACGGGTGCTTTTTGCGCGGGCTATCTGTTTATCTTCTATGTCCAAATATCGGATCGTCCGGGCTTGCCGACGACACTGGATATTGTCGTGGCCATTGCCGGCGTGATTCTCTTGCTGGAAGCCACTCGACGTGCACTTGGACCACCACTCGTCGTCGTCGCATCCCTATTTTTGTTTTATACCTTTGCCGGCCCCTATATGCCGGAAATCATCGCCCATAAAGGCGCGAGTTTGAAGGAAGTCGTTAATCACCAGTGGATCACCACCGAAGGTGTGTTTGGTATTGCACTGGGCGTGTCGACCAGTTTCGTTTTTCTATTTGTTTTATTTGGTGCTTTGTTGGACAAGGCCGGTGCCGGTAACTATTTCATCAAGGTCGCCTTTTCCCTGCTAGGGCATCTACGTGGTGGCCCTGCCAAAGCCGCGGTTGTGGCTTCAGGTATGACGGGGCTGATTTCAGGTTCCTCCATTGCTAATGTGGTTACCACGGGTACGTTTACTATTCCAATGATGCGCCGCGTGGGTTTCAGCGCGGAGAAAGCAGGTGCGGTCGAAGTGGCCTCATCGGTTAATGGTCAGATTATGCCGCCAGTGATGGGCGCTGCTGCGTTTTTGATGGTTGAGTATGTGGGCATCTCTTATGTGGAGGTGATCAAGCATGCTTTTCTACCCGCATTGATCTCTTATATCGCACTGGTGTACATCGTTCACCTTGAAGCGCTTAAACAGAATATGTACGGCCTGCCTCGGCGCAGCGCTGCGAAGCCTTGGATGGCGCGTTTGATGGGGGTGTTAATTGGATTCTTTGCTACTGCTGTAGTGTCATTAGTGGTCTACTACGGTATTGGCTGGATCAAACCACTGTTTGGTGAATATGCGAGTCTGGTAATCGGTGTATTGTTATTGATTGTCTATGTGTTGCTGGTGCGTTTCTCGTCTGGTTACCCAGATCTCGAGCTAGATGATCCAAATTCTGATGTGGTGGAGCTGCCAGAAGTTGGGCCGACCGTTAAATCGGGTTTGCACTTTATTCTGCCTGTTATTGTGCTGGTTTGGTGTTTGATGGTAGAGCGCTTATCTCCAGGATTGTCAGCGTTTTGGGCGACTATGTTAATGATCTTTATCCTGTTGACGCAAAAATCTCTTTTTGCGTTCTTCCGTAATGAGGGGGGGCTTGGTCGACAGTTTAGGAAAGGCTTTAATCAGCTGGTCGACGGTTTAATCGTTGGTGCGCGCAACATGATAGGCATCGGCATTGCAACGGCGACTGCCGGTATTATCGTAGGTGTGGTATCGCAGACAGGTGTGGGTTCTGTATTAGCGGATCTAGTTGAAGTATTGTCGATGGGTAACCTGCTGTTGATGCTCGCCTTGACGGCCGTACTTAGTTTGATTTTGGGCATGGGCTTGCCGACCACGGCCAACTATATTGTGGTGTCATCTTTATTGGCACCCGTAATAGTGACTTTAGGTCAAGAGTCAGGCTTGATTGTGCCGCTGATTGCTGTGCATCTATTCGTGTTTTACTTCGGCATCATGGCCGATGTAACACCTCCGGTAGGACTTGCTTCTTTTGCCGCGGCGGCGGTATCCGGTGGTGATCCGATCCGTACGGGGTTTGTCGCATTCTTCTATAGTTTGCGAACCGCTATTTTACCGTTCCTGTTTATATTCAACACTGACCTATTATTGATCGACGTGAGCTGGTGGCAGGGCATTATTGTCTTCGTGGTTTCGACTGCGGCGATCTTGCTGTTTACTGCTGCAACTCAAGGACATTTTTTGGTGCGTAATCGGTTACATGAAACGGCGTTATTGATTCTTATAGCCTTCTCTCTATTTCGTCCAGGTTTTTGGATGGACATGGTGGCTCCACCGTTCCAGACGGTAGCCGCTAGCGAATTAATGAGTGATAGCTTGGATCTGCCTAATGGCGCTGAACTGAGGCTGCATTTGATCGGTGAAGATGATGTTGGTAATCCACGGGATTTTGTCGCGCTGTTTGAACTTGCTGAGGGGGCGAATACTCAGGAACGCTTGGTGAATGCGGGTCTAGAACTGGCGGATATTGATGGCAAGGTGGTAGTGGATATGGTCGGCTTCGGCAGTCATGCAGAGAAAGCGGGTTTGATGTTTGATCAGCAGATAGGGCAGGTGGAAGTACCGAAGGGGCAGCCCCCTAAGGAGCTTATGTTTATCCCTGCTTTGTTATTGTTGATACCTGTCGTGCTATTTCAGCGCCGTCGTCGCCGGGTTAGCGGTGGTCAGGCTTCGACTCTAGCAAATACTTAATCCAGATTCGAGGTGCCTTCTAGTAAGGACCTCGGTTTAGATGGCCATACTTTTTGGTAAAGGAAGGACTCATGTTTAAGCAAATTATTGTTCCGGTGGATATCGAAGAACCGTCTTTTTCTGATCAGGCGATCGAACTGGCATTACGTGAACTCGATAGCGAGGGATGTATCCACCTGATGACTGTGATTCCTGGGTTTAACTCGCCACTGGTGGCATCTTATTTCAAAAAGTCGGCCATCGAGAAAGCCCATGAAGCCGTGGAAAAACAGCTACAAGCACTAGCGCAGGAAAAGTTACCACCAGAGGTGGATCGAACACTTTCAGTACATCAGGGTAATCCGGCCGAACGTATTATCAAGCATGTTAAACGTTGTAATGCCGACCTTATTATTATGACGGCGCATCATCGCAGTAAGGTCGATCATGTGTTACTGGGATCAAATTCCGCACGGGTTGTTGAACGTGCAGGTTGCTCGGTATTGGTGCTACGTTCTTAACGCTAAGTTATTGCTCAGGTTTTTTGCTTAGTCAGCAATAAGTGGTCACTCATGTTATGAATGTAAGGGTGCGTAGTAGCTAGTTTAGTTGTGTAAAATAACGGCGCTTACCTATTAATGTGACAAGTATTTCACTCTGCTCAAAGTATCATCCACGATAGCGGATGTTGGCACAGGGATAAATGTGTTTTGGCGTGAATATGTTAGTCAAACCATACCTAATAGCGAGTAAAGAGCGAATCACTGATTTCTAATTTAATTTCGTGGTCGTGATTGTATTAAAAAAGCGGATGTATCAGGTTTTTTATGAGAAGTTTGCCGCTGTGATGAATAAAGGGGATCTGCGCATGTCTATTGAGCAGATCCCTTTTTAATCACTTAATATCAGGTCTCCAGCCCATACCTGATTCTTCCATTAAACGTTCGTGAACGCCTTCTATATTTAGCGGTAGCCATTGATCAAACTGTTTTAAGTCGCTGTAATTTTCTAATTGTACGCTTTTTTTTATCTCATCTAGACTTTTACCTTCATGAATACCGTTGATGACGGCGTCATAAAGATCTTGCAGATAATTAAGGTAGCGTTGAACGTCAAATTTATTACCAATGTCGGCATGTCCGCCAACAAAAGTATCAAAATCAAGATCCAGTACTTGTTGAGTAGAGTTAATCATACCTTGAATATCGTAACTCCAAAGTTTCTGCCAAGGCATTCGGCCTATGACAATCCAATCGACAATAAACAGTAGCTTTTCAGGTTGGAAGAGCATACTAATGGAGCCGCGGCCATCGTTAGGTCCATGATATCTCAGCTCAATTGTATGGCCTCCTAAAGAGATCAACATATCATCTTTAAAAGTCACATCAGGGATAACCGTATCAGCTTTTGTTATTTTAATATCCTGTGCGGCTAACTCATGAGCAATAAAAACAGTGTCAGGATCATCAAAAACTTTTGCACCGTAGATATGGTCACTGTGGTTGTGACTGTAAATAACATATTTGATAGGTACGTTAAAAAGCCTTTTTATCTCGGCTTTTAGCCAGGTAGCGGCTTTTGGATTCAGGGGGTCTGTCAGGACTATTCCTTCGTTTGTTACTAGAAATACAGAGCGGTGCCTATCGTCGATAAAACGATAAATATCACCTTGTATGTGTTCGATTTCATACTCATCAGCTACTGCCGTTGAGCTGATGAAGGACAAGCTCAATATTAATAGAAAGGTGATTAATGGGTTTTGTGTTTTCATCATAAAACCTATTTCAAGTCTATGTTAACTAGCGTATTGCCATGGAATGTTAATTATCCCTATGGCAATACATTGAGTATTAATTTTGCGAGGTAGCTGTTGTTTTTGTTTTTTGAGGGATTGTGCACAATGTGTCCCACTCTCTTAACCAATATAGGGCTAGGCAAGCCGCAAGCATGGGCCAAGCGGTAAAAAATAGTAGGTGATCAAAAGGTGCCATATATTGTTTGTAAGGGGAGAAGGTTGAAAAAGCGTGAATGATTAAGACGATAGCGTAGGTCCAACGGCGCCAAAGGCCAACAACAAATGCCAAAATAAGTAATAGTTCTAATGAGCCAACGCTATAAGAAAGGTTATGGGTGAGCTAATCGATACCGTAAAAGTTGTTAAGTACTTTACTGGCGTGGGCTGGATTAACGAACTTGTCGAGTGTCCACATTAGTAACACTACAAAGATGCCTAAGCGTAACAGCAGCAATGAACGTGATAAGGGTTTTTGCAGGGAGTCGGGTATAGGGGGCTGGGAGGTCATTGAGAGTTTGCCTATATAAAATAATGTATGTGTTACTCGTTTAATCCATATAGCTATATGGGACGACCAAGCGGTTAGTGCTAAATTTCTCTAGTTAGGCATAGACTACGAAGCCTTAGATAAAGTTCCATTGCTGCTTAATTTACTAGCTAGGCGAGCTGATAAATAAAAAAGAGGTTTGTGAGAGATGCTGACTTGGTTGATGTTAGCTGAGTCAGTCGGTTTGTTTCTATAATGAAAAGATAGCCTTAACTTGTTTACAATAAGTTAGGTTTTTACGTAGATAAAGTTGAGGTGGTCATAGGAATGAGTGGGCGTGCAGAGCAAGATCAGTTATGGATGCATGAGGCACTAGCATTAGCAGATCATGCTGAAAATGCAGGAGAAGTTCCGGTGGGGGCAGTAGTCGTCTTAAATGGTGAGGTTATAGGAGAGGGTTGGAATCACCCGATTAGTGGCCACGATCCTACGGCTCATGCTGAAATTATGGCATTACGAGATGCGGCTTCCCGTATTGGTAACTACCGATTAGTGGGGGCAGAGCTCTATGTGACAATTGAACCTTGTACTATGTGTGCGGGTGCTATTGTGCATGCACGGATAAGTCGTGTGATATATGGGGCAAGTGAAGATAAAGCGGGTGTTGTTGATAGTAACTGCCAGTTGTTTCAGCAACCTTGGATTAATCATAATGTAGAGGTGACATCTGGTGTATTAGCGGATACGTGCCGTCAAAAAATCAGTGCCTTTTTTCAGCGCCGCCGCGAAGAGAAAAAAGCTGAAAAATTAAGTAGAAACACGGGTTAGCGCTATAGTGAAGGTAAAATATCTTCCACGACAGTCGCTTCATCCCAGCTTGGATGGTTTGGATCCATATCCGCTTCTTCGCTTTGACGTTTAGCTTGACGAACTTGGATTTCCCAACGTAAGAGCTTCATATATTTTCTTATATTACTGACGTAATGAACCGGCTCATAACCACGTGCATAACCATAACGCACAGTGTTAAAGTATTTTTCTTTTGTTAAGAGCGGTAGGTGTTGTTTCACATCGTCCCACTTGTCGGGATCTAGACCTGCGCGACTAGTTAAAATACGTGCGTCTTCCAAATGTCCATAACCAACATTATAGCCTGCTAGAGCAAACCAAGTATGGTCCGGCTGTTTGATTCTTTCGGGGATTTTATCCATCACGCTGACGAGATAGTGAGCACCACCAATAATGCTTTGTTGAGGGTCGGTGCGATCGGTCACATCGACTTCAGCAGCCGCATCATGAGTTAACATCATGATTCCTTTAACGCCTGTAGGGGATACCGCATCTGGATTCCAGTGGGACTCTTGATAGGCAATAGCGGCGAGTAGCTGCCAATCAATATCAGTTTCTTGCTCAGCCATATAGAAATATTGTTCAATTTTGGGGAAACGTTCTTCCATATCCTCTTTAAAGGAAGCTGTATCGTAGAAATTTAGAGGATTGAAACGATTAAAATATTTCTTTTTGAGCTTTTTGATTAATTCCTGTGTGGAATCAAGGGCCATAAAGCGATTAACTGAGCTTTTAAGACTTTGATCATTGTGAGGATTGAGTATCCACGCAAGATCTTGCGGTTCATTCAGATCAAACGCTTTGTTAAGTCCGGGAAAAAATGATTTCTGAGCATCAAATGTGATGCTGTCTACAACAGTATAGTCAATCTCTTTATTGTGTAACTTCTCAAGTAACTCAACGGCTGAGTGTTCACTGCTCTCTTTCCATTTGAGTGTAGGGTGTGTTGTTTGTAATCGTGCCAGAAGTTCTGCGTGACTGCTATTTTCCAGCACTAAGATTGTTTTCTCTCTAGTAACTAAGTCATTTAAGTCTTTGGGTGCCTTGATCCCTTTTGTTGTGCGGTAGACCACCGCAGCCGTAGTGGTGAGGAAGGGTGTTGAAAACTCGAATGCTTTTTCTCTATCATCGGTGATGGTCAGCATTGCGCCAGCAATATGCCCATTCCGAGCTTTCATGGTTGAAAAAATAGCGCTAAAACTCTCAGGTAAAATGAGTTCTAATTTTATACCTAGATGCTCTGCATAAGCTTTTGCTAAGTCATATTCGAAACCTGCGGGTTCCCCTTTTTCAATGAAATAAGTGCTAGGGGAGTTTCGGGTTACTAGTTTTAGACTACCCGATTCTATGATGGCACCCAGTTGTGTTTTGCTATTCCAGCTTAACAGTATTGGAATACAGAACATTATAAGAATCATTAGTGCCTGTGCGACATCTTTTTTACGACTAATATCAAACATACGGTTGCTTTTCTGGTATCCAGTGCACTGTTTCTGTAAAATTCAAAGCCTATTTTTCTCCTGTAACTACTGCCTAATATTGGCAGCTATCACGAGGCTCTATTAGAGATGCTGGCACTGCGCGGAGCACCTGCTCTTTCTGCTTTTCGTCATGAAAAGTTACTATCTGGTATTCAGTCAAAGGTTCCTGCCGTTACGGGCTTGTATGCTGAATTTATGCATTTTTTCGATCAGTCACAAGCTTTATCGGAAAATCAGCAGCAAGTACTTGAGCGTATTTTACGTTATGGACCTAAAGCGGAGGCTCAAGATCCTTCCGGTAAACTGTTTCTGGTAGTGCCCCGTCCAGGCACAATATCGCCTTGGTCATCTAAAGCTACTGACATTGCGCATAACTGTGGTTTAACCTCAGTTAAGCGTTTAGAGCGTGGTATTGCTTATTATGTTAGTACATCTTCAGACCTTTCGGACACTGATTTTGATTTAGTAAAATCAGAACTATTTGACCGAATGGTTGAAGCGGTTTTACCTAGTATAGATGATGCAGCCTCGTTATTTATAGAAGAGGCACCTAAGCCTTTAACGGTTGTCGATATTTTGTCGGGTGGTCGTGACGCTTTAGTTACAGCAAACGCTGAACTTGGCTTGGCATTGGCAGATGATGAAATTGATTATTTAGTTGATAGCTTTATAGAGCTCAAACGTAATCCAACCGATGTGGAGCTAATGATGTTTGCGCAAGCAAACTCAGAGCATTGCCGTCATAAAATTTTCAATGCCTCTTGGGATATCGATGGCGAAGCTCAAGATAAATCGTTGTTTGCGATGATTCGTAACACCAATGAGCTAGGTGGTGATAATGTATTGTCAGCTTATAAAGACAATGCGGCTGTTATGGCAGGTAGTAAAGCTGGGCGTTTTTTCCCAACGCCCGAAGGTAAGGAATACGCATATAATCAGGAAGATATTCAGATCCTGATGAAAGTCGAAACCCATAATCACCCCACAGCAATTGCACCTCACTCAGGCGCTGCAACAGGTTCTGGCGGTGAGATTCGTGATGAAGGTGCGACAGGTAAAGGCTCTAAACCTAAAGCAGGTTTGACAGGGTTTACAGTTTCCGATCTAAATATCCCAGGTTTTGAACAGCCTTGGGAATCAAAATACGGCAAACCTGACCGTATCGTTACACCACTCGATATTATGCTAGAAGGTCCTATAGGTGGAGCGGCATTTAATAACGAATTTGGTCGTCCAGCCTTAACCGGTTATTTCCGTACATTTGAGCAGAAAGTAAATGGTGCAGCGGGTGAAGAAGTCCGTGGTTACCATAAACCGATTATGATTGCCGGTGGCTTAGGTAATATTCGTGATAGCCATGTTGAAAAAGGCGAGATTCCTGTCGGCGCCAAGCTTATCTGCTTAGGTGGCCCCGCTATGCAAATTGGTTTAGGTGGCGGTGCGGCATCATCTATGTCTTCTGGAACTTCTTCTGCTGATTTAGATTTTGCATCGGTTCAACGAGATAACCCAGAATTAGAGCGCCGTTGTCAGGAAGTGATAGATCAATGCTGGCAGCAGGGTGATGAAAACCCGATCGCATTTATTCATGATGTAGGAGCCGGTGGTTTATCAAATGCGTTTCCTGAGCTGGTAAAAGACGGCAATCGTGGCGGTAAATTTGGATTACGTAATATTAATAATGATGAACCAGGCATGTCGCCATTGGCAATCTGGTGCAACGAAGCGCAAGAGCGTTATGTAATGGCGGTTGCTCCGAGTGACTTAGCTCGTTTCGAAGATATTTGTAAACGTGAGCGCTGCCCGTATGCCATTGTAGGTGAAGCGACAGAAGAGATGCACCTAACCTTAGGTGATACTCATTTTGAGAATAACCCAGTAGATCTGCCGATGAATGTTCTTTTTGGTAAGCCGCCAAAAATGCACCGTTCGGTTGAGCGTGTTGAGTATCAGGTGCCTGATTTTGATACCAGCGCGATTGATCTTAAAGAGGCTGCAGAACGGGTGATGAAACTACCTTCAGTCGCTTCTAAGTCATTCCTAATCACCATAGGAGATCGTTCGATTACGGGTCAAGTTGCTCGTGATCAAATGGTAGGCCCATGGCAGGTCCCTGTTGCTGATTGTGCAGTGACTACAGCATCGTTTGATACTTATGCGGGCGAAGCTATGGCAATGGGTGAGCGTACACCGCTTGCGCTAGTAGATTCTCCTGCGTCAGGCCGTATGTCGATTGGTGAAACGGTTACTAATATGGCCGCGGCTAGAATTGGTGAGCTTAAAGATATTAAGTTATCTGCAAACTGGATGTGTGCTGCGGGCCATCCTGGTGAAGATGAAAAGCTTTACGATACGGTGAAAGCGGTAGGTATGGAGTTATGCCCAGCCTTGGGGATGACTATTCCTGTTGGTAAAGACTCTATGTCTATGCGTACAGTATGGAATGATGAGGGCGAAGATAAATCAGTGACAGCGCCTATGTCATTAGTGATAACTGGTTTTGCGCCTGTGCTTGATGTGCGCAAAACGTTGACTCCTCAATTACGTACTGATAAAGGTGAGACAGACCTTATTTTGCTCGATTTGGGCGAAGGTCAAAACCGTATTGGTTTGTCTGCCTTAGCTCAAGTTTATAATGAAGTGGGTCAAAAGGTTCCTGATGTAGAGCAGCCTGAACTGCTAGTTGCATTTTTTGCAGCGATTCAAGAGTTGAGTGAACAAGGCTTACTACTGGCTTACCATGATCGCTCTGATGGTGGTTTATTTGCCACAGTGGCAGAGATGGCGTTTGCAGGTCGAACAGGTCTCGATATTAACCTTGATATGTTAGCTGCTGAGAAGAGTGAGCTGGCAGCCGCGCTATTCTCTGAAGAGTTGGGTGCAGTTGTTCAGGTTAAACGCGATGATCTTGATGTTGTATTGACTGAATTGAATGCGGCGGGTCTAGGTGATGTTACTCAAGTGATCGGTTCTCTTAATTTGGATGATGAATTGCGCTTCCATTTCGATGAGGAAGAGATTTATTCTGAACGTCGTATCCAGTTACAGCACTGGTGGGCAGAGACCTCTTACAAGATCCAGTCATTACGTGATAACTCGGAATGTGCGCAACAAGAGTTTGACAGTATTAATGATAAAGAAAACCCAGGTTTGCATACCTCATTAACATTTGATCAAAATGAAGATGTAGCCGCACCCTTTATTAATACAGGCACTCGTCCACAGATGGCTATTATCCGTGAGCAAGGAGTGAATGGTCAGATAGAGATGGCTGCTGCATTTGATAAAGCAGGTTTTGCTGCGATAGATGTGCATATGAGCGATATTTTGTCGGGTCGCGTTGCATTGGATCAGTTTAAGGGTTTAGTGGCTTGTGGCGGCTTCTCTTATGGTGATGTGCTAGGCGCTGGTGAAGGTTGGGCGAAATCGATTTTGTTCAATGAGCGAGCCCGTGAACAGTTCCAGACGTTCTTTGCCAGAGAAGATACCTTCTCGTTAGGTATCTGTAATGGTTGTCAGATGCTTTCTAACTTACATGAATTGATTCCAGGTTCTGATTTGTGGCCGCATTTTGTGCGTAATGTGTCGGAACAGTTTGAAGCACGTGTTGCTATGGTTGAAGTTCAAGAATCGGATTCTATCTTCCTACAGGGAATGGCTGGTTCTCGTATGCCGATCGCGATCGCTCATGGGGAAGGACGTGCTGAGTTTAAAGATGCTAATCATTTAGCTGGCTTGCAGAGCTCGAATGCTGTTGCGCTACGTTATGTGGATAACTATGGTCAGCAAACAGAAGCTTATCCAGCGAATCCAAATGGTTCTCCAGCAGGTATTACTGGTGTGACGACGACTGATGGTCGTGTAACTATTATGATGCCACATCCGGAGCGTGTGTTCCGTACAGTCACAAATAGTTGGGCGCCTGATGAATGGGCTGAAGATGGTGCGTGGATGCGTATGTTCCGAAATGCACGAGTGTGGGTCGGGTAGGTCTTAACGGTATTATTAAAAAGGTGGCGATGTGCCACCTTTTTTTGTGGCTGTAATCAATTGGAAATAATTTGTTCGCTAAGGACGAACGTAAAAATAGCCCTGTTGCTGCAAATGTACGATTTCAGGTAAGCCTGCTTGCACAACATCTTCAGCTTCAACTTCATACAGATCTTCTCGGGTAACATTGAAACCGTCTAGGCTGTTGCGACAAATAATGAACTGAACATCACTTAAACGTAAAGAATCTAGAGCTATCTGTTTTGCGTCATCCTGGCTGGCTTCAATAAAATATTTAATGGCTGGGCCATGAATAACTGCTTTAACGGTGATGTGCTCTTCGCCTAGCTGGTTTATATGATTCGCGATATTAGAAAAGGTCGCAGAGATACGTTTCGGATCATCGTAATTTATATGATAAACGACTTTTTGATCGGCATACTCTTCAGCAGAAAAGGAATAGCAGCTGATAAGTAAAAAGAAGAAAGGAATAGCGTTTGTTAGTATTTTCATGATCAGCCTTATATTTATTGTTATAAAAAAGGCACCTTTTTAAAAGGTGCCTTTTTAGCAACAAAGTACGCTGACTTTACCGCTTATTTTGTACCAGAAATCTCAACTTCTACACGACGGTTAGCGCGTAGGCAGTCTACAACGTTAGTGCCACGTAGGCCTTCACATGATTTAGCTGGAGCATTTTCGCCCATGTAACCAGTGCTGATAGCAGAAGCGCTTACGCCGCCTGCTTGTAGTGCTTCAGAAACTGCGTTTACACGCTTCTGAGAAAGCGCATCGTTATATGCACTTGCACCGATACGGTCAGCATGACCAACAAGTTTCACGCTAGTTACTTCTTTAAGAGAGTTAACATAGCTAGAAATATCGCTTACGTCGCCAGGGTTAGAGCTATCAAAGTCAAAATACACAATGTGTTTCTCAACAGTGCTCATTAACTTAGGTGCTGGAGCTGGAGCTGGAGCTGGAGCCGGAGCTTCTGCTATTGGGGCTTTGTAGCCTTCACAACCTTCGATTGCATCAGACTCTTCCCAGAAACCGTGGCGCCAGCATCCGCCAGTACCTGTTTTCCATACTGTAGATGTTTTTGATTCATCCCAGTAGCCTGCGTTCTCTGGGTGAGCTTGAGCACCTGTTGCTAGGCCCATAGCGAGTACTAAGCCAGAAGCGATTGCGAATTTTTTCATTTTAGCTGTCCTTGAAATACGATTTGGATTCTGTAGTTAGGAATAATAAGAAATAATCTAGTTATTACAACTCTTCCTACCTTAACCTAGGATAAATAGCAGAAAAATAGTCATATTTTTGGACTAATTGCTTACTTATACACTCATAAGGCAACACTTAACTAAGTCTACTTTTTCTACTTGTAGATAAACTCTTAGTCTTTAGTTCATAGTTGTAACTAAGATTATAGCGCTCTTATGTACTAGGGTAGTACTTTTTTATACGGCTTAACAGTAACTTTTTTGTAAACACCTGCTGTAATGTAAGGATCTTCGTCCGCCCATTGTTGTGCGTCAGCTAATGATGGAAACTCAGCAACGACTAAACTGCCTGTAAAACCCGCAGAACCGGGGTCTTCGCTATCGATAGCTGGATGAGGGCCCGCGATAAGTAATCGGCCCTCTTCGTTTAAATCTTTTAGTCGTAGTATATGCTCAGGACGTGCCGCAAGACGGTCTTCTAAGCTATTTTCTTTGTCTTCTGAAATAATGGCGTAATACACAAGTACTTCCTTAGTTATTTGAATCGTTGCTTTCTGTATTATCAATATGGCGTGAAAGGTAGACACCTTGAGCAATGATAAAAATCACAGTGAGACCTAGCATGCCAAATAGTTTAAAATTGACCCAAGTCTCCTCGCTGAAAGAGTAGGCGACAAAAAGGTTGAGTGCACCCATTGCTAGGAAAAAAACAACCCAAGCAATATTGAGTGTGCGCCAAGCAAAATGTGGTAAGGATAGGTTGCTTCCCATTAGGCGCTCTATAATCGTTTTGCTTCCGATAAATTGGCTACCAAGGAATGCTAAGCCAAACAACCAATTTACGACGGTTGGTTTCCATTGAATAAAAGTTTTATCTTGAAAAATAACAGTGGCACCACCAAGGATCACGACCAAGGCTAAAGTTACCAACTGCATTTTTTCAATCTTATGTGTGCGAATCCATGTATATAGCATCTGTAAAAGCGTTGCCGGTATCAGGATCGCTGTTGCTAAAATTATGTCATTAGTCGTTTTATATACGATAAAAAAGATAATGATTGGTAAAAAATCTAATAAAAGCTTCATAGCAGCCTTGATCTAGTTAGTTAAAGTTGGATTATAAGGTTGCTGGAGCTTTATATAAACAGTGAATAAATATGGAATTGCCTAAATACGATTTACATTGCCATACAACCGCGTCTGATGGGGCTCTTGAACCGCTGGTTTTATTGGAGCGTGCTAAGCAGAAGCAGATACAGATTTTAGCGATTACTGATCATGATACGCTGGCGGGGATTCGTCAGTTTACTGATCAAGATCTGGAAGGTATTCAATTGATTCCAGGTGTTGAGTTGACGTGTGCTTGGAATCAAAGAGTTTTGCATATTGTCGGTTTAGGGTTGAATGTCGACTCTGAAGAGCTTCAGGGCTATCTATCCAATCTTGCTGAGCTTAGATTAGCACGGGCAAGAAAGGTGGCAGATCAACTAATCTCAATGGGTCTTCCCGATCTTTATCAGGCGGCTAAAGAGAAAGGTGGCGATGGTGTTATTGGTCGTCCGCATTTTGCTCAAGTCATGTTTGAACAAGGTCTAGTGAGTTCTGAACAGCAAGCGTTTAAAAAATATTTGGGTGTAGGTAAAAAAGGCGATGTTAAAATGGAGTGGCCTTCGCTTACGGAAGCTTTAGCCGTTATTAAAAATGCGGGAGGTGTTTCAATCTTAGCTCACCCAACTAAATATAAAATGACATTTACAAAACTGCGTGGTGCGATTAATGATTTCACTGATGCGGGGGGGGATGGAATTGAGGTCTCATATCCGGGTATGACACCAGATCATCATTTTCAGTTACTTCGAATCGCTAAAGAAAAAAATATGATGATTTCTGCCGGCAGTGATTTTCACTCTCCTAATCATACTTGGACCGATTTAGGGAAATACCCACCCTTAAAAAGTGACGAGAATCATGTATTGAATTATTTGTTAAATTAACTAGGCTCGCTAGGTGCGTAAGTTTATATAGATAAGTTATAATATAAAAAATATTATTATTGAATGATTAGCTAGGTAAATTGTGAGTCAGTTTTTTCAAATCCATCCTGAAAATCCTCAATCGCGTTTGATAAATCAGGCCGTTGAGATTATCAAAAAAGGTGGGGTTGTTATTTACCCTACAGATTGTGCTTATGCTTTAGGTTGTCATCTTGGTGATAAAAAAGCATTAGAGCGTATTAAAAGAATACGTCAGTTGGATGATAAACATAATTTCACATTGGTGTGTCGTGATTTAAGTGAAATTAGTACCTATGCAAAAGTAGAAAATACTAATTATCGATTATTAAAATCTCATACGCCGGGTGCTTTTACTTTTATTCTAAAAGCAACGTCGGAAGTACCAAGACGTCTTCTACATCCAAAAAGAAGAACTATTGGTATTCGAGTACCGGATAATCCTATTACTTTGGCGCTGACTGAAGCTTTAGGTGAGCCTATTATGAGTACATCGTTAATTATGCCAGGCGATGAAATGCCGCTAATGGATCCTTATGAAATGCGCCAGCTGCTTCAAAATCAGGTGGATCTTATTATAGACGGTGGCTATTGTGGTTTAGAGGCGACAAGTGTTGTTAATTTAGTTGAAGATGTTCCGGAGGTTATTCGACAAGCGGCTGGTGATACGAGTAGCTTCTCATAAATAAAATATTACTCTTAATACTTGATTAATTATTATCTATAAAGATAATTACTCTGTGTTATTTAATTCGATGAGTAGTAGAGATGTCTGATTTTTTAAAAATATTAACGCGTAAAAATTCTCTTCGTAAGCAGTGTCAGGAATTAAGTGTTGCTGAACTAGAAAAAGTAATTTCAGATTTAACTGTTATTGCTGATGATCGTCGTGAAGAAGAAGCAGCGATTCAGGCAGCTGAGCAGGAAAAACTTGAGAAAATTGAAGCAATTCGCCAAAGCATGTTAGATGCGGGTGTGGATATGAATGATCTTATGGGTATGATTGGTGATGTTGCGGCACCGAAAAAGAAGGTTCAACCAAAATATCGTGTTGTAGATGATGCAGGTGTTGAACATGAATGGTCTGGGCGAGGTCGTACACCATTGGCTTTTCAGGCTTATTTTGAAAAAGGATTTACTAAAGACGATTGCTTAATTTAATTATCTTGCGATGGTCTTTGTAATTAAGAGCCCTTTCCTCTGCTGAAAGGGCTTTTTTGTTAGTTATTCTTTCTGTTTTTTATTATAAATAATTACTTTTATTTTAAAATGCATATTTGTAATGCTGTTTGTAAGTATTTAAATAAATTCTTAGGTGCGTCATATGTCAGATGAAAAAATACATAAAGTTTTGGCGCGCTCCGGTATAGGCTCACGTCGTGAGATGGAGCGTTGGATTAAAGACGGGCGAATATCCGTTAATAATCAAGTTGCTACTTTGGGAGATCGCATTGCTGAAGGTGATGTGGTGTCTGTAGATGGAACAATTGTTAACCTTATTTTTGATAAGCAGGCTGAGCGCAGGGTGTTGGTATATAACAAGCCTGTGGGGGAGATCTGCACGCGACATGATCCTGAAGGTCGTCCGACAGTGTTTGATCACCTACCGCCTCTTAAGGAGGGGCGTTGGATCGCTATTGGTCGTTTAGATATCAATACCTCCGGTCTTCTGTTATTTACGACAGATGGTGAATTAGCGAATGCGCTAATGCATCCCTCAGCTCAAATTGATCGTGAATATGCTGTACGTGTTTTGGGAAGTGTTGATGATGCTCTTTTAAAGCGCTTAACTGATGGTGTTTTGCTGGAAGATGGAATGGCGCGTTTTACTGATGTGCAGTTCTTTGATGGTGAAGGGGCTAACAAGTGGTACCACTGCGTGGTTATGGAAGGTAAGAACCGCGAAGTACGTCGCCTTTGGGAGTCGCAAGAGGTTCAAGTTAGTCGCTTGAAGCGTGTGCGTTTTGGGCCGATTTTTCTGCCGAGTGATGTTAGAGCTGGAACGTGGAAAATGATGGAAGATAAAGAGGTTAAGTCTTTATCTCAGATGTTAGAGTTGAAACCAAGACGTGGCGCTAAGATGTCCGTGGTGGAAAAACAGAAATTTGACCGACGTTATAAGAAGCAGCGTGCAAGAAGACAAGAAGGCGATTAACTTTAATTAGCTTATTCTTATACTATAAAAAAGCAGCCTAAGCTGCTTTTCTTATAGCTACTGTAATCATTGAGCATCAAGCGATTGGCCATTTACTTCAATGCTGTCTGCACCCATTAGGTATAAATATAAAGGCATAATCTCTTCGGGTGATTTAACGGTGGAAGGGTTTTCTGCAGGGTAGGCATCTGCGCGCATTTGAGTGCGTGTTGCTCCAGGATTAATGCAGTTTGTCCTGATTTTACTTACCGCTTCTAATTCATCGGCTAATGTTTGCATTAAGCCCTCTGTGGCAAACTTTGATATACCATAGGCGCCCCAGTAAGCTTTGGCTTTTCTGCCAACGCTAGATGATGTGAATACAATGGATGCATTATCTGATTGCTCTAGGAGAGGCATCAATATTTGCGTCATCATAAAGGGTGCATTTAGATTGACTTGCATAACTTGTTGCCAGATCACGGGGTCGTAGCTTTCGATAGGCGTACGTACACCTAATAAGCTTGCATTGTGGAGTATGCCATCAAGGCGGCCAAACTCCTGTACTAGCGTGTTGGTAAGTTCAATGTAGTCATGTTCTTGTGCACTTTCTAGATTGAGGGGTACTAAAGCGGGTTGAGGGTGTCCTGCGGCTTCGATCTCATCATACACCTGCTCAAGCTTTTCCAGTGTGCGGCCCAGTAAAATCACTGTTGCGCCATGCGCTGCAAATGTTTTTGCTGCAACACGGCCGATGCCTGCACCGGCGCCTGTTACCAAAATAATACGGTCTTGTAGGAGGTTATCCGGTGCTTGGTACTCAAACATAGTTTTGATCCTAATATTAGCTGTCTAAATCAATATAGATTGATTGTAGCAGGGGCTTGAGTTTAGTTGCACAGGAAATGTAGTGATCAGCTTGCCATTTATAAGGATCTTCGTCCGCATTAAGGTAGCCATAAGTGGCACCAATCGTTGTCATCCCTGCACGATTTCCCGCTTCAATATCGCGTATATGATCGCCAACGTAAATACTGCTCTCTGCGGGACAGTTGATTTCACTGCAGGCGAGGAATAGCGCTTCTGGGTCAGGTTTCTTGTTTTTTACATGATCGGGGCAGATTACAGTGCTTGCCCGTTTTGATAACCCAAGTCCCTGCATAAGGGGGGTGGTATAGAGCTCAGGTTTGTTGGTGACAATGCCCCAAGGTATGTTTTTTTCCTCTAGCCATGTCAGACATTCATCAAGGCCGTCGAATAACTGGCTATCTGTATCTAAGTGGTTTAGATAAATTTCCAGCATTCGTTGGTGTAGATGATCAAATACGTGGTCATCTGTATCTAAATTAAATGCCGCCCCAACCATCGCTCGTGCGCCGTTAGAGACGTAATGCCTTATATAGTCATAGCTGACGGGATCTTTGTTCTCTTCGCGTAGGAGTTGATTGATTACCCAATGAAAGTCCGGGGCTGTATCAATTAAAGTGCCATCAAGATCGAATAGAACGGATGCCGGTCGTGTGCTCATATATGTAGAAGGCTCTTAGGCTGGCTTAGTGGTTGCAATCATATAGTTTACATCCACATCGGTTGGATGAAGGCTGTATGTTTTTGTTAGAGGGTTGTAGGTCATGCCGCACATCTCTGTGCTTTGCAGGCCGCTTTCCCTAATCCATGAGCCTAGTTCTGATGGGCGAATAAACTTCTTGAAGTCATGGGTTCCATCAGGCACTAGTTTTAATAGTTTTTCTGCCCCTAGAATCGCAAATAGATAACTTTTTGGATTGCGATTAAGTGTGGAGAAGAAAAGTGTACCACCGGGTTTGCAGAGTATTGCGCAGGCGTTAACGATGGAGGAAGGGTCTGGTACATGTTCGAGCATCTCCATGCAGGTCACAACGTCAAAAGATTCGGGCTGTTCTTCAGCGAGATCTTCAACAGTTATCTGCTTGTAGCTAACATCTACGCCACTCTCTAAACCATGTAGCTTAGCGATTTTTAGGGGGGCGGCTCCCATATCTATGCCTGTGACATGGGCACCTCGTTGTGCCATTGATTCGGATAGTATGCCGCCGCCGCAGCCCACATCTAATACTTTCTTCTCAGCAATTCGGGCTATACGGTCGATAAAACCAACCCGTAATGGGTTAATATCATGTAGCGGTTTGAATTCGCTGTTACGGTCCCACCATTTGTTTGCCAGTTCTTCGAACTTGGCAATCTCTTCAGGATCAATGTTTTGCTGAGACGTATTATTTGACTGAGTCATGGCATTCTTTCGTTCGTGAATTTTCCCTTATTCTAGCACTCCTCAAGGCTTCAGAAATAGTCAAAGCAATAAATGCTTAGGTTCTAATATTTAATTATATAACCTCTTATTTTTTCAGGATTCATTTGTGGAAAATATGATATACTCCTGCGGTTAAAAATATCCGCGGAAACCTTCCGTTGCGAGAGTGATTCAAGGATAGGGAATGGGCGATCAAGTCAAAGAAATTCTGCCAGTTAACATCGAAGATGAACTGAAGCAGTCATACCTAGATTACGCAATGAGCGTAATTGTAGGCCGTGCGTTACCAGACGCAAGAGACGGTCTTAAACCAGTGCACCGTCGTGTTCTATTTGCTATGAACGAACTCGGCAATGACTGGAATAAGGCATATAAAAAGTCAGCGCGTGTGGTCGGCGATGTAATCGGTAAATACCACCCCCATGGCGATAGTGCGGTTTACGATACTATCGTACGTATGGCGCAGAGCTTTTCTATGCGCTATCCCCTTGTGGATGGACAAGGTAACTTCGGTTCTATTGATGGCGATTCCGCTGCGGCGATGCGTTATACCGAAATCCGCATGGATAAAATAGCTCATGAGCTATTAGCTGACCTTGAAAAAGAAACCGTCGACTTTGTTGATAACTATGACGGTACCGAAAAAATTCCAGTCGTTGTGCCTACGCGTATCCCGAACCTGCTTGTTAATGGCTCATCGGGTATTGCTGTTGGTATGGCGACTAATATTCCACCGCATAACTTGTCGGAGGTTGTTCGTGGTTGTATCGCATTAATAGAAAATGGCGATTTAACAACCGATGAACTAATGGAATATATTCCTGGTCCCGATTTTCCTACGGGTGGCATCATTAATGGTCGTGCGGGCATTTTACAAGCTTATCGCACGGGGCGTGGACGCATATATGTCCGTGCTAAGTATCATGTTGAAGAAGATGAAAAGAACGGTAAGCCGTCTCTTATTATCACCGAGATCCCTTATCAGCTAAACAAAGCGCGTTTGATCGAAAAAATAGCTGAGTTAGTAAAAGAGAAGAGGATCGAAGGGATTACTGAGCTGCGTGACGAGTCTGATAAAGATGGTATGCGTATTGTTATTGAATTACGACGTAGTGAAGTACCTGAAGTCGTTATTAATAACTTGTTTGCTCAGACTCAAATGGAGTCGGTGTTTGGTATCAATATGGTGGCCTTGGTTGATGGTCAACCGCGTATATTGGATCTTAAAACAGCGCTTGAATGCTTTGTGCGTCATCGCCGTGAGGTGGTTACACGTCGTACGGTTTACCTACTAAGAAAAGCCCGTGAACGCGGTCATTTGTTAGAAGGTTTGGCCGTTGCATTGGCGAATATCGATCCGGTTATTGAATTGATCAAGAAATCACCTACACCGGCAGAAGCTAAAGAGGCGTTAATTTCAGCGGCTTGGGCGCCGGGTGATGTTATTCAGATGCTTGAGCGCGCAGGCGAAGATGCTTGCCGCCCAGATGACTTGGAAGAGCAGTATGGCTTGCGTGATGGGCATTATCATTTGTCACCAGCTCAAGCACAGGCAATTCTAGAGCTACGTCTACACCGTTTGACCGGTTTAGAGCATGATAAGCTGATTGCTGAATATAAAGAATTACTAGATAAAATCGCTGAATTGCTACTTATCTTGGGCTCTCATGAGCGTTTGATGGAAGTGATTCGTGAAGAGCTAGAGGCTGTACTTGAAGAATATGGCGATGAGCGTCGTACTGAGATTACCGCTTCACGTAAAGATCTAACTATTGCTGATCTAATCACTGAAGAAGATATGGTTGTGACTATATCCCATGGTGGTTATGCGAAAACTCAGCCATTGACTGATTACCAGTCACAGCGCCGTGGTGGTAAAGGTAAATCAGCTGCAGCTATTAAAGATGAAGATTTTATCGAACATCTATTGATAGCAAACACTCATGACACCATTCTTTGCTTTACCGACCGTGGCAAAGTGTATTGGTTGCGTGTTTTTGAGATTCCAGTTGCTAGTCGTACCGCTCGTGGCCGCCCAATTGTGAATATATTGCCATTGGATGAAGGTGAACGTGTAAGTACGATCTTGCCGGTAGGCGCTTATGACGAAGATAAATTTATCTTTATGGCGACAGCCTCCGGCACGGTTAAGAAAACAGCACTGACTAATTTCGCACGTCCTCGTTCAAGCGGTCTAATCGCTTTAGATCTGTTAGATGACGATCATCTAATCGGTGCAGCGATCACTGACGGTTCCAATGACATCATGTTAATGACAAGTGCGGGCAAGAGTATGCGCTTTAATGAAGATGATGTTCGTCCTATGGGCCGTACGGCGCGTGGTGTACGTGGTGTAAGAATGGGCGATGGCGTTGAAGTTATCTCGTTAATTATTCCACAGGAAGGTGGCAAGATACTGACGGCTTCAGAAAACGGCTTTGGTAAGAAGACAGCGATAGATGACTTCCCAGTGAAAGGTCGTGGTGGTCAAGGCGTGATTGCGCAGCAGTGTTCTGATCGTAACGGTCAGTTGGCAGGTGCAGTTCAAGTCTTTGCTGGTGACGATGTGATGTTGATCAGTGATCGCGGTACTTTGGTACGTACCGGTGGTGATGGAATATCTGAGCTAGGACGAAACACTCAAGGGGTTACATTGATCCGTGTAAATACGGATGAGCGACTTGTGAGTGTTGCACGTATAGAAGAACCGAATGAGGAAGAGCTCAGCGAAGGGGAGGTTTCTGACGAATCGCCAGATAGCCCAGCTGATCTACAGCCGGATGCGGAAAATCACTCAGATGATAGTGAGTAATTTATCCAATCAAGTGCGGCTTTAAGTCGCACTTTTTATATAGCACCCTTTTTGTTGCGCCTATTAATAGCAGCAAGAAATATTGGTATAAGAGAAACGATCGATGACGCGCAAGTTTAATTTCAGTGCAGGACCTGCAGGTTTACCCGAAGAAGTGCTAGCACAAGCACAGCAAGAGTTGTTGGATTGGCACGGCAAGGGACTCTCTATTATGGAGATGAGTCACCGCAGCGACGAGTTTGTATCGGTGGCGGAACAAGCGGAGCAAGATCTGCGTGATCTTATGGGTATTAGTTCTGCATACAAAGTGTTATTTCTGCAAGGTGGCGCGACGTCACAATTCTCAATGATTCCGATGAATTTATTGAGAGGCAAAAGCAGCGCCGATTATATCAATACCGGTATCTGGTCGAAAAAAGCGATTAAAGAAGCGGCGCGTTACTGTGATGTTTCTATCGCAGCTAGCAGTGAAGGAAACGGTAATGTTGCCGTTCCTACCCAAGCAGAGCTTAATCTTAATCCTGAAGCGGCTTACCTTCACTACACGCCAAATGAAACTATTGGTGGGTTGGAGTATGACTATATTCCGGAATCTGGCGATGTTCCCCTTGTTGCTGACCTATCTTCAACAATCTTATCCCGTCAATTAGATGTAGATAAGTTTGGTTTGATCTATGCCGGTGCACAGAAAAATATCGGCCCTGCTGGTTTGACGGTTGTTATTGTTCGAGAAGATCTTCTCGGTGAGGTAGTTGCGGGTACGCCTACCATGTTCGATTACAAAGTACATGCGGATGCTGATTCCATGTGCAATACACCGCCAACCTTTGGTTGGTACCTTGCCGGTTTGGTCTTTAAATGGCTTAAAGAGCAAGGTGGTGTTGCTGCGATTGAAAAAGCAAACCAGCGTAAGCAAGCTAAATTATATGCGGCTATTGATGGAAGCGATTTTTATGCTAACCCGATGGCTGTCGCTAACCGCTCATGGATGAATGTACCTTTTACGTTAGCGGATGATGGCTTAGATGCACTGTTTTTAGCACAAGCAGAAGAAGCGGGTTTATTAAACCTTAAAGGTCATCGTTCTGTGGGTGGTATGCGTGCAAGTATTTATAACGCAGTACCTGAAGCCGCCGTCGACGCGCTTATTAGCTTTATGCAACAGTTTGAAAAACAACACGCCTAAGATCATCACAGAATAAGTAGAAGAGTATGAGCGAACAGGAAAAAGAGCTACGCATCCTTCGTGACCAAATTGACAGCATTGATGGGCAACTCCATGAGTTACTTAACAATCGTGCTCGTTGTGCGCAACGTGTTGCGGAAGTTAAGCAAAAATATCAGGGGGATGTGAGTCCTGTTTTCTATCGTCCTGAACGTGAAGCCCAAGTGTTGCGCGCGGTGATGGAGCGTAATGAAGGCCCTTTGGCTGATAAAGAGGTTGCGCGGCTATTTCGTGAAATTATGTCGGTATGTCTTGCATTGGAAGAACCGATGCGGGTCGCATTTCTCGGACCTGAAGGTACATTTACGCAGCTTGCGGCCATGAAACACTTTGGCCATTCTGCACGTAACCTTCCCATGCAGTCACTGAAAGATGTTTTCCGCGAAGTTCAGTCAGGTGCTGCTCATTATGGTGTTGTACCGATTGAAAACTCAACGGAAGGTGTTGTTAGCCATACTTTAGATCTGTTTAAGCAGTTTGATCTTAAAATTTGTGGTGAAGTTGAAGTGCCCGTTCATCTTCATCTGTTGCTAAATCGCGGCGACAGTCTTGATGGAATCAAAAAGATTTACTCCCATCAGCAATCTTTAGCCCAGAGCCGGTGTTGGCTAGATGTACGCTACCCAGATATTGAAAAAATTGCGGTGAGCTCTAATGCCGAAGCAGCGCGTTTAGCTGCTAACGAAGGTAAGGGAGCCGCCGCTATTGCCGGAGACATGGCCGCAGATCTTTATGATTTAGAGTCCGCGGTTAAAAATATTGAAGATCAAATAGATAACTCTACACGCTTCCTGATTATCGGCGATCAATATGTTGGTCCTAGCGGCGATGACAAAACATCGATACTGATCTCGGTGCCTGATACGCCGGGGGCGTTATATCAGCTGCTGGAGCCTTTTCACCGTTATGGTGTGAGTTTGACGCGCGTAGAAACGCGCTCGGCCTCTAAAAACTCTTTGTTTTATATAGACTTTATCGGCCATAGTGCAGATCCCGTTGTACAGAATGCTTTGCAAGCTCTAATAGAAACCAGCATCGAACTTAAAGTACTAGGGTCTTATCCCAGTGCAGTGCTTTAGCGAGTTATGATGAGTCAATATATGATGTTTTTGGTCGATATATTATGAGTTGCGATTTTATCTCCTTGGCCTGCCCAAGTGTGCAGGATCTTGTACCTTATCAACCAGGCAAACCAGCTGAAGAACTCGAACGTGAACTGGGTTTGATTGATGTAATTAAGCTGGCAAGTAATGAAAATCCGATGGGGCCGTCACCGCGTGTAATTGATGCGATTAAGCAACACCTGCCAGATATTTCTCTCTACCCTGATGGCGGGGGTTATAGATTAAAAAAAGCACTTTCAGAAAAATTTTCTGTCCCAGTAGAAAAGCTGACTTTAGGTAATGGTTCCAATGACGTTATAGACCTAATTGGCCGTGCTTACCTCAATGTAGGCGATGAAGTTATTTATTCTGAATTTAGTTTTGTTGCTTATTCTATTGTAGCGCAAGCCGTTGGAGCGACTGCGGTTATAACGCCAGCTAAAGATTGGGGTCATGATCTAGACGCTATGCTGGCAGCTATTAGTGATCGAACGCGGATGATTTTTATTGCGAATCCTAATAACCCTACAGGGACATGGGTGACGCGCGCACAGTTGAACGCATTTTTAGATCAAGTGCCAGAGCATGTTTTAGTTGTACTGGATGAAGCTTATACAGAATATGTTGATCAAGCTGAATTCCCTAATGGATTATTGCTAATTGATGCTTATCCCAATTTAATTGTAACGCGCACCTTCTCTAAAGCTTATGGTTTAGCGGGATTACGAGTGGGCTTTGCGGTTTCTAATGGCTCAGTTGCTAATGTTTTAAGTCGAGTTCGCCAACCTTTTAATGTAAATAGTTTGGCGCTGGTGGCTGCCGAAGCTGCTTTAATGGATGATGCTTATATCGAACAAGGTGTGGCCCTAAATAAACAGGGAATGGCATTGTATGAAAAAGAATTAACAGCCTTGGGGCTTAGTTATATTCCTTCTGTAGGTAACTTTATCACCGTGGATTTTACGGTTGATGCTCAGCCTATCTATCAGGCTATGTTAGCGGAGGGCGTCATCGTTAGACCGATTGCCAGTTATACAATGCCTCAGCATCTACGTATCAGTATAGGTTTGCAGGAAGAAAATGAGCGCTGTTTAAATGTGCTAAATCGAGTAATGAACCCTTGAGTATAAGTATTAATAAAACCTTAGTTATCGGTTTAGGTTTGATCGGTGGATCTTTAGCAAAAGTGCTGAGAGCAAACCGTCAATGTGGCCAAGTCATTGGTTACGACCGTGACGATGCTGAAGTAAAAATAGGCATAGAGACCGGCGTAATTGATGTAGCAGCGGAAAGTTTAGCTGATGCTGCATCACAAGCTGATTTAATTATATTGGCCGTCCCTGTTAAAGCGATGGAAAAAGTGCTGGTGGATATAGCACCTTTTATTGCAGAAGATACATTAATAACGGATGTAGGTAGCACTAAAGGTAATGTGGTTGCTGCTGCAAACCGAGTGTTTACTAAAATGCCTGTAGGCTTTGTGCCTGGACATCCGATCGCAGGATCTGAGAAAAGCGGCGTGAAAGCAGCCGATGAAACACTTTTTATAAATCACAAAGTTATTCTTACACCTTTAGCAGAATCTTCATCTAAGGCTGTTACCCTGCTGACTCAAATGTGGGAATCCACAGGAGCTGAGGTGTTGGTGATGGATGTTGATAAACATGATGAAGTGTTAGCGGCAACCAGTCACCTTCCGCATATGCTAGCGTTTTCATTAGTGGATACGTTAGCGCAAGAACAAGATAACAATACAGATATATTTCGTTACGCTGCAGGCGGTTTTCGCGATTTTACCCGTATAGCGGGTAGCGACCCAACCATGTGGCACGATATCTGTTTGGCAAATAAACATGCTTTGCTTGCTCAGTTAGACCGGTATACGGTGGGTTTAGCAAAGTTGAGGGCTGCAATAGAGTGCGGTGACAGCGAATCAATGCTGGGCACCTTTACTCGAGCAAGAGCAGCGAGAGAACATTTTTCTAAAATCCTTTCGGGTACAGCATATTCACAGCATATGAGTAATCTACAAGTAACCTTTCGCGCCCAGCCTGGCGGTAGCGTAAATGGAAAAATTAGAGTTCCAGGTGACAAGTCCATCTCCCATCGATCTATTATGTTGGGTTCTTTAGCTGATGGTGTAACGAAAGTCAGTGGTTTCTTAGAGGGTGAGGATAGTCTTGCGACCCTTCAAGCCTTCCGCGACATGGGGGTTGTTATTGAAGGCCCTGATGAAGGTAAGGTAACCATCTACGGGGTGGGGATTAATGGTTTGCAGGCACCTCCAGGGCCGTTGTATGTAGGTAACTCCGGTACCTCTATGCGATTGTTGTCCGGCCTTTTAGCTGCACAAGCATTTGATACGGAACTGAGTGGTGATGAGTCATTGACTAAGCGCCCTATGGGACGTGTGGCTGATCCTCTGCGTTTAATGGGGGCTGAGATTGAAACGGCAGAAAATGGCCGTCCACCGCTTAAAATTAAAGGCGGTAAAGCACTCAAAGGTATTCATTATGATATGCCAATGGCGAGTGCTCAGGTTAAGTCGTGTCTGTTGTTGGCGGGTATCTATGCTGAAGGTGAAACGTCAGTTACTGAGCCTGCGCCTACGCGCGATCATACTGAGCGTATGTTGACTGGTTTCGGTTATTCCGTCGAGCAGGGCGGTTCAACGGTTAAAGTTAAACCCGGCGGGCATTTACAGGCAACTCATATTGACGTGCCTGCAGACATCTCTTCAGCAACCTTCTTCTTAGTTGCTGCGGCGATCTGTCCGGATTCGGATCTGACGATAGCGCATGTAGGTATCAATCCAACCCGTATCGGTATCATCAATATATTGCGTTTGATGGGGGCGGATTTAACGTTATTGAATGAGCGAGAAGTGGGCGGAGAGCCTGTCGCTGATATTAGGGTACGTTATGCACCTCTTAAGGGGATTCATGTGCCTGAAGATCAAGTTCCGCTGGCAATTGATGAGTTTCCAGCGATCTTTATTGCTGCGGCTTGTGCGGAAGGCACAACGACAGTGACCGGTGCAGAAGAGCTTAGAGTGAAAGAGAGCGATCGTATTCAGGCCATGGTTGATGGTTTGAAAACCTTAGGTGCTGATATTGAAGGCACGCCTGATGGCGCCATTATCAAGGGTAGCAGCCTAGCTGGTGGTGTGGTTGAAAGCCATGACGACCATCGTATAGCTATGGCCTTTGCTGTGGCATCACTTAGAGCAACGGGTGAGATAAGGATTAATGATTGCGCCAATGTAGCGACTTCATTCCCAGGGTTTGTGGAGTTAGCGCAATCTGTGGGAATTAAGGTTGAAAAGGAGGAGGGGTGATGTCTCATCGACAAGTCCCTGTCATTACCGTTGATGGTCCAAGCGGATCAGGTAAAGGAACTATCTGCCAGCTATTGGCGCGAGAATTAGGTTGGGAGCTGCTGGATAGTGGTGCTCTTTATCGTTTGGTTGGTTTAGCTGCTCGTCATCATGGCGTTGAAGTTAATAATGAAGAAGCGTTAGTTGTATTAGCTGCGCATCTGGATGTTCAATTTATCGCACGAGATGATAATAGTGTACAGATTGTTTTAGAGGGTGAAGAGGTTACGGATGCGATTCGTACTGAAGTGGTAGGTAAAGACGCTTCTATAATCGCAGCGATTCCCGCAGTACGTGATGCTTTATTGGAGCGGCAACGTGCTTTTGCTGAATTACCAGGCTTGATTGCTGATGGTCGAGATATGGGGACGGTTGTTTTCCCTGATGCAGCTTTGAAAATATATCTGGATGCCAGTGCCGAAGAGCGCGCGTCTCGCCGGTACAATCAGTTGATAAACAAAGGGCTCGATGCTAGTCTTCAAGCTATATTAGAGGATATTCAAGCACGAGATGATCGTGATATGAATCGTGCTGTTGCTCCTCTTAAGCCTGCGGCAGACGCTGTAATTCTGGATACGACGACAATGTCAATCGAGGAAGTTCTGGCCGCTGTAATGGATGATGCGAGGCATAAAGGGCTTCGCTAACGATCGAATGCGGGATGAAATGGATATGAGCGAGAGCTTTGCTGAGCTATTTGAAGAGAGTCTTCAAGAGTTAGAAATGGCGCCTGGGGCTATAGTCACAGGTACAGTAATTGCTATTGAGGATGACTTTGTCATTGTCAACGCAGGGCTCAAATCTGAAGGTGTCATCCCGCGTAATCAATTTTTGGATGACAGTGGTAAACTGAGTGTTGAGATAGGCTCTGAAGTTAAAGTCGCCTTAGAGTCGATGGAAGATGGGTTTGGTGCAACTCAGCTTTCTCGAGAGAAAGCGAAACGTGCTGAAATCTGGCTTGAGCTTGAAAAGTCTTTCGAAAATGATGAGATCGTCCATGGTCGTATTACAGGCAAAGTTAGAGGTGGTTTCACTGTAGATGTCAACACGATTCATGCTTTTCTGCCCGGTTCGTTAGTAGATGTTCGTCCGTTAAGAGATACAAGTCATCTAGAATCCCAAGAGCTCGAATTTAAACTCGTTAAGCTTGATGTGAAACGAAACAATATTGTTGTTTCTCGTCGAGCAGTTCTTGAAGCGGCTTACAATATTGAGCGTGAAAAGTTACTTGCAAACATGGAAGAAGGGCAAGTCATTAAAGGTATTGTTAAAAACATTACTGATTATGGCGCTTTTATTGATTTAGGCGGAATCGACGGCCTATTACATATTACCGATATCGCTTGGAAGCGTGTTAGACATCCAAGTGAAACATTGACGGTTGGCCAAGAACTCGATGTTAAAGTCCTTCGCTTTGATAAAGAGAAAAGTCGTGTATCTCTTGGTTTAAAGCAGCTGACAGACGATCCGTGGACACAATTGATTTCCAATTATACGGTTGGAGCTCAAGTAAAAGCGCGCGTTACCAATCTGACCGATTACGGTTGTTTTGCTGAAATTGAAAATGGTATCGAAGGACTTATTCATGTTTCAGAGATGGATTGGACAAATAAAAATGTTCATCCATCAAAAATGGTTCAGGTTGGAGACGAAGTCGATGTGATGTTATTAGACATCGATAAAGAGAAGCGCCGTATATCACTGGGCATGAAGCAGTGTAAGAAAAGCCCTTGGTTAGCCTTCTCTGAAACCTATGCTAAAGGTGATCGCCTTAGCGGAAAAATTCGTTCTATTACCGATTTTGGTATATTTATCGGTCTTGATGGTGGTATTGATGGTCTTGTCCATCTTTCTGACATTACATGGGATGAAAACGATAAAGATGCAGTTAAGAGGTACAAGAAAGGGGATGAGGTTGAAGCCGTGGTTCTTTCGGTCGATTCTGAAAGAGAGCGGATTGCCTTGGGGATTAAGCAGTTAGATTCAGATCCTTTTAGAGATTTTACTGCAGATAAAGCAAAAGGCGCCGTTATTAAGGGCAAGGTTTCAGAAATAACAGATAAAGCCTTAGTGGTTACTTTAGCTGATGGAATCAACGCCGCAGTAAAAATTGCTGAAGTTTCCAGAGACAGAATTGAAAACCTCAATGATCACTACAAAGTGGGTGATGAGGTTGAAGCATTAATTACTAATATCGATAGTCGAAACCGTGTTATAGCGCTTTCGATTAAACAGTTAGAAATAAAGCAAGAAAAGAAAGCGCTAGATAACGTTAGTCAGCAAACTGAAACTCGGATATCTGGTCCGACTACAATTGGTGACTTGATTAAAGCACAGATGAATAAAGTCGACTCAGACCCAGAGTGAATTCCGGTTTACGAGAAGATCAAAGGATCGAGGAATATGATATGACTAAATCTGAACTGATAGAAATCCTTGTGGATCGCCATGATCAATTGTCAGTAAAAGATATTGAGCTGTCTGTAAAAACAATGCTTGATCATATGACAGAATCTTTGTCTCAGGGTGATCGTATTGAAATAAGAGGCTTTGGAAGTTTCTCACTGCATTATCGTGCACCAAGAACAGGGCGTAACCCTAAAACGGGTGAATCTGTATCACTGGACGCAAAGTATGTCCCGCACTTTAAGCCAGGTAAGGAGCTTAGAGAGCAAGTAAATGATTCAATTCAAAAATAGTTACTGAGGTTGTTTGACCGTGCGTTTTTTAAAAACCATAGTTTTTGTGTTGCTCTGTTTGGCTGTTCTGCTTATTGGGATTATGTTTACTATCCACAATACGGAAAAAGTTGTAATTGATTTGGTCTTTTTCCAACTGCCAGAAGCCAGCTTGTCGCTGTGGTTAATTGCAACATTTTTGATGGGTGGTTTTATAGGCATAATGTTAAGCGTAATGACTGTTTGGATGTTAAAAACCCGATTAGGTTCCGCTCGCCGTAAGATTGCAACGACTCAGAAAGAGCTAGATCAGCTGAGAGTTTCTAACCTAAAAGATGTCGTTTAATTTAGATACTCTAATTGGCAACTACCTTTTTATAATCCCGTTAGTTGTTGCCATCGCTATTGGCTGGTTTCTTGGTAGAAGAGAGCGCAGAAGTAAAGTCTCATGTTCGCAAACTAGCCTAAGTAGCGAATATTTTACTGGGCTGGATTACCTACTGAATGAAAAAGTGGATGAGGCGATTGAGAGCTTCATCCGTGCTCTTGAAATCAATTCAGATACAATTCCTGCGCATCTCTCCCTCGCTAAGTTATTTCGTCGTAAAGGTGATGTGGATCGTGCTATTCAGATCCATCAGAAGCTACTAGCGCGTCCAGATTTAACACGATCAGATTTTATGCGTATTCAGATGGCGTTAGCGCGTGATTATTATGCGGTAGGGTTGTTAGATAGGGCAGAAAACTTATTGGAAGAGATCATAAAATCGGGCTCATCTAAAAGTATTCAACATAATGCTCTACGTTTAGTGATAAAGCTCTATGAGAAAGAGGGCGAATGGGAGCAAGCGCTGAAAGCGGCGCAAAAGCTTGATCCAGAAGAAAGGCGAAGTATTTCCACTGAGTTAGCTCACTATTGCTGTGAATTAGCAGAGCAGGCTATTACAGAGAGAAAACAGGCTTTATCGATCAGTTACTTAAAACGGGCAGAACAGTTTGAAACGGGTAATGTTCGGGTCTGTTTTATGCAAGCTCGTGTAGCAATGGCTGCAGGCCAATGGAAAGTAGCTATCAAGCAACTGAAATCAATCTCCAAGCTAGATAAACTTTTTGTTTCTGAAGCTATTCCGCTTTTAAGTGAATGTTACAGCCACGTAAATGGACAGCGTGAATATACAGAATACTTACGCACCTGTTTAGCTCAAGCTCCTTCAACTACTGTGATTATTGCCTTGGCGGAGCAGATACGTGCTGATCGGGGTATCTATGCTGCAGGTAGCTTTATTACTGAAGAATTAAAACGCCGTCCCTCTATAAAAGGATTTAATAGTTTAATCGATCTTCATATAGAATACGGTTCTGAAAGTGCGAGAGATAGCTTAACGGTTTTGCGTGGTTTGACGGGGCAGTTGGAGCTATCTAAACCGGTTTACCGTTGTAATAGTTGTGGCTTTTCTGGGCGTTCACTGCTTTGGCAGTGCCCCTCCTGTAAAAGCTGGGGTACAACCAAGCCTATTCAGGGTCTCGAAGGCGAATAATAGAATTTAGAGAATGCATATGTCAGTAGATAAAAAACGAGTAATCGTTGCGTTAGATTATCCAAATCAACAGCAAGCCTTAGCTATGGCAAAACAGCTTGATCCTCAACGCTGTCGAGTCAAAGTAGGTAAAGAGCTGTTTACGCGTTGCGGCCCTGCTATTGTTGAAGCACTACAGGCACAAGGCTTTGAAGTCTTTTTAGATCTTAAGTTTCATGATATTCCAAATACCACAGCCAAAGCGGTTAGAGCAGCGGCAGAACTAGGTGTTTGGATGGTTAATGTACATGCTTCTGGTGGTCGTAAGATGATGGAAGCTGCCAGAAATGAGCTTGAACAGGTGAATGGTACTAACACTCTGTTAATTGCAGTAACTATTTTGACTAGTATGGAACGCTCGGATCTGCAAGAAATTGGATTAGATACAGATCCATTAGAGCAGGTTAAGAGACTAGCCGCTTTAACAGAAAAGAGTGGTTTACATGGGGTTGTTTGCTCTGCACAAGAAGTACAGCCATTACGCCAAATTATAAGCTCAGATTTTAAATTAGTGACTCCAGGGATTAGGCCTGCGGATGCAGAGATAGGCGATCAAAAGCGCATCATGACGCCTTCAGACGCTATTCAAGCGGGAAGTGACTATCTAGTCATAGGACGACCTATCACTAAGGCTGAATCCCCTATAGAGTCTTTGGCGCGTATAGATGCAGAGTTAGCACCGTTGATTTAAGGCTTTAAGCAAGCTATAAATAAGGTCTGACTAAGGATAGTCAGACTAATATCGAACTAAAAAGGATTTTACAATGAAATATACTACCCTGAAAAACTCAGTTTTGAGCCCTATCCGTGCGCTATTTATAGCGGCCATCTGTGCCTTCTCTTTTTCAGCTTTTGCTGCCCCCGTTGATATTAATACAGCTTCGGCAGAGCAAATATCTGAGTCTCTGGCAGGTGTGGGTCCAGCAAAAGCTCAAGCGATTATTGCTTACCGTACAGCCAATGGACCATTTCTGACAGCGGATCAATTGAGCGAAGTGAAAGGGATTGGACCGGCGACAGTAGAGAAAAATCGTGCTTCGATTCTAATCTCTAAGCCTGAAAATAAGGCGAAGAAATAGCTTTTGTGCCTGCGAATAAGTTCAGTGTGGTGATACATAAAAAGACCATAGTGCATTTTTTCGCAGGCGTTATAGCCAAGCAGCGCCACGTACACCGCTAGAGTCACCATATTTAGCTTTTACTATGGGGGTTAACGCTTTAGTTGGGATTGTACTAGCCGAGAATATATATTTTATTAATCGGTCTGGGACTTGTTCATAGATCTCATCGATATTCGAAAGCCCACCACCAAGTACGATCACCTCAGGATCAAGAATATTTATAATGGAAGCTAAGGCTTTACTTAGCTGCTCTAAATATAGATTACAGTAATGTTGACTCTCGATATCTCCATGTCTTGCTTGTGCCCATATTTGCTCAGCACTGAGTTTTGCATTAGCTGGAAAATGGGATGAGAATCCAGGTCCAGATAGAAAGGTTTCAATACAATCTTGTTTACCGCAGTAACAAATGCGCTCTGGATAGTCAGAGTTGTCTAGCCACGGAAGAGGGTTGTGCCCCCACTCGCCACATATCCTATTGGGGCCACTGAGAAGATTCTTATTGATAACAATACCTGCACCTACTCCAGTGCCTAAGATAATACCAAAAACACTTTTGTAGCCTGCGGCACTTCCATCAATAGCTTCAGAAAGTGCAAAGCAATCGGCATCGTTGGCGATATGAATTGGGCGATTTAGTCGTTCTTCTAGATCAGCATCCAATCTTTTATCAATAAGACAGGTTGAGTTGGCGTTTTTGATTAGCCCCGTTGTAGGTGAGAGAGTGCCAGGTATACCAATACCTATATGCTCAGCTCTTTTTTTACAGGCCTGCTCTGCAGTGTTAACTAACATAGCGATGCTATTTAAGGTCGCGTGGTAATCACCTTGAGGTGTTTGAGTGCGCTGGCGGAATAAGGTTTCCCCCTGTTCGCTAATAGCGATGGCCTCTATTTTCGTCCCACCTAGATCAATCCCAATTTTTATACTCATAACACGCTTTTTATCGGATGCTGTTCATCAGATAGGTCTTATAGCACAAAGGCCAGCGTTAATGGTAGAAAGAGTAAACTGCCGATATTGCCTATGAGTACAATGGATGCGACCTGTTCAGGTTCCTGATTGTAGCGTTCGGCGATCATGTAGTTGAGTACCGCCGGAGGGAGCGCGCCAAATACAACTAAATAAGCAAACTGCTCACTGTTAAGTTGCATAAAATATTGGCAAGCTAAGGCTAATAAAATGCCGCTGGCGGGACATAAAATGGCGCTATAAGTCCCTATTCTCCAGTTTTTTAGATCGACGCTTGTCATGCGAACGCCTAAAGCAAAGAGCATCAATGGGATCGCAATCTGACCTAACATCTCGATAAACGTTGCAGCCGCTTGGGGAACAGATAAATCAAAACCACTCCAGACTAAGCCAAGAATCGTGGCTGCAATCATTGGCATCTTTAGCAAGCTGATTAAGCGAGTTTTGTGATCTAAGATGTAGATGCCCACCGTAAAATGCAGCAGGTTTTCCACTAGGAAAAGGACTACAGCGGCGGAGAGAGCATCTTCCCCAAACGCAAGTACCATCAGTGGTATACCTAAATTGCCACTATTACTAAACATATTTGGCGGGATAAAGGTTTTGGGGTGAACCCCTAATAACTTACAGAAAGGGAATAGCAAAATACCGGAGCCAATGACAATGATAGCCGCACAGATAGCGAGATCTTGGAATTGGACTAAATCAAAGGATTCTGCAGAGAGTACAGAGAAAATTAGCGCTGGTACAAATACATCGATATTGACCTGATTAGCTGTGGTCATATCAATTTTATAGCGTCGAGCATAGTAAAACCCCACAGTGACAATCGCCACTAGTGGGAAAACGGTTAGAAATATCCGCTCAAGTAAAAGACTTTGTGTATCCACTGTACTGCTTCCTTCTTAAATATCACTAAGCCTTTTACAGAGCTTTGATGTGCCTTATTCGAAATTTTTACCCGTCGGTACAACCATTACAGGTACTTTGGCGTTACGAATAACTTGCTGGCTGGTATTGCTGTGATGGCCAAAGCGGTTTTCAGCCCCTAAGATAATCATGTCAGCATTGACGGCCGTAGCTGCTTTGACAATTGCATCAGCTTGATTGCCTTCTGCAACTTTGTGCTCAACATCTAATACGACCGGTTCTTCTAAACTCTGTAACTCGTCAATAAAGAACTTTTCTACACGGGCTTTCATGGTTTCATGTATTGCTTCGATTCCTTCATCATGCATTTTCTTGATAACGTCTTCAGTTACATAATGTTGAATCAGAGCGTGGCCCATTTCACCCATAGGTTCAACGACGTGTAGCATAATGATCTTTGCATTGTTGAGATTTGCTTGTTTAACCGCCTGGCGAAAAATTGGACGAGTATGTTTGCCTAAAGAGGTCGCGTAAAGAATCGTATCAATTTGTGGGAGTGCCATCTTCTATATCCTCTATTAAAAGCAGATTATAACGGTTGAACCGAGATCTGTGAGTTTTCGGGATTACTATTATCGTTTACCTGTTTTGGTTGGCTGCAACGATCAAGTAAATAAACAATAGATTTGTAATCAATTCCACTGTGATGGGTTAAGCCAATTTCACAGGTACGGCTAGTTGAATAGCCAGTCGAACATGTTTTTACTTGGTCTTTTAACGTCCGTAAGGACGAGGCGTTTAATTCTGGTGTACTAAAGCCCTTATCACCAGCAAAGCCACAACAAGTGATCTGATCAGGAATCACTACATTGCTTGAGCACTTATTGATAATACGTTTAATCTTGTCAGCTTGTCCCATACGTGTAGCACTACAGGTGATATGCAAAGCAATCTGTTCAGCTGTTGGAGTGACGACTAAGCGATCCAATACAAACTGATCGATAAAGTCGATGCTATCATAGAGCTTAATTTTAGCATCCATATTTTCTTGTAAACGAAGGCTGCAAGGACTTGTGTCAGAATACACAGGAATTCTACCTTGATCAGTACATTCCAATAAAAAGCGTTCGGTCTCATTAGCTTTGTAATCTGCTGCTTCGAACATGCCTTTTGATTGGAAGGGCATACCACAGCATAGATTATCAAGACCTTTAGGGATAATGACTTGGAATCCTGCTTTCCTTAAAAGTTGAAGCGTTTTATCTGCTAGCGGGGTTTGATCTTCTTCACCGCGGGATGGCGCCATAGTACGACTTGCACAGCTCGGTAAATAGACAACCTCAGGACCTGTTTCATTAGCTTTTGGTTGGTATGCCTTCACTTTAGGTGCCGCTTTTGGCATGGAAGGTGTCCACTGCTGAACAAGGCCGCCTGTTATTTTACGTGCGCCACCTGTAACTGCACTCATGGCCTTAGTGCCTATTACTCCGTGCGTTATATCTGCGATTTTAAAAGTAGCACGTGTAGCTGTTGTTAACCCGCCATAGTGTTTAGCTAACCATTGGGCAAGTTGGGTATGATTCTCGTTTTTACGGCTGCGAATAGAGCGGGTAAGATCGCCTGTATTGATGCCAACAGGGCAAGTTGTTGAGCATAAACCGCAAGCTGCACAGGTATCAGTTCCTTGATACTGATACTCTTTTCTTAAAGTTGCCAGCCGTTCAGGATCATCCCCGCTTTTCTCTAAACGAGCAATCTCGCGCCACAGTACTATACGTTGACGTGGTGTTAACGTTAATGCGCGGGATGGGCAGGTAGGCTCACAAAAACCACACTCTATACACTTATCCACAAGTTCATCGGCAGCGGGTAAAGATTTCAAATTCTCTAAATGAACATGATTGTTTTTATTAAGAATAACGCCAGGGTTTAAGATGCTACGAGGATCGAAGAGTTCTTTTAACTCCCACATAAGTCGGTAAGCATCTGCACCCCATTCCATCTCTACATAAGGGGCCATATTACGGCCTGTACCATGCTCAGCTTTAAGTGACCCGTTGTATTTATGTACAACAAGTTTGCATACTTCGTCCATTAACCCGTCATAGCGATCGATCTCATCTTGGGTATCAAAGGACTGGGTAAACACGAAATGTAAATTACCTTCTAAGGCATGACCAAAGATCAGTGCTTCACTATAGTTCCACTTAATAAACAGTTGGTGTAGATCATGAACCGCATCAGCAAGTTGCTCAACGGGGAAGGCTACATCCTCAATAATAACGGTTGTGCCGGTAAGTCTAACGGCGCCCACCGCTGGGAATAAGCCTTTACGTATTGCCCAAAACTGCGCATTAACTGCAGGGTCTGTTGAAAACTCAATAGGCTTAGTTGTTTCCAAGCTAGAGATTGATTCACTGATTTCAGTTACTTGCTGCTGAAGTGTGTCAGCATCTGCTGCGCGGGTTTCAACTAAAAGGGCCGCTGCGTCATTAGGAAGCTCTTTGATAAAAGGTGGCATTCCTGCTTTATTTTCTATAGATCGAAGGCCGGCACGATCCATCAGCTCTACAGCTGAAACGGGTGTTTTCTTGAGTATAGCTACAGCTTCGCAAGTCGTACGTACGGTATTGAAGAAGATGAGCGCAGTGGCTTTATTTTCATGCTCATCCACTGTGTTGTAAGTGATGTTTGAGATAAAGCCCAATGTCCCCTCTGAACCTATCATCAGGTGTTGCAATATATCAATGGGATCTTCGTAATCAACTAATGAATTTAAGGCATAACCTGTCGTATTTTTTAAACGATACTTATGCTCAATACGCTCGCGTAACTCATCATTGGTACGTGTTTGTTGGGCTAAACAATCCAGAGAATCTAGTAGCACATGATGTGAACGGCGAAAACTTTTGATACTTTCTTGGTCAGCAGTATCGAGAACAGAACCATCGGCCAGAACTAAACGCATACTGTTTAGAGTGCGATAGCTATTTTGGGCGGTGCCGCAGCACATACCGCTGGCATTGTTCGCCGCGATACCACCTATTTTAGCGGTGTTGATTGAAGCAGGATCAGGACCGATCTTTTTATTGAGAGGCGCCAAGTATTTATTGGCATTGCCACCAATAACACCCGGTTGAAGTTTGATGGTGCAGCCATCATCGCTGATCTCATAGTTATCCCAGCCATCGCCTAGTTGAACCAGTACGGAATCAGTAATCGCTTGGCCGGATAGACTTGTTCCTGCTGCGCGGAAGGTGACAGGGATGGTGTGCCGATCAGCTAGCTTTACTATTTTAATGATCTCTTCTTCATCACTAGCACGCACGACAATCTGCGGAATTAAACGATAGAAACTAGCATCCGTGCCATAGGCTAGGGTGCGAAGAGGGTCAGTAATCAGGCGCGTTTCGGGGATAAACTCCCGAAGTGCATTATAGAAATCCTGATGGCCCTGTTGCATTGTTCATACCTCACTTACTTATGAAGAAAAAATAGTCTTATTTAAAAAAGGGGCTCGCTATATCGTTTAAATATAGAGCCCCAGCGCTACTCGTTAGTTATAGGCGATGGTCGGTAACCACAGCACCAGTTGAGGCCAGAAAACCAACACTAATAGGGCAACTAACTGAATGCAGATAAACGGGATCACCCCTTTATAAATATCAGTAATCTTTACATTCGGAGGACAAACGCCTTTTAAATAGAAGAGGGCGAACCCAACGGGAGGGGTTAAGAACGATGTTTGCAAGGCCATGGCGACGAGCATGACAAACCAAACTAGTTCTGGGTTATCTATGCCCGGTGCTGATATATCGAGCCCGAGAGCTGAGATTACAGGGGCTAATAAGGGCAAGATGATAAGAGTGATCTCAATCCAGTCCAAGAAGAAGCCAAGTAAAAAGATAACACCAAGAATAAAGAAGATAATCCCATAAGGACCAAAAGGCAGGCCGGTTAGGAAGGATTCGATCATCTCGTCGCCGCCTAACTCACGAAGTACAAGAGCGAAACAAGTTGCACCGATAAAAATGGCAAAGATATATGCCGTTGTATTCATTGTGCCGCCAATTACCTCTTTAAGCACAGGAATACTAAAGCGTCTGTTATATATAGCGAGTAACGTAGCGCCAAATGCACCCACACCGGAGGCTTCTGTCGGGGTTGCAATACCCGCAAAGATGGAGCCGAGTACCACGACAATTAAAGCGACTGTAGGCAATACATCTTTTAATACATTGAAAATAATAGCGGGGGTAACGGGTTTAGCATCATCCGGTACAGGCAGGTCTTCAGGTCTTAACTTGCCGCGAATTAAAATGTAGAGGATATAGAACATACCTAGCATAAGGCCGGGAAACACCGCACCCATAAATAGGTCGCCGACCGACAAACCTAATTGATCGGCCATAATTACCAGCATGATACTTGGTGGAATCAAAATACCTAAAGTACCAGCTGAGGCAATTGTGCCTAAAGCGAGAGGCATGTTATAGCCTTGCTTTGTCATAGCGGGTAATGACATTACAGCGAGAAGTACGACTGAGGCCCCAATAATACCGGTAGAGGCGGCTAGAATAATACCAATTGCTGTCACGGTAATAGCTAAACCACCATGTACACGTCCAAATAGCTCCTGCATAGACTTCATCAGGCGTTCGGCGATACCTGATTTATCCAGCATTATCCCCATAAATATAAACATGGGGAGTGCGACCAATATCCAGTTTTCCATAATGGTCCATAAGCGATTCACCACCAGTCCAAGGGTGGTGTAATCAAGACCGGTCATAGTATCTAGATTGTTATCTGCAAATTGGCCTAAAAAAGCGAAAGCAATACCTATACCGCCTAAAACCCAGGCAACGGGTATGCCTGTGAAGAGTAGAGCGATGAAAGATAGGAACATCGCGATAACGAGAATCTCATTCGCATCCATCAGTCGTCACCTTTAATTAATAAAGTAATATCTCGAATAAAACGCGAGATAACGGCTAGCCCAAGTAGTCCGAAGCTTAATGGGATGACGCTTTTTATTAACCAGCGCCATGGTAAGCCAGAAGAAGCTTCTGAGGATTCATTAACACGCCATGCTTCGGCAACAAAATCTAGGCTATGTAGAAAAATGACAATAATGAACGGCAGCACAAGCGTAACAATGCTCACTACTTCGATAATGCGTTTTGTGCGAACACGTAAGCGTGCATAAAACAGGTCTACGCGAATATGGGAATTTGTTGTTTGGGCATAAGATAATCCAAACATTACGCCAATAGAATAGAGATGCCATTGCAGCTCTTCTAAAGCGATTAAGCCGCTAGAAAAACCTTTGCGTAAAGTAACTTGGAGTATGATGACCAATACTAGAAGGACATAAGTCCAAGCAATGGTTTGACCTATTCGCTGAATGAATTTATCAATTGCATCCGCGAGTGGTACTCGGGGCAGTGTATCGTTTTCAGTCACTGAAACGTACCTTTTTTGTTCATCATCAAGTCTATGTCGTATCGTGCACATACAACAGAATTGATTTATTTATAGTTATAAAAATATTCTATGGATAGATTAAAGCGCCACACTAGATAGGTTCTTTTCTCTCCAAAGAATAAACAGGGTAGCCCTCGCTACCCTGTGCTTCAGAAATCTAGACGCTTCCGAAGTTATGTTGCATTACTTAGTTGCACGAGGTAGGAATGCATTCGCTTCCCAAAGGTCATAACCTTTACGGAATGTACTCAGGTCATCCCAAACTTTTTTGAAGAATGGATCTTCAGCCGATTTTTCAGCAGCGACTTCATCCCATGTGGTTTTGAAGGTGCTTAGCATAGTTTCATTCCAGTAACGGATATGAACGCCATTTTCTTTCGCTTTTTCCATTACAGGGAACTGCATCGCTTCACCTTCAGCGATAGAGTTAGTGATTGACGCTTTACAAGTTGTATCCAGCAGCGCCTGTTGGCCTTTGCTCATGCCGTTCCAAGTGTCTTTGTTAATTAACAGCTCGAAAATAGTGGCTTGTTGGTGCCAGCCTGGGAAGTAGTTGTACTTAACAATCTTGTGGAAGCCTAAACGCTGATCAATAGCCGGTTGAGAGAACTCAGATGCATCGATTGCACCTTTCTCTAATGCACCAAAGATCTCACCGCCAGGCAGCTGCACTGTACCTACCCCTAATTTCTCCATAACGGACGCGCCTAGGCCGAAGAAGCGCATATTTAGACCTTTAAGGTCTTCTGGTTTCTCAATAGGTTTCGCAAACCAGCCTGATGTTTCAGGAGAGATAATGGCACATGGCATTACTTTTACGTTATAGCCGGCAGTGTCATACATCTCTTGGTACAAGGTCATGCCGTTACCGTAGTACAACCATGCCATATATTCGCCAGCTTCAGGACCGAAAGGAACTGCGGAGAAAAGTGCTGCGGCTGGAATTTTACCCTGCCAATAACCTGCTGTTGCGTAACCGGAGTTCACTTTACCTGAAGATACCGCATCTAGAATCTCTTTTGGGCTAACTAGTTTGCTTGGTTCGTAGATCTTCATTCTCATGTTGCCATCGCTTACAAGCTTTAGCTGATTAGCAACCCAAACAATAGGTGTTCCTAAAGCGGGTAGGTGAGAGCCGAAAGCGATAGGAGTTTTAAGAAGTAGTTTATCAGCGGCCTGTACAGGGGCTGATACGCTTGCCACAGCAGCTGTAAGCACGGCAGCGGAGATTAAAGATTTGGCGAACTTTTTCATGTTACATCCTCTAGAGATTTATTTTTTATAGTTAGAGTGTTGTTGCTGGCAGTGATGATTTCCGTAGATGGGAATGTATGCTGCACCGCACTAATCTCGATTGGTATTACCAATTTACCATAAGAGACTTCCTACTGTATTTTTTTTGAGCAGTAGCTGTCAATCTATTTTTTAGTTTTAGCGACTATAGTCTAGATTCATTAAACAATAATAATTCTGTGTATTGCTTGAAATCTGGCGTATGTTTGAACTACTTTTGAGTGGATTTAAAAATAAAAAACAACAGGGCTTGTTTTGCGCCATTGGAATAATTTAGTATTGATATTGGTCATACCAATATTATTTGAGTGGAAAATATGAGTTACAGTCGGGTTAAACAGCCTAAAATTTCTGATGTCATAATGGGGCAAATGGAGACTATGATTCTGGAAGGGATTCTGAAGCCTGGACAGAAATTACCTCCTGAAAGAGAGTTAGCAAAACAGTTTGAAGTATCACGTCCTTCTCTGCGGGAAGCGGTGCAAAAATTAGCAGCTAAGGGACTTTTGATCAGTCGTCAGGGGGGAGGGACCTATGTGTCTGAAGATTTAGGTGGATCTTTTTCCGATCCTCTACTAGAACTATTTAGGACCCATCCTGAAGCTCAGTATGATCTTTTAGAGTTTCGTCATGCATTGGAAGGGGTTGCTGCTTATTACGCTGCTCTGAGAAGCACGCCTGCAGATAAAGAGGCTATTTTGAAAGCCTACGCTGATTTGCAGCATTATCACGACAGCAAAGAGATTCAAAAAGAGGTGTACGCAGATGTTGATTTTCACTTGGTTATAGCGGCCTCGACACACAATATGGTTTTGCTGCATATGATGCGAGCGCTATTTAGTCTGCTTCGTGAGCATATTTGGGATAATTTAAAGAATATTTATCCGCACTCAGAATATCGAGAAAAGATACATGATCAGCATAAAGTTCTTATGGACGCTATTTTGGATGGTGATCCAGAGAAAGCACGCCAAGCGGCTCATCATCATTTAGCCTATGTTGAAGATGCATTACTTGAGGGTGAGCGTGAAAATACACGTTTAGAGAGAGCGTTGCGGCGAGCGAATATTAGCACAGGCTTATAATTGTACTAAAATTACAAAGTCTTTTGACTTAGGTTGTCTTTTTTACTACTTAAGCAGTAAAAGTTCTCGGTAACTAGATTCTCTATTAATATTTATGTAGTATTACTACAAGATAATTACTATAAGGCTTGTCCTGTGGTCTTTTTGTGCTTTCAAAGGTAAGCGAGGCAGCAGGCAAAAAGCTATAACAACAAAAGGGATCACTTAGATCCCTTATGTACGTTGCGTTAACTTAGAGTGGAGAGGTCAAAGTGCAAGACATTATTGATGACGTTGATCCAATTGAAACACAAGAATGGTTGGATGCGCTTGAATCTGTTGCCAAGAATGATGGTGATGATCGCGCAAAATATATTTTAAGAAAGTTAGGTGAAAAAGCGAATGACATAGGTGTTGATTCCTCCTGTGTGTTGACAACGCCTTACCGCAATACAATTTCGGTGAAAGATGAGGCACGTATGCCTGGCGATCTATTTATGGAACGCCGCATCCGCTCATTTATCCGTTGGAACGCAATGGCAATGGTTATGCGTGCTAACGATAATGATGATGGCCTAGGTGGTCATATCTCCTCTTTCTCCTCCTCTGCAACACTTTACGATATCGGTTTTAACTATTTTTTCCGTGGAAATGAAGGTCAGGAATCTGACATGGTCTTTTTCCAAGGGCATATCTCTCCCGGTATCTACTCACGTGCTTACTTAGAAGGGCGTCTATCTGAAGAGCAGATGGATAACTACCGTCGTGAAGTTGATGGTCATGGTCTTTCTTCTTACCCTCATCCATGGTTAATGCCTGATTTTTGGCAGTTCCCAACGGTATCTATGGGTCTAGGTCCAATTCAAGCAATCTATCAAGCACATGTTATGCGCTACCTATCGGCACGTGATCTAATTGATCGCGGCGATCGCAAAGTATGGGCGTTCTTGGGTGATGGCGAGTGTGACGAGCCAGAATCTCTTGGTGCTATCTCTCTTGCGGGTCGTGAAGGGTTAGAAAATCTTATTTTTGTTGTGAACTGTAACTTGCAGCGCCTTGATGGGCCTGTACGTGGTAACGGTAAGATTGTTCAAGAGCTTGAAGGTATCTTCCACGGCGCAGGCTGGAATGTTATTAAGTGTCTTTGGGGTCGTCATTGGGACGCTCTTTTTGAGAAAGATACAAAAGGCTTACTGCAGAAACGCTTTGATGAAGTATGCGACGGTGAGTTGCAAAACTACAAAGCGAACGGCGGTGCTTACACTCGTGAACACTTCTTTGGTAAATATCCAGAGCTTCTTGAATTAGTCGCAGATCTATCTGATGACGACATCATGAACCTGAACCGTGGTGGTCATGACCCTTATAAAGTATTTGCTGCTTATAATGAAGCGGTCAATCACAAAGGTCAGCCAACGGTTATTCTGGCGCAGACTGTAAAAGGTTACGGCACAGGTAAATCAGGCCAAGCGAAAAACGATACTCACTCCTTGAAGAAAGTGGCTATCGATGACCTAAAAGATTTCCGTGATCGTTTTAACATTCCGTTGACAGATGAACAGTTGAAGGACGTTCCTTACTATCGTCCAGCACCTGATTCACCTGAAATGAAATACATGTTCGAACGCCGTGAAAGCTTAGGTGGTTTCTACCCAGTACGTCGTACTGAATTTGAAAAACTAGAAACACCACCATTAACAGACTTTGAAGGTCAGTTAAAAGACAGCGGTAAGCGTACAGCTTCCACCCAAATGGTACTTAACCGTGTAATGAGTACACTGGTTAAAGATAAAAAAATGGGTGAACGTGTTGTACCTATTGTGCCTGATGAAGCACGTACATTTGGTATGGAAGGTATGTTTCGTCAGTTAGGTATCTATACATCTGCTGGGCAACGTTATGTGCCACATGACTCTGATCAGATCATGTTTTATAAAGAATCTAAAACAGGTCAGATCTTAGAAGAAGGTATCAATGAGGCGGGTGCTATGTCTGCGTGGATGGCTGCGGCTACCTCTTACGCAAACAATAACTGCACAATGGTTCCGTTCTATATCTACTACTCTATGTTTGGTTTCCAGCGTGTTATGGACTTAGCATGGGCAGCGGGCGATATGCAGGCACGTGGCTTCTTGATCGGTGCTACTTCAGGCCGTACAACGCTAAACGGTGAAGGTCTACAGCATCAGGATGGTCACAGCCACCTAATGGCACAGATGATTCCAAACTGTAAATCTTACGATCCTACATACGGCTATGAACTGGCTGTTATTGTTCAGGACGGTATGCGTCGCATGTACCAGGAGCAGGAAAACCGCTTCTACTACATCACAACTATGAACGAAAACTACCACCACCCGGCCATGCCGCACGGTGCCGAAGAAGGCATCATCAAAGGCATGTATCTTCTTAAAGAAGGTAAAGACGCAGACAAACGCGTTCAGCTAATGGGTTGTGGCACGATCTTACGTGAAGTTGAAGCGGCGGCCGATATTCTGCGTGATGATTACGGTATCGAATCGGATATTTGGAGCACGACCTCTATCAATGAGTTGCGCCGCGAAGCGATGTCTGTTGCGCGTTGGAATATGTTAAATCCAGAATCTGAGCCTCAAAAAGCTTATGTGACTGAATGTATCGAAAGCCGAGGTGAAGGTCCGGTTATCGCATCGACTGACTATATGCGTAGTTATGCAGATCAGCTACGTGAATACATTCCACGTAACTTTAAAGTACTAGGGACTGATGGTTTTGGTCGTTCAGATACGCGTACTAAACTGCGTGAATTCTTTGAAGTTAACCGCTATTACGTTGTTGTTGCAGCGCTAAAAGCACTTCAAGAAGAGGGCAAGGTTGAAGGCGCTGAAGTCGCTAAAGCCATGCAGAAGTTCAACATTAACCCGGCTAAACCGGCACCGTGGACTGTTTAAGTCTACGTTGAACTTCTAACGGCTTAGAACTGGAGGATTTATCGTGAGTATTATCACAATTACAGTTCCTGACTTATCAGGCTCAACTGATGTTGATGTAGTCGAAGTGCTCGTTAGCGCTGGTGACACTATTAGCGAAGGCGACAGCTTGATTGTTCTGGAAACAGACAAAGCGTCAATGGAAGTACCCTCTACCCATAGTGGTACCGTGGTTTCCGTAAAAATTAATGTCGATGATCAAGTGAACGAGGGCGATGTACTGCTTGATCTCGATACAGGTGCGTCAGCGGAAGCAGCCCCTGTTGAAGCGGCAGCCCCTGCAGCCCCTGCACCGGTTGAATCGAGCCCAGCACCTGCGCCAGCAGCGCCGGTTGCGGCATCCGCAGTAGAAACAATCTTAGTGCCTGATCTATCCGGTGCAAACGATGTCGATGTTGTTGAAATCTTAGTGAAAGACGGCGACAGTGTTGAAGAGGGCGATAGCCTCATCGTACTAGAAACCGATAAAGCATCGATGGAAGTACCCGCACCTAAAGCTGGTGTGGTTGTTTCTATGAAGATCAAAGAAGGCGATACGGTTAACGAAGGTGATGTGCTGGCGGATCTTAGTGTAGGCGGCCAGCCTCAGGCTGAAGTTGCTCCTGCAGCTGCAGCGCCGACAGCCGAGTCTGCTCCTGTAGCTGCGGCACCCGCTCCAGCACCTGTAGCGGGCGGAAAAGAAGATGTCTTAGTGCCAGATCTATCCGGCGCTACTGATGTTGATGTTGTTGAAGTCCTTGTTAAGGATGGAGATACCGTTGCCGAAGGCGATAGCTTAATCGTACTAGAAACCGATAAAGCATCAATGGAAGTACCTGCACCTAAAGGCGGTGTGGTTATCTCCATGAAGATCAAAGATGGCGACACAGTTAATGAAGGCGATTTGCTACTTGAATTAGAAGTTGCAGGTTCAGCTGCTCCGGCACCCGCCGCTGCACCAGCACCAACGGCTTCTGCGCCAGCGGCCTCTGCTCCAGCAAAAGCAGCTCCGGCATCAGCACCCGTTGCAAATGTGAATAAAGCTGAGCTAGAGAAGAAAAACAAATCTGTACATGCAGGGCCTGCGGTACGAGCTATTGCTCGTGAGTTTGGTGTTGAACTTGCGTTGGTTTCTGGCTCTGGTCGCCGTGGTCGTGTCTTAAAAGAAGATGTCCAAGCTTATGTTAAGAGCGCGCTGAAACAGTTAGCTGAAAAGCCGAAAGGTGGTGCAGTTACAGGTGGTTCAGGTATTCCTGCAATTCCTGAAGTTGATTTCAGCAAGTTTGGTGAAGTTGAAGTAGAGAAGCTTAGCAAAATAGCTAAGATCACTCGCGACAACATGAGCCGCTGTTGGTTGAATATCCCCCATGTTACACAGTTCGACAAAGCGGATATCACTGATCTAGAAGCGTTCCGTAAAGAAATGAAAGATGAAGCGGCTAAATCAGGTGTGCGTTTAACACCACTGCCGTTCATGCTAAAAGCAATAGCAATTGCGCTTAAAGCTCATCCTAAATTCAACGCATCACTACATGCTGACGGCGAACATATTGTTTATAAAAAATATGTAAACATCGGTATGGCAGTGGATACACCAAATGGCTTGATGGTTCCTGTCATTAAAGATGCAGATAAGAAAAGCATCTACGAACTATCAACCGAAGCGATTGAGCTAGCAGGCAAAGCTAAAGATCGTAAGCTAAAACCCGCAGAGATGCAGGGTGCATGCTTCACAATCTCAAGCTTAGGTGGCATTGGTGGTACAGGCTTTACACCAATTGTTAACGCGCCTGAAGTAGCGATATTGGGTGTTTCTAAAGCGGATATCGAACCCCGTTGGAACGGTAAAGAGTTTGAACCACGTAAGATGCTGCCATTGTGCTTATCTTACGATCACCGTGCAATCAACGGCGGCGATGCAGGTAAATTCCTTACTTACCTAAACAGCTTACTTAGCGACATTCGTCGACTGGTTTTATAATCAGCGACTAAATCAATTTACCAATCCCTTGGCTCAACGCCTCTTCGGAGGTGCTTTTTTTCAAGGGGGTAGATACCGAACGGCGATTCTGTGCAGGAAGTCGCCGTTTTTTTATGCTTATAAAGCATCAAATCCTTCGGGCAATATGCTTCCTTGTTGGAGCTCACCTTTATGCCCTGAACGGGTATTAGCGCGAAGCATCGTGCCACAACCACATCTTGTAGATACTCTGTTAATGCTCAAGCTTTTTTTCACTGAAATTGAATAATTTATCAGAATCAAAAGCTTCGCATTGA
>NZ_LUTR01000019.1 GCF_001597725.1 Neptuniibacter marinus
TCAGTGAAACGCCCTGTGCGGATCCGCATGCAGGGTGTTGTGGGGGCTGAGGGTTAGAGACCCTCGGCTACCCGATTACATGCTGTTTTCGTGAACGATATTGTACGCCCATTCGGTGAATAGCCGCTCAGCGGCATATCGTTTTTGCATATCGTCACTTGAGGATTTGATGTCGTCAGATTTATTTCTTACTTTAAGAAAATCATCATAGTTATCAACTAACTTTTTGCAGACCATTTTTAAGCTTTCTTCTGAATCGAAAATTAAAAAGGGTAGTTCAATGATTCGAGGTTTTATTTGCGTCTCTATCGGCGTAGAGAATGATTTGCTCGTTACCTCAGAAACCTCCAGAGCTCTAATGTGTTTAAACAAGCTATACTCTATTGTATTTTCCAGGTAGTAAAACAGGTCACAATATACCCCTGTTTCACAACCATCGTTCTTTTCCGGATGATTTATAAATTCAATATTTGGAAACGGTATTTTGAGATTTTCACTTCTAAATCTCACTACAAGTATTTTATGTAGCTCAACGCCCTTATACTTGAGGTAGTAGTAGAACCGGTCAGGCTTTTCAAACAACCCCTCTTCCCACCAGAATTTTCCTCCAGAGCCTTCGTTACCACCTATCTCTATCGTGTAATCTGGATCAATATCGTAGAATGCCTTACTAACACCATCATATTTCCAATTTTTGAAATCGACCAACACATTAATAAAACGTTCGGATGCCTTCTTATCCAAGCCGAACCGTTGACGCCACATGGCTTCAACCTCATAGGGGTTTGCACTTCCATCCTTTGGTGTATTTGAATCGCCCATGCGAGAGTATATTGTGCCAGCGCGTACTGTAGCTCCTTGCTTGGTCTCATCTCTGGTCAAGAAATAAGGCTTATATTCTTCATTTCTTATTGTAAGAACATCGAGCTCTTTCCCATCAATTAGAAGTGATTGCAATTTTACATTTGGTATTTTGTGGTATGCAAAACTCTTAGTTCTCAAGAAATTTAAAATATCCGCCTGTGTATAGCGCACATCGTTTTCGCTGAGGCCAGTTATCTCATAATCATCACTAACTCCAAATATGATAAAACGGTCGCCGTCATAGATGATATTTGCCAAACACAAAAGATCATGAAGAAGATCATGAAGGTTTGAATGGTGTTGTTTTTTAAAGTCCCACCAGTCACCCTCTCTCTTTTGCTTCACTAAATGTTCAACTAATTCTTTCATATAATCTCAGAGCTAGGCATGTAACATTTATATACACGGGGGTCCGTATATCTACCCACAGCGTTATCCGTTACAAACAGATGGTGTGATTTGAAAAGGAAGGAGAAACTAAAGAATTAAATCGTACTCTTCCATGACAAAACGAGCATGCGTATTAACAATTGATAGACATTGAACCTGCTAAAAGCGGCTCTGCATATCGACCCATGCCAGACATCCATCTGTCTGATTGATCACTATTTTTAACCTAAGCGGGCAGGCAATACAATTATCATTTTGGACAGGCAAGACTGTAAATCCGCTGGGAAAGCGTTTATGTGAAAATAGACTGCCTAAACAGCAATAGAAGAGGGAAAATCTTGAACGAGGCTTGCTCCGAATTCGCTCAGGGGCTGAGCTCCTACGGGGTTTTGACCACGTTGTTTCTTTCTATCTTTGTATGCCTGTTTAGCACACATTATTGACAATTTAGGCTTGTGTGCCATAATAGCACACAGTACTGATCTGTATGATTAACCTTAGTGAGTGGCCGCATTCGCTACTTATGGCGAAAAACTAAGACTAAAAATTTGGAGAGAACAATGACCGTTGTAGCACCAAAGGACGCAAGGCTCGTTGCACGTGTTCCGCAGGATGTTCAGGAATTTGTAAAAAATGCTGCGGATCTATCGGGTTCAACGCTGTCTCAATTTATCGTAGAGGCCGTAACAACCAAGGCCCGATCGGTTTATGAAAGCGAGCAAAGCATTCGCCTCTCAATGCAAGGGGCAGAAGCTGTTTTTGCCGCTCTAGACAATCCGCCGCCGATCAATAACAAACTTTTGACTGCTGCCAAAACGTTTAACGAAGAAGGTGGATTTAAATATGCTGGAGACAGTTCAACTTGATAAGAAGCAACACGACCGCAAAGGTTTTGATTGCGGTGTTGATGTTTTAAACGACTATCTAGCAAAGTATGCAAGCAGTTCAGATCAACGTTCATTGACTAAAACGTTTGTGCTCGTTGATTCTGAACAGCCCAAGAAAATCATCGGTTTTTATACACTGGCCTATGCAACTGTATCTGTGCCAGATGGTTTTCCTCGGCTCGCAAACTATCCTTACCCCGCACCGGCCCTGACGTTAGCTCGTATGGCTATAGATAAAAGCTTCAAGAATCATCGCTTCGGTGAACAGCTACTACTTGAATGTATTAGAAAAACAGCATTGGCTGCTCAACCTGAGAACCCTGCCGCAGTAATAGGGCTCTTTGTTGATGCAAAAGAAGATGCTGTTGGTTTTTATAAACAATATGGCTTTATCGAAGTTAGCTGCGAAAATACACGCAAGCTTTACCTCCCCATAACGACTTGCAAGAAGGTCGCTTTAGCCATGGAAAACGGTTAAACGTGAAAATGGATCAGAGTTATGATCCCGCTAATCAACTTTTACTTTAACCAAACGATGGGATTAGGTCTTTTTTTGTAGAACATCCCATGCTTCTTTCTTCGCGAACACCTTCTTTCTATAAACGCGCACCGGCGCTTAGCATTAACTTAACCGAGGAAAATATCTGCCCGAGGCTTGGTCAGATATTTGCTCAGTACTCGCTCAGTCATTCGCTCAGTCATTCGCTCAGTCATTCGCTCAGGGGCTGAGTTCCTATCTTACTAAGTGAGCGCATATTTTTGGAGCGGAGCTAGTTTATATCCTTGCTTTAGAGAGCCATAAAAAAAGCCCCGACATTGCTGTTAGGGCTTTTTAGAGTAAGTAAATGCTTTGTCGTTTCTCATTTGTAGTGAAATGAGGAAGCCTCATAACAAAGGCTATTTCACTCTATATGAGAATAGGACTGCACCTTAAATTCTCACATAGAATGAAATATATAGACGCTAATCTCACTTAGCTTGAAATGCCAGTTAACCGTCACAACCCACAATAGATTACTCAATGCGACATAAATCAATGTGTATAGAGCTTAGTAGACCACTACTGTGTAGTGAAATCCGAACTCTATTACAGATAATCATTAGCCGATCACATGGATCAGGTTAGATTCCAATATAGGCAGATGGTACTGGGTAAATCAAAAGGGTGGGGAGTGCTATTTGAACGATTATAGCGAGTAACGAGAGCTGCTAATTCTTAACTAGTCTAGAGTGCACTTTAGGTAGCTCAGCACCCCATTTATTTTCCTTATCCATGATTATGTATTTTATATCCGTCTCGTATAGCTCCATACTGCTAGCAAGCTGAATATCTCTGCCACAGTCTACATCAGGTTCAAGAGTGCCACTAGTAAAGCTATATACTATAAGTTCACCATTACACTCTATAGACATACCATCCTCTATTCGAACCACTCTTACTAACTCATTTGAACAAAACGGACTGTACAGCATGATAATAACCTCATTTTTTGATGTGAATGATCATCATTACATGCTTCTGAAAAACCGTAAACTCATTTTTTTTTTGCTATAGACTGTCACTAGATCACTTAGCCTATGAGATGAATAGTAGCTCCTAGAGGGGCTACTATTCCTGTAGTCATATCAGCATTGATAGTATAGGCAGAGTAGGGCTTACTCATTTATACTGCCTGTATAGACATCAACTGAAGCCTAGTCAGCCCAAAGAGTAGTCGGAAAATGCCTAGTGAAGTCTGGGCAGTCCAATCTAACACAATAAGGTGTCTACTAAAGGCTGGTCGATTCAGCTGATCGCTTCAAGTGCTTACCTTTTACCTGGATAGAAAGTGCCATAATCAGTATTACAGCGCGTTACTTTGACCTTATCCTGTCTACGTACAATACTGTTCAACTCACGCTTAAACTTGCTTACAGGTAGCTCAGATCCAACTTTTAAGTTTTTATACGACTCAAACCCCTCAATTGAACATACCCAAGTGAAGTGATCATGGATGTAGCTGGAAAGATAGTCTTGCGCTCTATCTTTCGAGAGCCATCTAAGCAATTCAACAATTCTCTGATGCTTTAAATTCAACATAGCTATTGCACCTGCAGTATCAGTCGGTGCCGCTATATCAATAGTCAGAGGGGGTGAGTTTTGTGTTCTTCTTCGCTCTTCAATCAAGTTCCCTTGTTTCCAAACAGGTTCAAAGTGAGCAATGCGGTTACGTATTTTATTAACCATATCCAAACGCGCCCAAAGTACCCCTCTATTATGAGTACTGTTCCAATGAGCGTATGTCTTATAGCGATGATATGGAACGATATTAGGTAACACATTTCCCCAATTAACTATTGATTGTTGATTCAACAAAGCAGGCCAGAAACCAAAGGTCATTTGAGATACAACATCATTAGAAGTAGGCAAAGGGTGCTTGGGGGTCCAACCACCATTAGCCCATCTATGTGTTACCTTCTGAATTTTACTTGCTGACTTACTATTTAAGCTAATGTAGTTATACCAATCATTTGCGGTCGGAGCCCCTATAGATTGAGGATTAGAAACCTCTTGGCTAAAAGCCTCATGAAAACGATTGCGAAGAACGACCTCTGTGATAGAAATCAGCCGGAAGAGTGCAGATGACAATGCTTCATTCCAACAATAGAGCCCATAAGCTTCTTGTTGACTAATATTAGAAAAGAAGGAGTGATATGAGGACATTCTTGCAATCGATATATCATCAATTGTTTGATTTATATTTGCTGGCAGCAAAGCCTTACTCCACAATCCGTTAACGTTATCATTAAAATTAATAGTGACATCCTAAAATCACTTAGGCTATACTTTGTTCCGTAAGCACTCGGGCTTATATCTTATTTGAGTTCACTTAGGTCAACCTTATGAGATCCGAGATGCAAAGATACCAAATGCTTTACCAAAAAGGCTTTCCTTACGGGAGGCCTTTTTGGCTTCTAAGCTTTCTCTCTTATACATCATTTTCTTCTGAACAGATTCTTTATCGATAAGTGCACTAACGTCTTAAAATGAATAGACCAGCTTTTCGTAGGCCCTTTACTGCGTGTTGATCTGCTTTTACAAAAACTTTTCAGCTAAAGCCCGCTTGCCCAAAGGTTCGGTATATGTAGGTCGGCCTTCTCGTAGATAGAAAAACCCCGAGACATATAAATCGTGATCGCCAATTACAACTTGAACTGACAATTCCTGACCATCGCCCCACGTATCACGAATATTAACCTTGCAAGTTTCACCACGTAATTCAAAATCAAACTTTTCGCTATGCTTATCCCAACTGGTCACAGCACTTCGAATGAGAATCTCACAAATTGTGTCTCTCTTCTTTTTTGATAACATTTCGAGTGAAGATTCTTTGATAGGGCCAAACATACCGCTGTTATTGAAAGCTTCTAGAATTTTTCGCATATGAGCACCTGAGTGCTGATTCACAAATAAAGAAGAGCGAGATCCATGGGGGTGACCCAAAATCAGAGAACGAATATTCCACCAAGTTTCGGCAACTTGGAAATTCCACGCATCTTTAAGTAAGTGCTGTGAAAACCAAATTAAAGCATCGCGGCTACGAATAGTTCCATCTGCTTCTAACTCAACGGTATATGCTTCTACCACCACAGGGTAAGCACTATCAGCATATAAAGATTGATCTAGCCGGTAAGCACGAAGCCCATCTAACTGCTCGACCGCTACCACTAGTCGATCAGCTTTATCTTCACTATAAGGACAAGTCACAAATCCACGAACAAACATCACGGTGTGGTCTATAGTTTTATAAGCATCCAATTCTTTCATCGAATAAGTTTCTTTAGTTGAGCCTTTCGCAGGTACCGTCAATATTGGATGCCAATCTGGAAAGCTCTCTACGACGCTTCCTAACTCACTAATAAGAGTATCTAGAACGGCTACCCCTGCATTTGGATCTTCAAGGTTTTTCGTGAGGTACTTTGCAGCACGCGCGTTTTGTTCTGTTGCAACTGAAGGTGCTCGAAACTCCATTAAAAATCCTCATGAGTAAGATATACGAATATTAAAACTTTACGTAAAATCTAAACTTACGTCAATAAAGACTTCATGTTTGATCAAATTAGCTTCCGATAACTGTCCTCATTCCACTCATTAGTTCTGCCATCTATGTAAAAAAATAGTCTTAAAGTCTCTATTGAAATGGGATCAGCCCTGACATTGTGAGATATTGCATCAGATAGCTTAGGGACCAGTGACATATGTGCGTTTCAGCACACTAAGGGATTTTTTTATGTATATAAAGAAAGTAACAATTCACAACTATCGTAGTTTTCGTACTTTTGAGGCCGAACTGCAAAAACTGACTGTTGTTATTGGTGAAAACGATACCGGTAAAACGAACTTCTTCACCGCTCTTTCGCTACCACTCAGTGGCAACCAGATAGACTTCAGCCAGAAGCGTTTAAGTATTTCAGATATCAACAAAGACACCGTCATTGACTTCTTAACGTCAGTAATTAATGACGATGCCGATCAACTTCAGAAAACCCCAAAAGTATCAGTTACTGTTGAGTTCGCAGATCCACAAGATAGCTATGAGACTGTACTACTAGCTAAATGGCTTGTTTCTGATGGTGATAAAGAAACATACAAAATCAGATATGATTTTAAACCCAAAGACGATACGGATTTGCTTGAAGCAGTAAAAAAATCACTTGTAGGAAAAACTATCGACGATATTAACTGGTTTACATTACCCATCGAACTATATGAGTACCAAATCGTATCAGTAAATAACGAAAAGCCTATCGCATATAGTGACCTAAGACACGTTAGCATCCATAGTATTAATGCTGAGCGAGATGATTTTTCCGAAAGCAGTTCAATGAAGTCTAATAGCATTTTTACAAAACTTCTTATGAACACTCTAAACGATGATGACAAGAGCCAAATCAACACTGCGTATTCTGAGTTCTTCAACGCTATCGAAGAAACAGAAACATTCAACAAAATCATCGGAACCAATCCGGACTTTGACAACTACGATAGTATTATCCAACAGCTAGAATGTACTCCTAACCTGCCTAACCTAAAGAATATCTTATCTAACATCACTCTCAAGTACGGCAATGAATTCCTTTACCAAAAAGGCTTGGGACAAAGAAACCTTATTTACATACTGATCCTTTTCGCTTACTACAAATCCTGCGGCGATACTTTCAACTTTTGCTGCATAGAGGAGCCAGAAGCACACCTAAGTGTAAACAATCTGCGGTTCGTGCGAGATTTCATTGAGAAGAGTTCAAGTAACAGCGGTTCGCTCGTGCAAACCATCATTTCGACTCACAACCCATCAATAATCAACAAACTCAAAATTTCAAATGTGCTGGCTTTTACAGGAGAGAACGCGATAAGTTTGTCAAACACTCCAATTAAGCTAGTTGATTACCTGAGAAAAAGACCGAACTTCGACATCCTTAAACTCCTATTCGCAAACAAAGTCATTCTTGTCGAAGGTCCAACAGAAGAAATGTTGATTAGCACATACCTGTCGAAACAGGCCGCTCTTAACGACATTGATATTATTGCTATTGGTCAACGTGGTTACGCTACATTCCTAGATATATGGCTTGAACTAAACAAGGGTAATCCGAACAAGAAAATCGGCATTATTCGTGACTACGACAACTCAGATGCCTCAAAAGCAAGACATGATGCTTATGATACTGCTCACGAGAATGTCACTGTAAGAACAACTACGAATTACACACTTGAGATTGATTTGGTTGAAGCAGAAGACAACTTAGCTTTACTAAATAGTTTGTTTGGAATGACAGGAGACGTAAAAGAAGTATCGGAGCACATGATCAATGGTAAAACAGCAAGAATGCTAGATGTATGTGATGCAATGATTCAAGACAAAGACCCATTAGACATCAAGCTACCGGCTCACATTGCTCAGGTCATCGAGGCTGTAACATGATTGAAGTGCAGATTGCTGGGGCTGGCGCTGGTAAAACTTACGGATTAGCTGAATCTTTGGTACAGCACATCAAAGCTTATACTAACCATAAAAAAACATTTGCTTTAACGTACACAAACACGGCAACAGCTAAAATCGAACAAGAAATAATCAAACAACATGGGTTTATCCCTAAAAATCTTTGCATTCAAACAGTGCATAGCTTTTTGCTGAATGAAATTATCTACCCGTTTTCATCGTTCACTCTCGGTGATGTCTATAATGACGCTTCGATTATGATACTACCAAGTAACCCTAGGTATAAACATAGCCTTTTTGCACGACTGCGAGAGCGAAATGTCATTCACGCTGAAAACGTTTATAACATCGCCAAACTAATTATTGATGAAAAAGTTAGCAGGCACAGAACCAGAGCTAATAAAGCTAAGGTTCAACGACTCCTGGCTATTCTTGAAAACTGCTTTGACAAAATATTTATTGATGAAGTCCAAGACTTAGATAGCGATGCGTTGCGAATATTCGAGGTATTTGGTTGCAACGGCATTGACGTATACATGATCGGAGACCCAAAGCAAGCTATCAAGTACCCCAAAGCACTTGATACATTCGTTGATAAAATATCAGCACAAGAATACGCAACAATATTAAAGATCAATAATCAAACTAGACGAGTACCTAAGGAAATCTTAGCGATCTCAAACAGCTTTTGTTATGAAAATCAGCAACAGGAGTCATTATCAGAAATCGTTGGAGAGTTATGGTATATCGAATCCATCGATGCTAGATACGACGAACTGCTAAGTGGTTATATAGAAACAAAAGAGATTGTTTGCATCGACAAGAAAGCCGGTCGCTATTCGACATCATCAAAACATAAGCATTCATTTCCTAGAGAGATCGAGGACATGATTCGGGAATCAAAGCACAAGAAAGACAAGATATTGTTTGTTAAAGCAGCTTTTACCGACTTCATGAATAATGTTACTGAAATTGGTGCGAGAGCCGCTATTAATAGGCTAAAAGCCAGACATTCATTAACCTTAGAAAAATATCATTTTGCTCAGCTATATGAACTATGCGACAAGTGCAAAGAAGATAATGTGCAGTTTACTATCCAAAGCATTGACTCAGTTAAAGGTCTCGATGCTGATACATGCGTAATTGTCCTAAGCACCAACACACTGAAATACTTAACTGGAAATAATCTCAGTAAAGCCGATCATTTTAATAAAGAATGGAAGAAAGTCTACGTTGCTTTAACGCGGGCAAAAAAGAAGCTGGTACTGGCCCTGGATCATGACCTGCTCTCCGGTTCTAACATGGAGGTAGTGAAAGATGCCATTGAAGCATTAGGTTTTGCTTCTCATGAGTAACTTGATGTTGTTCTTTATCACCACCTGCTCTTTAGGCATAAAAATGTATAGTGGTTTTACTCCGATTCTTCGTTTGGTCAATTTAGAGCTATGGACTTACGGTTCTAGGTATTACCGCTTAACTACTGCTATATCAGCTAGGAACTAATCCAATGACTGAAGAAGTAACGATTTACAGTTAACTAAATACTCTATATTCACAAATAGAGAAAACTATTTGGATAGGTGAAAAAACAGCCACTAGCGGATTAAACAAACTAAAATAATAACGTCTTAACCATTCAAAGTGCCTAACTCATGGAATCGTCCATACGTAAGACCCTCACAATAAATAGCTCTGTAACTGACAAGCTACAGAGGATAAATGACTATCTTCTCAAACATAAAATTCAACACATCCTATTCGTATGCACTGTAAACTTGGTACGGTCTTGTTATCTGGGCGCTTTCATAAATTCAGATTCAAGTATCATCACTTAGAGCACACTAAATTGAAGCTTGAAATCGAAAAATTAAAGAGAGAGCTAGGAAGTGAACCGCAAGACATAATGGTAGAGATCGAAAATCCGACCCACAATCCTAATACTGCTTGGCAAAAAACCACCTTTAAGCTTCGTTTTAGAGCTTTACAAGTCATTAAGCTCTTAATGTTCCCTTTTGGGGTAATGGCAATTGTCTTAACCGGAACAGCACTGGTTGCAGTAGGTGAGGATAAGGCAGCAACAGGAATAATCATGCCATTTCTGCTTTTGGATGTAATTCTTTACGGATCTTATGTTTATGTAGATGAGTGGTTGAAATACAACCAAGAAAAGATATAAGGAAAAATTCAATCGCCTCGATTGGACGCTCTTTGCGCATTTACTGAGGCGTTATACGCTATTGATCGAAAGGATATAAAAATGGAATTAAGGGAAATATCTCCAGCTGAAAACATGTCTTCTGATGAATTTCTTCAGTTCGCACATCCTGAACAAATAAAAATAGTAAATATTATCAGGCAGCAAAAACTCAATGGTGAGCGAACATCTCCATCTGAACTGCTTATAGATGACTCAAAAATATTAAATGAAGAATTTCGAAAAGCATTAATCGATAAAGTAGCTTCTCTTGTCGATGAGAATTTATTTGGCCGTTCTGAAATGTGCCAACAGTTTGCCATGCTTCTTAGTCTCTCATTGAACCACTTAGGTATTTACTCAAAAGTTGTGTTAGGGAAAGCAACATACAGCAACGGTTTCTCATGGATACATTGTTGGGTTTGCACAAAAGAAGAAATCATAGACGCAAACGCTGATAGCATGTTGGAGAATCCAGCAATCCCAAGTGATTTAGCTCCTAAGCCATTTTGGGGATCTAAGGCCAATTTACCAAAAGACCGGAAATTTAAGCCAAAACCTAATGCAAAGGTCCCAAAGGATACAGACGTTAATAATATTTGGTGGCCAGAATTAAAAATTTGGATTTCTCAATATAATAAGTAGCTGTAGCGAATCGTCGCTGCACGACTTCCTCTTAGATAGGCATTAGCAGTAAAGGATAGTAAATGAGCATTACCAATTGTCGTGGGGATAAAGCTAAATTAGACATAGTATCGAACTACGATATAAAACCAGTAGTTTACGTAAGACTATTGAGCGGGCAAAAAATAAACGGATGCTGTGGCCCAATAACGGATAAATATTATCTATTTGAGGCAGAAAACAAACAGACCAAAGATATTGACACTTTCTGCGTTGGTTACGATTGCGGCGATCAGCTTCTCCAATTAATAAATCATAATCCTCTTCAACTGTTTGACCCCTTTCAAGCTCAATATGGAGGTCAAGGAGGTGGGAATGGAGGTGAAGCACAGCAGCTACATCCACTAAATAAAGAGCTAAGAAACGCAATTCACATATTGTGCTCAGCTTGGGGAGGAAAAGCCCCTAAAGCTGGACTAAGGAAGTTTCTTGAATATATTAATAAGAACCCATCACGTCCTACAAACTCTTTTGCAATTACAAGTTTCAATCGAATTGTTAGTAAAGACGCAAAAGGCAGAACGTTAACACAGATAATTGGTGATATTCGTCTAAAAAATCCAAACTTAAGAAACTTCTCGTTCCCTTTGATGGAACAGGTTCTTAAAGATGAAAAACAAACCAGCAATCTATAAAGCTGCTAAGTCAACTGATGCTTGCTGTGCAAATGCATGGTTTAAAACAGACCTGCTAATGCATTAACTCCAATAAAAAAGCAGCCTATTCGGCTGCTTTTTTCCCCTAATTTCATTTTAAATGAGACGTTATTTCACTATGCTGAGACGCCATTTCATTTCAAATGAGATTTGACAAAATGACAAACTACACATCCAAGTTAGCAACTTGTAGTGCGTTGGCTTCGATAAAGTTACGACGCGGTTCAACTTCGTCACCCATTAGGGTGGTGAATAGCTGATCGGCGGTAATCGCATCTTCAATCGTTACTTGCAGCATACGGCGTGACTCTGGGTCCATGGTGGTTTCCCAAAGTTGTTCTGGGTTCATCTCACCTAGACCTTTGTAGCGCTGGATGTAGTGGCCACGGCGGGATAGATCCAGTAGCCAGTTTAGGCCTTCTTCAAAGTCGGTGATCTCACGGGTGCGTTCGCCCCGTTGTAGGTAAGCGCCGTCTTCAAGTAAGCCAGCCAGTGTACCGGCCATTTTAATAATGGAGCTGTATTCACGGGAGGCGAAGAACTCTTCATTAAGAATGTAATCATGGGATACCCCATGCTGCAACATCATCACTTTAGGTACAAAGTTGCTGTGTTCTTTGTCTTCTACCACGACACATTGGTAGCTAACCGCTTTATCGGAGAAGCCTGCTAATGCGTCATCAAACGCGTCACACCATTCAGCAACCGCTGATTGGTCTGTCATTGTTTCACGTGGGAAAGGCACAGCCACATTAAGCAATGATTTAAGCAACGCAAAAGGATAAACACGAGACATACGGTTTATTGTGCGAATAACTGCACGGTATTCGTATATAAGCGTCTCTAGCTCTTGGCCGCCGATACCTGGTGCATTTGCGTTAACGTGTAGTGTTGTACCGTCTAATGCGCCTTGTAGTAAGTAGGAATCCAACGCTTCATCATCTTTAAGGTACTGCTCTTGCTTACCTTTTTTGATTTTGTATAGCGGTGGCTGAGCGATGTAGATGTAACCACGTTCAATCAGTTCCGGCATCTGACGGAAGAAGAAGGTCAGAAGTAGGGTACGGATATGGGATCCATCTACGTCGGCATCGGTCATGATTATGATGTGATGGTAGCGTAGCTTATCTGGGTTGTACTCTTCGCGACCTATACCACAGCCTAGCGCCGTGATTAGGGTGCCAACTTCTGCTGAACTTAGCATCTTGTCGAAACGTGCTTTTTCCACGTTAAGAATTTTACCTTTAAGTGGTAGAATTGCCTGCGTTTTACGTGAACGGCCTTGTTTTGCCGATCCACCCGCAGAATCACCCTCCACTAGGTAGATTTCGGACAGTGCAGGATCTTTTTCCTGGCAGTCAGCAAGCTTACCGGGTAAGCCAGCGATATCTAGTGCGCCTTTACGTCGAGTCATCTCTCGGGCTTTACGCGCAGCTTCACGGGCACGGGCTGCGTCGATCATTTTAGATACGACCGCTTTAGCTTCCTGTGGGTTTTCACGAAGGTAATCAGCTAACAGTTCACCCATGGTTTGCTCAACCGCAGATTTAACTTCAGATGACACTAACTTATCTTTGGTTTGTGATGAGAACTTAGGATCAGGCACTTTAACTGAAATAATCGCGGTTAGACCTTCACGGCTATCATCACCTGTTGTGCTAACTTTACCGCCTTTGTTAAGGCCTTCACTTTCAATATAAGTATTTAAAGAGCGAGTCAGCGCGGCACGGAAACCTGAAAGGTGGGTACCACCATCGCGCTGTGGAATGTTGTTAGTAAAACAGTGAATACTTTCTTGGTAAGAGTCATTCCACTGCATCGCTACTTCAACTGCGACGCCGCTTTCGTGATCAGCGGTAAAGTGGAACACTTTGTTGACGGTGGTTTTATTAGTGTTTAGGTAATCAACAAATGAGCTTAAACCACCTTCATATTCAAACACTTCTTCAGTGGCTGAACGCTCATCTTTAAGAACAATACGCACGCCTGAATTCAAGAATGATAACTCTCGTAGCCGTTTGGCCAACACTTCAAACTTAAACGTAATGTGATTAGTAAAGGTATCTTCTGAAGGCCAAAAACGTACCATAGTCCCGCTGGTATCAGTTTCTCCAACAACCGTTAAAGGCGACTGTGGTTCACCATGTGAGTACACTTGTTCATGCACTTTGCCGTTACGACGGATGGTCATTTTTAATTTGGAGGAGAGGGCGTTTACAACAGAGACACCTACACCATGCAAACCACCGGATACTTTATAGGAGTTATCATCAAACTTACCGCCGGCATGGAGTACCGTCATAATAACTTCGGCAGCTGAGATCCCTTCCTCTTCATGAATATCGGTTGGGATACCACGACCGTTATCGGAAACCGTAACACTTTCGTCAGGGTGGATGACGACTTTGATCTCATCACAATGACCCGCTAAGGCTTCATCGATCGAGTTATCAACAACCTCAAATACCATGTGGTGCAGACCTGTACCGTCGTCTGTATCACCAATATACATGCCTGGGCGTTTCCTTACTGCATCTAGGCCTTTTAATACCTTGATACTTGAGGAATCATAATCTTGATTATTTTCGCCGCTCATTCAAGTCTCCTAACGCTTCCGTACAGTGAGTTAGCAAAGGCTACCTTCTGCTATACGAAAAGTGGCTATTTCCGTTTGTGGACTCCAGTAGGCCTTTAGGGCGCTGTCATCGACACAAGTTATAAAACACTGGTTAGAGCTTTGCTCTAACACTTTACAGAACAGTTCTCCATGTACCTGATCTAACTCTGAAGGTAGATCATCGATCAGATAGATACAGGGGCGGCTGTTCATCCGCTGAAACAGTGCGCCTTGAGCTAACTTAAGGGCACTGACCACTAATTTTTTTTGGCCTCGGGATAGACGCTCAGCCGCATTATGGCCATCTACTTTTAAACGCAGATCGGCACGTTGAGGCCCGCTGCCGGTAAAGCCTTGACGAAGGTCGCGTTCAAAGTTGCTTGCTAACACTTCATCTAACTGTCGTTTTTTATCCCAACCATAGCTAAAACCCAACTCGATTTTGATACCCTCAAGTAGCTGTGAAACTACCGAATCAAACTCCGGTTTTAGCAAGCTGAGGTACTCTTTTCTCAAGCGAGTTAGCTGGTCTGAAAAGGCGATAAATTCACTATCCCAAACCCGACGTAACTGATTGTCAATCTTACCACATTTAAGCAGTGTGTTCCGCTGTTTTAATACTCTTCTGAAGCCTCTCCAGAGCTGAATAAAGGCTTTATCTGCATGAAAAACGCCCCAGTCTAAAAACTGTCGCCGAATAGCAGGCGATCCTTCCAATAATAGGAATGTATCGGAGTTAATAACTTGCAGTGGAATTAGCTCTGCAAGGGTAGAAAGACCTATATCTGAGCCTTCAAAACGAATTTTTGCTTCACCTTCACTTGGGCGCTCAACACCAAGGGATTGTTTTAAACCTTGCATCATCGGATCGATAGAACCAAACACAACGGAAGCGCGCTGATCATTCTGCACTACATGATGGGCTTTATTGGTTCGGAAGGAGCGAGTAAGACCCAAAATATTGATCGATTCGAGAATACTGGTTTTACCGCTACCGTTTTCACCACAAATGATGTTGATAGCAGGGGATGGCTCAAGATTAATTGAGCTGATATTACGCACAGATTTAATCTGGAGCTTAGAAATGGACATCAGGAGGGAGTAAAGTATGGGAGCTGGTCACAGCTCCCAAGGATAAAAATATCACTATGTAATTCAGTACTTATCACAAGATATACTGTTAATTACATACGCATTGGCATAACAACGTATAGGTTTCCTTCCTCATCAAACCCTTCAACCAGCGCACTGGAGTTAGAATCCGATAAAGTTAAACGCACAACGTCAGAGTTAAGAATAGATAAGCAATCCAGTAGATAGTTAACGTTAAAGCCAACCTCTAAACTATCGCCATCATAATCAACCGCCAATGTTTCTTCCGCTTCTTCCTGCTCTGGGTTATTAGCCATAACCTGTAGATAACCGGGAGAAAGAGCAAGACGCACACCACGATACTTTTCATTAGAAAGAATCGCGATACGGCTTAGAACTTGACGTAGTTCCATACGATCACTTAACAGAATCTTGTCGCCATTTTTCGGGATAACGCGCTCATAATCCGGGAATTTGCCATCAACAAGTTTAGATGTGAAGGTAAAGTCACCCACATGGGCACGAATATGACTGGCACCAATGACTAAACGTAACTCATCCTCACCACTTTGCAGTAGACGGGCAAGCTCAAGAATACCTTTACGCGGCACAATGATCTGATGCTGAAGACCTTCTTGCGCTTCAACATTGGTCACACTGGTTGCTAAACGGTGTCCATCTGTAGATACGGCGCGAAGCTGACCATCTGCGATCTCTAACAACATACCGTTAAGGTAGTATCGCACATCCTGTTGAGCCATTGAGAAACCCGTCTTATCGATCAGGTTACGCAACTGCTGCTGCACCATAGATAGCTCTAGAGTTTCTGGACTGTCTTCAACATTTGGAAATTCTGCAGCAGGCAGAGTTGATAAACTAAAGCGACTACGACCCGCTTTAATCACCATTTTCTGACCGGTAAGCGTCAGCTCGATTCTTGCAGAATCAGGCAAGGATTTACAGATATCCATCAGCTTACGTGCTGGCACTGTCACTGAACCTGCTTCAGCAGGCTCGTCCAGTGTCACACGTCCAACCAGTTCGACCTCTAGGTCTGTACCGGTCATGGACAGCTGATCTCCTTCAGCCACCAATAAAATATTGGATAGCACTGGCAATGTCTGTCGGCGCTCAACCACACCTGCAACTAGTTGCAGAGGCTTAATCAGCGCTTCACGTGAGATGACAAATTTCATCGTTTACCCACCTACCTTTATATATGGCCGGATTAAGACCGGTATATTTACGCCGTTAGATGGCGCAGTAAATTCTTATAATCTTCTCTGATATCCGCATCACTCTCGCGCAACTCCTTTATCTTACGACAAGCGTGGAGCACAGTAGTGTGATCACGACCACCAAAAGCGTCACCAATTTCTGGCAAACTATGGTTAGTCAGCTCTTTTGATAGACTCATCGCTACTTGGCGTGGTCTAGCAACAGAACGGCTGCGTCTTTTCGACAACAGATCAGAAACCTTAATTTTATAATAATCAGCTACAACTCGTTGAATATTATCAATACTAACCTGTTTATCCTGCAATGCCAGTAGGTCTTTTAGAGATTCTTTAATAAAAGGTGTTGTTATTGCACTACCTGTGAAATGAGCATTGGCAATTACACGCTTTAAAGCACCCTCTAATTCACGGACATTGGACCTGATTTTTTGAGCAAGGAAGAAAGCGGCATCATCCGGTAAGCGGACACGGGCTTCGTCAGCTTTCTTCATTAATATAGCAACGCGCGTTTCTAATTCGGGTGGTTCAATGGCAACGGTTAAACCCCAACCAAATCGGGATTTAAGACGCTCTTCAACACCGTTAATCTCTTTTGGATAGCGGTCACTGGTCAGAATCATCTGTTGACCACCCTCTAACAGGGCATTAAATGTGTGGAAAAACTCTTCCTGTGAACGCTCTTTACCGGCAAAGAACTGAATATCATCAATCAATAACGCGTCAACAGATCGATAGTAACGCTTAAAATCATTGATCGCGTTGAGCTGTAGGGCTTTAACCATGTCTGCAACAAAACGTTCAGAGTGAAGATAAACGATCTTCGCATTTGGGTTGCGCTTCAACATCTCGTTACCCACCGCATGCATCAAGTGGGTTTTACCTAAACCAACACCACCGTAAATAAAGAGTGGGTTATAAGAAACACCAGGATTATCGCCGACCTGTCGTGCAGCGGCTAAAGCTAGCTGGTTAGATTTACCTTGAACAAAACTTTCAAAGGTAAAAGACTGGTTTAATTTAGATTGTGGATGCTTAAGTCCGCCTTCAACATTAACCATACGCTCAGCCATCGGCTGTTGTTGTGGTGGAGGCGTTGGCATATGCATCGGCATTTGAATCTGAGATGGCTCAGGCTCCAGACCCGGCTGAAATATATTTTCTCTAGGAGATTCAGCAGGAGGAGAGGTAGTAGCAGCTTCAAAACTGTTATGTTGTTCTGGATTAAAAATTGTTTCAGCAGGGCGTGCAGGTGGAGCAGGGCGACGTGCAGCTATAGCAGCAGTCCGTGGCCGAGGAGCAGCAACGCCGCGATTGTTAGCAACGTCTAGTGCAACTTCTGTGGATATATCACCGCTAACATCACACACCACTTGGCGGATGCGCGAAAGGAACTTGTCATTCACCCAATCACGTACAAAACGGTTGGGGGCTACCAGAACTAACCGATCAGCACTTTCAGGCGCGACTTTTAAAGGTCGAATCCATGTATTGTATTGCTGAGTCGGAAACTCATCCTGAAGGCTATGTAAACAACGCGCCCATAGTTCCGTCGACATAAGGGAGAGGCCCTTCTCTATCCTGTAATTATGATTATTAGTATTTTACTCTGGCAAGCAGATGTACTGCATATGTATAGAGATACACCAAAGTATAGAAGGATTCTAACTACTTCTGCTTCACTTATCCACAAAGCAGGGGCCTTTTTTGTAATTCTTTTTATATTTTTTCCATTTCTCAAAAGCCCTATAAATAGGGACGTTGGTGATTGTTTATTAAAAGAAATTCATGCTTATAATCACAACTAACCCACTTTTAATCCCCAAAGTTATACAGTAAACAAGGGGTATATTTTTCAAGCGCTCGCAGGAGTTATCCACACAACTAACAGAGTTAGTAACAAAAACAATCAAATACTAAATTTACCGTCTTTAAAAGGGCCGAATATAGTGTTTATCGCTTACATATAAATTTAAAAGCCAACAATAAAATTTAAAGACCGATAGCTAAAGTTAGCGAGTATTAAAAATTTCAAAAACCTCTATTTAAAGATTTTGCTCCTATACTCTAGCTCAGATAAGGCCTTAAAATGGCAATAAATGGCTCTGTTTGTTAAAAAACAGTGATTATTAGTAAAAATAGATTGAACCCTCCCGACAAATTCACTAGAATTCCGCCTCTATTTTTTCGCGTAGTCAATTTGGCTGCGTATTTCATTCATCAAATGCGTTGGCAGGATTGACCGATGAAAAGAACATTTCAACCAAGCGTACTAAAACGTAAACGCACTCACGGATTTCGTTCACGTATGGCTACTAAAGCTGGACGTGCGGTTATTAACCGCCGCCGTGCTAAAGGCCGTAAACGCCTGTCAGCTTAATGGCTGACAAAAAGGTCTGGTTTATTTGAATGACCGAATTCAGTTACCCACGCCGGTTACGTTTGTTGACCGGCCGGGACTTTCAAAGTGTGTTTGACGACGTACAGTTGAAGGTACCAGACCAGCCTCTCCTCATACTTTCTCGCCCCAATAATCTTGACCAAGCTCGAATTGGTTTCGTTATTTCTAAAAAAAATGTTCGTCTAGCGGTGAAACGTAACCGTGTTCGGCGTATCATTCGCGAATCATTTCGTCTGAATCAACATAATTTGCCTGCTGTGGACATCATTATCCTTGCTCGAAAGGGCCTAGGAGAGATGGAAAATCAAGACGTCCACAAGCTGATGAAGAAATGCTGGTCCCGATTAAATAATAAATCGAGAAAGTTAAAGAAAACCTGATTTGGTCCCTAACCCATGGATGTACAGCGCATTATTCTTATTGGAGCACTTTGCCTGATCAGCTACATGCTGGTGCTACAATGGAACCAAGATTACGGTCAGCAACCTCAAGCTGAGCAAGTAACAACCTCTGTTTCTGCTTATGAAACACAACCCGCAGTGTCTGATCTGCCGGCGGCAGTAGAGGCAACAGCTCAAGCTGGTGATCTACCAGCAACAGCAGCTCAAGCTCAGAAAGCATCTCTAGTTGAGGTGAAAACTGACGTATTGAATGTAACTATAGATACTAAAGGCGGCGATATTATTCAGGTATCTTTACCTGAATATAAAGCGGTACTAGGTTCTGAGCTTCCATTCGTATTACTTGAGCAAACAGCAGAACGTACTTACGTTTCTCAGAGTGGTCTAGTTGGTAAAAATGGTCCAGATGCCAGTGCAAATGGTCGCCCAACTTACGCTATATCTCAGAGTGAATTTATCTTAGACGATCAAGATTCTCTCTCTGTTGATTTAACTTACGTTACTGAGAATGCTGTTCAGATCACTAAGCGTTATACCTTTAATAAAGGTTCTTACGAAATCGGCCTTGAATTCATCGTTAACAACCAGTCTGAAGAAAGCTGGTCAGCTAACCTGTTTGGTCAGATTAAACGTGATAATAGTGCAGACCCTACATCAACAACTGATATGGGTATGCAATCTTATTTAGGTCCGGTTTTCTCTACACAAGAGAACAACTACACTAAATATGACTTTGATGATATCGACGAAAAGCAGTTTAAAGAGAAAAGCCTAGATGGCTGGGTAGCTATGTCCCAGCACTATTTCTTAAGTGCTTGGATTCCAGAGAAAGGTGCCGAATATAACTACCAAACTCGTAAGTTGAACGGTAATTATATTGCAGGTTTCCTATCTCCTGATTTTACTGTAACTGCAGGCGATAGCAAAACAGTAAGTGCTAACTTCTACGCAGGTCCTAAAGATCAGGACATTATGGAAATGGCCGATGAAAACCTTAAGCTAACGGTAGATTACGGTGTGCTTTGGTGGATCGCTTCTCCTCTATATATGTTGCTAAAATGGATCCACGGTATAGTTGGTAACTGGGGTCTTGCGATCATCGGTATCACTATTATTGTGAAAGCTGCTTTATTCCAACTAAACGCAAAAGCCTTCAAGTCTATGGCTAAAATGCGTAAATTTGGCCCTGAGATGACTCGTCTTAAAGAACTTTATGGTGATGATCGCCAGAAGATGTCTTCCGAGATGATGAAGCTTTACCAAAAGGAAAAGATCAATCCTTTAGGTGGTTGTTTACCTATTGTTGCTCAGATGCCGATCTTCATTGCGCTATACTGGGTATTGATGGAATCCGTTGACCTTAGACATGCAGAGTTCCTATACCTAGCGGATCTATCGGTTAAAGATCCATACTTCATCCTACCGATTATTATGGGTGCAAGTATGTTTATCCAGCAGATGTTGAACCCAACACCTCCAGATCCAATGCAGGCGAAGATCATGAAGATGCTACCCATTATGTTCACCTTCTTCTTCCTTTGGTTCCCAGCAGGTCTAACCCTTTACTGGGTGGTGAACAACATACTGTCTATAGCTCAACAATATGTGATCAATAAACAGATTGAAGCGGGAACCGATAAGTAGATATTACTTAGATAAATCCGCTCATAAAAAGCCGCTAACAATTAGCGGCTTTTTTGTGCCTGATCGTTCTATCTTAAAGTGATAGACTGCGCACACTTAGGATTGATTAGAAATAATCTGTAGAGAGACACTATGACACTTACCGCCAAAGATACGATTACCGCTCAAGCTACCCCTCCCGGTCGTGGTGGTGTTGGTATCGTCCGAATTTCAGGCCCTTTGGCCAAAGAGATTGCGACACAGGTTCTTAAAACAGAACTTAAGCCCCGTTATGCCTATTATGGCCCTTTTTTTGATGACAACGGGTTAGAAATAGACCAGGGGATTGCTCTCTATTTTCCCGGACCTAATTCATTTACCGGAGAAGATATATTAGAGCTACAAGGTCACGGCGGCCCAGTGATAGTCGATTTAATCTTAAGGCGCGCGATAGAATTGGGTGCGCGTTTAGCTAAACCAGGTGAATTTTCAGAACGAGCTTTCCTAAACGATAAGTTAGATCTTGCTCAAGCAGAGGCGATAGCTGATCTGATAGATAGCTCATCTGAACAAGCCGCTCGCTGCGCTATCCGCTCCCTACAAGGTGAATTTTCAAACCGAATACATGATTTGGTAGAAGCTTTAATCCAGTTGCGCATCTATGTAGAAGCCGCTATTGATTTCCCCGAAGAGGAGATCGACTTTCTGGCCGATGGCAAAGTGCTCAAAGACCTTAATACCATCCTAGAGAAAATTGCCGACGTTCAAGTCGAGGCAAAACAGGGGAGTTTACTACGTGAGGGAATGAACGTAGTGATTGCCGGTAGACCGAATGCGGGTAAATCTAGCCTACTTAATGCCTTAGCCGGACGGGAAACCGCTATAGTCACAGATATCGCGGGGACAACTCGAGATGTACTAAGGGAGCATATTCATATTGATGGTATGCCACTTCATATTATTGATACAGCAGGCCTACGCGATGCACCTGATGAAGTTGAACGTATAGGTATCGACCGCGCATGGCAGGAGATAAAAAAGGCCGATCTTGTATTATTGATGGTTGATAGCCAATCAACAGAAACAGATAATCCAGAAAAAATATGGCCTGAATTTGTTCACCAATTACCGGATTCAAGCAAAATTACCGTCATCAGAAATAAAGCTGATCTTAGCGGTGAAACAATCGGTATTATCGAAGCACAAGATCATACAACCATCACCTTATCCGCTAAATCTCAAATCGGTGTAGATCTACTGCGTGAGCACTTAAAACAGTGCATGGGCTTTAGTGCAACGACGGAAGGCGGTTTTATGGCAAGACGACGCCATCTTGATGCACTAGAACGGGCCCATGCATTACTACGTATTGGACAAACACAGTTAGAAGTCAATGGAGCAGGGGAGCTGCTTGCTGAAGATCTCCGTCAAGCTCAACACACTTTAAACGAAATTACCGGCGCCTTTTCATCTGATGATTTACTAGGTCGAATATTTAGCTCTTTCTGTATCGGGAAGTGATTAATTACTTACACTATATAACCTATAGATATAGTATGAAAAATAGTTTAACAAATAACCAATTCAATAAAAAAGGCCGCTAATAGCGGCCTTTTTAGTAGCTAACTAACGTTATTTAATAAAATAATTAAGTGATTTTTTATATGTTTTAAAATTAGCAACAACGGATTCTAATTGCTCTATATCTGTATGCACATTACCGTCGCAATTTTCCAATTCGGAACTAGAAATTACGCATTACTCGCTTCAAAATAAATCTAACCGCTCAACAGATCAGCAACCATTGCTATCTACTGATTCATATCGATAATTTGCACATAATAAGTCAGCAGCAGGTTGGCAACAACTAACACTCTCTCTAGCAGGTTGTTTATCATATTTAATCGTATTCAAAATGATAACCAATCCCTCTTTGCAAACTCTATATTTTACTTTGGACATATTTAGTTGCTGTTTCTGTACCAAAAGCCAACTTAAGCGATGAAAGCATGAACAAAACCCAGATCGCTCCACATTAGAGAAGAATTAAAGCCAATATTTAAGTAAAAACTTATTTTTTGCAGATTTAGAGTAAAAAAACTTATTATCTTATTCTTAACAGGTAAATAAAAAGTTATTACCATATTATCCACAAAAAAATAGACATCAAATTTATAAACATCACATCTAATTAAGTGTATCACTCTGCTAATAAGTATAATTTATTTATATATATCAATAGTTTATAATTAATAATTGCTTGGCCACTAAATATACAGTGGTGTTGATAAGTTTTTTTAAATTTTTATATACAGAAGCTGTGCACAAACTGTATGAGGATAGTTAAGTAATACAGGGATAAAGATGTGGATAATTACCCCTGTGGATAAGAAGCCTATATATCCACAACTTACACTAAGCCTTTACAGACAATGTATCCACCTTTAGATACCTTTTATCATTGATGTAATACTTTGAAATATAAAGAAAATATAAAGTTATCACCAGAAAAGTGCCTACTTAATAGTAATCATTAAAATAAGAAAACATATATATAATCTTTAAATAATATAATTCTTTATATAAAAAAGAGCTCTCTATGAGTTGTATAAAAAACGTTCATTCCTAATAGGAAGAAGTGCAGGTATAATCAGCGTCCATTTCAAAACCCGTTTACAACACAAGTGCTTAAAAAGTCTTAATCAGATCTAACAGCATTCTTTTTTAGAGGTAATACAACAGTGGATTTTCCAACCCACTTTGATGTCATTGTTATTGGTGGTGGCCATGCAGGAACTGAAGCTGCATTAGCATCAGCACGTACTGGTGCAAAAACATTACTGTTAACCCATAACATTGAAACCTTAGGTCAAATGTCCTGTAACCCTGCGATTGGGGGTATTGGCAAAAGTCATTTGGTTAAGGAGATTGATGCGTTAGATGGAGCTATGGCCTGTGCTACAGACAAAGGTGGAATTCAATTTAGAACATTGAATTCACGTAAAGGACCCGCTGTTCGAGCAACAAGAGCCCAAGCTGATCGTGTACTTTACAAAGCGGCAGTAAGACAAATACTTGAAAACCAACCGAATTTAGATATTTTTCAGCAGTCTGCTGATGATTTAATTATTGAAGGTGAATCGGTAAGAGGGGTTGTTACTCAAACAGGTATACGTTTTAAAGCTAAATCTGTAGTGCTTACTGCTGGGACCTTCCTTGGCGGTGTGATTCATATAGGTTTAGAAAATCATTCAGGTGGACGGGCAGGGGATCCTCCTTCCATCGCTTTAGCTCAACGGTTACGGGAATTACCTTTTCGAGTGGATCGTTTAAAAACAGGCACACCTCCAAGGATTGATGCGCGAAGTGTAGATTTCTCGGTTATGCAAGAACAGCCAGGTGATACCCCTACACCGGTTATGTCTTATATGGGTAAATTAAGTGATCATCCAGAGCAAATTAGTTGCTATATCACTTATACCAATGAGCGAACCCATGAAATTTTACGTAACGGTTTAAATCGATCACCTATGTACACCGGTGTGATCGAAGGTGTGGGACCGCGCTACTGCCCATCAATTGAAGATAAAATAATGCGTTTTGCTGATAAAGATCAGCATCAAGTTTTTGTTGAACCTGAAGGCTTAACAACTCATGAGCTTTATCCGAATGGTATTTCAACGAGCTTACCATTTGATATTCAGTTAGCCGCTGTTCAATCGATTCGTGGCTTTGAAAACGCTCATATCGTTCGTCCGGGTTATGCTATTGAATATGATTTTTTCAATCCTCAGGATTTAAAGCATACTCTTGAAACCAAATATATGGATGGTTTGTATTTCGCAGGCCAAATCAATGGCACAACAGGTTATGAAGAAGCCGGAGCACAAGGGCTATTAGCTGGAGCAAACGCAGCGCTAAGAGCTCTAGATAAAGATCAATGGTATCCCCGTAGGGATGAAGCTTATATTGGTGTATTAGTAGATGATCTGATCACTTTAGGTACTTCTGAACCTTATCGAATGTTTACCAGCCGTGCTGAGTACCGTCTCATTTTAAGAGAAGATAATGCAGATCTTCGTTTAACTGAAAAAGGTAGAGAGCTTGGTTTAGTTGGTGATGAACGTTGGCAGGCCTTTTGTGAAAAACGTGAATCAATTGAACGTGAGCAACAACGCTTAAAAGAGACTTGGGTTCAACCAGGATCAGCTGAAGCTGATCAATTAGCGCCTAAGCTTAAGTCGCCATTATCGCGAGAATATAACCTTTCTGATCTGCTAAAGCGTCCAGAACTTAGCTATGCAGATATTGCTAATTTGAAAGGTGAAGGTGTAAACAATAACCAAGTATCTGAACAGGTTGAAATTCACAATAAATACGCAGGATATATTGATCGTCAGAAAGATGAGATCGAGCAGATGCGTCGTCAGGAGAATACATTATTACCTGAAGGTTTTGATTATGATCAGGTCGGTGGATTATCCAATGAACTTAAAGCTAAATTAAAAGATGTTCGTCCTGAAACCATTTCACAAGCTTCTCGAATTCAAGGGATGACCCCTGCAGCTATATCGTTGTTATTGGTTTATTTGAAAAAGCATCAATTGAGCAAAAAGCAAACAACGGGTAAATCAGATCAGGTTGCTAGTTAATGAATCAGTACGCACAAGGTGATTTAGAATCTGCCCTTAAAAAGGGCATTAAAACCTTAGGTTTAGATATTAGTGAGCAGCAAATAGACCTATTGATTAATTATTTACACCTACTTATAAAGTGGAATAAAGCGTATAACTTAACAGCGGTCAGAAAGCCGTTGGATATGGTTAACCGGCACTTATTGGATAGCTTAAGTATAGTGCCCTATATCCAAGGTAAACGAATTATCGATGTAGGTAGTGGCCCTGGACTTCCCGGCATACCTCTTGCTATATGTTATCCGGAGTTATCAGTGACTACTTTGGATAGTAATGGCAAAAAAACACGCTTTCAGCAGCAGGTTAAAACTGAGTTAGCGCTTGAAAATTTGACGATTATTAATGATCGTGTTGAAAATTGTCAGTTTGAGCCTTTCGATCAGGTTATATCTAGGGCTTTTGCATCAATCGAAGATATGATCAACTGGACTCATCAGCTTTGTAAGAAAGAGGGTGTTTTTCTTGCAATGAAAGGACTGTATCCTGAAGACGAACTATCAGCATTACCTGATGGTTTTGAATTAAAAACCTGTCACCGCTTACAAGTACCAGAAACAGAAGGTGAAAGGCATTTGCTAGTTTTAGGGAGACACTAGGCGTGGCAAAGATCTTAACGATCACAAACCAGAAAGGAGGGGTGGGTAAAACAACCACCTGCGTAAATCTGGCTGCTTCATTAGCTGCTACCAAAAAGCGGGTACTTTTGGTGGACTTAGATCCTCAAGGTAATGCGAGTATGGGGAGCGGAGTCGATAAACATACATTGGAAAATACAGTGTATGAAGTATTGACGGATAAAGTTCATATTCGTGAAGCAATTGTTAAGGATACTGTTGGTGGTTACGATCTTATTGGTTCCAATGGTGATCTAACCGCAGCAGAAGTTGAGCTGCTTCAAATTCCACGTCGTGAATTTCGTCTGAAAATGGCCTTGATCGATGTCGATGATGAGTATGATTTTGTATTGATAGACAACCCTCCATCTCTAAATTTACTGACGGTAAATGCCTTGGCATCCTCTGCGGGTGTCATTATTCCCATGCAGTGTGAATATTATGCATTGGAAGGTATATCAGCACTCATTGGTACTATTGATAAAATTAATAAACGTTTAAATCCTGTTCTAAAAATAGAGGGGATTTTACGTACTATGTTTGATCCTCGGATGAGTCTGACAAAAGATGTGTCATCTCACCTAGTTGAATATTTTGGTGATAAAGTTTATCGCACTGTTATACCAAGAAATATTAGGTTAGCTGAGGCACCAAGTCATGGTTTACCGGCTCTTTTGTATGATAAAAACTCCCGCGGTGCCGTTGCATATTTAGCATTGGCTGGTGAACTTATTCGCCGTACCAAATTGGAAGAAAAAGAACAATCACAGGAAGCATAGTTAATGGCTAAAAAGCGTGGTCTAGGAAAAGGTCTGGATGCTCTTTTATCGAGTGTCAGTGATGTTGAAGATAATGTTTCAACTCAAGGTGCAGAATCATTAGATGGTTATCGTTTACTAGCTGTTGATCTGATTCAGCGTGGACGTTATCAGCCTAGACGCGATATTGAACCCCAAGCGCTTGAAGAGTTAGCTAATTCAATTAAAGCGCAAGGGGTTATGCAACCTATTGTTGTTCGTCCGATCGATTCTGATCGTTATGAAATTATTGCAGGTGAACGCCGCTGGCGTGCAACACAGATGGCTGGATTAGTTGAAATTCCTGCTATTGTGAAAGATGTTCCTGATGAAGCAGCGATCGCAATGGCGCTGATCGAGAATATTCAGCGTGAGAATCTAAACCCCATTGAAGAAGCGATATCTCTTCAACGTTTAAAAGATGAATTTGAATTAACTCAACAAGAAGTTGCTGATGCGGTTGGTAAATCTCGTTCAGCAGTTACAAACCTTCTTCGCTTAATGAAATTAGGTGATGAAGTTAAGAAAATGCTTGAATATGGCGACCTTGAAATGGGTCACGCACGTGCCTTACTCGCTCTTGATGGCGATCTACAATTACAGGCTGCTCAGGAAATTTCTGGTCAAGGTATGTCTGTACGTCAAACTGAAGCTTTGGTTAAGAAAATTCAACAAGGCGGCGAACCTAGTCCTGAGAAAATTAAGCCAGAGCCAAATCCCCGTTTAAGTGAATTAGCCGGTGAATTATCTATACGTTTTGCTACTAATGTTGCGGTTAGTGAAAATGCTAAAGGTAAAGGCAAAATCACTATCAATTATGATGATACTGAAACCTTAGAAACTATACTGTCTTTATTAAAATAAGAGCATAAATACTACTTTCGCACTTAATAAAACTGACTTATGGCATTATCTGTTAAGACATTAGTGCAAATGCTCAAACTGACTGTTGTCTCTTAAGCCTTAAGCCCATATAATCGGCACGCATTTTGGGCTATATGTGCGCCAAGATAGAGCGTATTAAAAAAGCGATAAAAATAGTTTTAAAGGTTTTAATCAATGACAACGGACAAAGCTAATCGAAAGCAAGGTGTCCATAGTCGTAAAACCCGAGAGAAAATTTTTAGAGTTTTCTTAGTACAAGCAGTTTTATGTGTGATTTTATCAGCAATATTATTGCTAGATAGCTTAGTAAGCGCATGGTCTGCTTTGTTAGGTGGAGGCTTATACCTGATACCTAATATTTATTTTGCGCATCGTGCTCTGAGATTCCGCGATAAACAAAGCGCGGGAAGAGCATTAGCAGAAATGTATGTGAGCCAAATATGGAAAATGGGAATAAGCATTCTGGGGTTTTCAGCAGTGTTTATTTTGATTCAACCTTTGAATCCATTTTCCCTATTTGGCACATTCATCCTGATGCAGATATCAGCATGGTTTGCACAGATGAAATTAAATAACAGATTCCTAAAACTTTGAACGAGAGAAACTGAGAATGGCTAGTGAAGGCGGAACTCTCACCTCCTCAGAATATATATCCCACCACTTAACCAATTTAACATTTGGTAAGTTGTCAGAAGGCACTACGCGTTATGACGGCTCAGTGGTAGGTGAGGGTGGTACTTGGACATTTGCACACGGTACTGAAGCAGCAGATATGGGCTTCTGGGCAATCAACGTAGATACAATGGGCTGGTCAATAGTACTTGGCGTATTGTTTCTTTGGTTGTTTAGTAAAGTTGCTAAAACTGCGACATCTGGCGTGCCAGGCAGTACACAAAATTTTGTCGAAACGATCATCGAATTTGTTGATGAAAACGTTAAAGGCATCTTCCACCATAAAAATCCAATGATTGCGCCGCTATCATTAACGATTTTTGTATGGATTTTCCTCATGAATACAATGGATTTAATCCCAGTTGATTGGATTCCATTTATTGCATCGGAAATGGGCATTTCTTACATGAAAGTGGTACCAACGACTGACGTAAATGCGACAGCGGGTATGGCACTGAGTGTATTTGCCCTGATTATTTATTACAGCATTAAACAGAAAGGTTTGGGTGGTTTCTTAGCTGAACTATCATTCCAGCCTTTAGGCAAATGGATGCTTCCATTTAACCTGTTTTTAGAACTTGTCGGATTGTTAGCTAAGCCTATATCTTTGGCATTGCGACTGTTCGGTAATATGTACGCTGGTGAAATGATCTTCATCCTGATCGCTTTACTACCGTTCTGGGCGCAGTGGGTACTATCTGTACCTTGGGCAATTTTCCATATCCTGGTAATTACCCTGCAGGCGTTCATCTTCATGGTCCTAACAATTGTTTATATGGCTATGGCGTATGATCACCACTAAGGTGGTTATCGATAAAGAAAAGTAGTAAAAAACCGAATTTTAGAATTTTTTTTAAATTTAAAACTTAAAGTGGAGATAAAACTGATGGAAATGGCATTGCTGTACATCGCTGGTGCGCTGATGTTGGGTCTAGGCAGCGTGGGTGCTGCGGTTGGTATCGGTATCCTAGGTGGTAAATTCCTAGAAGGTGCTGCTCGTCAACCTGAGCTGATCCCTCTTCTACGTACGCAGTTCTTCATCGTAATGGGTCTAGTAGATGCTGTACCTATGATCGGTGTTGGTCTTGGTCTGTACGTACTGTTCGCTGTTGCGTAAGTAACTACAAGTCGTAAGACTGACTTGTCGATTAACTTAATCAACCGCGAGAGGTAATGGCGTGAATATCAATCTAACCATCATTGGTCAGGCCATCGCTTTCTTTATTTTTGTTGTTTTCTGCATGAAATATGTATGGCCTCCAATTACGGCCGCACTAGCAGAGCGCAAAAAGAAGATTGCAGAAGGTCTGGACGCTGCTGATCGTGCTGAGCGTGATTTACAGTTGGCTCAAGAAAAAGCAACTGAAAATATGCGTAAAGGCAAAGAAGAAGCAGCCGCCATCATTGAACAGGCCAACAAGCGGGCTAACCAGATCGTCGAAGAAGCTAAAGAGAAAGCTGTTGAAGAAGCAGGTCGTGTTAAAGCGGCAGCAACAGCAGAACTAGAACAAGAAGTTAACCAAGCACGTGAAGCATTACGTGGTCAGGTTGCTACTCTAGCCCTATCAGGCGCAGAGAAGATTCTAGAAGCATCTATTGATGAAAAGGCACATGCACAGCTTGTTGAAAAACTGGCCGCTGAGCTTTAAAGCGAGGTTTAACGATGGCTGAAGTCAACACTGTCGCTCGGCCTTATACCAAAGCTGCTTTTGAGTATGCAATGGATAAGGGTAACCTTGATCAGTGGTCCGCTACACTTTCCCTAGCTGCAGCTGCAGCTAATGATGAAAAGGTAGCGAGTGTACTGAGTAATCCTGCTCTTACAAACACACAAAAAGCTGACGTTATGGTTAGCATTTGTGAAGATGCAGATGAGGCGGGTAAGAATTTCCTTAAGCTTCTAGCTGGGAACAAACGTTTGGCATTATTGCCTGAGATTTCTGCACAGTTTAATAAACTGAAAGCGAATCAAGAAAAGTCACTAGATATTGAAGTGACAACAGCGTTTGAACTGCTAGATGAACAGCAGGAAAAACTTGCACAGGCACTGAAAACCAAACTAGGTCGTGATGTGAAACTAACTTCTCAAATAGATAAAGCTATTTTGGGTGGTGTAGTAGTTCGTACAGACGATTTAGTGATCGACGGCTCCGTTCGTGCTCGACTTGCGAAATTGGCCGAAGCGATGAATTCCTGAGGGGAATAAAGCATGCAGCAACTGAATCCTTCTGAGATCAGTGAGATTCTCAAGAAGCGCATTGAAAACATCGATGTGACTTCAGAAGCCCGTAATGAGGGCACTGTAGTTAGCGTTTCCGATGGTATCATTACGATCCACGGACTTGCTGACGTAATGTACGGGGAAATGATCGAATTTCCTGGCGGTATCTATGGTATGGCTCTTAACCTTGAGCGCGATTCCGTAGGTGCTGTTGTATTGGGCGACTACCAAAACCTAGTAGAGGGTGCGACTGCACGTTGTACTGGTCGTATTTTGGAAGTGCCAATTGGTCCGGAACTGCAGGGTCGCGTAGTCGACGCTCTGGGTAACCCGATCGATGGTAAAGGTCCAATCGAAACTAAATTAACTGACGCTGTAGAAAAGGTTGCACCTGGTGTAATCGAACGTCAGGGTGTTGATCAGCCAGTACAGACTGGTCTGAAAGCAATCGATTCCATGGTTCCAGTAGGCCGTGGTCAGCGTGAGTTGATCATCGGTGACCGCCAAATTGGTAAATCTGCGATTGCTATCGACGCTATCATCAACCAGAAAAATACCGGCGTTAAATGTATTTACGTAGCCGTAGGCCAGAAACAGTCTACTATCGCTAACGTTGTACGTAAGCTTGAAGAGCACGGCGCAATGGATCACACCATTGTTGTTGCTGCCGGTGCCGCTGATCCTGCAGCAATGCAGTTCTTGGCTCCTTATGCTGGTTGTACAATGGGTGAATACTTCCGTGACCGTGGTGAAGACGCTCTGATCGTATACGATGACCTGACTAAACAGGCATGGGCTTACCGTCAGATCTCTCTATTGTTACGTCGTCCACCAGGACGTGAAGCATACCCAGGTGACGTATTCTACTTGCATTCTCGTCTACTAGAGCGTGCTTCGCGTGTTAACGCTGACTACGTTGAGAAATTCACCAATGGTGAAGTTAAAGGCCAAACAGGTTCTTTAACATCTCTACCTGTAATCGAAACACAGGGCGGTGACGTTTCTGCGTTCGTACCAACAAACGTAATCTCCATCACTGATGGTCAGATCTTCCTAGAATCTGATCTATTCAACTCAGGTGTACGTCCAGCAATCAACGCTGGTCTATCGGTATCTCGAGTAGGTGGTGCAGCTCAGACTAAAATCATCAAGAAGCTAGGTGGCGGTGTTCGTCTAGCATTGGCTCAGTACCGTGAGCTAGCAGCGTTCGCACAGTTCGCTTCTGATCTTGATGATGCGACTCGTGCTCAGCTTGAGCATGGTCAGGCTGTAACTGAGCTTATGAAGCAGAAGCAGTACTCACCAATGTCAATTGCTGACATGGGTTTGAGTTTGTTCGCTGCTAACGAAGGTTACCTATCTGGTGTGGAATTGAACAAGATTCTAGACTTTGAAGCTGCATTGATCTCTTTCTTCAACAGCGAATACGCTGATCTGATGGCTGATATCAATAAGTCTGGCGGATACTCTGATGAGATCGCTGCACAGTTCAAAGCTGGCATTGAAAAGTTCAAGTCTACTCAAACTTGGTAAGAGCTCGTTACGAGTGAGTGATCTGCATGAGTTTATTCATGCAGATCTAACACTAAGTCAAGGTTAATAGGCGGAACTATGGCAGTCGGAAAAGAGATTAAGACAAAGATTGCGAGTGTGCAGAGCACGAGGAAGATTACCAGCGCTATGGAAATGGTTGCTGCTTCTAAGATGCGTAAAGCACAGGATCGCATGGAGTCATCTCGGCCGTACGCCCGGAGTATCCGTGGTGTAATTCAGCACCTAGCCGGGTCTAATCCTGAGTACAAACATCTGTACATGCAGGAGAGAGAGACTAAACGCGTTGGTTTCATTGTTGTTGCAACCGACCGTGGCTTGTGTGGTGGTTTGAACGTGAATGCGTTCAAAGCAGCTGTTAAAAGCATGAAAGAGTTCCATGACCAAAATATCGAAATCGATATTTGTTCACTAGGCAGCAAATCTGCAACGTTCTTTAAGAACTATGGCGGAAATGTAGTTGCTGCTAAATCACACCTAGGTGACGCACCGGAAGTTGCTGATCTAATTGGTGCGGTGAAGGTCATGCTTGATGCTTACGATGAAGGAAAACTGGATAAAGTGTTTGTTGTATCTAACGAATTCGTTAATACAATGACCCAGTCACCGGCTATCGAACAGGTGCTTCCACTTAAGGCAGAAGATGACGATGAACGTCTCAATCATCATTGGGATTACCTTTACGAACCTGATGCTAGAGAGCTTCTAAATGGCTTACTAGTACGTTACGTAGAGTCCTTGGTCTATCAGGCCGTGGTTGAGAACAATGCCTGTGAACAGGCAGCACGAATGCTAGCAATGAAAAATGCAACAGATAATGCTGGCGATATGATAAACGAGCTTGAAATGATTTATAACAAGGCTCGTCAAGCGGCGATTACTCAGGAAATATCTGAGATCGTTAGTGGTGCTGCGGCTGTTTAATGCAGTAAACAGGTTCAATTTTAAGAGGATCCGAACATGAGTAGCGGAACTATTGTTCAGATTATCGGCGCTGTAGTAGACGTGGAATTCCCACGTGACTCAGTACCGAAGATTTATGACGCGTTGACAGTCGGTAAAACTGGCTTGACACTAGAAGTTCAGCAGCAGCTGGGTGACGGTGTTGTACGCGCGATTGCAATGGGCCAAACCGAAGGCGTAAGCCGCGGCTGGGAAGTAGCGAACACTAATGCGCCAATTTCTGTACCTGTAGGTACGGCAACATTGGGTCGTATTATGGACGTACTTGGTAACCCAATTGATGAATGTGGCGATATTGGTGAAGAGGCACGTATGCCTATCCACCGTAAAGCCCCTTCTTATGAAGAACAGTCAGCGTCTAACGACCTACTGGAAACTGGTATCAAGGTAATTGACTTGGTTTGCCCGTTTGCTAAAGGTGGTAAAGTTGGTCTGTTTGGTGGTGCTGGTGTAGGTAAAACAGTAAACATGATGGAGCTGATCCGTAATATCGCGATCGAGCACTCAGGTTTCTCTGTATTTGCTGGTGTAGGTGAGCGTACTCGTGAGGGTAACGACTTCTACTATGAGATGAAAGAATCCAACGTATTGGATAAAGTATCTCTAGTATACGGCCAGATGAATGAGCCTCCAGGTAACCGTCTTCGCGTAGCGTTGACTGGTCTTACTATGGCGGAAGCTTTCCGTGACGAAGGTCGTGACGTATTGTTGTTCGTTGACAACATCTACCGTTACACTCTTGCGGGAACCGAGGTATCTGCACTGTTAGGCCGTATGCCTTCAGCGGTAGGTTACCAGCCAACACTAGCGGAAGAGATGGGTGTTCTTCAGGAACGTATCACTTCTACTAAAACTGGTTCTATCACATCTATCCAGGCGGTATACGTACCAGCGGATGACTTGACTGACCCGTCTCCAGCAACAACCTTCTCACATCTTGATGCGACAGTAGTATTGTCTCGTCAGATCGCAGAATTGGGTATCTACCCAGCGGTTGACCCACTGGATTCAACATCACGTCAGCTTGATCCATTGGTTATCGGCCAAGAGCATTATGATATTGCTCGTCAGGTGCAGGGTGTTCTTCAGCGTTATAAAGAGCTGAAAGATATCATCGCTATCTTGGGTATGGATGAGTTGTCTGAAGAAGACAAGCAAGTGGTAACACGTGCTCGTAAGATTCAGCGTTTCCTATCTCAGCCATTCTTCGTTGCTGAAGTATTCACTGGTTCTCCAGGTAAATACGTATCTCTTAAAGATACAATCAGTGGCTTTAAAGGTATCCTTGAAGGACAGTACGACGACCTACCAGAACAAGCGTTCTACATGGTTGGCGGTATGGACGAAGCGATCGAAAAAGCTAAAAGCATGTAAATGCTTTTAGCTAACCTTTACGAGGTATAAATATGGCTATGACTGTTCATTGCGACATCGTTAGTGCTGAGAATGAAATTTTCTCTGGCCTGATTGAATTCGTATCCGTAACAGGTAGCCTGGGTGACTTGGGTGTTTACCCAGGTCACGCTCCGCTTCTGACGGAACTGAAACCAGGACCTGTCGAATTACGTAAACAGGGTGGCGAACAGGATATTTTTTATGTATCCGGTGGCTTCTTTGAGGTTCAACCTCATAAGGTAACTATTCTTGCAGACACAGCTTTGCATGCAGCAGACCTTAATGAAGCAGCAGCGCAAGAAGCTCAGAAAGATGCTGAGCAAGCTATAGCGAATAAAACTTCCGAGTTTGAATACTCGAAAGCAGCTACACAGCTTGCAGAAGCAGCAGCTCAGCTTCGTACTCTACAGGAGATTCGTAAAAAGTTGGGTCGTTAAGATCTCTTTTTACAATCTACAAGTCAAAAGGCAACCCTCGGGTTGCCTTTTTCGTTTGTGGGAGACCTGTCCCCCTGGAGCGATTATACCTAAGGTTGCATTAGCACAGAGTAGGCCTTCTAGAGTAATCGCCATAAGGTATCAAAGATGATTTTTTGTGCAGTCGCTACTTCCGCTGAATTAATCACTACAGCGGTCGGGTAGTTGTCTGAAGCAAGTGAGATAATTGCACATTTAGGTGGGTAGATAGCTATATAGGCAGCATCAACTTTCCCTTCAGTTTTTATCCATTTACGTTCTGATAACTCCGCATCCTCCCCACCATCCCCTATAGCTATCACTTGTACGCTAATACCACGTTGTATGCGTTGATTTGTGAAGTTTGGGAAGGGGCGATAAAGATGCTTCCTAATCGGTTTAGAGGAGAAGACTGAGTAACTATCTCGCTCTGAGTTGGTTACTGAGCTAAGAATATCTTTTAAAACATGCTCAATGCCTGCATCCCCTTCATAAAATTGAACATTAGCTGTATTAAAATCGGGTTTTAGGTGCTGAAGTTCGGGAATTATACTTTGCTTAAGTGTGTCTATTGCGCTTTCAATTCCAGAACGTCTTTCTTCAGCTAATTGTAGTAGGTAATCGGGATCAACAGGAGAGAATAGACGCCTTTTCCCCTTTGGTTGATAAGTAACAATGCCTTTTCGTTGCATCTCTTTCAGGCTTTCATAGGTACTACCGCGATTAATGCCAGATTTATCAGCAATTGATCTGATAGAACTTGCTCCAAGTGATAGAAGAGCTTTATAAATCGCTATTTCACGTGGGGTTAGGCCAAGTAATTCAAATATTTCATTATTCATAATTGTCATAAAATTTGTGACAAAAGGGATTGTGTGAAACTATTATTACTTTAAAGTTAAGCGATAATAAAGTAGTAATTATCAATAAGGCGCTAGCCACAAGGAAAGTTGGACATTATGTCAGTTGACGTTGTCATTTTAGCTGCAGGTCAGGGCAGCCGTATGAAATCAAACCTGCCGAAAGTACTTCATAAAGTAGGCGGCAAAGCGATGGTGCAGCATGTAATTGATGCGGCATCAAAAATGAAAGATGTTATCACCCATGTGGTCATCGGCCATGGGGCAGAACTGCTACGAGAATCCTTGGCAGGACAAACCCTTAATTTTGCATTACAAGCTGAGCAGAAAGGTACAGGACATGCGGTTGCTCAGGCAATGCCTTCTGTTGCTGACGATAGCGTAGTTCTTGTTCTTTATGGTGATGTTCCCTTAACACAACCGGAAACGATGAATCAGATGGTTGAGTTAGCTAAACAAGATAATTTCGCATTACTTACGGTTAATCTTAATGATCCTACAGGCTACGGACGTATTGTTCGCAATGGAGAAGGTTCTGTTACTGCGATTGTTGAGCATAAAGATGCGACAGCGGAACAACATCTAATCAAAGAAGTGAATACTGGTATTTTAGCGGTTAAAAGTCGCTATCTTCGAGAATGGTTGCCGAAATTATCATCAGAAAATGCCCAAGGCGAATATTATCTAACGGATATTATTGCGATGGCTGCAGAGCAAGGTCTAGTTATTAAAACTATTCAGCCGGATGCCGAAGAGGAAGTTCAGGGGGTTAATAACCGTATCCAGTTGGCTGAGTTAGAGCGTTGGTACCAGTTACAACAAGCTGAACAGCTGATGTTATCGGGCGCCACTTTAGCCGACCCTAAACGTATAGATGTGAGGGGCAATGTAAATTGTGGCCAAGATATCATTTTGGATATCAATATCGTTTTTGAAGGCGAAGTGACGCTAGGCGATCAGGTTGTTATTGAACCAAACTGTTTTTTGAAAAACTGTACTATTGGTAAAGGTTCTTACATAAAAGCAAATACAGTGATTGAAGGTGCTATTGTTGGTGAATCCTGTGATATAGGTCCTTTTGCGCGTTTACGTCCAGGAACTTTATTAGCGAATAATGCCAAAGTGGGTAACTTTGTCGAAACTAAAAAAGCAATTGTTGGCGAAGGTTCTAAGATCAACCATCTCTCTTACATTGGTGATGCAATCTTAGGTGATAACGTCAATATTGGTGCTGGTACGATTACTTGTAATTATGATGGCGTCAACAAATCGACAACAGAGATCGCTGATAATGCTTTTATCGGATCTAACACCGCACTAGTGGCACCGGTTAAGATCGGTAAGATGTCGACTATAGGCGCTGGATCAACGATTAGCCGAGATGTTGAAGAGGATGAGCTAGCGCTTACGCGGGCAAAACAAATATCCTTCAATAACTGGAAGCGTCCTACAAAATTGAATAAAGAGAACTAAATTATGTGTGGAATAGTAGGCGCCGTCGCTGCACGTCCTGTCCAGAATATATTGATTGAAGGCTTACGTCGGCTTGAATACCGTGGTTATGATTCTGCAGGTATTGCCCTTCATACAGAGGGTGAAATTAAACGTTGTCGTCGCAATGGTAAAGTGCAGTCTTTGGCAGATGCCCTATCTGAGAACCCATTGATTGGAACAACCGGTATTGCGCATACTCGTTGGGCGACTCACGGAGTACCCCATGAGCGTAATGCGCATCCGCATATGTCAGCCGATATTTTGGCGGTTGTACATAATGGTATTATCGAGAACTTTGAAGTACTTAAAGAGGAGTTACAGGAAAAAGGTTATACCTTTACCTCGGATACCGATACAGAAGTAATTGCTCACTTACTCGCAGAGTATTTAAAAAAAGAACCTTGTTTACAACGTGCTGTCGCTCATATTATTACGAAATTAGAGGGTGCATATGCATTAGGTGTGATTCATAAAGATGCGCCTGATCAGCTTGTTACCGCCCGTAAAGGTAGCCCTTTAGTCATTGGTGTAGGTATAGGTGAAAACTTTATCGCATCAGATCAATTGGCATTATTGCCGGTAACTGACCGTTTTATGTTTTTGGAAGATGGTGATGTAGCTGTTTTAACCGCGTCTGATATCGAGGTATACGACTCTAGTAATAAGATTGTTACGCGTGAAGTAAGTCAGTTTGAGCATGGGATTAGTGCGGCAGATAAAGGTGAGTTTAAGCATTACATGCTTAAAGAGATCTATGAGCAACCGTCTGTTATCAAAGCCTGTATGGAAGGTCGTATTAGTGGTGATAGATTATTAGAGCAATGTTTCGGTGCTAAAGCGGCGACTATATTTGATCAAGTAAAACAGGTTCAAATAATTGCCTGTGGTACTAGTTTCCATGCTGGCATTATTGCTAAGTACTGGATCGAAGAGTTTGTTGGTATTCCCTGCATGATCGAAGTGGCCAGTGAATATCGTTATCGCCCGGTTGTTATTCCGCCCGGAACCTTATTTTTAACGATCTCTCAATCAGGAGAAACCGCAGATACACTAGCAGCATTGAGAGAAGTTCAATCCCGTGTGTTAGCCTCTTTAGTTATCTGTAATGTTCCCGGAAGTTCTTTAGTACGCGAATCAGATCTATGCTTAATGACCAATGCGGGCCCTGAAATTGGGGTGGCATCAACTAAAGCGTTTACGACTCAGTTAGTGGCGTTAATGCTGACCACTATAGCCTTAGGCCGTCGTAATGATCTTACAGCTGAAGTGGAAGCTAAAATTATTCGTGCTTTAAAAGCGTTACCTGAACAGGTTGAACAAGCGCTTGCGATGGATAAAGATATTGAAGAGATGGCGCAATCTTTTGCTGAGAAGCATCATGCTCTGTTTTTAGGTCGAGGCACTTTATATCCAATTGCAAAGGAAGGGGCGCTTAAACTTAAAGAGATCTCCTATATCCATGCAGAATCATACCCAGCAGGTGAGCTTAAACATGGGCCTCTCGCGTTGGTAGATAAAGATATGCCTGTCGTTGCAGTGGCGCCTCAAAACGACATGCTTGATAAGCTAAAAGCAAATCTACAGGAAGTGAAGGCACGCGGTGGTCAGCTATTTGTTTTTGCTGGTTCTGATCGAGTGCAGGCAGAAGATGCTACTCATGTGCTTACAATGCCTGATTGTGATGAGATTATGCAGCCAGTGCTGTATACCATTCCTCTTCAGCTGCTTTCCTACCATGTGGCAGTATTAAAAGGCACTGATGTAGATCAGCCACGAAATTTAGCTAAGTCAGTTACAGTCGAATAGCTGCCCATGAGCCACTACAATTCGCATCAATTGTAGTGGCTATCTATTCCTTTTTCTTTTTAATTTAAGTGTCACTGTATAGCGCATACTAATAGTGTGGGTACTTAACTATGTCTTTTGTCGATAGAGCATTAATTGGGCAGTGGATAGACAGTGATCCATTGTTTAAGCGTTTAATCGCGACTCAGCCTAGCTTCTGGCTTAATGATCAATTGATCCCTTTCTTTAAAGCTAAATCCAATCTGCCTTTAAGGGTAGAAGATATTGATGATGCGGCTAGCAGGCTTACTCGTTTTGCTCCGTTTATAGCCCTGTGTTTTCCTGAAACTCGAGAACATGGAGGACTGATTGAGTCGCCGCTGCGTAAAATTTCTCAATTCCAAGATCGACTAGAGCAAGAGTATGGTTTACCTATTTTAGGTCAGCTTTATTTGAAATGTGATAGCGAGTTGCCTATATCAGGATCGATAAAAGCGCGAGGAGGTATCTATGAGGTGCTTAAGTATGCCGAAAGAGTTGCATTAACCTCAGGCTTTTTAAAACAGAGTGATTGTTACAGCAAATTAGCCTCCCCAGAATTGATAGCCTTATTCAACCAATATCAAATAGTGGTTGGTTCTACCGGCAATTTAGGGTTAAGCATAGGGATTATGGGCGCGGCTTTAGGTTTTAAGGTGAGCGTTCATATGTCGGCTGACGCTCGACAGTGGAAAAAGGATTTACTGCGACGTAAAGGTGTTGAGGTTATTGAATATGAAGAGGATTACAGTAAAGCAGTAGAGGAGGGACGTAAGCAGGCGCTGCAAACTGAGAACTGTCATTTTGTCGATGATGAAAATTCGAAGGATCTTTTTCTTGGTTATAGTGTTGCTGCTGAACGGCTTAAAATACAGTTAGACGAACAGAATATTCAGGTGGATGTTGAGCATCCTCTGTTTGTTTATCTACCTTGTGGTGTGGGTGGAGGGCCTGGAGGTGTAGCTTTCGGTTTAAAGCAGCAGTTCGGTGATAATGTGCACTGTTTCTTTGCTGAACCTACCCATTCACCTTGCATGCTCTTAGGGATGTATACAGGTTTACAGGATAAAATTAGTGTTCAAGACATAGGTATTGATAACAAAACTTGCGCCGATGGCTTGGCGGTTGGCAGAGCATCAGGGTTTGTCGGCAAATTTATGTCACCGTTATTGAGCGGTATTTATACGGTTGAAGATCGCGAGCTTTATCGATTGTTAGCGTTGCTAAAGGATGAAGAAGCTATAGGTCTGGAGCCCTCAGCGTTAGCGGGAGCGCCTGGCGTTGTGCGTTTATTCAAGCAGCACAGTTACCTTGAGCAGCATCAGTTAGTGGGTAAGATGAAGCAAGCAACTCATATAATATGGGCTACGGGTGGGAGTATGGTTCCGGAAGAGGAGCTGCAGGAATATTATCGTCTAGGTAAAGATGTATAGCCCTGACAAAAAAGGCTGCCATTGGCAGCCTTTTTAATTTAAGAAAAGGTTAAGTGTAATTTGCAGGGCTGTAACCACCCTCGACACCTTTAGAGGCTAAAGCAACTGCATCATGGGCGTGTAAGCTTTCGAAATGTTCCACTTTTAGCCAGAAATCGGAGTACTGTGTCTGACTGTTAAGTGCTTGCTTAAGACGGCGAGCAGAATCTTCACAGAACATCAGGTTATGTCCATTTAAACGGGCAAACTCTTGTTCATCGGCACGTTTAACAGCTGTCTGTACAGGTGTTTTTAGTGCTCCTTCAACTAGATCAATAAGATCTGTTAATGGGAAAGCGCCCATCTCTTTATTTAGTTTAACCCAAGCGGTTGCTTGGCTGCGCTGACTATGAGGTGTAGCAAAGGAACCTTTCTCTGAGAGTAGCCATTTTTCTACATCTTCAATATTCAGAGCGCCTTTATCTGAAAAATCAGCGGTAAAGGCCTGTTGTAGCAACTGCCGAGATAGGGCAGCAGAACATGGGCAGGTTGAGGAGTATGGTACTCGAGTTGCAAGTTCTAATACTACATCATTGCCTGTAAGTGTTGCTCTTAGCGTTGTTGAGTAGTTTTTCCAACCGCTGTTATCGCTTTTTAGTGCATCTCTTTTAATTAAGAAATCAAACTCAAAGTTTAGAAACACTTGAGTGCTGATATCGTGGTGGCTATCGAGTAGGTGCGATAAAAACTCAGTTAAGGCAGGTACATTCAGCGTTTGGTTCTCAAAAAAGTTGCTTAACGCTAAGTAGAGACGTGACATATGAATACCTTTAACTTTGGGATTAACCAAGTTAACGTAAGTATTTACACGTGCTTCAATGTTATTGACGCCAAGTTTATTGTCTTCGAACTGCAATGGGACGGTAATCCCATTCATGCCCACCCAGTCTAGAGAACCATGGATCTCTGGATTTTGATTACTGGTTACATCAGGCAAATTGGTCATGAATCGGATCTTCCACTTTTTGGTTGCAACAATCAGAGCTTATATATTGAATTTATTAATTCGGCTAAATAAAACCAATTTAGGTAGGTCTAAGTTGGTTTGTTCTGCGTTTTATCTGTTATAGATAATTACATGAGGGCACTTTCCTGAGAAAACAAGTATCTCTAGGGAAAATACAGAAAGCAGAACTTTATTTATTAAGGATCTTGAATTTAATATTTTCGTACAACTCTAGCCTTAAAGTATTAATAAATACGAAGAGCGACGTACCATACATCTACCCTAAGGGGTTTTGCAAATATCAGGAGAGAAAATCAATGAATTAAGCGCTTTATCGCTGAAAAAGGAAGAACTTGAAGGTTTTTGGTAATAATTTACTACATTTTGAAGGGGTATTACTTGATTCATAAAGCGGACTTCTACATTGTATAGCGATAAATTCTTAGCTGAACTATTTACTCTGAAGTTGTAACCTCATAAAAACATATAATAATGCCCATTAAGGGCTCACTGCTGTGTCTATAGGAGGCCTATAGCATGAATGACCCTATTACTAACTTTGCAATCAACTTTATTGCATTTGTTGGTATTGCCTTTTTGTCTATCTTTGTAATTCTTGCGGTTGCTGCTTTTGTGCTTTATCAGATTGATAAACACCAAACGAAACAAACTATCCGTAGGAATTATCCATTGATTGGCCGGTTCCGATATCTCTTTGAACATATAGGGGAGTTTTTCCGCCAATACTTCTTTGCGATGGACCGTGAGGAGATGCCATTCAATAGAGCGCAGCGATCGTGGGTGTATAGAGCAGCGAAAAATGTCGATAGTACTATCGCGTTTGGTTCGACTCGTGATTTAAGAATCCCAGGTACTTATTACTTTCTGAACTGTGCTTTCCCTATGCTTCAGGAAGATGCTGTTCAGACCGAAAGCCTGCGAATAGGGCCTTATTGCGATAAACCTTATGATGCCCCTTCTTTCTTTAATATCTCGGGTATGAGCTACGGGGCTATGTCAAAACCCGCTGTGCAGGCATTGGCGCAGGGGGCGAAAAAGGCGGGTTGTTGGATGAATACCGGAGAGGGGGGGTTATCCTCCTTTCACTTAGATTCAGGCTGTGACATTGTTTATCAGGTGGGCACTGCTAAATATGGTCTACGTGACAGCAATGGCAAACTTTCAGAAGAGAAGTTGAAAGAAAAAGCGGAGCTTCCGCAAGTTAAAATGTTTGAAATTAAGCTCAGTCAGGGAGCTAAACCGGGTAAGGGTGGAATTCTTCCTGCTGAGAAGGTAACTGCTGAGATTGCTGCTGTTCGTGGGATCCCTGTTGGTGAGGACTCACTTAGCCCTAATCGTCATCCAGACGTGGCGTCTGTTTCAGACCTTTTGGATATGATTGAACGTATTCGTTCTGTGACGGGTAAGCCATGTGGCTTTAAAATGGTCTTAGGTAATACTGAGTGGTTGGATGAGTTTTGTGAAGCCATATTAGAGAGAGGCTTAGAATCTGCACCGGATTTTATTACTTTAGACAGTGCTGATGGGGGTACTGGGGCGGCGCCTATGCCTTTAATGGATAGCGTAGGTTTACCCTTACGGGAAAGTTTACCTATATTGGTGAATAAGTTGATGGCCCATGATTTGCGGGATCGTGTCCGTGTTATTGCTTCAGGTAAATTAATCAACCCAACGGATGTGGCTGCTGCTTTATGTATGGGGGCTGATTTTGTGGTGACAGGGCGTGGTTTTATGTTTGCCTTAGGTTGTATACAAGCGTTGCAGTGTAATAAAAATACTTGTCCTACAGGTATTACAACTCATGATCCAGACTTACAACGAGGCTTAGTGCCCGAAGTGAAAGCGGACCGTGTAGCTAATTATCACAATCATCTTGTGCACGAAGTAGAGATAATCGCGCACTCATGTGGTGTAACTGAACCACGCAAGCTTAAGCGTAAGCATTGTGCGATTGTTGTTGAAGGCAGCCGATCTATACCCCTGAATATTCTCTATCCAGAGTATTAAGTAGCTAGAGGTAAGCGAAGCGTTAACGAAATACGCCAGTTCAAAGAACTGGCGTATTAAATTCTATTAACTTCCAAACCAACACTCATTAATATGTGCAGCAAGCTCTTTCTCTTCAAAACGTTGTTCAATCGCTCTGCGTGCTTTTAAAGCTCGCCTTGATGCTAGTTTTTTACGAGATAACTTTTCCTCTTCTTCAAAACCTACTAAAAGGTCGAAGACTTCGGTTTGTACTTCATTTAGGTTTTCGGTATTTCTCAACATAATAGCTCCTGATCTTATCCTAACGGTCAGAAGGCCCATCGGTCGGTATTATTTACGTACCGCAATGAGGGGCACTAGTGATTGAGCATGAGATATTAATGGATCTCAAACCCTGTTTAAAAACAACCTTGAACTAGTTTTATTATAGCTGACGCTAAATTTCAAATAGTTTTAGGTTGAATGGCACATCTAAAGAGACGGCTCATAATAAAAATAGGTTGTTTCAGGGAGATGAAGGAAAGATGTAAGAAAGGTGAAAAAATGGGATAAAAGTAAGGTTATATCCCATGGATTAGTGTTATTCAGTCATTACCTCTCGCTTTCCGGAAAGTTTGATGGTTTCCGTAGAAGAGGGCGTTTGTCATTTTGGCGTAAAGAGCGCAGGCTGCGTTTAATCGTTTTTAGGTGATCAATTAAACCGGGGCCTAACTTCATGGCTACACCTACAGCTAAAACATCAATGACAACCAAATGTAATACCCGTGATGACATTAAGGTACTTAGGTCTTTATCTTCTTCTAAATCAATATGGATAGATATGGTTGATGCCTCTGCAAGCGGAGTATTACTTGGGCAAAGGGATATAACCGTCGTTCCTGTATCTTTGACTAAGTTGACGGTATGTAGCAGGTCTTTTGTTCGCCCCGTTTGTGAAATTGCGACCACTACATCTCGTTCATCAAGAGAGACGGCAGAGATTGCTTGCATATGAGGGTCGGAATAAGAAGTGCTAGATACCTTTAAACGGTGAAACTTGTGAGCAGCATCTGTACATACAGGTGCTGATGCCCCAAAACCGTAAAACTCAACTCGGCGTGCTTTTGTTAGGCTATTTATTGCAGCTTCTACCGTTTCTGTATCGAGCTGCTCTTTAATATTAAGGAGGTTTCCGATCATGGAATCAAAGATTTTTTCTTTGAACTCCATCACTGTATCTTTGGTATTCAGTGAAAACTGCTCGTAATTGGTATTACTCGCTAAGCCTTGAGCTAAAGTTAGCTTGAAATCCTGAAAACCGTCGTAGTTGAGTGCACGGCAAAAACGGACAACAGTAGGTTCACTGACATTCGCTTCTGAAGCTAAATCAACAATACGCATATGGATAACCTCATTAGGGTTACCCAGCACAAAGTCAGCGACTTTCTGCTCAGATTTTCTTAAGCTTCCATGCGCTTCCGCAATCGACTTAAGTAGATTAAACGAACTCAACTAAACACCTCACTGTCTATCAAGATAAAGCCCCTTTCTAAAGTATAACAAGCTTATACATAACAGATCATCTTTTACTGATAATTGTCTCATTTATAAGGTTAAGACATGTTTTTTTTATAAATAATAACGTGAAGATAAACACGGTTTTCGGTGGATTTTACAGCGACAGAATTTGTCTCTTTTTACTTAGTCTAACTAAGTAGAGAATAGAATGATTAGTAGGGTCATATTACGCTGCAAATAATCATAAAATCGGTACAATACACACTTTCCCATAGATCTGGTGATTTACATGTCCGAACCGCGTGTTGATAAAGAGTTTTACGATCTTAAAGATTGGCAACTAGCTGCTTATTGCGCCGCGATGTCTGAGCGTATGTTTCCTAACTTTGCATTGTTTGCTCGTTTGATGGAGTTTGGTGAGTTAGCCAAAATGCGTCAGATTCTTGATGGAGTGTGGGATCACCTCAACAATAGCGGCGCTAAAATGAACTTTGACGTTCAGTTGGATAATGTTGAAGCCAACATGCCCGATCTTGATAAATTCGATATGTATGGGGCATCACCAGCACTTGACGCTATCGTGGCGTTATTTTCCACATTAAATACAGTGCTTTCTGCTGATGCTGGAGAAGTATTAAATGTCTCCAATATGTCTCGTGAGTCCGTAGCAACATTTATAGAGATGAATGCGGATGATCAAATCTCAGATGAAGAGCTTGTACGTTATATCAATACTCATGATCTTATGATTCAAGAAGATGACTTTCATGCGGATATTATCGAGATCCTACAGGACGACCTTCCTCGCAGAGAAGCACTTGCAGAACTAAGAGAGCTGGCACATAACGGCGGATATAGTAATTTGGGTATATGCGATAGCGAGTAGTAGATGTTAAAAATAGGTCTAGTATTTCTTGTGCTCCCCGCACTTATTCTGATGACAGTATTTTTTATAGATCAGTCCACCGTTGATGCCTGTATTAAGCAAGGGGGATCATATAATTACCAAATTAGTGAATGTGATCTTCAGGAAAAACATCCATTTATTCCCTTAATGGCTCGTTACCCTTTGCTTGTCAATGGCATGATGTTGTTATCAATTATTGGCTTGCTTTTATGTATGAAAGGCCTTTTATGGCGCCCTCAAAAAGGATTTAAAAAATGATTAAAAAGTTAGTTTGGGGCATTATATTGTTGATTGTTCTAGGCATATTTGGTGCATGGTTAACACAGGATTATTGGTTGCCTGAGTGGAATAAAGAACTAGCGGAAGAAACGCAGTTGTTTCAAGAGCAGGGGGGCGCTTTTGGTAAAGAGAATGATCAACAAGCGTGTTTAGAGCAAACATTGAGTAGTTTTGATCACTGTTCTGGCTTTGCTTGTACTGTTAAGCACGGGAAATTTTTAAATGCCTGTTTAAAGCATGCGGCACCGAGTCCAGATTTTTGTAAAGATGTACCCGCATACAATGAAAAACGTTCAGACGATGACAAGACGTGGGCAAGAGAAAGTTGTTGGGGGAGAGATATTCGAGGGGAAGGTTGTCGATTATTAATGAGGCAGCAGCAATTCTTTTGCTCAACGCAACCACAATAAACATATAAAGCGAACCATTGGGTTCGCTTTTTTTTGGCTTATTAATTTACAAAGTTTCTTTTCTCTATTAAGTTAAATAGCTGTTTAGAAATGCTTTATTTGCTTGTCTGTCTAAAAGCTGTACAGTGTAGTAAGGGCGCATAAGACGTCATTAAAAATAATAAAGAGATAATGGATGGGGCTGGCAGAAGCATAGCCGCTCGGGCGAAACAACGTTGTACTATTGGTATTGCGTACTTATGGTAGTAGAAAATTTCAATATTAGTGCATCGGATGCACTAAGTTATAATTCTGCAGTCTTAATTAAGCCATCTCAGCATAAATTTAATGTTGGGCTTACCTATAATAGTGCCTGCGGTTTTACCTATACCATTTCAGCCTATCGAGCTATTCACTATGATGTGAACCGACCCTCTATTACTATTAGGGTAGGGGGCTAGAATGCAGATTGGTTCCATAGGTTTTCCTGAAGACCAGCGAATAAAGCTGGAAAAAATATTCAAACTTTCCAAACAAACACGCTATATCCTTGTTGATCCTGATTTTAATAACCTACCTGATTTAATGCTGGTATTCGGCTTTAATCTAAATGACCATCCTGAGCTTTTAAACCTTCCTTCTAGCTATCACTCACGATTAATTTTAGTCGGTCGGGGTCGACCCGCCGATAAAAGTTATGCATACCTTGGTTATCCACTTGTCTCTTCACGTGTTCTACGAACACTAGATAAAATGACAAGTGAAAATGAGGATATGGAATGTCCCGTTGCCGAAACGGTTGAAGAGAATAAATTCAGCAAGTATGAAAATGTGGAGACCGAAGCTGAAGAGCTTTCTTCCACTCGTAATGGCTTTCAAGTGTTGGTTGTTGATGACAATGAAATTATGCAGCAAGCGTTAGACTCAGAACTGCAACAGCTTTCTTTGCCAGTTAATGTCCACTTTGCAGCAACAGGTGAAGAGGCTTTAGAAAAAGTCGCGAATAATTCTTATGATTTTATCTTTCTGGATGTAGTAATGCCGGGTATTGATGGTTTTGAAACCTGTGCAGAAATGAGAAAACATTCAGAATTAAAGAAAACCCCAATCATTATGCTGACGTCTAAAACCTCACCTATGGATGAGGTTAAAGGAATCATGTCCGGTTGTTCCACCTATTTAACCAAGCCGATAGAGCATGACGAGTTCCAAAGGGTTATCAGCAGGGTATCTAATTGGGTTGATGAGTTTCAAAAAGCTTAATGATATTGGAGACAGTCAGTGAAAAAAGTTCTTGTAGTTGAAGATGATCCTGTTCAACAGAAGCATATATGTACAGTGTTGGCAGGTTGTGGTGTTGAGGTCATTGTTGCCAGTGATGGTAAGCAGGGCTTAGATAAGGCAAAGAATGAAAAACCAGATTTGATCTTTATGGATATAGTAATGCCTGAGATGGATGGTTTCTCTGCTTGTCGGCAGATCACTACAGATGAGGCCACTAAGAATATTCCTGTTGTGCTTGTTTCGAGTAAAAAAGAGGAAGCCGATAAGGTTTGGGCTCAACTTCAAGGTGCTTCAGCAATGGTCTCTAAACCATTTTCGGATGAAGACCTGCTTGCGCAGATTAATGCACTGACTTAACAGAGTGGAATGATGGATACTCAGCAAACAAGTATTGATCAAGAAAGTAGTTCCGAGTTTCATCAAATCAGGCATGGGTTTGAAGTGGGTAGTTGCCCACTTTTAATATCTGAACAGACACGAGCTGAGGTTGTAAAATCTCCAGCGATTTGTGCTGTACCGTCAACGCCAGATTGGTTTTCAGGCTTTATTAATCATCGCGGAGAAACGGTGCCAGTGTATGACCTGAATAAATATTTACGGGTATTAGATGAAGAGGAAGATGCTCAAGATTGGGTTTTGTTGATAGATGACCATCCCAACACGGTAGGGATCCTTTTAAAGTCTCCGCCGCAAAGTGTTGTCGACCCTGAACGGCTAGATGAGGTGGCCATAGGGCTACCTGAAATTATAGAAAACACTGTATGTCATGTTTACAGCGATAAAAAAAATAAATGGTTTGAAGTCGATCATCGGCTTCTATTTCTAGCCTTAAAGAAACAGTTCTAAAAAGTACGGAGAGTTAGATCTATGCAATCGTTTTGGGAGTTTAAGAACGTACGGATACCGATTAAGTTTGCCATTGCGTTGGCATTACTGTGCGCGGGCTTGATCTTTATGGGTGCTTCTTACTATCAGACAATCGTTCTGCAAGAAAAAGCACAGGCACGTTCACAGCAGTTGAATGACTTCCTACTTTTAGTTGGTCGTATTCAAACTAATGTTTCTGAAGCGCGCTATCAGGAAAAAAGTTTCCAAGCTGAAAAAGAGATGAACCAGCTAACCATGTATAACGACATCATGGGAACGGTTGATGCAGATATTCTCAGTTTAAAATCTTACTTACGTACAGATGAAGATAAAGCCCTTGTTGAGCAATTCCAGACCATTATAGATCAGTACCAAGATACTTTTTACGACGCATCTGAAGCCAGCATGCAAGTGGGGCTAGGACAAGATGAAGGAGGTTTGGCCCAAGAATTACGTGCCCTTGTGTGGGAAACCGCGCCCTTAGTGGATGTATTAAACGCGGATATGCGCGAGCAATTTAATAAAGTAAGAGTAATGATTGATGAATATATAGCAACTAATGGCAATGTTGTTGTGATTGATCAAGTTAATCAAACAATACAGACCCTAACAGCCGAACTTAACGAACTTCCTTTTAATACCCGACGTAATACCATAATAAAGAACATCGATACCATTGCGAGTTTGTTTGATGAGTTAAGTAAAGCGACAGAAATCGGACATGCTAAATTTGTAGAACTTCGTATCATTATTTCTCAACTCGCACCAAAAATTGATGAAGTAACCGAGTTAGCTGCTGAATATAAAGTTCAGAATGACAACTTGCAGCTAGATGATACGAAAGAGATGGCAACATACTTCTTCGTCTCAATGGGTTTGATGATCACAGCATTAGCGGTATCAATGTCGATCGTAAAATATGGTGTAATTGATCCACTGCGTAAAATACAGAATGCGATTGACCGTGTACGTAAAGGCGAAGTCGATGCACGAAGTAAACTAGATAGTAAAGATGAGCTTGGTCAGCTATCTGTTGTATTGGATAGCATGCTTGAAGAGAAAGAGAATGCGCTACAAGTTAAAGAGGCGGAAAACAAACGCCTAAACGCCTCAATTATCTCTTTGATCCAAAACGTATTCCAAATTTCTCAACGAGATCTAACCGTGCGAGTACCTGTAGCTGAAGATGTGACGGGTGCGATATCTGACTCCGTTAACCAACTAGTTGAGTCGATTGAATCAGTACTGCTCGAAGTTAATGTGGTTTCCGGCCGTGTAAACACTGCATCTGTACAGGTTAAGTCACAGTCAGAAACAGTCCTTAGTTATGCCGAACGAGAGAAAGAGGAGATCGGTGAAACGCTGGATGGTCTTGATTCTGCCATTAAAGCGATGGAGTTAATCTCTAAGCTAGCGGTGATCTCAAATAACGCCTCTCAGAAAGCGATTAAAACATCAGAAACCGCCATGGATTCTGTATCTCAAACAATTGATAGTATCAATAAAATACGGCAGACCATCCATGAGGCGGAAAAACGTATCAAACGCCTAGGTGAGCGTTCGCAAGAGATCGGCGGTATCGTAAACCTGATCAACAACATCTCAGAACGTACTCACGTATTGTCACTGAATGCGAGTATGCATGCGGCATCGGCTGGTGAAGCAGGCCGAGGCTTGATGGTAGTGGTAGATGAGGTACAGCGTTTATCTGAGAACTCCCGTGAAGCAACCTCTGAAATTGAATCCCTAGTAAACAACATTCAGTTAGAGACAGCGGACACTATCAATGTAATCAATAATGTAATTAGTGACGTTGTTGAAGGTACACGTCTTGCCGAGGAAGCGGGTGAGCGTATGGGTGAAACACGATCCACTACACAAACCTTGGTTGACTCTGTTGTGCGTATTGCACACAGCTCAGTTAAACAGGCTAAAGTGGCAGAGGAACTTCGTGAACGTGCGACAAGCATTAATGAAACGACCCAAGCGACGAATGCTGAGATGCGCCAGCAGGCTGAACTGTCTGATGAATTGGTAGATGCGGCCCAAGAACTGCAGAAATCAATCAGTGTATTTAAATTGGCCACGACTGAACACTAATAGGATAGAGATCAATGTTTGATCCTAAACTAGCCATCGAGTGGCTGAATGCAAAACAAAAACTCTGTCTAAAGATGGAGTTGCCGCTGACTGAGTTGATCGTCGAGTTGTATGAATATGTTGACCAGTTCAGCGAGCACGATCTGCCAGGATTAGCCGATTTTTTAGCACTTTATGCTGAATTATTAGAATCCCAGCCTGAGGAGCATATTAAACAGGTAGACTCTGTTATTCACCGTTTAGCGGAACAGTTGGATGGAGTTTTTGATGGTAACGCATCAACAGTGGCACAAGGTTTAGTCAGCTGTTTACAGGATGTAGCTTGGGCTGAACCTTTACCCGAAGAGGACAGTGGATTTTTGCTTGAGCTGCTGGAACTTGACTGTCGGCAGTTAAATAGTGTCGATGAGCTGGATCATTCGGAGCGTGCCGATGCTGAGTTATTGGACACGCCTATCCCGTCATCGGTTGATCTAGACCTAGATATGACGCCGGATCAAACTGTTGAACAGCCATCATCCGAGTCTTCTCTTGCTCCTTCACCAGTGGTTGAAAGTGCTTTCCCTGGCCTTTTTGCTCTATTAACGGATATGGCGGCAGCGCTTCCTTACTTTAGTGAGGAACATACTGAAAAGTTTTATGAGCAGATCGATATCCATTCTGAGCATGATTGGTCAGGATTCTCAGATCTTCTGGCGCTTTATGGGGAGTTATTAGCCCAATTAAGCGATACGGATTCAGCACCTTGTGCAACCGCGCTCAATCAAGCGATTTTAGGATTATTGTCACAGCCTACAGCTGACATGATTGCACCTATACTCGCCCTTATGACCGATCAGGATTGGCCTGAGCCCGTTGCTAGTGAAGATACTGAGTTTTTAAGTGAACTCTTAGAACAAGATTTAGAACGTTTGAACTCAGGCACCTTCGTTGCGAATGAGATGGATGAGGGCGAAAGTGTTGAACCACTAGCGTTAATTAAAGAGGTGATTGAGCCGCTAGAATCTCAAAATTTAGATGGAGGGGTCGAGTCAGATCTTCCATTAGAAGCTAGCCAGCCTTTACCTGAACCACCTAGCTTTTGTTCGATTGATTTTACGCTGTTGCAGGAAGAAGGGCCGAAAATTGAGCCGGCAGTGATTGATATGCTCTCTCAATCAGTAACCGGTTTAGCTGAGCAATGGCAAGAGAACTCACTCAACTCTAAATTGCTCGATGAGTCCCGCGATCTGTTAGCTACGGTTATTCGTGCACTAGATACGATAAACCTTATTGGTGCGAAAGTGCTGGTGGAGGGGTTAATACTCAACTTAGATTACTTGATTGAAAATACTATCCCGCTCACTGTCGAGTCGAGTGAATCTATACATGCGTGTTTGACCGGTCTACAAGAGTATTTTGTTGATATTAGTGTATATGAACGTCAACAAACCTTACTCGATCAATATGTTGATACTCAGTTACCTTGTCGACCTACAGTGGAGCAAGCTTCTTTTATCATGGGGCTTTTAGCTTTAGCCTCATTGCAAAGTAGTGGAGATATAGAGCAAGAAACAGCGGGTGTAGATGATATAGAGTTGCAGGAATCAGAAGATATAGATCCTCAGCTCCTTGATATGCTTCATCATGAGCTTCCAACTTTATCGGATGACTTCTTAAATAATATACAGAAAACCTTTGCCGATTCAGATAAAGAGGCTCTACGCAGTGCCCAACGTGCCGTACATACCCTAAAAGGTTTGGCAAATATGGCGGGTATTAAAGGCGTGGCAAACTTAGCGCATCGGCTTGAAGATGTAATGGAGTACCTGACAGGGGCTGATCAGTTACCCTCAGGTTCCCTAAAAAATGATCTTTTTGAAGCGGCTGACTGTCTGGCGGCAATGTCAGAAAGTGTTATAGAGGGGACGGCTGTACCGGATAATGCTTTGCAGGTTTTACAGTTAATAATGGATTGGGATTATCGACTCAAAACAGAAGGCTTGCCGGCCCTAGAGCAAGACAGCTCATCCATCATTGAGGGTGCCTCTATTGTTGCTGAGCAAAGACTGACGGATCAACCTCAACCCTCTGACGATAAAGCCGCAAATGAAAATGCGCTAGATGAATCGCCAGTTTTCCGTGTTCCTCGATCTATTTTGGATAACCTGTTTCGTCTGGCGGGTGAATCCAGCACTTTGAATACACAGCTTGATGAAGAGGTTACTCAACTTCGAGGATTTACACGAACTAACCGCGAGCGTCACCGTATATTACAGCGTGTACTTTTTGAGCTTGAGCAGCAGTTTCAGGAGCAGATTAATACGCAATCGGAGCTTGATGAAAGCTCTGACGATTTTGATCCATTAGAGATGGATCGCTATAACGAAATCCATACCACCATCTCCCGTGTGCAAGAAGCGGTTGCCGATGTACGTGAGATTCAACAAGAGATGGAAGGGCGTATACAGAGTTTGAGTTCATTGCATATAGCCCAATCAGGTCTGCAGAAAGAAACCCTCGATAATGTTTTAAGTACTCGATTAGTTCCAGTTAAAACGATTGCCTCCCGTTTGCAACGAATATTACGTCAGGCGTGCCGTGCAACTGATAAAAAAGCCAACCTCATAATCCAAGGTGAAGATACACTGGTTGATAGTTTTATCTTGAACCAGTTAGCTGACCCATTACTACATATCATTCGTAATGCTGTTGATCATGGTATTGAAACCCCTCGTTTACGGGCCCAAAGAGGGAAGCCTGAAGAGGGTTGTATTACGCTCACATTCTCACTCCAAGATGCCATGATTGATGTGAAGTGTAGGGATGATGGTGATGGGATTAATACGCAGCGCGTGTTAGCGGTTGCTGAAGAGAAAGAGTTGATTGAGGCGGGCTTAGAGCTCACCGATGATGAGATTAATCGTTTGATTTTGATTCCCGGTTTTTCTACCCGTGGAGAGATTAGCCAGTTGTCGGGCCGTGGTATTGGCATGGATGTGGTCTATCAGCAGATCCTACGTTTACAAGGCACCTTAGATATTTCTTCTCATAGCCGAGAAGGTACAGAGCTTCATTTAGCTATGCCTGCCAGCTCTTTGATGATCCGTACATTATTGGTTCGTTGCGGTAAGCAGGTTTTTGCCCTTGCTGGTCATGGGATTGAGCAGAGCTTGATCTCACTAGATGGTCAATTCAATCATCAGGGTGATGAGCTAATGTTTCAGTATGAAGGGGATGATTATCCCGTTTATATGCTTGAGCATCTTCTTGATGAACGCGCTTATAACTACCTAGAAGCTGAGGCTATTCATCCTGTTTTGATTGTGAATCTGGCGCAAGGTGAACGGGTTGCTGTTTTAGTGAAAGAAGTGATTGCACATCGTGAGCTCGCGTTTAAACAGATGAGTGACTACCTCCCTGATCTACCTGGTTTACCCGGATTAACGATCTTGGCAAATGGACAGGCGGCTCCGATTGTCGATCTACCCGGCCGTATTCGTTATAAACGCTCAGCGTTCCATGAGCAGCCATTAATGGTTGAGATTGAGGCTGAATTAGAGCTACCAAGAATCTTAATAGTGGATGACTCCCTAAGTGCGCGTAAGACAATTGAGACACTATTAAAAGATACTGGTTATGAGGTTATGACCGCGATCGATGGCCTAGATGCATTGAACCAGATGCGTAAACGTCAGCCGGATATGGTTATCACTGATATGGAGATGCCGAGAATGGGTGGGGTTGAGTTAGCAACAGTGATTCGAAACCGTAATGAAACTACGCATATGCCGGTGATAATGATTACTTCTCGTTCTACTGAAAAGCATAGAAAGGAAGCAGTTGAAGCTGGTGTCTCTGCATATTTAACAAAACCTTGGTCTGAAAACCAGTTATTGGATCAGATCGATGACCTATTGGCCGAAGTTTGTACCTGATAAGGGGATTGCTTTTATGAAGGGATTTCAATATTTAATATTGAGTTTGTTATTTATGAGCACAGTGGTTTCTGCTGAAATAACATCTGTTGAAGCACTTATTAACTCATCCTCAAATCAAAATAGACTTAGCCAAGAGATGCTCAAAAACTATATTTTAGTGGGTATGTCTGTGCGTGCGAGAAAGGCCGAGCAGGATCTTAACGCAGCAATCGTTGAGTACGAGGCCGCAGAAACAGAGATACTTAAATATGTTAATAAGCATGCTTCTGAACAATCGCTTTCTTACAGTACACCAGATACGGTCGGTGACGCATTTAGAAAAGCGGCGGAACATTGGGACGTTGTAAAGCCTTTGTACGAAAAAGAACCAACAAAGGAGAACGTTGAGAATGTACGTGTGCAAACGGAACTGCTTTTGAAAGAGTGGATGTTAGTTACTGCTGAGATTAATGCTAAAACTGAGAGTGCATATGGAAACCTTATCAGTACAGCTGGGTTTGTACGTATGTTATCTCAGCGGGTTAGTAGTCATTATGCATTGCGTGCTTGGGGTTTCAACGACCGTTACTCAGAGCCCTTTATTGAGTCCTTACAGTTGTTTGAACAAAATAGGGATGTATTAGAGAGTAGTAAATTAAACAGTGATCAGATAAAAAATGAGCTCAACAAAATTCAGAAAGACTTTAAGCGTTTTAAAGATCTTTCTGATATGGATTTTAATAAAGCTTTATTACCGCTGATTATGCGCTCTGCGGAAAAAATCACACAAAGCATGGATAAAGTAACATCAATGTATCAGGGACTAAGTGTTAGCCCCTAAGTTGGTTATCTACCTTGATTAGATTGGATTAGATCGTTAAGACGATTTTCCCTTTTACTTTACCTGTCCGGCTTTCATCAAAGGCTTTTCCTACGTTTTCTAATGGGTAGGTGTTTGCTAACTGCAATTCCAGCTTTTTATCTACATACAAGCCTGCCAGTTTATCGAGTTGTTCGCTGTTAGGCTCGACACGTATTGGTTCCACCTTAACTCCAGCGGCGTTGCCAGCAGCGATAACTTCATCTTTGGTTACTGAAGGCAATGTAACTAAAGTACCGCCTGGTTTGACACAAGCAAGCGCCTCAATACCCACGTCGCCGCCCATGCAGTCAATCACTAGATCAGCATTTTCCACATGATCAGTAATTTTCTGCGTGTGATAATCGATAACTAAATCGGCGCCTAGGGATTTCAGGAAATCGTGATTTGTACTTGAGGCGGTTGTAATGACTTTTGCGCCAGCCCAGTGGGCTAACTGAATGGCTAAATGACCTACACCTCCAGCACCGGCTAAGATAACAACTTGTTGTGATGCTTGTAGATTCCCTTTATCAAACAGAGCTTGCCAAGCAGTTAAACCGGCTAAACCTAAACCCGCCGCCGCGTGAACAGGAAGTTCTTTGGGTCGTAAGCTAATTTGATCAGTAGGTGCTGCAATATATTCAGCAAAGCAGCCAGCACGCTCAGGAAAACGAATAAACCCAAAAACGGCGTCACCTACAGAAAATGTTGTTACATCACTGGCGACTTTCTCAACTATGCCAGCAAACTCCCAGCCTGGGATAAAAGGTAGATCACCAATAAACGGCGCAGCACCGCCGCCGCCACAAGTTTTCCAATCAATCGGATTAACGCCCGCTGCCTGGTTTTTTATTAAAACTTCTCCAGAGTTAAGTTTTGGTTCTGTTAATTCTGTGTAGGATAAGGCTTCATTAGATCCAAACTGACTGATCTGTATTGCTTTCATTTACAACTCCAGCGGCTGAATAAGTAACCCCTACCAAAAAGTAAGTTTTATAACCTATACAGGGCAGCCGAGAACACTGTTTTTTGGTAGGCTAGCTTTCTTAAGGGACTGATAAAATAATAACGAGTTCCTCTTTGATAGCAACAAATAAAGGCGAGAGTAATGTATCTGGCAATAATAGAGCAGTTTTTGTTTTTGGGTGGGTTGTTGGTTTATCTTGTTTCTTTAGCAATGTATGCCGGTAGAACCAAAGATTACAAATCACTGATCGAGTTTTGGAAGCCAACTATAAATATGACTAAGCGCGAATTTAATGTGAATCGCGCTGGTTTGACTATGATGGTCGCGGCAGTGGCTATCCGTATAATTAATTTTCTAATTTAATAAAGGCGATTATGAAAGGAAATCCTATTAGAGGTGCTGGGTATCTGCTGCGAGGATTGCAGATGCTACCTGATCCGCAAATTCGGCCCTTTGTGCTAGTTCCCCTATTAACGAATGTCGTGCTATTTATTGGTGCAATTTGGTTATTATTTAGCCAGTTTAGTGGTTGGGTCGATAAAATGATTTCAGCTTTTCTCCCCGATTGGGAGTGGCTATCGTTTCTGCACTATCTTCTTTGGCCGATCATGGCTTTATTAGTCTTTGTTATGGTTTATTACAGCTTTACTATAGTTGCGAATATCATTGCGGCTCCTTTCAATGGTTTCTTGTCTGAGAAGGTTGAGAAGCGTTTAAGAGGTAATGTGATTACTGATGAGGGCTGGAAAGCGGTGGTAGCACTTATTCCGCGATCTATTGCACGTGAGTTATCTAAACTGGCTTATTACCTTCCTCGGGTATTGTTTTTGGTAGTGCTGTCGTTTATCCCTGTGATTAATATTATTGCACCATTTTTGTGGTTGCTGTTTGGTGCTTGGATGATGGCGATTCAATACTGCGATTATCCAATGGATAACAATAAGGTCAGCTTTAAAAATATGAAGTTGATGCTGAAATCGGATCGACTTACGTCTATTGGTTTTGGTGGCTTAATTCAACTGGGGATGATGATCCCGATCTTAAATCTGATCTTGATGCCTGCGGCGGTTGTTGGAGCAACGATTTACTGGGTTGAAGCTCATGCTGGGGTTGAGATCGATCTAGATCAGAAAAAGTTAGAGTCTTAAGCAATTATCAGGCTATACCCAATGATGACGATTTAGGGAGTAGTCTGATTATCCTTAGAGTCTTCGACTTGCTGGAATCCCATCAATTTTTGCTCTTCGTAGGTGTTTTCTCCTGGCTCGGGGCGAACACCGACATTTTCAGCTGGGAAATGGCAAGCAAATGTACTTCCTTTACCTACTTTACTCTTAATGGTTAGCTGGCCATGGTGGCGAGCCAACACATGCTTCACAATTGCTAGGCCTAAACCGGTTCCGCCACTGGCGGATGAGCGGCTTTCATCAACACGGTAGAAGCGTTCGGTTAGTCGAGGAAGATGAATAGATTCTATCCCAGGGCCATTGTCTTTTACTGAAAAGTGCCCACCTTGTTCATCCACCCACCAGCTTACTTTAATATTTCCACCAGCGGGGGTGTAACGTACGGCGTTATAAACCAGATTAGAGAATGCGCTATGCAATTCGATCTCTTGACCGGAAAGATCATGTATTGGATCAATATTTAAGCTAAATTTGTGGCCTTTTTCCTGAGCTAGCTGCTCAGCCCCTTCCATAATGTGCTGAATAACATTCTGAATTTGAATAGGTTGCTCATCTGAGACCTGATGACTGGCTTCGAGTCTGGATAGCAGTAGTAGATCAGACACGAGGTTTTCCATTCTGCGTGCTTGCTGCTGCATGGAGCCTAAACCGCGAATTAGAGGTCGAGGGAGGTCTTGGTCTAAGAAGGTTTCTAAATAGCCTCGGATGACCGTTAGAGGAGTACGTAGTTCATGGGAAGCGTTTGCTACAAAGTCCTGACGGGTTTGTTCTAGGCGAATAATTCGCGAAATATCCCGTGCAACCAGTAGCCGATCAGCGTCCCCAAAGCGCGTTATCTGATATTGAATTTTAAGATCGTTATGTGCAGGGGAGGGTAAAGTAATTGGATCATTATATTGCCCACGTTTGTAATAGCGGACAAAACGGGGATCACGGAGTAGATTCATTATAGGCTTGCCTTGGTCCGTTTTATCGTCCAGACCAAGTAAGCGATTTGCTGATTTATTCCACCATTCAAGATTATTATTTTTATCAATAATAATGATAGCGTCTTGTAAAGCGGAGGTTGAATCTTGGAAGCGCTTAATTATGTTACCTAAGCGTGTTTCTCTCGTATGTTGGCGACGTTGTACGCGAGATAACTCATCAAACAACTCCCCCCAATGACCCGTGGTTTCCGGTAGTTCGATCTGGTCATCATTTTTATGAAACCAATCCATTAATTTATTGAATCGGTTTATTTGCAAGAGAGACCAGCCAATAAGCCCTAAGCTGGTGGCCCAGCCTGGATAGCCTAGTATTAGTCCTATAGTCAAAGAGGCACCACTCACTACCATTAAATTGGACAACATTGAGTGACGGTTCTTTTGCATATTACATCCTATAAAAGCTATCGGAAAAGTCGTTAGGCTACATTGGCAGAGAATCGGTAACCGGTACCGCGCACTGTTTGTACCAGATAATCATGTCGAGCGCCAAGGGCTTTACGTAGACGACGGATATGCACATCCACCGTACGCTCTTCGACATATACATTGCCTCCCCAGACCATATCTAACAGCTGGCTACGGGAGTATGCGCGATCTTGGTGTGTCATAAAAAATTGTAATAGACGAAACTCTGTAGGCCCTAGATCAATAGGATCTTGTTCTGAGGTTACGCGATGGGAGATAGGATCAAGTGTCAGGCCATCGACGCTTACCGGTTCTTCAATCCCTTTAGGTGTTGTACGACGAAGTACCGCTTTTAAACGCGCTACTAATTCGCGAGGAGAGAATGGCTTTGTGATGTAATCATCTACACCTGCTTCCAGCCCTTTGATCTTGTAATCCTCATCACCTTTAGCGGTTAGCATGATAATGGGGAGATCAGCGGTTGTTTCATCTTTGCGTAAACGACGAGCGAATTCAATGCCGCTAGTGCCGGGCATCATCCAATCCAATAAGACCATATCCGGTTTATCGTCTACGATCAGGCTGTGCGCCTCATTAGCGTTCTCCGCTTCTAAACAGTTGTATCCAGCCATTTCTAGTGCAACTGCGATCATTTCGCGAATAGGCGCCTCATCATCTACGATAAGTACGCTTTTAGAATCAGACATGGTGTTATTGCCCTTTATATTTCAATTTATCGACGGGGCTATTAGAAGACAATACTGTTACACAAATATTACAGACTGCATTGAATTACTAAGTTATAGCTTAAAAAGATCCGATTGTGCTAAGAAATAATGGCTTGCGACACCAATAAAAATCACTAAACCTGCATAATGATTATTTAAAAACGCTTTGAAGCATAGATCACGTTCGCGATTACGGATAAGGAACTGTTGATAAATAAAGAAGCCTGCAGCGCAGATTAAACCGAGATAGTAAGGCCAATCCAAGTGAATCTGTTGACCAACTAAGGCAAGAGTAATCAGTGTTGTTAGTTGGAGAATCCCTATAATAACTTTATCTGCATCGCCAAATAGTATGGCAGTTGATTTAACACCTATACGTAGATCATCATCTTTATCGACCATGGCATACATAGTGTCATAGGTGATAGTCCATAAAACATTGGCTATATAAATTAACCACGCATAAATAGGTACACTTTCAGTCACTGCGGTAAAAGCCATAGGAATAGCCCAAGAAAACGCAGCGCCCAAAACTACTTGTGGTAGGTGAGTGTAGCGCTTCATAAAAGGGTAGCAGACAGCTAATGCTAAACCTCCTAAAGATAAAATAATGGTTTCTATATTGGTAAAGAGTACCAGTACAAATGCGGCCAACATTAAGATGGTAAAGAGAATTAAGGCTTCCCTTGGACTAACCAGGCCGGAAGGGATAGGTCGCATGGCGGTACGTTTAACATGACCATCTATCTTGCGATCTGCGTAATCATTAATTACGCAGCCTGCTGAGCGAGTAAGAAAAACCCCAAGCGTGAAGATAATGAGGATGTCGTATGCAGGCATACCTTCCGCTGCCATCCATAGGGCCCAGTAAGCTGGCCACAGAAGGAGATAGCTGCCTATGGGCTTATTTATACGCATTATTTGTACAAATGCTCGCAGTTTAGCTGCGCTGAAAGGGGCGTTTTTTTGTGTTCCAGAGGCCATAAAGTTGTCTGCGATTTAATTCGTTAATTAGACGTGCGTTTACTAAAATACTAATTAGGTTTAGTTTACCTGCAGAAGTTGCGGCAGGAAAACCTCTGAAACCAAAAGAGGCTTTTTCGATAGAAAAAATACAGATCGGCGCGCCCATACTTTTTCCGTACTATTAAGCGATAAACGACATATTTGTAAGCGTCCACGCCGCATAGTTGGATCGCTGAATAGCAAACTACCTAATGACCGATTGCCTAATACTCTGAGCTGACGTTCCGCACCGCTGAGTGTTTGTGCTGGAATAATTGATCGAGCGAAGACCCAAGGTTGGCCATTGCCGATGAGTTGAACTTCTCGAATGAGTGCAACTTGGCGGTAATCCATTTTTAGCGCTTTAGCTTCTGAGCGCGTGGGTCTAAACCAACCTTGTTGTACCACTTCAACTCGAAAGTCGCCTTTACTTAGTTTTATCAAACGTTGTGTCAGAGAGCCGTGGTCAGTAAACCAAGTGCGCAATTGTTGGGGGGCGACCTGTTGATAGGGACGACGGAGTGATTTCCAACGAGTATCAAAACTTTGTCGAGTAAGGGCAGCTTTTATGGGCACAGATCAGTTGTCCTGAGATTTCATCAAAACCAATATCTTAACATGTATGAGTATCTCCAGCCGATAGGCTGAGGTAGTATCCCTTTTTATGAATATACAAAAATTTTCTTTTCCTGCAGAAGAGGCCGCGACTTTAACTCAGCAGTGGGTTGAATCTATAGTCGTGGGCCTTAATTTATGTCCCTTTGCGGCCCCTGAGGTGCGTAAACGAGCAATCCGATTTAGTGTGTCACATGCGACTGAGCTGGATGTTGCAATCCAAGATTTTCTAAACGAATTACAGCATATTCAGAACTGTAAAGAATCTGAGCTATCCACTAGCTTAATCAGTTTTACTGAGACTGCCATCGACTTTTATAGCTTTCTTGATCTATTGGATATGTGCCAAGATGCGTTAGAAGATGCCGGTCTTGATGGGGTTTTTCAGTTGGCTAGTTTTCATCCTCAATACTGCTTTGCTGGCGTTGATGCCGATCATATTAGTAACTGGACCAATCGTGCGCCGTTCCCCACTATTCATATTATCCGTGAAGGGCAGATGAGTCGTGTTTTAATGCACTATAAAACGCCAGAGGAGATCCCTGAGCGGAACATAGCGCTAATGGAAACTTTGGGACGTGAAGGTCTTATTGAACGTTTTCCACCTCTGGAAAAATACTTTGAGAAGTGACTATCGCGGGATAAACCTTTAGCTTTGGATTAAAGATAAGCGTGTTTTTAATCTAGGGGCTGCCCATTCAATAAAGTACCGACTCCTTGATGAAAGTAAGCGTGAGTGAGGGTAAACCAAATTCACTGGTACAGGATCGGGTTCAAAGCTCTCAAGTACTGGTGTTAGCTCTCCTGAAGCAATTCTCTGGTCGACTTGATAACTTAAAAACTGGCAATAGCCTAACCCTTGGGCGCAAGCATCTAGCGCTGTTTCAATATGATTCGTTTTAAAAGGGCCCGATACGTTTATTTTGTGTACTTTTCCGGTCTCTTTAAATGCCCATTCAGAGTGCGATTTTAGTCCTGTAAGCCGTATACATTGGTACTCGGATAGTTCAGTGGGGGCGCTAGGTATACCTACTTTTTGAATGTATGTAGGACTAGCACAGACCTTATAACGGATATGACCAATCTGTTTAGCAATTAAAGTTGAATCGGGGAGTTGGCCTATGCGCAAGGCTATATCCATACCTTCTTCAATAAGATCTACAACACGATCGAGGAGTAGAAGCTCAACCTCGGTTTCAGGAAAGGTGGTTAAAAAGTCATTAATAATAGGTGCTAGGTGTAGACGCCCGAAGGTCATGGGGGCGGTAATACGTATTTTTCCACTCGGTTTAATTTGCCGTTGAGTCAGTGCATTTTCTGCGTCTTCCACCTCAAGCAGTATTTGTCGGCAGCGCTGACAGTAATCACGCCCCTCTTCAGTGAGAGTCAGGCGTCTAGTGGTTCTATAGAGAAGTTGAACGCCTAAGGTATTTTCTAAAGCAGCAAGGGCTCTTACTACGGATGATTGTGACATCGATAGTTTATCCGCTGCGCCATTTAAACTACCGCTTTCAACAATTTTTACAAAAATAGCCATCGCTTTAAGTTTATTCATATGTTTATATTAATGCGAAAATTGCATTAGTTAAAGTCGTTTATTTTTATTTATTGCTATAAATGAATGAACAATAATGACTTTAACCTAATAAAGTAAACGAGAGATCGATGGCCCACCGTTTTAGTGAATTAACATTCACCCCCGCCGTAGAATCAATACAGCAGCATTTTGGCAGTTTTGAAAAAATGCAGCAGATGCGTGGGCGTATGCCAGACTTTGATCGTTTAAGGGAACGGGAGTGTGCTTTTATAGCGCAGCGGGATAGTTTTTATATGGCAACGGTTTCTGAAAATGATTGGCCATATATTCAACATCGAGGCGGCCCTCTCGGCTTTTTACAAATCATTAACGATCAATGCTTAGCCTTTGCTAATTATCGAGGTAATTCTCAATATCAAACGCTTGGTAATAGCACCCATAACAATAAGGTGGCGTTGTTCTTAGTAGACTACGCTAATAAGCGCCGGTTAAAAATTTTAGGCCGAATGCGTATTCATTTTCTTGATGACCTATCCGAGCGGTTAAAGCCGGTTATGGACTATTGCAGTGAAAAGGAGCGAGTCGAATCTGTCATCGAGATTGAGTTGGAAGCTTTTGATTGGAACTGTTCACAATATTTGACACCTCGTTTTAGTGAGGAACAGCTGCTAGAACTCGGGGTAATAAAACAAGGAGATTTAACATGAAGCTTTATGATCTTGAGTTATCGGGTAACTGTTACAAAGCCCGTTTATTTGCTGCATTAGCGGGTATTAAACTAGAGTTAGTTCCCGTCGATTTTATGGCCGGTGAGCATAAACAATCACCAGTGATTGACTTAAACCCATTAGGGGAGCTTCCTGTTTTAACTGATGGGGAGGTTGTGATAAGAGATTCCCAAGCTATTTTGGTTTATCTTGCTGGGAAATATGCTGATGAAAGTTGGTACCCTAAAACGCCTGCTGAGCAAGCTGAAGTTATACAGTGGCTGTCGACGGCGGCGAATGAGGTACAGAATGGCCCAGGTGCTGCACGGCTTGTGGATAAGTTTGGATTCGATCTGCATAAAGAAAGTGCATTAGCCGTTGCGGCTAAAATTTTACCTATTCTTGAGGTTCAACTGACTGAGCATGAATGGTTAGCTTTAGATCGCCCAACAATTGCTGACTGTGCTGTGATGCCTTATGTAGGCTTATCCCATGAAGGGGGTGTTTCCCTAGAAAGTTACCCACATATTCGGGCATGGATAAACCGCATTAAAGCCTTACCTGGCTTTATTTCTATGCCGGAACTCTAGTATTAGGTGTTGAGGATAACTCTATTCCGGCCCAGTTCTTTAGCTTTATAGAGTGCTCTATCTGCCTGTTCGATTAAGTCGTTCGGGCAGATATCTTCAGAGGGTTTACAGCTCGCAATACCAATACTAACTGTCACAATATTTTTGTCGCCAGCGTTTAGATGTTTGATCTGTAAGGCTTCAATATTTGCACGAACCTTTTCAGCAAGGATATCTGCTCCTTCCAGAGTGCTTTCTGGGAGTATAACTGCAAACTCTTCACCACCATATCTATAAACAGAATCTTCAGCCCGTTTAATGGTTTTTTTTATCGCCTGCGCAATAGTTCTTAAGCAGCCGTCACCGGCTAAGTGTCCATATTGATCATTAAAGGATTTGAAGTGGTCTACATCGAGCATAAGAAGCACTAAGTTGCGTTTAGAGCGTTGTGCCCTGCGCCATTCAGCGTCAATGCTACGGTCAAATTCGCGACGATTATTCACTTGAGTAAGGCCATCTATACGCGCTGAACGGGCTAGCTTATCTTGGGACTGCTTCATCTGCATTAGAATCTGTATGCGGGATTGTAAAACAGCGGCTGGGCGGGTCAGGTACATAAAATCAGATGCGCCAGCATTATAAGCTTCTAGCTCACGCTGATCATCGTTTTCTTGATTGATGAACGCGACAGGGATAGATAAATCGTCTTGGTTACTTGTGACGTCCCTGCATAGTGAAAACATGCTATCCCATTGATTTTCTGTACTTAGCATTAATAATGCAGGGTGATCTTTATGTAGCAGCTGGTTCAATTCTGAACGGTTTGAGGGTAAAAGAATATTGTAGTCGTTACGTAAAGAGGCGATTAAAGGCCAAATGTTTTCTATATTATGGTCACAGTAGATTGCGATGGTTTGCTGTAGAGGTTTCGTTTTAACTTCGCCACGAATCTCTAGTGTACTGATCTCTTCGCCTTTAAAGAACGCTTTCAAATCATCAGTGCTAGGTAAACCAAGAGAGGTTCGGCCATCTGAACTACAGATCACTGGAATTCTTAAGTTGAAGTTGCCATCTTCCCAACTTTGTTGCCATTGGGCTAAAAGGTTTTCTTGTGCTTCTTCTATTGTCACTTCTGCAGGTAACCCTGCTGCGATGAGACAGTCATAGATAACAGGTATCTCGGCTATATCTAAACCGTCGATCCAGAGCGCGCGATAGAGTAAATGGCGTAATTTAATAGATTTTTCTAGGTCATGTTCTGCTGCTTGGATGACGCAGAGGTTAGCAAAATGGCTATCACTTCTTCTTTGCGGTAGGGCAACGTCTATATAAGGAACGCGACTGCGAACGACAAATACATCGCTCGCTAATTCTGCTTGGTTTTCAGCGGTTTTATTGTAGATAGCAATATCGGGAGCATGCTCAACTAAACGCCAATCGACCTGGGGTAATAGGCCGAATTCATGTAACTGTTCATGCAAGGCATAACAGAAAGGACAATTTAGATCAGCGTAGACAGTGTATTGCAGCATAAAGGCCCTAAATCCGAGAACAGCTAAGCATCTACACGTCTTTCTAAGCCTTGATGTTTAAGCTGGTATATTACGTTGTGATCATTATATCGACCAATCGCTTCAGAACTTTGAGATTAACCAAAAAAAACAGCCCGGAGGCCATTGCTGTCCCATAGTTTTGGATGGTAAATGAAAAAGCCTGAGATCCACTGGTAAACTGTTGTTACCACACACCAG
>NZ_LUTR01000002.1 GCF_001597725.1 Neptuniibacter marinus
TTAATCAGGCATTATCCAATGCTTACTTAAAATCTCAGGGGCTTTATGAATTGCGCGATGGATGGATCAAGCTTCACCATTCTCAGTGAAACGCCCTGTGCGGATCCGCATGCAGGGTGTTGTGGGGGCTGAGGGTTAGAGACCCTCGGCTACCCGATTCGGCTTTAAGATCCAGAGACTGACGGCCTAGCTGAGAAGCCCCTGCTGTTAAATTCTCACAAATTTTCGATGCCTTAAAGCTAGCTTTTATAAGTTTCTCATTAAGCGCCTGCTTTTCTGTTTTTACCATGGGCAAGCGACCGGATACCAGATCAGCTAAAGTGCTACCCATCTCATCTCTTAATGCGATCAGTTGCTTATAATGAGCTTTTAGCTCTGGAGCATAGAAATCTAGAAGCATTTCTAGCTTGGCAAATGGAATATTCACGTCCGATTTGTAGCGCTCACCAGACTCTACGGAAACTATTGCGTTGAAGTAGACGCTGCTCAAAGCACTACCTACCTCCGTCGACACTTGTGCGATCAACTCTAGTTTTTCATGAACAAGCCGCGAACGTTCCCAAGCATGCTGGCGATCTATACTTCGCTGAGATGTGATGTACTGTAAGACACCACCGACGACTACACCTGCTAAACTGGCCAGTACGCCCAATAATATTTCCATGCACGAATTCTCTATTTAGCCGAACGCTCAAAGCAGCCGCGCAGTATGCGTCGGATGCCTTTTCTTGTTATACGTTGTGATGTTTGGCAAGTATTGCATTACAAGCCTCTTTTACACTTTCACGATAGAAAGCTATTAATTCCTTTAGTTCTTTATCTGAACTTTCTAACATCGAGGCTGAACAATGCTCTCTTACTTCAGTGGTAGGAAGATGGTCTGTATCTGATTCAATGACCCCAAAAACATGAAATTCAGTACCCCAACACTGCCCATATAAACTATTTCCAATTTTCCAAAGCTGAATCACCTTATCTAGATATTCGATATCTGATTCGATAAGGGCTTTAGCTAGAACACAGGCCTGTTTTTTAACATCCATATCGTCTTTCATGTGCAATTACGTATAACGCTTAAAGCAGCCGCGCAGTATGCGTCGGATGGCTTTTCTTGTTATGTTCCATCAACACAGATACCCCATTGATCTGCAATATAAAAACCGGCTATTAGGTACAGAATAGATACGATAAGTAGTGGTCGCCACAATCGTCCTTCTTCACTGAGGTTGTTGCTTGAAAATAAGATACTTACAGGCCAGAGCCAATTGAAAAGAGAGTAGCCTCTTCCTGGGGTGTTATTAGGATTATCGTCAGAAAGAATAACCATTGCACTAGAAACTAGGCATATGAATGCAACAAGGAAGCTCCAAAGAAATGCCTCTTCTATAGTTCCTTGACATGCTTCTGATGATAATGAGACTTTCATTTACAGTATCCTGAGACATAACGCTTAAAGCAGCCGCGCAGTATGCGTCGGGTGGCTTTTCTTGTTAGTTTTTATTACCAAAATGGAAATACTATTTTTTGCAAGTAACCTTGCCACTCACCATACGCATGCCTGCGCATCCGAGAATTTCACATCTTAATGCTGGAAACCTAGCTTCAGTAGTAGGAATCACTTTGAACTCTTCTAAATAGCCTGCTGGACATAGCTCACGTGCTCTTTGATGAGCAAATTCCATTACTTGAGGAATTGGATCGCCATAGCCTCCACGTGTTCCATGTGCAAAATACTCGATCCAATAGACGCCTTCACTCAGCTTTTCATCTAAATAGCCTTCTTCTTTATAACCTGGGGTGATCCATTTTCCTTCTATCCCTTCACCTGCTTTTTTTATACGGTCTTATTTTTCCACTACACCCTACGACTGATATTGCTACAACCAGAAGGATAAGAAATTTTCCATATTTCATATTGCACCTAAATTTTAAGACTGTTTAAAAACTAACGCCTAGCTCACAGGAAAAATGCGAGCGCAGCGAGTATTTTGTCCGGTGGAGCTATTTGTTAGGCTATTTTCCATATTCCAATGAAGCCATTTTGATGCCAGTTGATATCAGCGTGATACCTGCTGCCTTATTGATAAGTGTTGTGACCCACGATTGAAGTTGTTGCTTTGCTATGCGATCGCCTAACCGACTGAATACGCTGTACACAACAATATCAGCTAATAAGCAAGACGCGCCCATAAGTAGCATTTGAAACAGCACAGGCTTCGACGGATCAATGAACTGTGGAAGTAGCGCTGTAAAATACATAAGCGCTTTCGGGTTAGCTAGCTGGACTACTAATCCTTGTGAGAAGAGTTTTTTTCGAGTGCTTTCTTTTCTTTCTGCCGAAAGCTTAATTACTCCCGATTTGCTGAATAGGGCCGAGATACCAAGATAGAGCAAGTAGGCCACACCGAACCATTTAATCACTGAGAACATTAGGTTGGAAGCAAGTATTAGCGAGGCGATACCTGTAGCCGACAAAGCGAAAAATAAGACATCGGCGCATGCCACACCAAGCACACCAAAAAATGCTCGCTTAGAGTTATGCGAAGCCCCCTGGGCTGCGACTGTGATTGCAGCCGGACCGGGCACTAAAATTAGCATCACCGTAGTGACAAGAAATATTAAGTAAATGCTTATATCCACTTTTGTTCTCTTTTTAGCCTAACATTTGTATATACGGGGGTCCGTGTATCTACCTGCACCGCTATTGATTAAAAATAGATGTAATTATTTGAAAAGGAAGGAGAAACTAAAGAATTAAATCGAACTCTTCCGTGACAAAACGAGCATGCGCATTAACAATTGATATACGGGGGTCTGTATATCTACCCATGCCAGACATCCATCTGTCTGATTTATAACTATTTTTAACTTAAGCATGGCTGCAATACAAGCATCATTTTGGATAAGAAGTGCTGTAAACCAGCACAAATAGTATAAGGCTGAAAATATACTGTATATAAATACAGACATTATAGAGAGACAATAGCTTTGCTCGAGAAGATAATTTTCAACCCCAAGCGATTGATATAGTCAGCCTTTGGTGCGTCAGCCTTTATGCCCAGAACGGGTTTCTGCCCGAAGGGGTAAGTTTTTTTGGGTTGGATGCGTAATTCATTCGCTCACGGGGTGAGCGCCTACACAGGCCGATGGGCGTCGACAATAATCAGATACAGGGGCAATAGCGCGCACCCATTTGACCTGAGCGATCAGGTCAAATGGGTAGTATTGTGCTTATAGCTTACAGGCGCCGCCTAAGCAGTCGTCAAAGTCCATACTTTCTAGCTCTTGGCGGGTTTCTTGTGCGGCTTTTAAGCGTTGTAACATCTCACCTTCTGCGCCTTGATCAGTACTGATCCCCGCTTTTTCAAATACGCTTAAAAGTAGGTTTAGCTCTTCTAAGTTAAATTCATTCATAATTAGTATTCCACTCTTTTTACTGATCGGGGATTAATAAGTGATCGACTAGCATCTGTACGCTTTTGCGGCCACGGAACTCGTTTACATCTAAACGATAGATAACCCGTACATGGGTTTTCGATTCATCCGGCCATTGGTCCATATCGGCATTAAACTGTATCGCATCTACCGCTAATCCTGAAGCGGGTTCCATCAATACCATTTTCAGATGGCGATGGCCGACAATTCGTTGCTGTAGGAGTGAAAACTCACCCTCAAACAATGGCTCTGGAAATTGATGACCCCAAGGGCCTGCATCACGGAGCATTTCAGCTAACTCAATGGTCATATCATTGGCACTTAATGCACCATCGGTAATCACTTGTTGTTGTAGATCCGCATCTGATAACTGCCGTCTCACTTCGCTATCAAAGGCTTGCTGAAATAAGTCTAGATCTTTATCACTGATCGTTAATCCTGCTGCCATGGCATGACCGCCAAATTTACGCAGAAGTGCGGGGTGTTTTGCTGCGATCGCATCTAAGCCATCTCGAATATGAAAACCGGGAATTGAACGGGCCGAGCCTTTAAGTTCTCCCTCATCACCTTGAGCAAACGCGATAACAGGCCGATGGGTTTTCTCTTTGATTCTGGAGGCTAAAATACCGATCACACCTTGATGCCATTCTGGCTCATAGAGCGATAATCCGTAAGGTAAGGCTTCATCATCTAGCTGAAGGTGCGCCAACAGATCTAAGGCTTGTTGTTGCATCTCCTGCTCTATGCCTTTGCGCTCTTGGTTAAGGTCATTTAGCGTAGCAGCCAGCTCTTTTGCTTGCTGCTCAGATTCAGTCAATAGGCATTCAATACCGATCGACATATCTTCTAAACGCCCCGCAGCGTTTAAACGTGGCGCTAAAGCATAGCCTAAGTCAGAGGACGCTATTTTATGTTGTTGGCGACCTGATAGTTCAATTAAGGCTTTGATACCGGGTCGGCAGCGACCCGCTTTAATGCGTTGTAAGCCTTGATAAACCAGCACACGATTATTCTGTTCTAAAGGAACCACATCAGCCACAGTGCCTAAGGCAACAAGATCAAGAAGGCTGCCTAGGTTAGGCAGTGCTAACCCCTGCTCCTCAAACCAGTTAAGCGCTTGCAGTTTACGCCTTAGTGCGATCATCACGTAGAAGATAACACCAACGCCGCAGGTGGATTTAGCATTAAAATGGCAGTCCGGTTGGTTAGGGTTAACAATTGCGCAGGCATCCGGTAATTCGCAACCCGAAAGATGGTGGTCGGTAACAATGACATCTAAATTAGCGATATTAGCGGCGGCAACCCCTTCAATACTGGAGATACCATTATCAACAGTAATCAATAGATCAGGGGCTTGCTTTAACGCCTCCATCACAATCTCGGGACTTAGGCCGTAACCATATTCAAAACGATTAGGAACAAGGTAACAAACCTCCTCCGCTCCCATCATGCGTAAAGCCAGTATCGCCACCGCTGTACTGGTTGCGCCATCACAATCAAAGTCGCCAATAATCATGATTTTTTCACGCTTTTTAAGCGCAACCACTAAGCGCTCTATAGCAGCATCCATACCGGCTAAACCACTATCGGGCAGCAACTCTTTTAAGTTGCGTCCTAAACCGTATACATCATGAATACCGCGAGAAGCATAAATCCGTGCTAAAACAGGGTTTGTTTGACTAAATATGGGCAAGCTAGGATCAGCGTTCTTACGCTGGGTAATCACCAGTTCTTTCATTAAGTTTCTGTTGTTCCATTGAGTAAAGGCGTTACTTGTTGATGCTCCGCACTATTGGCGTCAAGTTTTGGATTTTCAGCGTTTTGTGTTTCTAAGTGACGAGTTTCGAGCATTTGCTGTTCTGTGTTTTGCAATTTACTTTGCACAGACCGATGAGCGAATGGTTTCGGCAGCAAAACCGCTGTTTTATCAGTTAAGTAATAAGCCGCAAGCCCAATCCACTCTCGGACAGCCACATTAAGTTCTGACATATTAGCGTTCAGACCGAGCTGAATTTGATTATTAAACTGTCGGTAATCAACAGGGTAAGGAATAACATCGATGCCCGCTTGACGATAAACACCCACGGAGCGTGGCATATGAAATGCAGAGGTCACAAGCAACCATTTACCGCTGGCTAGGTCGTTCTCTTGATCATTTTGTTTAAGTTCATCAATAATTTCACGGCTATACATTGCATTTTGGAAGGTATTTCGTGAATCCCTTTCGACAATAAGCCTGGCACCTAACCCTTGTTCTGTCAGCCACTGCTTAGCCACATCACCACCGCGGTATTGAGGTTTGAGTAATGAACCAGACCCACCCGTAAAAATAACTTTAGCCTGTGGATAACGCAGCATTAAAGCAGGTAACACCATCAACCTTTCCGCCGCGCTGTTGAACTGAGGCATGTCATGCACTGCTGAAAGCTCTGCTTCCTCACCTCCTCCTAAAACGATAATACCTGCTATCGGTGTTTCTATTTGAGTTAAATCAGGCTGAGGAAAGCGCTGCTCTAAAGGTTCGAGAAGATAGTTAGCCGCTGGGAATACACTTAAACAGAGAAGAGCTAACACCGAGCCCCAGACCATCACTACACTGGATGCTCTACGCCAACGCAGTAAACCGATCAGTAACACTAACAACAAAAAATGATCGGGCTGAACAATCAGCCAAAAAATTTTAGATAGGTAAAAAAACAGATCGGTCATCGAAGCGATTCCTTTCTTAACATAAAATAATCAATCGTCAGATACAAAAAACCCGACGTTAAGTACATCGGGTTTTGAGAGTATCACATTAAAAAAATAATTATTCTGTGTGAGCATGGCCCGCAATAAACTGCTGAACGGTCTTTAGATCATTATCTAATACGTCTAGCTTTTCTTCGCGCTCAAATAGGTCCGTCATATGCGCCGGTAGCTGAGGCGACTCCAAACCCGCTTTAACAACAGGCTCAGGGAACTTAACTGGATGCGCAGTCGCTAAAGTGATCATCGGTACAGACTTATCACGGTTGCATTCACGCGCGGCTTTAACACCAATCGCGGTATGCGGATCGAGTAGGTATTCTGTCTCAGCGTAGACTTGTTTAATTGTTTCACAAGTCGCGTCATCATCAACGGCACAGCTATCAAATAGCTCACGTACTTTATCCCAACGATCAGAATCGAGTTCAACCGATTCTTTCGAGAAACGCGCCATTAGATCATCAATGGCTGCGCCATCTTTGCCGTATACATCAAATAACATACGTTCAAAGTTTGATGACACCATAATATCCATAGACGGTGATAAGGTATGAACCAACTCTCCTTTGGACATATCGTTACCGGAGATAACACGGTGCAAAATATCGTTACGGTTAGTAGCAACAACCAACTGTTTGATCGGCAAACCCATCTGCTTAGCTAGATAACCGGCAAAAATATCACCGAAGTTACCTGTAGGCACAGAGAAGCTCACTTCACGTTCTGGACCACCCACCGCAAGAGAGGCAGAGAAGTAATAAACGATCTGGGACATAATACGCGCCCAGTTGATCGAGTTTACTGCACCTAGCTTCATTCCTTTAAGGAAGTCTTGATTAGCAAAGCTATCTTTAACCATCTGCTGACAATCGTCGAAGTTACCTTCTAAGGCAATATTAAACACATTGTCTTTAATAACGGTTGTCATCTGACGACGCTGCACTTCTGATACGCGGTTATGCGGATGCAGAATAAAAATATCCAGATGTTTACTATGGCAGCAGCCTTCAATCGCCGCTGAACCTGTATCGCCTGAAGTTGCACCCATGATCACTAAATGTTCACCACGCTTTTCAAGTGCGTAATCCATCAAGCGACCGAGCAACTGAAGTGCGAAGTCTTTAAATGCCAAGGTTGGGCCATGAAAAAGTTCTAGGATCCACTCATTAGTACCTAGCTCTTTCATCGGTGCGACAGCAATATGATTGAAACCCGCATAAGTCTCATCAATCATCTGCTTGAGATCTGCATCGGCTACGCAGTCATCAACAAATGGCTTTATCACTTTATAAGCCAATTCGTTATATGGTAGACCGACCCAAGAGGCGATCTCCTCTTTGCTGAAAGTAGGCAATGTTTCTGGCACATATAGGCCGCCATCACTTGCTAAACCAGCTAGAAGAACCTCTTCAAAATTCATTGCCGGAGCTTTTCCCCGGGTAGAGATATATTTCACGGGATTACTCCTTAACGGCCAAAATTTTCAACGCGAATACGAGTAACACTACCGTTAATCTCATCTAGCGCTTCGATTTTTGCAATTGCATCGTTCATCTTCTGCTCAACCACAGTTTGGGTCAAAATAATAACCGGCACCTGATCTTCGCTTGTTGCTTTCTGAATAATGGCTTCAATATTGATGCCTTCTTCACCCAGAATACTGGTAATCATTGCCAGCACACCCGGTTTCTCTTGGGCATTCATGCGTAGATAGTAGGCAGTTTCTGTCTGATCCATTGGCAGAATCGGTGCATCTGATAACTCTGATGGCTGGAAGGCCAAATGAGGTACACGGTTATCACGATCAGCGGTCAAGGTACGAACAACATCGACTATATCAGCTACAACAGCAGAAGCAGTCGGTTCAGAGCCAGCACCCGGCCCGTAATACATAGTTTGGCCAACCGCATCGCCATCAACCAAAATTGCGTTCATCACACCGTTTACATTGGCGATAAGCGCAGACTCAGGAATCAGCGTTGGATGCACTCGCAGCTCCACACCGTTATCCGTGTGGCGGCTAACACCTAAATGTTTAATGCGGTAGCCAAGCTCTTCAGCATACTGCACATCATCGCGAGTGATTTTGCTGATGCCTTCAGTAAAAGCTTTGTCGAACTGCAAAGGGATACCAAACGCGATAGAGGCTAAAATCGTTAACTTATGAGCCGCATCAGTACCTTCAACATCAAAGGTTGGATCAGCTTCTGCATAACCCAGTGCTTGAGCTTCAGCGAGCACATCGTCAAAATCGCGCCCTTTATCGCGCATTTCGGTCATAATGAAGTTGCCTGTACCATTAATAATACCGGCTAACCAATTAATCTTATTCGCAGACAAACCTTCACGGATCGCTTTGATGATCGGGATACCACCGGCAACCGATGCTTCAAATGCAACCATGACATTCTTTTTCTGCGCAGCTTCGAAAATCTCATTACCATGAACAGCGATTAAGGCTTTGTTCGCAGTTACAACATGCTTACCATGCTCTATAGCTGTCAGCACAAGTTCTTTTGCTACGTCATAACCACCGATCAACTCAACAACTACATCAATTTCTGGGTTTTTAGCCACCGCAAAAACATCATCTGTAAGCTGTATACCTTTGGTATCACAGTCCGGATTAGTGTGACGAGCACCAATTTCTTCCACTATGATTTTACGTCCTGCCCGACGAGCAATCTCTTCGGCATTTCGCTTCAGCACATTGTATGTGCCACCACCGACTGTACCTAATCCACAGATACCTACTTTGACCGGTTTCAAACTTGCACCTCGCATGCTGTTGAACAACTATTTCTCACAGTATATATACCTATTGAGTCATAACTGTGATTTAGAAATCTAACGGAAACAGATAAACCAACGTAGCCAATAAACATTGAAACATGGCAAATTGATCCACTGATATAAGTTCCGTAAAAATGAGCCGAGTATTATAGCCAAAACAATGCAATAGCTCTATCTCTGCAATCATTCTGTAGCAACAAATAAATAAGGGAGCCGAGGCTCCCTTATTATTAAGAATATAAACGTACTTATTGCAGTTTTAACGCTTTCGCTAATTGCGCCGCAGGAACATAACCTGGCAGTAAACTACCATCAGATAGAACAATGGCAGGCGTACCAGTAACACCGATTCTTTGACCTATATGAAACTGTTCCATTACAGGGCTATCACAAGTTTTAGATGCTAGGTCTCCGCTACCTTTAGCTGCATCCATCGCTTTCCGCCGGCCGTCTGCACTTTCAGCACACCAAATTGATACCATGCTTCTATAGGTCGCAGTGCCTGCTCCTTGTCGAGGAAAAGCCAGATAATTAACTTGGACACCCATAGCTGTCAATTTAGGCACTTCGGCATGCAGTTTACGGCAGTAAGGGCAATCCACATCGGTAAACACGTTGATTGTCGCTTTTAATTCGCCTTCCGCTGGGTAGACAACCATCTGTTCAGGATCAATTTTGGCAAGGGACTCTTTTCTGATGACGCTCTGCTTCTGTTCTGTCAGGTCAATAAAACCTTCAGGCTCACTAAACTGAAACAATTTACCTAATAAGAAATATTGACCCTGCTCATCGGAATAGAGGATCTCACCAGTGCTCAATACCACCTCATACATTCCATCCACTGGTGCTTTGACCACGGTCTCAACTTGGAGACTCGCATTAACCTTTTGCAGGTTCTGCGTAATCATCTCCTCAGGACTTGCTGCTTGGGCATTAATACTCAAACTGCTCATTAACAGCATGGCCGATATTAATATTTTTTTCATCATTTTCCTCTAACTATTCCAACTGCCTAATTGCGTATTATACCTAGGACTCTATTTTCCTAGTGAAGTTCCTGTAATTAACCCCGCGGATGATGGATTTGATGCAAGGACTGTAATCTTTGCTGGGCCACATGAGTATAAATTTGCGTAGTCGATAGATCACTATGCCCCAATAGCATCTGCACCACTCGAAGATCAGCCCCATGATTCAGTAGATGTGTCGCAAATGCATGTCTAATTACATGGGGTGATAACGGCTTATCAACACCCGCAACCAAGGCATAATGTTTTATACGATGCCAAAAGGTTTGCCGTGTCATCTGCTGCCCTCGCCGGCTAGGAAACAGCACATCACTCACATTCTCACCCAATAAAATAGGCCGAACCTGCACTAAATAACGCTGCACCCAACTAATCGCTTCTTCACCTAACGGGACCAAGCGCTCTTTGCCGCCCTTACCCATTACGCGAATCACACCTTGATTCAAATTCACTTCAAATAACTGCAAACTTACTAATTCAGTAACACGTAACCCTGTAGCATAAAGGACTTCTAACATAGTACGATCACGAAAGTGGATAGGATCGTTTAGTTCCGGCGCATCTAAGAGGCGCTCAACATCATCTTCCGTCAATGTTTTAGGTAGGCTTCGTCCCTTTTTCGGGCTATCTATTAAAAGCACCGGATCTTCACTAATTAGTTCTTCACGTAACAGATAACGATAAAACCCTCTCAAGCATGAGAGCATTCTCGCCGTAGAGCTGGCACGTAAGCGCTCCTTAACTCGCCAGCCTAAATACTGCTGCAACTCAGACCGCACACAGGAGATAAGGTGTCCCCCGCGCTGATTTAACCACAAACCAAACTGATTCAGATCCCGACGGTAGGAGGAAAGCGTGTTTTCACTCAAGCCTTTTTCCATCCAAATAGCATCTAAATATGTATCAATGAGCTGGCTATCTTTGTCACTTAGAACAACAGCAGCTTTAATGGAAGACGACACAATCACTCCATCCGACACAAGATAGATACACAGGACAGCAAGAGGAATTAATAATAAAGGCGCGCACTTTGAATTTTATCCCGAGAGATCGGATAAGTCGCAGTTCCGCGACCATCCACTAAACGATGCTCAACGGTAATTACATCGGGATTCACATCAATCAAACGGCCTTCAACTTTACGTCCAAAATAGGTGTACAAAATCACCGGCTCACCTAAGTGGGGCTCTAAATTCGACAGCTCAACGGGCTTAAAGGTTTTTTCATTTTTCTGCTGCTTCAATCGTTTTAGAGCATGCTGATTACGGCGCTCATAAACAGGAGAAGGCATAGCTATACTCATATCAAAATGTTCAGCATCTTCTTCAGGAAGAACGCTTGGTACCTGCTCTATCTCCGACACCTCTTCGGCGCCCATATTCAACTCATGCAGTAAGCGCTCTCCTTCAGGGTCAGGCTCACTCCAAGCAACCCCTTCCCAAGAGACCGCCTTACCATTAAATTCCATATATGGATTTAAAGCATCTAATAGATCAGTTGGCTGCTGAATTAGCGCCATTGACTGCATACCAAACCCTTGCGGAATATCAACACGTAGATAAAAAGAACCACCGGGGTTATTTAAACCATCAATCGCATCAAACAAATGTTTAGGGACTGTCCAACCTTCATAATCTAAACGTTTACTTAACATCTCAGCATAACGCTGACGATAATCTTGTACTGGTTCTTTATTTAAAGCCGCACAAAATTTGTTTTTACGAACATTATATCCACGGTCATAAAAACGAGTTTTAATCCTTTTCAACTGCGGCTGAGCAAAAGCGATTGTCTGCATATTTAACGTGTCACTAGTGACACCAACATTCAAAGAGATGCTCGCATCAGCCATTTGCGCAGTTTTACTTTGCAAATCAAAGTTAAGCTGCTTGTCTACTTTATCAAAAGCATATTGGATAGATAGATCACTGCGAATGCGGCTATAGCCCATTTTACGAATATCGGCGATCGAAAAGAAATGACGGTCACCGCAGGCTAAAGTATCGTAACTTGGGCCCACATGGCGCTGTGCATCAGCGGCCATCCGTCCCCAGTCCTGCATGTAACCACTTTGGAGATTAAGATCAATCCCAGAAATATCAATATTAAACGATTCTGGCAGTTCACCTTTTGACAGCTGCTCATCCAAACTAAGAATAAATCCCCATGAAGGTGCTTTTAAGGTCGTAGCATCAATCCCTATTTCGCCTTTCATACCCGCGGGGATAAAACTCATACCACGCAGACCAACCTCAGATTGAAAAAGATCTATATAAATATCTTGGTATTTCATATCAGCATAAGGTGATATATCGCGCGCAAAGTCATCTGCGAACTCAGAGACTTTCCACCAAACAAATCCATAAGCTCCGGCAAACAGTAAGACGGGAACAAGGATAACCAGACATAATGAAACAATGTGTTTGATGGTTTTGTTTTTCATAGGCTGACCTAAGATTAACTCCCTGTACCCAAAACTTGCAAAACTAGCCGCTTTTCAACCCTAATATTATGGGCGTGGATATTCAACTCTGTTCAACCTTTATAACAGATATTAAGATCAGGTAAACGCTAGACATAAAAAAAAGCGACCGAAGCCGCTTTTTTAATAGAAGAAAAATTAGTGCATTAACCCAACTTTTCTTTAATACGTGCAGATCTACCACTACGCTCACGCAAGTAGTAAAGCTTAGCCTGACGTACCGCACCACGACGCTTAACTTCAATGCTATCAACTGCAGCACTGAAAGTTTGAAAAGTACGCTCAACACCCACACCGTGAGAAATTTTACGTACAGTGAAAGCAGAGTTCAGACCGCGGTTACGCTTACCTAGAACTACACCTTCAAACGCCTGCAGACGAGTACGCTCGCCTTCTACAACTCTAACCTGAACTACAACAGTATCACCTGGTGCAAATTCTGGTACTTCTTTATTCATTTGTTCAGCTTCAAGCTGCTGAATAATTAGGTTTTTGCCGCTCATCGCTTGCTCCTAAACATTCAACCTTCGGACCCTTGGGTCTCCCGGATAAAATCGGTTAACAATGACTTTTGCTCAGCGTTTAACTCAAGAGATTCGAGCAGGTCAGGTCGGCGTTGCCAAGTCCTTCCCAGCTGTTGTTTCAGACGCCAGCGTCTGATCTCTTTATGGTTGCCGCTCAGCAACACTTCAGGTACCTGCATATCATCATACTGTTCCGGCCTAGTGTAGTGCGGGCAGTCTAGCAATCCATCACAAAACGAATCCTCAGTAGCTGAATCTTGATGTCCTAAAACACCAGGAACCAAACGAGAAACTGCGTCAATCATAGTCATTGCGGGTAATTCCCCGCCACTAAGCACAAAATCGCCTAGCGACCACTCTTCATCAATCTCTGCATCTATTAGGCGCTCATCAATACCTTCATAGCGCCCTGCTACCAGAATCAGCTTCTTACGAGAAGCTAGCTCCTGCATACCCTGATGATCCATACGTCGTCCCTGTGGGGATAGGTAAATAACTTTTACCTCATCGCCCGCAGCGTCTTTTGCCGCATGAATAGCATCCCTAAGCGGTTGAACTTTCATCAACATGCCTGGGCCGCCACCATAAGGGCGGTCATCTACAGTTTTATGCTTATCATGCGTGAAATCCCGAGGGTTCCAGCACTGCATCTGTATCAAACCGTTTTTTACTCCTCGTCCCGTAACGCCGTAGCAACTAATTGCATCAAACATTTCAGGAAAAAGAGTTACCACACCAAACCACATGGTTCAGAATTCCGGGTCCCAATCGACCCGCATGGTACCTGTTTCAAGGTCAATATTTTTTATCACCTGGTCAGGAAGATAGGGCAACAGTCGCTCTTTTTGATCGAGACTGTCTGCCGTTCCCTTCACAACTAACACATCATTTGAGCCAGTTTCTAACAGGTGGCTTACCTTGCCCAATAATTGATCGGACTCGGTATAAACTAATAGGTCTTGCAACTGACTCCAGTAGTACTCACCAGCGTCCAATTTAGGAAGCTGCTTTGCATCAACCGAGATTTCAAGCCCGCAATATTTACGCGCTACGTCTCGATCATCTACTCCAACCAGTTTTGCAACTAGCCCTTTACCATGGCGCTTACCGGTTTCCACCTCGAGAGGCTTCAATACACCGTTAATGTTTACCAACCACGGCTTGTAGGAAAAAATGTTTTCTATTGGATCAGTGTTAGAGTAAATTTTTACCCAACCCTTAATCCCATAGACAGCAGAAATCGTTCCGACAATGATATGTTCATTACTTGGATCACTGCTCATCTTTAACCCTGACCAAAAACCTAAAAATTACTTAGCTGCTTTAGCTTCTTTAACTAGCTTAGCAACGCGCTCAGATAGCTGTGCGCCTTTACTCTGCCAGTATTCAACACGATCAAGATCGATACGAAGACCTTCCTCTTGACCACGTGCTGTTGGGTTAAAAAAGCCCACACGCTCAATAAAGCGACCGTCACGCGCATTACGCGAGTCTGCTACTGAGATGTGATAGAACGGACGCTTCTTAGCGCCACCACGAGACAAACGAATAGTTACCATGCGTTAGATCCCTTTATTGAGTGGGTTTTAATATCGCCCACAGTTAGAAAAACAGCCTGTTTTTGAGGCAGACTGAACCATTAAAAATTAGGGCGGGAATTCTACTAGAATTACCCGCCCTAATAAAGTCTTTTCGCCGATTAATTAAAAAGGCTTACATCCCAGGGAAACCGCCAGGGCCGCCCATACCACCAGGACCACCACCCATGCCCGGCGGTAACATACCTTTCATGCCGCGCATCATTTTGGTCATACCGCCTTTGCCGCTGAATTTTTTCATCATTTTCGACATTTGCTTATGCTGTTTAAGCAGGCGATTAATATCCTGAATCTGGGTTCCAGAGCCTTTAGCTATACGTTTTTTACGCGAACCAGAAATAATATCAGGCTTACGACGTTCTAATGCGGTCATTGAATTAATGATCGCTTCCATTTGATGCATACCTTTTTCAGCATTTGCAGCACTGGCGGCTTGAGTCAGTTGCCCCATACCAGGAAGCTTATCAAGCATTCCGGCCATACCACCCATGTTTTTCATCTGGGAGATCTGCTCACGGAAATCCTCTAAATCAAAACCTTTACCTTTCTTGATTTTCTTGGCAAATTTTTCCGCTTTGACTTTATCAATCTTCTGCTCAGCTTCCTCAATTAAGGAAAGCACGTCGCCCATACCTAAGATACGGGAAGCAACACGATCAGGATGGAAAGGCTCTAAGGCATCAACTTTTTCACCAACACCTAAGAACTTAATAGGTTTACCGGTAATCTGACGTACAGATAAAGCGGCACCACCACGGGCATCACCATCGGTTTTGGTAAGGATAACACCAGTTAAAGGCAATACTTCGTTAAAAGCTTTTGCGGTATTTGCCGCATCTTGACCTGTCATCGAATCGACAACGAATAGAGTTTCTACCGGATTAACCGCTTCATGCAGACGTTTAATCTCACCCATCATATCTTCATCAACATGCAAACGACCCGCCGTATCAACCAAGACAACATCATGGTGTTGAATACGTGCATGGGCGATTGCTGCATTTGCTATATCAACAGGATCTTGGTCCGCCGATGACGGGAAGAAATCAACCTCCACCTCGGTCGCTAGCGTTTCAAGCTGCTTGATAGCCGCCGGACGATATACGTCGGCCGAAACAACTAAGACCTTTTTCTTTTCACGTTCACGCAGATGACGACCCAGTTTTGCCACCGAGGTCGTTTTACCCGCCCCCTGAAGACCCGCCATCATAACAACAGCTGGAGGTACGACCGCTAGGTTCAGCTTTTCATTCGCCTCCCCCATGACCTTGACCATCTCTTCATTGACGATCTTTACAAATACCTGACCTGGGGTCAGGCTTTTAGTAACTTCAGTCCCAACAGCACGCTCTTTAACGCTATTAACGAACTCTTTAACGACAGGGAGTGCAACATCCGCTTCGAGCAGCGCCATACGCACTTCACGCAGAGTGCTTTTAATATTATCTTCCGTCAGTTTCGCCTGACCGGTCACTGAGCGTAACGTGTGCGTAAGTCGTTCTGTTAAATTCTCAAACATGTCCTGCCTCGACTTTCCCCCTGCGAAAGCGCTTCATAAATAAGCATATTATTAAGGGAAAAAGATAAACTAAGTTAATTATCGGCACATTATACCGTACAAGAGGCATCCTGAGCAGCCCCTTTAAATTACTCTTTGTATCTCTATTGCTATTCTTTAATCCGGCGCTTATCTGTGACAAACTAGCGTTTCATGCCATAACACTGTTCTACTTGAACGCTGGACAGAAGAGACTTAGATGCTAGCTATATCCACACTTGTTGCCGTAATGCTTTATAGCGCTGCTGGAATCCTACAGTGGCAAGTTATGCGCGGTAGCCGCCAACAACCACGCTATTTCAACCAACTACTGGGTGTGTTGGGCTTATGCTCCCATACTTTGGCGCTTTACATCGTACTCCACCAGCCCGATGGAATTAACTTAAGCTTCTTTAGTGTTAGCTCACTTATCTCTTGGCTCGTCGCTAGCATCGTTCTTCTTAGTAGCTTGCGCCAAAATATAGATAATCTTTTTATTGGTGTTTTTCCTATGGCCGCCATCGCTTCATTAGCCACACTGGCTACTGGAGTATCTGATGGAAAAATCTATAGTGGCGGCGTAATCGCCCATATTTTGCTATCGATTTTGGCGTACAGTATTTTTACGGTGGCAACACTGCAAGCTATATTGCTCTCCTTCCAAATAACAGCACTGAAACAGCACCATACTCGCGGACTTGTGTCATCCCTGCCGCCACTCCAAACGATGGAATGCTTACTATTTGAGATGGTCTGGACCGGCTTAGTCTTATTGACCGCGGCAATGGTCACTGGCTTTATCGTGTTTGAAGATCTATTTGCACAACACTTAGTTCACAAAACTGCATTTTCGATCTGTGCTTGGTTTTTGTATGCAACCTTATTATTTGGTCGCATTAGCTTTGGCTGGCGTAGCAACACAGCAGTACGCTGGACTATTGCTAGCTTTATCACCCTTGCGCTTGGCTTTTTTGGTAGCAAAATGGTAATTGAATTACTCATCTAATCCCGCTTCTATCAGATAAATACCTCTATTCGTCTAAATAGACAAAATGTAGGGGTAATAGCCCTTGACAGGTAAAGGGCCACATTTGAAAATGACGCTCCATTCATAAGATAGGCATACCGTCTTGGAAGACGCATCGATAGGATTTCTCCTTGGAATACTCTGTTTCTTAATTTTATGCTCTGCATTTTTCTCCAGTTCAGAAACCGGAATGATGTCGCTCAACCGATACAGGCTGAAACATCTGGTCAAGAAAAAGCACCGTGGAGCACGTAAAGCCAGCAAATTACTTGAACGCCCCGATCGTTTGATTGGCGTTATTCTGATTGGTAACAACTTCGTTAATATCTTAGCCTCAGCAATAGCTACTGTTATATGCGTTAGATTATGGGGCGATACAGGAATTATGATCGCCACTTTCGGGCTAACATTAATCATTCTTATTTTTGCGGAAGTTTCACCAAAGACAATGGCTGCGCTCTATCCAGAAAGAATCGCTTTCCCTGCGTCTTATCTTCTTGCACCGCTATTAAAAATATCCTACCCACTGGTATGGGTGATAAACGGTATTACAAACACTTTTCTGCGCTTATTTGGGGTCAATGTAACTGGTGACAATAATCACCACCTAAGCACTGAAGAGCTTAGAACATTAGTTAATGAGGCCGGCGCCCTACTTCCACAAAACAACCAAAGCATGTTGTTAGGGGTATTAGAGCTGTCTGAAGTAACAGTAAATGACATTATGATCCCTCGCAACGAAGTAATGGGGATCGACCTAGATGATGATATTGATACGATTATTAACCGTTTGAGCAATACCGAGCATACCCGCCTACCTGTTTACCAAGGTGAGCTTAACAAGGTGGTGGGTATTCTCCATATGCGTAACCTTGCGCAGGTATTCCATGAAGGAAAAGTAACAAAAGCAGCGATTCTTCAGGTTATACGAGAACCTTACTTTGTACCTGAAAGCACGCCGCTAGAAACCCAGTTGGTCCACTTTCAATCACAAAACCGTCGTATCGGCTTAGTGGTCGATGAATATGGCGATATCCAAGGCATCGTGACCTTAGAAGATATATTAGAAGAGATTGTCGGAGAGCTATCGTCTAGCCCTAGAGAGGCCGATCAAGATATATTTCCACAAGAAGATGGCAGCTATTATATTGAAGGCAGTGCCTATATTCGCGATGTTAACAAAGCGCTGGATTGGAACTTACCTACCGATGGCCCAAAAACAATGAATGGCTTGATTACGGAAACCCTGGAATCCATTCCTGAAGCTAACGTCTGCTTGCAACTAATGCACTATCATATCGAGACGCTTCAAATCAGCGACAATGTAATCAAGACCGCTCGAATAATCGCCTTTGAAAAAGAGCAAGAAGACTAGCTCCTCTTTAATATAAGGGTTGAGCTTCGAGAGAAGCTGGTGCTCAATCCGACCTATATTATTCTCGCTCCAACCTATCCCTTACGCTTTGAACTTTATCATTCATTGTTTGCTCACGGTCGGTTCGCGTACCTAAACGCATAGAGGTTGTTATCCGTGGCGCGCCCATCTCATGTATTATTTCATGACAGCGTTTGACTGCTGCCATCACTTCATCCCAATCCCCTTCCACATTAGTGCCATAGGCATGCATCTCATGCTCCAACTGAGCATCATTTAGAACACGCTGACAGGCTGCGACATATTTTGAGACTGATACACCTACCCCTAAAGGCACAATGCAAATATCGATCATCACATTCATAACCAACAGACCCTAAAATTATTCTGAAAAATCGCCCGACTCTCGCTGTTTGATCTTTTTCCAAACATCGATCTTCTCTTCATTGGTGTAAACACCCCACTCAGCTATCTCGATACCACTACGCTGACAAGCAATACAAAGGTCATTTTCATCGAGTGCACATACGCCAACACAAGGGTTTGGGATAGGTTTGTTTATCTGTTCTGTCATTACTTAGCCTTGCCGCTCTAAACTACGATTGTAACGGCGCATATTATCAACATAATGCTCAGCATTCTTTGTTAACTCAGCTACCTGCTCTACCGATAAGCTACGCTTTATTTTTGCAGGTGATCCCACTACTAACGAATAGTCCGGAATTTGCATACCTTCAGTGACTAAAGCGTTTGCACCAATCAAACAACCTTTGCCTATTTTAGCCCCGTTCAAAACAACAGCATTAATACCGATCAAGGAACCATCTCCTACCTCACAACCATGTAACATGGCCTGATGCCCCACTGTCACATTTGAACCTATACGCAAGGTAAACCCGGGATCAGTATGTAAAACTGCACCATCCTGGATATTTGAACCTGAGCCGATGATAATGGGGTCATTATCACCACGGATCACCACATTAAACCAGACACTACTGCAATCATGCAGCTCAACATTACCGATAACCGTCGCGTTTTCTGCCACAAAATGCTCTTTACCTATTAATCTGACACTTTGCTCTTCAAGGGAATACAACATTACGGCTCCTCCTAGTCACGTAAAAAATGTCTAACTGCATATTCAGGCCTCGGTTTCATTGGAATATCAGCACCGCACCCTTCATTTAAAAGCTCAACCAACATATAAGCCGTTAAGCCCCAAATAATATGTCCTTGATACTCCCATGCGGGAACATAAAGTGATTTTCCCTTAAAGCGTATTTCATCTGTTGAGTAACGCTGATCCGCCAAGAAAAAACTTAGCGGGACACTAAATATCTCATCAAGTTCACCTAAGTTCGGTACAAGCTCAACCGTTTTAGGCACAACGCCCACCCAAGGCGTAACCTGCAAACCGTGCTTAGAAAGCACTTGCCCTAAAGGACCGATAACATCAACCAATGAAGGCTGCAAACCCACCTCTTCATGAGCTTCACGCAACGCGGTAAACAATAGATCCGTATCGGTCTCATCATATTTACCGCCCGGAAATGCTATCTCACCACTATGGGTTGAGAGTGTGGCGGCTCGTTTAGTTAGAATAACTTCTGGATCATCATCATCCGTTAATGCAATAAGGACACTGGCTTGCGGTCGGTTTGATGAAAACCGAGCGGGGGTGAATCCAGTTAAACGTTTTCGTATAGTCGTTATCATATAAATATCATTATTATTCGCTATGCTTTAATCATACCCCTAAGCACAGCGACAAATTAAGTAAGATTTTATAGACTCTCAATCTCTTTGCGATATTTATAATCTATAGATTCGCAAACTACTCAGTAGCACGCTTAAGGATGTAGGATGAAATTTTGTTCCAATTGCGCCAACCCTCTTCGCTTAGGCATCCCCGACGAAGACAATTTACCGCGTCATATTTGTGATAACTGCGAGACAATTTATTACCAAAACCCCAACGTTATCACCGGCTGTTTACCGGTTTATCAAGATAAGGTCTTACTCTGCAAACGCGCAATTGAACCCAGAAAAGGCTACTGGACACTGCCCGCAGGATTTATGGAAAACAATGAATCCACTATGGAAGGAGCATTACGGGAAACCTATGAAGAAGCCAATGCTCACGTCAACATCAGCCATCTCTATACCTTAACTTCTATTGTTCACGTTAATCAGGTGCAACTTATCTATCTCGCCCATTTAGACAAGCCAGAATATGCACCGAGCAATGAATCCCTGGAGGTTGAACTGTTTAGCGAAAAGGAGATTCCTTGGGATGACCTTGCCTTTTCCACTATTAAAAACGCCCTCAACTTCTACTTTGAAGATCAAAAACAAGGAAAGTTCCCTTTAAGAGAGCTAACTATAGATAGTAATAAAGACTAACTTCCCTTTAAGTCCGACTATAGCAACACTATTAGCGTGACAAACAGCCGCATGCGGCAGGATGCCGCGCGACACTGTGCCACATTGTTAGCGTACTAAAAATCACTTATTTTCCGCGCCAATATATATTTAGGACGGAAATCACATGTCACTATGTCAGCCCCCCTTCCCCACCAAAAAAACAGCTATTCTCATTTCGGCAATGATTGCTCCTCTCTCGGTTTTTGCCGATGAAGACTCAGCCTCAAAAGTAACGCCCGAAATACTTCCAGATAAGATTACGGTCACAGCTACCCGAGCAGAAAGAAGCTCAGCTGAAGTACCCGAAAGTATTGCGATTATTGATCAAGCTCGACTCGAACAAGAGAATATGACCAACATTGCCAATGCACTAAAAGGCACACCCGGTGTATTAATTGAATCCACTAGCGGCGGTTATAGCTCACGCATGATAGTTCGTGGCGCAGGATTAAAAGCACAGTACGGTATACGAGAGATCATGGTGCTTAGGGATGGTGTACCTATTACCGATCCTGATAGCTTCACGCGTATGGATTTTATCGACACCCAAGATATTGAACAGATCGAGGTCAGCAAAGGCCCAGGCAATATTTATGCACCGGGCTCCACCGGTGGCGCAATCCATATTATTTCAAAATCTGTTTTTGATGATAGGCGTGATCAAATAACACTGGGTACTGGTGAATTTGGACAGAGCAATCTTCATCTACGTAAATCATTTATGTCCGAGGAGGGTAATGCACTCGCCATTACTGCATCCCACCGAAAAGCAGATAATGATTGGCGCGAGCATAATGATTTTGAATCCAACCAGTTCAGTATAAAGAGCGGTTTCCTCCCATCAGACAACAGCGAATTAGAGACTGAATTCAGCTATACAAAAGCGCAGCTCAATCTGCCCGGCAGCATGAACGAAAGCCAGTTTGAAGAGTACAAACGTACAGGTAAACAAACAGACAACAGCAGCGCCTTTAAAAACTCTGCCCGCAACTCTGAGATCTTCTTTTTCAATAGCCGCCTAAATGTAGATTTGGGCGCCATCACATTGAAACCCCGTATTTACTATAACCACTGGAGTCATTTTCATCCCGTTACAGGCGTCATCAATGACACCCCCGGCGTCGATATCTGGGGAACCGATCTAGAACTTGCTTATGCTCATAACCTGATAGGTAAAGACAGTTTAGTCGGTGGGATTACCTATCGCCAAGACCGCAATATAGGCGCACAAAAATACGCTTATGCCGATATACTTACAGCAGGCCCCACTTTAATCAGCACTCTCTCGGATAGAAAGGGTGAATTACTAGAAGAACAAAATGAAATAAATACCGTTTACGGATTCTTCTTACAAGAAAACCTACGCCCCAACGACAGACTACTAATTGATGCAGGCTTCAGATTTGATCACATCAAAGTCGAACAAGAAACATGGAATAGCGATACCTCATATAACTATGGCATGGGCGGTTATCTAACCATTCCGGGCAGTGGCGGCAACAGTGAAATGCAACATAGCTTTGATCTGTTCTCACCACGCGTTGGTGTTAGTTACAAACTCAACAACAACCTCACCCTGTTCGGTAACTTAGCGCAAGGCGAGCAAGTGCCGTTTGCAAGCGAGCTAGAAAGCAATTCCGATCTTAAAAACTCAACGAGCCGCAGTTTTGAAGTGGGCTTAAAAGGTCGCGCCTCCAGATGGCAGTTTGACTTAAATGCCTATATCAGCGAAGTAGAAGATGAGATTATTAACGTCCGCACGAACGGCGAAAGCATCTACCAAAATGCAGGTAGCACAGATAAAAAGGGCATAGAGTTTAGCGGTGCATTAAACGTATTAGAGAAACAACTCCCAGGAGAATTATCACTCGGATTCAATTACGCCTATAGTGATTACACTTATAACGACTTCTCTGAAATTGTTTACATTATGGGCGTTCCTGATAACTTTGACCGCTCAGGCAATCAACTACCCTTTGTGCCAAAACACTACTACAGCATCAATGCAAACTATACACACCCATCTGGCATAAAAGCCCGGTTACAAGCCGACAGCTGGGGCGAATATTATCTAGATAACGCAAATAGCGAAAAATACGGCGGCTATGACTTTGTCACTAGCGTTAATATTGGCTACACAAAAGGTCCTCACGATGTAAGCCTAAACATCCAAAACCTATTTGATAAGCGTTACGCTGTAGAAGCACTAAAAGATACTAGTGGTGAAAAAACCTTTTCACCAGGAGCGCCTCGATCAGCCATGTTGAGCTATCGTTACCAATTCTAAATCGTACCTTTAACCCCCCACCAAAAAGTCATCGTAAAAGATGGCTTTTTTATAAGCTTTTCAGAAACAGCCCCGCTCCAACTAAAATCAACGCCAAGTAAGCACCCATTCTTCGATCTCACTTAATAATAACGTGAATAGCACCGATCCTAGTTTTCTTACAAAAACACGCCGATCTATTTAACTTTCTCCTGCCATTCCAAATCACCGATTTGAACTTTCAACCATTCAAATCCAATTCGCTTAGCGACGGCTGCCGCCCCATCTAAGCTTTTAAATTCTCGCTCTTTTTTAGAACGCTGAAGCTCAAGTGTAAAAACCTCCTCCTGTTTCGTAACAAATTTAAGCGTCCATCCCCGTGCCATAGAGATAGGCATTGCTTGGCATGAATCAAACACACCCGCCTTAAATAAAAGCCTTACTTCCTTTTCTTGCATTTTCATTTACTCCTTTTGAAGGATCATTTAACTTATATGATTATTATATATTTTATATTGATAAATCACAAATAAATTAAGATAATTATCAACATGTAACCTATTGAAATATAAGAGAAAAAAAGAAAAACAAGAAGCGCAATACTCTCTTCTTCAAAATAATGTAAGGCATTGAAATATAAGGACTTTATAGGCTTGCTTTGACTTGAAAAGATTTCAATAAAAACAGAAAAACAATGATTAAAAGTAATTACACGAATAATCATAATTAATTTATGAAAAATCAAAAATAAACTGTAAATTTATAAAAAGAGGGGTTAAATAAAGAAGTAATCACTAAAATAAGGCACAAACAGTCCGAAATAGCTGAAGCTGCTCAACTATAAAAACGTCTATCTGTTAGATGGATAAATATGAAAGGAGCAAGTATCTCAGAAGGAAGATACAAACAAAGCGCAGCCAAGGCTATCGGATAATCTTATACTGCAACGCCAACTCATAATTAAACGAGACAGCGCCATTTAACAACTCAGAAGGAATAGATATAGGTAAAGATCGCTTGATCGAAGCTAAAGTACTTTTATAAAACAAACGATTTCCATCAATCCACTCAAAACTCTGCAGGTAGCCCTCGTTATTCAAGGTTAAACGGAAGCTCACCCGCCCTTGAATCCCTCGTTTAAGTGCACGACTGGGGTACTGTTTATTTTTGTCTATGCGCCGAACCAACTCAGCAAGCAAACGATCCCGCTGCTCAGCCTTACTTATAATAGGTAGATCATTTGGCACCACGGACTCAAGCTGAGGCTGAGGCTGAGGCTGAGGCTGAGGCTGAGGCTGAGGCTGAGGCTGAGCAGCCTGATTATCCTTAGACTTTAACGGTTCGGCTGGCTTTGGCTTTGGCTTTGGCTTTGGCTTTGGCTTTTCAATTTTAGGTGGCAATTCGGCAATAGGAACTACCGATTTTTCTAACGCAGAGGTGTTAGGTACGGGGGCGGGTATAGGTTTGGAAACATTGATGCGAACAGCAGCATAACTTGGCATTAACTCCTGCGTTTGCTCCACTTTGGTATGCTGCAGTTTATAGCCAACAACCCCATGAATACCAAGTGAAAAAAGAACGCCTACGGCAAAAATAAGGCGGTGATAAGGTTTAATCGGGACAGACATTAAAGAGACTCTGTAACTATATCTATGCTAGATATTCCCACCAAGCGTGCACTATCTAATACATGAACAAGCTTGCTATAACTCACCTCTTGATCGGCTTTTAACTGCAAGATTATCTCAGGGTTTTTACCCTGTTCCACCTTCAAACGCTCGCGCAACATATGAGCATGTAAGGCTTCTCCATCAATAAAATAGATTCCCGCCGCATCAATACTCACAGTAACAATGTCCTCAACATGGGTATCCATCGCACTTTCCGCGCTAGGTAGTTGTAGCGCAATCTGCTTTTCATCAACAAAGTGCGCGGTCAGCATAAAAAACACCAGTAAAAGAAAAACTATATCTATTAATGGGGTTAAATTTAGGATCCCATGCTGTTGAACAGGAGACTTATATCGCACTAACAGCTACCTCAGGAACGCTCGACGACTCCAGGTCATGATGATCCAATACTAGCGCAGCCGCTTTTTGCAACCGCCAGTGATAGCGTGCCAGAGCAGACTCAAGAAAGTGCAGAAAGATTAATAACGGAATGGCGACAGCCAACCCAACACCCGTTGTAAGCATCGCCTCCCATATACCACCTGCTAGTGCGGTCGCATCCACCTTACCACCTGCATTTTCAATGACTTGAAACGCTTTTATCATGCCAGCAATAGTACCTAGCAAACCCAACAAAGGTGCAGTGTTTGCTAGAATAGACACAGTTTTAAGGCCCGTTTCAAATACCTTGATCTCGTTATAAATCAGATGGGTAGCGGCCGCTCGAAGCTCAGGCCCATGAGCATGCCGTTTTTGTTTCTGCTGTAATTTAACAACAACTCTTTTTTCAGCGCTCTCCTTCCACTGAGAGATAGGCTGTTCCAGCTTTACCCGTCGTGTAAATAGGAGTTGTAAGTAACGCCCTGCCAAAATAGAAAACCCAATAACGGAATAGGCAACCAAAATCCATACTATAGGTCCGCCTTTATCTATCCACATCATCCTGGAATACCTCGCCATGCCGTATTAACCGCTACTAGAACCAACATTAATGCGCCGGTGCGTGTTAATCCTGCTTGCCACTGAACCAATTGATTTCTCAACTCCTTACCCAGTAACGCCACCCCGTAACGGACTAATAAACTAGGAATCACGATGGCGCCCAAACCAAAGCTAAGAGAAATAGCGCCTCCCCAAACGAGGTCTGCACTTTGCGCAGCAGCAGCAAGCAAGCCAAGCAGTGGGATACAAGGATTTAACGCCAACGAGAAACCAAGCATACTCAACTGCCATGCGTTACGTGCATCAAGCGGCTGTGCATCAGAAGCGATAAGATTGTCACTTTTAGACCCAGTAGGTTGATGAACACCGGCACTTGAACATTTTTTTTCACCTGCCTGTCGCCACATTTTTAGTGCTAACCACAAGCTAACGACTGCAGCAAAAATGGGCACTAAGGGATGTGCAAGGTAGCTCTTTATAATACCGCCAAGCAATGCAGCACTTGTTCCCATGCATAGATAACCCAAAAGACGACCTGACATGAAAGGCAGTACCACCTCGACAAAAGGTCGCTGAGCGCCAGGCCCAAGTAAAACAGGGCCTAAATAAGGTAAGCAGCTTAGATTACATGGCCCTGTACCAAAGCTAAGGCCGATTAAAAAAGCGGAGAAAGTCGCAGCAACAAACCCTAACTGCAATAGGTCTGCGCTCATCATTTCACTTTCACCGGCTTAGCCAAAGAGTGATCAAAACCAATGAGCTTAACTTTCTCCCATTGAGTTTGGGCTTTTTTACGTCGCTTAAAATACTGAGGAGTAGCGCTAAACACCGGGATATTAAGGTAACGGATTTGCAGAACATCTTTATCTGGACAAAATTCGACACAACGACCGCATAAGGTACAGTCAGGCAAGGTGATATCTTTAGCTTTATCTGTTGCATTGTGATCTGTCTGGAGCTCTTTTATATCCATAGGGCAAGCTTCAGCGCAAAGGCCGCACTTATCACAGCGCGAAGACCCCTTCTTAACTAAACGAACAAAACCCATCTTGCGAAACACTGCATGCATCGCCAACAAAGGACAGATACGGCAAAACGGCTGACGCAAGGTCATGGACATAGCGATAACCAAACCAAAAAGAAAATCACCTAAGATAGACAGCACCATATAGCTAGGAGTCGAAATATCAACAAACAACTGCTCATCACTACCTGTAAACAGTGTTGTCAGAATACGGCTAGGGCATATTTGGCAGAAGGGGTCACCCCACTCATCACTCAGAAAACCTAAACTGGTCAATGCTGGTAGGCCAAACACTAATCCACCGAGCATAAGCCACTTAATAGGCCTTACTTTATCCACAGCACCGTGGGACAAACTTTTCACTTGGCGCAATCCCAGCTTTTGACCAATAAGCCCCATCACCTCTTGGAAAAAACCCAAAGGGCAGACCCAACCACAAAAGGCCTTGTTAAGAAGTACAAACATCATTAAAAAAGTAACGATCGTTGTACCCACCGGTAGCAACAATTTCAAATAATCACCGCTATCAACTGCAGGCCCCAAACGATGATGAAACTGATGCTGTAATGGAATAAGAGCACAGTAATCAGCGTTCATAGAATCATACGCGCAGCTTAATGATGGCAAAGCACCGGAGAGCTTATCCGCCGCATAGAAACCAACAACCGTCGACCCATAAACCAAGAAAACAAACATAAATAACTGCACAAAACGCCGCAGTACCGTTAGGTTTTTCAACGTATTCACTTCACTTTTCTCCTGCTATGCTCAGGTAAACGGCGATTAATAACAAAACCAAAAACAATGCCAGCAAGGGCAACACCTGCACCTAAACTGACACTTTTCCAACTTGTTTCGCTAGCGTGGTAAGCGGTAGTTAAACTTGCCTCATAAGTAACGCCATCTTTCTCCACCGCACTAAACATTTGCAACTCAGCAGCGGGGGTAGCACGTTTAAGCGGCACTATTTCTGGAAAATCTTCCGGTGTAAACAGCTGCACACGGCCTTCATCATCGGTATGTACCACTTTATTACTACCTAAGGTGGTAGTAGCGAGCAAAGGGTGATCAGCCAAAGGAGCGCCATCCAAAATCACATTAAAGTTATACGTCTTTAAGCTTTCATAGCGCCAATGCTCTCTTGGCAAGGGAGAGGGGATTATTTGCAAACCACCCAATTCAACAGCGAGAAGATCAGAGGGAGATGTACTAACTGGACGGCCGTTGTTATAAATATATCGAACCGCTAGACTCTGAAAATTATCACTCTTTTGACGAGCCACTAGCGCGTGATAACTATCTTTCCCAGTCGGTTTCAGTGTAACGATACTGTTCTTTTTATCTAAGGGAGCGGACACTAAATCCGAATGAATAAATTCGATAACAGAACTAAACTCAGGCTGCTCACCCATCAACTGAAACTGCTTAGCTTGACGGCCATGACCTGAAGAGTGAGTTTGCTCTACCGGTTGCCAATAGATATTAGCGACTGACGAGGTAGTTACAAAGAGAAGTAAAGAAGGTAGATATTTACTCATAGAAAAATAGCCACAAGAGTTGAATTGCGGCGATTTTAACTAAAGAGGAGTAATTATAAATGTGACCCAATGCCACATGACAATTAGTCACAGTCTGAAAATGACGGCTCTGCTATATAAGGTATAGCCCCTAAACATTTTTTTAAGAGAAGTGTTTCTGCTCAAACTCCTTAACTGGAATCGGCTTTTCATAAAGGAAACCTTGCCCCTCAACACAACCGACATCAGCCAGAAACTTCACCTGTTCGATCGTTTCAATACCTTCTGCTACGGTAACTAAACCAAAATGATGTGCCACATCAATAATCGCCGATGTGATAGCTGCATCATCTTTATCATGGGGAAGATCACTAATAAATGCGCGATCGATTTTGAGCTGATCCAGATTAAAACGTTTTAAGTAGGCCATACTTGAATAGCCCGTACCAAAATCATCTAACGACAGTTGAACACCCAGATTCTTTAGCTCTTGAAGCAACACTAAAGTCGCTTCTTCATTTTGCATCAATGTGCTCTCTGTAATTTCTATAACAAGAGCATTTGCAGCCAGACCCGACTCACTTAAAGCACTACGGACCTCATCAACCAGTTCCGGTCTAAACTGCCGTACAGATACATTTACGGACATTGTGAGCTTGGCATTATATTGTTCTGACCATTTAGCTGCTTGAAGACAGGCTTGCTCTAGCACCCAACGGCCGATTTGAATTATCAACCCCGTCTCTTCTGATAAAGGAATAAAAGCATCCGGTGAAACCAGTCCTTGTATTGGATGCTGCCAACGAATAAGAGCCTCACAACCAACCAACTGATTATCTTGCAAACAAAACTGGGGTTGATAAAACAACTCAAACTCTTTGTTCTTTATCGCTTTACGAAGCTCTGTTTCAATATGCAAACGTTGAGATGCTTGATGATTCATCTCAGCAGTAAAGAATTGATAGTTATTGCGGCCTTGAGCTTTAGCAAAATGCACAGCAGCATCAGCATTTCTTAATAGCTCATCAAAACTTAATCCATCATTAGGGTAAACAGAAATACCTATGCTTGGCGTGACCGTTAAATGACCATCATTCTCTAATGGCCTAGAGACTTCATGTAAAATACGTTCCGATAGACTAACTGCTGACTCTAAGTGGTCTAACTCTGACATAAGGATCACAAATTCATCCCCACTTAAACGACTTACGGTGTCTCCTTCTCTGAGTAAAGACTTCAGACGTTTAGCTATTTTTTGTAGGATTTCATCCCCAAAACCATGCCCTAAACTATCGTTAATATTCTTAAAATGGTCTAAATCTATATAAAGCAGCGCAAATTGTTGCTCACCTTTTTGCTTACTAACACTGATCGTTTGATCCACTCTGTGACCAACAAGTCGCCGATTAGGTAAGTTTGTCAAAGGGTCATAATCAGAGAGGTACGCTAATTTTTTCTCTACAGCTTTTCTTTCCGTCAAATCAGAAATGGAAGCTATATAGTTACGGACATTATCCATCTCATCGACAAAGGTACTAATTGCCAACCATTGCGGGAAAACTTCTCCGTTTTTCCTGCGGTTCCAAATCTCTCCACTCCACTGCCCATACTCTTTAAGCTGAGTCCACATATTGCTATAAAAGTCTTTATCATGCCGTCCTGAGCGCAAAAAGTTGGGGTTTTTATTCATAACATCAGCAGAGCTATACCCTGTGATCGCAGCGAATGCATTGTTTACTGCAATAATTCTATTGTCGGCGTTAGTCACCATAATGCCCTCACTGGCATTATGAAAAACCCGTGACGCTAACTCTAATTGATCCGCATTTTGATAAAGCTCTTTCTGCTTTTGCTCAAGATCACGATGATACTGCGTGAACTTTCTTTTCATCCACTGAGAAAAGATAAAGGATAGACTCAGCGTTATAATTGCCACAATAATAAGAAATATATATAACTGATCGCGATCTTCTTTTTGTGTTTTCGCCAATAGAGCCTTCTGCTCCTGCAGCAGATCTTCAACTTCCTTAGGATAAAAGCCTGCAATAAGGATCAAATCCAATTGCTCTATACTTCGCACTAAAGACTTTTTCGGATACGGGCCTCCTCCGTCGGGAAGAAACCAATCGTAATTAATAAAACCACCTCCTTGTTTAGCCACCCCAAGTGCTTTAGTGATGATATTTTTTTCTAGTTCATTGATCTCTTTATTGGCCGTATGGCCAGCTTGATAACTCACGCCTGATGTAGATAAAACCTTACCTTTATTATCGACGACCAATATATAGCCATACTTACCGAAATGGACTGCCTGTAAACGTTTTATTGCTTGCTGCTTCAAATCGTTTTCAATAAAGGAAAGGTAATCCCCTGTTCCAATAATCCATTCATAAGGTTCAAAGGTTTTAACAAAGGTTAGCTTTTCACGCATAGTGTCTGTTTTAGATGAGGGATACCAGCGATAACGAGAGTAACCTTCCCCCTCATCATTATCAACGGCAGCCAATAGACCACGCATAATATAGTGCCCAGTATCATCTTGGTTATTATATAACGAGCGCCCTTCGGCCGATGGTGAGGTAGGTAACAAAATGCACGTGCCATCTTTATCATCAATAAAGATATAACCACGTCCATTAAAAAAACGAAGACCCCTTAATGATTCGCGAATAAGCGCTTTTATTTCAGCGGCTGGTCTACTCCCATGCTCCCGCTCATAAATGGTTGTTGCCACCAAATGGGCTTTTAATACTTCAGCGCGTGCTTGTTCTTTTAGTACATCTTCAGCTTGAGCGATAACATAACGTATATAGTCCTCCGCACTGTCAATTTCCGAAACAACACGATCTTGTCCCTTTTTTAAAAACTCCTGTTCAAGAGCAAAAAGGCGATGACTATTGTCAGTATGATTTTTAATCAAGAAATGCGATGCAACTATAACTAATAGAGCTACAGCTATAGCTACAGTCCCAAGTAATAGAAATCGGGGAAATGCATGTATTTGATTTTGAGGCATAAATTACTGAGACACCGATCCGATATAGGCAGTTAGTTTCGTATCTACGATCACAATCCTATGAAACGCACATCATCTAAGCGTTTGGGATCTGCTTGATGCAGGCCAGATTGGCCGATTCTACCAGAAACCATTCAAACTAAGGATGAATGGTCGGTTTATTTATTGATACAGATCAACAAAACCACTAGGGTTTTGTTAAGTGTTCAATTTCTGCGTAATACCGACGAAAATCGGGACTATCTGAGCGACTATAATTTAAGTTTTTAAACAAGCTCGTCAGTTTCACAAAGTGATCCCTGACCTCCGTTTTATCTTTAAACACTGCAGGTGCAAACAAGCAAGCACGTAGCAATTGAAAGGTATCTTTCTGTCTCAATAAAGGCACGGATATATCTACATCATCAAATGCATCTTGCTGGAGGTAAACTTGATCTAAACAGATCGACTTGTGGTACAAAACATAGTCATCTAGCGTTACCCCTTCCTCCCCAGTCACTTGCATCATCTGTTGAACAGACTCGCCTTCACTTAATAAAAGCTGCATCTCTTTGACTTGATCAACCCAGCCCTCACCTAAATTCTCTTTATACCAAACAGAGATCTGATCTAAATAACGAGACCACGAAATTAAAGGATCAACCGCAGGATATGCACGTTTATAAGCACGTTCAGCACTTAAGCCAAGAAATGCTTTAACCGTTCTTAAGGTCGATTGAGTCACCGGTTCCTCAAAGTTACCGCCCGCAGGAGAGACCGTACCGATCAAAGTCAGGCTACCTAAATCACCTGCATTATTCTGAATAACACCTGCTCTTTCATAAAGTGCGCGTATAGCAGAATCCAGATACGCAGGGAAAGCCTCTTCACCTGGAATCTCCTCTAAACGACCAGAGGTTTCACGCATCGCTTGTGCCCAGCGAGAGGTGGAGTCAGCGATGACAAGCACGTTATATCCCATCTGACGATAGTATTCGCTGATGGTTATACCTGTATAAATTGATGCTTCTCGTGCAGCTACGGGCATTGACGATGTATTACAAATAATAACGGTACGATCCATAAGTGAGCCACCTTTAGGATCGGACATATTTGGAAACTCGGTGATCGTCTCAACAACCTCACCTGCACGCTCACCACAGGCAACAATAACCACTATATCTACATCAGAAAAACGAGAAATAAGGCTTTGTAGTACGGTTTTACCCGCACCAAATGGACCTGGAATACAGGCTGTACCGCCACGGGCGATAGGGAAAAAAGTATCGATTAATCGTATTGATGTTAACAGCGGCTTATCAGGATATTGGCGTACACTCTTACCACTTCTTAACAATGGCTGGCTTACCGGTACACGAACAGGCCATTTTTGCTGCATGGAGACTTCCATCTCCTCTGCATCATCAGTTACGCGAAGACGGGCAACAGGCGTATCGACTGTAAATGTTCCCTCTTGGATCCAGCTCACTTCAGCACAATCTTGTAGATCAAAAGGAGTCATGATGTGATGTTTGAAGCGCCCCTCTTGCACATGACCAATCACATCCCCCGCTTCCACTTTATCGCCAATCTTCACGCAAGGCTGAAAAGCCCAATGCTGTTGTCGATCTATCCCATCAACTTCCAAACCTCGCGGTAGGAAGAAACCATGCTTCGAGGCTATCTTCTCAAGAGGATTTTGCAAACCATCATAAACTTGCCCAAGCAGCCCAGGTCCTAAAGTAACCGACAGCATATGCCCGCTTTGCGTAACATCGTCACCTACAGCAACCCCGCGAGTATTCTCAAAAACTTGCACATCAGCCTCACCATGACGCACACGGAGAACCTCTGCCTGTAATGCTTCCTGCCGCCCCTCTTTTCCTAATCGTGTAGGGCAGATATGAACCATTTCATTCTTTAAAATAGGGAAGTAATCACCATCGTTACCTTTAAGCAATTTAATTGTAACAATGTCGTCCCTTACCGCCACAACCTGCGCTGTAATATGCTGATTCACTAATTATTCCCCTGTAATAACTGCTGATTCAAACCAGAAAGTTCTAACAACACACTGCGCGACTTATTAAACGTGTCTACGGCTTTATCACCGTCATATCGTAAACAGCGTTCGGCGATTGCCCAGCGCAAAACAAAGCAGGCGAGTGCCTCAAAGCTAAAGTGATGGCTATGCTCTGCCTGGCGTAAACTTGTCCATAATTGCTGATTATAATATTGCTCTACAAGCATTGGCTTTTCTTTGCTCATTAAACGCTGCAACTGCAATAGCTGAGGACATACACGATCTAATCCAAAACCTGGCTCAAACCAATGCTTCTTAATCAATTGAACCCAACGTCCGGCACCATGGAACTGCGAAGGATCATCTAAACCTACGGCTCGACACCTCAAAGCAGCCAGTAAGGTTTTTAGCTCCATCTGATAGTTAATCAACTCCAACATAACTGGGGACTCGACCTTGCTCATATCGGCCTTCCACTGAGCAATCAGATCTTTATCCGTCAACATAATGTAATGATCAATAATCGGATGAAATAGCGCTTCAATATTAGCCAACTGTGCGCTGCCTTCGTCTGACAACATGGTCAACCGACGATCTAAAGCAATCCGCGAAATAGGCAGCTGAGTACACTGCTCCAGTTCCGGCAGCCATGGTAGCGCCGTCATCAGCGTATAGTAATCCGACACTATCGAATCACTCCCTCAATGATCGCCCTAAATCGAGGCTGTAGATGTTTCAATAGAAGCTTAGCAACCGCCTCACTACTTAAATCAATCTCTACCTCTTGCCCACTCAAGCAGACCCTTATGCCCTTACCTTCATGCAGTTCAAAATTAACCCCTGCCCGCATCTGCTCAGCTGCTAAGGACTGGACAAACTGACTAAGCTTACCTTCGCGGTACTCTTTAGGGTTTCTGCGTAGTTCATCTAAACCGATAAAGTCTTCAGGCAGTAAAACATCAATCGCTTTCGCCTGTGAAATCCCTTGATCACTACTGACCTTAGCCACCAACTCTAAAATAAGGCTACGCATAAAAGCAGGGTTATCCATTTGAGTCGCAACTAACCGCTCAACTTGATCAGTAAAGGAGTGTGATAAAGTTTCTCTCACCTCAAGATGCATATCTCGCACAGCGATACGCAATGCATCTTCACCGGCTTGCTTAAGCTGTGCAGCCTCTTTCTTGGCCTTACTTAAAATAAGATCCGCTTCCTGCTTCGCTTGTGCAAGCAGCCAGTCCGCACGATGCTCAGCTTCTTCAACTAAGCGTTCCGCTTCATGTTGACCTTTTTGCACCCCTTGCTGACGTAGTTTTTCAATCAGATCCTCTACACCCGAAGAGGCTTGCGTTTTATGCTCGTTATTCATATTAACCACCTAGGCTGGCACACCTGCACTGATAACTAATGCAAAAATAAACGCAAACACAGCAAACCCTTCCACAATTGCAGCAGGCGCTAACGACATACCAAAGATTTCAGGACGAATTTTTGCAACATTAATTGCAGAAGCACAGCAACGCCCCTGCCAAGCAGCACTGAACAATAATGCTAAACCACAAAGCAAACCTATCGCCGCTAAACCGGGCGCATTATCAACAGTGATCTCACGGTTCAAAGCAAACATCACCACAATCCCATAAATTGACTGTGATGAAGGCATTGCAGCAATACCTATGTACCGGCCATGGCCTGTTTCTGTCTCTAATAAAGCACCACATGCGGCCTGCCCAGCAAGAGCACAGCCAATCATGCTACCAATAGCCCCTAACGCCATAGGCCCATACAAACCAGCCCAACCCAAAGCAATGATTAGGTTATCCAAGGTGAAACCTCCTGTTTAGCGAACGGCTGAAAGGCATAGCCCTCATCAGCCAAACTCCAGTTATAAAATTCAATCAAGTTAAGGCGTAAACCGTGGATAACTCCACTGATTACAGTCAGTAAAAAGTTCAAAAGATGCCCAACCAAAAGGATAAGCACTTTAAAAAGAAGACCAATGGCAGGCAAAGCAGCCGCAACATCAACAGCCAATTTGTTAAAAGTCATGGCAAGAGAGGCGCTCGCTAAACCTAATGCAAATAAGCGCAAATAACTTAAAACATCGCCAAACAGTTTAGTAATACCGGTTAAAGCTAACAAACCATCAACGAGCCTCATCCCACTCCAGCCACTACGTGCAGAAGAGAAACATAGAACAAGCATTAACCCTGCGGCAAAACACAACCAGTGCAGAACAGTAAAGCCTTGAATCCAACCGGCTAAGGCCACTGCTATACTGATTGCCCAGCCTATTGCGGCCCAGGCTTGTAGCGACTTCCTACGTACCCAAGCCATCATCAAATTGCCTAATATCAGATGGATAGCACCGACGGTAATCGAGAGCAGCATCATACTATCAAAGTCGTTAAGATCTAACATTTTAAGCCCTTGAAGCCATCCAAATGGGGCCTGAGCACCGAAATAACTACCGACAACAACACCCCATATAAATCCAGCGATGGCTAACGCACAACCCATAGCACGCAGGCGTATACCGCTTTCAGTCATACCCATACGTTGCCAATAGAAAAACAAAATTGCAGCAAGCAGTAAGGAGTAACCTGCATCCGACATAATCAATGCAAAAAATGAAACGAATGAGAAGAAAACAACACGAGAAGGGTCCCAGCTACGATAACCAGGCATTTGGAAGAAGTTGACCACCTCTTCACCACCCGCTATGGCCGTAGGGTTATCAAGTAAGGTGGGAGGAAGCTCATCCTCTTTAGGTGACTCAACTTGAAGCGCTAAGCACTGTTCTTGCGCTAATAACTGGAGTTGCGCTAAATGCTCCTCGGAGAGCCAACCTTGAACTGCGAAAATTTCATCTCTATCTAATGTTTGATTAGAGACTTCCGCTAACTGTGCAGCATCATCAGTACCCGCAATAGAGCGCTGTAACAAATATATCCACCGCGTATAACCTTCTCGTTCAGCTTCAACGGTTTCAAGTTCAATCTCAATATCTTCTAATTCTCGCTTGAGATGAACCAGCGGCACGGCACCCGTGTGGGTTCGAAGAACAGGCAGTACATTAATACCTGGCTCTTTTTCAGAGATAACTGCAATATAGCTGTGACGGTTATCTCGATGAACCACCTGCCAAGGAAGTTCAACATCTTGCAGCTCTTTCATACGGAAATTGGGTACTAAATAGAACCAAAAGCGCTGTCCATAAAGTTCATTTTCTTCCGGTAATTCAAAGCTCCCCCAAGGGGTTAAATCTTTAATTCTTTTCTGTAAGAAGTCATATCGTTCAACAAGATCGAGGCGTAATCGGCGGTTTTTCTCGACACCTTGAACTACAGATAGCAGGTCGAAATGACGTTCACTAACAACCTGTTTCCGCTTTTGTTTACAATTCAGAAGGTAATGTAAACTTTCATATAACTGCTCTGGACTAACCTTTAATGAGTTTGTTTCGGTATGCTTGGAGGGTGCCGAAGAGGATAGTTCCTGTAAAGGTATAATATGCATTACACCTAAAGACTGAAGCTGATCTAAAACCTGTGCTTTATCTTCAGTTAACCCAACTAATGTGGCTTTTTTTAACGCTAGGATACTCATAGCTGCATCCTCCTGCGTTTATTTTTTGCAATTTTTGCTCTCACAACACCGGCACGCTCGGCATCTGAGAGCGCTATTCTAATTTTACGTATATTTCTTTGTGCTTCAGGAATCAAAACCTTATCAAACAGATTTAATCGCTGTGTGGTTTTTTGTAACCCTAGCTCCAGCAATTCTAACCGTTGTTGATAGATCTTAACTTCGATCTCAGTTCGTAACGCTTTGGTCTGTAAATTTAAGAAATCATCGACCCAGTGAGGTAGCAACAATACCGAATATTTTGCTATTTCGACGTCAAACACTGCCAACTTTGGTAACTCTAATCCAACAAGGTTCACATAATTAATAGTTAGCTGTTTAACCTGTATCAGTGAGTTTAAATCAATTTTTGAATCCGCAGACATAGGTAACTGCTCAACCACTTGCTGCTGCAATAACGCCAACTGTTCTTGATTATTTTCCAAGGCAGCAACCGCTTCTTGGCGGGCCGACAATAGCTGTTTACGCTTAAGATCCAACGCAGGTACAAACTGCTTAAAAGCCTTTAAGCGCCGCCCCTCTCTATTGAGCGTGGTTTTATTAAGCGCTAACTTTGCCACTATTTATCTACCTTACTATTAAAGAGTTTCACTACTTTGAACATCGGCCTTTTTCGGGAAATACTTATCAATCAGCACTTGTTTCATTAACAACTCATGATCATGAAAGCATTCAGCTAAGGTTTCCCAGCTCAGATCCAACGCATCTTCTAAAGGCAAAGTAACGTCTATACCCATAAATCGTTGACGGAAGAGTTCACCAAATTTCAGAAGGCGCTCATCATACTCACTCAGTTCAAATGACATAGCCTGTTTCTGAACGGCATCTTGCGCTTCTGCATAAAAGCGCACCATCGTATTCATAATCTGACTGTGGTCTTCACGGGTTACTTTGCCGATAACGTGCTGCTTTAAGCGTGATAAAGAGCCAAAAGGATCAATTACGCCATTATGCAAATAGAACTGACCTTCCGTTATATAACCCGTATTATCAGGCACAGGGTGCGTTACATCATCGCCCGGCATAGTTGTTACAGAGAGAATAGTCACAGACCCTGCACCTTTATAATCACAAGCTTTCTCATAACGACGTGCAAGCTGTGAATAAAGGTCGCCGATATAACCTCGGTTAGAAGGTACATGCTCCATAGAGATACCTACCTCTTTCAAAGCATCCGCATAAGCGGTCATATCAGTTAGTAAAACAAGGACGCGTTTGCCCTCTTCTACTGCAAATCGTTCCGCTACCGCAAGCGCCATATCCGGTACTAATAAAGCTTCGACGGTAGGATCTGAACCTTGATGAACAAACATCACCGTACGAGCATGAACACCTGCCTCCTCAAACGCTTGGCGAAAAAAGTAATAATCATCAAAGATCAGCCCTATCCCACCAAACACAACCACGTCAGCATCCGCGTGTGTGCCAATCTGAGCCAACAGCTGGTTATAAGGCTCGCCTGCAACTGAAAAAATAGGTATTTTTTGGCTTTCAACTAGGCAGTTAAAAACATCAATCATCGGCACATCAGTGCGGATCATATGGGAGGCTAAGACACGACGTGCGGGATTTACTGTTGGCCCGTCGATCTCAATTTTTGGTTCTTCCGTTAACGCTGGGCCTGTATCAATCGTTCGCCCAGTGCCAGAAAAGGCACGACCAAGAATATTAGGGGAGAATGTAACTTCCATTGATCGCCCTAAAAAGCGAATAACAGAATGAGTGGACAAACCTTTAGTGCCGCTAAACACCTGAAGAGACACGGCCTCTTTATCGAGCAAAATCACTTGCGCCAAACTGGCATGCTGGCCACGATTTTCATCATTTTCAATTAATGCCAGATCACCAAAACATATAGGTGAAATACCTTCTTCAGACAGTGGCACATGAACTTTGACGATATCGCCCACTATCTCAAGAATTCGCGAATACCTAACCAGCAGCTGCGTCACAACGTTCTCCCTATAAGAATTATGCGAATATGAGTTAAAACATTTCTAATTTCCAAACTTCATAGGCAGGCTCTTCATATGGATGAGCCTGTTTTAAAGCCATGACTGCCTGCTTAATAAACTCTTCATCACAAACCAATTCAACTTTCCATTCTGAAACGGTTTCTAACTCGTTGCACTTACCTATAAAAGGGGTACTGCCTTCTAAGGCTCTAAACTGCCCACGACCCAGCACTTGCCAGCAACATTGATCGTAATTACCAATACGGCCAGCACCTGTACTAAAAATAGCCGTTTTAACAGTTTCCAAATGATCTTCAGGTACAAAAAAACTCAACTTATACACGTACTTTTACCTGTTTATATCACACCGATAAGAATCTGCCACTCATTAAGTAAGTAACAACTAAAGTAAGCAACAACGGCTAAGCTCAAAATCTAATTCTATTAATCTACCACCTAATCGATTCAAGATAGAGTCATGACTCCAGTCTGCTTTATCTAGGTAACAAACAAATTGATCTGCGGCATTGATAGTTTAAGTTATTTGGCTAATTTCTACATTTCTACTACCCAATAGAATAATACTAATCTGCTCATCAAAACTTTAGCAAGATCCAGATAGAACTTCATACAGACCATAGGCAGATTGTAATAACGGACTTAAGAACCTACGAGCCATGAGCTCAAGCAAAAGTTTGTGTCTTAAAAATAAGGCGTTACCTCTCCACACACCACGCCTATTGCACAAAATATGAATAAGCAGGCATAAAAAAACCGCTTTAAAAGCGGTTTTAGCTATCAATCATCAATATAGGTTATTTCAGACCTAAAATATCTTGCATATCAAACAGGCCAGATTTTTTACCTTCTAACCACTTACACGCACGTACCGCACCTTTAGCAAAGGTCAGACGGTTACTAGCTTTATGAGTAATTTCTATACGCTCACCTTCAGTAGCAAACAGTACCGTATGATCGCCCACCACATCACCTGCGCGAATGGTTTCAAAACCGATTTCGCCACGTGGACGCGCACCGGTAATCCCTTCACGACCATAGACTGCGCACTCTTTTAAATCTCGACCAAGTGCATCGGCTACGACTTCACCCATACGTAACGCGGTGCCGGAAGGGGAATCAACTTTATGACGGTGATGCGCTTCGATCACCTCAATATCATAATCATCATTACCTAATGCCTGAGCGGCTACTTCTAGCAGCTTAAAGCATAAGTTCACGCCGACACTCATATTCGGTGCAAAAACAATCGCCGCCTTGCTGGAACGGTCTTGCAATATCGCTTTTTGCTCATCATTTAGACCGGTGGTCCCAATGACAATTTGTTTACCGTTCTCAACACAGAAATCGACATTCTGTAAGGTCACTTCCGGCGCAGTAAAATCAATCAACACATCAAAATCATCAACGGCTTCAGACAAGGAACCTTTGATAGTAACACCGAGCTTCCCAACGCCAGCCATTTCACCTGCATCAGCGCCGATCAAGGTACTTGTAGGCTCAACAATCGCGGCCCCTAATTCTATATTTTCAGTCATTTGGATAGCTTCAATATTAGCTTTACCCATTCGACCCGCTGCACCAGTCACTGCCACTTTAATCATGCGTTTTTTCCATTAGTCTTTGTCATACAGAATATTTTGATCCATATCCAGTGCAGGTTTCTCACAGGATGGGTGTCCTACTGCTCGGGCAGGCACACCAACAACAGTCGTATGTGCAAGCACATCATCAAGGACAACACTCCCACCGCCAATTTTTGCGCCAGCGCCAATTTCTATATTGCCGAAAATTTTTGCACCTGCCGCGATCATGACACCTTCGCGGATCTTTGGATGTCTATCACCTGTAATCTTACCGGTTCCGCCTAAAGTAACTGACTGCAGAATAGATACGTCATTCTCGATCACACTCGTTTCACCCACAACAATACCTGTTGCATGATCAAACATAACCCCTTGGCCAATAACGGCACCCGGATGTATATCCACTTGGAGCACACTACTGACACGACTCTGAATATACATCGCCATGCTTTTACGCCCCTGCTTCCACATATAATGCGCTACTCGATAAGCCTGTATCGCGTGAAAACCTTTAAGGTAGAGTAAGACAGTAGAATATTTATCAATAGCAGGATCGCGTGTACGTACCGCCGCTATATCAGCACAAACTGCCGCAATAATTTCCGGCGCATCACGAAAGACCTCTTCTATGACTAAACGGAAAGTTACCGCAGGTACGGCATCGTCATAGAGCTTTCGGCTTAAAAGATAGGCCAGTGCTGAACATAAGCTTTGGTGGCCTAATATATTGGCGTGGTAATAACCCGCTAAAACTGGCTCATTAATGACTTCTTGCTCAGCTTCTGCAGTAATCTCTTGCCAAAGCCAATCTCGGCATTCTGGATTCTGGCTCATGCCATCTCCGATGATCTTGTAAATACTCAAGTTAGCAGAGACTTTCCTAACCAACCTGAGTATTTGGGACAACTTTTTAGGTCATGTCTTCAAAGAATTTCTTCACGGAATCAAAGAAGCCATGCTTTTTAGGGCTGTGTTTACGTGTACCTTGCTCCATCTCATCTTGGAACTCACGCAATAACTCTTTTTGACGACTACTTAGTTTAACCGGCGTTTCCACAACCACTTTAACCAACATATCACCAACAGAACCACCACGAACAGGCGCAATACCTTTGCCTCGTAAGCGGAACATTTTGCCCGTCTGCGTTTCAGCAGGCACTTTCAGTTTCACACGGCCATCCAAAGTCGGAACTTCAAGCTCACCACCTAGGGCTGCATCAACAAAACTGATAGGTACTTCACAATAAAGATGTTTGCCATCACGCTCAAATATTGGATGCTCTTTAACATGAACCTGAACATAAAGATCACCCGCAGGACCACCATGCGTACCTGCTTCACCTTCGCCAGATAAGCGAATACGATCACCTGTATCAACTCCTGCAGGGATTTTAACGGATAAGGTTTTGGTTTTCTCTTTACGACCCTGACCATGACAATCAGTACAGGGATCAGAGATAATTTTACCTTCACCATGACAGGTAGGACAGGTTTGCTGTACAGAGAAAAAGCCTTGTTGCATACGCACTTGGCCTTGGCCGCCGCACGTACCACATACTTTAGCTGAACTCCCAGGTTTGGCACCAGTACCGTCACACGTTTCACAGGCTACAAGCGTAGGAATCTGGATGCTTTTTTCGACACCACGAACCGCCTCTTCCAGTGTCATCTCCATGTTGTAACGTAGATCAGCACCACGCTGCACGGAGCTTCGACCGCCACGACCACCGCCGCCGCCAAAGATATCTCCAAAGACATCACCAAAGATATCTGAGAAGTTACCATCAAAGCCGCCACCTTGACCGCCACGCATGTTGGGATCTACACCCGCATGACCGTATTGATCATAAGCAGCTTTTTTCTGCGCATCCGAAAGTACTTCGTAGGCTTCATTCACCTCTTTGAACTTATCTTCAGCCTCTTTATCATCCGGATTACGGTCCGGGTGATACTTCATCGCCATACGGCGAAAAGCTTTTTTGATATCCCGATCAGATGAATCTCGGGAAACACCTAATATTTCGTAATAATCTTGTTTCGACATGGTCACAACACTTGTCAGGGCTTAATGCCGGATATGACAACGCGGGCATAAAGCCCGCGGTGCCGAGTAAATCTGCTTTCCGGCTAAAACCGGAAAGCCAATGCTAAATAGATCCTTTAAATCAGCGTCAATACGACTTATTTTTTGTCGTCTTTCACTTCTTCAAATTCTGCATCTACTGCATCATCGTTACCGCCGGTCTGTTCTTCTCCTGCAGCACCTTGAGCCGCTTCAGCTTGTTGAGCAGCTTCAGCATACATTTTTTGTGCAACAGCAGAGATCGCTTCAGTTAATGCCGCTGTTTTAGCTTCAATCGCGTCTTTATCATCCGCTTTCAAAGCTTCTTCCAACTCAGCAGTCGCTGCTTCAACAGCCGTTTTCTCTTCCTCAGTCGCTTTATCACCCGCTTCTTCCATTGTTTTCTTAGCGGAGTGAACCATGGCATCACCCTGGTTACGAGCCTGAGTTAGTTCTTCAAACTTTTTATCTTCTTCAGCATGGGCTTCAGCATCATTAACCATCTGATCAATTTCATCATCGCTTAAACCTGAAGAAGATTTAATCACGATAGATTGCTGCTTACCTGTTGCCTTATCTTGAGCGGATACATTCAAGATACCGTTTGCATCCAAGTCGAATGTTACTTCGATCTGTGGAACACCACGTGGCGCTGGTGGAATCTCAGCCAAGTCAAAACGACCTAGTGACTTGTTCTGTGTCGCTTGCTTACGCTCACCCTGAACAACATGAATTGTTACAGCATTCTGGTTGTCATCGGCAGTAGAGAAGATCTGAGACTTCTTCGTTGGAATAGTCGTGTTCTTCTCAATAACTGGAGTAGCAACGCCACCCATAGTTTCGATGCCTAGTGTTAGCGGTGTTACATCAAGAAGTAGAACGTCTTTAACGTCGCCAGCCAGTACCGCACCTTGAATCGCAGCACCCATTGCTACCGCTTCATCAGGGTTTACATCTTTACGTGGTTCTTTACCGAAGAACTCAGACACTTTCGCCTGAACCATTGGCATACGAGTCTGACCACCAACCAAGATAACTTCGTCGACTTCAGACATGCTCAAGCCAGAATCTTTAAGTGCTAGACGACAAGGCTCAAGTGAACGTTCAACCAGCTCTTCAACCAAAGATTCAAGTTTTGAACGGCTAATTTTAACATTAAGATGTTTAGGGCCTGACGCATCAGCTGTGATGTAAGGCAGGTTAACATCAGTGCTCTGTGCAGATGACAACTCAACTTTCGCTTTCTCTGCACCCTCTTTAAGACGCTGTAGCGCAAGAGGATCGTTGTGTAGATCAATACCTGTATCTTTCTTAAACTCTGCAGCCAAGAACTCAATCAAACGTAAGTCAAAGTCCTCACCACCAAGGAACGTATCACCGTTAGTCGATAACACTTCAAACTGGTGCTCGCCATCAACTTCAGCAATTTCGATGATAGAGATATCAAATGTACCACCACCTAAGTCATAAACAGCGATTGTTTTATCACCTTTAGACTTATCCATACCATAAGCCAGTGCAGCAGCTGTTGGCTCGTTGATAATACGTTTAACGTCTAGGCCTGCAATACGGCCCGCATCTTTTGTTGCTTGACGCTGAGCATCGTTAAAGTAAGCAGGTACAGTAACAACCGCTTCAGTTACCTCTTCACCGAGGTAGTCTTCAGCTGTTTTCTTCATTTTTTTCAGAATCTCAGCAGAGACCTGAGGTGCAGCTAGTTTTTCACCTTTTACTTCAACCCAAGCATCACCGTTGTCTGCTTCAATAATTTTGTACGGCACCATTTTGATGTCTTTCTGTACAACTTCATCTTTAAAGCGACGACCGATTAAACGCTTGATCGCAAATAATGTATTATTCGGGTTAGTAACTGCCTGACGCTTAGCCGGCTGACCAACCAAAATTTCACCGTCTTCTGCGTAAGCGATGATAGAAGGCGTAGTACGATCGCCTTCAGCGTTTTCAATTACTTTAGTTGTGTCACCATCTAAAACAGAAACACAAGAGTTTGTGGTTCCTAAGTCAATACCGATGATTTTACCCATTTGTATCTGCTCCAATTCGCGCTGCCCGATTACGACGGACAGTATTTAAAACTTGTAAAAGATAGCTACACTGTCGTGCTCTCAACTATCTCTCATGCTATGCAATCTATATAAGTACGTTTTATAAGGTTTCAAGGGTTACAAGTAAAAAAACTTATCCTTTTGCAACCACAACCATCGCCGGACGTACCAACCGGCCATGTAATGTGTAACCTTTCTGCATGACAGCAATAACGCTATTAGGCTCTGCATCAGGCGCATCCACCATTGACATCGCTTGATGTAATGCAGGATCAAACGCTTCACCTAAAGGACTAACCTGTTCCATCTTGAACTTCTCAAGTCCAGACAAGAACATCTTCATCGTCATCTCAACACCTTCACGCACAGGCTGCAGTGCTTCATCATCACCAAAAGCTTCAATTGCACGCTCTAAGCTATCAACAATTGGCAGCATTTCATTAGCAAATTTTTCTACACCAAATTTATGTGCTTTTTCGACATCCTGCTCAGCACGACGGCGAACATTCTGAGCTTCAGCCTGAATTCGAAGCATCTGATCTTTCAGAGATTCAACTTCTGCTACAGCAGCAGCTAACTCTTGAGCTAATGTCTCAGCATTCTGCTCTTCGCTTTCCCCATTCTCATCAACAATCTTTTCTGCTGTTTCTGTAGCAGCATCAAGTTGCTCATCATTTACAGATTCTGTTTGCTGGTTATCTTGTGGTGTCTGTTCTTCATGTGCCATTGCTACTCTCCAGCCAGCTCCGTGTTAACGTCACGGAAAGTCTAGGTATTAATTTCATTTGCAGCTTATATGGGGCCAAAGAGATACCTTTCAACACTTTAAAGCACTTTTTTTCAGATAAATTCAGATAAATATTGCATCAGCACACAAAAAAGCTTATATAAAAGTACTGTATAAAAACACATGTAATTTATTATGCTGAATCAACTGACTATTCGTGACTTTGCAATTGTTGAAAGCCTTGATCTAGAACTCAATCAAGGCATGACTGTCGTAAGCGGTGAAACTGGGGCCGGCAAGTCCATTATGCTAGACGCTTTGGGCCTCACTTTGGGCAACCGTGCCGAAGCCGGCACTGTAAGATTAGGCGCTGACAAAGCGGATATTACAGCAAGCTTCAATATTGCTGATATACCTAGCGCAGAACAGTGGCTACAAGAGAATGACCTAGATAACTGCGGAGAGTGCATTTTAAGGCGCGTAATCACTAAAGAGGGGCGCTCTCGCTGCTATATTAATGGTCGCCCTTCACCGGCTAGTTCTGTCAAATCTTTAGGTGAACACCTGATCGCTATTCATGGCCAACATGAACATCAACGCTTATTAAAAAGGGACTATCACCGCACACTACTAGATGACTTTGCGGGACTCAATAAGCTGGCCGAGCAAACACGCCATGCATTCCAACATTGGTCAAAACTGAATACAGAACTGACCCATTTATCAGAACAAAGCGCTGAGCAAACGTCACGCATTCAATTATTGAGCTATCAAATTGAAGAACTTGACCAGCTCGCTCTACAAGAAAACGAATTGAAGCAACTTGAACAAGAACAAAAAACCTTATCCAACGCCGGCGAAATACTGAGCACAGGCCATGAATTTATAGGCCTCGCCAGTGATAACGAAAATAGTAATTGTGTGCAATCACTTAACCACTGTCGTCAGCTTCTCACGGGTATCGAGTCTGAATCCCCCTCAGTCCGCCAAGCAGCCGAAATGCTTGATTCAGCCTTAATCCAAGTAGAAGAAGCTAGTACCGAAATTCGTCACTACCTAGACAGAGTGGAGATAAACCCAACACGCCAACAAGAGGTTGAAGAGCGTTTATCAACCATTTTTGAAATTGCACGCAAACATCGTATTAAACCAAACGAGATCACAACACTACATAAAGAGCTTCAACAGGAATTCAACTCGCTCAGTCGCACCGATGAAGAACTTGAACAGTTAGAAGCATCCGTTGAGAGCGCATATTCAAGGATCATCGAACTCGCAAAAAAACTCAGCGAACAACGAAACAAAGGCGCTCAAAAATTAAGCAAACTTGTCGATCAGCAACTACATAGTTTAGGCATGCCCGCAGCGTCGTTAACTGTGCAACTATCTACTTTAGAGAAACCAACCGCTAATGGACTAGAAGATATTGAGTTCTTGATCATAACCAACCAAGGCCAGCCAGCAAAACCTCTCAACAAAATAGCATCTGGCGGTGAATTATCTCGTATCAGCCTTGCTATTCAAGTAATCACGGCACAAACATCTACCACGCCCACACTTATTTTTGATGAGGTTGATGTAGGTATAGGCGGAGCTATAGCTGAGGTTGTCGGTAAACTATTAAGAACATTAGGCCAAAGCGCACAGATTCTTTGTGTCACTCACCAACCGCAAGTTGCATCACAAGGGCATCAACATCTATTTGTCAGCAAACGTAGTGATAAGCAACAGACCCATACCCAGATAGATCAATTAACAGAAGATAGACGGATAGAGGAGATAGCTCGCATGCTTGGCGGTATATCCATTACCGAACGCTCCATTGAGCATGCTAAGGAGATGTTAGACCTACAGCATTAACCTTAAAAAAACAAGGGTTATAACAAACACTAAAAGACCAGCATAATTGCTGGTCTTTTAGAATTCACCGTAGCTAAGAATTGACGCTTACTTTTTACCTATGGAATCTTTATGGATACCGTATAGATAAAGCGTTCTATCAGTAACAACAAAACCCATAGACTCAGCAATTTCGTTTAATAGAACATTCAACCGCGGATCATTAAACTCTTTTACCATACCGCTTTTAACGCAAACAATATGATCATGTGCTTCATCACGCGCCAATTCAAAAACAGAGTGCCCACCTTCAAAGTGATGACGTGTCACTAAACCTGCGGCTTCAAACTGAGTTAATACCCTATAAACTGTTGCTAAGCCTACATCCTCGCCCTTTTCCATCAGTAATTTATAAATATCTTCAGCACTGAAATGATCACCTTCACCGGCTTGCTCCAGTATTTGATAAATTTTTACACGAGGCAAGGTAACTTTAAGACCCGCTTTTCGAAGTTCCTGATTTTCAAGTGACATAATAATTCTCTAGGCTATTTGGTGTTATCAAGTAAGCATAACAAGCTTAATAACTTGTTCAAATGCGTACGAATCTTTATTATCCGCATTTACGCACAATTGTGGAAGCAAAAACAGATGCAAAAACTACTTATTATCGCAGTACTCACTATAGCACTGTCTGGTTGTTCCGGTTTTCCTGGGGTTTATAAAATTGATATTCCACAAGGCAATGTAGTTAACCAAGAGATGGTTGACCAATTACGTCCAGGAATGACGGAAAACCAAGTCCGTTTCATTATGGGCAGCCCACTAATAACCGATACCTTCCATGAAGGCCGCTGGGACTATCTATATAGCAAGAAAAGCGGGTCAGAAAACGATGAAGGTTATATTCGCGAGCGCATATCCCTCTACTTTAAAGACGGCAAGCTATCCGGCCTAAATGGCGATTTCCGTCCAGGCGGTGGTAAAAGCGACAATTAAACCTGTTAGCGCGCAGCAGCTTCAGCTTCTTTTTTTGCTTTCATTTTAGCAGCGCGCTTTGCTCTAACCTCTTTAGGGTCTGCGATCAAAGGTCGATAGATCTCTACTCTCTGACCTTCACGCAAAACTGTTTCCTTAGGGTTTTTAATCGCTTTAGAAAAAATCCCCATGGGTGCTGTTTCTGGATCAATTTCCGGAAAGATCTCGACGATACCAGATTTGATCACGGCTTCATAAGCTGTACATTCATCTGGTACATTCAATGAAATGATTTTCTGTTCTGTGGGTAATGCAAACGCAACTTCGACAATCATATCGTGCTCTTAATCATAAATTTCATCAGCGCGACTTACGAAAGCATCAACTAAAGTCGTCGCGACTTGGTTAAATACTTTACTCATCGCAAGAGATGCAATTTTACCAGAAAACTCAAACTTAAGATTAAGGCTCACTTTGCATGCCTCATCACTGAGAATTTTAAAATCCCAAATACCAGCTAAAGAGGAAAAAGGACCCTCTACTAATTCAAGCGTCATTTGGTTAGGACGTTTTAAGTCATTACGTGTAGTAAAACTGTATTTTAGACCTGCTTTAGACAAATACAGAGTTGCGATCAACTCCTGATCCGAACGGCTAACAACTTCAGTTTTAGAGCACCAAGGCAAAAACTCAGGATAACGCTCTACATCATTAATAAGATCAAACATCTGTTCTGCAGTGTGCAACACCAATGCACTGCGATCTACCTGAGCCATACCAAAAAAATGCCCCTACTTAAGCTTCTCAATTAAATTGAGAACAAAAATCACTGACACGCCTATAGGCGCAATAAAACGCAACGCAATATACCATGCATTAAACAGCAGAGGGGAAGAGATTGCCAACTCATTGGCCACCATATCCCGCGTGATAATCCAGCCTGCAAAGATAGCAATAAACAAACCACCCAGCGGCAACATTATATTAGCCGTCATGAAATCGAGGAAATCGAATACATTAAATCCAAGTAATTTCACATCAGAGATAAAGTTGAACGAACCTAAGGCGGCAACTCCCATACCCCAAACAATCAAACCCAAAACAATACAGGCGGGAATACGATGCCAATTAAACTTTTCGACTAACCAAGCAGCCGCTGGTTCCATTAGAGATATCGCCGAAGTCCAAGCGGCGATACCCACCAGCAAGAAGAACACAAAACCAAAAACCTGTCCGCCAGGCATCTGACCAAACGCAACAGGCAGAGTCACAAACATCAAACCAGGCCCCGCTCCTGGATCCATGCCATTAGAAAAAACGATAGGAAAAATAACCAACCCAGCAATCAGGGCAACCAAGGTATCCATGATTGCGATCCAAATAACCGCACCACCGATAGACGTTTTCTTCGGCATATATGACCCATAGGCCATAATTGCTCCCATCCCCAAAGATAAAGTAAAGAATGAATGTCCTAAAGCCACTAGAACAGAATCCCAACTTAATTCAGATGGGTCATAATGAAACAAAAAATCCCAGCCCGCCGTAAACCCTTCCGTTTGCGAAGAGTATCCCAACATAACAAGCAATAAGAGAAACAATGCGGGCATAAGAAATTTAACCGCATTTTCCAATCCCTTTTTAACGCCGCCAACAATAACTAGCATGACCATCATGACAAAAATCGAGTGCCAGATAATCAATGTCTGCGGGTCATCTAATAGGTTATTAAACACAGCACCTGCGTCCGCACTGCCTATAGCAATAAAGTCGCCAACCCCCATTCCCGCGATATAAAACAACACCCAACCCGCGACAACTGAGTAGAAAGAAAAAATCATAAACCCTGCAAGAACGCCCGTCCAACCGACAAGCGACCAGTACTGAGAGCGCCCTGCTTCAAGCGCCACACTTTTCATCGCATTAATAGGACTTTGACGGCCCCGACGCCCGATGAGTACTTCGGCTATCATGATCGGCACCCCAACAAGCAAAATGCAGCAGAGGTATACCAAGACAAACGCCCCTCCCCCGTTTTCACCCGTTATATAGGGAAACTTCCAGATATTACCTAAGCCTACAGCTGATCCTGTAGCCGCTAATATAAAGATCCAACGCGATGTCCAAGCACCATGAATAGATGTTTTGTCTTGCATAAGCTGATAGCTCTCTATTTATTCTTATGATCAACAGATAGCGAAATTCTTTCATCTATACTTCAAAAGCACAACGAAAAATAATCACTTTCCAACCATTAAAAAAGTACGGCAACGCCATTTCACACAACGGTAAATATTATTAGAACTGCTTTCTTTGCTTTGATCTGCACTATATAATCGCCCGCCATGGCTAAAAAGAAAAAAGCCCCATCAGGCAACACCATCTGTCAAAACAAAAAAGCACGTCACGAGTTCCTTATTGAGGATAAATTCGAGGCGGGCTTAGTGCTGACCGGATGGGAAGTAAAAAGTTTACGCGAAGGTCGCGCACAGCTCGTTGAATCTTATGTGAATATTCATAAGGGAGAAGCGTGGCTTGTGGGCGCCCATTTCACACCATTAAAGACAGCCTGCACCCACGTGGTCGCAGACCCTACACGTCAAAGAAAACTACTCTTAAATCATCGAGAGCTAGTTAAAATCATTAGCGCGATCAATGCTAAAGGTCTTACCTGCGTCCCACTTGCGCTCTATTGGAAAGGTAATCACATTAAATGTGAAATAGCCTTAGCCAAAGGTAAAAAACAGCATGACAAACGTGCTGCTGATAAAGATAAAGACTGGGCACTACAAAAACAGCGTTTAATGGCAGCTAGATAAATTGAGCAGCGACACTTGCCTAAGTGTCGCCCTCCCCCCTTGAATATGTTTTCTCATGTCATCGCTCAATTAAATGAACTTTAATCACGCTGCGCTGCAACGTAAAAATTAACAACCATTCGTAGAATCAACAACTTATTAAGTACTCAGGTAATTCCCTTAACACCCTATTTTATCCTCAGATAAACAAGCGTTTAAAATATACGTTTTCACCTCTTGATTTTGATCATTTCTAGTGCAATAGTTTACTCCAAAAAGCACATCACAGCGTGTTTTATGCAGCAGGGCGTTCAGGGAGAATAACGTGCAGTCACAGGGATATCAGTTACAAGTCAACAGCATAGGTGACGCAAATGCATTGACTATTAGTGCAGCTCATCAACATTTCGGGCTTTCTAAACAAGAGTGTGTTCAACGAATACTTACCTCGCCTTCTATACTTCAGTCTAATCTCAGCCAAGAGCGAGCGTCACAATTGAAAGCTGCGCTCAGCGACTTCAAGCTACCTTGTGAAATTGTTGGCAATGATGTCGTTATAGATACCGATACAACACAATACGAACTAGCCGCTCACATAAAAAGATTTGATCACGCAGCCGAATTTGCTGCTGAAATTGCAGCATTTACAGGGCAGACCGGCGAAGAAATTATCAAAAGTCTGACCCAAGTTCCCGCCATACTTTTAGGGCGCTTATCCAAAACGGTTGCCGCAGACCTTATCAGACGCTTTAGTAAACCTGGTATAGAGTTAGTTGCCTCAGCACCGGCAACTGCGCTTTATACTGTAATGGCATTTATGCCTAGTTATAATGAATCAATCCGAAGCCAATACATTAGCCTAGGCCTTAAACCCAATACTAATGAAGTCACCTGTAAACAGTGGTCAGCTAACAACTTAAGTTACAGCGCAGCACAAGATATATGGCAAAAAGCAACATCACTTCATCTTCCTGTAATTATCCAGAATCATGATTATTTCAGGTTTAACCTCGCCCTTGACACTGTACCTTCAGAATTAGATTTCGACTCTTTTTCAAACTGGTTAACTGAGCAATTCTCAATACCCGAAAAGATCCATAGGAAACTAATCAACTCCCTACCCATTGTATTAGAACGCTCTATTCCACTTGAGGATACCCAAAAACATCTAGCTGTAATGTATGAATTGGGTTGCCAAGGGAGTGCAATATCAGTAGCGGGAGAGAAATATAATATCGAATTCAAAAACATAACCCCAAACACCCAACAAGCTCTAAGTAACCTGCTTAACAGTATTATGGGAAGAACAATACTGCTACCAACACCTAAAGATGGCATAAGCACAACCCCCTTAGCCGCTAATATCCATCAAGCATTGTGGATTACACACGAAGCAAAGAAAGCTGGATTGCTCGCACGCCTTATTCCAACAACCGAATCAAAAGGCCAATAAAGTCATGGATGCTGAACAAATCAGTTTTGGCGGAGCCTTAGAAGAGATCGCTTCCCTGCTAAAACGGCGACAATATGAACCCGCAGTTCAAGCTATCCACGTGCTAAGTCAGGCAGCTATGCGGCAAAATATTCAACTGATATTACAGCGCTATTTAGCCGAGTTAAGCATGGAATGCTTAGAGTTATGCGGGCAACTTAATACAGCACTCGATATTTGCGAACACAGCCTCGAACAATATGCAGAAGCTGCAGACAGTTTATCGACAGAAGCGAAAAAAGATCAGATCACACTAGAGATGAGAAAGCTCTGTTTGTTAGTCAAACTTGATATGCGCGATCAACTCGTCGCTCAGAACAAACACCTCATTTCACTCTGTACAGCCCAACAACAAGCAACATTGCAACCCATATTAAACCGTATAAATAGGTATAGCAGCGCTTCATCTGGCCGCTTAACTCAAGAACAACAAGGCTTAGGGTTATTTCATCTATCTGACCGACTTGTTCGAGAGGGCGCTAAAGCCATTGGCTTAGCTTAAAACTGAGCGCCAATACAAATTTATACATTGCTGTAGAAAGGAATTCTCTTACTGCATAAGTGCAGTAATAAACGCAATAGATCTGTGCATAGGTCAACCGATTAGCTCAGGCTAATCAACAAAGGGAGAGTATGATGAATTTTGATAACGAAGTCGCCGGAATGACACCGGGTCAGGCACTCATGGATGTGCCCATCCCTAAGCTTATCGAAAACACCGCGAAAGCAATCGCCTCCGCACAATATGAACTCGATGCGACCTCAGTGCGTGCAGCTACGCTACTCAGTGAGACACAAGTAACCTTCAATGATGCGCAAGGCGTACCTCGAGATAGGAGCTTACTTGAACTTGGTTTTATCCCACAGTTCTATCACTTTACTGAAACGGAGATGGAGTTCAAAGTTACCATTTCCGTACGGGTTGAATCAGGCATAGATATTGGCGGTGAACTAGAAGCCGGAACACCAGAAAACTCAAGCTTTCCTGTCGCATTTGCTGGCAGTATCTCTTTCGACCTACACCACAAATATGAGTTTGATATGGAAGCCGTCTCCCGTATCAAAACCACTATGCGCTCAGTTCCACCACCGCAAGCATTTTTAGATGCTATAAAGACCCATGCTGCAAACGGCGGCGGGCGCATTGCTTCCGATCCAAATCCCGCACCATTAGTTGATACACCTGCAGATCCTATCAACATTGACACGCCTGCGGATAACGACACACCGACCGACAATGGCGATACGGACACCGACGGCTAACCTGGAGCACTAAAATGTCACATAACAAAGTGATGGCAAGTTTAGAGCAATCCCCACTGCCAGGGCTTCTTAATCAGCTGGGTACCGCCATTGCCTCAGCGCAACGTGAGCTCGATATCAACTCTATCAATATGGCGATGCAGCTCGGTGATGCGGAAGGGCATGGAGTCGATGTAGGGGATGGTGAAAAACAATCGCTAATTAGCCTTGGATTTGCGCCTGTTTTTTATCACTTCACAGAAGCAACCATCGATCTAAAAGTCTCCTTATCGTCCTCAACCAGCAGAGAAGCCAGTTTTGGCACCTCAGTCATGGCTGGCGGCACCGCCTACTTCGTTATGTTTGCCGCGACGGTCAGCGCATCTTTCAGTAGTAAATATAGTTTCTCATCTGAAGCGAGCAGCTCAATAACAGCCAGAATTTCATCCATTCCACCCCCTAATGCTTTTCAAAACTGGCTCGCCAGTCGGCAACCAACCTCAACCAATAATAACGATACTAACGAATAAATTAGCAATATTTACAGGAGTTAACTCATGTCAAACATAGGAAGAGATCTACTAAATGTCCCCATGGGGGAGATGATCCGAGAGATGGCGTTTGCTATCGCCGACGCCCAATATGAATTGGACCAAGCCAGTGTACATGTAGCCCAAATGATGGGCGGGCGATTACCTATACTCGATGACAGCGGCAATATCACTGGTACTGAAGATACACGGGTATATTTTGGTAAAGATGAAGAGGGGAAATCACAAAAGCTCAGCATGATGGAATTAGGCTTTTCACCTACGTTCTACCAATTCACTAATAACATTATTGAAGTGAAAATTGCGATAAAAATGTCTCGTGAAATTGAACGTACAACCACAACCAATAGCACCCGCGACAACTACAAACGAAGCTCAAGCTTCTTTGGCCGTTTATTTGGCAGCAAAACAAAAGTAGGAACAACCACCGTCGACGCCACCTACTCAAGCAAATATAACTACAGTGCTGAAGGGGCCAGCTTATTACGCTGTAACTTAGTTCCGATTCCTGCACCGGCAATGTTTGAAGAACGGGTTCGAGCATTACTTGAAAATGACAATCCATCCGATGAAACCTAATGTCAAACTAAAATAGGAGCAACAGATTATGCCTCGTAGAAGCATTGGACGTGAACTAAGTGATGTCCCTTTTGGTGAAATGATAACCGGCATGGGGATGGCCATTGCAGAAGCTCAGTATGCAATGGATGAAAGCGGTCTACGCCTCGCCCAGATGATGAGCGGTGAATATGAAGTCACCGAAGTAGACCCCATTACAGGCGCTACATCGGTCACAAAAAAAGAATCTCTTGTTCATTTTGATGGCCAAAAAATGTCCTTAATTGAACTGGGCTTCACACCCACATTTTATCAATTTACCGATACAACTATTGAGATAAAAATCTCTATCAGTTTTACCGAGCAATCTGAGTTCGAACGCAAAAGCTCGAGTAAATCCGTCAGCGCAACTGCGACCGGTTTTATCATAGGTGCACATGCCAAAGTTAGAACCACATCCGTAAGCGCTCGCTATGCCAATAAATACAACTACTCGGCCGAAGGTTCTAGCTTAATGCGAAGCCGTATTATGCCTACGCCTCCACCGGCAGTTTTAGAAGAGCGCATTAGAGCTATTGTTGAGAGAAACCAACCTGACTCAGAATAAAAAAACCTAAGTGATGAGTGACTACCTTGACTGGAGCGACCTACTGGAAGAAGAGGATTCAAACGATTCACCTCAGTCTTCCACTACGCCGCTATTTGAAAGCGAAAAAAAATCACTAGCTGATCTACTGCAAATGGATCAAGTCTCAGATGAGCTTAAACATCTGATAGCGCACCATCAAGCTCTTGAACAGGAGATGGATCAATTATTAGGACGAACAAAGGCAGAAGAGAATAGCTGGGATAACCTACGTTTCCCGATGCCCGTTCACACTGCCAAATCGCGCCTACAAGATAAACAAGCAGCCAAAGCTGAACTTCTGTTGGCAGAACAAAAGAAAAGATGGCTAGAACAATCAAAACTAAAACGTAAACAAGAACAACAAAAAGAAGAACAAGCAAAAGCGTTAAAAACGGCGCAGCTTATTCGCAAAAAAATTGACACCAAAAACAAATTACAGCGCCAACAAAAGCTCGACCAATTAAAACGCGAGGCTTTAAATCAACAACTATTACAGCGTCAACGCAACGAAACATTACAACGCGAACGCCAAGAACGTTTAGCAATACAAAGACAGGAAGCATTAACACGTTTAGCGGCTGAACAGCAACGAATAGAACTACAAAGACAACAAGCACAGAAAATAGCTTTAGAAAACAAACAACGCCAAACCGAATACTTACTGCGGGAAGAAAGGCTAAAGAAAAAGCCTACCGACCCAGAGCAGGAAAATAGAGAAGCTGCAGCGGAAAAAGAGCTAGAACAACGACAAAACAGACTTCAAACACTCTTAGCTCGCAGAAAAGAAGAAGCGCGCCAACAGCAGTTAAACGATGAGAAACGGCGACAGCGCGCACTGCAAAAAAAAATGGACAGACGAGCAGAAAATGCCCGCTGGGGATTTTAGATCCAATGAATAGGTGGAGTAGATAACATGTCGAATCAGGTTGCCCAAGGGCAAAATTTAGATGACTTCCTGATCAATCTGGCTGATGGCCTGACCCAAGCACAAAGTCGGCTTAACAAAACGCCTGTACTCAATGCATATGGCCAAGAAGCGCTTGTTTACCATATCCCTAAAATGGAATTTGAGCTAAAGCTTGATATGACGTCAACATCCTCTTCCGAGGGTAGTAAGCAAGGTCGTTACACTAAAAAATTAGCATTTAAGCCATCCTCTGCAACGAATCAGACCCAAAGCGCCAGCAGCGTAATTCGAGGCGTAATGGTCGCCACACCGATTGATTCTGGACGGCCGACACCGATCATCACCCTGTCAGCTACAAAAAAATCGGCTACCCAAGTAACTATTGAGATACGCGGCCAAGACAGTCTAGGCACGCCCCTGAATAACAGTGTTGTTGAGGTAAATATCGACCGAGAACTATCCGAGAAGCTTAATAAACAAGAAAGAAGAGGCGCCTTACACAAAAGCACAAAACTTACTTTATCGACCTTAGAGCTTGACGATACAGGCTATGCCTCCTGCCAACTCAGCATCGCAAAAACAGAAAGTAAAAATCAGATTATCGCGATCAGTGCCGATCTGTTTTCACAAACCGAAACTCTGCTATATCGGCATCAATAGGAGATAACCAATGGCACTGTCAATTACAGCCAAGCTTCTTGATAACAATGGCAAAGCCCTAAAAAATGCCTTTGTAGATGTCTGTTTCTACGCTGCAAATGGTCGAATACAACGTATTGCTTCGGGTAGAACACTCGCAAGCGGTCTATTCAAAGCACAAGGCAGTGTAAACCTTACAGGATATTTACCGCGCGTCTTGCTACGAACTCAACACAAAAATAACTGGCTCAACCTAACCAACACACCAAAAAGCTATAGCAGCGCAAAATTGGATTTTGGCAACGTAAAAGTCAGTTTTAGTCCTGTTCTAACCGTTGCTAACACCATCTTCCATACAATTCCAACATCAATTACTGGGATTCCAGCAGCAGCCAGTAACACCGAAAGCGTAAAACAATTAAACACTCTTAAAGTTTCTAATCAAACACTAGAAAAACAGCTACAAGCCAGTAAAAAAGCGGAATCAACGCTAAAGCTTGAGATTGACCAGTTACGAAAAGTCACTCAGACAGCCAAGGTAGATCCTGCCATAACCAAGCAACTGTCGACGCTTCAGCTACATAATAAAAACCTAACCGAGCAACTAAAAGGCAAAGAGAAGCGTATAAAGGAACTCGAAAGAATAGATCCAAATGCCAAAATAAGCTTACAAACAGAAGAGCTTAATAAGGATGAAATGATCTCATCAGCTATGGCTGCGCTTAACAAAGCCGATACTGCCAACAATGGCCGCTTCCAACTAAAAAGTGCTCGTATGGATCTAAAAGTGCTGCCCGGTAGCAGTAAAGATAAAATACGACTCGTCAAAGATGCCAATAGCCTAACCTTAATTGATCCCGCCATGCTCTCGACACTGATACTCGACTTAGATGTCTCAGGCACTCAAGAAACAACCACAACTGAAAAACTAAAAATGCCCGACCTCATCGGCTATACCCGCAGCTTAGCTAATCGAAGACTCGATGAGATGCAGCTCGATGCCCAGTGGTACAACCAACAACTAACAAAAGAACAGCAAAGTGAAACCGGCAAAATTATTAGCCAATCACCTAAAGCTGGCACAGCAATCGATAGCGACACTGAAATCATGTTAATTATCGGGGTTTCCCCCAGTACAGGAGCTTAAACATGTCACAAAAGAATATCTTTCAGGATGTGTTAGCAGCACCCCTTGGTGATATGGTCGCCGAAATCGGTACAGGCATAGCTAATGCTCAGTACGCCATCGACGCTAAAACCATCGAAAACATGAAGGAAATCTACCGCAGTGATGATGAAACCATCACCGAGTTAAGAAACATCGGTTACCGCCCTACTTGGTATGTTATCCCAGAGGCTACTGCTGAGATCAATATGGCCCTCTCATTGAGACAAACCTTAGACAACAATGGCAAACGAACCACTGAACTACAAGGCACGACCGTCGATGCTAGCTACCAAAATCAGTACGATTTTAATGTACAGGCCAGTAGCAAGCTGACCCTTAAGTTTTTACCTGTACCGGCACCTACACAGATCGATGATCTTAATATTGTCCCGAACATAACAGGACAACCTTTAGCTACTGCAAAAGTGCTACTCCAACGCTTAGGTATCAGTTTCAACCTCAGCCCTAAAAACGTATCTGATAGCAAAATCGTCACCGCCACAGATCCACAGGCAGGCGAACTGATAGAGGCTGATCAAGTCTTAACCATAAAGGTTTAACGGGTGAAGATTATGAATATTTCAGCTACCCAACTCGCTAATATGCTGCGAACCCTTGTCAATCAGTCATCACAACAAAGACAAAACGAGCAGCCAACTCCTGAGCAATCCCTACAGCAAGCATTAAATCCCGAACAATTACTAAGCTCACTAGGAAGCTCTTTATCATCACCTGGACAAAACGATCTACTGGGTAGCTCTGGATTACAAAACTCTCTTCGGCAACTAAGTAATCAATCCAACTTAGACGCCTCAAAGTTAAATGCACTATCGGAGCAATTAACACCCCATATAGAAAACGCGATCAAAAATGGGGATTTCTCCGACCAATAAAAAAAGACACTGTTTTAAAGCACAACATTGATGGATCAAATGCAGTAAATACCTATATAAAAAATTGGCTATAAATCGCCAGAAGGAGGCAACATGTGCAATCCAGGACAAGACGTTTCGACCGCGCTCTCGCGCGCTGGCAGAGATGGCTTAAACAACCGAATTACGCCCCAACAATCTCTGACGATTAATGCATTTGATCGTATTGTCGCCACACTTAGTGCACACCCTATTGATGAAGGTTACTTCTGGGATTCGGTTAACAGCCTTGAACACTACGTCGACCATACCGATTCATTTAACCGAGCACTTCGCGCCCAAGCATTTAGAACCTTTGCGGCTAGCCACACTCAAGACCAAGTAAACAATAATATCTGGAATGCCATCGGACGCCGCTACGCTAACATGAGTCAAGACCATCGAGGCACCCTTAATGTATTCCTGCGCGATAAAGTTAGAGACTCGTTAAGCGGTCAACTAGCCTGGGAAACCCACTCCCAAGCCGTCAGCATGATGGATCAAGCAGTTAGATCACTCAATGCGCTGGCCTCTAACGACACGCAACTACAAGAATGGAAAGCACGCTTACAAGCAATGCTATCCTCACCCGACCAAACCATTCAACGTGCAGGGCAGCAAGTCATGGACGGTCTAGGTATAGAATCGGTTGTCGCACTCGATAGCACCGAAAGAATGGCGAGCAGTATTCGCGCTACCAGCCGCTTAATCACAGACACCCTAGAAAACTTTCGCATTATCGCCCCACAAAATCTATTTAAAACCATCTCCCAACTTCCCGGAGCAAAAGAGAGCCTTATCCGCTCACTCGGCGCTAGTCAAAGCAGCTTTATTGTTCTCTGTATCAATCAAGCCGTCAGCCGAGGTGAATCACAACTTAGTACCGAAAGCTGGGTACGGTCAATATCTGGTATCACTGCCGGCATAGCGGTCAGCATCATTACCGGAGGGGCAGGCACCCCCGCAGTACTTGGCTTCCTTGCCGGTGCTAGCACTAGTGCCGTTATGGGCCTCCCGGGTTTACTTCAATCGATCCGTGCCGTTGATGAAGCGCGTATAGGCGAAGCATCCGGCGTTATGGATGATCAAGCTATTGAACGAGCAAGCTCAGCCCAAAACTGGTCGACCGGCACCTACATTGCTGGGATATTGATACCTAATGGTGCAGGTAGTTACGTTAGTAGCCGAATAATTGACTCTAATACCGCTTTAGCAGCAGGAGTAGCCGTTGGTGCGGGACTATCAACTATATTAGAAATCATTGGCGCGCTTGCCCCTTCCAGCCGCGAAAGCGCAGGTTTTACGGCCCTATGGGAAAAACTTAACTCGATGACGCCAGAAGCACGGGAAGAGTACTCAACAGCTTTCGATACGGTTATGGAACAGAAAAATATTCCACAAAGCGCCAGACCTGCGGTACTTGCCGCCTTTGTTGAAAATAACTTAGCATCGTTAGATAAAACCGCATCAAAAGCAAGTAAAGATCTAGAAAGTTATTGTGATCAATTGGGCCGTCAGCAATAGATAAAAAATTTATTACAGAAAGACTTAGGCACAAAGGAAAACAAACGCTATAATACGCCCATCTGGGGATGACTTGGCTTCGACGCTGATTACAAAACCTTAGGTGCATGTCGAGAATGTAGTGATTCTCGTAAATCCCTCACTACACAGTTATAGTTGCAAACGACGATAACTACGCTCTAGCCGCATAAGTCGGCTTGTGCCGCTCCTTCAGGTGTCTGTAACTAGAGGATTTTGCGGTATCATTCGAGACAGAATCGCCCGGACGCTTTGCCTCAAGCTGAACGGTTAAAACTAAAGAGGCTCGCCCATAACACCCTGGCTCTCGGGTCGTGACGGGTTAATTAAATAGAGAAGCCTAAACATGTAGATCTTGAGGCGGAGGATTGACGGACGCGGGTTCGACCCCCGCCATCTCCACCAAATTGATAAACGAAGACGTCCTAGGGCGTCTTTTTTTATGCCTGAACCCCTTGAATCTCCTCACTTCCACACCTAACATCATTCTTAGGGGTTCCGAACATATCCTCAAAAAGCCCCCACCCTTGGGGGCTTTACTGGGGGCCTTTGCATTCCCACGCAGGAGCATGGGAACGAGTTTACAACCTTAACCCCATGCGAGGGCGTAGACCCGCCAAGCGGATACAGTCAGTAATTTATAATACATTATGACATCCACCAGCGAATTCATTTTTTAAAAAGAAAGCAGCTAATAAGTAGGTAGCCATACAAAGCTGGGGGTACAAGAGCAACAAAAAATAAACATATCTATTTTAAAACAGTTAGTTATATAGTTTATTCGTTAGACGCCATCCACCAAATACCGCAAAAAGCCCCGTTAATCGGGGCTTTTTGTTATTTAGCCTATCTCAAACACTCACACACGACCTAGCTCCCATGCTCTGCGTGGTGGCCGATGCTGATTTGCATTCCCACGCAGGAGCATAGGAACGAGCTGAAACCAATCTCACACACTTCGTTCTACGCTTAATGCGGTTCGGCCATCACCTTTTAATCATTTACAACAATTTCACTCAAACCATGCTTTTTAGCAAACTCTGTTAGTTTGCCGGTTTGCTTCATAGTTAACAGAAAGTCATCGATCTCTTGCAACCAATCTAGCTCCCCTTTAGGTACAGCATAGGCATATTCCGTAGGTGCAAGTGATTCCTTATCTCGCCTATCTCAAACACGACCTAGCTCCCACGCTCTGGGTGGTAGCCGATGCTGACTTGCATTCCCACGCATGAGCATGGGAACGAGGTGAAACCAACCTCACACACTGCGTTAGTTCATTACGGGCTTAGCTTAACAGCAGTCCCAGTGGCTACTAAAAATAGCATTGACTTACCACTTCCACTAATTTCAGAATAATTCAGTGATACGCCAATCACAGCATTAGCATTTAAAGAAACTGCAATTTTCCTGAGTTCCATCAAACACTCCTGTTTAGCTTCACCTAATGCGTTTTGATAAGCTTTACTTCTTCCTCCTACCATATCTCTAACAGCCACAAACACATCTTTAAAAACATTCATACCGATTACACATTCAGCAGAAACTATATCGAGCGTTTCAACCACTGGGCGTGTTTCGACGTATGGCGCTGTTGTTAAAATCACCTCCAACAAATGTGGCTCTGCTTTTAAAGCATCTTGTCGACTAGCAACCTTCTCCAATAGCCCGTCTACTATCTCAGGAACTAGGTTAATACCCAACGTTCCAGCCTCGATAACTTTGGAGACAACGATTTGCCCTCTCAACAGCTCAACATTAACTAAGGTTCCAGCCTTTTCAGTCATCAACTCTATTAATTGATCAACTGTTTCAATATTTTCACCATCAACGCCAATGATGAAATCATCTTTATATATACCCGCTTTCTGCCCAGCACTGCCCTCTGCTGGAACAGCTACAACCTGCAATCCAATCATTATTTAAATCCATTTTGGTAAAAATTCAGTCAGATTTCGCATAAAACAATGCACCTATAAACAGCCCACACTCAATGCGTAGCTGCAGAAATCGAATACTGGCTAATTGCGATTAATTTAACCTAGTGTAAACACAAACGGCAGCATCCATTCTGACGGAGCGCGGTTAGCACAAGCTTCAGCTAAAGAATGGCAAAGCTGGAAGTGACAAGCACTCCCCCACTTGGCTCCCACGCTCTGCGTGGTAGCCGATAGCGTCGCCGTATCGAACAGCCTGACTTGCATTCCCACGCAAGAGCATGGGAATGAGGTGATCCTATCTCACACACTTCGTTCTACGCTTAATGCGGTTAGACCATCACCTTTTAATCATTCACAACAATTTCACTCAAACCATGCTTTTCAGCAAATTCTGTTAGTTTGCCGGTTTGCTTCATGGTTAAAAGGAAATCATTTATCTCTTGTAACCAGTCCAGTTCGCCTTTGGGAACTGCATAGGCATATTCCGTAGGTGCGAGTGATTCTTGAGGTTTAAAAAGCACCGCCCATGAGGTGAGCTGTGTCATGCGTTTTCCGTAGGGGTAGTCCGCCATAAATACATCCGCTCGGCCACTTAGCACTTCCTGTTCTCGGGCTTTAAAGCTGTCCACTACTGTGACTTTAGCGTTTTTAATATAACCCTTAAGCACAGGTTCCATAAACGTCCCCCGCTGTACAACAACGATATTGCCGTATTCATCAATCTCCTCCCAGCTGGTGATATACTGGTTATCTTTTGTACTTACCGCATAAATATCACTTTTTAAATAAGGAGAAGAGAATTCCATATAAGTTTTACGATCGTCTCTTATTCCAACTGCATGCATTGCGATATCGCAGGCATCATTGGATAAATTCTCAACTAAGCTGGAGAAAGAACTCTCCACAAATCTTAGTGTTACACCCATAAAAGTAGATAACTCCCGAGCCATATCTATGTCGATGCCTTCGAGGCGGCCAGTTCTGGGGTTTTTGTAACTTATGGCAAAATAATCAGGCCAATAACACACTTTAAGCTCACCTAATTCACGTACTTTTTCACCTCTTAAACTTGAAGCAGCAGATTGATTTATAAGCAATATCAGACACAATGCTATAAGTTGAATTAGCCTACATTTATACTTAGTTGCTCTCATTTAGATAATCCATTACGTCCAAGTTTTTTCCGCTTCATTACTGATAACAAACACAATTAGATAATTCTTCGTTATACTCAGCATGATCGATACTACCGAGCCAAATCTGCATGAAAGATTATAGCGCTATTAAATCCCGATCCATCACAAGATGGATATTTTCAGGTGTAATAAGCTCCATACTCTTAATCGCTAGTGTCTTATGGTTTAGCCTTATTCAAAACATAACAGAACGTACCGAGCGATCGGCGCTCTATGCAAGAATGATTGAGGCGACGGTCACCCGAACATTAGAAGCACTAGAGATCAGCCTTCTCTCTTTATCAGATGAGTTAGAAGCTCACGAAGCAAGCCCTGCTCATTTCAACGATGTGCGCGAAAGAGCATTAAATGTTCTCAATTTTGCCCCCCAATTAAGACAAATCGTCATAATAAAAAACAATAAAACGATTGTTAATACTAATACTGACAATAGCGAAAACCCAATAAATAATATTAACTTAGAGATATTAGGCTTTAAAAAAACACCGTCTAATGCCTATAGTCTTGGTCTTAATATAGGGACAACGATCAAAGGACGTTACTTACCAACCACCTACGAATACCCCGATGAATCCGCACGGCTTGAGCTTATTCCGATCGGCTTTTCGACCCGCACACATTCAGGGGAGGATCTGCTGATTATTGCCGCATTTAATTCCAATTACCTAATTCGATATATTAAAGACCTCGATATAGAAAAAAATGATGATGTTTATTTGATTGATTTTCATGGCAACGCGCTTATTCAAACAGGTTTGTTTGGCCCCAACAGAGAGAGCATTACCCAGCATCTATCAACCGTTTTAGATAATGGAGAAGATGAGGATATCAGTATCAACGCATCATCCTATTTCCCCACTTACACCACCACTACGCGACTCTCAACAAAATACCCCTTAGCGGTCGCCATTGTCACCAATTTTGAAGATACCTTTTTTCTTTGGGTAAAACGGAAAAGCACCTTCCTCTTAGTTATTGGCTTAGCCATTGTCACGCTCATTGTTGGTGCTATTTATATCGTTAGAATGAATAAAAAAGCATTCGCGATGAGGGAAAATGTCCACTTATTATCTGAAGTCGTCGAAAAGAACCCGACCGCTATTATCATTACCGACAATACCGGTGATATTCAGTATGTGAACAGAAGTTTTGAGCAGATCACTGGATATAAGAAGAATGATGTATTAGGGCAAACCCCACGCATTCTCAAATCAGGCCATATGCCTGAACCACAATATGACGATATGTGGCAAAAGCTTAAAAGAGGTAAAAGCTGGTATGGGGAATTTCATAATAGACGTAAAAACGGTTTACTCTATTGGGAAAGAGCATCCATCAGCCCGCTCATTAATGATGATAATGAGATCACCCACTATATTGCCCTGAAGCAAGAGATTACAGAGGAGCGCAAAGCTCAAAACAAACTGCGTTTAGCTTCAGCAGTCTTTAATGCAGCTGCCGAAGCTATATTGGTAACCGATGCAAAAAACCGTATACAAATGGTGAACCCATCCTTTCAAAAGATCACGGGTTACTCTGAAGCAGAAATTATTGGCCAAACCCCTGCGATATTAAAATCGGGTAAACATAGCCCTCAGTTCTATAAAGACATCTATGAGCAACTCAACAGCAAGCATAAGTGGGAAGGTGAGATCTGGAATAAACGAAAAAATGGGGAGCTTTATCCTCAGTGGATCGTGATCTCCTGTCGCTTAGACTTAGATAAAAACATTGAAGGATATGTCGCACTGTTTAGCGATATTACAAAAAGAAAAAGTGATGAGGCAATTATTCTTCATCAAGCAAATTATGACGCATTAACAGGTTTGCCTAACAGGCATTTATTTGAAGATCGCTTAAAACAATCTCAAAAACTTTGCCAAAGAAACAAGACAGAAGCCGCGCTCTTTTTTATCGACTTAGATCGCTTTAAATATGTAAACGATACATTTGGTCACCTCGCAGGGGATCTATTGCTGAAATCAGTCTCTACACGACTAGAAGCCTGCATTCGCAAAAGTGATACCGTAGCGCGCTTAGGAGGGGATGAGTTTGCAATCATCATTTCTGAGATAAACCACACAAACGTTGTTGAAAAAATCGCTAAGAAAATTCTAGCCAGCTTAACTCAGCCTTTTATATTGGAAGGTAATCAAGCCTATATTTCTTGCAGTATTGGTATAGTAACGCATAGCTGTGATGCCACGACTTCAGAACAGCTTATCGCCAACGCAGATAGCGCTATGTACAAGGCGAAAACGAAAGGACGCAATCGGTACGAGTTTTTTGATAAAGACCTAAGCACTAAAAACAAAGAACGTAACTTGCTAGAAAATGATATTTATAATGCCATTGAACGTAACGAATTCTATCTAACTTACCAACCTATATGGAGCATTGATGGTAAACATATACGTTCAATAGAAGCATTAATAAGATGGCAGCATCCCCAGAAAGGCCTTATACCACCCTCTCATTTTATCCCTATTGCTGAAGAATCAGGACAAATCTTAGCTATAGGTGAATGGGTAATTAAAGAGGCTTGCAAGTTTGCTCAGATACTCAGAAAAGAGGCAACGCATCCTCCCTCAGTGAGCGTCAACATTTCCAGTGTTCAATTTATGGAAGGCCGTGTAGCCGAGATAATACAAAGGGAGTTAGCTGCCAATAACCTGCCAGGGTCAAGCTTAGTCGCAGAAATTACAGAAAGCGTTCTTTTATCAGAGAAAGAAAATATTTATACGCAGCTTAAAGAGATTGTCGCTGTAGGCGTAGACCTTGCGATAGATGACTTTGGTACAGGATACTCATCCCTTAGCTATCTGAAAAAGTATCCCATTAAAAGACTAAAAGTTGATAAAATATTTATCGATGAAATTGCTTCGGATATGGATGATCAAGCGTTAGTATCGGGCATCTTATCTCTAGCTGAATCTTTATCACTATTAACGATAATTGAAGGGATCGAGACAGAGAGTCAATTAGCTATAATAAGAGGCTTAGGTTCCCCTATGATACAAGGTTATTTGTTTTCCAAACCAATTAAAGGGGAACAAATACTTGAGTTATTAGACAACAACGCATAAATTGATTTTTTGATAATATGATTACCTCTTGGTAAGAAAAATATTCAATATATGCTCTAATTCTAAACCCCGTGCTGACATTTAAGGTAATACAGTACAATTACAAACACTTTCCGCAGAGCATCACGAGAATAAACAAGCCACACACCTATAGTTTTAATTGAGGATAGTTGTTGAATCGCCTCTGCAGTATGATTTGTTGTAGTTCAATAAGAGATACAGGATCTGTATCTCATTAAGTGGTAACGATACGCTAACAAACTGGTCGAAACATGGATAGCAGACAGACTTTGAACTTTATACTCATCCTTATTAGCGCCTCCATGGTTATGGCTGGGTTATACCTCAACTTTAATAATCACGAAAATTTCATCGCATTAATCTTAATTAGTGCGGGTGCGAGTAGTCTTATTCCCCATTATTATTTTTCCAGTAAAGCTAAACAATTACATACCGTTAATTCATCAAGCCATACAGCACAAAGCTTTCAAGATACATTTGAAAAAGCCGCTATTGGATTAGCCCATGTAGATCTACAAGGTAAGTTTATTCGTGTAAACAGTAACCTATGCCAGTTTTTAGGTTACCCAGAACAGGAACTCCTCGAAACCACTTTTCAATCCCTCTCCCTTCCCGACGACTTGGAAGAAAGCTTTAGATGGATCAGAGCTGTTTTAGCAGGCGAAGAGGTTGAAGATTTCTCTAAGATCAAACGTTACTATCATAAAGATGGTCGTTTAGTTTGGGCAAAACTTACAACAACACTAGTTAAAAATGAGCTCAACGAGCCTGATTACTTCGTCTCTTCCATTCAAGATATATCAGACCTAAAAAATACAGAGATGCTTCTTCGTCAATCAGAAGAGAAATTTAAAACAATTATAGAAGCGGTATCTGATGAAGTTGTTATATGGATGTCGACACTAGGTATGCAAGAGATGCTCTATGTAAACCAAGGGTTCGAAAAACAATGGGGACGCTCGGTTGACACATTATATGAAAACCCAAAAAGCTTTTTAGATATTATCCATCCCGATGACAAAGACGCAGTTGAACAAATATTTACACTAAGCCCCGATAGCAACTGGAATATAGACTTTCGCATCATCCGAGATGATGGCGAAATACGTCATATTCATAACGTCGGCTTTGGTATCCTTGAAAACGGTGAACCTCTTTATCTTGTCGGCTCGGCTGTTGACCGTACCGATATAATGAATCGTCAGCAGCAGTTAGACGAATCTATTATCAAGCTTGAAGCGGCTTATAAATCGTTAGAGCAGCTGTCACAAAAAGACGGACTGACCGGTGTCTTCAATCGCACAACCTTTTTAGAACATCTCAGCGATGCTCATGAACGCTATAAGCGTTATAAAACACCCGCAACATTAATTTTTATCGACCTTAATCAATTCAAAGCGATTAATGACAATCATGGTCATATCACCGGTGATAATACGCTAATAGCGCTCGCTAATAAGCTATCAGACAATATTAGACAAACCGATGTTCTCGGCCGCTATGGTGGAGATGAGTTTGTAGTTCTGCTTAACAATAGTTCAATTGAACATGCTCAAGAGTTTTTTAACCGCGTAGGTAATAGCATTCAGGTCGATTGCAACTTATCCGGCAAGCCCCTGAGAATTGGTATCTCTTATGGTGCATATGAAATTGATCCTACCGTGGAGACTCTTCAGCAATGGATATCCCATGCCGATATTTCGATGTATAAAGATAAAGGAACGCACTCCAGTTAGCCAAAACGCCTAACCTATACAATTGATGTTTTATCCCGCTTCACATAAGCTCATCTCATACCTTGCTGGAGTCGGAACATGCATCAACCTAGCCCTATCATCTTACAGAACAATCCTCCATTTTTAGATGAAATAGATCTAACAAACACTCAGCTAGCCGAAAAAAGTGTTTACTTAAAAACACTTAAGAAATCACAAAAAAAGATACTCAGTGTCCAGCAAGCTTATTACCACCAAAAGCGTCGAGCTATTTTGGTCTTTGAAGGTTGGGATGCCAGCGGTAAAGGGGGGGCTATAAGGCGCTTAACTGAAAAATTAGATCCTCGTGGCGTAAACGTTCACCCAATAGGTACGCCAACCCCTGAAGAACAAAGTAAGCATTACCTATATCGCTTCCAAACTCGCTTGCCCAAAGCGGGGACGCTCGCACTTTTTGATCGCTCTTGGTATGGCCGAGTTTTAGTAGAGCGGGTTGAAGGTTTCGCTTCAGAACAGGAGTGGCAACGCGCTTATCAAGAGATCAACGAATTTGAACGTAGCCTTATTGATGACGGTGTAAAGATCATAAAGATCTTTATGCACATTAGCCCAGAAGAACAACTTAAGCGATTTGAAGAGCGATTAAATAATCCGGTAAAACGCTGGAAGCTAACCAGTGAAGATATTAGAAATCGTGCAAAATGGACAGACTATCATCAAGCCATTAATGATATGTTTAAATATACTTCTACAGAAGCTGCGCCTTGGCACATCATTCCGGCAAATCATAAATGGTATGCCCGCACTGATGTCCTAAAAATCATAGAGGCACAACTATCTGAAGGCATGGATATAAGCCCACCTCCCTTAGATCCAGCGATGATTCAAGAAGCCTATGAAGCTTTAGGTATAAAAATTTCTGATTAATCTCTCTTTGCAACAATTCTGAAATAATTAGTCGTCATTATTAGTCTCAATTACAAAGAGGCTAATAAATATGACAGAAAATACTTTAAAAACTCAGCTGAAACAGTTGCTGAATCGTGGTTACTCAGAGATTGACGTTTTAAACTTAGGCATTGCACCTAAGCATCTAATTGATCAAGCTATTTCCGAATACAAAGCTGATCAACGTATTCAAGACCAAACACTAAGTACTCAACATAATCAGGCAAGCTTCGCTATGCGCTTAGGTGGTTAATTTAGCCACCTCCCCTCCTTTTGAATCATTTTCCTATTATCTTTAGCAATATTCATTTCTTCTATTGATTTCATTCAGATACAATTCACCTCGTTTGGTGTATTAATGTTAGCTACTTGAGGAGAGTAATGACTCACCTCCAAGGGTGGCAGGCTGATTTTTGTGGGGGAAGGCCCGTTAGTCCCAATAACAAATTGATGAGCACTTATAGGAAAATTACAATGAAAAAAGTACTTATTGCAGCAGCAGCTGCTACTTTGATGTTACCTACTGCAGCTATGGCTGAGCGTGATGGCCTAACTGTATACAACACCAAATGTGGTGTATGCCATGCTTCAGGCGCCGCTGGCGCACCTAAAGTAGGTGACGCGGCAGATTGGGGCGCACGTGCAACACAAGGTATGGATACCCTATTAGCGACTGCTAAAAAAGGTAAAGGGGCTATGCCTCCTTCAGGTCTATGTATGGATTGTAACGATAACGAACTTAAGTCCGCTATCCAATACATGATAGACAACTCAAAATAAGCACCGAATTCACATAAAAAAACCGCCATATTAAGGCGGTTTTTTTTGTCTCAAGCCACTCGCTAAAATATTTCCGTCGGCGAAAGGTTACGTAGCTCACCTGTAGGATCACCCTCCTCTCTCGCTTGAATTTTCTCTAACAACTCCTGATCTTTACCCTTTTGCACAATAATTTCTACACGGCGGTTTTTAATTCTATTCGCCGGCGTTGTGTTAGGAACGAGGGGTTTAGTATCAGCATAACCTAATACCCTAAAGCGTGACTGCTCAATACGCGGATCACCAAACAACTCGTGGGCAACCGCCAATGCACGCGCTACCGAAAGATCCCAGTTAGATTCAAAACGGCGTCCAGCATAAGGAATGTTATCACTATGCCCTTCAATCGCTACGTTACCTTTCACATCTAACAGCACGTCTCTAATCTTGGCTAACACTGGGATAGATTCATATTTCAACTCTGCAGAACCTGAATCGAAAGAGCCTTTCTCTTTAATACGAATAATAATTTTTTTACCATCCGTTTCAACTTCGACGCTGCCATCACCGATCTCTTCTGCCAACGCTGCGGCAAACTCAACCGCCTCCTCTTTTGCCTGCTGTTCTTGCTCTTTTTGCAATGCCTGATCAATACCGGCTTCTAGATCCGGTGTATCACTCTCACCTTCTTTTGAACGGACATCTAATGTATTCATGTCATTATTGACCGTCATCTGACGGACTTCGTTCAAGGGAGTAGGTTCGGGACGACCTGGACTAAACTCTTGGGCAATAATAGAGGTGCCTTTAGGTATATCTTCAACCTTAATCTGGTTTTGCACACCAAAGGCTTCACGCATTGAACCCGCAAGCTGCTTAAACTTCAGCACATCCATCTCTGAAAAAGATAGAAGCAAAACAAAGAAACACATCAACAGCGACATTAAATCGCCAAAAGTTGCTAACCAACCAGGTAACCCTGCAGGACAGGGGGGGCATTCATGTTCTTCGGTATCATCACTCATTGCTCAGCTCCTTACCGAATTAACCTTCAGCCGCTGCACGTTTTTTCTCTGGCAGATAGTTTCTCAACATCTGTTCGATCACACGTGGATTTTGACCTGCTTGAATAGCCAATAAACCATCAATAACTAAAGACGCATTGAGCGCCTCTTCATCTTTTCTGACATTAAGTTTATCTGCCATAGGTAGAGCAATCATCGTTGCAAGCATGGCGCCATAAAGCGTTGTCAGAAGTGCTACGGCCATGGCTGGACCAATAGACTTTGGATCGCTCATGTTAGAAAGCATCTGCACTAAACCAACCAAAGTACCTATCATACCCATTGAAGGGCCGACATCCCCCACAGCAGAAAAAACTGATGCGCCGAATTCATGACGGTCACTGGTTAATTTCGCTTCTTTCTTCAGCAGCGTTTTGACCACTTCAGGATCATGGCCATCAACCAATAACTGAATCCCCCGTTGCATAAAGTCACTACTAACCGTTTTATCCTCTAAAGAAAGCAACCCCCCTTTACGTGCGGCATCCGCTAACTCAACGGTCTCGGCAATAATATCCTCAGGGTTTAAAGACTTATACATGAAGGCTTTGGCAGCCACTTTACCTGCACCAAGAAACTGACCTAAGGTAAACTTCATCAATACAACAAAAATACTACCGCCAATAACAATCAATAATGACGGCGGATTGACAAAAACACCTGGATCACCACCCGTTACAATTGCGGCGACGACAATACCAAAACCGCCTAATAAACCGACGAGCGTAGCTATATCCACTCAGGACTCCTTAATACCAGCCAATAAACACTGTTCAAGCCTTACCTAACGAACTGCTTATCATAGCAAAAAAGTCTCAACAATCACCCACTCTTCATAGGTTTAACGGTTATTCTTTAGGTATAATTGATTCTAGGCCGATGCTTCGGTAAGTTTAGCCCTTTCAATGTGGATTTATTCCCATGCCTCGTAAAAACAAAACAACCGATTTTGAGCAATCCTTGCAGGAACTCGAATCAATAGTCACACAAATGGAACAGGGAGACCTATCTTTAGAGGACTCTCTTAAAGCATTTGAAGAGGGCGTCAGCCTCACTCGCGAATGCCAAAATATCCTTGCACAAGCAGAGCAGAAAGTGCAGCTGTTAATCGAATCAGGCGGTGAGCTAAAAACAGAGCCATTTGAGCCTGAAGAGGATCGCTGATTTGGAGATTCAGAGCCTGCTCAACCAATACAGCGAACGTGTCGATAGTTATCTTAAAACATGCATAGTACAAAAAAGTATCGATCCGATTTTACAAGAGTCGATGCTCTATTCGCTTTTTAATGGCGGCAAGCGTGTCAGACCCACCTTAGTATATATGGTTAATACTATGCTGGGTGGTGAGATGTCCTATGCTGACAGCGTAGCTGCGGCAATAGAGTGTATTCATAGCTATTCGTTAGTACACGATGACTTACCGGCCATGGACGATGACGACCTAAGACGGGGCAAACCAACTTGTCATATCGCCTATAATGAAGCAACCGCAATATTGGCTGGCGATGCGTTGCAAAGCCTAGCCTTTGAACTGATCGCTGTAGATAAGTATCTTTCTGCCGACGCTAAAGTTCAGCTCGTAAAAGAGATCAGCATCGCTTCCGGCTATCAAGGTATGGCCGTGGGTCAATCCTTTGATCTACGCAATGTAGGAAAACCTTTAACCATCGCGCAGTTAGAAACTATGCATCAACATAAAACAGGAGCTCTTCTAAAATGCTCTGTCATTATGGGTGCAATCACTAGCGGTAAAGCTGATCAAGACCAGCTCATTGCATTAACCGATTATGCGCGAGCCATAGGCTTAGCTTTCCAAGTTCAAGATGACATTCTAGATATTGAGGGTGACTCTACTGTGATAGGAAAGCCCCAAGGCTCGGATATGGCGCAAAACAAACCCACCTATCCTGCACTATTAGGCCTTGAAGGTGCTAAGCTGAAGCTACAACAACTACACGAAGATGCTAAACAAGCTTTAGCCCCATTTGGTTCAGAAGCATCTGAACTCAAAGCCTTGGCTGATTTTATCGTTCATCGCGATCATTAACTGTAAAAGACCCTTTATGTTTCTCACAATTCCCCCATCTCGTCCTAGTACCCCCCTGCTAGATCAGATTAATGATCCGGACCAATTACGGCAGTTGTCCGCTGAAAAGCTACCTGAACTGGCTGAACAGCTTAGAGCGTTTTTACTCTATAGCGTTGGACAGAGTGGTGGGCATTTTGGCGCAGGACTTGGGGTTGTAGAGTTAACCATCGCTTTACACTATCTATTAAACACCCCTGAGGATCATCTGGTTTGGGATGTAGGTCATCAATCTTATCCCCATAAAATTTTGACTGGACGCCGAGATAGCATGCTAAAAATCCGTCAAAAAGGCGGGCCATCGCCCTTCCCTAAACGCGCTGAAAGTATCTATGATGATTTCGGCGTGGGGCACTCCAGTACCTCAATAAGCGCTGCATTAGGCATGGCGATAGCCGATAAGTTAAAGGGCTTAAAGAACAAGACAGTTGCCGTCATTGGTGATGGTGCTATGACAGCAGGTATGGCTTTTGAAGCGCTCAACCATGCCGCGCATACCGACACTAACCTGCTTGTAATTCTAAATGATAACGATATGTCGATCTCTCAAAACGAGGGTGGTCTGGCAACCTATTTAGCTAAAAATATAAAACACAAAACTGAAGGCGAAACGACCGCCGCACTTTTTGAAGCCTTAGATTTTGAATACACAGGCCCTATAGATGGCCATGACCTACCCTTACTATTAGCAAAACTTTCAGACGTATTAGCCAAATCAGGTCCGCAATTCCTTCACCTTATTACGAAAAAGGGCAAAGGGTTTAAACCTGCAGAAGAAGACCCTGTGGGCTACCATGCGATCACCAAGATAAACCCGATCCACCAGCCAAAAGAAAAGAAGGTTACGTATTCTAATATTTTTGGCCGCTGGATCTGCCATATGGCAGAGTCTCATCCCGACCTAACAGCAATAACCCCCGCAATGAAAGAAGGCTCCGATCTCGTTGAATTTGCCAACCGCTTCCCTGCTCGATTTTTTGATGTCGCTATCGCAGAACAACACGCACTAACCCTTGCGGCGGGAATGGCTTGCCAGAAGATAAAACCGGTCGTTGCTATCTACTCCACCTTTTTACAACGAGCCTATGACCAGCTTGTTCATGATATATCAATCCAGGAGCTCGACATTCTACTGGCAATAGATCGCGCAGGACTTGTTGGTGAGGATGGTTCGACCCATAGCGGCGTACTTGATATTAGTATGCTTCGCTGCTTACCTAAGACCGTCATTATGACGCCCTCGAACGCTCAAGAGCTGCGTAACATGCTCTACACGGGCTACCTTTATAAAGGGCTAGCGAGTGTAAGGTACCCAAGAGGGTCAGCGATTGCCCATGTAGATGGTGAGATGGAAGCGCTCGATATTGGCCGCAGCCAGCTAATCACTACAGGTAAAAAAGTGGCGCTACTAAACTTTGGACCACTCCTAGAAACAGCACAAGCTGTTTCTGACAAACATGGCTACAGCTTAGTAGATATGCGTTTTGTGAAGCCGATTGACAGTGAAATGATTACAGAATTGGCAAATTCACACCAACTACTCGTCACTATAGAAGATCACAGCATTATTGGTGGCGCAGGATCAGAAGTAAGCGAGTATTTACACCGAACTAAAAGTAGCACACAACTCTTAACTTTAGGCATTCCTGATAAATGGATAGGCCATGCCACTAGATCGGAGCAACTTACTCAATGTGGATTAGATGAAGCAGGCATAGAACAGGCTATAGCGCATGCACTCAGCCATTAAATTTATAACCTGAGAAACGCAATAAACTGCAAAACTATTGCCGCAAACACCCCAGCAATAACATCATCCAGCATCACTCCTAGCCCCCCGGAAACTTTTTGATCGGCCCATTTTATCGGCCAAGGTTTCCAAATATCAAAGATTCGAAACAGGACAAAACCTATAATAATCCACCAAAAGCCAGCGGGTGCTAAGGTCATCGTAATCCAGAAACCAACGAACTCATCCCAGACAATACCACCATGATCATGTACACCAATATCTTTACTGGTACGGTCACACAGCCAAATCCCAATCAATGTTGTTACGACCAACATTAAAAGATACCAAGGCAAGCTCAATTGCTGAAACCAGAAATAAGGAATGACAGCAGCCAGTGTACCAAACGTGCCCGGCGCCCATGGCGCTGCCCCACTCCCTAAACCGAAGGCTAAAAAGTGGATAGGGTTTTTCCAAACACTTGCCGGTACTTTATTCACGTACACTCCTCACTTAGTCATCTGTTCGCTGAAAATGATCGTAACCGGAGCCCTGTATCTGACAAGGTTCTCCTCGAAGAAATAGCTCGATATCCGCCCGATCTGTCACTTTGCCTATAACAGCCACAGGAACGGATAACTGCGATAAAAGAGCAAGATAATTAGGTGGGAGCGTAAAACACAACTCAAAGTCCTCCCCTCCCGTCAGTGCCCATTGACGAGCATTCTCCTCGCCAAACGTGGAAATGAGCTGGGATGAGATTGGCACCGCTTCTAACTGTAAACGTGCTCCTAAACCACCACTCGCTTTTAGAATATGCGAAAGGTCGGACAATAAGCCATCGGATATATCAATACAGCTACTGGCTTTACCTAACAACATTTTACCGAGCTCAATACGTGGCGTCGGCGCATAAAAGCGTTCGAGTAGATAGTCAGCATAGCTATGATCCTCAAAGCCATTCAGCAAACCTTCTAAACCACCTCGACTATCACCTAAGCAACCACTGACACAGATAAGATCATCGACTTTAGCCCCTGCACGCGTTAAACAATGATCATGCGGTAGGAAACCATGTACTTGTGCAGAGAGTGCTAACGGCCCTTTTGTAGTATCACCCCCTACAAGCGAAACACTGTATTCAGCACACAACTGCGCCAAGCGACGGCTAAACAACAGTAGCCAATCATCTTCTGCTTTTGGCACTGTAAGCGCTAAAGTAATCCACGCAGGCGTTGCCCCCATTGCAGCTAAATCACTTAACGCCGAGCCAAAAATTCGACTAGCGAGTAGATCAGCAGGGGTACCTTCAAGAAAGTGTGTACCCTGAACAAGCGTATCAATAGATACAGCTAACTGATAACCGGCAGGCACAGAAAGTACAGCACAATCATCACCTATGCCTAGTGCAACAGAAGCATCCGTAGATGCTTCTGCAAAGTAGCGCTGAATCAGCTCAAACTCACCTAGTGACATGGAGTTTAAGACTTGCGCTGACGTTGATCTCGGATCTCAGCCATACGGACGCGCTGAGCCAATTTATCTAATACACCATTAACATAACGATGACTGTCAGTCGCACCAAACTTCTTAGCTAACTCAACACTCTCATTAATGGCCACACGGTAAGGTACCTCAATACGCTGGGCAAGCTCAAAGGCACCAATACGAAGAACTGTCAGCTCAATTGGATCAAGCTCTTCAACTTGGCGATCAAGGAAATCAAGATAAGACTTATCTAGATCACTTTTTGCACCGGCAATACCATGCAGAAGCTCAGAAAATAGTTTGATATCCGTATCACGCATATCATTATCAACTCTAAACTGTGCTTCTATCTCGTTCACCGGTTGTCCAGCGATTTCCCACTGATACAAGGCTTGCAGCGCATAACTACGTGCATTACGACGCTGTGTGGTTAAAGATAGTTTTTTCTTAGTCGCTGGTTTATTTTCGTTGTCACTCATCTAAAATCAAACCTCAAGTTGCTTAAGCAAACTAACCATCTCTATTGCAGATAGTGCAGCTTCAGCCCCTTTATTGCCCATTTTAGTGCCTGAGCGTTCAACGGCTTGCTCAATACTGTTAACCGTTAAAATACCGTTAGCAACAGGCACATCATAGTCCAAAGAGACCTGAGCTACGCCTTTAGAGCTTTCACCGGATACATATTCAAAATGTGGTGTGCCACCACGAATCACTGCACCCAATGCGATAATCGCATCATCTTTTTTCTGGGCAGCAAGACGTTTCACAGCCAACGGAATTTCAAAAGCACCCGGCACACGGATAACACGAATATTTTCTTCGTTGATACCATGGCGTTTAAGGGTATCAATTGCACCCTCTAATAAGCTTTCTACAACAAATGCGTTAAAACGACCGACTACGATAGCGTAGTTGCCGTCAGCGTTCACAAAATCACCTTCGATGGTTTTCACAGCCATGATTCAAGTACCGGTCTAATTAGTCTTCACAAGGAATATATTTTTCAATCTCAAGGTCAAACCCAGAGATCGCATTAAACTTCATTGGTGCACTGAGTAAGTTCATTTTACCTACACCCAGGTCACGCAGTATTTGTGAGCCTGTTCCTACCGTTAGGTAGGCACCTGATGCACTCACGTTTACTTTTGATTTCTGATGACTATTAAGCATAAGCTCCAATGAGTCACCTATATCAATTTTTTCGCCATTATCTAACAGTAGAACAACACCTTGGCCTTCTTTCGCAACACGCTCTAAGGCTTTACGCATTGTCCACTTCGGCTCTTCACCCGACATAACGGCACCTACTACATCACGTAGGACCTCATTACGATTATGTACACGTACATAAGTGGGCTCATCTTCTTTAATCTCACCCAACGTCATCGCTAGATGAGTGCAGTTCTGAATCTCATCTTTGTAGGTAATATAGTTGAACTCACCATACTCAGTAGACATCACACCCGCATTTTCGCGCTGTACTGTATGCTCATTGGCCGTCCGGTAGTGGATCAAATCCGCAATCGTACCGATCTTTAGATTATGCTTTTGAGCAAACTCTTCTAAGTCTGGACGGCGCGCCATCGTGCCATCATCATTCATTACTTCAACGATTGCAGCCGCTGGGGTGAAACCTGCCATACGCGCTAGATCACAACCTGCTTCAGTATGTCCCGCTCGGCTCAATACACCACCGGGCTGGGCCATCAAAGGAAAGATATGGCCCGGCTGAACAATATCGTCAGCTGTAGCATCCGCTTTAACCGCTGTTCGAACTGTATGTGCACGATCCGCAGCAGAAATACCCGTTGTTACCCCTTCTGCCGCCTCAATAGACAACGTAAAGTTGGTCGCAAACTGAGCACCATTACTTTGAACCATCAACGGCAGCTTCAATTGTTCGCAGCGCTCTCGGGTCAACGTTAAGCAGATAAGGCCGCGGGCGTGCGTTGCCATGAAATTAATATCATCAGCACGAACCATTTCCGCCGCAATGATTAGATCACCTTCATTTTCACGATCTTCATCATCCATCAAGATAACCATCTTACCTTGACGAATATCTTCCAATAATTCTTCTGGTGTATTTAGTTTCATCAAATTTATACCATCGTTAGCGGTTAAAGCCGCAAGCCATCAACGTTTCCATTGTTAAACCTTGATCACTTTGTTCATTATTAATATCTTGAGTATGACCCAATAGACGCTCTAAATAGCGAGCAATAATATCCACTTCTAAATGGATCAAACGCCCGGGCACATACTCCATCATAATTGTTTCTTGCGCTGTATGAGGCACAATATTCAACTCAAAGCACTCACCGTCAATAGCATTCAGCGTCAAGCTAATACCATCAACCGTCACTGATCCTTTAGCTGCTAAATAACGCTGTAAGTTTTTCGGCGCTTTAACACTAAAACGTATAGAGCGTGCATCTTCTTGCCGAGAGACAATCTCACCTAAACCATCTACATGCCCAGTGACAATATGCCCACCTAAGCGACTGGTCGGCATCAATGCTTTTTCAAGATTAACACGTTCACCTATACTCAATGTATGAAAACGAGTATGAGCTAATGTCTCACGCGAGACATCCGCAATAAAGCCATCACCCGGTAATTCAACAGCGGTCAAACAGACCCCGTTAGTTGCAATACTGTCACCTAGCTTAACATCGCCAAGATCTAAATTTCCGGTACGCACATACAGACGCATATCGCCTGACTGCTCCTCGATTGAGGCAATGGAACCCACTGCTTCAATTATTCCGGTAAACATCTACTGTTCTCCATACACTGGTGTTAATACCAGCTTTAGATCGCTACCCATCATCCGACTATCGATCTGCTTTAATTGGATCTGCTCAGCCATTTTCGTCAACGGCAAACTGAAGGTTGGTCTGGCATCACTGCCAAGTAGTTTCATCGCTATATAAAGATGTAATTCATCCACTAGACCTTGTGCCATAAAAGCACCGGCCAACATTGCCCCCGTCTCAACGAGAAGGTCATTACATTGTTCATTTTTTACCAGCCACTCAAGCAATGCATTCAATGAGACTCGATCTTGTTCGTCAGGTAAAAGCACTATTTCAGCGCCTTCACTTTCTAATGCTCGATGTAATCCTTGATCGGTAGAACAGGTCGCTATTAGCGTACGCCCAGGCTGTTTTAGAATTTTAGCTGTTGTTGGGGTACGTAAAGATGAATCTAACACAACCCTTAGTGGCTGTTGCTTTATGATCTCCGCCGCGTCAGGTAAACCTAACTGCTCTTCACGTACCGTTAGAGCCGAATCATCATGGATAATCGATTCCACACCGGTAACAATAACTGAACTTTGCGCTCGTAATTTTTGTACATCTCGACGCGCAGCCGGCCCTGTTATCCATTGAGATTCCCCAGAGGACATAGCGGTACGACCATCAAGGCTTGAAGCCAACTTTACCCTAACAAACGGTTTGCCTGTCTCCATACGCTTGATAAAACCTGGGTTCAGCGCTCGGGCTTCAGCTTCAAGCAAACCCGATGAGGCTTGGATTCCAGCCTTGTACAGCATCTCTATACCTCGACCAGCTACTTGGGGGTTTGGGTCAACCATCGCGGATACAACACGAACAACCCCAGCCTTAATTAAACCCTCTGCACAAGGAGGCGTTCTACCGTAATGACTACAAGGCTCAAGCGTAACATAAGCCGTAGCGCCCTTAGCATCATTACCCGCTTGAGCAAGGGCATTCACTTCAGCATGTCCCTCACCGGCTCTAAAATGAAAGCCCTCACCGACAATCACATCATTTTTAACTAAAACACAGCCTACCCGTGGGTTGGGGTGGGTGGTATATAAGCCTTTACGCGCTAATTGAATGGCCCGTGCCATATACTCACGATCAGCAATAGACCACTGTGGATCGATAAGAGACACTTAATTTCCACCCTCTTTATGCTGTTCAGATAAGCGTTCAATCTCTTCTTTAAACTCATTTATATCTTGAAAGCTTCGATAGACTGAAGCAAAGCGAACATAAGCAACTTCGTCTAATTTACGGAGCTCCGACATCACCTCTTCGCCCACCTGCCTAGAGGGCAACTCCCGCTCACCCGTCGCTCTTAAACACTGCTTAATACGACTTATTGATGCTTCAACTTCTTCAATAGATACAGGACGTTTTTCTAGCGCACGATGAATACCTGCACGTAACTTTTCATCATCGAAAGGTTGACGAGATCCATCGGCTTTAATTAAACGAGGCATAAGAAGCTCGGCAGCTTCATAGGTAGTAAAACGTTCAGTACAATTTACACATTCACGGCGACGACGTACCTGCTGGCCTTCTGCCACCAGCCGGGAGTCGACTACTTTGGTTTCAGTGGCATTACAAAATGGACAATGCATCAACCTTTCCTGCGTAAAGAGCGAGGGATATCAGCGCTGAATTAATCAACTAACATCCCGAATATTGGGGTATTTTTCTGTTCTTACATATAGAAAATAAAGAGAACAAAAAGGGCTGTCTAAAGAACTTGCAAGCAAGTTCGGGACAGCCCCGCGATTGTACATTTTTCCGGCTATAAGTTATAGCCGGTTATAGAGATTACTTATATACAGGGTAGCGTGCACAGATCTCTTTAACTTGAGATTTAACCCGTGTAATAACCTCTTCATTGTTGATATCGTCAAGAATATCGCAGATCCAGTTTGTAAGATCTGTAACTTCAGCTTCTTTAAAGCCGCGACGAGTAACAGCAGGTGTACCTATACGTAAGCCAGAAGTCACAAAAGGTGAACGTGGATCATTAGGCACTGAGTTTTTGTTAACAGTGATATTGGCACGACCTAACGCCGCATCAGCATCTTTACCAGTAAACTCTTTATCGATCAGATCAACAAGGAAAAGATGATCATCTGTTCCTTCAGAAACGATTTTAATGCCGCGTTTCATAAATGCACCAGCCATCGCCTGTGCATTCTTAACCACTTGAGCTTGATACTCTTTCCACTCAGGCTCCATCGCTTCTTTAAAGCAAACCGCTTTACCCGCGATAACGTGCATCAGAGGACCACCCTGAGACTCAGGGAAGACAGCGAAGTTTAGCTTTTTCTGCAACTCCTCATCCGCACGCGCGGATAAGATCAAACCACCACGAGGACCACCTAAGGTTTTATGCGTTGTTGTTGTAACAACATCAGCGATACCTATAGGAGAAGGATAAACACCCGCAGCGACTAAACCGGCAACATGGGCCATATCAACAAACAGAGACGCACCCACTTTATCCGCGATATCACGAAAACGCTGCCAATCAACTACACGTGAATAAGCAGAGAAGCCCGCAACAATCATTGTTGGCTTATGCTCAAGCGCTAGACGCTCAACGTCATCGTAGTCGATTTCACCTGTTTCTGGGTTCAAACCGTACTGAACCGCATTATAGATACGACCAGAGAAAGAAACGGCTGCACCGTGAGTCAAGTGACCACCGTGCGCTAAGCTCATACCTAAAACGGTATCACCTGGCTTACAAAGCGCCATATAAACAGCCGCATTTGCCTGCGAACCTGAATGAGGCTGAACATTGGCATATGTCGCACCAAACAATTCTTTAGCACGATCAATCGCCAACTGCTCTACAACATCGACATGTTCACAGCCGCCATAGTAACGCTTGTTGGGATAACCTTCTGCGTACTTATTGGTCAGCGCAGAACCCTGAGCCTCCATTACGCGTGGGCTAGTATAGTTTTCTGACGCAATCAGTTCGATGTGCTCTTCCTGACGTACAGTTTCAGCCTGCATTGCAGACCATAGGTCCGCGTCAAAATCAGCGATTGTCATATCTTTGCTAAACATTGTATTTTCTGTCCCCTCAATACAATATGGGCTCTGTTCAACTGAAAACAGCAACGGTTAAACCGCTGATCAATTAGCAGCAACGAACAACTTAAGAATTGGGAAAGGCGGTATTATAACGAAACATTTGCGGGGTTACACTTGAAACAGACTCAAAAACTCTTCAATTGTACTCAACATGCAAACTTCTAGGATTTTTCCTCTTTAAAGAGGAAAAATAATCTCTACTTTTATCGATTGATTTACTCAGGCGATAGCCTTCTACCTGCTATTTCCGTTAAAATTACTGCATTAATTTCTGACAAAACAGACAGGTTACTGCATGGCTCAGTTCGTTTATTCAATGAACCGCGTAGGCAAAGTTGTACCGCCAAAACGCGAAATTCTGAAAGATATCTCCCTCTCTTTTTTTCCTGGCGCTAAAATCGGCGTATTAGGGCTTAACGGCTCAGGTAAATCTACTCTTTTAAAAATTATGGCAGGGCTTGATACTGAAATTATTGGTGAAGCCCATCCAATGCCAGGTCTAAACATCGGCTACCTTCCTCAAGAACCTGAATTAGACGATACGAAAACAGTTCGTGAAGTTATCGAAGAGTCAGTCGCTGATGTAAAAGAAGCACTTGATGGCTTAGAGGCAGTCTATGCTGCTTATGCTGAACCGGATGCAGACTTCGATGAACTCGCCAAAAAACAGGCACAATTTGAAGACCTTATTCAAGCCAAAGATGGTCACAACCTAGACACCGCACTTGAACGTGCTGCCGATGCGATGCGCCTTCCCCCTTGGGATGCTGAAGTTAAAAACCTATCCGGTGGTGAACGTCGCCGTGTTGCTTTATGCCGTTTATTGTTAGATAAGCCTGACATGCTACTACTAGACGAGCCTACCAACCATCTGGATGCTGAGTCTGTTGCATGGATTGAACGCTTCCTGCAAGAATACCCAGGCACGGTTGTTGCGATCACCCATGACCGCTACTTCCTTGATAACGCTGCAGGCTGGATATTGGAGCTTGACCGTGGACGCGGGATTCCTTATGAGGGCAACTACTCCTCTTGGCTAGAACAAAAAGAGCAACGCCTCGCGCAAGAAGCCAAACAGGAAGCTGCCCATCAAAAAGCCGTTTCTTCTGAGTTAGAGTGGGTTCGTCAAGGGCAAAAAGGGCGTCAATCTAAATCAAAAGCACGCTTAAAACAGTTTGAAGAGATGAACTCAAAAGAGTTCCAAACGCGCAATGAAACCCAAGAGATCTACATTCCACCTGGACCACGTCTTGGTGATAAGGTTATCGATGCCGTTAATATCTCTAAAGCTTATGGTGACAAAGTGCTGTTTGAAAACCTTAGCTTCTCCATTCCTCAAGGCGCTATTGTCGGCATCATTGGTGGTAACGGCGCAGGTAAATCAACACTCTTTAAAATGATCAGCGGCGAAGAGAAACCAGATTCCGGTGAGATTGAAATTGGTTCAACCGTCGAACTCGCTTACGTTAACCAATCCCGTGACCTTAATGGTGATAAGACCGTTTTTGAAGAACTTTCTGATGGCCAAGATATTATTACTGTAGGTAATTACCAAACACCATCACGCGCTTATTGCGGTCGCTTTAACTTTAAAGGTGGCGATCAGCAGAAATTTGTCAAGGATCTATCCGGTGGTGAGCGTAACCGCTTACATATGGCGAAACTACTTAAAGAGGGCGGCAACGTTCTTCTTCTTGATGAGCCGACCAACGATTTAGATATAGAGACACTACGTGCCTTGGAGGAAGCTATACTTGCCTTCCCTGGCTGTGCGGTTGTTATCTCCCATGACCGTTGGTTCCTAGACCGTATCTGTACACATATGCTGGCCTACGAAGGCGACTCTAAGGTTGAGTTCTTTGAGGGCAACTACACTGAATATCAGGACGATTACAAACGTCGTTATGGTAAAGAGCATCAGCCTGAGCGTATCAAATACAAACGTATGGTCGATCTAGGTTAAACGATTACGACTAACAAAAAACCGAGGCAGTGCCTCGGTTTTTTTATAACGACAGAATAAATACGAGATTATGAAAAACCTCAAACAGCCACATAAAGCTGATCTCTTCCCGCATTTTTTGCTGCATAAAGCCCATCATCTGAACGTTTCAACAGGGACTCTATATCATCACTGCTATTCAGCTCAGCAATGCCTATACTCGCAGTAAAACCAATTTTATCACCATTTGGCGCAGTCACTTTTTCAGTATGACAAGCTAAGCGAATAACCTCCGCCACCTCTTTAGCTTCTATAACATTCATCCTTGGCAGCACCATCAAAAACTCTTCCCCCCCATACCGACATACCAGATCTATACGTTTACGGGCGTGTTTTCGCATGACTTTAGCAAAAGACTTTAAGACAAGATCACCCGCTGCATGACCATAACTATCATTTAAGTTTTTAAACTTATCTAAATCGAACAACAATACGCTTAATGCTTGCCCCCGCTCGCGAGCCTGAAGTATATCAAGTGATAACTGATCCATTGCTTGACGACGATTAGACAACCCAGTCAAAGGATCTCGCGTCGCCTGTCGATATAAACCTAGTAACATATTCAACTGATTAACCGCAGCCCAACCAGCAATCAAACCAAGAACAGCTAACAGCCATAAACTATTGATCGCCTCAACATCCCCTACCGTTCCTCTTAACAGCTGCGTGACAAATTCAATTAAAAGCACGCCCAAGGAAAAACATAAAGCTTCACTAATGGCGAGCGGGAAAATAGCCATCATCGTAATAATCATAAAAGGGAAAAAATGATACCCAGCCACATTAGAATCATAGCCTTGTATCAACAGAAGTGTACTAGAGGCTGTTTGGAATCCTGACAACAATATCACCAGAATCACCAAACGCAGCTGCGCGAATTTCAAACTGTAGCGTTTAAAACTCCACAACGAGAGAAACAAACAGCCTAATGCTCCGACAACACGCGCAAGCGCTATGGAGTCCAGCATATCTTCAGGCAATAGAAAATAATCAACTAAAAACCACGCAGGCTGAATAAGGGCTAATAGAAAAGCAATTATTCGTATCCGGCGAAACAAATAATAGCTACGCGTTTGATTAAAATATCGCGAATGACGACTGCCGCTAGACACATCCAACAAAGTTTCTAAAAACATAATAACCCTTACTCATTAAAGGTTTTTGTTGCGAAGCTTAAGGACAAGCATGCAGAACAACCATGATATAGCTCAGTTTATAGGCAATTATTCAAAAACCCAGCACATCAAACATCGTGAGAAACAACGATCCGTCAAACACAGCTATTTATTTTATATGCACGTCTATACTAAGATAACATCATCATAGGGACCATAGGGAAACCAATATTGTGACTACACCTAATACTGAGCGCCGCCGTTTTACTCGCATTGATTTTGATGCAAGAACGGAACTACAGCAAGGTGATCATATCTACGAGGTAACCCTAATTGATATATCGTTTAACGGTATATTAATAAAAAGCGCTCGCCCCCTTAACTTATCTTTAGGCGATGAAGCGTTCGCTACCATCCATATACAAGGGGATAGCCTGAGTATACGCACCCCTGTGAGCCTGACCCACAAACACGAAGATGAGTATGGTTTTTTAATAGAAAACTTAGATCTAGATTCACTGACTTTACTACGCCGGTTAGTCGAGCTAAATCTAGGTGAGCCCTCTTTACTAGAGCGGGAACTCGACCACCTTTTTACTACAGAAACAGATTAAAGCGCCTCAAGCGCTTCGGTCAACTTAGTAACAGGAACAATCTCCATTCCAGCTAAAGCCTCTTTAGGTACATTGCCTTTAGGCACAATCGCCCGTTTAAAACCATGTTTTGCCGCTTCTCTTATTCGCTCCTGCCCGTTAGGTACAGGTCGTATTTCCCCAGATAAGCCTACTTCCCCAAATACCATTAAATCATGAGGTAAAGCCTGATCCTTAAAGCTAGATACAACTGCAAGCAATAACGCCAGATCTGCACTTGTTTCCAATACCTTTACCCCGCCGACAACGTTTACAAATACGTCTTGATCACCCGTCATCAAGCCACCATGACGATGTAATACCGCCAACAACATCGCCATTCGGTTTTGCTCCAAACCCACAGCAACCCGTCGTGGGTTATTCATATGGGATTGGTCAACCAGTGCTTGAATCTCAACAAGCAAAGGCCGTGTTCCTTCCCAAACGACCATAACCACACTACCAGGGCTAGGACCCTCTTCGCGGCTTAAGAAAATTGAGCTTGGATTTTTAACCTCTTTAAGACCCGTTTCCAACATGGCAAACACACCCAGTTCATTCACCGCCCCAAAACGGTTTTTATGCGAACGAAGTGTCCGGAAACGAGAATCAGCTGAACCTTCCAGTTGCAACGAGCAATCAATCATATGCTCCAAGACTTTAGGGCCTGCCAATGAACCATCCTTAGTAACATGTCCAACCAAAAACAGTACGGTACCTGTCTGCTTTGCAAAACGAGTTAAGTAAGCCGCAGACTCTCTTACCTGCGATACGGAGCCTGGCGCAGATTGCACATCTGCCATATGCATTACCTGTATAGAATCAATTACCATCACTTTTGGCTTGAGTGTTTGCGCCACATCACAGATAGTTTCCACACTGGTTTCCGAGAGCATTTTTAACTGCCCCGTCGGTAAATTTAAACGGCTCGCACGCATAGCAACCTGCTGCAATGACTCCTCACCTGTTACATATAGGGCTGGCATCTGCTCAGCCAGATAACACATGGTTTGCAACAATAAAGTACTTTTACCTGCTCCCGGATGACCGCCCATTAGCACCGCAGAACCAGGCACTAAACCACCGCCTAACACACGATCCAATTCACCCGCTCCAGATGAAAAACGCGGCATCTCCTCCAAAGCGACCTCAGAAAGGTTAACGACACTCTGCTGCTTTGCCCCACCAGCATAACCATCAAAGCGAACATTACGTGTTTCATTTGCATTTGATTTTGCAGTCGACAACCGGACTTCCGTCAAAGTATTCCACGCATGGCACTCCGTACATTGGCCTTGCCACTTTGTGTAATCCGCTCCACAGTCATTACAGACGTAAGCCGTTTTCTGACGTGCCATTAGGCCTCTCCAAATTGCTGTAAATTTTTTAGAATTTTACCCAACCTAAATCCTATAACCTACTGATCTTTACGTTGATCTTGATAAATACCGAAAACAGCCTTCATTTATTCAATAGATGCACTACAATCAGTTGCCTAACAATAATGCAGGCCTGCCCTTAGGAGATAAACATGAAATTGGAAACTGTAGCGATACATGGCGGATATGAAATAGACCCAACCACTAAATCTGCCGCGGTTCCTATTTACCAAACCACATCTTATGCCTTTGATGATGCTCAACACGGCGCAGACCTCTTTGACTTAAAAGTACCCGGTAATATATACACCCGCATTACGAATCCCACCAACGATATATTAGAAAAGCGTGTTGCAGAAATGGAAGGCGGCGTTGCCGCGCTTGCCGTTGCATCTGGTATGGCGGCTATTACATACACCATACAAACACTTGCAGAAACCGGCGATAACTTCATCTCTACCAGCGAACTCTACGGTGGTACATACAACCTATTTGCTCATACTTTGCCCCGCCAAGGCATTGAATGCCGCTTTGTAAATAAAGACGATGCAGCGGCTATCGAAGCGCAAATAGATGAGCGAACTAAAGGTATTTACTGTGAATCCGTCGGCAACCCATCTGGTGGCATCGCCGATATTGAAACGTTAGCAGAGATCGCCCATCGTAACGGCATCCCACTTATCGTTGACAATACAGTGCCTAGCCCTGCCATGTGGCGCCCGATCGAACACGGCGCAGACATTATTGTACAAGCAGCAACCAAATATATTGGTGGACATGGTAACTCAATCGGTGGCGTCATCATCGATTCTGGTAACTTCTCTTGGGCTGATAACGCTGAACGCTTCCCTTTATTAAACACGCCTGATATTTCCTACCACGGCGTGGTATATACTGAAGCCTTTGGTCCTGCTGCATTTATTGGACGCTGCCGCGTGGTACCGCTTCGCAATATGGGAGCCGCACTTAGTCCCATGAATGCTTTCTTATTACTACAAGGACTAGAAACACTTAGTCTACGCATGGAACGCGTAAATGAAAACACACGTAAAGTCGCTAACTTTTTAGAAAACCACGATGCGGTTGGCTGGGTTAAATACGCGGGGCTCGAAAGCCACAAAGACTATGCACTCGCTCAAAAGTACATGAACGGCCAAGCCTCTGGCATTCTAAGCTTTGGCGTAAAAGCAGGCAGAGAAGGCACACGTAAATTCTATGACGCACTGCAAATTTTCTTACGTTTAGTAAACATCGGCGACTGCAAATCACTCGCTTCGATTCCTGCTGAAACGACCCATCGTCAGTTGAATGATGAAGAGTTAGCATCTGCGGGTGTCTCGCCAGAAATGATTCGCTTATCTATAGGTATAGAGCATATTGATGACCTCATTGCCGATCTAGATCAGGCATTAGCAGCGATCAACAACTAAAGCCTGAGCATTAAACTCAGAGCATTGAATTCAGAACAAAAAACGGTTGGTAGCGAAAGCTCCAACCGTTTTTTATAGGCAGACCAAAAACACACTTAATTAAATAACGCGCGTAATTTGTTCCACAATGAGCGTGCATTTTGGTTGTCTTTATCAGAAGCTTGAGCCAGCTCCTTTAGTTTTTCAATTTTTCTGATGGCTAAACCATATTGTTCATCAACTTCATCGAGAGACGATGCGTTAAATTCAAGGTCGTTAACAAGACCATCATTAAGACCATAGATCCAGCCGTGAACAGTGAGCTCCTGCTCATTAGTCCAAGCTTTCTGAACTATAGTGGTTTCGCAGACGTTGCTTGCTTGCTCAATCACATTCAACTCACACAAACGGTCTAACTGCTGATGAGAGTGATCCCAAACAGATAAAAGTTCACGATGCTTTTTATATACATCGCGAATATGCCTCAACCAGTTATCGATTAAACCGTGTGGTTCAGTCTCGATTGCAGCTTTAACCCCTCCACAACCATAATGACCAACAACCATAATATGCTTAACTTTGAGAACTTCGACCGCATACTGAATAACAGACATACAATTCATATCAGTATGAATGACTAAATTCGAAACATTACGATGCACAAAAAGCTCACCAGGCAACATATCCACAATTTCATTAGCGGGAACACGGCTATCAGAACACCCAATCCATAAATACTCTGGAGCCTGCTGCTGTGCTAACGTCTCAAAAAAAAGAGGATCTTCCTTGTTAATCTTATCCGCCCATTGGCGGTTACTTTCTAGTAATTCAGTTAGCCGTTTCATATTAGTTTCTGATAACAAAAAGCGAGCTTGTAGCCCGCTTCTTTTGGTTAAAGATATACTCTTTAAGTCCTAGATAAAGCCTTTTTTCTAGACTGGTTATACTCTTCTTCTGTAATCAAATCTTTTTCACGCAAACTTTTTAGTTCTTGTAACCTTAATTCAAGACTCTTTTCAGCTTCGACTAACTGATCCTCACTGCACGTTTTTTCTTGACGCAAACTATCAATACGCATTAAACGAGTATTAGCAGCATTGATTGCTGAATTATAGTTATTACTCTTTGCAATCAAGTTAAATGGAAACCATAAAAGCCCATCCAACATATCTTTGCCTGTAACATCATCCTTATCCTGATTCACGGCATTAATAATCGCCTGAACTCGCACCTGCTCTGCCGTCAGCTGCTCACAATTCATGACTTCATCCGAAGCGCTATACGCAGAAACAACTTCATGATCTGCGCTACCAGCACATCCTCCAAGCGTTAAAACAGAGCCTAAAACAGCAATAGACACACTACGTTTAATCATAAACATCTTCCTTGATAAGAAATTAATAAAAAAATAGAGAAGCACCTTAGCTCCTCACAAAAAAATCATGCGTGATACTTAGCACTTAACTCATGCACCGCATCAACAAACGCTTTAGGCTGTTTCGGATCAACAAACTGGTGAATACCATGGCCAAGGTTAAATACATGCCCAGATCCATTACCATACTGGCCTAAAATAAATTCAACCTCTTGCTCGATACGGCTTGCCGGTGCATATAAGACACTTGGATCCATATTTCCTTGCAGCGCAACTTTATCGCCCACTCGAGCGCGTGCATTGCCAATATCTGTCGTCCAATCCAAACCTAAGGCATCCGCACCGGTTTCCGCCATTACTTCAAGCCACTGCCCACCATTTTTAGTAAACAGAATAACCGGCACTTTGCGTCCATCATGCTCACGAATCAAACCATCAACGATCTGCTTCATGTACTTTAACGAAAACTCTTGGTAGCAAGGACCACTTAATGCGCCACCCCAAGTATCAAATATCTGTACGGCTTGCGCACCAGAACGAATCTGCTCATTCAAGTATGTAGTGACAGATTGAGCTAACTTATCCAAAAGAGTATGCATAACTTCAGGTGTTGCATACATCATCTGTTTAACGTGGCGAAAATCTTTACTAGAACCACCTTCAACCATGTATGTGGCTAAGGTCCATGGGCTGCCAGAAAAACCGATAAGAGGAACACGCCCATTTAATTCGCGACGAATCTCTTTCACTGCATTCATCACATAATCAAGGTCTGTTGCAGCATCAGGTACCGGTAGGTCTGCAACATCTTTCTCTGTACGAACAATTTTCTTAAACCGTGGACCTTCACCTACTTCAAAGTAAAGTCCCAATCCCATTGCGTCTGGGATCGTTAAAATGTCAGAGAATAGAATTGCGGCATCAAGATCATAACGCTCTAATGGCTGAATAGTTACTTCACAAGCAAGCTCTTTATTTTTGCAAAGGCTTAAGAAATCACCTGCTTTAGCACGCGTTTCTCTATATTCTGGAAGGTAACGTCCCGCCTGACGCATCATCCATACGGGTGTTGCATCTACAGGTTCATTAAGAAGAGCACGTAAAAAACGATCATTTTTGAGTTCAGCCATTTGTGTCAGCCACTTATATCTTGTAAATTCGAATTGGCCGATATTCTAACGATTTCTGACAGGAATTACCTGTAAATGTATAAACAATTTTAATAACTGATGATACAGATTAAATCAGCACTTTATTTTTTACTGCTCTTAGGCATATTGACTGGCTGCCAAAGCCATTCTGTAAAAGAGCTGCCACTGACACCTCAACCTTTGGCCGTTTTCGAACACGAAATAGTTTGGTTAACAACGTCAACCTCCAGTACCTCTCAAGAGCAACAAGTTAATAGCTTTAACCTTAAACTAAAAGATCGTCTGAAAATGTATGGTGCCAATAATATACAGACCACCAATAAGTCTGGGTCATCAAATAAGGGGTTAATTATTATTAGTAAAATCAATACGGATAACGAGGAAGGTGCTTACCAGCTATCTATCTTACGCGAGAACAGGGAACTCATTCACGGCTCTTACCCTAATACACTGAAAGGCGAAGAGGTCGCTATTAATAAGTTCTTAATGTCTATTCACCAAAAAATAGTCAACGCTGATAAGTACTTCTAATAAAAAAGGCCGCGAATGCGGCCTTTTTTCAAGATAATCTAAAAGCTTAAACTTCTAAATAATCCAAGATTCCTTCAGCCGCTTTACGACCTTCAGCAATCGCCGTCACAACGAGATCAGATCCACGTACCATATCACCACCCGCGAACACCTTTTCATTGGTAGTCTGGAATGGGTACGCATGCTGCTCAGGTGCCTTGACTCGACCATCTTCATGCAGATCGATACCGAAGTCAGCAAACCAAGGCGCTGGACTTGGACGGAAGCCAAAAGCCACTAATACTGCATCAGTTGGAATAACTTCCTCAGATCCAGATACCACCTCAGCACGACGGCGACCATTTTCATCAGGCTCACCCATTTGAGTGCTAACAACTTTAATCCCGGTCACTTTACCGTTTTCACCAACAACTTCTATAGGTTGACGGTTAAACTGAAATTGAACACCCTCTTCTCGGGCATTCTCAACTTCGCGTTTAGAACCAGGCATGTTTGCCTCATCACGACGATAAGCACAGATAACAGATTCTGCACCTTGACGGATAGAAGTACGGTTACAGTCCATGGCTGTATCACCACCGCCCAACACTACAACCTTCTTACCTTTAAGGTCGATAAAGTCGGCTGGATCTTTCTCAAAACCCAGACAGTGATTAACATTAGAGATCAAAAATGGAAGTGCATCATAAACACCCTCCAAATCTTCACCTGGAAAACCACCTTTCATGTAGGTATAGGTACCCATACCTAGGAACACCGCATCATATTGATCGACAAGGTCTTGCATAAATACATCTTTACCAACTTCGGTATTTAACTGGAATTCAATACCCATCTCAGTAAAGATTTCACGGCGACGAGACATAACATTTTTTTCCAGCTTAAACTCTGGAATACCAAATGTTAACAAGCCGCCAATCTCTGGATTGCGGTCAAAGACAACAGCTTCCACGCCATTACGTGCAAGTATATCCGCAGCTGCAAGGCCCGCAGGACCTGCACCAATAACGGCCACTTTTTTATCAGTCGCTGAAACCTTAGACATATCAGGTTTCCAGCCCATCGCAAAAGCGGTGTCTGTAATATATTTTTCAACCGAGCCAATAGTTACCGCACCAAAACCATCATTAAGAGTACAAGCCCCTTCACATAAACGGTCCTGAGGACAAACACGACCACACACTTCAGGTAATGAGTTTGTTTGGTGGCTAAGCTCAGCCGCCTCAATAATATTTCCTTCCGAAATCAGCTTTAACCAATCAGGGATATGGTTGTGTACTGGACACTTCCATGAGCAATACGGGTTACCGCACTCTAAGCATCGATGCGACTGTTCTGATGCATCGGGTTTATCAAAAGGCTCGTATATTTCACCGAATCCTTCTTTACGCACATCAGCATCAATTTTCTGAGGCCCTTTACGGCCTACATCGAGGAACTGAAAATCGTTATTTAAACGGCCAGCCATAATCCTCACCTCTTAAAAGCAATCTCCCGACAAATTAGGAGATTGCAGATTATTCTTCATATACCAAATGGTACGTAGCACTTATTCTGGGCGTGTACGAATACTAGTCAGTAAATCATTTAAACTAGCCGCTTTCGGTTTAACCAACCAAAATCGACCAATATAGTCATCAAGATTATCAATAATCTCTCGACCCCAAGCACTGCCAGTTTCTTTGGTAAATTCAATAATGACTGAGCGTAGATGGTTTTTGTATGCTTCCATACTTTCAGTATGGATACGCTGAATCTCAACTAACTCATGGTTATACTTATCCACAAAGTTATTATCGACATCCAATACATACGCAAAACCACCCGTCATACCTGCACCAAAGTTATACCCCGTTGCACCAAGAACTGTGACTAAACCGCCTGTCATATATTCACAACAGTGGTCGCCTGCACCTTCAACAACCGCGTGAACACCAGAGTTACGAACACCAAAACGTTCACCAGCTTGACCTGCAGCAAACAATTTACCGCCTGTGGCACCGTATAAACAGGTGTTACCCATAATGGCAGTTTCATTTGATTTAAAGGTCACTTCAGCAAATGGTCGGATAACAATCTTGCCGCCCGCCATGCCTTTACCAACATAATCGTTAGCATCACCTTCTAGGTACAAGTTCTGGCCACCGGCATTCCATACACCGAAAGACTGCCCCGCATGTCCTTTAAAGTTAAAGGTCATTGGCTTGTCAGACATACCAAGGTTGCCATGCTTCTTAGCAATAGCACCCGATGTACGAGCACCAACAGAGCGATCGCAGTTGGTAATCGTCAGCGCCCATTCACCGCCCTGCTTCATATCAATCGCTGACTGAGTTAACTCAATCATCTGGTTATTCAACTGGGCAGTATCGTAAGGCTCGTTACGCTCAACTTGACACGTGTTCGGGAATTCATCACCAGCTGAAGCCAAAATAGGACTTAGATCTAAGTTCTTCTGACGTGGCGTATCACCATCCAAGGCTTCCAAAAGATCTACTCGACCAACAAGCTCTTCCATAGTGCGAACACCAAGTTGTGCCATAAGTTGACGAGTTTCTTCTGCAATAAACCTGAAGAAATTTTTAACCATTTCAACGGTGCCGCGGAAGTGATCTTCACGTAGCTTTTCATTCTGCGTTGCCACACCGGTCGCACAGTTATTTAGGTGACAGATACGAAGGTATTTACAACCTAGAGCAACCATCGGCATAGTACCAAAGCCAAAGCTTTCAGCACCTAATATTGCACCTTTAATTACATCCAAGCCAGTCTTAAGACCGCCATCTGTCTGCAACCGAATATTGCCGCGCAGTTGATTCCCACGAAGTGACTGATGAGCATCCGCTAAACCTAACTCCCAAGGGGAGCCTGCATAATGGATAGAAGTTATCGGTGATGCCGCTGTACCACCATCATAACCAGAGATAGTAATCAGATCAGCGTAAGCCTTAGCCACACCACAAGCGATAGTACCTACACCTGGGCGCGATACTAATTTTACTGAAACAAGAGCTTCTGGATTCACTTGTTTTAGATCAAAAATCAACTGAGCCAAATCTTCGATAGAGTAAATATCGTGATGAGGCGGTGGTGAAATTAGAGTAACACCCGGTACGGAGAAACGTAGGCGAGCAATAAGGTCGTTGACCTTACCACCTGGTAATTGTCCACCTTCACCCGGTTTTGCACCTTGAGCGACTTTAATCTGTAGTACTTCAGCATTCGACAAGTATTCAGGCGTTACACCGAAACGTCCTGAAGCAACCTGTTTAATTTTAGAGCGTTTCATGGTGCCATGACGAGCAGGGTCTTCACCACCTTCGCCAGAGTTAGAGCGACCTCCTAATTCGTTCATGGCAACAGCTAAAGCTTCATGAGCTTCAGGGGATAGCGCACCAAGAGACATTGCTGCCGAGTCAAAACGTTTAAAGATATTTTCTATCGGCTCCACTTCGTCAATGGAGATAGATTGCACACCTTTACGCAGCCCCAACATATCACGTAAGGTTGCATAACCACGGTTATTCACTAACGCAGCATAACGCTGATATGCTTCTGGGTTACCGGTCTGAACAGCTTCATGGATAGTACGAACCACATCAGGGTTGTATGCGTGATACTCACCGTCATGCTTATACTTCAGCAATCCACCCGCCTGGATAGGCTTACGCGCAACCCATGCTTCTTTAGCTAATAAGCCCTGCTCAAATTGAAAATCCTCAAAACGAGCACCTTCAATACGACTAGTAACACCCTTGAAACAAAGATCAACAATCTCTGAACTCAAACCAATCGCTTCAAATAATTGCGCGCCACGGTAAGAAGCAACGGTTGATATACCCATCTTCGACAGGATCTTCATCAAACCTTTGTTAATACCTTTGCGGTAATTTTCATGGGAATGCAAAGTTTCCATCTGGATCTCTCCAGTAGAACACAAGTCATTCAACACACGATAGGCAAGGTACGGGTAAACAGCAGTGGCACCAAAGCCAAACAAAACAGCAAAATGATGCGGATCGCGTACTGTACCACTCTCAATCACAAGATTAGCGTCGCAACGCAAACCTTTGTCGACCAAACGGTGGTGTACAGCGCCTGTTGCTAATGCAGCATGAACAGGTAAAAGACCACGTGTAATATTAGCATCCGTGAGGATCAGAATAACTTTACCATCACGTACACTTTGTTCTGCTTTATCTGCGATCCCTTGAATAGCTTCTTTTAAAGAAAATTTCTCAGGGTCGTAGTTCAGATCAATTTGAATAACGTCAAAGCCTGGCTCACTGTTATCGCGCAAACGGTTAAACTTACTGGCCGACAGAACAGGGGTGGTTAAAATTACACGATGTGCATGTTCCGGCGTTTCTTCAAATACGTTTCGCTCAGCACCAATACATGTCTCTAAGGACATAACAATCGCTTCACGAAGAGGATCGATCGGTGGATTGGTAACTTGGGCAAACTGTTGACGGAAATAATCATATACAGAGCGCACCCTATGGGACAGCACAGCCATCGGCTTGTCGTCGCCCATAGAACCTATGGCTTCCATTCCGCTTTCGCCTAATGGTCGCAAAATCTGTTCACGCTCTTCAAATGTAACTTGGAACATTTTCATATGAGTCTTAACTTCATCCGCAGACATCTCTACAAATGATTTAGACTCTTCATCCAAGTTCATGGTCTGCTCTAGACGCAGTGCGTTCTCTTTCAGCCACGCTTTATAGGGTTTAGCAGCTTTCAGACGGTTATCGACATCTTGCGTATGTAAAACATCGCCAGTTGCCGTATCAATCGCCAGAATTTGGCCTGGTCCTACACGACCTTGAGCAACAATATCTTCAGGCTTATAACTGAACACACCTATTTCTGATGCTGTACAGATGTACCCTTGCTTAGTCATTACCCAACGAGATGGACGTAAGCCATTACGGTCCAACATACAGACAGCAAAGCGACCATCGGTCATTACCATACCTGCAGGACCATCCCAAGGCTCCATATGCATAGAGTTAAAATCATAGAATGCACGTAAATCAGCATCCATTGTTTCAACATTCTGCCACGCAGGCGGCACTATCATGCGTACAGCACGATAAATATCCATACCGCCAACCAACAAGAATTCCAGCATATTATCCATACTTGATGAATCTGAGCCGGTCGTATTTACAATCGGCTGTAGCTCATCCAAGTTGGGTAATAGATCAGTTGCAAATTTACTTGCACGCGCCTTCGCCCAGTTACGGTTACCTTCAACTGTGTTAATTTCACCATTATGCGCCAAGAATCGGAATGGCTGCGCCAAAGGCCAGCGAGGTGCTGTATTTGTAGAAAAGCGTTGATGATAAGTACATACCGCTGTTTCTAATCGCGGATCTGCTAGATCCTGATAAAACACAGGTAGATCCACCGGCATAGTTAATCCTTTATAGGAGATAACTTTGTCAGAGAAACTACAGATGTAAAAATCTTCATCTGCCGCCATAGCAATTTCAGATTTACGGCGAGCGATAAACAAACTAATAGCAAGCTCCCTCTCACTCTTGCTTCCAGCAGTAATAAAAACCTGCTCGATAAGAGGTAGAGTATCTTTTGCTATAGGGCCAAGGCATGAATCATCCGTTGGCACCACTCGCCAACCTGCAACACCTAGACCTTCATTAGTAATCGCAGTATTAACTGCAACACGTGCCGCTTCTGCTTTGGCAGCTTCGCACGGTAAAAACACCATACCCACTGCATAAAATTCGCCTAGTTCGGTGCCTAACTCTTCCTGTGCGACTGTGCGCAAGAAGCTATCAGGTTTCTGCATTAACAGGCCACAACCGTCACCTGTCTTACCATCTGCAGCTATACCCCCACGGTGCGTCATGCAGGCAAGCGCTTCGATTGCTTTATCTAGCAAATCGTGACTAGCTTGACCCTGCATGTGTGCCATAAGGCCAAAACCGCAGTTATCTTTAAATTCACCGGGGCAATAAAGAGCTTTGCTCATAAGCCATTCCCACTTAAAAATACTTCGAAATCAATGTCTTAATAATCTTTCTGCTGCAATATATACGCCAGTCAGCAAAAAGGGACAGCTATTCTACACGCGAAGTCTGTTCGGAACAAATTCCAAACAGCATAAAGGAAGGTTTAAATCACTAAAAGCAGGTATAAAACTAAATATATCTTATTGTTTCATCAAGGTTTTTTCTTTCTTATATCAAGTTGAACGCCTTGCACACTTCTTGCCCAAGGTTTCACATTTTGCAGCGTTTTAGGCAGTTTTCGGATAGCAGCATTAGCAATATCACGGTTAGGATATTGCCCATAAACAACCACATGCCAGGGCAAGCCCTTATAAATAGTCTCAAAATGGTGAAATTTGCTAGGATTAGACTGAGCTGCGATAAACTCCAAAGCACTCTGCTTTGATCTCGCCCCAGTCATTTGTAAAGTATATCCAGATGATTTCCACGTGAGTAGAACGCTCTCACTTGGTGCAATATCGGCCACTTTATTTTGCGACGCAAGCGCTTTCTTCGTCTGCGGCACAGAGGGAACAGTTTTCTTTTCCTGCGCTTCAGATGCTGAAGGGGATTGCTCCTTCACAGCAACAGGAACACTGTTAGCAGATGGGGTGTTTTGCTTCACTACAGCTCTTAACTCTTCTTCCAACGGAGAAGGCTTAACCTTCACTGGAGATGGTTTTGTTTCTTCCACCACTAAATTTTCATTATTAAGTTTTGCTTCTTGCTGCTGCAATCGGAGCGCTAGATCACTTTTAACAGCAGATATAGGAGTATCCGTTTCAACGACCTGTGTATCATTAACAACAGGTACTTGCTCTATCAACTCATCTCCAGCACCTACAGCAGGTTCTACAGAAACTGTATCAGCCTTTTCGCCTTCAACTGACGCGGTAACAGCAAGAGAAAGAGGTACTGAAACCCGCTCATCGGTCACTACTTCAGAAAGAGGTTCTGTGCTTTCTGGCAAAAACTGCCACAAAGAGACGGCAACAATAGCAATTAAAAGCACTCCAACGCCCAGCATATGTAACGCTGGCAGAGGGAAGGATGATCGCTGTGCAGGTAGAGATGACAGGGATACCTTACCTCCAGCCAATAAAGTTTCGACCCTTCCAGGCATCCCTTCAGACAATTTAATTAGTTCGTTTTTTTTCTTTTCCGATAAAGTCGAAACAGCGGGGTGACATAATTCAATATATTCTGCGGTTTCCGCAACGCTCATACGTTCGATATTAAGATGATGAACTCGCCCCTCAAGATGTTTAACATCATTACTGGCGAATAATTTCTCTGCAAAATCGTTATTCGATACAAGCAACACTTGCGCATCAGCAGCATGTAAATTCAACAATAACGCCAGCGCCCCTTCTGACAGATATTCTGCATCATCAACAGTAATCAGACATTTCTGGCCCGCAGCTTGTATAGATTTTAATTGGAGATGAAAGGCACTTAATTGATCAGCAAAGCTAGCTCCACTTTGCTCATGCGAAGGAAATTGCTGCATTAACAATGCTAGCAGTTGCTGCTCACCTAACTCAATCTCGGGGCGAACTGAACAATAATATAAGGTACTGTCTTCTGTATCTGGCTTTAACTGGGCAAGCAATGTACTTTTACCTGCACCATGCTCACCTGAAACCAGCAAAAGAAAGTCAGAGAAACGAATAAAATGCTTCAATTTATCTAATAATTGAAGACGACTTGACGGCTCAAAATATATATTTTTCTTCATTTTACCCGTTCGAAACCCATGACATTAGCGCCTAATTCAGACTAGCAAAACGTTGCTAATTTTTTACCAGCACTTAACGTTTCCAACAAAATGGAAGGAGGGAAATCGGAAGTCACTACAGCTTTACCAATTTCTTTTAGGAGCACTAAGCGAATACTGCCATCAATAACTTTTTTATCGACACCCATAAGCTCCACAAAACGTTCCGGCGTCATTGCCTCAGGTGGGTATAATGGAAGATTTGCAGCCTCCAAAATAGACTTCACCCGAGCCACATCAGTAGCGGATATATTCCCTAAGCGAAAAGACATATCAGCAGCCATCATAGTACCGGCACCGACGGCTTCACCATGCAACCATTCACCGTAACCTTGATCCGCCTCGATGGCATGCCCGAAAGTATGGCCTAGATTTAATAAAGCTCGAATCCCCTCTTCTCGCTCATCCAAAGCAACAACTTCAGCCTTAATCTCACAAGAACGTAGTATTGCTTGCTCAAGAAGGTCCGGCTGCAATCCCATCAAGCCATCAATATGATCTTCTAAATAGCATAAGAAGGCCTCGTCATAGATTAGACCGTATTTAATAACTTCTGCCATTCCAGCGGAAAGCTCTTTTTCAGGCAAAGTATTTAGTGCATCTGTATCTATAACGACACATTGAGGTTGATGGAACGCACCAACCATATTCTTCCCTTGAGGATGGTTGACGCCCGTTTTACCACCAACAGAAGAATCAACTTGCGACAAAAGTGTTGTGGGAACCTGAATAAAATCAACACCTCGCTGATAACATGCAGCGGCAAACCCTGTCATATCACCAATAACGCCGCCACCTAATGCAATCAAAGTTGTTGTCCGATTATGACGTTTATCAAGCAGGGCAGTAAAAATATTATTTATCTGCTCCAAGTTTTTATACTGCTCTCCATCAGGCAATATAACTTCATCAACCTGAAACTTTTTATTCAAAGTGGCTTTAAGTCGTTCAAGATACAGAGGCGCGATAGTTTCATTAGTAACAATTAAAACTTGCTTACCTGAAATATAAGGCACCATCAGGCCCTTATCTAACAACCCTTGGCCAATAAAAATAGGGTAGCTACGCTCCCCTAGGTCTACTTTCAACGTTTGCATACTACCTACTTATTACTCTACTTCGAGAGGAGACTTGGCCTTTAACTGCCTAATAATTTCTGTAACAACTGTTTTAGGATGGCGTTTATCTGTAACTACAACAATATCAGCTGTATCAAGATATAAAGGGTGCCGAATAGACATTAACTCTTCCAAAACAGCCTGTGGATTTTCCGTCTGCAACAAAGGACGGTTTTTATCCCTAGACGTGCGGTCTAATTGCTGCTCAACGGATGTTTCTAAGTACACTACCGTACCATTAGCTTGAAGCATTACTCTATTTTCAGGCCTTAAAATAGCCCCCCCGCCCGTAGACAAAACAATATCCTTACGTAAAGAGAGCGCTTCAATAACACCCTCTTCTCTATCCCTAAAGCCCGACTCACCTTCGACATCAAAGATCCAAGGTATATCAGCACCCGCTCGCTTCTCAATCTCACGATCAGAATCCACGAATTCAAGCTTCAATTCTTGGGATAACAAACGACCTATGGTACTTTTCCCAGCCCCCATAGGCCCAATCAAAAATATATTCAATTCACACAACCATAACTACTGAGATAAGGAATTACGCACCAATTTCGGTGTAATAAAAATCAATAATTCTGTTTTCTCAGAAGTGCTCTCTTTATTCCGAAATAGTGCGCCCATGATAGGTAAGTCACCAAGTAATGGGACCTTGTTAACACTATCACTTGTTTCATGTTTAAACACACCGCCAAGAACAATTGTTTGCCCATCAGGCACAACCACTGTTGTCTGCAGCTCATTATTGTCAATACTCAATTCACCATTAGCCAAAACTTGGCCTATAGAATCTTGTTTGATGAGTAGTTCCATTGCTATACGATCACCCGGATTTATGCGCGGCGTCACATCCAAACTCAGCACTACATCTTTAAATTCAATATTAACTTCCCCATCTTCAACTGTTTGATAAGGAATTTCGGAACCCGACTGAATTAAAGCTTTTTTACCGTTCGTCGTCAGAATCTTAGGTTGGGAAACAATTTCAGCTTTACCGTCTGCTTCTAAAGCACTCAATTCTAGACCGATCAATGTACTCGCACCCGGCGCAAAACCAATTGCTATCTGCCCAACATTAGTAGCTGTAGCACCCAGATCCACGTTCAAACCACTGGTTGGGGATGTACTAGAGAAATCGATAGAACTCTGATCTTGGCTGACAATCCAGCCTTTACCATTATCCACATCGTTATAGCCAAATCCCCATTTAATACCTAAGTCTTTAGTTACATTTGACGTAGCATTAACGAGGCGCGCTTCAATCAATACCTGCTCCACTTCTACATCAAAACGCTGCAAAGTTTCACGAATTTCTTGAATCGCATTGGCCGTTTCACGCACCATCAAAACATTAGTTTCATCATCCGCCATAATAAAGCCACGCTCAGAAACCAGTTTAGCGCCCTGAACCGTGCCCATCATTTCCGATGCTTTTCGATAATCTACCTGGATAAACTCCGTACGTAGGGGCGCAAGCTGTTCCACTTTCTGTGAGCTTTCCAACTCTGCCTGTTCCCTCTGCGCGATCTCATCGGCAGGTGCAATAAGCAATACATTACCTACGGTGCGTTGATCAAGACCTTCTGTTTTCAAAACAATATCCAGCGCTTGATCCCAAGGAACATTTTTAAGACGCAAAGTGATATTACCGCCAACACTATCGCTCACCACCAAATTTAACTCGGCAACTTCAGCAATAATTTGCAGAACAGAACGTAACTCAACATTTTGGAAATTAAGATCTATCTGCTCACCGGTAAACTCAAATAACTCTTTAGTTCTTTCATCTTTTTCCGCTTGGCTCAACGGTTTAAAATCAAGAATCAATTGATTATCTGTTTGATAAGCTAAATATTCATAAGGCTCGGCACTTGGCTTAATCAAAATACTAGTATTGCCACCATTAGCCATCGAATCGATAAACATAACAGGCGTCACAAAATCTTGTACATCAACCCGCTGCTCCAACGCTCGTGACAGATCGGCGCCCACCAAGTTAACGACAACATTATTACCTTCTTCCTGAATATCGACACCGGCTTTATCATCAGACATGGTAATGGTAACTCGACCAACACCACCCTCAACTCGTTCAAAATCCATGCCTTGAACTTTAGAACGGGCATCGACAAACGCTGTAGCACTCCCAGAATCAGATGCTTTTGATACTACATTTTCTGATGCTTCTGACGTTGAAGGAAGCCCTGAGTTATTACTTTGCACAACAACAAACAAACTATTACCTTCGGAGAAGGTTTTATAACTAGAGGGCTCGTAAAGATTAGCCACGATCCTTAACCGGCCTTCCGTTTGAGCAAAGTTAATTCCATCTACTTGACCTGTTTTAACATCCAGGGAACGGCTTGTTAAATCACTCTCAACTCCCCATAAATCCATTACTATACGAGCAGGTTGATTGATCATATAAGCTTGCGGAGAAGGTGGTGCAGAATCGAAGTCAAAACGAATTTCTACTTTCCCTCCTGGCAGGGCCACAAAGTTAGCATTTTTCATTAAAACGTCTGCTGCCGCCCACTCCGACAATAAAAGACTGACCAAAGCTATGCTCAACCAACGGAGATTCGTATACACACGTACTTTAGTCATCATGGGGACCCAAATTTTCACAATAATATCCCTTATTCCTGCTCAGCCAAGGCAAGGTTTCGTGATCGTTTCATCCAACCACCACGCCCATTCGTTACAATTTCAACTAACTCGATTTTACGTTCATCTAGCGAAACAATTTCGCCAAAATTTAAACCCATATAGCTACCGACCGTAACCCGATGAATCTCGAAATTAGGATCTCGAATCAAAGCCCATAGCGTATTATCCGCTTTTTGATTGATTGTTCCGACCATATTCAACTGATCCAAAGCAAAAGATTCAAGATAATCTTTATCTCTTGCATCATCAGGTTTAATCCCATTATCTGGTTCTGCATTGACCTCTTCATCCACATTATCACTAACAGAGAGCGGAATCAGAGGAACAAAAGGCTCTCTCATAGAGGCACCTTTATACACAAAACTATGGTAAGGCTTAAATTCCGGAAGGGGTTCAATTGAACCTGCAGGCCTAGCTTGCACCTTAGCAATAAATTCCTTTAAATCACTCGTATCTTCAACCCACTCAACACACCCAGTAAGCAAAGAAAACAATAGTGGCAAGATAATAATCCTACTATGATGAGTCATCCCTACCCCCTTACTTAGTTTCATCATAACGATAAGTCTTAGCACTAATCTGCATAGAGACCTTACCGGCTGAGGGTTTTATTGTGTAGTCATGCAGGGTCACGATACGTGGTAAACCAGCGATTCCACTTACAAACTGCCCTAACTGATGATATGAACCGGAAACATTAATATTAATAGGCAACTCAATGTAGAATTCTTTTTTTGATTCTGCCGCAAGCTTGATCGATCCAATATCCAAACCGCTATCAGTACCTAGATTAGTAATATCATCCAAAAGCCCCGGTACTTCTTTCTCTGTAGGGAGTTGTTTTTTTAGTTCACTAAACTTTTCCTCTACATCTTCCATCTGTTTTCGAAGAGCATCAAGATTAGCCACTTGAAAAGCCTTTTCTTCGTAAACGGCCTTTAACCCTTGTTCTTTAGATATCTCTTTCTTCAAAGCACTTTGTTTATCTGTAATATAAAAATGCCAGCCTGCAGCACAGATAGCTACAACTACAATTAGATAACAGACAATCTTAACGCCTATAGGCCAGTTCCCCGCCGCATTGAAGTCCATATCATTAGGATCGAATCCTTTAAACGCATTCCTTAACGCACTCATTAATTAGCCTCATCCGCTTTAGGTTTAGTAACAGGCACAGAAAGATTAAACGTATTCAAACTATCTTTACCTTTACCTACCCCACTAAGATTGGGTTCACCAAACCAAATCGACGTATCCAAATTTCTCATCAACGTCGAAACATCTAAGTTATCTTGGGCCAACCCTGCTATAACAACACTGTTAGCTTTACGTGACAAAGATGAATAGTAAAGCCCATCAGGCATGACACGCACCAACTCATCAAAATTTCTAACAATAAGAGGTCTTGAACCTTGTAACTCTTGAATTGCAGTAAGGCGCTCAAGCAATTTCGCCCGTTTTTCCTTTAATTCTTTAATGGCTGCTAAGTCACGATCTAGTTTCTTCGTTTCAGTTTTCAAATAACCATTTCGGTCACTTTGACGATCTTTCATAAAATCAAAATAGTAACCGACTGCAAACACTATAAGGCCAGCAAATAATGCTGCTCCTAATAAGTTCATCAAGAAGTTTTTCTTTCTTTCTTCAGCGCGCTCTTCACGCCAGGGTCTTAAATTGATAGTTGCCATCTGTCCCTAACCCTCAAATCCACGCATCGCTAACCCACACGCCTTCACTAATGAAGGCGCATCCCGTTCAAGTCTAGATCGATTAACTCTCGAATTAATAGCCATTGAGACGAAAGGGTTAGCCATTTTAGTTGTTATACCCAGTTCCTCGGATAATTGATCAGCAAGCCCATCAATCGTCGCTGTACCACCTGAAAGGTAAAGCGCGGAAAGTTCACTATGTGCGCCAGAAGAATAGAAAAACTGCAATGATCGAGAGACTTGCTGCGCAACCGTTCCTCTAAAGGGAAGGACAACCATCTCATTAATTTCGGGGGACAGATCGTTAAGGCGTAATGATTGCTCCACCTCTTCTATACTCATACCATACTGCTGATGAATAGAGTTCGTAAGATCATTACCGCCAAATGCTTGCTCTCGGCTATAAACAATCTCTTTTCCCTTGAAAACGTTCAAGGTTAAGGTTGCCGCACCAATATCAACAACACCGATCAGGTAATCAGCGCTCCTTTGTTCAGAAGAGATCAGAGGAAATGTGCGCTCGACTGCGTATGTGTCTACATCGACCACTTGGCACTGCAAACCAGCACTATTAATCGCATCTTCACGCTGTTCTACATCACCTTTACGACAAGCAACGAGCAGCACTCGATTTAGATTATCATTATTCTCAACAGGCCCTTGCACCTCAAAGTCCAAGGCGACCTCATCTAAAGAATAAGGGATAAACTGATCGGCCTCTACTTTTATTTGATCTTCCAATTCAAATTCAGAAAAGGCATTGCTCATTTCTATACGTTTAGTGATGACTGCAGAGGCTGGTACGGCAGCAATTGCCGAGGACATCCTCCCTCCAGCAACCTTGATTGCTTTTTCAATCGTAGAGGCAACCTCCCCTACGTCTTGAATATTCCCATCAATGACGGCAGTAGGAGGCAAAGACACCACAGCATAAGCTTCTAACGAATAGCTCTGTCCACTCTTAGACAAGGCTACTAGCTTAACCGAAGAAGAGCCTATATCTAGCCCTACTAAGCTTCCCGATTTATTCCCCAATAAGCCAAACACAAATATATTCCCTAACTTAATACTGCGTTAATGTGTGTTTACTACTCTATTACCTAACTCTAACTCGTATTAAAACAAATTAAAATTCAATATACGCTAGAGCAAAGTGGTAAGCTGTCTATATAATAGACCTTTACTAAAACCCTCAATTATCAGATTAGCATGTCACCTATGTTTTCGCTTTTCAAACTTTTGTTTAAATTAGGTATTTTTTGTTTCCTCATCGGACTAATATCCGCTGCGGGCGCCTATTATTATTTTTCGCCGCAACTCCCGAATGTCGAAACATTACGGGATATACGTTTTCAGACCCCCCTGCGTATATATTCTCAAGATCAAAAACTCATCGCAGAGTTTGGCGAAAAACGCAGAACACCAATCACATTCGAGGAAATCCCACCTCAATTTACCCAAGCCCTCACCGCAGCAGAAGACAGTCGTTTCTTTGATCACCACGGCATAGACATAAAAGGCCTTTTTCGCGCAGCCTTTCAATTAGCAACCACCGGCCACATCCAAAGCGGTGGTTCGACAATAACAATGCAAGTCGCTAAAAACTTCTTCCTTACTCGCGAACGTACATTTAGCCGAAAATTTATGGAGATCTTGCTAGCACTCCGAATAGAGCAAGAACTATCCAAAGAAGAAATCCTTGAACTCTATATTAATAAAATTTATCTAGGACATCGCTCATACGGTATCCAAGCAGCAGCTAATGTATATTACGGCACCGACATCAAAAACTTGAGCCTTGCTCAACACGCTATGATAGCAGGCTTACCTAAAGCACCATCTGCATACAATCCAATTACAAATTCAGATAGAGCAATTGAACGCCGAAACTGGATTCTTAGGCGCATGCATTCCTTAAGCTTCATTAACGATCAGCAATTGGAAAATGCTACTAACGAACCTGTAAGCGCCAAGTATCATACAAGCGACATTGAGCTTAGAGCCTTCTATGTAGCAGAGATGGTTAGACAGCAACTCTACGAACAATATGGAGAATCGCTCTATACTGACGGCTATGTAGTATATACAACTTTACAGAGCAATCTTCAAACCACAGCAAATGATGCCGTCTCAAATGGTTTAATTGCTTATTCTGAAAGGCATGGTTATTTCGGTGCAGAAGACAACTGGGACACTACAGAACCACAAGAAACCTTACAAAAACGCTTAAATAAAATCATCAGCTACGGTGTACTCAAGCCAGCGCTAGTGCTTAATGTTTCCGAAAAAGGTGCTGAGCTACTTTTAAAAAACAACCAAACCACCACCTTAGAATGGGAAGGCATGTCATGGGCAAAACCTTATAAAAGCGTTAACCGCACAGGCAAAACCCCAAAAGCAGCAACAGATATCTTGAAAATAGGCGACCTAATTCGAGTAAGAGAGAAAGAAGGGAAACTCCATCTTTCACAAATACCAAAAGTGCAAGGCTCTCTCGTTGCCCTTAATCCAAAAACGGGGGCCATTCTATCCCTTGTTGGCGGTTTCAATTTCACTCATAATAAATTCAATCGCAGCACCCAAGCTGTGCGGCAACCAGGATCCAACTTCAAACCGTTCATTTATGCTGCAGCACTCAACAAAGGCTACTCACCCGCCTCACTTATAAATGATGCTCCCATTGTTTTTCATGATACATCACTTGAAGGAAACTGGAGACCTCAAAACTCAAGCCGAAAATTTTATGGGCCTACACGCCTTCGTCAGGCCCTCTACAAGTCTAGAAACTTAGTATCCATTAGATTATTAAGAGCTATAGGTATTCCCACAGCACAAGACTACCTGGAGCTTGCGGGCTTTGACCGCAGCAAACTACCTAGCAACCTGTCGCTATCCTTAGGTAGCGCCGACGTTACACCACTGACCTTAGCAACAGGCTACGCCGCTTTTGCAAACGGCGGCTTTAAGGTTGAGCCTTTCTTTATCGAACGAATTGAAGACGCTTTCGGCAAAAGCCTTTTCACAGCACAACCTAAAATAGCCTGTAACACCTGCGTAGATACCGAAAACCCTCAACAACAACTAGCACCAAAAATATATGACGAGAAAGTAACTTTTCTTATTTACAACATGTTACAAGATGTTATTCGTAGAGGGACAGGAAGAAAGGCTTTAGTACTCGATCGCCGAGATATTGCAGGAAAAACAGGCACAACTAACGATCAAAAAGACGCATGGTTTTCTGGCTTCAACCAAGAGTACATAGCAACAGCATGGGTAGGGTTTGACCAACCTAAAACATTAGGTAGAAGGGAGTTTGGCGGGACAGCCGCATTACCTATATGGATCGATTTTATGCGCGAAGCTCTTAAAGGCACACCTGAAAACCCACCGACACCACCGGAAGGCATTGTTAGCGTGAAGATAGATCCTAAAAGCGGGAAACGTGCTTATCCAGGCCAAAGCGATGCTATTTATGAATTCTTCCGTAAGGAAAACGTTCCTGCCAACTATGCAGCCCCATCAAGCATACAAAGAACTAATTCAACGGAAGAACTTTTCTAAATCCAATTTTAGTATCAAAAATTTAGATAAAAAAACCGGCGTATGCCGGTTTTTTTTTATGCCCAACAATCAAACTTAAGAAAGTGGGTAATTATCAGGTAAAGGCAAACGAGCTACACCTGAATCAATTGCCGCCTGAGCAACTGCTGTAGATACAGCACCCAATAAACGAGAATCTGTTGCTTTAGGGATGATATATTCAGGACCAAGCTCCAACGAATCTAATCCATATGCATCCAACACATCCTGTGGAACAGGCTGTTTTGTCAAATCAACTAACGCACGAACTGCGGCAGCTTTCATCTCTTCATTAATCGCAGATGCACGAACATCTAAAGCACCACGGAAAATAAATGGGAAACCGATAACGTTGTTAACCTGGTTCGGATAATCAGAACGACCTGTCGCCATAATCACGTCATCGCGTGTTGCATGAGCAAGCTCTGGACGAATTTCAGGATCAGGGTTCGCGCATGCAAACACAACTGGGTTTGCTGCCATTTTAGCTAACTGCTCAGCAGAAAGTAGATTTGGACCTGACAGACCAACAAAAACATCGGCGCCATCAATTGCGTCATCCAGCGTACGTTTATCAGTTTCTGAAGCAAAAGCTGCTTTTTCTGGCGTTAGATTTTCACGACCAGAATGAATAACACCCGTACGGTCAATCATAAAGATGTTTTCGATCTTAGCGCCCATGCTTACAAGTAGCTTCATGCAAGCATTTGCAGCAGCGCCCGCACCTAGACAAACGATCTGAGCTTCCTCAAGCGTTTTACCTGCAATTTCCAGCGCTGTGATCATACCAGCAGCCGTAACAATCGCTGTACCGTGCTGATCATCATGGAAAACTGGGATATTACAGCGTTCAATAAGCACACGCTCAATTTCAAAACACTCTGGTGCTTTAATATCTTCTAGGTTAATGCCACCAAACGTTTCAGCAATGCGAGCAACCGTATCAATAAATGCCTGCGGGCTTTCTGCATCAACTTCAATATCAATGGAGTCTATACCGGCAAAACGTTTAAACAGTAATGATTTACCTTCCATTACAGGCTTAGACGCTAACGGACCTAGATCACCAAGACCTAAGATTGCTGAACCGTTTGTAATAACCGCTACCAAGTTACCTTTAGCCGTATAACGGTATGCATTATCAGGGTCTTTCGCGATTTCACGAACCGGCTCAGCTACACCTGGGCTATATGCCAAAGAAAGATCAAGCTGAGATTCAGCTGGTGTAGATAGCTCAACGCTGATCTTACCTGGACGTGGAAACTCATGGTAATCAAGAGCTGCTTGTTTCATATCATCAGACATAGCTGCTGTTCCAATCTAGTTAAAATTTCGAACCCCTAACTATATAGAAAACCCCCGTATCGAACAACCTTAAGGGGTACTCTATTGGCCTTTTTTCACTCAGCCAAACCTAAAGAACCAAACTCGACATGCGACTTATGATCAAGCATCACGCACAAAATAAGTAAAAATAGCAAAATAAAAAAAGATATTGTTATCTAGTCACCCGTCACTACAACATCAGCGTAAACTTAAACGCTAAACAAGATTATAAGCAGTCGATAACCAAATTAAAGACAACAAAAAAGGCGCCCCATAATGGAAGCGCCTTTTTTTAGAATTCTCGTAGACTATGCAGTCTTATTTTTTCACGCCGCGAGCACCGAAACGCTTGTTGAAGCGATCGATACGACCACCAGAAGTTGCTTCTTTCTGCTTGCCTGTGTAGAACGGGTGACAAGAAGAGCAAACATCTAAGTGAAGGTCTTTACCAAGAGTAGACTTGGTTTTAATAACATTTCCGCAAGAACAAGTAGCAGAAATTTCAACGTAATTAGGATGGATATCCGCTTTCATGGTAAACCTCATGTATTCATGCCGCCACTTGATCTTCTGCCAAGCACCGCATTGATTTAAACTACCAGCGAAAATCACCGGTACGTTAAGTAGGCGGCGGATTATACGCATGCAGATACAGCTTATCAACTTAAAAGCGTTTAAAAAGTGAGCAACGATAAACAATTATGATCATATTACGCCTTGCCATACCTAGCCCACTCCGCAAACTGTTTGATTATCTGCCTCCCGCAGGATCAGAACAACCTTCATTCGAGCCTGGACTAAGAGTACTCGTCCCTTTTGGCAACCGCGACTTAATTGGCATTTTAGTTGAGACAACCACTGAAACACAGTTCGAGATAAGCAAACTCAAGCGCGCAAAAAAAGTATTAGACGAAACCCCTCCCCTTCCCGCCCACCTTTTCAAACTAGCGCGCTGGGCGGCATCCTATTACCAACACCCCGAAGGTGATGCCTTACAGCAAGCACTGCCGGTACTACTAAGAAAAGGGCAAGCCTGCGAATATCAACACGAACTACTTTGGCGAACCACTACTAATGCTCAGATTAGCACGTTAAAAACCAACGCAGTCCGTCAGATCGAATTATTTAAGCTACTTAAGGAACACCCTTCAGGCATTAGCCTAGACGCAATCAAAGCAGAAGGCGGGACCCTCAACACACTACGCTCCCTTGAAGAAAAAAAGCTAGCAGAGTCTTTCCATCGCCCTCATAAGTCACATCACGATCAAGTTTTACATGAAGCCCCACTAACACTAAATGAAGAGCAGCAATCCACCCTAACTCAGCTCAACAAACGATCCGGTTTTACCGCCAGCTTAATCGAAGGTGTTACCGGCTCAGGTAAAACAGAAGTTTATCTACAAGCAATTGAAAAGGCCCTTAGCGAAGGTAAGCAGGCCCTAGTATTGGTACCTGAAATAGGTCTAACCCCGCAGACTGTTATGCGCTTTAAGCAGCGATTCAATCTACCTATGGCGGTACTACACTCAAACCTTTCCGACCGACAAAGACTCGACGCATGGCTACAAGCCAGAGAGGGAGTCGCAAAAATAGTTATAGGGACACGCTCCGCTATTTTCACGCCACTCAAACATCCGGGCATTATCATTATTGACGAAGAACACGATGCCTCATTTAAACAACAGGATGGCTTTCGCTATTCAGCCAGAGATCTCGCAGTGATGCGTGCCCGCGCAGAAGATATTCCTATCATCCTAGGTAGCGCAACGCCCTCCTTAGAGACATTACATAATGCAAAAGAAGGCCGCTACCAATGGCTAAAAATGACACAGCGCGCAGGCACATCGCAAGCACCTACATTTAAACTATTAGATATACGCCAAGAGAAATTAAGCGAAGGGCTTTCAGCACAATTAATTAGCGCAATCGGCCAACATTTAAATAACGGCACCCAAGTGCTCGTATTCTTAAATCGCCGCGGCTATTCTCCCACTTTAAGCTGTAACGACTGTGGCTGGATAGCCGACTGTAGTCGTTGCGATGCCCATATGACATTACACAGAGAACCGCCACATCTTCACTGCCATCATTGCGACAAACAACAAGGCATCCCACGGGTTTGCCCCGAGTGTAACAGCGATCAATTACAGCCAGTAGGCGTAGGTACCGAGCGTAGTGAACAAGCATTACAAAAGCTTTTCCCTGACTTCCCCGTCATTCGCGTTGACCGAGATAGCACTCAGCGAAAAAATGCCATGCATGACATTATGGACAAAGTTAACTCCGGCGATCCATGCATCCTTGTCGGCACGCAAATGCTCGCTAAAGGCCACCACTTTCCAAAAGTAACATTAGTTGCAATTATTAATGCCGACAGCGGTCTATTTAGTGCTGATTTTCGCGGCATGGAAAGAACCGCACAACTCATACTCCAAGTAGCTGGGCGCGCTGGTAGGGCTGAAGATCCTGGTACAGTTTTAATGCAAACCTATCATGCCGACCATCCTATTTTACAAACGCTTGTCGAGCATGGCTACAGCGCCTTTGCACTGGAAGAACTTCAGAATCGCAAAGCAGCGAAACTTCCACCTTATACTCACTATGCTTTGCTTCGCGCAGAAACAACAACCCAGTATCGAGCAGAATCATTTTTAGCCGCGCTAAGACAACAACTGGAAGATGACCTTCTTCTCCCTGAAAACGTTCACTGGATAGGCCCCTTCCCTTCACCTATGGAAAAACGAGCAGGCATGCACCGTGCCCAGCTTATGATCTATGCTGAAAACAGAAAAATACTCCACCAACTTTTAGCTAATTTATGCTGGTATTTGGAACAAAACAAAGAGTCCAGAAAGGTCCGCTGGTCCATAGATGTAGATCCTGCAGATACTTTTTAAACCAAAGAGCCCTTCTACCTCTTAACAAAATTCTGATTTACAGGGATAATACGCGGTTCTTTAGAGGCCTAACTTCGATGATGATAGCCGCAAGAGCGTAATACTCACCTTGCTAAAATCAAAACCGCCTTCAGGCCCACCGATTCATCCAAACGGTATATGTACGCTAATGAAACAAGTTATTGCAGGACTTATCGATTCTGCCCTAAAAACACTGATTGAAAATGGCACTTTGCCGGAAGATGTACAACCAAATATCATGGTTGAAAACACACGTGACAAATCACATGGTGATTACGCATCTAACATTGCCCTAACCCTAGCTAAACCTGCGCGTAGCAACCCTCGCCAATTAGCAGAAAAGCTGGTTGATGCCCTGCCTCAATCTGACAACCTAACGCGTACCGAGATAGCAGGACCAGGCTTTATTAACTTTTTCATTAGTGAAGCTTCAACCAACAGCTTGCTGACCACAATTTTGGATCAAAAAGAGAGCTATGGCCGCAACGCTGATGGTGCGGGACGTAAAGTTCAGGTCGAGTTCGTCTCAGCAAACCCAACCGGCCCTTTACATATAGGTCATGGTCGTGGCGCCGCTGTAGGCGATTGCCTTTGCCGCCTCATGGAAGCCAATGGCTGGGATGTGACCCGTGAATTTTATTACAATGACGCGGGCCAACAGATCAACAACCTAGCTCTCTCTGTGCAAGCTCGTTGCAAAGGACTAACGCCTGATGACGCAAGCTGGCCTGAAGATGGCTACCGTGGCGATTACATTATCGATTTGGCCGAAAGCTTTATGCGCGGCGATACCGTTAAATCTGAAGACCAATCCTTTACCGGGACAAAAAATTCTGAAGATTTAGAAGCAATTCGCCATTTCGCTGTTGCCTATTTAAGACGCGAACAAGACCTCGATCTAAAAGCATTTGCGGTAGATTTTGATGTTTACTTCCTTGAATCCTCCCTTTATGAGGAAGGAAAAGTAGAACATACGGTACAAAAACTGATAAAAAATGGCTATACCTACGAAGACGGTGGCGCACTTTGGTTACGTACAACCGATTTTGGTGATGACAAAGACCGAGTAATGCGCAAAAAAGATGGCGGCTACACCTACTTTGTACCAGATGTTGCTTATCACTTGGACAAATGGCAACGTGGGTTTGAATGCGTATTAAATGAACAAGGTGCCGATCATCACAGCACGATTACTCGCGTCCGCGCAGGCCTTCAAGCACTTAAAGCAGACATTCCTAAAGGCTGGCCTGATTACGTACTTCACCAGATGGTTACCGTCATGCGCGGTGGAGAAGAGGTAAAAATATCCAAACGTGCAGGCAGCTACCTAACCCTGCGAGACCTAATCGATGAAGTCGGCCGTGACGCTACTCGTTACTTCTTGGCAGCGCGTAAATCAGATAGTCATTTAACGTTTGATATAGATCTTGCCCGCTCTCAATCCGCAGACAATCCGGTTTACTATATTCAATACGCCCACGCCCGTGTTTGCTCCATTTTCCGCAAACTCGCCGAGAACAATTTAGACTGGGATCTTGAAACAGGTAAAGCAGCTCTATCTTGCTTAGAACTAGAATCTGAAAAGAACTTGGTTATCAACCTTGGACGCTATCCAGAAGTGGTAAAAAATGCAGCTAGCGCCCGCGAGCCTCACCAGATCGCCAACTACTTACGTGATCTAGCCGGTGATTTCCATACTTACTATAATTCAGAAAAAACCTTAGTCGATGATGAAAACCTACGTAATGCACGCCTAACTCTGGCCGTTGCCGTGCGTCATGTTTTAGCAAACGGCTTAGATCTACTTGGCGTTACCGCACCGGAGCAGATGTAACACTATGGCCTCCCGTAAGGACTATGCAAAAAACAAACGCGGCGCAGCTTCGGCTAGCCGCTCTAGACCCTCTACTAAAAAAGCGCCCGCTAAAGCCAAAAAGCGCTTTCCTACAGGTCTACTTGCAATCACCCTTATCTTACTGGGAGGCCTAGGCTATGGATTATTCAAACTCACCCAAATCGATAGGGATCCGAGTACAACACCTATAGCTAATCACTCGGCTCCTAAACCCAGCGTAAAAAAAGCACCCGAAAGTAAAGCGCCTGTAGTTGAGAAATCAACAACGGCAGCCACTACGACAGAGAACACCAACCGCTTCGAATTTTACGAAATGCTAAAAGAGAGTGAAGTAGAAACCGTCAAGGTTGACGCTTATAAATCAACGCCTAAAAACGCGAAGTCTGAACACAAATACCTTTTACAGGCAGGCTCTTTCAAAGTGAAGGCTGATGCAGAAAGAATGCGCGCACAACTCATCCTGCAAGGCTTGCCAGATGTCCATACAGATACCAGTAAAAACAAAGACGGTACCCTTTGGTATCGAGTTCGTTTAGGGCCTTTTGATAATCGATCTAAATTATCTAAAGCCTACGATAAGCTTGTGCAACTCAATATCCAACCTCTGCGCATCAAGCAATAAGGCGCAATACAGAAACAAACGAGAAAGCCCAGCGATAAAGCTGGGCTTTTTAGTCAATTAAACCTTGAAATTCATCTCAGCGTCACCATCTTTCTGTAAACCCCTTAAAGAAAGCAATATCACGCCCTCCACATCGTTTTTTGCGTGTTATTGGTAATTAAATCTCCCATTAGGAGCAGAAGATGACAACGATTGTATCCGTACGTCGTGGAGACAAAGTAGTAGTCGGCGGTGATGGCCAAGTATCTTTAGGCAACACCGTAATGAAAGGCAGCGCAAAAAAAGTGAATGTGCTCGCTAAACACGCCGTCATAACAGGCTTTGCAGGCTCTACCGCTGATGCGATTACACTACGTGATCTATTTGAACAGCAACTTGAAAAACACCAAGGCAATATCGTCAATGCGGTAATCCATTTAGCACGTGAATGGCGCAGCGATAGAGTACTACGCCGTTTAGAAGCCCTAATGCTCGTTGCTAACAAAGAAAAAACCTATTTAATCTCCGGGAGCGGAGATGTTATTGAACCGGAAGATGGCGTCATTGCAATTGGTTCTGGCGGCAACTTTGCGTTAGCGGCTGCACGTGCACTCGTTGATAATACTGACTTAAACGCAAAAGAGATCGTTGAGAAAAGCCTGCATATTGCCGCAGGGATCTGTGTCTTCACCAACGGCAACTTAACGATTGAAGAACTTGATTCTGTCGCCAGCTAAGGAAACTAATAAGATATGTCTAACATGACCCCACGCGAAATTGTATCCGAGCTGGATCGCCATATTATTGGACAAGATGAAGCAAAAAGAGCGGTATCTATTGCCCTACGTAACCGTTGGCGCCGTATGCAATTAAATGATGAATTGCGCACCGAAGTAACACCTAAAAACATCTTAATGATCGGCCCAACCGGTGTAGGTAAAACAGAGATTGCACGTCGCTTAGCTAAGCTAGCTAATGCGCCATTTATAAAAATCGAAGCAACCAAATTTACTGAAGTTGGCTACGTTGGACGCGATGTAGAAACCATTATCCGTGATCTTGTCGACATGTCCATCAAACTCCTGCGTGAAAAGGAGATGGAGAAAGTTCGTTTTCGAGCTGAAGAAGCAGCTGAAGAGCGCGTTTTAGATGCATTATTGCCACCCGCCCGTCCTGCAAACTTTGGCGAGCAACAATCCCCTGCCGAACGGGAAGACAGCGCTACTCGCCAAGTTTTCCGTAAAAAGCTTCGTGAAGGCCAGCTAGACGACAAAGAGATCGATATCGAAGTAGCCCAACCCCAAGTGGGCGTTGAGATAATGGCACCTCCAGGCATGGAAGAGATGACCAACCAGCTACAAAATATGTTTTCTGGCATGGGTGGTGGCAAAAAACAATCTCGTCGCATGAAGATAAAAGAAGCCTTCAAAATGCTAACCGATGAAGAAGCGGCTAGTATGGTGAAAGAGGATGAGCTCAAGCAGAGTGCGGTTGAGTTAGTTGAACAACACGGAATCGTTTTTCTAGATGAAATAGATAAAGTCTGCAAAAACGGCTCGAATAGTAGTGGTGAAGTATCTCGTGAAGGCGTGCAACGTGACTTACTACCTTTAATTGAAGGCTGCACTGTAAGCACTAAATACGGCATGATCAAAACAGACCACATTCTATTTATTGCTTCGGGCGCATTCCACCTATCTAAACCATCAGACCTCATTCCTGAACTCCAAGGCCGCTTACCAATTCGCGTTGAATTAAAAGCACTTACGCCAGATGATTTCCGCCGCATTCTCAAAGAGCCAAATGCATCGCTTACCGAACAATATATCGCCCTACTAAAAACTGAAGGCGTAAATGTTGAATTTACCGATGACGGTATTCACCGTATTGCAGAACTTGCTTTTCAAGTAAATGAAAGCACCGAAAACATTGGGGCTAGACGCCTACATACAATGATGGAACGCTTGCTAGAAGAGTTATCATTCTCAGCTTCAGATTGCTCAGGTCAATCCATTAAGATAGATAAAGCCTTTGTTGACCAACAACTGAGCGAGTTGAGTCAGGATGAAGACTTAAGTCACTACATCCTCTAGCAACAAGGAGATCCACATGCCAAAAACGCCATTACCTAACGAGATTAAATTACATAAAAAATCTCGTACTCTGGAATTAACATATGGAAAAGATAAGTTCGAGTTAACAGCGGAGTATCTTCGAGTCCACTCACCCTCGGCAGAAGTTAGGGGCCACGGGATAGGTAATGGCGTACTGCAAACAGGTAAAAAACTGGTAGGAATTAAAGAACTTATCCCAACCGGCAACTACGCACTTAAAATTGTCTTTGACGATGGTCATGATAGTGGCCTTTACACATGGGACTGCCTACATGATCTAGCGTACAATCGTGATCAGTACTGGCAAACCTACCTTGAAAAACTCCAAGCTGCAGGCGAAAGTCGTGATGGTGGGCTTATCGCCATTGGTCGGGGCTAAGCGATTTAAGAGTAATAACTCTTGAATACATTCCCAAGACAATACCGCTCCATATAGGTACAATTCCAGCATTCATATTTAAGACCATCATCAGGACATCTAAACATGACCGACCAGCGCAATGACGACACGACTCACTTCGGCTTCGAAGACGTAAAAAAAGAAGAGAAGGTTCAACGTGTTGCTGATGTATTCCACAGCGTAGCGGGCAAATATGACTTGATGAATGATCTGATGTCGGGAGGTGTTCATCGCCTTTGGAAACGTATCACTATAGAGCAAAGCGGTGTACGTACAGGCAATACTGTTTTAGATATTGCAGGTGGTACCGGTGATTTAACCATGCGTTTTTCACGCTTAGTTGGTCCAACGGGAAAAGTTGTATTAGCAGATATCAACGACTCCATGTTAAAAGTTGGCCGCGATAAGCTGATGGACAAAGGCGTAACAGGCAATGTCGAGTTTGTGCAAGCTAATGCAGAAGCATTGCCTTTTCCTGATAATACCTTCGATGTTATTACAATCGCGTTTGGCCTACGCAATGTAACGGACAAAGATGCGGCATTACGCTCAATGGCCCGCGTGTTGAAACCTGGCGGAAAAGTAATGGTCCTAGAGTTTTCTAAAACTGACAATCCATTACTAACTAAAGCTTACGACTTTTACTCTTTCAACATCTTACCTCAGATGGGTTCCATGATAGCTGGAGACGCGGAAAGCTATCGTTACCTTGCCGAATCCATCCGTATGCATCCCGATCAAGAAACACTCAAATCGATGATGCAAAATGCAGGACTCACAAACTGCAAATATCAAAACATGACTGGTGGCATTGTCGCTCTGCATACAGGCATTAAACCTTAAAGGCCTCCCAATGATCGAGATGTTACAAGCAACCCTCTTCACAACAGCAGAAGAGGCATGCAACCAATTATTACAGCGTGACCCGATCACACTACAACATCTCGAACGTTTAAGCGGTAAAGTTATCGCCGTAGAATTAACAAACCCTAGACTTAACCTGTTTCTACTCCCTAATACCGATGGAATCCAAATCCAATCGATTTATAACGACAAACCCGACGCCACGCTGAGTGGACAGGCTATCGACTTCCTTAAGCTTTTGGCAACTAAAGACCGAGTAGATGCCATGTTTGGCAAAACAATTCAGCTTTCAGGGGATACAGCTCTAGCAACACGCTTACAAGAGATTTTGGCCGATACACTCATTGACTGGGAGGGCATGCTTGCTAACTTAGTTGGAGAGCTACCGGCTCACCAATTAGCCATCTATGCTACTTGGAAAAAAAACGGGTACAAAAACGCAGGCCTAAGCGTCATTCAGAATCTGGATGAATATCTAAAAGAGGAGGTTAAGCTGATCCCTACTCGTCCTGAAATCAACAACTTTTACAGCGAGATAGACGTTTTAAGAGAGCGCGTAGAGCGCTTAAGCGCCAAGATAGCAGCTAAGGTTAAGAGCTAACCTTAGCCATACTCACTACTTAAATCTCTTAGAAAGGTTTAACAACAACAAAAATAAGTATAGGTATAAAGATCAATAATGGTAGTTCGTTAAATAAACGAAAATAACGCCCACTCCGATCCAAAGCCCCTGCTCTCATCTTCTTCAGATATGCTTTACACCAGTGATGATAACCAATTAACAAAACCACAAAAACAAGCTTGGCATGTAACCATCCACCACTAAAACCATAACCCAGCCACAACCATAAACCCAAACCTAGCGTAAATAGCGCCATAATACTCATGAAGCCATAAAGCTTACCGGCCATAACCTCTAAACGCGTAACATCTTGTCCCGCTTCACGGCCTTCAACATAATGTACAAAAATACGAGGAAGGTAGAAGATCCCCGCCATCCAACTTGTCATCGCAAGAATATGAAAGGTTTTAACCCATAACATGGCGATCTCCTTAATAGCCTAAAAGGGGGTAAAGCTCACCGGATCGAATATCACGGTTTGCAGTTTTAATTGTACCGTCATTCTGCCAATTACGAATTAATTTATTTAAAAAGGGTTTCACATCGCGCTCAGTCATACCACTTCTTAGTTCAGGGCTATACAGCATTTTAAGTAGCAAACCATCTAAGCCGGAAAGCAAACTCTCAGGTGTCTTATCATTGAAAATTGAGGGGTAAACTGCCTCAGAGTCATTTGGCAACCCCATCACTTGAGTAATCTCTTCCACAATACAAGTCACTAATTTCCCATGCATTCGCGCTTGATCTACAGGAATAATAATAGCTGCGCTCTCTATTTCATACCTGCTGTTAACACGAAAGTTAGCCATACAAACTGCCCCATGCATGACGTTTATCGCCTTTTCACCAAAAAGCTGACCAATCTGTTCAGCCCAGTCACGCTGCTGAGTAAACACAATTTTCAGGTTAGCCTGCTCAGGAGAGGACACAAAACTAATGGGATGCTGCATCAACGAAGATAGATGGGTAACATGCATACGCACTAAGTCAGCATGTAGGCTTTTATCGCCAACCTTGTGATCCAGCCATACACGGATAGGCTTTTCCCAACGGCGAACCACACGCCCTTGCTGCGAGTACTCATTACGTAGCGCAACCTGAGTAAAAGCCTGTACTAAATAACTGGGCTGCTGCCAGCGATAATCAGCACTGGCAGCAAATGTACAACTCAGTAGCGCTAAAAAAACAAATCTCCGATAAAGCGGAAACATTATTAGATAGCACGTGTAGAGATATTTAGAAGATCAGCCAATGACACCTCCAATTGATCTCCCGACAAGATAGGCCCAACACCCGCAGGCGTACCCGTCAAAATGACATCTCCTGGTTCTAAGGTAAAAAACTCACTACTGTGGCTAATCAAGGGTAAAACGCGATTCAACATATGTGAACTATTACCCGACTGACGTACTTCACCATTAACTATCAACTTGATATCTACATTCTGCAAATCAGGAACACGGCTAGGTGCTACAAAAGCTGATAAAGGCGCAGCCCCATCAAAGCCTTTTGCCTTTTCCCAAGGATGGCCCTTATCTTTCAGCTTAGCTTGTAAATCTCGTAAAGTAAGATCTAAACCCAAACCAATACCAGCAATCGCAGCTAACGCTTCCCCTTCCGATGCATGACTTAAACGTTCACCTATTAAGACAGACATCTCGGTCTCAAAGTGTACTGAACCATACCCCTTAGGAACAATAAAAGGCTCAGCCATATCAACCACGCTCGTTGATGGCTTGATAAACAACATCGGCTCAGTAGGAATAGGATTATTTAGCTCAGCTGCATGATCAGCATAGTTGCGCCCCACACAAACCACTTTACCTGTCGGTAAACCTGTAGGTGTACCGTCAATAAAACAATGCTGATAACTCATCAATATTCCCCAACTATTCCAAAGGCCAGCTTATCGGCTAAGTTTACCCGCACCCTTGCCCAGTAGCTAGAGAGAGGCGCGAACGCAGATACAATCCCACAGATAAAATAAAGGTTAATGTCAGTACAATTAAAGACCCGACAACAACACCATGCCAGCCAAGCCAATGCCAAAAAGGATCGAGATAAAAGCCGCCGCTACTCGCACCTAAATAATAAAATACAAGATAAATAGAAGACGCCGTGGCACGTGCATACCGCGCGTTTTGGCTAACCCAGCTACTAGCGCTTGAATGGGCAACAAAAAAGCCAAAAGCACTAATTAGGAAACCAATTATAATCGTCCATAATGAAGGAACAAGCGTAACGAGAGTTCCCAGCATTAAAACTAAACAACCAAGTGCAATCACCAATGGTTGAGGTATTTTGGCCGCTATATTGCCAGAAATAGCTGAACCAAATGTACCGCTTAAATAGGTAAGGAACAACATACCTAATAAACTAGCAGGGAGATTAAAAGGCGCCTCGGCTAACAGGAAGGTTGCATAACTATATTGATTAATAAATATAAAGAAATTTAACCCACCAATAATATATGCCAACACCAACAATGGGTTCTGCAAATGAGATAAAATATCAGCGAAGACGCGCTTAGGACGTAACAGGGTTGGCGAAAAGTTTTCAGACATAGGTAACATCCAAGCAAAAACACTTAAACAGATGAAGCTGATTAAACTCATCAATGCAAAAGCTTCCTGCCACCCCAGCCAATCGCCAATAAAACCGCCGATCAACCGCCCACCGATGCCTCCGAGTGTATTACCACTAATATATAAACCAACCGCAACCCTTACTGCATTTCGTCCAAACTCATCCCCCATATAGGCGATAGCAATAGCGGGTAAACCTGCTAAACAAACCCCTTGTATAGCTCTTAACAATACAAGCTGCTCAAAACTGCTAACTTGAGACAAAGCAAAGCTACACAAAACAACACCTGCCATGCTCCCTAGCATCAACTGTGTACGGCCTATAGCATCAGAGATCGGCCCAAAAAACAGCAAAGATATACCCAAAGTGAGGGTTGTAACAGTTAAACTCCAGCTCGCCTGCAAAGGTGTTATCTGAAATTCATTCGCCAACATAGGAAGAAGTGGCTGAGTAATATAGACATTGGAGAAAACCATAAATGAGCCTAAACATAACGCCAATGTAGCTCGCCAAAACTGGGCTGTACCTACTTCTATCATCTTTGCACCTCTAATTATGGGTGCAGATTAGCAATCAGCAGATGATAATAAAAATATATACTTTTTATTGATTTCATAAGAAAATATTATACATGGATATAAAACACCTGACCTACTTCAAAACCGTCACCGACTTCAGCAGCTTTACAAAAGCCGCCGAACATCTTCATATAGCCCAACCCGCAATCAGCATGGCCATAAAAAAGCTAGAGGCCCAGTTAGAGCTCACCCTATTCCATCGACAGGATCGAAAAATCAGCCTTACCGATGAAGGCCAACACCTCTATCAGCATGCATGCAAAATACTGCAGGCAACAGAGGATGCATTACTGGAGATGCAGGAGTTAAAAGGTTTAATCCAAGGTGATGTCCGTGTTGGTATACCTAGTATGTTGGGATCCTATCATTTCCCTCCCATACTGATGGCTTTTCGTTACCGCTACCCACAATTAAACCTCACCGTTATCGATGGTGGGGCGGGGAAGCTGCAGCAACTACTTGAAACCGGTGAGCTAGACCTAGCGGTGATTGTAGATGAAACAACCTCTGACTTTTTGGAAACTAAAGTATTCCTACGTGAACAAATGATGGTGGTATGCCCCAAAGACCACCCCTTCGCCGCATTAGAGAGCATTAGCTATCCACAGCTCTTCGCCGAAGAGCTGGTCATGTTTAACAGCGGGTATTTCCATCGTAACGTTGTCGACCGTATTGCCGCCGAATCAAATGTCACACCTAATATCAGCTTTGAAACCAATCTAATCCCGCTCATTAAATCAATTGTAAAGCAGGGGTTTGCTATCTCCACCTTAATGGAGATGGTTATTCAAGATGAACCCGACCTCGTAGCTAGGCCCTTCACCAAATCCGTATGGCTTGATCTATCTATTGCTTGGCGTAAAGGGGGTTACCTGTCACATGCTAACCGCACCTTTGTGGAATTTCTTTTAGAACATAGCCAAGAGAAGAAATAACAAGATAAAGCCCGCTAAACACTCAGCTTGCAGCAACCTTATTTTATCTCTATGATTCGCGAAAATTTGAGGAGATTACGATAATGTTGGATGTAAATGAGTACTTCGACGGAACCGTCAAATCGATTGGTTTTACAAACACTGAAGGTAAAGCAACAGTCGGTGTGATGGCGCCTGGTGAATATGAATTCGGCACCAGTGAAGATGAATTAATGAAAGTTGTCAGCGGCGAACTTATTGTTAAGCTTCCAGGTACTGAAACCTTCCAATCGTTTCCGACAGGTACTGAATTTAAAGTAGCAGCTAATCAAAGCTTCCAACTAAAAGTTGAACAACCTACTGCTTACCTATGCTTCTATAGCTAAATAATTCCCTAGCTATAGAACACCTGCCGACTAAAAGAATCGCACAATCTTTCGCTTTTAGTTGGCGGGCATAATTTGACAATTTCCTTATTCAATACAATCTGCCTCAACTTAAGTTGAATATTTTTCCCGCAATCTGGACTGTTCATTCATCCTTTTCAACTTAGGCTGTGATAATATGCCCGCATAAATTTTCAGCGACTAAACCTGTGGCGCACCTGTTATAGGCGATCACCACGCAATTAAAGAGCTACTACCATGAGTAATACAACCTCTCTTGATAAAAGCAAAATCAAGATCTTGCTACTAGAAGGCGTACACCAATCTGCGGTGGACACTTTTAATCAGAATGGTTACACCAATATCGAATTCTTAACTGGCTCACTACCAGAAGACGAATTGATCGCCCGTGTAAAAGATGTTCACTTCATTGGTATTCGTTCCCGCACTCAGCTAACAGATAAAGTTTTTGATGCTGCTAAAAAATTAGTAGCTGTAGGTTGTTTCTGTATCGGCACCAACCAGGTGAACTTAGAAGCAGCAACCATGAATGGTGTTGCCGTCTTTAATGCGCCTTTCTCAAACACTCGTTCTGTAGCAGAATTAGTCATTGCTGAAGCGATTATATTGCTTCGTGGCGTTGCTGAAAAAAGTGCTAAAGCTCACCGTGGAGAATGGCAGAAATCGGCTAAAAACTCTTACGAAATTCGTGGTAAAAAACTAGGTATCGTTGGCTACGGCAGCATCGGTTCACAGTTAAGTGTTATTGCTGAAGCAATGGGCATGGACGTTTACTTTTATGACGTTGTTACAAAACTGTCTCTTGGTAATGCAAAACAAGTGGGATCGTTAAAAGAACTGCTGAATATTAGTGATATTGTTACCTTACATGTTCCTGAAACTGCATCAACTAAAGATATGATGGGTGAAGCCCAGTTTGCAGAAATGAAGCAAGGCTCTATCTTTTTAAACGCCGCTCGCGGCACCGTTGTAGTGATTGATGATCTATGTGACGCGCTGGATTCAGGCCGTTTGTTAGGCGCAGCAATCGATGTATTCCCAGTTGAACCTCGCTCTAACAATGATGAGTTCATCTCCCCACTACGTAAATATGACAATGTTATTCTGACGCCTCACGTCGGTGGTTCTACTATGGAAGCACAAGAAAACATTGGCTACGAAGTAGCTGAAAAACTGATCAAATATAGTGATAACGGTTCTTCAATTACCTCTGTGAACTTCCCTGAAGTAGCACTGCCAGAGCATCCAAATGTTCACCGCTTGCTACACGTTCACAACAATGTACCTGGCATCATGGCATCGATTAACAATGTTTTCTCTGCTAACAGTGTAAACGTGAGCAGCCAATACCTACAAACAAACGAAAAAGTAGGCTACGTTGTAATTGATGTAGATGCTGATTGTTCTAAAGTTGCGTTAGAAAACTTAAAACAGATCGAAGGCACCATCCGTTGCCGCCGTTTGTTTTAATAAAACAAACAACAAAACGCAGCTACTCATCAGCTGCGGATATAACGGGCGCGTTACAAGCGCCCGTTTTTGTTTTCCCAACGATCAAAAATCTGCCCCACTTTTTCAAACACTTCATCTCGATAGATTTCGGTTTCATTCACTAAATGGTGTTTTGCACCGTTAATCAACGTTAGCTCCAATTCTGGATACAAACGCTCTAATATAGCTAGGTTATAACGCCAATCAACCGTGTCATCATCGGTTCCTTGAATCATGTGAATAACGCCATTCACGGATTCATGAGATTCAATCCAGCGTCCCCATGCCAACATAGCTCCCACCCAATTCACGGGTATCTCTTTGTGTTGCAGAGGGTCCTCTTGGTTAATAAATTGCCGAAACTTCAAGTCATGGGTGTTGTTGCTATAACCTCTAGGCACTTTTTTCACTATATATTTAAGCCAACGAAATTTTCGCTGGATGGCGCGCCATGAGGATGAACGAACCAACGGCGCCAATAAAACTCTCTCACCAATAGGAAACATATTTTCATCTGTAAATAACAATTGATGAGCCATGATGACTGCCCCTCCGGTGCTTTGCCCAATCAAATGCAAAGGCACCCTAATATCGGATTTTACAAAAGCGATCAGGTCCGCTAATTGAGTCGCATAATGTTTAAAGTCCTCCACGGATAAAGGATCCCCATCCGACAAACCGTGGCCACTTAAGTCGTAACACAGCACATCAAAGCCATCACTGAGTAACCTATCAATTAGACATTTATACAGTCCGACATGATCCATATACCCATGAAGAACAATGACCGTTCCTCGGCAAACGCTCTCTTCTTGCGAATAGGACTGAAGGGTCACCTCTATTCCATCCAGCCTAATGCGACCTATTCTGTATTTAGATCGACTTACCAACGGCATCAGCTGATAAGTTTCCAAATAAGCCCTAAGTTGATCATTCAATACTCCTTCTGCTGCATCCGTGTAGGCAGGTAAGTTCCTAATCAATAAGTCTCGTTTGAACAAACCCATATACACTCCTGAAGGAAAAACTTTGGAAATAGCCCTGTATAAAAACAATAAGTTACTCCCTTAACTCTAGCTTATCACGATAACTATTCGCTTAACTTATAACGAATATAAGGCGTACTTATCATACTTTAGGGTCTAGTTAGGCGACTTTTTTTCTTCTTTAAGCTACTGTTGCATTGCACAATGACAACTGCAATCAAAAGCAGTTTCTACTCCACTCAGTTCACGGTTGCCTCGCACCTGGACTGTCGGAACATATAACTGGGGCAAGTAATTATGAGTCAAAGGGTACAGAGCGGCGGCCTTCAAGTTGCAGAGTCTCTATATAATTTCGTAAACAATGAAGCACTGCCAGGCACTGGCGTAACTAGCGAACAGTTTTGGGCTGGTTTTGATGCCCTTGTTCACGATTTAGCACCTAAAAATCGCGATCTTCTCGCTAAACGTGATGCAATCCAAGAGCAGATCGACGCATGGCATCGCGAACGCCAAGGTCAAGCTTTCAATCTAGAAGCCTATAAAGGCTTCTTATCTGAGATCGGCTATCTATTGCCTGAAGGTGAAGATTTCACCGCGACAACAGAAAACGTTGACCCTGAAATGGCAACGATGGCTGGCCCTCAGCTTGTTGTTCCTGTCATGAATGCGCGTTTTGCATTGAATGCAGCAAATGCCCGTTGGGGAAGTCTTTACGACGCTCTCTACGGTACTGATGCTGTTTCAGAAGAGAATGGAGCCGAGAGAACTGCCGGTTACAACCCAGCACGTGGCGCAAAAGTTATCGCCGCTGCTCGCGATTTTCTTGATCAGGCAGTACCTTTAGCCACAGGCTCTCACAAAGATTCAGCCGGTTACACTATTGTTGATGGGCAGCTAGTTGTTGCTATGACTAATGGCGACACAACAACACTAGCAGATACCCAAAAACTTATCGGCTATACAGGCGAGACATCTGCACCACTGTCTATTCTGTTTGAAAATAACGGTCTACATTTTGAAGTTCAGATCGACCGTGACAGCCAAACAGGCAAAGAAGATGCCGCTGGCATTAAAGATATCATCATGGAAGCAGCCCTGACTGCTATCATGGATTGCGAAGACTCTGTTGCTGCTGTTGATGGCGATGACAAAGTTGTTATCTATCGCAATTGGTTAGGTCTAATGAAAGGCGATCTTACTGAAGAAGTAAGTAAAGGGGGCAAAACCTTTACTCGCCGCATTAATGCAGACCGTGAATTTACTGCACTAGATGGTTCCGAAATCGCCCTTAAAGGTCGTAGTTTAATGTTCGTTCGTAACGTAGGTCATCTAATGACTAACGAAGCGATCTTGGACAAAGACGGTAATGAAATCCCTGAAGGGATTATGGATGGTGTTATTACAACACTTATCTCCATCCACGATATGAAAGGCACTGGTAAGTTTAGTAACACAACAACGGGCTCCACCTACATCGTAAAACCTAAGATGCATGGTCCTGAAGAAGTTGCTTTTGCTAACGAACTATTTGCTCGTATCGAAGATATGCTTGGCCTTGCACGCTTCACAATGAAGATGGGCATCATGGATGAAGAGCGTCGCACAACTGTCAACCTAAAAGAGTGTATCCGCGCAGCAAAAGAGCGCGTGGTATTCATCAACACAGGTTTCCTTGACCGTACCGGTGATGAGATACATACATCCATGGAAGCTGGCCCAATGATCCGTAAAGGAGACATGAAAGCCGCCTCTTGGATTGGTGCTTACGAAGATTGGAACGTTGATAACGGCTTGCTTTGTGGTCTACAAGGTCGTGCACAGATCGGTAAAGGTATGTGGCCAATTCCTGATCAAATGGCAAACATGCTGAAAGCTAAGATCGGTCATCCTATGTCGGGCGCGAATACCGCATGGGTACCTTCACCAACCGCTGCTGTTCTTCATGCAACCCATTACCATCAGGTAGATGTTTTTGCCCGTCAGGATGAACTAAAATCACGTCCTCGTGCAAATTTAGACGACATTCTAACGATCCCAGTTGAAGCTAACCCAAGCTGGTCTGCTGAAGAGATTCAACAGGAACTGGATAACAACGCACAAGGTATCTTAGGCTACGTTGTTCGCTGGATCGATCAAGGTGTAGGTTGTTCAAAAGTACCAGACATCAACGATGTTGGCTTAATGGAAGATCGTGCAACACTGCGTATCTCTAGCCAGCATATTGCTAACTGGTTACGTCATGGTATCTGCTCTGAAGAGCAAGTAATGGAAACCATGAAACGCATGGCTGCCGTTGTTGATCGCCAGAACGAAAACGATCCACTATACCGCCCTATGGCTGCTAATTTTGACGACAGCATTGCTTTTGCCGCTGCCTGCGAACTTGTGATCGAAGGCTGCAAGCAACCAAACGGTTATACAGAACCGGTTCTGCACCGTCGCCGCATCGAAGCCAAAGCAAAATTTGGTGCATAATTAGTTTTACTCATAGCGACTGAATGACACATAAAACCGCGCTCTCTAAACCAAGAGCGCGGTTTTTTCGTATAAGGTAGACTACAGATACCGTTTACGAGTCAATTTTGATGAATATCTCAACCTACGCAGAGCAGCTCGCCGAGTTTATTAACCAGCACCCACGCTTAGTCGTACTGACGGGCGCAGGTGTAAGCACGGACTCGGGAATCCCCGCCTACAGAGATAAACAGGGTAACTGGCAGCACTCAGCTCCCGTACAACACCAGGAGTTTATGAACAGCCATTATGCCCGTCAGCGTTATTGGGCACGGAGTTTACTCGGCTGGCCAATGATTCGCGATGCACAACCCAGTCCCGCCCACTTAGCCCTATCTAAGCTAGAGAAAATGGGCCATATCCATTTGCTGATTACACAAAATGTCGACCGCTTACACCAAAAAGCAGGAAGCCATCAGGTTATCGACCTGCATGGGCGTTCCGACAAAGTAAAGTGTATGCAATGTTCGCAGCGCTACAATCGAACCTATATCCATGAAATCAGCGCGCAGGAAAACCCTCAATTTGAGATATTTGAGGCAACAGCAAAACCTGATGGCGATGCCGACTTAGAAACCGATCAGTTTAAACACTTTAAAGTGCCTGACTGCGCTCAATGTGGGGGCATTTTAAAACCTGACGTTGTTTACTTTGGCGATAATGTACCTAAAGAAACAGTCTTTAGCGCACTGGATGCACTGGAACAAGCTGATGCTTTGCTCACTATTGGAAGCTCACTCATGGTTTATTCTGGTTTCAGGTTCTGCAAAAAAGCCGCAGAATGGAACAAACCTATCGCCGCACTTAATCTAGGCATTACTCGCGCCGACCCGTTACTCAACTTGAAAATTAACGCCCCTATTAGCGAAACACTCACCGCAACACTATCAGTACTGCGAGCGCAGTCTTCACGTTCATAGAATCCTTCTGCAATTAACAGCCTTTTGCAGTAAAATAAAAAGATACATTTTAAGGGGTAGAGTCATGGCTAATCGCGCCTGCGCACGGCATATATTGGTAAAAACACAAGATCAAGCGGAAGCAATAAAAAAGCAATTAAAGCGAGGGGCTGATTTTGGGAAATTAGCTAAAAAGCACTCTTTTTGCCCTTCCGCCAAACGTTTTGGTGATCTTGGCGAATTCCGTCGCGGCCAGATGGTGAAACCTTTTGATGATGTGGTCTTCAAAAAGCCGCTGCATATTGTTCATGGGCCGATAAAAACTAAATTTGGCTGGCATCTAATCGAAACAATTTATCGTAAATAGCCTATCCCAACCAACTACTCAGCCAAACGTACGCAATTTCGACCATCCTGCTTTGCCTTATACAGGGCCGTATCAGCAGCTAATACATGAGCATCTAAGTCAAATAGACCTTGTTGCTCAGCAATACCAATACTTAATGTTACTTCCTGCTGGCACAACCTAAAGATTAACTGATGGCTCTCAAGTTTAGCGCGAATACGCTCAGCAATATGCGCCGCTTGCTGTAGATCCGTTTCGGGTAGTAAAAGAATAAACTCTTCACCTCCCCAACGCCCTATACAATCGGAAGGCCTTTGGTTGTCACGCAGTAATTCAGCAATGAGCAGTAAAACCTGATCCCCTAAAGCATGCCCTCCCCTATCATTAATGGCTTTAAAATGGTCAATATCGATCATCAACAAAGAAAGCGGCTTGCCATTACGTAGGTGAATACTTTTAATTCGCTCATAACGCTCGGCCAAAGCTCGTCTATTTAACAGACCTGTTAATGGATCTTGCCAAGCAACACTCTCCAACTCCCGCTGATAATGATTGATCGCTTTTAAGAGCAGTGCGAGAACAACACCCGTCACAATAAAACAGACAAATAAGGTAATGAACAAGGGAGGAAAAAGTGCGTCATCAACCTGTCCCTCTTCCGCTTCCACACAGAGAATTAGATCTAACTCCTCTATATGACGAGTATTTAGAAGATAGGTCTTCCCATCTTTTTTATAGGAGAAACGTCCTTCAGGCTGAGACAAAACCTGCTCCACAACAGATTTAACACCCACCTTTTGATAAAGACTTTTCGCCGCCTCCCCTGAGCGCTCCTGTAATAGGAGATTCCCCCCCGGTGTTACAAGAAAAACGTTATTTCCATAACGAGCACGATAGTCAGAAAAAACCTGAGTGATGCTCGCTAAATTGAGTCCTAGCCCAGTAGCACCGAGGAAGGTACCATCAGAGGTACGAATCTTAAAATTGATAAATATAGTTAATTCATCCCCGTTCGCTAAATCAGGGTCTAGATTTAATTCACTATCGCCAGGTAGTTGGCGCAGATGGAAATACCAATCATCTCGAGAATTATTCTCCGAAACCTGTTTAAGGAGCCCACCAGCATAATAATAATTACGGGTTAAATCGGATACCATAAAAGCAGTAAAAGCACCGTACTTTTGTTTAATCTCATTTAAATAACGAGTAATAGCCGCAACATCTTTTTCACCACCTAAAATCCAATCTTCTAGAAAAGTATCATTCCCCATAAACGAGGAAACGGTTCTCGGCTTAATTAAATCCCGCTGTACTTCAGCATAAATATTATCGCTTGTTAACGGCATCTCATGCTCAACTAGCGAATTTAAGGCCGCTTGCCGAGAAAGATAAAAACTGACGCTAGCCGTCAACATGAACCCGACAATAATAAGCAGACTAACAACCACAAGCATACGCTGTTTAAACTTCACGAACTTCCACCTAACCCTTTAAGCCCATTTCAGCTTTGTTAAAAAATACCAAGATAAACACCGTATTGATGTTCTGAATCTATAATATTTGATGGGTATCAATATAATAAAATCTCAAAAAAAGGTATTATTGATAACGGTTATCAATTACATTCATATTATCGAATATATTTCACATGCATATACACACTCGCCACAATACCTTGCTTTTCTTGCTATTACTGCTTGCAACATACAGTAATGCCAATAATACAGATGATACCCGACATACCCCAATTAAAGAACAGCTAGGGCAGCAGTTGTTTTTTGACCCCAATCTATCTTTTAACCGCACTCAATCTTGTGCAACTTGCCACGCTCCTGACCGAGCCTTTACAGACCCTAGAGACAATGGCGTTCAAGGTGCTTACTCACTAGGTGATGATGGTCATTCACTCGGTGATCGCAACGCCCCTACAGCCGCCTACGCAATGTTTAGCCCAGATTTCACATTCAATAAGGAAGGAAAATATATTGGTGGACAGTTCCATGATGGCCGCGAAAACAACTTAGCAGGCCAAGCGGGAGGACCACCTACGAATCCTATAGAGATGGGCATGCCCAACAAAAGAGTAATAGCTAAACGTTTGCAGGAAAATCCGTTTTATCTCTCTGCATTTAAATCACTTTATGGCGATAATATTTTCACCAATGCGGAAAACAGTTATGCAGCGATGGCCGACAGCATCGCCCATTTCGAGCGTACTGAATTATTCGCACCATTTGATTCAAAATATGACCGCTATTTAAAAGGCGAATATAAGATGACAGAGCAGGAAGAATTAGGCCGCACGCTATTTTTCTCCCAACAATTCACCAACTGCAATCTATGCCATCAGCTGAATAAATCTCAACGTCACCCGCAAGAGACATTCACTAACTACGAATATCATAATATTGGCATTCCAACCAATATTGAGGGACGCAAGAAAAATGGTGTTCCTATTGATACAGCAGATACAGGCTTACTCAATCATCCACAGGTTGATGATCCTAAACAAGCAGGTAAATTTAAAGTCCCGACACTGCGTAATATCGCGGTAACAGCCCCTTATATGCACAACGGTGTTTTTCAAAATTTACGCACTGTTGTTCTGTTTTACGATAAATACAACAGCCGCAGTAGTAAACGCCAAATCAATCCCGAAACAGGGCAGGTTTGGGCTACACCTGAAGTACCGCAAAACTTATCAATTAAAGAGTTAGAAACAGGGCCAGCACTTGATGATCAACGCGTAGATGCGCTAGTAGCATTTATGAAAACACTCACAGATAAACGTTATGAGCATCTGTTAAATAATAACGAATAACGCCCCAAATCTTTGCACAACTTACCCATAGGCTGTTTTATTAATATTTTTCTAAAACAGCCAATAATTATCAGCTACTGTTCAGCTTTCTAACAATAGAATACGAGTCATATTTTGCTCTGACTGTTGTAGAAAACGATGCCAAAACTCATTAAAGATTTTCGTAACTATCAATTTGTTTATTATTGGTATGATAAAAGTGCGGGTAGAACTAGCCCCTACTTCCCTACGCTGAACCATGCAGAAGACTGGTTTGTGCAACAACAGCGCGTCAATTATTCAGGTCCTGAGCGCCGCAAACCTGCCTGTGATAAACATCACACGATACGAAGACGCGCTGCCGATACAACAATTAAAGTTGATTTAGATATATCTCGCGAGAAAATATCCGAGCTTAAACAACTCCTCATTGCCTAACATTCGGTCAGTTACCAGCCTCCTCTCCAATAATAAATAAAGATCTCTAGACTAAAAGCGCTACTAAAACACATCGTTGCGGCATAAAAAAAGCGGCATCCCGTTACCAGAATGCCGCTTGATTCTAACCTTTGTCTGAATTTATACGCTCAGAACTTTCTCACCACGGGCAATACCCGATACACCAGAACGTACGACTTCCATAATATTGGACGTCCCTAAAGCTTCGATAAAAGCATCCAGCTTACTACTTGCTCCCACCAGCTGTACGGTAAAGGTATTTGGCGTCACATCGATAATAGTGCCACGGAAGATGTCTGTCGTACGCTTAATCTCAGCGCGAACAGTACCATTGTTAGCCTTCATCTTAATCATCATCAACTCACGTTCAAGATGATCACCTTCAGTCAGGTCAACAACCTTTACTATATCGATCAGCTTATTTAGCTGTTTAGTGATCTGCTCAACCACACGATCATCGCCAATCGTTGTTACCGTCAAACGAGACAATGTTTCATCTTCGGTCGGCGCAACGGTTAACGACTCAATATTGAAGTTGCGCTGAGAGAACAATCCAACTACACGGGATAATGCACCCGGTTCGTTTTCCATCAATACAGAAATAATATGACGCATGATTATGTTCTCTCCGTTTTGCTTAGCCACATGTCACGCATAGAACCACGCGGTACCTGCATAGGGTAAACGTGCTCAAACGGATCTACTGCGATATCCATGAATACCATACGATCTTTCATAGCGAATGCTTCACGCATAGCGCCTTCAAGATCCTCATAACGCTCAACCTTAATGCCTACGTGACCGTAAGATTCAACCAGTTTGACGAAATCAGGTAACGACTGCATATAAGATTGCGAGTGACGAGACTCATAATTCATATCCTGCCACTGACGCACCATGCCTAATGACTGGTTATTCAAGCAGATAACCTTAACTGGAATACCATATTGGCTAATGGTAGATAGTTCCTGAATATTCATCTGGATACTACCTTCACCCGTTACGCACACAACTTCCTCTTCAGGGAAATTAAGCTTAACGCCCATTGCAGCAGGTAAACCAAAGCCCATAGTTCCTAAACCACCGGAGTTAATCCAACGGTTAGGTTTATTAAACTTATAATACTGAGCAGCAAACATTTGATGCTGACCTACATCAGAACAAACATAAGCATCACCATTAGTGACTTTGCTTAGCATTTCGATAACCTGCTGAGGCTTCATCTGCTTGGAGTCATCTGTTTTATAACGACCGCCATGACGACCACGCCACTCTTCAATCTGCTCCCACCACGTTTTCAGGCTTTCAGCAGATGGCTTAGTCTTCGCCGCTTGCAGTTGCTCTAACATCTCTTTTAAGACCGCTTGGGCAGGCCCTACGATTGGCACATCAGCTTTGATCGTTTTCGAGATCGATGCAGGGTCAATATCAATATGTACAATTTTTGCTGTCGGGCAGAACTTATCAGTACCATTAGTTACACGGTCATCAAAGCGCGCGCCTACTGCTAAAATCATGTCGCTGTGATGCATTGCCATATTAGCTTCATAGCTACCATGCATACCCAACATACCAATAAACTGAGGGTCCGTGCCTGGGAAACCACCTAAGCCCATCAGTGTATTTGTAACCGGACAACCTAACTCTTTAGCGAGTGCGATCAGTTCATCACTCGCATCACCCATAATGACACCGCCACCAGAATAAATAACGGGGCGTTTAGCCGCCAGTAACATATCCACAGCTTTTTTAATTTGGCCGCTATGTCCTTTAGAGATAGGATTGTAAGAACGCATTTTCACGCTCTTAGGATATTCATACTCATAACGATCTGTGGGTGTTGTCATGTCTTTAGGGATATCGACAACAACAGGGCCTGGACGGCCACTCTCAGCAATATGAAATGCTTTCTTAATAATCTCTGGGATATCTTCCGGACGTTGAACACTGAAGCTGTGTTTCACGATAGGACGAGAGACACCGATCATATCGGTTTCTTGGAAAGCATCTTCACCGATCAGGTGTGACATAACCTGACCTGTAATAACAATCATTGGGATTGAGTCCATATAAGCGGTCGCAATACCGGTTACGGCATTGGTCGCCCCTGGACCTGAAGTTACAAGTGCAACGCCCGCTTTACCGGTTGCACGTGCATACGCATCTGCCATATGAGTGGCAGCTTGCTCATGGCGGACCAAAATGTGTTCGACGTCATCCTGAGTAAAGATTGCATCGTAAATGTGCAGTAATGCACCGCCAGGATATCCGTAGATAAATTTAACGCCTTCATCACGAAGTGCGCGAACAACCATTTCTGCGCCTGAAAGTAATTCCACTTTATTCACCCTCTAACGACGTCAGTGTCTCGTTACTGACGAAATTAACAGTTTTTGTTTCTGTAACGTTGAACGTGCCTGTACCAGACAATATTTTTTGACTCTCTAGCGATCTCACTCTGAACCATTCCAGGGGTAGAGCTGAAGGTTCACGTTCGGGTGTGTGCCGGTGTTAGGGATCTCCCAACCGACAGACCTTTGAGAAACGGCTCACAGAAAGCTGTCTCCCTGAGTTTCGGGGTTACCTACACACTCAAGGTCTCAAAATTCGAGGCGGTAATTGTAGCCCATACAGGTTGATTTTTTCAACCCAAAGGAATGAAAACTGAAGCACTGTGCTTGTTTGTAGTAATCTACTACCCAGATTAGCAAGATCGCGTTATAGTTTTGCTATATAAAACTCAGAGGCGGAGCGCTAAAATCCAATTCGCTCCAACTATACGTGTACAGGAGATCCCTATGAGTATTGCTGAGATTAAAAATAAAGAACGCGTTATTAATGAACTGATGTCGTTCATACGAAAAGTACTTGTTGAACCAGAAATTTGTGAAACAGCTCTAAAAATAGCTCGAGAGCACCTAAATGATGAAAATGCCGCCACAGTTATTGCTGATGAACTATCATCTACTACCAATATTAAAATACCTGTAGAGCACAGCGAGGCCGATCGCCTTTTTCTTGAGGTGTTAATCGACGTGATTAAAGATGAGAAAGCATTATATTAGAGAACAGCGGCGCCTCTTAATTGATAGGAAGGCTGCTTAATTGCAGCCTTTACTACGCCAGAACCCCCTCAGCATTAATCCGACTATTTAGTCAAACTCGCAATATAATGCGTTAATACTTCTAGTTTTTCGGGATCATTATCAACAAACTGAATATCAACACTAATAAAGTTTGCCTGTGTGCTTTTTTCGTTTGCCTGTAAACCTGAGATAAAACCATTCATCTGAGCAACACTATTACCATTCACCTGCTCAATATCAACAACTGACTGCTCAAGAAGCAGAGGAATTCCATCCTCCCGCTTGACCACGACTTGCACTGATTGCAATGTCACCTCTTTAATAGCACAACGCAACACACCAGAAGCAACACGTAGCTGAGCTAAGCCTTTAGGTTTTTTCGCCGTCTTTGCTATGGCAGCGGTTTTTCCTGCCGCTAACATTTGAGCTGCCTTTCGACGTGATTCTGCGCTAGTAGTAAAACGCTTACCGATGTATTTCTTAACTTTCTCAACTAACTGCTTATCTTCGAAAGGCTTACCCATATAGTCGTTAACACCAGCTTGAATCGCCTTAAGCACATAATCTCGTTCCCCACGGCTGGTAATCATGATGAACGGTATATCCACATAATTAGCTTGCTGGCGAGCCCATTGCAAAAGATCCAAGCCAGACATACCCGGCATCTCCCAATCACAAAGAATAAGATCGTAATTTTCATTATTCATCTGCTTGCGTCCAGCTTCACCATCGTCAGCAGAATCAATCTGATATTCAGGGAAGTGCTCTTTTACAATCCGTGACACGTGATCACGAATAAAGCGAGCATCATCAACAATCAATACTTTAATTTGACTCATTCTTCCCCTCTACAACATCAACCCATTAACTAATGGCTGAACCATTCACTAGAAACGACCTTTTAGCTTATCAGGTATAACAAACACATTGTTTTCCGTCCAGTTAGGCTGCTTAAAAACAGAAAATCAACGCCCTATGGTCGGCACAAGTAATTGAGGGAATTGATATTTAAGTGCTAGGGCAATCTGCTGTAGTTGACCTCGCGAACGAAAAACCAAAACCGTATCTTTTTCATCAACATAGGGGCCAAGTAGACCCGGCAAGCCTGAGCCTACTTTATAAATACTCTTATTGGTCAATCCAGTACATTCAAAAAAACCGGGGGATTCATTAAATATCCACTGTCCCTGTGTAAACACAGGCAAGCCTTTCGCTTGAGTCGCTAAGCAAAGCTTCGTCTGCTTTAACACTAATGCATAAACGGTCCCAAGAGGGCTATTCTCAATAATAAATCCATTAGCAATAGGTGAGCGACCCACACTCGTTGTTATATAGCCCCATTCTCCACCAGCCTTATTTGTATATGCATAAACCGTTTTCTGTGGGTCATTAGCACTAATTTCATCACTATAGCGGTAGTAATTAACCAGTAACTGGGGATTACTCAAATGATAGAAAGGTTCTTGATTAAAATTGGATAAAAGAGGCAATAGGTAATCAGCATAAGGTGAATAGGCATAGTGTGCGGGTAAACCGATCTCAATGGGCGTAACGGTTATAACCTTTGAAATGGGCGGAGCCTGCTCTTGCGGTTTTTGTGTTGCACATCCAGTCAGGAATAAAAAAGCTATAAACCATAATCGCATCAAAACTCTACCTTATCTCAAAGTAATAACAGACACTTAGCATAACTGATCACCGCCAATAAAAAAGCCTACCAATACAGCACAAAAAACTTTTTAAAATTTTATGCTCTACCGTAAAAGGGCCGAAAACACCCTACCTAGCCTTGTGAGTCTTGGCTAATGTGTAAGTTTTTCAAGCCACATCTAATCGTTAGCTATCCAATCAATACGTTAAGCGATAGTAATGAACAACTGTCTACACCTTCTTGAATCTTGATTAATCAAAATGCAACCGCACTTGCCTTAGTTAGATTAATCAGCATAAGCGGAACATTACTCAAAACCGTTAGTGATAATGATAACTATTCTTAATTGTATATTTTTGTTACTATGTCCCCTAACTTACTTTTATTTAAAGCTTTACACCTATTTAGGAGGTATCCTCGTGTCACAACACTCTCTTGAGAATGTTACTACATTCGAGCATTTTAACCTCGGTTTAGATGCTCAAAGCTCTGTTCGACTCGTTAATCATCGGTTTGCTGAAGATACAGTAGTTGAACATATTTACCCCCCTGGCCTTTATATTTCGATGCTTGGCCAATGCCAATGTGAAACACTCAACGAAGGCATAGGCAAACAGCGTAATTATAATCATCAGTATGTGATTGCCTTAGTTGATCAATCGAGCACTAGTCGAATACACTTTGCTAACAACAGCGTTTGGCAAACATTTGCTATAATGCTACCGCCCAATAAACTTAATGAAAGTTCCATCCTGCCTAAACACCCCAGCAGTGCTTCTCTCGCAATTCCTAATATTCGCTTTGCCGAGCTAGGCCCCATTCCAGCGGATATTCTACGTTGCTGCGAAGCTGTTTGGGATTGTACATTTGAAGGCTTTGAGCGTGAGCTATTTATTAAAGCAAAAGCCCAAGAAGTATTGGCACTCTTTCTCCATAAAAGACACGAACAACATCAAGTATCCACAACCTCACGAATCACCCAGCTATCGAATGTTTTAAGCCACATCCAGACCAACTTAGCCCAAAATTGGTCACTTTCTTCCGTAGCAAATATGGCAGGAAGTAATCGCACCTACGTAAAACAAGATATCAAAGAGTTAATCGGCACCAGCTTTAGAGATTGGCTCAAAAACATAAGACTTGAAGCGGCTCGCAAGCAACTGGCGGGCAACGAATCAATTGCCCAAATTGCCCACAATGTCGGCTTCAAAAGCCAAGCCCATTTTGCCACTTTATTCAAAAGCGAAGTCGGTGTTACCCCTAGTGAGTATCGACAATCTTTATCAATGCAACGCAGTGCTTAGTAAAAAGCTAAAAGCATTGAACTTAACATACTTAGAGATTGAAGGTAGAAAGCTGTACTAAGGGGTTGAGGCTATACCTCCATTACATTTTAAACTAATAACATCACGTAAAAATTATCTATTTTCGAAAGCTCCATGTCCCTATCCGAAAGATATTAAGACTTTTCATCGATAAACTTCAAAGTTATCAATAATTGAAGACTAGTATTTTCTGGCACTGCACTGCATCGCATCGCATCGCATCGCATCGCACAAAATAAAACGTTAAAAGAAATCAAACTAGCCTTCCGCCCAAACGGAAGGCACGCAGGATAATGAGTAATGACAAACCGCTTTAAGCTAAACACCCAATACCCTTGGGGGATGCTAGCTAGCATATATATCACCCAATATATCGGCGTGGCATTTATTCTGTCAGCGGCTGTAGCTATTTTACGGCAACAAGGTGTTGCTCTAGACAAATTAGCTTTACTCAATCTTGCAGTCTTACCTTTGATGGGAAAAGTACTTTATGCCCCGTTAATTGATAAGTATCGCTTATCGTTTCAAGGCAAGTATCGTAGCTGGTTAATTATAGCTCAAACCGGTATGGCGCTATTATTGGCCGCGGCAGGTTCAATGGATTTTCAACACCAGTTTGTATGGATAATTGCAATCCTAGCACTTTATGCTTTTTGCATGAGCGTACAAGATGTTGCTATCGATGGTTTATCCTGCAAACTATTTGCCCCAGAAGCTCGTAAACTTGCTAGTAGCATTCAATTCTCAGGAAATTTATTGGGAAACATTATTGGGGGTGGCCTGATCCTGATGTTTTACCCTTGGCTTGAGTGGCAGGGTTCATTATGGCTGTTAGCTGGCCTAACCTGCATCTCATTATTACAAATAACCTTGTTTACCGAACCTGAAGATATCCCTGACAGCAAAACCTATTCAACAGAGTCTAGACATCTTTTTCGAGATATAAAACATTTCATCACAGAGCAAAAACATTGGCTTTTCATCTTGGCACTCTACCCCATCGGCTCAACCTGTGGTTTTGCCTTACTCAATCCCTTGTTAATCGACAGTGGTTGGGCACTAGGCGACGTTGGCTTTGCAGTAAAAATATTTGGCTCTGCCGTGGGCCTATGTGCAGCCTTACTCGCAACACCACTTATTACTCGATTTGGCCGTGCTCATGCTTTTATTGGGGTGCTATTTATTCAAGTCCTAGCGTTATTACTCATGATACCACTAACACTCGGATTTACCGGCAAGGTTATCGTGTACACAGCAATCACCTTACACTTTATTAGCTTCCCTGCTCTATTAGTCGTTTCCTCGACAATAATAATGGACAAAGCAGCTGAATCTTTACACAAGGCTACTTTTTTTACACTGCAGTTTAGTTTTGCCTCCCTGCTCGGCTTTATCTACTCCTCAATAAGTATGGCGATAGCAAAACATATTGGTTACAGCGCCGTCGTGATAGCCGGTATTCTTATCAGCTTTAGTATCGCCTTATTTATCAGCGTTACCCTGAAACGCGTCACCACAACGAAAGAAACCTTAAATACATATTAATATCAAATATTCACAATCACTACTCAGTAAAGCGAATAGTTTTTAAATACCTTATCCGTTTCTATAAAAGAGTGAATAGTTATACCTAACAAAATATAAGAATGAGAATTATTAGTCTTTTTAATACTATTTTATTGCACGTACAGGAAATCTAAATTATGCACCCAATTAGAAAAACGAACACCGTTCTCCCTCATAATCCTCCTACACTTTCGTTTATAGCGTTATCCATTTTGGCCATTAACAGCTTATTAACTTCTCCTATGGCAAATGCAGAAGCTGTAGTACTAGACGCCATTGTGGTGACCGGTGAAAAAATTGATAGAAATATTAAAGATACAACAACAGCGGTCACTGTTTTCTCTGAAAAAACTCTAGGAACAGGAGAGGTTAAGCAGGTCAAAGATATTGCGACAAGCGCCCCTAACGTTACTACCGATACCTTTGGTCATATAGCTATTCGCGGTATTTCTGGTGGGGGAGCTGCAACGGGGGGCGTAGCACTAATGACAGGCGCTCGTGCTCGTATCGCTACCGTGGTAGATGGCACCACCCAAGACTGGTCAGGTTACAATTTTTCACCTACTAATTTATGGGATGTCGAGCAAGTAGAGGTTCTCCGTGGTCCACAGTCTACAACGCAAGGGGCAAGTGCCATAGCTGGCGCGCTTGTCGTTAATACCAATGATCCAACATTTGAAAATGAAGCGGCTATTCGAGCGGGATTAGAAAGCTATAAAAATGGCAACCTAAAACACAATTTAGCAGTTATGTCGTCTGGGGCCTTAATTAAAGATGAGCTTGCTTACCGTATCGCAGTTGATCAAACAAAAGGGGAGGGCTGGCTGAATTACGATATATCTGGCTACAGCGGATATCTTCCTAATCTCAGCGAGTCCACAAGCCTGAACGTACGAAGTAAGTTATTGTGGGAACCCAGAGACATACCCGAATTATCAGCTAAACTGACCGTAAATTACCTTAAAAATAAGGGCGAGCATGCTAATTTCGCCAGCAATACCACCGAAGGTATCGCCACACAAACGATGACGATTGCTGACGCAGGTGGTGCCGTCTCCCGCGTACAAGACTCTAAAGAAAAAAGTGTAGCTACAGATATCGAGTACCAGGTCAGCGACAGCATTACTAACTCTTTACATATTAGCCACATAGATTCAGATATATATGCCGACGGTTACGGCTCGGCTAGTGGCACAACTACCCACAGTTATGATATTGAACAAACCACTACATCATTAGAAAACCGTATTATTTTTAATAATCAAAATACCAAGCTATCTGGTGTAATAGGACTCTTTGCTGCTTATAAAGACTCGGTCATCGATGCATCCCAAGGAGTAATTAATATTGATACAAGTTATAACACCACCACAACAGCCCTTTATGGTGAAGGTACTTATGCACTATCTCCTGAGACAAAACTAACGACGGGGTTGCGTATTGAGAATGAAGAAACCGAGAAGGTCGGTTCGTTTTTTTCGAGCACTGAAGTGGTTCAAAACACAGATTCGACCTATTACTTACCGAAACTCGCCATTACGCATGATATATCTAACACCACCACATTCGGGGCAGCCATTCGCAAAGGCTACAGCCCAAGTGGAACCTATATCAATACGACAGGTGATGTTTTTGCCTTTGATAGTGAGGAAGTGTCCTCCTTTGAACTAAGCAGCAAAAGCGATTTTGGTAAAGGCACAACATTAAGCGCCAATCTATTTTATAACGATTATTCTGACTACCAAGCTCTATCCGGTTTTAGTTTAGTCAATGTAGATTCAGCACATACAATAGGCTTTGAATTAGAAGCCTCTACATGGCTTTCCGACAACCTTGAGCTGCAGGGCTCTATTGGTTTCTTACGCAGTGAAATCGATGAGTACACATCAAACACCGCAAATAAAGGAAACCAACTTTCTGGCGCACCCGAAACGAATTTAGGTTTAGGTTTTACCCAGCACATTGGCAACAAATGGTCTTTCGGTGCCGACATAACTTATGTTGGCGAATATTATTCTGATCTGAATAACACTAATAATGATATGGCCGGTGATTATTTACTTACTAATGCACGTTTCCAATACGTAAACGGTGACTTAACTATTAACGGTTTTATTAAAAATCTAACCGATGAAAATATTTTGTATTACAGAGCAGACTCCTTAGCAGCAGTGGGTCAAGACCTATCTGTAGGTATTAGCGCGACTTACCGCATGTAATAAGGCTATTGTCTCTCAATATCTTAATGATAGAGGCAGCATTGCGCCTCTATATGACTCCTTTCCTATCGAATGAAATACCGAGACCTATGGACACCTACACGCCTATACCGGACATAGATAAAAAAATAGATATTATTGATCATGTTAATCAAGATCATACGGAAGAGCTTTTAGCAATTGCAAAAAGTCACCTATCTCAAATAAAGTCCCTACACGAGGCTACTATTGTATCAGCAAGCGTTTTAGACGTTTTTCAAGAAGGCATGGACATTATCGTTCACTTAAATACGACTCTTCAGAGCACAAAAATTTTTGTGCCTTTCGAAATTGAAGGGGAATTAGAGGATAAAATTCTCTATCAAGCCTATGCCTCTATCGTTCAACAAGGGCGTGATTTTAGCGGCGCGGGCAAACACTTTTTTAAGATCATAGATAAACAAAAAATCACCACAAACATGGTACGTTTAACCATTGAAAGTACGACCGAACTTCCTGCATATTATCCGGGTTACGCTTATGCTTTTTTGCTAAAAACGCTTAAAAAGCGCCCTCACTCGGGTACTCTAAAAGCGAATAAAAAACATTGGAGCAAAAAACTTTTCGATCATATTTTTGTCTCATTGATGAAGCACTTATCCAGTAAGAATCGTCAAAAGCTCTTACAAAGCGCGAACAAGGATGTTCGCCTTTATACGCTCCGAAAATCATGGAAAAAAGATAAAAATGCTCGTTTTCATAACCAAGGATATATAGACATCTTCACACATGGAAAAACCCCAGGCAGTCAATGGGCTAACGAACTCAGCGCTGGCGATATTATTATGAGCCGCTCTGAAGCAAAAGATAAGCACCCCCACTTATCGAATGGACAAGCCCTACTGATTGCCGATGAAACCGCTTATCCTGCAATGGCAGGTATACTTGAGCATTGGCTGAATCCATTACCACCCTACATAATTATCATTAGCGAATCCGAAGATGAACAAAGTTATTTTGAGAATAAAGACCTATTAGTTGCCGACCAAGTACATAGAGTAATATGCCCGCCGGAGATTCAATCTACCCGAATATTAGCCATAATAAGACAGATAACTGACATAGATGTCGTGTGGGCCGCTTTCGAATCAGAGTCCGCAAAAACGGTGAGACATTACCTACGAAATCAGCGACAGATAGCCGGAAAAAACAATCACACCAAAGCGTATTGGAACTTAAAATCGAAAAGAGGCACAGCCGACGACCTATAGGGTGGTAAATAAATAACAGCTCTAGACAAACCTACGCGATAACAAATAAAAGGTATAAAAATGCCCGATGCAATACATCGAGCATTTTTATAGAAGCAAGTATCAGCCTTCGTATCGAAGCTGATACAACCTATCTAAAAACAAACTCCCCTTGCTCTACATCTACAGCAATCTCTGTGCCCGGGAGATACTTACCCGCTAATATCTCCTGCGCCAGCGGATTTTCTATCCACTGCTGAATCGCTCGTTTTAACGGCCTTGCCCCATACACAGGCTCAAAGCCTACATCCACCAGCTTATCTAATGCTGTACTTGTTAATGTGAGACTTAGATCCCGCTCAGCCAAACGGTCTTGTAAACGTTGCAACTGAATAGTAGCAATACCTGCCACCTGGCTTTTTTTCAAGCTATGGAACACGACGACTTCGTCAATACGGTTAATCACTTCTGGACGGAAGTGCATACCCACTGACTCCATTACCGCGTTATGCATGAGCTGATAATCATCGTCATCACTGAAGTTTTGAATAAGGTCAGACCCTAAATTAGAGGTCATCACTACGATGGTATTGCGGAAATCGACTGTACGCCCTTGACCATCAGTTAAGCGGCCATCTTCCAATACCTGTAGAAGAATATTAAAAACATCAGGATGGGCTTTTTCGACTTCATCCAACAGTAAAACAGAGTAAGGCTTACGCCGCACTGCCTCAGTCAGGTACCCCCCTTCTTCATAACCGACATAACCGGGAGGCGCACCGATCAAACGTGCAACGGAGTGTTTTTCCATAAACTCTGACATGTCGATACGCACCATCGCATCTTCAGTATCAAATAAAAAGCTAGCTAACGCTTTGCAAAGCTCGGTTTTACCTACACCTGTTGGGCCTAAAAATAAAAATGAACCATTAGGACGATTAGGATCTGACAATCCCGCACGAGAACGGCGTACCGCATTAGAGACAGCAATCACAGCCTCATCTTGCCCGATCACACGGCTATGCAGCTCTGATTCCATACGTAATAGTTTTTCTCGCTCACCTTCCAGCATGCGATTGACTGGAATACCCGTCCAACGAGAAACCACTTCAGCGACCTCTTCCTCAGTCACTTTATTACGCAGTAGTTTAGTTTCCTGTTGCCCCTGTTCTTCTGCTTGGGCAGTAGCGGCAAGCTCCTTCTCAAGCTCTGGAATAAGACCATACTGTAGCTCAGACATCTTCTGAAGATCACCCGCACGGGTATGCTTTTCAAGTTCGATACGTGCTAAATCTAACTCCTCTTTCACTTTTTGAGAGCCTTGCAATGCTAACTTTTCGGCTTTCCAAATTTCGTCCAGATCAGAGAACTCTTTTTCGATATTGCCTATAGTTTCTTCAAGCTCTTTTAAACGCTGTTTCGCTGCAGCGTCTTTCTCTTTTTTTAGCGCCTCTCGTTCCATTTTCAACTGAATTAAACGACGCTCTAAGCGATCCATATCTTCCGGTTTAGAATCCATCTCCATACGAATACGGGAAGCGGCTTCGTCGATTAGATCTATCGCTTTGTCGGGAAGTTGGCGATCTGTGATATATCGCTGGGACAATTTAGCCGCAGCAATAATTGCAGAGTCTGTAATATCAACCGCATGATGAATCTCATACCGCTCTTTTAAACCACGCAAAATGGCAATAGTGGATTCTTCATCGGGCTCATCAACAATAACTTTCTGGAAACGACGTTCAAGAGCTGCATCTTTTTCTACATATTGACGGTATTCGTCCAGCGTTGTGGCACCCACACAATGTAGTTCACCACGAGCCAAAGCCGGTTTTAACATGTTACCGGCATCCATTGAGCCTTCGCCCTTGCCTGCGCCCACCATGGTATGTAGCTCATCGATAAACAGAATAACCTGCCCTTCCTGTTTAGATAGCTCATTCAATACAGCTTTTAGACGCTCTTCAAATTCACCTCGGAATTTCGCACCAGCAATGAGCGATCCCATATCAAGCGAGAGCACTTTTTTACGCTTAAGCCCCTCAGGAACTTCACCATTAACAATACGCTGTGCAAGCCCTTCCACAATGGCGGTTTTACCAACACCAGGCTCCCCTATAAGTACAGGGTTGTTTTTAGTACGGCGCTGTAACACCTGAATTGTTCGACGAATCTCATCATCACGTCCTATTACAGGATCGAGCTTGCCCGATTCAGCACGTTCAGTCAGATCAATACAATACTTATCTAAAGCTTGACGATTACTTTCTGCATTAGGATCTTGCACCGATTCCCCTCCACGAATTTGATTGATAACAGCTTCTAATCTGTCTTTGCTTATACCTGATTCGCGCAGCGCTTTACCTGCATCAGATTTATCATCTAGCAAAGCTAAAAGAATCAGTTCACTGGCAATATATTGATCGCCCCGTTGCTGGGCGATCTTATCTGTTTTGTTAAAGACGCGTGCAACATCTTGAGAGAAACGAATCTCACCATCAGGGTTTTGTACACTTGGTAAACGGTCGATGTACTGTGTCGTTTGATTTTTTAAGCGCTGCATATCAGCACCCGCTTGCGCCAATAGCTGCACAGAACTACCCTGCTGCTGTTCTAATAAGGCTTGTAAAATATGAACAGGTTCAATGTAGTTATGGTCTCGGCCTACAGCTAAAGATTGAGCGTCTGCCAGAGCTTCTTGCAGTTGAGATGTAAATTTATCTGGACGCATATGCCCTCCGCTGATTAATCCAATACACCTCTATCCTCGTGTTATGTAAGGCTAGGGCAATTAAATAATGAATCGTATATCAGAGATATGAGGGTGAAAGTCGTTCGCTTCAAGAGGAAAATAAACAAAAATTAGAGAACTCTTATATTAAAACAAAATGAGCCAACGCTATAATGCTAGAAAGCGCTCTTTGTTTTTACTCACAAACTGTCGAATCTGCAATGTATCGTTATCGTGTTCACTTAAAAAGATAAGTAGCGTATTAGGATCTAGCTGAAAGCCGCTAAATAAGCAGTCTCCAATTTCTAAGTGAGCTTCATCGTGACTTTCAGCGCTTTTTTCAACAGAGCGAAAGATATATGCCAATGCTTGTTTAGCAACAGAGAGCTGTTTTTTAGCTTCAGGAGGGAAGCTAGATGCCTGCACATCCCCATTTTGTAATACACAACCGTAGAGTATTAACCCTTTATCCTGCATCTCATGCCAAATAGTCATTGTCGATACTCCATTGCAGCAAATCACCTGCCTGCTGCTTCAATACAGGCAGCGATATATCCTTATCTGATTTTAAACATAAAGACTGATTTTGATCATTAAAGACCGATAAGGTGTCGACCTTAGGGCCAGCAATAACAACATTATTAACCGCACCTAAAAAACTCGCCTTTTCCGATATAGCATCAGTTAAACGATTAATATTGAGCAACAATGATTTAATAGAGGCATCATCAATATTAGAACACAGTAGATCTTGCCCTTCTCCAATATGCATAGCGCCTAAAACCCCTCGCTTATTCATCGCTGCATCTAAAAGGGTTTCTTCATATAAAGGCTTATAAAAATCAAGGGAGAAACCATTAATATCCAGTAATCGATCCCGAACCTGGTCCCAATCTATATCTCTTTCTACCGCTGAAATTAACTCCTCAATAACACCTAAAATTGCTCGAGGGTCTCTAGCATCGACAAACATAACCGTACTCATAACCCCGAGATCTTTTAACTCGCTTAAGTAACGATTGTAATCTGGGTTAGGTTCCACATCTGAATGAGTAACAGCAATAATTAATCTACGTTTACGCAGGTAATCACCAAACGCTTTCGCATAAAAACGTATATCTCGAAAAGGGTCTTTGCGCGTATTGTCTACTAAAAGGACCATCCCAATAGCATCGTGGGCAAACTCACTGGTTAGCATATCCCACATAAAACGAAATCGTTCTTGCCCTGGTGTTCCATAAAGATGAACACGCGTCTCAGTATTTAAGTCTAAAACGCCGTAATCCATAACTATCGTAGTATTTTTTTTACGCCTAACCGTTACATCACTGGCCTGAGCATCCGTATCAAGTGTTTCAATATCACTGACTGAGCGAATCGCTGTTGTCTTTCCTGAGCAAACTGACCCTGTGAATAGGATCTTATAATCCTTCATTCATGCATTCCTTATTTCAGGGGAACATTAGTAGTATCAGTGTAGCGATACTCAGCTGAACGAAAACTAAAACACCTCAAAAAATATTCAAATTTTCATCTAATAAGGTGATATTTATCGCATGCTTAACACTGGATTGATATGACGAATAAGTCGAACACCTTAGACAGGACGTAATAGATAGAATCTTTTAGCTCCTATCTAGGCGAGCATGCGCTCAACTTCAGCTTTTGCAATAAGATGCTGAACCTGCTGAATATGAGCCCTTACATCGGAGATGTTAGTTTCTTTCTCCGACAAACAAACGAGTACTCTATTTGCTTTTAACAGAAAGCCACTTAAACGTTTATCACCTATTTCTAGGTGAGCCTCGTTATGTTTGCTTTTATGCTTACCAACATTTAAAAATATATAGCTAAACGTCTGCCTTGCAACTGTCTCATAATGTCGATTTGCTTTAGTAAAAGAAGATGTGGTCACCTCTTTCCCTTCAAGAAAACAACTACTTTCAACAACATTAGGTTTATCTATTGTTCCAAGTAATTCATTCATCGCCGACTCCACTGCAAAAGATCCACAGCTTGCTGTTTAACCACATTGATACTTAAATCTTTATGGGAACACAATCCAAGTGCCTGTTCCTCTTCAACAAATACAGAGAGGGTTTCTTGCTGCGGGCCATATAAAACCAAATCATCTATATGCCCTAGAAAAGAAGCCTTAGCTTCTAATGCAGTCACTAAATTAATCATTGAACGTAGTAATTCTTTATTTTGTTTACTACTAACATTAGAGCTCAAAACTTTGCGATCAGCCCCAAGGTGAATTGCGCCTGTAATGCCTCGTGTATTCATCGCCGCTTCAAGTAATGTGACCTCTTCATTAACCCCAATTGCAGGAGAGTCGCCTTCTCCACTTGCCTGAGGCATTGTGCTATTGACGGCCAAACGTTGCTCTAGTTCAGGCCAAGCAATATCTTTTTCTCGTTGCCCCACCAACTCTTTTACTATTTTAAGTACCGAGGAAGGGTCTCGTGCATCAATAAAAATAACGGTTGTAAACAAGCCCATAGCTTTGAGCTCTTGCATATAATAATCATGGTCAGGGTCTGCTTTTTCATCGGAATGAGTGACTGCAATAATCAGGCGGCGACGAACAATAAAATCTCGGAACTCTTCCACATAAAAGCGGATATCTTTAAAAGGATCATTACGCGTATTATCCACCAACAAAACAAGCCCCTCAGCGTCATGCACTAAGTCACTCATCATTACTTCCCACATAAACTTAAAACGTTCTTGTCCCGGCGTCCCATAAAGATGCAGACGGGCGCTATCGGATAGATCAAGAACGCCATAATCCATGGCGATTGTGGTTTTTCGCTTACGGCGAATAGCAGAATCACTTACGCGGGCATCAGTATCAACCGTCTCAATATCACTCAATGAGCGAATAGCTGTGGTTTTACCTGAACACACTGAGCCTGTGAATAAAACTTTATAATCTGTCATTATTAATCCCTTATAGCTTCAAAATAACCAACATGAAGCAATAGACACTGTCACACAGAACAGATTAACTATACCTGAGCCATATCAGTGATAGCCACTTTCACAGCAATTTAGGCGGGAAGTACGTTAGAAGTAAGCTAATTCTTAGCCTAAATAAGAAAAATTGTAAGTTAATCACTTAAGGTTTTAACAGATATCAGCCTAAATAAAAAACAATTATCTAATATTACGAATATAGTAAAAAATCATCTACTCTTCCCGCAAAACATTAGGAAGCCCGATTCATATATCTCGTATTCTTTTAAATAAAACAAACTTATTCAATTATAAAGTCAAAATAAGTATCTGTATAAAGCTCACCCTGCAAGGTAAAGTGCCACCATTCATGGTGATAAGGAACAAAACCATGCTGCATCATTAACCCTTGTAGCAACATACGATTAGCTCGAGCTTGAGAAGAGATCGTCTGACTATCAATCCATGATTCAACCCCAAAGAAATCAAACTCAGTTCCCATTTCCAGCTCTTCTCCGCTAGACAGGTCAATTAATGTCAAATCAACAGTACTGCCGCGGCTATGGCTAGAGTGACGAACTAAATAACCCTTACTGAATAGCTTACTTCTATCTAAATCAGGAAAGAAACGCGCTTGAGTCACACATTCGTTTTCCTCCTCACACCACTGAATAAAATGGTTAACAGCTCGTTGAGGACGGTAAGCATCGAATACTTTAAGACCTAGCCCAAAATGAGCGAGTTCATGCTGAACGCGGAGTAACGCCTGAGCCGCTGGGTTTGTTATCAAACCGACATTTCGTTCATAACCATTGATAGGAACGCCTACAAAGTTATCCCCAGTAAAATATTTGAGATCTATTAATAGGTTCGGAATTACTGTGAGCAGGTCCACAAATGATGCAGGCTTTATAGTTACCTCAGGCAAACTTGTCTCCTAATAAAGATTCATAAGATAAAGTTAGAAAACTTGAATTATTCAATCCAAATCAAACTGGCTAATCGTCCTGTTTCACCATCTCGACGATAGGAATAAAAACGTTCTGCATCTGAATAAGTGCAAAGAGAAGAGCTGGTGATATTAACAACACCTGCTTTTTTTAATCGCTGTGAAGCTAAAGAATAAATATCTGCTAAATACTTGTTATGGGTATCATCAATTTTAGAAAACGCAGATTCAGCTTCTAAACTAGAATCACAGAACTGCTCATACACCTCAGAACCTACCTCAAAGGCCTTAGGGCCAATAGCGGGCCCAAACCAAACATGCAGATCGGATGGATCTTGGAAAACTTTTAACGTATTTTCCAATACCCCATTTAGCAAACCTCTCCAACCTGCATGGGCAACAGCTACTTTACTGCCTGCTGAATTGGTAAAAAAAACCGGCAAACAATCCGCAGTCATAACAATACAAGCTAAGCCTAGCTCATCCGTCCAACAACCATCAGCTTCACGTCGAACCCCATCCCCACACGCTTGAATCAAATCGGTACCATGTACTTGTGATAACCACTGCGGGGGGATCGTTAAGTTCAGTTCAGCTATCAGTTTTTGACGATTGTCCTGTACATCAACAATCCGATCAGACACATGATCACCAAGATTCAATCCTTGATAAACGCCCTGACTAACACCATCTAAACGTGTTGTAGTTAGCGCATGAACCTTGGAGGGAGCTTGCCACTTAGCCGGTATAAATTTCACGTCCTATCAAATCTCATCATTCGATGCTTCTGCGTCAACGGTAAGCACATCCAGCAAATGTTTAAAGTCATCAGGAAGGTCCACCTCCCAAGAAACCAACTCACCACTATGTGGATGCCAAAGCTCCAGTTTTTTAGCATGTAAAGCTTGGCGTTTAAAATTCCGCAAGGTTTGCAGCATATCCTCACTACAACCTTTTGGGAGTCGAAAGCGACCACCATAAAGCTGATCACCCACAAGCGGGTAATTAATATGCGCCATATGCACACGGATCTGATGGGTACGCCCCGTTTCAAGTTTTAAACGAATATGTGTATGGGCACGTAACTTTTTCAATACGCGATAGTGAGTAACCGCTTCCTTACCTACACCGACCACCGCCATCTTCTGACGATGTTTAGAGTGGCGCCCCATAGGTTCATCAACCATACCACCACCCGTCATTACACCATTAACAACTGCTTCGTATTCACGCCCCATAGAGCGCTCTTGTAGCTGCGTAACTAATTCCGTTTGTGCCACGATTGTTTTAGCAACCACCATCAATCCTGTTGTATCCATATCAAGTCGATGAACAATACCTGCTCTAGGGACTTGAGCTATCTCTGGACAATGGTAGAGCAATGCATTTAATAACGTACCGTCTCGATGTCCAACGGCAGGGTGAACCACTAAACCTGCAGGCTTATTGACGATCAGAATATGCTCATCTTCATAAACAATATCAAGCGGTATATTTTGCGGTTTATGATCTTCGATCATCTCAAGTTCAGCATCAATAGCGACAATTTCGCCACCAAACAATTTATCACGAGGGCGCTTTACGTCCCCATCAACAGTTAGCGAGCCGTCTTTAATCCAGCCTTGTAGGCGAGAACGAGAGTAATCTGGAAATAGCTGGGCTACAGCTTGATCAAGTCGCTTACCAACGAGATCATTTCCCACTTGTGCTTGGAGTTGTATTTGATCAGACATCAGAACCTAGCAGAACTTTCTTAATTGTTAGGCCTGAGTGTGTTAACAGGCCCAACCAGTTGTGGTTAAATAGGCCGTTGAATTGCTTATAGCCTCTTTGTGCCCAGTATAACCGTTCGGGCCCGAGACTACACTGGGATTAATAAAAGATGCGAATGACCAAATTACTTATTATTGCTTTGTTCTGTTTTATGACAACGGCATGCTCATGGTTTGAAGATATCCAAGAGATACCGGATATCCCCGAACAACAGCTTTATAAAGAAGCTATGTCTGCTATGGATCAACAGAACTACGATCTAGCAATTGAGAAACTGCAACTGCTGGAAGCTCGCTATCCCTTCGGACGGTTTTCAGAACAAGCTCAGCTAGAATTGATCTACGCTTACCATAACAGCTACGAACCTGAAGCTGCACGCGCTGCCGCGGATCGATTTATTCGCTTACATCCAAACCATGAAAATATTGATTACGCTTACTACCTCAAAGGCCTGACTTCCTTTGAACAAGACATCTCATGGATCACACAATATTTACCTATCGATGAGACACAACGAGACCCAGGCGCCGCGCTTGATTCTTTTGAAAGCTTCTCAACGCTGGTTAACCGCTACCCTGATAGCCAATATGCTCCTGACTCACAGAAACGTATGGTCTATCTAAAAAACCGTTTGGCCGCCTATGAGGTGCATGTAGCTCGTTACTATATCCAACGTGAAGCCTTTGTCGCTGCAATCAATCGTGGCCGCTATGTTATTGAAAACATGCAAGAAACCCCTGCGGTTCCTGATGCTCTTGCCGTCATGATAGAAGCCTATACTCATTTAGGGCAGCAAGACTTAGCAGCAGATACCCAATCGGTCTTAGCTAAAAACTTCCCAGAATATCAATACACTCCTGTCTACAAAGGAGAAAAAACCTTATTTGATGCCGCAACCTTCGACCTTTTCAGTGACGCTAAAGAAGCCCCTGTAGCTACACCTATTAGGATGAGCCAAGAGGCACCAAAGCCTGAACGTGGTATTTTTAGCACTATCACATTTGGCGTCTTCGATGATGAAGACGAAAGTAACTAACTCATAACAAAGGCACCTTAGGGTGCCTTTTTTAATGGCTAAATACTAAAACATAATTTACCTACAACACCCAATTCAAGTAGCATAATCATATTGAAAGCGTTCAACTAAGCAGAGAGACTTACAATGCAGGCCGAAACCATTATTCAAGAGATGAAAGTTTTAGCGGAAGTTGACCCTACAACAGAAATCACGCGTAGAACTGCATTTATAAAAAAAACGCTAAAAAGATCTAAGCTCAAAAGCCTAGTATTAGGCATCAGTGGTGGTGTGGATTCATCCACCTGTGGCCGACTTGCCCAACTTGCAGTAGATGAACTCAACGCAGAAAGTAACAGCAATGAATATAGTTTTATTGCTATGCGCTTACCATTTGGCAGTCAACATGACGAAGATGATGCTCAGATGGCTCTCGACTTTATTCAGCCCACACAGCGCATTACTGTCAACGTAAAACCTGGCGTTGAAGGCATTCATAGCGAAGTATGCACGTCCCTTAATACTGTCGGTTTAAATAGAGCCTCAGAAGCTGCAGTAGATTTTGCGAAAGGCAATGTAAAAGCCCGAGCACGTATGGTTGCCCAGTATGAAGTAGCCGGCATAGTAGGTGCCTTAGTACTTGGTACAGATCATTCGGCCGAGAATCTAACTGGCTTTTATACAAAATGGGGTGATGGTGCCTGCGATTTAGCTCCGCTCTTTGGACTGAGCAAACGTCAAGTCCGTTTATTGGCAAAAACACTCGGCGCACCAATGGAATTGGTAGACAAAACACCAACAGCAGACCTAGAGTGCTTAACGCCACAAAAAGCAGATGAACACGCGCTCGGCCTTAGCTATGATGAAATAGACGATTTTCTAGAAGGCAAGCCCGTTTCTAAGGAGATCGTGCAACGTATTATCGATATCTATATAAAAACTGAACACAAACGCGCACCCATTCCAACCATCTACGATTAGGCTGACAACAGGGTAAGCTCTCTTTAACAAGAGCTCACCCGTGAACAGAATGGTACTGAATCTCTATCGGAGGTGAACCTTCTTCCAAAGCCTTATCTTAGAATTTATCGATCCACTCGATAAGGGTTGGCGGGGATGATCGTCTCCTGCCCCAATAAAATATCCACAAGCAAACGTGTAGATGCTGGCGCCAACACTAAACCATTTCTATATTGGCCGGCATTTAGATACAGGTTTTCAAATTCAGGAACTAAACCTATATAAGGTATTCCTTCTGGCGATCCCGGACGCAGGCCTGACCAATGGTGTTCCACTTTATAATTTTCTAACTCAGGAATAATACCTAAAGCGGTTTCATAAAGTGAGCTAGCCGCCTCTTCGGTGGTCTGCTTATTAAATCCAAAATGCTCAAGCGTACTACCCACCAATACTCGCCCATCATTCCTCGGAATAACATAACGCCCACCTTTAAGAACGACGCGATTAACTAAGCCAGGAACCGCTTTAAACAACATCATCTGCCCATGAACAGGTTCAATGGGAAGACTTTTCCCTACCAGCTGGAGCAGATCAGCACTCCAAGCTCCCGCAGCTATAATTATATTATCGCCACGAACTTCTCCCTGATTTGTTTTAATACCTAAAACTCGATTTCCAGCGGTTAAGAAGCTTTCCACCTCATGATGCTCAAGCACAGTTACTTTAGGGTTTTTTACCAAACTTTCTCGTAGCGAACGACCTAATCGAGGATTTCGAATACTACAAACTTCAGGCATCCATAAGGCATTATCAACGTCTTTAGCTACATGGGGCTCTTTTTGATAAACAAAAGAGGCATCCACTTCCCGAAGTGGGCGATGGAACTTTTTCGCCCAAACAAGGGCCTCTTGATGATCTTCAACATCAACCATAAACATCCCTTTCTGGCGAAGCTCAGGGTCACAACCAGTTTCTTCAAGTAGATCTTGAGATAGATGTATATAACTACTTTGCGACCATGTAGCGAGCTGAGTAACAGCATCGGGATATCGCCAAGGGTACAGCGGAGAAACAATTCCTCCTCCCGCCCAAGAAGCTTCTTTTGCACAGGCTTTACGATCTACGATGGTTACTTCCGCACCTGACTGCGCCAACTCACGCGTCAACATCATGCCGATCACACCACCACCGATAATTAGAAAGTCAGACATATATAATTCCAACACATTAGAAATGGGCTATATTGTGCCGGTAAGCCAGCGTAGATACCATGAACAAGATCATTTTATTATAAAGTTTTATTACGTAAACGACCTGTCATTGAAAGAACTAACTCCGCCGAAAGCTCGCCTGTATCATCAACTATACTGAAAGTTCCATTATATCCTGGACTACTTCCATCAGATTGAAAAACAACCTTTTCTCCATTATTCCATGAAACTTCATTATGAGCTGAAAACGGAATAACTTTAAGAACACTGTCAGTTAAAGGGTTCCATGTCCCGTCGCTATCCTCATCAATATATACAAGCATTCCTGCCGGCCATATCAGTGAACCACTTCCGCTGTCACCCGTACAATTACTGTCCCCATCCCAACGACAAACAATGACCTCTTTGCGTGCGGTCAGAGCCAACATCCGTGCAAAAGAAAGGCCTCCTCGAATAGAAGACACATCTGCATCAACCTGCACTCTTGATAGTACTGCAGAGAAGCTAGGCACACCCACAAACAAGACGATTGAGAGCAAGGCTAACGCCAATAACAACTCAATAAGAGAAAAACCTTTTGAAAAACCAATAGGTAACAGCCAGCACCGACCGGAAGAGTATCCTTTTTCCATATATCCCCCCGCAATCCATTGCAGGTTGGTAAATTAAATTATTAGATTTTCCTACCAACAGTCAGATTCAGCTGCAGTTTTTTGTCCTATATGATTAATAGAAATATCACCACAACGATCACCCGCCATACCGTTCTTAGGTCGAGCTCTAATAGTATAAGTAGTAGCCGTTTGTACAGTCAGAGCAAGATCATAGAACTTATCATCACCATCCTTCGGTGTCTCATTATAAGGAAGAGAAGCCCCGGCATAAGTACCATCCTCCGTATACTCCCGTTCCATATGCTGAGACAACGACAAAAGATTCGCTTGTGCGTCAACCCTACGCCCTTCTGCAACACTTTCTTGATAGCTAGGGTAAGCTATCGATGCCAAAATACCGATAATCGCTACAACAATCATTAATTCTAATAAAGAAAAGCCCTGCTCACGTTTCCTTTGCATCACCTTACCTCTCTCCATCCTTTTCGCCCTTGGCTAAATGCCCCATTAAATTCAGGACAGGTAATACCAGTACTACTACTATTACTGAGACAAGCCCTTATAGTTGTCGAAGAACTATCATCTGGCGGTATTTCGTTAACAAAAGATCCATCTCCTAGGTTAGCAAACCCTCCACCTTGGAGCATTAAGCCAGACCCGATCTGATTCTCAACAATTGGATTCCCATCTTCATCCGTAGTAGGTACGGCGACTAAATCAGAGGCGGTAAAGTTTCCATCCTCGTCATAATCAAATGTGGTGCTATTCAATGCTCCACCTGTTTCATAATCTAGCGCCATAATCCAGCTACTCCCCCCTGCCAAACATGGGTCCGAGGAAGGTATCTTGGTTGCGACAATCATTTGACCTATTCTTAACACCGGTCGAGTATCAACCAATTCACCTATTCCACCGGGGCCTCCCTGTACTGCACTCCATGCCAGATCTAAGTACCACCCTTTATCGGACGACTGCAACTCATTATCAGTTGTCACTCTAGCCCCGTTAGCCCCAATATAACCTTCAAACAGTATTTCTTGTTGTAAAAGCTGGGTTCGATCACTGATAACTGCACCCGTATCTAATACCCCATATAAAGATTGTACTTGAGGTGTGGCATTTATCTGGTTGTCGCCACTCAGATAATAACTACCCGTACCAAACAACACCATATGGCGCCCTTTGCTATCAAATGCAGTATTTACCGGCCCTGTAATCGGCTGACGTATTCCCGATGCATCTTTAGCAACAAAAAATGGGACAGGAGTTACGCCACTATGCAAAGAAGTCGGTGACGACCAGCTGGCAGGTAATGAGCTAGTAATATCGAAACGCCAAACATTACCCAAAGTATCTCCTACGATAATTCGGTCAGCTATTTTATCTCTATTTAAATCGACAATGGCTGGCTGACCCAGTCCGCCAGTAGTCGGCACAACAATATCTCGAATGATAGAACCATCTGCAATATTTAAAACCCATATGTGCCCCTCTGACGCGCCATGAGAAAAGCCGCTTGTCACAATCACACCAAACTTGCCATTATGTAAAGGTGCAATGTAAGGCTGCTGGATCAAAGCCCCCATATCCTCATGAGAAAACTCCCATAAAACCTCATCTTTAGTCATGTTTTCGGGATCACTAACATCTAATAAAGATACTCCAGACCCACCAGCTCCAGGCGTTACAGCAACCACAGATTTCCAACCAGAACTAATTCCCGTTGGCACATCCACAGGATCAAACCATGCATCAAACACTCGAGGAATACCATCAACATAATAACGATGGCTGTACTCTGGATAGACTAACTCATACAAATTACTAAATACGCCTGATGGCACATAAGCAAAGAGTTCTTTCCCGCCATCAGCCCCTAAGGATGCGTCGAATACATGAAGCATCCCATCATTCGCACCCACCAAAATAATAGGTGGTTTCGCAATATAAGTAGCTGATTGTCGATAACTGAGGTAATCACTGCCTACAGACGCAGGAAAAGGCGTTCCTAACGCGCTATAGCCATAGTTATTTTTATTAACGTACTGAGGTGAAGAATTTACGATATCGCCCAAACGACTGCTACGCTGGCGAAAAGGGTTAGATGTATTAATATTCGTCTGCTCTAGTGTACGACTTCCGCGTAAATAATCTAATCGTTGCTGAGCAACAGCTTCTGTAGTTAAAGGGCCGCTCGCTGGCGTCACCTGCAGCATTTCTTTCTGCTCAGCAGATAAACTACTCCATTTAAATTCTACCCCTCCAGAATTTAAGGTAACGCCTGTTAAGGCGTCTTTAGCTGCATAAGTACTGGTAAATATTTTCCGACTGCTTAGATCAGCTTCAGGAATAGCATCCATTATGGCTGCTGCACTCCACGTATCAGCAGTATCCAATACGCCTGTAGAACTGATGCCTCGGGCAACTAAGTCACCTGACCATAAAGTAGTATCCATAAGCGCATTGAATAATGCCGAGTCAGTACCTAAACGCGAGGTATTCGCTGTCAAAGCAGAAGCGGCACCACGAACAGATGCAGAGATTGAAGCAAAGGCTTCGGTTAAGCCATCCACCATTTTCTGCGCATCACCTGCAGTATAATAAGTATCCGTTCTTTTATAATCGCTACCCGAGTTAGGATCCAAAATATCTGTATTTGTATGCCACCACCACTCTGGCAACTGATCAACTCTCGAGTATGGATTACCTAAACTCTGCTCGTCACATTCAGTCCCCACCGGCGTATAGGTTGATATTGCACAACTAGGGTGTTTGCGTACTTCAAACCCTCCATATTTAGCTGTTAGCCAAAATTGGTTATCCCTTTTATCTTGAAGAACCTGCCCTTCCAGCACATCTACCCAGTAGGTCTGAACGGTTTGGGTGCCTGCAAAATCATCTCGAATATCTGAAGTATTGGCATCGTAGGCAAGACCTGCCATAAATGCCGAGTTATTACGTCCAGAATAACTACCTGCCCCTGTATCAATACTAATACCTTCCAAATCAGCTATAAGATCTGTGGCAGTTCGTACATTAACTGTAGTGTCACTGCTAACTTCTGCGGGTTTTGTTGGCTCATTCGTGCTTGAAGTATTACCAGGCAAGTTTTTGTCCCTATGAGTGTTCACATCACCAATTCCCAATACCACGTTTTTCTGACAAGCGTATTGAATTGGGTCATCCCAACTTCTAACTACCGGAAAATTATCTACCCACTGCGAGATTGTTCCAGTGCTAGGTGAAGAGTTATGAGCAGGGGATTTAGAATAATATGCCGCAACATTTGATTGATTTTTATAATAACGCAACGCGGTGTAATACAGCTCACTAACAGGGTCGATACTTTTAAAAGAATTAGAATTAAGCTGACCAAACTTATTAATATAATTGATCACACCGCTATCATTAATGGTCACCCCATAATAACCAGCGGCATCGCTCGCATCACTCGCATCAGGATTTTGAATTAAAATACCGGTACTTTCATCCCACTCTTTATTTGGATTCGCTATTAACCCAGAACTAGGATCTAATTGCTCAGGCCCAACAAACTTTTGCTTAGCCCTCAATACACCGCCGTCTCGCAGGCCGTTATCATCATTTAAATAGCCAAATACACTATAACGTACATTATCGGAATAGCGTTGAATTAGCCCTTCAGGCTTCCAGTTCGAACCATACAGCCGACAGTTATCTTCAACACCTACGGCAGGATCGCATACTTTAACGCGTACGCTAGTTTCAAAACGATCACCAGATATAGCATGGTAAGCAATACCACCGCCTCCATCACTCTCAACAATACTTAAATCATCAATAAAATAATCAGAACCACCATGAATAAATAAATAGTTAAAATCTGAATGGGATGAGGATGAGCTGCTGGTGACGCTTCCTAACTCTGTACCGCCTTCATTATAAACGGTTAATTTAAACTTATTCCCCGATACAGATTCAAAAACAAAACTATACCAACTCCCTGTTGGCCGACTAATCGAAACACTACTACCTAACGTATTAGTACTAACTGATGAACCACTTTTTGTACGCTTTTCAACCTTTATCGAACCACCAGACACTGAAAAACCATAGCCGTTACCATTACTATCTGACAAAGCTAATCGATCTGACCCCCCATTTGTTGGGCCACCAACAGGTCGATAGATCCTCCCAGTAAAGACAAAATTATCATAATCAACAGTACCTGCATCAACGACCTTTATCCTCGCGCCATTTGGATCACTATTTGTTCTTTTCTTAAGGGAAAAACCTCCCGCCTCATAGGAATACTCGGAACTACGTTCAACCGTACCTGAACCAAATTGAGTCATAGATATAGAGCCAAAGTCAGTATCACTAAAGACCGGGGCATCTACTCCTGGAGCTGTGTTTGAAAACCCGTGTCCATTAGGTAACTGAAAATCCATTTTATTACCTTCACCGTTCACATAGGTCGTGATACTTGAAGTAGAAAATGGCGTAGCATTATTAACAACCGCTGCACCTGAAATCGTTCTAGTTGGGAAAAGGCTACCTTGTCCCGTATGGCGTGCTTTTTCAATCCATGTCTCTGTTACGGTATCTTTAACTCGATACCCACCAGTTAACGCCCAACGAAATGGGTCAATTGTTGAGGTCGCAGCCCAATTTAGATAGTTTCCGCTCCAGACATCCCCTGGACAGGTATAATCTGCGCTAACACTAACGGGATAAAAATGTCTCTCTGATTCTGTTGCACTGTACTCATACCCATAGCACTTATTTGAATCAAAATATCCTACGCTTTTAACCGTCTCATCATAGTTCCCTAAGTTAGCAACACTCATTACTGTCGGGTACTCAACAGATGGTGTCAGGGCTAAATTGCCTGGAACATTACCTTCACCCAAAAAAAGCGGGGTTTGGGCAACGGTATCAGCGCCGCTATTAGCAGAAAACAAAATACCAGTAGAAACAAGCACAGAGACTAACCAACAGGGGCTTGTATGTATAATTTTTTTCATTGAAAAGTCTCCTATAGCAGAGTTAATACTCTTACTCTTCCACTACATAAATTGATTCAAGTCGAACATCTGACTGTCCAGTAAAACCGGCTGATGATGCTGTTACCCTAATTACAGCTCCAGAGGGCTCTGCATCTATACCTGTACTCACATAAATTTCTGCTAACAACTCAGCATTCCACGTTGGTATAGCCGCTGACGAAAATGATGAAGCATAAACACCATTAATAGACGTATCTTCATCCAATGTATCATTAAAGTAATCAGTACGCGCTTGCCGCTCTCCATCCCTCAACGCAGCCTCAGCTGCATTAAAAGCAGAATAGTGATCCCGCAAATTACCCGACATTTTTTCTTGCATGGTCGTCCCTTGCATAGAACTCACACCGATCAAAGACAAGATCAATAAAAATATTAGCGCTATAACTAAGACAGCGCCCTTTTCATTAACTTTATTCTGGCACTGAGGCTTCATCTTAAACGGTTCCTTAATGCAATGGTTGTAGAGAACTGATGCGATATATTTTGATCACCATCGACATCTATAGTTACCCTAACAGCAACTACATCATCCCAATCCCCAGCGGCTTGAACCTGAGTAGCCGTATTAGAGTAATCCAACGTAGACCCTGCACCTGAAGCAATACCATAAGTGATAGTCAAATCACTGACACCTTCAACCAACTCTTGATCATTAGGAGCACCATTATCATAACTAATACTTCGTAAAGCACTTGACGAGGTCAAACCTGAACCTATATAAAAAAGCGTGCTAGAGAACAGTGAAATACTCGTACCTCCTCCAGCAAGATATGCATGACTTAATGGCTTCGCGGCGACTGATTGGTTATTAATTGTTTGTCCTGCGGTGCCTCGCTGCAGATCAGCAGTATCACTCGCTGCAGTATTTTGGAACATATCACAACCCGCTGCATCAGACATTACTAATATTGCACCAGGCGTTTCTCCTCCAACGGTAATAAATGTACTATCTGTAGCATCAACATTAACTGAAAGCACAGCTCCTGCATCCTCCGCCGCATGCTTAACCAGTATAAGATCAGTGCCTGCTACATAGTCGGTCAAATCCCCAACAAAAAATTCTCCGGTGGGGTCATCCCAGCCTTTGATGGGATCATTAATATCATAAGCATCAGCTTTATAATCCGAATCACTCGTATCAATAATATCAAGGGCATCAACGAAACAATTGCCTTTGTAACCCGTATTACGAACATCTTGAGCGATCAACTCTAAAGCAAAACGACCATTCTCTTGCACGCGTGATAACGCCTCATTAGAATTAAAACTCCGAGAGCTCCCCATAAATACAGAAATAACACCGCCAATGAGAAATAAGCCTAAGACCAAGGCGATCATCAGCTCAATTAAACTAAAACCTTTTTCTAGCGGCCTATCCTTTACCAACATGAACTAAAACTCCATTCGATAATTAAAGCTCGTCACAGTAGCATCATCAGCATCGCTAGCAGCACGAATTCTCGCTCTATTATCATTCCATTGTATAGTGATGGATGCTTGATTCGCCGTCGAGCCACTAACTATAACAACCTGCCCTACAGCGCCAGAACCAAGCCGATCTACTACCCGCGCATCCCACTCAGCTCGATCACCCGCTTGACCATCGTCGTAATCCCCATCCTCAGCCGACTCAGGAGCTGCTCGAATTCTATCGGCTAAATCATAAGCCAAAAATGTCGCCTGTGATCGATAGTACGAACCATTGTTACTTTTTAACGCAACCGTCTGTAAAGCCGCTACCGACAATAATCCAATAGAAATAATTACCACAGCAATTAAAACTTCAATCAGCGTTGTACCTTGCTGTTTCTTTTGTAAATAATTTTGGCCATGCATCATGGACAACTATCCCCCGGACTAATCTCTTGTACAGCCGTACGCCCAGTTACATTAGTGGACAAACACCGGTGATCTGTATCATTCTGAATCCGCAAAGCTCCTGTAACCTCTCCTCGCCCCAAACGGTCAAACACAAAACCATTCGCTGCACCAGAAGCAACTAGATTAATGCTATCCCAAATACGTATTACAGTTACATCGGCAGCCGTCTCTAAATCTGCACCCTGCTGTGTAACAACCATCCACCCACGACTCCAATCAGCACCGAACTCACAAGCTGTGAATGCAAGATTAGATCGACAGGCAGCCGCAGTTTCTCGCCGAGTCAAAGCCTCTGAACGCGCAAGCTGAATAGCAGAATTTAAACTATGAGTGGCTGCCCGAAGTCTGGATGACTCGGTAATTGAATTATAGCTAGGTACACCAAGACCGAGAATGATCCCTAATATCACTATAGCGATCATCAACTCTAATAAGGTGAAGCCTTTTTCCCGTTCAGACATTACCTACATCCAGTAAATAAAAATTCTCTTATATACCTAAGATTAGTCTTTTAGGGAAACATACGCCATACAAACATGTGAGGGGGTCTTTAAAGAAGCATAGACCTAAGATTATCAAAATACAAAAAACCCGAATAATTTTATTCGGGCGGCATGTTTATCGCTTAGCTCACTTGGAGTATTTCTACTTCAAAATCGAGCTGTTTCCCTGCTAATGGATGATTAAAATCAACCGCTACCATCTTATCGTCAAATTCCGATATTACTCCAGGTAGTTCTCCGTTTCCAGCATCTGAAAAAGAGATAACTAGACCTAGCTCAAGTTCCACATCCTTAAACTGCGAACGGGGAACATTATGAATATTACTAGGGTTTGGCATACCAAAACCATTTTCTGGCAAAATCTTTAATGTTTGCTTAGTGCCTTCTTCTAAGCCAAACAAAGCTTTTTCGAAGCCTTCAAGCAAATTACCATCACCTACAGTAAATGTGGCAGGCTCTTTATCAAACGTGGAGTCCACAATCTGCCCATCTGCCAACTTAATAGCAAAGTTCAAGGTAACGGTTTTTCCAGGGCCTATTAATTTACTCATTTATGTCGTCTCTTTTGAGGAGGTGCGTTTAGCTTCTAGAAAAAGTATATCGATTATCAAGACAACAGCACCTAAAGTGATAGCTGAGTCCGCTAAGTTAAACGCAGGAAAATAATAACTCTGATAGTGCAACGAGATAAAATCGATCACATATCCTTGTACAACGCGATCATAAAGATTCCCAAGTGCACCACCTAAAATCATAGATAAGGCAAAACCCAACCACCACTGCTTACGCTCAATACGACGTAACCAGATCACAATTACGATGCTGACAAGCACAGCAATAAATGCGAATAACCAGCGCTGCCAACCACCCGCATCGGACAAAAAACTAAACGCCGCTCCTTTGTTATATAGCAAGGTCAAATCAAATACTGGCAGTAGAAAATTAGGGTCTGCATAATCGAGATAACGCTCCGCCAACTGCTTAGTGCCCAGATCAAGCACAATCACCAATAATGCTAGCCACCCCCATATGAGACAGCTTTTTTGAGCACGGTTTGACGATGCAGCCGGCACATCCGCTTTAGAGTCAGTCATTAAGCAAAACTACGGCGTTCGCCGTCACCGTGAACATTTTCAACACAGCGACCACACAATTCAGGTTCATCTGCATTCTGACCAACATCTTCACGATAGTGCCAGCAACGAGGGCACTTATCAGCGCTACTTTTAACAACTTCAAGTTGCAAACCAGACAGCTCTGTTTGCTGAGCATCAACCGCATCAGCCAGTGGTGCTATATGAGCTTGTGAAGTAATCAAGACAAAACGTAATTCATCTTCTAACTTAGCAAGTGTTTGCAGTAGGTTGTCATCACAATACAATGTCACTTCTGCCTCTAGGCTACCACCAACATTACCAGCATTACGCTGCTCTTCTAGCTGTTTATTCACCGCATCTTTAACCGCCATAACCTGTTCCCAGTACGCGCTATCGAATGGGCTGCTATCAGGTAGCTTAGTCAAACCTTGGTACCAAGTATCCAAATGCACTGATTCTGCTCGATCACCAGCCAAGGTTGTCCAGATCTCTTCTGCAGTAAAACTACAGATAGGGGCAATCCAACGTACTAGCGCTTCAACTATGTGATACAGCGCAGTTTGTGCTGATTTACGTGCAGCAGAATTTGTCGCAGCAGTATATTGACGGTCTTTAATAATATCGAGATAGAACCCACCCATGTCCTGAGAACAAAAATGAGAGATCTTCTGGAATACGAGCAAAAACTCATATTGATCATAATGACCTAACAGCTCGTCCTGTAAACGTGCTGCACGATCTACAGCCCATGCATCTAAAGCCACCATCTTTTCAGTTGGCACCATATCTGTTTCGGGATTGAAACCGTTCAGGTTAGCAAGGAAAAAGCGCGCAGTGTTACGAATGCGACGATAGGCATCAGCGGCACGCTTCAAAATATCATCAGAGCAGGTCATCTCACCACTATAGTCAGTGGAAGCAACCCAAAGGCGAAGAATATCAGCACCGTACTTATTCATTACTTCTTGTGGAGCAACAACATTACCCACAGATTTAGACATCTTGCGGCCTTGCCCATCAACCGTAAAACCGTGAGTAAGTACTTGCTTATAGGGAGCACAACCTTTGATTGCAATGCCGGTTTTCAAAGAAGATTGGAACCAACCACGATGCTGATCGGAGCCCTCCAAGTACATATCAGCGGGAAAAGTAAGCTCATCCCGTTGATCGATAACTGAGTAGTGGGTAACGCCCGAGTCAAACCAAACATCTAGGGTATCGGTTACTTTCTCATACTGATCCGCCTCATCACCTAACAGCTCAGCTGCATCGAGATCAAACCAGGCATCAATACCTTCCTGCTCTACACGAAGAGCAACTTGTTCAATTAGCTCAGCTGTATTTGGATGTAACTGCTGTGTTTCCTTGTGTATAAACAAAGCAATTGGCACGCCCCAAGTACGCTGACGTGAAACACACCAATCAGGGCTTTGCTCTACCATAGACTCTATACGATTTTGTCCCCACTCTGGGAACCACTCAACACCTTTAATCGCATCTAACGCAGCGGCTTTAAGACCATTTTTTTCCATGCTGATAAACCACTGGGGAGTTGCACGGTAGATCAACGGTGTTTTTGTACGCCAGCAGTGTGGATAACTATGTTGGAATTTATGCTCAAGTACCAACTTGCCTTTCTCTTGCAGAAGCGCAACAACCTTATCATCAACTTTGTAAACATGTTCACCAGCAAAGACGCCCGCACCTTCACCTAAAACACCAGCAGCATTGACTAGGTTTAATGTACCTATGCCATATTTACGACCTACTTCAAAATCTTCTACACCATGATCTGGTGCGGTATGCACTGCACCCGTACCCGCATCAAGAGTGACATGCTCACCTAAGATGATCGGCACTTGGCGGCCAGCGAATGGATGTTCCAATGCTATATTTTCGAGTGCAGCGCCCTGGCAGCGGCCGACAATTGCGTAATCATCCACCCCATAACGAACCATCACGTCTTTCACTAGGCCTTCAGCTAGAAGAATACGTTCCTGCCCCTGACCTAGATCCAATTGAACAAGGACATAATCTAATTCAGCATTTAAGGAGACTGCCTGGTTAGACGGCAAAGTCCAAGGTGTCGTTGTCCAGATCACAACCGATACATCACCCGCACCTGACTCAGCATCATTAAACCTGGCAACAAACGCAGCTTGATCGACTGGCGAAAAGCGTACATCGATCGCGGTAGACGTTTTATCTTGGTATTCCACTTCAGCCTCAGCCAATGCAGAACCACCTACCACACTCCAGTAAACCGGTTTAAAACCTTTAACAAGATGTCCATTTTCAACAATTTTACCTAGCGCACGGATAATGTTCGCTTCAGTATCAAAATTCATTGTTAAATAAGGATTATCCCAATCGCCCTGCACTCCCAAGCGAATAAAGTCTTTCTTCTGACCTTCAACTTGCTTACGCGCATATTCACGACATTTCTGACGGAACTCTTTATGGGAAACTTTTACACCCGCCTTACCAACTTTGGTTTCTACCTTGTGTTCTATCGGTAGACCATGACAATCCCAACCAGGGATATAAGGCGCATCAAAGCCACTCATTGTTTTGGATTTGATAATAATATCTTTAAGGATCTTATTAACCGAATGACCAATATGGATATTACCATTTGCGTACGGAGGTCCATCATGCAGGATAAATTTATTACGGCCTGCACTAGCCTCACGAATTTTCTGGTACAGATCCATTTTCTGCCAACCCTTGAGCATTTCAGGCTCGCGTTGAGCTAAATTGCCACGCATAGGGAAAGGAGTTTCAGGAAGGTTTAGCGTTGCTTTGTAATCGGTCATGGTTAGTAAGTTCCGAATTAACTGCAAGTACGGGCAAAAAAAGCCCGCACTTCATCAATATCTGCAAAAATCTGTTGTTTGAGCTGCTCTAATCCATCAAATTTTTGTTCAGCACGAATAAACTGCTTAAATTCAACGGTTAACAGCCGCCCATAAATATCTTCTTCAAAATCAAACAAGTGCGCTTCTAATACAGGCTGCCGACCACCTACTGTTGGCCTCATTCCTACATTACAAACCCCTTGAGATTTAATGCCCTCCCCTGTTACCTCTACGGCATAAACACCCCTTAAAGGGCAAGGAAAGCGATGCATTCTCACATTAGCTGTAGGCACACCTAGCTGGCGTCCAAGCTTCTGTCCATGCATAACTCGCCCAGCAACCGTATAAGGCCTACCTAGTAATAGGGCGGCTTCATCAAATCGGTTTTTTTCAAGCGCTTGGCGAATGCGCGAACTACTCACACGCTCATCAGCGCTAAGAAACGTCTCGGTATTTACCACAGAGAAGCCATGCTTTTCACCGGCTACTCGTAGCATGTTGTAATCACCTAATCGGTCACAACCAAAACGAAAGTCATCCCCGACAACAAAATGCTCAACTGCAAGCCCTCTCAGCAACAACTCTTCAACAAAAGCATCTGCCGTCATCGAACGCAAACGCTCATTGAAAGTAAGGCAAAGGTGACGATCAATCTCTTCTGCGGCCAACAAACGATGTTTTTCACTAAATCGTGTTAACCGTGGCGGAGCTTCACTGCCAGCAAAGAACTCTCGTGGCTGAGGCTCAAACGTTATTACAACTGAAGGTAAACCCAGCTCATCCGCTTTTGCTTTAACCTGCCTCAAAACCTGACGATGACCAAGATGCACACCATCAAAGTTGCCGATTGTCGCGACGCACCCTCGGTGTTTCTCCCGCAGGTTATGTAATCCGCGAATTAATTCCATTAAGAACTCTTAATTGCCGCCTAAACATTATTGGCTAAAAATAAACGCGGCATTATAGCCCAGATAATGACCAACGAGTACCACTGAGCAAAGTTGTTTTCAACAAAGCTAAAAGTTAAGGCTAACTATGTTTCAAATGCCGAGGCCTTAAACCAAAAACAATCAAGACCAAGACGTAAACAGCAATACCAACAACAACCAAAATCCCCATCTCAACAACTCGCTGCCACAACCCCAATTCCAACCACAGAGATGGCGACTTCATCAGCCACACAAGTACAATAGCCATCACTAAATTAGCCATCAGCATCCGAATAATAGACATCCCCCAACCCGGACTCCAAGAGAATACATCAGACTTAATCAACCCATACAGCAAAAGCCCTGCATTCATAAATGCAGATACTGCCGTTGCAGCAGCCAAGCCCACATGATCAAACGGCCCTATCAACAACAGATTAAAAATCATATTGACGACCGCCGCTTGAATACCAATTTTTACCGGTGTTTTTGTATCCTGTCGGGAGAAGTAACCTGTCGCCAAAACTTTGATCAGCATAAAAGCTAATAGCCCACAAGCATAAGCCCGCAAGCTCATAGCAGCCATAATCACATCACGATCACTAAGCGCGCCATAGTGAAACAGCGTGATAAGCATAGGTTCAGCAAGAATAAATAGAGCTACAGCAGCAGGAATACCGATCAACATAACCATCTGCATAGCCCAGTTCAAAGTAGAGGAAAAGGACTCTTTAGAGTCCCCTGCATGCCGTCGAGAAAGGCTCGGCAAAATCACTGTAGCTATAGCGATACCAAAAACCCCTAAAGGCAATTCCGCCAATCGATCAGAATAATACAACCACGAGACACTACCGGTTTGTAAAAAAGAAGCCAGCACAGTATCTAATAAAAGATTAATCTGAGTAACCGACACACCAAACAGCGCGGGCACCATAAGAGTCATTATTCGACGAACACCCGGATCATTCCAGCCCCAACGAGGCTTTGGAAGCAAACGCATCTGAGCCATAAAAGGTAATTGAAAAATTAACTGTGCACAGCCAGCGATCATAACCCCCCACGCCAAAGCCAACACGGGAGGATCAAACAGCGGGCTTAAAAAAATAGCCGAGCCGATTAAAGAGATATTCAACAACACCGGCGTAAAAGCGGGAATAGCAAAACGCCCATAACTATTCAACACAGCCCCTGCAAATGCGGTTAAGGAGATCAGCAAAAGATAAGGAAAGGTAATCCGCAACATCTGCACTACCAATTCAAACTTCCCCCCATCTTCAACATAAAAACCTGGAGCAAACAAAGCTGCCAATATAGGCGCACCCACAACCCCAAGCACCACAATAGCGATAAGCACACTGCCTAAGGTACCCGCGACATAATTTACAAGCTGCTGAACGGATTGCAGGTCGCGCTGCGAACGATATTCCGACAAAACAGGCACAAAGGCTTGAGAAAAAGCACCTTCCGCAAAGAGGCGACGCATAAAATTTGGAATTTTAAAGGCCACAAAAAATGCATCCGCACTACTGCTAGCACCAAAATAATTAGCAACCACCACATCCCGCGCCAAACCCAATACGCGAGACAACATCGTCATCACCCCAACAACCGCACTAGAACGTAGCAAACCGCCCGTTTTTTGAGGTTCAATTTCTTTTTGTGGTTTATCTTGCTGCACTGACAAATTCCGTTATTAAATGAATTTCACTCATGAGAATGGGCATATTACTGCTTCAACAAGAAAATTTCTGTAGTTTTATTGACAGCGGGCCAACAAATATGAATAATCTCGCCTCTTATTTTTCGGCGCTAAGCCGATATATTGCACACTAACTAATTTTAAGGAGCCGAACTGTGGCAAATTCCGCAGGATCTCGTAAACGTGCTCGCCAGGCAGAGAAGCGTCGCCAGCATAACGCTAGCCTGCGTTCCATGGTACGTACCTACATCAAAAAAGTTCAAGTAGCTATTGAAGCTGGCGACAAAGCAGCAGCAGAAGCAGCATTTAAAACTGCACAGCCTATCTTGGACGGTTCTGTAAACAAAGGCATCTTCCATAAAAACAAGATCGCCCGCACTAAGAGCCGTATGGTAAAACAGATCGTTGGTATCGCTTAATTTAAGCAATTCCAACATTAAAAAAACCGGCATATGCCGGTTTTTTTATATCTAAAATTTAAGCCAACACCAAGTTATCGCGATGCACTAACTCCTCTTCACCCATAAACCCTAAAATCGATTCGATTTCACGACTAGGTTTACCGATAATCCTCTCAGCATCTTCTAAACCATAGTTAACTAAACCACGCGCTACAATCCTACCCAGCTCATCACTAATAATGACCATCTCTCCACGAGAGAAATCACCACTCACACTACGCACACCCGCAGGCAACAAGCTTTTACCACGCTCTTTTAATGCTTTTACAGCTCCCTCATCTAACACAAGATTACCTCGTGCCTGAAGATGGCCTGCGATCCACTGCTTACGAGCCACAACTGGACTTTGCTCTGGCACCAACAAGGTCCCTATAGATTCAGCATCCCGTATCCGCAGCAGCACATTCTCTTCTCGACCACTCGCAATAACTGTTACCGCCCCTGAGCGCGCTGCAAGCTTCGCTGCACGCACTTTGGTTGCCATACCGCCACGACCCAACTTTCCGCCATCACCAGCCATAGCCACCAATGCGTCGTCCTCAGTACGTGCTTCCGAAATCAATGTTGCGGTTAGATCCTGACGCGGATCAGCGGTAAATAAGCCCTGTTGATCTGTCAAAAGAATCAACGCATCCGCTTCAACCAAATTAGCAACCAACGCACCTAAGGTATCATTGTCACCAAAACGAATCTCTTTGGTGACAACCGTATCGTTTTCATTAACAACCGGAACAACCCCCATACCCAACAAAGCACGTAACGTAGCCTGCGCATTAAGGTAGCGCTTGCGATTTGAATGGTCTTCATGGGTTAGGAGTATTTGTGCAGTATGAGTGTCGTGACGCCGAAAATTAGTCTCATAGGCCTGCACCAACCCCATCTGACCCACCGCCGCTGCCGCCTGCAGTTTGTACACCTCCTGCGGCCGATCACTCCAACCCAAGCGTGTCATCCCTTCAGCAACAGAGCCAGATGAAACCAAAACAACTTCTATACCCGATCGCTTCAACGCAGCAATCTGATCAACCCAGCGTGCAATCGCCGCAAGATCAAGGCCTTGACCATCATTCGTTAGTAGCGCACTACCAATTTTTACAACCCAGCGCTTACTGCGCTTAAGCTTTTCCCTACCCAACGACACTTAACCACCCCGACTTTTATCTACAGCCGCAAAAACACCGAGCATTTAGGTTTTTCTACTCACGCACATATTCAACTTCAACATCGTAATCATCATCGTCAAAGTCGTCATCATCAAGATTATCTGCTTCCCTACGCGCTCGCATTTCAGCACGCATCCGCTCAACACGCTCACGTGCCTCAGTATCAACTTTCTCGCGGATAGCTTGCTCCTGATCGATGATGCTTGGATCTTCCTCTATCGCCTCAAGACGCTTATCAAGGAACATCTGTATGTCGCGCATCATCTCGTCCGTACCTTGCTTACTCAACGCAGATATACGATAAACAGGCCCTTTCCAATCTAAGGCATCAATGACCGCCTGACAGCGCTCTTCACGCTCCTCTTCGGTCACCATATCAAGCTTATTTAACACCAACCAACGGGGCTGCTCTGACAAAGTCGCACTAAATTTAGTTAACTCATTCACCGCCACTTCTGCCGCCTGTGCGGGTGTTACATCATCCCAAGGCGCCATATCAACCAGATGCAATAACAAACGGTTACGGGCAAGATGTTTAAGGAAACGAATCCCTAAACCTGCACCTTCAGCCGCGCCTTCGATAATGCCCGGAATATCAGCAATAACAAAGCTACGCTCCTGTTCAATACGAACAACACCAAGGTTAGGCACTAAGGTGGTAAAAGGATAATTCGCCACTTTAGGCTTAGCCGCAGAAACCGCACGAATCAATGTAGACTTACCCGCATTAGGCAAGCCCAACAGACCAACATCCGCCAACACTTTAAGCTCTAACTTAAGGTTACGAATTTCACCCATTGACCCTTTCGTTGTCTGACGAGGGGCGCGATTCACACTGCTTTTAAAACGGGTATTACCTAAACCATGAAAACCGCCCTGAGCAACCTTTTCTAGCTGACCAATCTCGGTCATATCAGCTAAGATCTCTTCAGTATCCGTATCAATAATAGTCGTACCTACAGGAACCTTTAAAACAAGGTCTTCGCCTTTAGGACCGGTGCAATTTCGGCTTGTACCATTCTTACCATTATCCGAACTATAATGCCGGGTGAAACGGAAATCGATTAGCGTATTTAAGTTCTCATCTGCCTCAAAAAAGATAGAACCGCCATCACCGCCATCACCGCCATCAGGGCCACCCCGGGGGATATACTTCTCACGCCGAAAGCTCATACAACCGTTGCCGCCCTTACCGGCTTCCACCGTAATGACCGCTTCATCGACAAATTTCATTTCATCTCCCAAAAGTTATCACTAGGATAATCTACAATTAAGCCCTGCCTTTATTCTCAAGACTCAGCGGTAGATACCCTAAATTTTATAAAAAAACATCATAAACAAAAAAGCTCCGCCATAGCGGAGCTTTTTAAAAAGCAAAAACCCTTACTTACGCATCTACAACAGAGATGTATTTGCGTTTTTGTGGGCCTTTAACTTCAAATTTAACAACGCCATCTGCTTTCGCAAACAATGTGTGGTCTTTACCACAACCTACGTTCGCACCTGCATGGAATTTAGTTCCACGCTGACGAATAAGGATGTTTCCAGCAATTACAGTTTGTCCGCCGAAACGCTTGACACCAAGTCGTTTCGACTCGGAATCGCGACCGTTCTTAGTAGAACCACCAGCTTTCTTATGAGCCATCTATCTGTCTCCCAGATCGGTTATAGTTAGGCAGAAATGCCAGTAATTTTAACTTCAGTAAACCACTGACGGTGGCCCTGACGTTTCATGTGATGCTTACGACGCTTGAACTTGATGATCTCAACTTTCTTAGCGCGGCCATGCTGAACAACTTCAGCAGTCACTTTAGCACCTTCTACAACAGGCGCGCCGATTTTTAAATCGTCGCCATTGCCTACTAATAGAACACGATCAAAATCTACATTTGATCCTGCATCTACTGGCAGCTTTTCCAGTTTAAGGGTTTCACCTTCCTGGACACGGTACTGTTTACCACCGCTTACGATTACTGCGTACATGTCTTTCTCCGTTTATTGCCCAACCAGCTACTATGAAAAAGGCCTACTTCTAATGGATACACCATATGGTAGGGAGCCATTTTGGATGGGTCAGGGCGCGCGATTATAATTCAAACAGAAAACAGACACAAGCAGGAATCTACCGTAAAAGCCAATCCATACCGCAAACACCATGTCGTCAAAATCAATACAGCAAAGGTTTACTGGAGCATTTCTTGACAGTATCCGGCCCGCCCCCTAGCATTCGCGCTATAATTCCAATATTCGCCAAGTAAGTAGCAGCCAATATTATGCAGCCACACCAACTCAATCCAGCCATTGAACCACAATTTGAAGCCGTTAATGATTTTATTATCAACCACTTAGGTTCCAATGTGCCGTTGGTGGAAAAAATTGGCCACTATATAGTCGAAAGTGGCGGAAAAAGAATTCGCCCACTGCTCGTTTTGTTAGCCGCTAATGCTGCAGGCTATCAAGGCACGGCTCACATATCTCTGGCCGCGATAATTGAATTTATCCACACTGCAACACTACTCCATGATGATGTTGTAGATAATTCTGATTTACGCCGAGGCAAAGACACCGCAAACGCAAAATGGGGCAACGCTCCTAGCGTTTTAGTGGGTGACTTTCTTTACTCTCGCGCTTTTCAAATACTGGTTGATATAGGCTCAATGGAGATCATGTCAGTTATCTCTAATGCAACCAACGTCATTGCTGAGGGCGAAGTATTACAGTTACTCAACACTAAAAATCCTGACACAACCGAAGAAGCCTATATGCAGGTCATCCTCGGAAAAACTGCCATGCTATTTGAGGCAGCAACTGAAGCGGGTGCCATTCTAGCCGAAAGCACGACTGATGAACGTGAAGCATTACGCTTATATGGGCTCCATTTAGGCATAGCCTTCCAGCTTATTGATGATGTCATGGATTACCTATCCACAGCAGAAGAGATGGGAAAAAATGTTGGGGATGATCTAGCCGAGGGAAAAGCAACTCTACCTCTTATTCATGCCATGCGTGCAGGCTCGGAAGAACAGCGGCTCTTAGTTCGCCAAGCGATCCGCAAAGGCGGCCTAGACGATTTACAACCCATCATGAATATCGTCAAAGAGACTGGCGCCATAGAATACACTCAAGAAAAAGCTCAAACTGAAGTAGACGCCGCAATTGACGCCTTATCAGCTTTGCCTGACAGCTCATTTAAGGAAACGCTTATTCAATTAGCTAATATAGCTGTTAAGCGGAAAAACTAATTAGTTGCCTTATCGGATAACAACCAAACCACCTCGGTACGCCCAGCATCCTTAGGATCAGTTGGGCGCTCTTCATGCAACCGATTTATATGAAATCGAGGAGCAAAGAGCTCATTTATCTCGTTCGCAGGCACATTAAAAGGCGGGCCTTGTTCACCCTCAAACTCCAAAGTAATTAGTAAGATTTTTACCCCAGCCGGCAAAATATCCAATAACCGTTGCACATAGCGTAATCGCATCTCTTTTGGCAACGCAATTAAAGCAGCCCGATCATAAACAGCAGAAACTTTCGCCAATTCATCTGCAGTTAGTCTAAAAAAATCACCACATAACAGTCTGATGCTATCCACTTCTCTAACTGAAAAAGCCCCATGAGGGTAAGCTTCAATATCAATACCGTTTTCTGAAAAAAAACCAGTACAGGCAGTCTCACTGATTTCAACACCTAAAACACTGCAATCTTGCTCTCGCAACCACAGCATATCTAAACTTTTTCCGCATAAAGGCACAAAAACCTGCTCAAAATCGGCCACATTCAGCCTTTCAAAAAACGTTTGTAGATATTTATTTACCTCTGGCTGATGAAAGCCAATACGCTGTTCAGCCCAGCGCTCATGCCAAAATTCGTGTTCCATAGCTACTTTTACACCTTAAGTCGCAAGCTTTTTACTCAATTAATATGACACAGATCGTGCCTCAAGCCGATCAAGTCTGTATAATCACGCGATATTTTTACTATAACTTCCGGATAAACAGAAGCTAATGACAAGACCTTCCTCTTTTAATCGCGACGAGCTGCTCTCTTGCGGCCACGGCGAGATGTTTGGACCAGGTAATGCACGCCTTCCTGTTGGCAACATGCTAATGATGGATCGCATCCTGGAAATCACCGAAGATGGTGGAGAGTTCGGCAAAGGCGAAATTATCGCTGAACTGGATATAAACCCTGACCTTTGGTTCTTCGGCTGTCATTTTGAAGAAGATCCGGTTATGCCTGGTTGTCTAGGGCTAGACGCCATGTGGCAGATCGTTGGCTTTTTCCTAGGCTGGAAAGGCAACCCTGGTCGCGGTCGAGCACTAGGTTCAGGTGAAGTAAAATTCTTCGGCCAAGTGCTACCAACAGCGAAAAAGGTTACTTATCGCATCCAACTGAAGCGTGTTATCGAACGTAAGTTGGTTATGGGTATTGCTGACGGCAGCATGTCAGTTGATGGCCGTGAAATCTACACCGCACAAAACCTGCGGGTAGGTCTATTCACCTCTACTGACAATTTCTGATCAGAATAGACCCTTAAATATAAGGGTCTTCTCCTATTTTTCGTCGAGTTTTTTAATAAATCCGCTAGCCAAACGCTGCCGATTCACGGAAAATAAGTACCTCAATTTAGAATAAGAGAGAGAAGCATATGCGTCGCGTTGTTGTTACCGGTATGGGAATTGTTTCTTGTCTGGGTACAGACAAAGAAACTGTTCTGGAATCACTGCAGCAGGGTCGTTCTGGCATCAAGTTCCAGGAAGATTACAAAGAGCGCGGTTTCCGTAGCCAAGTGGCCGGCAGCATCGATATCGATTTCACTGATAAAATCGATCGCAAACTGCTACGCTTTATGGGTGATGCTGCAGCATACACTTACATTGCTATGCAAGAAGCTATAGCTGATGCAGACCTAAGCGAAGATCAAGTTTCCAATGAACGCACAGGCTTAATTGTAGGTTCTGGTGGTGCATCCGCTGACAACATTGTAGAGACAGCAGATATTACCCGCACTAAAGGCGTAAAACGTGTTGGCCCTTACCGTGTTACTCGCACAATGGGTTCAACCGTTTCAGCTTGCCTAGCAACACCTTTTAAAATTAAAGGCGTTAACTATTCAATTACCTCTGCATGCGCAACAAGCGCTCACTGTATAGGGAATGCCGTAGAGCAGATCCAACTAGGCAAACAAGATATGGTTTTTGCTGGCGGTGGTGAAGAACTACATTGGGTACAAACAGCAATGTTTGACGCAATGGGGGCTCTATCTAACAAATATAATGAAACACCTGAAAAAGCATCACGCGCATACGACGCAAACCGTGATGGGTTTGTTATCTCTGGCGGCGCCGGCGTCCTCGTGGTTGAAGAGCTAGAACACGCTAAAGCACGCGGCGCTAAAATCTACGCTGAAATTGTTGGCTACGGTGCAACGTCTGACGGCTACGATATGGTTGCCCCTTCAGGTGAAGGTGCTGCACGCTGCATGAAGCAAGCTATGGCTACAGTTGATGGTGGCATTGATTACATCAATGCACATGGTACATCAACGCCTGCAGGCGACATGCAAGAACTCAAAGCGATGAAGGAAGCCTTTGGCAACAACATGCCAACAGTCACTTCAACTAAATCACTTTCCGGTCATTCTTTAGGTGCAGCTGGCGTTCAAGAAGCGATATACTCTCTGCTTATGCAAGAAAATAACTTTATCGCTGCATCCGCCAATATTGACGAGTTAGATGATGAAGCAAAAGGTCTACCGATTGCTGTTGAGAAACAGGATAATGTTGACCTTAAGCGAGTAATGTCTAACAGCTTCGGCTTCGGTGGTACTAACGCTACATTGGTATTTGAAAAACTTGATAGCTAATTACATCAAGCATAAAAAAACCGCCATATGGCGGTTTTTTTATGCTTTAAAAACAGATGCACGGATTAAACTAAATCTAACTCTTTCATATGCTTTTCAAGCCAATTCACTACATCAGTATGCACTTCATCAACTGTCCGTCCTTCAACAGGAATAGGTTCACCTACATGCACCTGTACAACCCCTGGAGTTTTAGTGAAACTTTTGCCTGGCCAATAAATACCTGCATTATGAATTATAGGTACGACAGGCACCCCTGCACTTAAGGCCAGCATAGCGCCACCTTTATTAAATTTTCCCATTTCCCCTACTGGAACTCGTGTTCCTTGCGGAAATATCACAACCGGAATACCCTCTTCTAGACGCGACTTACCTTCAGTAAGCAGCTGTTTAAGCGCGCCTCTACGTTGTTTACGATCAATCGCGATAGGCTTTAGCAACCCGAGAGCCCAACCAAAAAAGGGTATACTCAGGAGCTCTTTCTTTAACACTGCACACTGAGGTCGTACAAATGTTTGTAAAAACAGGGTTTCCCATTCACTAGAATGATTAGCTACAGCGACATAAGCTCCATCTTTAGGTAAGTGCTCACGACCTGTTATTTTTACATCTACACCGCAGCAAATTCTCAACCAAAAGATATAAAAGTAGTTAATTAAGGTAATAAATTTAAAGCGCTGCTGAAAGTTAAGCACTGGACTAACAATTAGACTCAACGAGGAGTGAATAATCGTTAGCGGATAAAAACCTAAATAGTAGATAGAGGCACGTATATATTGCAATACACTCGTTTTTTGCTCTGACATGTTAGCCCCCCGTTACCGGTGGGAAAAAGGCCACCTCATCATTATCTGAGACAGGCTGCAGAAGATTACACATCTCTAAATTAACCGCAGTCAATACCTGACCCTCTTTTAGTATTTTTTTCCATTGATCGCCATGTCGGTCCACCAACCTATCAATTACGCCGGCAACTGTAGCCTCCGCAGGTAGCTCTAACAGCTCCTGCTCAATACCTAAACGTTCTCGCAAACTAGCAAAGTATAGAATTTTTATCATTTCTACTTCTCTACCTTCCAATCACCGCTTTTACCACCCGACTTTGCAAGCACTTTTACAGAGCCAATAACCATCTCTTTATCAACAGCCTTGCACATATCATAGATCGTCAAACCCGCAACCGAAGCAGCAGTTAGTGCCTCCATCTCAGCACCAGTTTGCCCTGACAGCTTACAAGTTGCAGTGATTTCTACTAAATTACGTTCATAATTAGGTTGCAAATCCACAGCAACTTTACTCAACATCAAAGGGTGACAGAGAGGTATAAGATCACTGGTTCTTTTCGCTGCCTGAATACCCGCGATACGTGCAACAGCTAACACATCGCCCTTTTTATGCCCTTTATCAACAATAAGTGCCAAAGTCTCTGGACGCATCTGGATTTCTGCATAAGCGACAGCTTCACGGAATGTAACCTGCTTTTCTGAGACGTCCACCATATTTGCATGACCTTGATCATCCAAATGACTCAGCTTACTCATGTTTACTCCTGGATTTTTCTTTGATTAAACACGGGGTTAGCGTACATTTTTCGCAAAATATCTTCCGCGCCTTTAGCTGTATTATTCAATCGCTCCTCCAGCCCTTGTCGCGTCTCTTCTGTCACTTCACAATCTTCGCCCGCCGCTAACAAATTAGACGGATGCAAATAATAATTAGAGATAATTTGGCGATCGATCTCTTCAGCTAATGCTTCAGGTGTTTCAAAGTCTCCCTCTATTGGATCACCAAACGCCACATGAACATGTCCTTTGTGGCCGGTAATCCCTCTCACAATGCTTTCAATATCTTCAAACTTAGATTTTTCATAATTTCCTTCCGCTTCTTTGGCATATAATTCATTTGCCTTCAGCGAATCACAAGGATCATATTCATAAGAGATTGAGACTGGAATAATATTTAAGCGTTTAGCCTGTTCAGAGAAGCTTCTAACTTTACGGTGCGCCATATATAGCATTTTTAAAATGGCGGGATCAGTTGTATCGTTACCATCTTTTGCGCGCCCCTCCCTCTGAGCCAGCCAAATAGAGTGACCGCTTTGAATACTATGATCAATATAAGAGGATAACTGAGTTAAAGCCTTCATCATCTCACGGCCTGTTGCTGAGCGATTAACAATGAAGCTTTTGTTCAGGCGCATAATATCAGAGACATAAGGCTTACTGAGTAAGTTATCGCCTATTGCGATACGTACAGTATCCATTCCATACTGATAACGCACCCAGTTAACAAACGCTGGATCCATTGCGATATCACGATGATTAGAGATAAAGAGATAGGAGTCTTCGGGATCAAATTGGTCAATCCCACTACAGGTTAGCTTAGTCGTACTACGAGCGATCATCTTTTTCATATAATCACCCACCAGTGCCTGAAAATCAGCAACACTTTCCACATCACCCACTTTACGGGCAAGGGCAATTCGCACAAATGGCTTAAGTAACCAGCCTAAACGCTTAGACAGATTAGGAAACTGGTATCGCGTAACCGCTGAGATGAACTCATCATCATGTAATATATGAGTGAGGGCACCGGCTACTTCAGTATCGTTAAATGGTCTTATATCTTTATACGGATCCTGCTGGTCTGTCATGTGTTCCTCAGCACTGCGCTTAATGAAGCGCCATATTTTACAGTTTTCCCATCGACTCTGCAGGAAAATTAAGTAATGCCCACAATAAACTAAGTCAGTAATTCTGAGAAAGAAATAAAACCAATACTATCGTCTATTTGAACCCGTGTATTCGGCGGTACAACCGCTAAACCGTGAGCCCAGCTTGCTGACGCTAAAACGCCTGAGCTCTGATTCACGTGCGGGATCAGTTTTCCATCCTCGAAACGCACTCGGAGATATTCTTGACGCTGAATCGCTCTATCCCGGACAAAACCGGAGGGCACAGAAAGCATTATAGGTGATTGATAAGCCGCTCCCTGTAATCCAAGTAGACAGGGCCTAGCTAATAGACAGAATGTAATTAAGGTAGAGGTAGGATTACCCGGTAACCCTATAAAGGGAGTGTCTTTTACTCGGCCATAAGCAACCGGCTTACCGGGCTTGATACGTATTTTCCACATATCAAGTTCACCTAAGGCTTCAATACAACCTTTAACATGATCCTCTTCACCAACAGAGACGCCTCCCGTACTTACAATGGCATCCGCTATATTTGCTGCTCGTTCGAGTGCTTCTAATGTCGCTTCTCGTGTGTCCGCAATACAGCCTAAATCGACCACGTCCATACCTAGGCTTTGCAGCAAGCCGGTAAGAATATATCGATTAGAGTTATAAATTTGCCCTGAAGCTAAAGGCGAACCAGGCTCTACCAACTCATCTCCGGTGGACAAAATAGCCACTTTTAAGCGCTTATAAACATTAACCTCGGCTAAACCCACTGAGGCTAAAACACCGAGATCAGCAGGTTGTAAACGAACACCCTCTGCCAAAATAGAATCGCCAGTTTTTATATCTTGCCCTTCTCGGCGAATATTACTCCCAACAGAGACCCCTTCAGGAAACACCGCAACATCACCGTCGAGCGTAACATTCTCTTGCATCACAACAGTATTGGCTCCAGCAGGTATTTCCGCACCCGTAAAAATGCGAGCACAACTTCCCGGCTTTATAGGCTGAGGAGATGAACCAGCAGGAATCCGTTGGCTGACCACCAGCCGAGTAACCCCATCTGTGAGATCTGCCGTATTCAGTGCATAACCATCCATGCCACTATTGTCTGCAGGTGGTACTGATACTGAAGCTATAGGTGATTCTGCAAGTACACGGCCCAATGCTTCCGTGATGGTAATAGTTTCAACGCCCGCTATTGGTTTGGAATTTTCAATCAAGCGCTCTAATGCGGTTTCAATAGGTAGTAAACCTGATTGTGTATCACAACTATTCATACCCTCACCACCTACTGATTATCCGCACGGTGCTTCATGAGCATAGTAACAAAGTTACAGGGTCTATGGCGGCTATCCAGTTGATCAGAAATAACATCATCCCAACCCGTCCGACAAGCGCCAGTGGAACCCGGCAGACAGAAGATAACAGTACCATTGGCCAAGCCACCTAGTGCTCGTGACTGAATAGTAGATGTGCCGATTTGTTGGGCTGAGATCTGACGGAATAATTCACCAAATCCCTCAATCGTTTTATCAAATAATGGCTGCATCGCTTCTGGTGTAGAGTCACGTCCAGCGAATCCCGTTCCTCCAGTTGAAATAATGACATGTATCTCAGGATCTACGATCCACTTGGAAGCAATCGCCCGCATCTCATAAACGTCATCAATAACAATCTGGCGTGCTGCCAATTGATGGCCCGCGCTCTCTAAGCGTTCAATTAAAGCCTGCCCTGATGTATCTGTATCAATCGTTCTTGTATCAGAGACAGTCAGTACCGCTATATTTAACGGTGTAAATTCAGCATCTTTAGGTGTATGTGACATTCGGGAATAATCCTAAAACTAAATTATTAAAAATAGGGGACGGTCTAACCGCCCGTCATATTCATAAAACGGACAATTTGGGGCTCTTCATCCAGATCAAACTCATGTTTCTCCGGTTTTAAATCCATCGCCTTCACAATAACCTGCTGCAAACGCTCTATATCATCCGGGTATTGACGTAGGGTTTCACGCAGATCAACTGAGTGTTCATTACCTAAACAAAGTAACAATCGACCTTCAACCGTCACTCTAACGCGATTACATTCTGAACAAAAATTATGGCTATGGGGGGAGATAAAACCAACTCGACTTTCCGAGTCTTGCATACGGTAATAACGGGATGGACCAGCGGTTCGCTCAGTGGTTGGCTCTAGCTGATAACGCTCACTAATAAGTGCGCTTACCTCATCACTTGAGCAATACACTTTGGCACGATCATGCTCAGAGATATTACCTAGCGGCATCTCTTCAATAAAGCTGATATCAACTCCAGCGTCGCGCGCATATTCAACAAGATCCAGCACCTCGTCGTCATTGCGACCTTTCATCACGACTGTATTCAGTTTTATACGGTCGAAGCCAATTTTTACAGCAGCATCAATACCCGCCAATACTTGAGCTAACTTGCCGGTACGGGTCATCTCTTTAAAGCGGTCGGCTCTAAGGCTATCGATACTAATATTTAAGCGATTCACACCTGCACTTTTCAGATCCGTTGCCATATCTAATAATTGCGAGCCATTAGTGGTGATGGATAACTCCGCATCGAGCTGCCCAACCCCACGAATCAGTTTTATAACATCCCTACGTACAAGCGGTTCACCTCCTGTCAGGCGAATTTTCTTTACACCTAACCCGACAAAAGCTGCGGCAACTTGCTCAATCTCTTCTAAAGATAAAACCTGAGCATGGGGTAAAAATGTCATATTCTCAGCCATACAATACACGCACCGAAAATCACACCTATCGGTAACCGATAAGCGGATATAATCAACAGTGCGTCCAAAACGATCGACGAGAGTAGTGTGTTTTGAAGTATTAGGCATGAATCTCTTGCATACGCAGTATAAAGCTTTATTTTAGAGGCCTAAAATAGCATAGAATGCAGGAAAGCTGTGAATAAGTCAGGCACTACGCCTATTTATTCAAATAAGGCGCGAACAGAAAGCTTTCCCTTGTAAACTTTGTTATACAAAACACTACAGAGAAGATAAACACTATTATGTACATAGCAATAAAACATATACACCTAACAGCCGTAGTATTAAGTATTAGCTTTTTTCTATTAAGAGCTTTTTGGGTTTTTCTAAAACCTAAAATGATGGAAAAACGTTGGGTAAAAGTTGCGCCCCATATTATTGACTCTGTATTGCTTATTAGTGCAATAACGCTAACCATTTTACTACAACAATATCCCTTTGTGGATCACTGGCTAACCGCAAAATTACTCGCTTTAGTCTTATATATAGTCTTAGGCACAATCGCATTAAAAAGAGGGAAAACAGCACTCATCAAACTAGGGGCCTTCTGTGCTGCTGTTGCGACATTTGCGTACATACTGACAGTCGCTTTTACACATTCAGCAATACCTTGGAGCTAAAAGCTCTAAGGCTTTGATGAACTGTAGATAATACGCATCAGCCATTTCAACTCTTGTCGCCATGGCCGTTGCCGTATACCAAAAACGCTCAAAAGCTTTTTACAAGTCAGCACTGACGTATTAGGCCTTTGAGCTTCAGTTACATAATCTTTACTTGAGATCGGCACTAGCGTTTCAACTTTGAAATTTTCATAGCTACCCGCGGTGATCAAAATTTCTTTGCAAAAGTCATAACGGTTTGTGATCTCTGCGCCACAGTAATGATAAGTGCCCCAAGCCTCAGCTCCACTATGAACCTGTTTCAGCATAGCCAAAATAACTCTAGCGACATCAGATGCTGATGTTGGGCAGCCCCGACGATCACTTACCGCCTCAAGGGCATCCTGTGTTCTAGCCGCACCTAAGGTTCTTAGTACAAAGTTATTCCCTTGCTCACTAAACAACCAGCTCACCCGCAAAATAAGATGCTTTGGTAATACCTGTCGCAGAAGCTCTTCACCTTGCCACTTACTATCACCATAGATACCTAGCGGCGCAACCTCATCATCTTCTGTATAGCCACTCGCATAGTGGCCATCAAACACATAATCGGTTGAGAGGTGAAACATTGGAATGGAAAGATCACCACAGGCCAAGGCTAACTTCTCTACACCTTTTGCATTAACCGCATAACATAAATCAGCTTTATGCTCCGCCTCATCAACATGATCGAATGCAGCACAATTAATAACGTAATCAGGTAGATAATGCGCTAACTGATCTCTGATCTGCTCTTCGTTGGTGATATCCAAAGCAGACTTATCTAACGCAATAATTTCAAAAAATGAATCCGTTTCCCCTAAGCGAGTAAGACCCGTGCCAACTTGTCCTTTAGCACCGGTGATTAAAATTTTGACAGGTTTAAGAAGTAATTCCAGATCCATTCGTTTATTTAGACAATACCTACTTGTTAGGTAAGTACTGCTGCACTGTAGATTGAAGACAAAAAGCTATTCCATAAGATCGCTAGGGAATAAGTAAAAGATATACCTTAATCCGCTCATTAGGCTAGCGAAACTTTCCACATTGACCAATAAGGAATTAAAAGATCTTATACATATACAGTAACAGCCCCTAGAAAAAGAAAACCTCGCAATGCGAGGCATTCAATCTAAAACTGATTTATGAGTTTCGAGTTTATGGAAAACAATTAATGAAAGCAACGAAGTAAACCGCTCAATCGCGCGTTACTGAATAATCATACTTTCAAACAAACAGATCCAACCCAAAAGTCCATGATCTATACCGCAGCCCCACTAATCGGTAGAGCAAAAAACGGTTTATACTTAACCTTTTTATATTGAATAAAAAAGCCCCTATTAAGGGGCAAATATAGCAATACGGACGGCACAAGCTATAAAGTTAAATCAACTAATCCCCATGCAGAGATACTTAATCTCAACATAGTCATCGATACCATACTTAGAACCTTCACGGCCTAATCCTGATTCTTTAATACCACCAAATGGCGCGACTTCTGTAGAAATGATACCTTCGTTAATACCCACCATACCGTATTCCAGTGCTTCAGAGACGCGCCAAACACGTCCTATATCTCGCGAATAGAAATACGCAGCCAACCCAAATGGTGTGTCATTAGCCATCTGTACTACATCTTGCTCTTCAGTAAATGGGATCAAAGTCGCCACTGGGCCAAAAATCTCTTCCTGAGCAATACGCATATTATTATCAACGTTACTTAAAATCGTTGGGCGATAGCCGTTTATTACAGTCGTAAAGCGTTCACCACCACTCAGCAATGTTGCGCCATTATCCAACGCATCATTAACTAGGCTTTCAACTTTATTCAACGCACGGTCATCAATAAGTGGGCCTATTGCGACACCTTCATCAAATCCATTACCTACCGCTAGCGCTTGTACCGCTGTCTTTAATTTCTCAGCAAAAGTGTCGTAAACCGCTTCATGAACAAAGATCCGATTAGTACAAACACAAGTCTGCCCCGCATTACGGAATTTTGAAGCAATCACTCCGCTAATCGCTGCATCTAAGTCAGCATCATCAAAGACAATAAAAGGTGCATTACCTCCCAACTCCAACGAAACCTTCTTAACATTGCTAGCGCACTGCTCCGCTAATAACTTACCTACAGGTGTAGAGCCGGTAAACGATAGCTTACGTACACGAGAGTCCGCACACAGTACTTTGCCCACTTCCGGTGCATTCGTGGATGTAACAACATTAAACACCCCTTTAGGGAATCCCGCTTCGAGTGCAAGCTGAGCAAGTGCCAGCGCTGACAAGGGTGTAAGCTCCGATGGTTTAATGACTACCGGACAGCCCGCCGCTAGGGCCGGAGCCACTTTACGAGTAATCATCGCTATAGGGAAGTTCCACGGCGTGATGGCTGCAGCAACACCAATCGGCTGCTTAAGTACTAGCAGACGCTTATCACGACCATGTGGCGGAATAATATCCCCATAGACACGCTTCGCTTCTTCGGCAAACCATTCAACAAACGATGCGCCATACAGCACTTCACCACGTGCTTCATTAACCGGTTTGCCTTGCTCTGACGTCATCAAAACAGCAAGATCATCTTGCGCTTCAATAATCAGATCAAACCATCGACGTAGCAATGCGCTGCGCTCTTTACCGGTATAAGCACTCCAATCGGAACGAGCCGCTTCAGCAGCGGTAATCGCACGACGAGTATCATCAGCACCTAAGTCCGCGACTTCTGCAAGAACATCCCCTGTCGCTGGATTCTTAACGACAAAAACATCGCCGTTACTTGCATCACACCACTGCCCATCAATAAAGGATTGCTGTTGTAATAAAGTAGAATTATTTAATTGCATTTAAAGGCCTCATACGGCAATTTTCTGTAACCTTGAACCTAACACGAACAAAGTTACTGGCATTTAGTTGGCTCTATCAATATAGACATGAATAAGCTGTTTTTAAGACGAAGTTTTTACCCCCCCAAAAAAAGCACTCCAATTTCATATCAAAATGAGCTATCACCACGCCGCTTGATAGATAGCTGTTGCATCCTCAAGGCTAACTTCACGTGGATTATTGACTAATAAACGAGTCTGCTTCATGGCATCCCGGGCTAAAGTAGGTATTGCCGACTCTTCGATATCGTAATCACGTAGTTGCGGTAATATTCCTAGGGAGCGGTTTAGCTTATCTAGCGCTTCGATGAATGCATTGCTTCGCTCTACAACATCAGCAATTTCTGCTAACTGAGGAAAAACCAACGGCGCTAACTCAGCATATTGCTCAGCACACTCAGACTGGTTAAAACGCATCACATGCGGTAACACTAGCGCATTGGTCAAACCATGAGGCAGATGATAGATACCACCCAATGGATAAGCCAATGCATGGACAGCAGCCACTGGGGAGTTAGCAAACGCTTGCCCAGCTAGCATTGATCCCAATAACATATTTGAGCGTACTTGAAGATCCGTACCATCATGAACCGCCGACTCAATGTTAGCACCTAAGAGCAGTAAGGCCTCTTTGGCGGAAGCATCAGAAATCAAATTATGGTTAGGACTTGCAGAGGTATAAGCTTCAATAGCATGCACCATCGCATCGACACCAGTTGTAGCAGTCACCATCGCCGGTAAGCCTAAGGTCAATTCAGCATCCAACAGAGCCAGATCAGGTAGTAATTGAGAGGAGACAACCCCTTTTTTCTCCCCTTCCCCAACCGTAATGATAGATACAGCAGTCACTTCAGAACCAGTACCAGCCGTCGTAGGGATCTGAATCAGTGGAAGGCGCTGACCTTTCACCATATTAACCCCATAAATATCAGCTAATGATTCTTCGCCTTTTGCGAGTAATGCAACAAGCTTAGCAACGTCCATCGAGGAACCACCACCTAAACCGATCACACCCTCAACACCGGCATCTACAGCTTGCTGAGTTGCGGCTAGTACAATCTGTTCCGCTGGATCCGCTAGAACCTGATCAAAAACTAAAGCTTCAACATCTGCAGCTTTAAGCGTGTCCAATATAGGTGCTAGCAAACCAGCATTAACAATTCCTTGGTCAGTAACCACCATCACCCGCTGACCTATAGTACGCAGGCAAATCTCACCCAGCTCTTTTGCTGCACCTGGTTTACAAATCAGTTGCTTAGGAAAATTAAAAACAAAATCAGTCATTACTCTTCTCCTACCTGCTTCTGTGCAGATACTTCGCCACGCTCTATAGTGTAAATTTTATCGACCAAATCAGCCGAGTGACTATAATCCGATTCAGACAGTAATACCGTTAGACCTTCATCTTTTAAGGTATGTAAAACACTCGCCAATCGACGGGATAACGCCGGCGCTACACCTTCAAAAGGCTCATCTAATAGTAATAAGTGGCTACCCGTCATCAACGCCCTAGCAAGAGCTACCAATTTTTGCTGGCCACCGGACAACTGCAGTGCTTTTCGGTCTGCAAATGCTTCTACTTCTGGCATCAACTCATAAACCCAAGCCAAACGCGCTTCAGCGCCTGGTAAAGTATTAGCCCAAGCAGGAATAAGAATATTTTCCTCTACCGTTAGCGTTGGCACGAGCTGTCGATCTTCAGGCATGTAGCCCACTTTCGCCTGCGATCTGAAATGAGGCGCTAACGTCGTCATATCTTGACCGTGGATCGTAATACCGCCCGACTCTGGCGCAAGCAAGCCCATTACGGTCCGCATCAGTGTCGTTTTACCTGCACCATTGCGGCCAATCAGACCCACAAGCACACCAGGCTCAATGGATAAATTAACGTCACGCAGTATTGGCGTACCGGCAATATTCGTGTTGATCGAGGACAGCTTAAGCATGTTCCACCTCTCGTTCGTAATCGATATCTAGGTGATGCCCAGTAACCAGTTCTTTTACCTTTTCATCACCCATAACTTCACTTACTGCGCCATCGGCTAATACTCGGCCGTCATAAAAAGCAATAAGGCGGGTTGAATAACGCGCAATCACTTCCATATCATGTTCAACGAACAACACAGCCGCCCCTGACTTACGTACAGCACGCATCACGGTATCCATCAACTCAAACTTATCATCAATGGCCACACCTGAAGTCGGCTCATCAAGTAGCAAGATTTCAGGTTTACGCAACATCGCTAAAGCAATATCAAGTAACTTCCTAACACCCTGAGGCAAGGTCACAACCGTTTCAGCCATATAGCTGGTAATGCCGTACTCTTCCAATAACTGCTCAGCCTGCTGAATATTGGCTTTTGTTGCTAAGGGGCTCATCAACGGTAAAATCTTGTGCTTCATGATGCCGTAAGCGATCAAGACATTATCGAGTACCGTCAATTCAGGAAATAGTTGTGCAACCTGAAACGAACGGCAGATACCCGCACGCATCACTTGCCGAGGGTTTTTCCCAACGATGCTTTTTCCTTTAAACAATATTTCACCGCTACTAGGTGCAAGATAGCCAGTTACCATATTGATAAAGGTTGTTTTACCCGCGCCATTTGAGCCAATGACACCGACTATTTCACCCGCATTAATCGTGACATCGATATCTGCAGCTGCTGTAACAGCGCCAAAATTACGCGCTAATGAACGTGTTTCTAATAAAGCATTCATAATGGCTTACCTTTCGTTACGCGCTCGACCAGAGACCAAACACCTTTAGGTAGATAAAGAATGATGACCAGTAACGCTATACCTAAAATCATCTGCCATGTGTAAGGGGATATTTGGAATGCATAAGTTCGCAACAACTCAAATAGCACCGCGCCAATAACGGGACCCGCAGCATGACCAACGCCACCCATTAAGGCAATAAAGACAAACTCACCGGAAGTAGTCCAATACGCCATTTCAGGATCTATATGACCCGCTGCTAGCGCTGTAATACCACCACCAAGTCCAGCCATTGCAGCAGCTAACAGGTATTTCGTATAGATAATCCTACGCACTGAAGCACCTAGATATTCGACACGAATTTCATTCTCACGAACCGCCTCACCAGCATAACCCATTGGAGAACGAAGATAGCGCCACACAAAGATACCTACCCCAACAAGCGCAACTACGGCTAAACCGTAAGCGAGGAAGGGGCCGCTTTCACCTGTAGGCGTCCAACCGAATAACAATGGAGGCTTAACATTAAAGCCATCGGATGAACCAAAGGCAGAGCTTTTAACCAGCACACCATAAAGGATCATCGAGAAAGCCATAGAAAACATGGCGAAGAATATATCCCTGTAACGGCATAGCAGCAGCCCAATAACTGCCGCTAAAGCGACACAAACCACAATCGCAAGTAAGAGCAGGAGCAGTGCATTTTGGGTTTCAAAATAATCGCCCGCGATACCAACACAGTAAGCACCTAAGCAGTAATACAAACCTTGCCCGAAAGAGACAAGCCCCGCACGCATCAGTAGCAAGAGCCCCATCACAACAAGCCCTTTAGCGAATGCCAAGGTCAATAAAAAGGTCAACCATCCAGGCATAAAGAGGCCAGCCGCTAGTAACGCGATACCTGCCCCTACAATCATCGTCGTTGCATATTTCATGTTAAATTTTCCTCGCGGTAGCAATGGCAAAGAGACCCTGAGGACGGAACGCAAGTACTAAGCCCATCACACCATAAATAACAAACAACTCAGCATCAGGATAAAGATGTACCGCCGCAGAACGGGCCAGTCCAACAATTAAGGCGCCCAGTAACGCGCCCCCTACACTACCCAAGCCGCCAATTACCACAACAGCAAACGCCAAAATAATTACTTCAACACCTATGCCCGGCATGACAGAGATACCTGGAGCCGTCAACGCACCCGCCAAGGCACCTAAAACAGCGCCAATAACAAAGGTGACAGTAAACATACGTGTGACGTTAATACCGAGGAAAGCAGCAGTATCACGGTCATGAATAACCGCTTGTAATAACTTACCTTTGCGGGTTCTATTTAGGCCCCACCAAAGTACAAAACAGATCAGTGCTGATACAAAAATCAACAATATGTCATAATTTGCAAACGACAAGCCCGCCAGCTTTGTTCGTCCTAAAAGGGTATATGGCTGATAAGCGAAATACGCATCAACGCCCCAGATCAGCTTAATAACATCTTCCAGTATTAATAAAATCGCATAGGTCACTAGAATCATGACCACTTCGTCACGACCGTACATCATCCTTAACAGACCGCGCTCGATCAGAAGTCCTACTACGGTTCCGCCGATGAGGGCAGCCCCTAGCAGCATAAAATAAGCTCCCCAAGGTGGATAACCACCCGCTAAATAAAACCCCACCAGCGAGGCACCGCCGTAAGCACCAATGGCGTAAAAACTACCATGGGCCATATTAAGAATTCTCATCACACCGTAGATGAGAGTTAGGCCGGCTGCGATTACAAAAAGCCAGGAGGCGTAAATAACGCCATCCATCAACATCGCAATTACCAATTTCATGAGCAACGCTCCAGATTTACAAAAAAAGGGCAAAAAAAAGACAAGCCAGCGTGACGCCAGCTTGTCGGATGCGCATTTAGTTACATTTAGCGCCAGGCATGCCTTTTTCAATCCATTCATTGGCAGGCATATCATCGGAAGGGTTAACACATTCAGCTGCATAGCGACGAACATCAGTTACAGCAGGTTTACCATCTTTAAGCGCATAACGGCCATAAACCATTTCCATGCTTGCCTGATGGCCTTTACCCATATTCATCGAAACCTTGCCGCCCGGACCTTCATATTCAAGGTACTCAAACGCGGACACAACATCTTCGGTTGTCGGCTGGCCAGAAACCTTAGCCGCTGCTTGCTCTGTCGCAAGTTTCAAACCAAGAATACCTTGCACCATTTTATAAGCTGGGTAGGTTGGCTGAGTGCCGAAACGTTTACTGTAAGCATCACGGAACCAACGGTTCAGCGCATTATCCGGTGCATAAATACCAAATGGACCACGGCCGCCTAAAATCGTGCCTTCAGGGATCTGATCAGACAAACGGTACATCGCACTTTCACCGGTTGTCAGCAGGGCTGTCTGATCTTCAAACAAACCACGTGCAGCACCCTGAAGTAGGAAGGCTTCCATATCACCGCCCCAGAAAGAGGAGTGAATAACATCAGCTGAGTTCACCATCAGTGCAGAGATCTCTGCACCATACTGGCCTGCGTATATTTTAGGGAACTGCTTAGTTGGAACATCTATATCAGCCTGTAGACCTTTTAATGAACCGTAGAAATCAGCCCAAGACTCATGCCCAAACGAGTAGTTCTGGTTAATACCAGATACCGCGTTTAAATTAGGGAAAATATCTTTGATATAGTAGGACGCAGCTACGCTATCCATCGTTGTTGTCGGACCCGTACGGAAAACGTATTTGAATGAGTTATCTTCAAATACACGCGGCGTACCACAGTCAAACAATACCGTTAAGGTTTTTAGCTCTTCTGCAACCGCAGGTACCGCTAGGCAATCCCCTGATGAGATATAACCCACAACCGCATCAACACCTTGACGCTCAACCAAGTTGCGATATTCTGAAGATTGCTTAGTTGCACCACCCGCTTCATCTACATAGATAGGTTTAATGGTACGACCATTAATCCCTTTAGCGTTATACGGCGCAGGTAAGGCCCCTTCATTCAACGTTTCTAATAAAAGGTTCGCAGCGTTCTGCGCTGGTACACCAAAAGGTCCGGCAGCACCGCCAGAAAGAAAAGTAACCAAACCTAATTTGTATTCATCAGCAGCCAGAACAGGCTGAGCAACGGCTGAGGCTACAAGTAACCCCACTAAAGCAGACTTTTTAGCAAATGGTATAAACATTATTTTTTCGCCTTTTCATTCTTATCGTTATGGTTGTGAATAAAATGAGCGGCTTATGCGCGCCCATTCACTGCACTACTCGACAGGATTGAGCAAGCCATGTGCCAAGAAAAAACAAAACACCTAACCATTTGTTTAAAAAGGAAATTTTATAAATAAAAAGGGCAATTTCGATCACAGCAACAAGCCAATGATCGCTACCCGCTCAATCATGAGCGCTTAAAAAAGACGCTACCGATCAAGCAAAGGCTAATTAAGGGAAGCCCAAAAAAACGGATAGAACACAAAGAAACGGGGGCAAGCCCCGCAAAAACTACTTAGGCTCAGCTTGCTCTGACAAACTAGGATGATAAATCATCCAATTTCCCAGCATCATGCGGGCGGGTAAGAATCGATGATCAGGTATAGTTTCACCTATGGCTATGACCTGCTGCAATTGGTGATTAAGTGGATTCATAAATGAAACAAAACCATCAGGATCTTCCGGCAACTTAAGCCGCAAAGAACTAAAAGCCTTCCTTACATCTTCATCACTTGCCTCAGGTCCCGCTAAACGAAGCGCTTCAGAGATAGCTAAAATACCGGAATATGCTCCCTCTGCAGCGTAAGAGGGATAACGCCCTGTTAACTCATGGAAACGCTCAACAAACCATCTGTTGTAATCTGTTTCCGGCCAGTTATTATGATGCCTCGACGATAAAATAAGCCCTGCAGGCATATCCTCCCCTAAGGCTGCTAGCACTTCATAATTACCACCCGTATCAAAATTAGCAAAACGAGCATGCTTAAACAGTGTTGTTTGATTCGCCTGCTGAATGAATGCAACCAGATCTCCACCCCAAAGGGCATTGACGACTAAATCAACTTTCTTATCAACAAGTGCTCTGAGGTAAGAGGAATAATCAGGCTCATAGAGCTTAGGCCAAAGAACAGTTTCAACTTGATAATTAACACCTTCATAATCAAGCCGATCTCGTAAGTCTCTCCATGCCTGATAGCCATAGTCATAGTCCGGACCTATATAGGCAAGACGTAAGGGCTTAGCACGCGCATCCTTATTAAATTTTTCCTTAATATAGAGTGCCGCAGCCTGCATCGATTGCTGAGCATTATTGCTGACACGAAAATAGTAATCCCGTGCCTTTCCACTTGTTAACTTTGAGGACGCATGGTCAGTCCCAATAAAGAAGATTTTTTCCTCTTCAGCCACTTCCGCCACTTGTAAAGCTATGGAAGAATTCACGACACCACAAATAAAACGCACACCATCTTTCCGAACGAAATCCCGCACCTGACGCGCAGCCTTTGATGCTTTAGAACTACTATCTGCTACCAACACGCGAATAGGTGGATAAGATATAGAGGGCTGTTGTAAACGCTCAAACGCGAGCTTAATACCTACAACGCTATCTTGCCCATAAATACCTCCTCGCCCCCCCATAGGAAAGAGACAACCTACGCTAGCTTGAGCATCAGCCTTCGATGCACCCAATACCAACTCCCCAGCTTCGACTCGGCTAATGAGTAACAAACAAACACAGATAAGCCTGAGCATCATGCCCCATTCTCCAGATTTAAGCGCTGTATTCTTCGCTTGAGTGCATGACGAGAGATACCTAATTTCTCTGCTGCTAATCCTTTTCTCCAATCGGACTCTTTAAGTGCATCTAAAATCAACTGCCGTTCATGATCCTCAACAGCCTCACGATAATCATCTTTAACCACTGGCGCTATATGTGAACCTTCATCAAACTCTGCCGGAAGCATCTTGACCGTAATACGCTGGCCAGAATAGAGGATGGTTAATCGCTCCATCAAATTTTTTAACTCTCGAATATTACCCGGCCAATCATACTTCTCAAGCACACCAAGAACCTCGTCATCAAGCTCAATCGGATCGCAATGCTCTTGACGCGCAAACAACTCACTAAAGTGGGCGACCAATAAAGTCACATCTCGGTCCCGCTCAGACAACCCCGGAATATCTACAGGTAATACATTTAAACGATAAAAGAGATCGGCTCTAAAAGTACCGGCCTCGACATTCGCTTTTAAATTACAGTTAGTAGCAGCCACTACAAATACATTCGCCTGCCGCTCACGGCCAGCACCAACTGGGCGATAATTACGGTTTTCTAAGAAACTCAGTAATTTGGCTTGTAGATGAAGAGGAATTTCACCAATTTCATCTAAAAATAACGTACCGCCGTCCGCTAGATCAATCAAACCTGCGCGACGCTGATTCGCTCCCGTATAAGCGCCCCGCTCCGCACCAAACAACTCAGCCTCAATCAATTGTTCCGGCAGTGCTGCACAGTTCACTTCAATAAAGGGTGCATCAGTAAAGCGAACATCATGTAACGCGCGCGCCACTAGCGCCTTACCTGTACCAGAAGGCCCTGTTATCAACACCGTTTTCCCCGAACTTTGCCCTACACGCTCAATCGCATCGCGCAAGGCGGTCATCTCTCTACTACTACCCACTAGAGGACCCGTTTCTGTACTTTTTTCTCTTAAAAAACGGATCTCTCGCAGCATACGAATACGCTCAGTGCTACGACGAATGAGTAAGATCAACTCCTCAATATCAAACGGTTTAGTTATATAATCTATAGCCCCCTCTTTGACCGCCTTAACAGCCGAGCGTGTATCCCCATGGGCTGAAATCATAATGACAGGAAGATCAGGGTTCTGTGCTCTCAGTTGTACGAGCACTTTTATACCCGATATATCCGGTAAGCCTAAATCTAATAGCACAACATCAGGGTTTAATATTTTAGCTTGCTCTATCCCTTCGTTACCGGTGTAAGCTCCACTGACAAGCATCCCCTCATCACGGAGGGAAAAACTGATACTACGAACTAAATTACGTTCATCATCAATAACTAGAACTGATATTGCCTTATTCATAACTACTCCTGAGCCTCTGCAACAGGTAAAAACACGGTAACCGTTGTGCCTTCACCCTTGGTACTCTCAATGCTCATTCGCCCGCCATTACTTTTAATCAGCGTATTACAAATCGCTAACCCTAACCCTGTACCGGCAGATTTCGTTGTATAGAAAGGCTCCATAATATGAGCCAAAATATCTTCTGGCATTCCTTGCCCATTATCTCGGACAGATAACGCAATTTCTGCACCCTTTTGACATCCATCCAGTGCGATCAAATCACCTTGAACAGACATCGCCTCGAGCGCATTCAATAACAGATTCATTAATACTTGCCGAACATGCCCTTCATCAGCTATCAAAAACATAGATGGAGGACACTGCATGCGTAACTCTATATTTTGATTGCGAGCAGATGCTCCAACCAATGCAACAACACTACTAAGTAGCTCCTTCGCATCAATTCGGCTTGCTAAAGGGTCCCGAGGTCGAGCAAAGTTAAGTAGATTTTCAAGCACATAGTTCACACGATCGATCTCTTCCTCTACGAGGCTCATCATCTCTTTATTTTCTGGATTTTTTTCTCGTCGAGAGAGCGCTGCTACAGTTGTGCGGATAGTCGTTAAGGGGTTGCGTATATCATGCGCTAGGCCTGCCGCTAGCTGGCCCAAAGTCGCCTGTCGCTCTATAGCTAAAGTAGACCGAATGAATTTTTTCAATTGAAGTCTCATTCGCTCAATCGACTGGGTGAGGCGCAGCATCTCCATCCCTTGAACATGGGCAACTGGCGCCTCCAAATTACCAAGGGCCACCTGCTCAACACTATCAATCAGACTTTCAACTTGTCGATTTAAACGCCGTGAGATGCTCATATGCAACCAAAATAACCCAGCTACGGTGAATATCATCAGAAGAATTAGCCAATAACGCATCCTTTCAACCGGCGACATGACCAACTCTCGATCTTGTATTACCTGTAACGACCATCCCGGTAGCAAACTAAATTTTTGCACTGAATTTTCAGTAACGTTTACCGGCTGACCAACCACATCGTAGGTATTGCCATCCCCAGCCTTTAGCAAAACCCGAAACGTGGTTCCCTGATCCAAACCATGCAATATCTCTGTAAATGAATTGAATCGAAGAACCAGACCAATACTACCCTTTTGATCTGTATTAACATTCAGCTGTCGTGAAGTCCGTAAAACAACGCCCGAAGGCCGCTCAATAGAGTATGCTGACGGACCTATCAATTCTGCACCTTCAAACTCATAAACATTATTCTTAGAGATTAAACCTATTTCCCGTTTATCCGGAAAGCTCCACGCAACTTCACCCTTCTCATCGAAAAAGACAACCCCATAGACACTTCTCGCATCCACTTGCAGCCGCAGGAAGCTCTCAAGCTCAGAGGAGATATTCTGTCGACCCTCTGGAACAAAGTATTCAGGACTATCAAATTGATCCGTCAATGACTGAATTTCAAATTTACGTTCACGAATAAAAACACGAAACTCATTTTGAGTAGCAGCGACCCTTGTCGCCAGTTGCTCTTCCGTTAAGCGGGTGACTAATTGAGAGAAGTAGGAATCGTACAGGCTCGCAAATCCAATCAAAGGGATTAGCGCAACGAGAAGAGATAGCCATAGATATTTCGATGTAAGGCGATTTTTTGAAACCCCATGGGGTAACATTTCAACTTCAATTGCCGTTTCACTTTCTTGTGATCTTATATGCCGAACTACTGAATGATCACTGTTCAAAGAAATATCCTATTATTGGACAATATTATTTTTATCGATCAAATGTGTAAGCAAGAATAACACCATGCCATAGAAAGAAAGGAACAGGCTTATAAGAGTAGCTCATTTAGGCGCGATGAGCGAAAAGCGATCAAAAATACATCTTTGAGCGATCGAAAACCGCTCAAGACTATCAGGCAATAATTACAACGCAAAAAAACAAAAAGCCCCGCAATAGCAGGGCCTTTTGGAGTCATACTTATATAAAACGTTACATTTTACACAAGTGGTATCCTAAAACGGAATATCATCATCAAAGTCATCAAACCCAGGAGCGGCTTGCGGTGCCGGAGCTGGTTGTGGCGCTGGCGCTGCAGAACGCTGAGCAGGTTTAGATTGCTGAGGCGCATACTGAGGCTGAGATGCTGGTTGTTGAGGGGCCGGTGCAGACTGCTGAGGCGCATAACCACCTGCTTGCGGCTGCTGCTGATAGCCACCGCCATCTCCAGCACCACGACTATCAAGCAACTGCATTTCGCTGGCGACGATCTCAGTCGTGTAACGATCAGCACCACTTTGGTCCTGCCATTTACGCGTTCGCAAAGCACCTTCGACATAAACTTTACCGCCTTTGCGCATGTACTCGCCGGCGATTTCAGCTAAGCGGTTAAAAAAGACAACACGGTGCCACTCTGTACGCTCTTGCTGCTGACCTGTCTGCTTATCTTTCCATGATTCAGACGTTGCAATTGTTACGTTAGTTACAGCATTACCGTTAGGCATATAACGTACTTCTGGATCCCCGCCCAGATTACCGACCAAAATTACTTTGTTAACACCACGTGCCATTTTTCTCTCCAAAATCTTTGTTCGCGTAAGATGCTAAAAAGCTACGCATATAACAGCAAAGCTTACCACGCGATCAGTTGAACTCCCATAGCAAACAGTAATCATAATTTATCTATCTGTATAGAAATAAAGATAGAGCTTCAGGCAACCGCAAAAGTCTTTATAATGATATGTTTGCTCGGCCTTAGGTATACACTAAGCAAGTAAATATTGAGTAAGATTTAGCTAAATAGCTCACAGTAACAAGTGGTTTGCACCGTTACTGATTCACTGAACAAAAACAGGCGTAAACATGGATAAGATTCTGGTCCAAGGTGCTCGCACCCATAACCTGAAAAACATTAATATTGAAATACCACGCGATAAGTTAATCGTGATCACTGGCCTTTCAGGTTCTGGTAAGTCTTCTCTTGCTTTCGACACCCTATATGCAGAGGGACAGCGCAGATATGTAGAGTCACTATCAACTTATGCGCGCCAATTTCTATCGATGATGGAAAAGCCTGATGTTGATCATATCGAAGGGCTATCGCCCGCCATCTCTATCGAGCAGAAATCGACTTCTCACAACCCCCGCTCAACAGTAGGCACTATTACAGAGATCTACGATTATCTACGTTTACTCTTTGCCCGCGCAGGCGAACCGCGCTGCCCCGATCACAATCTTCCTTTGGCGGCTCAAACAATTAGCCAAATGGTTGATCAAGTTCTTGAAAAAGAAGAAGGCACTAAGCTTATGCTTCTAGCACCTGTAGTTCAGGGCAGAAAAGGTGAGCAGCTCCACACGATTAGCAACCTGCGTGCAGAAGGCTTTATCCGTGCCCGCATCGATGGCATAGTCGTAGATTTAGATTCAGCGCCCGAATTAGATAAAAATAAAAAGCACGACATTGAAGTCGTTATAGACCGTTTTAAAGTACGTCCTGATTTGCAAACTCGTTTAGCAGAATCTTTTGAAACCGCTCTCAATTTAACTGACGGCATTGCAAAAGTAGCTAACATGGAAGACGAGACAGATGAACTGATCTTCTCAGCTCGTTTCGCATGCCCCACCTGCGGACACAGTATCCAGGAGCTAGAACCCCGTTTATTCTCTTTTAACAATCCTCACGGTGCTTGCCCAAGTTGTGATGGTTTAGGCGTAAAGCAATATTTTGATAAAAGCAAAGTAGTGCATGATGCCAGCTTAACACTATCAGAAGGTGCTATTAGAGGCTGGGATAGAAGAAGCCTTTATTACTTTCAACAGCTTAAAGCCGTAGCAGAGCAGTATGGTTTTGATATGGACACACCGTTCAATAAATTAAAACCAGCGCACCAAGACCTGATTCTTGAAGGAACAGGTAAAGAGACGGTCACATTTAAATATCTGAATGACCGTGGCGATATTATTAATAAAGCGCACCCTTTTGAAGGCGTCCTCAATAATCTACAGCGCCGATACAAAGAAACAGAGTCAGATACCGTTCGTGAAGACCTTGCTAAATATCTAAATATGCAACCTTGCTCCTCCTGTGATGGCAGTCGTTTACGCAGAGATGCTCGCCACGTTTTTATTGATGAACATACATTACCGCAGATAGTCAAAAAACCTATCGGCGACAGTTTAGATTATTTCAATCAACTAGAATTAGTTGGAAAACAGGGCGAGATAGCAGACAAGATACTTAAAGAGATTCGAGAGCGTCTAAGTTTCTTGGTTAACGTAGGTCTTGAATACCTCTCTTTAGATCGTAATGCAGACACTCTTTCTGGCGGCGAAGCACAACGTATCCGATTGGCCAGTCAAATTGGCGCAGGACTCGTTGGGGTTATGTATATTCTAGATGAACCCTCTATAGGTCTTCATCAGCGTGATAATGAGCGCTTACTTAAAACTCTGATTCACCTTAGAGATCTTGGAAACACCGTTATTGTGGTCGAACATGACGAGGATGCAATTAGACTAGCAGATTATGTAATTGATGTAGGTCCCGGTGCGGGCGTACATGGCGGTGAGATTATCGCACAAGGATTGCCAGACGAAGTGATGAACAATCCAAATTCAATTACAGGCCAATACCTCAGCGGTGTCAAAAAAATAGCGATCCCCGAAAAACGGGGAACCTACAATCCTGATAAAGTACTTGAACTTGAAGGAGCAACAGGGAATAACTTAAATGAAGTGAATTTAACTATTCCTGTAGGCTTACTCACTTGTATTACGGGCGTATCCGGTTCCGGAAAGTCGACTCTGATCAACAACACTTTATACCCAATTGCTGCAACCGAGCTAAACCGTGCAACAACACTTGATCCTGCCCCTCATAAGGCGATCAAAGGTCTGCAGCACTTTGATAAAGTAATCGATATTGATCAGAGCCCTATTGGTCGTACACCAAGATCAAATCCAGCAACATATACCGGCATATTTACACCCGTACGCGAACTCTTTGCCGGCACACAAGAAGCCCGCTCTCGCGGTTATAAACCAGGAAGGTTTAGTTTCAATGTTAAAGGCGGCCGTTGTGAAGCTTGCCAAGGTGACGGTGTTATTAAGGTTGAGATGCACTTCCTTCCGGATATCTATGTCCCTTGTGATGTATGTAAAGGTAAACGCTATAACCGTGAAACCCTCGAAGTAAAATACAAAGGGAAAAATATACATGAAGTGCTCGACCTTACCGTTGAAGATGCACGTGTATTTTTTGACGCAATTCCAGCCCTAGCTCGTCGCTTACAAACCTTGATCGATGTAGGTCTCTCTTATATCCGATTGGGGCAAGCAGCTACCACACTATCAGGTGGCGAAGCCCAACGTATCAAATTAGCTAAAGAGCTATCAAAACGTGATACAGGCCAGACGCTCTATATACTCGACGAACCAACTACAGGGCTTCACTTTTATGATATCCAACAACTTCTCAATGTGCTCAACCGCTTACGGGATCACGGCAATACCATTGTCGTTATTGAACATAACCTTGATGTCATAAAAACGGCTGACTGGATAGTAGATTTAGGCCCAGAAGGCGGGATAAAAGGAGGTTACATCATCGCAGAGGGCATCCCAGAAGATGTAGCCAAAAACAAAAATTCCTATACCGGACACTTTTTGAAAGCGATGCTTAAATAGAAGAGGATTTGATAAGCGCCTGCGGGCGCCTTGAATATTTGAATAAAGGCACCTATTTTTAAAATAGTATAGGTAATAAAAAACCCGGCAAAAGCCGGGTTTTTTTGATCAAGAAAACTTAACCTTCTGACGCATCTTCAGCTACAGCTTCAGGGCGGTCAACTAATTCAACATAAGCCATTGGCGCATTGTCACCTGGACGGAAGCCACATTTAAGAATGCGAACATACCCACCAGGACGACCGTTATAACGCGGGCCTAATTCATTGAATAGTTTACCAACAGCAACTTTGCTGCCAGTACGTGCGAATGCCAAACGGCGGTTCGCAACAGTGTCGTTTTTAGCTAGAGTAATCAGTGGCTCAGCATAGCCGCGCAGTTCTTTCGCTTTAGGCAGAGTTGTACGAATCAACTCGTGCTCAAACAAAGAAACTGACATGTTTTTAAACATGGCTTTGCGGTGCGCACTGGTACGACCTAACTTACGACCAGATTTACGATGACGCATGATAAATACCTACCAAACTAGTCAGTTTTATCGCCGAATCAGGAAGCGACTTTATCGTCGTTCTTAAGGCTAGCCGGTGGCCAGTTCTCAAGACGCATACCAAGAGACAAGCCCTTTGATGCCAAAACGTCTTTAATTTCTGTCAGCGACTTCTTACCTAAATTCGGAGTCTTAAGCAGCTCAACTTCTGTGCGCTGAATCAGATCACCAATATAGTAAATCTGTTCTGCTTTCAGACAGTTGGCGGAACGTACAGTCAACTCCAGATCATCTACAGGGCGCAGAAGAATTGGATCAATTTCCGGTTCTTCTGGAACATCCTTAGCCTGATCAGCACCATCTTCAAGGTCAACAAATACAATCAATTGCTGCTGCAAGATAGTAGCTGCGCGACGGATAGCTTCTTCTGGGTCGATCGTACCGTTAGATTCGATGTCGATTACCAGTTTATCCAAGTCAGTACGCTGCTCTACACGTGCGCTTTCTACTACGTAAGAAACGCGACGCACAGGACTGAATGTAGCATCCAGCTGTAGACGACCGATTGCACGAGTCTCTTCTTCTTCAGAAACACGAGAGTCTGCTGGAACATAGCCACGGCCACGTCCAATAGTCAGCTGCATGTTAAGACTCGCACCTTCATTTAGGTGAGCAATCACATGGTCCGGATTAGCAATTTCAACATCCTGATTCAGTTGAATATCACCAGCAGTCACAGGACCTGCTTCAGATTTGCTCAGAGTCAGGGTAACTTCGTCGTTGTTGTGCAACAACACAGAAACCCCTTTAAGGTTCAGGAGGATTTCAATCACATCTTCCTGAACACCTTCAATTGTGCTGTACTCATGCAATACGCCTTCAATTTCTACTTCTGTTACGGCACAACCCGGCATAGAAGATAAAAGAATACGGCGTAATGCATTGCCCAGCGTATGGCCAAATCCACGCTCAAGTGGCTCAAGAGTCACCTTAGCACGCGTTTTGCTGATTTCTTGTACGTCGATATGACGTGGACTTAGAAACTCATTTACCGAACGCTGCATATTTCCACCAAATTAAAGTTAAAATTACTTCGAGTACAGCTCAACAATAAGCTGCTCGTTGATATCTGCAGATAGATCAGAACGCTCTGGAGTGGCTTTGTAAGTGCCTTCCATTTTAGCAGCGTCGACTTCGACCCATTCAATTGCTGTACGTTGGCCAGCTAATTCAAGTGCGTTTTTAATACGCAACTGAGCTTTAGCTTTTTCACGAACCGCAACAACATCACCTGCTTTAACTTGGTAGGATGCAATGTTCACAACCTGGCCATTAACAGTGATCGAACGGTGAGATACGATCTGACGAGCTTCAGCGCGAGTAGCACCAAATCCCATACGATATACAACGTTGTCCAAACGGCCTTCTAGCAGCTGCAGCAAGTTTTCACCTGTTGCACCACTACGACGAGCCGCTTCTTTATAATAACTACGGAACTGACGTTCCAGTACGCCGTACATACGACGAACTTTCTGTTTTTCACGTAACTGCAGGCCATAGTCGGATAACCGACCACGACGTGCGCCGTGAACACCAGGGACAGTCTCAGCTTTACACTTGCTGTCCAGTGCACGAACACCGCTCTTCAGGAAAAGGTCTGTACCTTCCCGGCGAGACAGTTTGCACTTAGGTCCAAGATAACGAGCCATATTACCGTCTCCAGGTTAAACGCGACGTTTCTTCGGAGGACGACAACCATTGTGTGGTATAGGCGTCACATCCGTTATATTTGCGATTTTGTAGCCACATGAGTTCAGTGCACGAACTGCAGATTCACGGCCGGGTCCAGGACCCTTCACAAATACGTCGAGGTTTTTCAGGCCATACTCAAGTGCAGCCTGTCCAGCGCGCTCAGCAGCAACCTGAGCAGCGAATGGGGTGCTCTTACGAGAACCGCGGAAGCCGGAGCCACCTGCAGTTGCCCAAGAAAGAGCATTACCCTGGCGATCAGTAATTGTAATGATCGTATTGTTGAAAGAAGCATGAATATGGGCGAACCCATCCGCAACCTGCTTCTTCACTTTTTTGCGTGTGCGATTACCTGGCTTTGCCATATTGGGAATTCCTATCGCTTACCACTTATTTACGGATCGGCTTACGCGGGCCTTTTCGAGTACGCGCGTTAGTCTTACTACGCTGACCGCGAACCGGAAGGTTACGACGGTGGCGAATACCGCGGAAACAACCAAGATCCATCAAACGTTTGATGCTCATGGATACTTCGCGACGCAGATCGCCTTCAACAGTCAACTTAGCAACTTCTCCACGAATGACGTCCAATTGTTCATCGGACAAATCAGCAATTTTAACAGTTGGTGTAATACCAGATGCTTCAAGAATGCTGGAGGCAGTCGTGCGGCCAATACCGTAAATGTAAGTCAGAGAAATTACCGCATGCTTATTGTCAGGAATGTTGACGCCAGCTATACGGGCCATTCTATTACTCCGTTAAAAAAAGGTATATGTAGTTATTTACATACACCAGTAAAATATATGTTCTGTTCGCAGAAGGCGCGAAATAATACACACTGAACAAAATTAAATCAAGTGTTTTGCGCCTTCTACGCCCAAATCAGCAATTAATCTAACGATTAACCCTGACGCTGTTTGTGACGCGGCTCTACTTTACAGATCACGCGAACTGAACCGTTACGACGAACGATTTTGCAGTTACGACAGATCTTCTTAACAGATGCACGTACTTTCATGATCTACTCCAGTTGTGGCCTTTAGCGCGAGCTTCCTGCGCTACCACCTTTAAGATTAGATTTCTTCATCAGGGACTCGTATTGATGGGACATCAGGTGAGATTGCACCTGCGCCATAAAGTCCATCACAACGACTACCACGATCAAGAGTGAGGTGCCACCGAAATAAAACGGTACGTTAGCGGCAACTACAAGGAACTGAGGCATCAAAGATACCGCAGTAATATATAGCGCCCCAAACAAGGTCAATCGGCCTAACACAGTATCAATATACCGCGCAGACTGTTCACCTGGACGAATACCCGGAATAAAGGCACCTGATTTTTTCAGGTTATCTGCTACATCTTTTGGATTGAAAACAATCGCTGTATAGAAGTAACAGAAAAATATAATTGCAACCGAGAACAGCAAAATATAGAGCGGCTGACCTGGGCCAAGCGCTAAAGCAACATTTTGCAGCCAATCCATACCTTCACCTTGACCAAACCATTGGCCCATGGAGGCAGGGAACAGCAATATACTCGAGGCAAAAATCGGCGGAATCACACCAGCCATATTCACTTTAAGTGGAAGGTGGCTAGTCTGTGCCGCAAATACACGGTTACCTTGCTGGCGCTTAGCATAGTTTATGGTGATACGGCGCTGGCCTCTCTCCATAAACACGACAAAACCAACAGTAGCAACCGCCATAAAAGCGATAGCTAACAGCGCAAGAATATTCAAATCACCCTGACGCGCTGCTTCAAAGGCCTGACCGATCGCACTTGGCAACCCAGCCACAATACCAGCAAAGATCAGAATAGAAATACCGTTACCGATACCCCGTTCTGTAACCTGCTCACCTAACCACATCAAGAAAACAGCACCCGCAACCAATGTAACAACAGCAACAAAATAGAAGCTGATATCCGCACTGAACGCGATACCTTGATTAGCAAGGCCGACAGCCATACCAAATGACTGAACGGTTGCAAGTAGCACAGTGCCGTAGCGAGTGTACTGGTTGATCTTACGACGACCAGCCTCTCCTTCCTTCTTCAACTGAGCAAGCGTAGGACTTACCACCGTCATCAGCTGCATAATAATAGATGCAGAGATGTACGGCATAATACCTAATGCCAGAATACTCATTCTTTCCAGCGCGCCGCCGGAGAACATGTTAAAGAGACTCAGGATAGTGCCCTGATTCTGATCAAATAAAGCGGCTAGGCGATCTGGGTTAATACCAGGAACAGGTATATGAGCCCCTATACGGTATACCACAATCGCGATCAAAACGAACAACAAGCGAGACTTAAGCTCACCTAGTCCATTTTGTACTCCAGCCGGTATTGGTCCTTTCTTAGCCATTTACGCCTCGACTTTACCGCCAGCAGCTTCGATAGCAGCCTGTGCACCTTTAGTCACTTTAAGACCTTTAACGGTGACAGCCTTCGTGATCTCACCAGACAGAATCACTTTAGCAGTTTTAATTTCCTGCTTGATGATATCTGCAGCCTTCAAAGCTTCAAGATCAATTACTTCTGACTCGATTTTAGCTAGTTCACCAAGACGAATCTCAGCAACATAGCGAGCAATACGAGAAGTAAAACCAAATTTTGGCAGACGACGCTGCAAAGGCATTTGACCACCTTCAAAACCAGGTTTTACAGATCCGCCGGAGCGGGATTTCTGACCTTTGTGACCACGGCCACAAGTCTTACCCAAACCAGAACCAATACCACGACCAACACGCTTAGGTGCTTTACGTGAACCGTCTGCTGGACTTAGAGTGTTCAGACGCATGTTGTGAACTCCCTTATTAGTCTTCTACACTAACCATGTAGTTAACTTTGTTTATCATGCCACGGACAGATGGAGTATCTTCTACTTCAACTGTGTGTCCAATACGGCGTAGCCCAAGACCCTTAACACACAATTTGTGGTTAGGAAGGGTACCGATAGGGCTACGTACCAATGTTACTTTTACAGTTTTAGCCATTGTCGATTACCCCAGAATGTCTTCTACGGACTTACCACGCTTAGCGGCTACATCATCAGGTGATTTCATTGTTGCAAGACCTTTAACAGTCGCACGAACAACGTTTACCGGATTAGTAGAACCGTAGCACTTAGCAAGTACGTTATGGACACCCGCCAATTCAAGAACTGCACGCATCGCACCACCTGCGATAACACCAGTACCCTGAGAAGCAGGCTGCATGTAAACTTTAGAAGCACCATGACGTGCTTTAATTGGGTACTGCAACGTGTCGCCGTTCAGTTCAACTGAAACCATGTTACGACGAGCTTGTTCCATTGCTTTTTGAATAGCAGCAGGAACTTCACGAGCTTTACCACGACCGAAACCTACACGACCTTTACCATCACCAACAACGGTTAGTGCAGTAAAGCCGAAGATACGACCACCTTTTACTACTTTAGCGACGCGGTTAACCTGAACCAGCTTTTCCTGCAGATCGCCGTCTTTCTGTTCATGATTTGACATATTCGATCCCTTTAGAATTCCAGGCCGCCATCGCGGGCTGCATCAGCCAAAGCTTTAACACGACCGTGATACTGATAACCAGAACGGTCGAAAGCTACTTTAGATACACCAGCTTCTTTAGCGCGCTGAGCGATCAAAGTACCAACCGTTTCAGCAGCCGCAACATTACCGCCAGTTGTCTCGCGTAGATCTTTTTCTACTGTAGAGGCTGCCGCAAGGACTTTACCACCATCTGCAGAGATAACCTGAGCGTAGATATGACGCGGTGTGCGTGTAACACACAAACGTGTTGCACCTAACTCACGCATTTTCAGACGGGAGCGGCGAGCACGACGAATACGAGATTGTTTCTTAGTGTTCATAACCCTGCCCTATTTACTTTTTCTTCGCTTCTTTACGACGAACATACTCATCAGCATAACGAACACCTTTACCTTTATAAGGTTCTGGCGGACGGAACGCGCGAATTTCAGCTGCAGCCTGACCTAGGACCTGTTTGTCAGCACCTGACAAAATGATCGTAGTAACGTTAGGCGTCTCAGCAGAAATACCTTCCGGTAGTTCGTAATCGATTGGATGTGAGAACCCAAGGCTAAGATTAAGCGTTTTACCTTTAGCGGCAGCACGATAACCAACACCTTGAAGCTGAAGAGTCTTTTTGAAACCTTCAGTCACACCAATAACCATGTTGTTTACTAGTGAGCGAGTAGTACCAGACAGAGCAAGAGACAGCTTAGTACCTTCTTTAGCAGCAAACTTCAGTCCGTCATCTTCTTGAGACACGGAAACAGAAGAATGAACGTCTAAAGAAAGCTGACCATTCTTACCTTTAACGTTAACGGACTGGCCGTCAACCTTAACTTCAACACCTGCAGGTACAACTACGGGGCTTTTCGCAATACGTGACATTGAAATACCTCTTAGAATACCGTGCAGATTACTTCGCCACCCACACCAGCACTACGTGCTGCGCGGTCGGCCATGACACCTTTACTTGTAGAGATAATCGCTACACCCAGACCAGCAGAAACCTTTGGCAACTCTGATGCGTTCTTATAGATACGCAAACCTGGACGACTTACACGTTTAATCTCTTCAATTACCGGCTTACCTTCAAAGTATTTAAGCTCGATGTTCAGAACTGGTTTTACATCGCCTTCTACAGAGTAGTCAGTGATGTAACCTTCTTCTTTTAGAACTTCGGCAACAGATACTTTTACTTTGGAAGACGGCATAGATACGGCCTGCTTTTCAGCCATATGACCGTTACGAATACGTGTGAACATATCCGCTAGAGTATCTTGCATGCTCATGCATTTACTTCCTCATTGTGCAGCACAATGCGGTACCCTTAAGAGGGCCAGACCACTGCGCTTACCATTTTACTAACTGGAGATTACCAGCTAGCCTTTTTCAAACCTGGAACATCACCACGCATCGCTGCTTCACGCAACTTAATACGAGACAAACCAAACTTACGGTATACACCGTGTGGACGGCCTGTTACTTGACAGCGATTACGCTGACGAGAAGAACTGGAATCGCGAGGCAACTTCTGAAGTGCCATTGCTGCATCCCAAATTTCGTCTTCTGATGAATTAGGGTTACTAATAATTGCTTTAAGCTCAGAACGTTTTTGAGCGAACTTAGCAACAAGTTTTGCACGCTTATCTTCGCGCGCCTTCATAGATTGTTTAGCCATGATGTATGCCTATCACTTACGGAACGGGAAGTTCAGGGCAGCCAACAGGGCGCGACCCTCATCGTTATTTTTAGCAGTAGTCGTGATAGTAATATCCATACCACGCATTTTATCTACCTTATCGAATTCGATTTCAGGGAAGATAATCTGCTCTTTAACACCCATGCTGTAATTGCCACGACCATCGAAAGATTTTGGGTTCAAGCCACGGAAGTCACGAACACGAGGGATAGAAATATCTACCAAACGATCCAAGAATTCCCACATACGCTCGCCGCGTAAAGTAACCTTACAGCCGATCGGCCAACCTTCACGAACTTTAAAGCCCGCGATAGATTTACGTGCAAGACAAACAACAGGTTTCTGACCTGCAATTGCAGTCATATCTGCAACAGCATTTTCCATCTGCTTCTTGTCCCCTAACGCCTCACCAACACCCATATTAAGAGTAATTTTGGTCAAACGTGGAACAGCCATTACGTTAGGGCAGTTCAGCTCATCTTTAAGCTGCTGCTTAACGGAATCATTATAAAGCGCTTTTAATCTAGACATGATATCAGCTCCCCTTATCCGCCAATTATTTCGCCGGTAGACTTAAAGATGCGAGATTTAGTGCCGTCTTCAAGAATCTTGAAGCCTACACGATCGCCCTTACCAGTCTGCGGGTTGAAGATAGCTACGTTAGAAACAGCAATTGCCGCTTCTTTTTCAACGATGCCGCCAGCTTTGCCCAACATTGGGTTCGGCTTAGTATGCTTCTTCACCATGTTGATACCAGAAACGACCAAACGATCGTCCAGAACTCGCATGACAGTGCCACGCTTGCCCTTGTCTTTTCCTGCGATGACAATTACTTCATCGTCACGTTTAATTTTGCGCATAATATACCTATATCGCTTCCTGCTACCCTCTCATGCTCAAAAACGCCAACACTTCTCAGTGTTGGCGTTTTTACATAAATTGAACAGTTAACTGTTCAACCTTTATAGCACTTCAGGCGCCAGGGAAATGATTTTCATAAACTTCTCATTACGAAGCTCACGCGTCACTGGGCCAAAGATACGAGTACCGATAGGCGCGTCACTTGCGTTCAATAAAACCGCTGAGTTTGTGTCAAAGCGGATTACTGAGCCATCAGAACGACGAACACCTTTACGGGTACGTACCACTACGGCGTTAAGTACTTGGCCTTTCTTCACTTTACCGCGAGGAATCGCTTCTTTAACAGTGACTTTAATAATGTCACCTACAGAAGCGTAGCGGCGGTGAGAACCACCAAGGACCTTAATACACTGTACTCGCTTAGCACCGCTGTTATCAGCGACATCAAGCATAGATTCAGTTTGAATCATGGTCTACTCCATAAACATTCAAAGGCCGTCCGTTAAACGGACGGGCCGGCTTAATGGAGCAAAGGCGCAATAGTTTACACCTTTGCTGCACGCTCTTCAATACGAACAAGCGCCCAAGATTTATTCTTGGACAAAGGACGAGTTTCTGCAACAGTAACTAAGTCACCTTGCTTACACTCATTTTTCTCATCGTGAGCATGCAGTTTAGAAGAGCGCTTCATGAATTTTCCGTAAATCGGATGCTTCTCTTTGCGCTCAACCAGAACTGTGATGGTTTTATCCATCTTGTCGCTAACAACGCGACCAGTAACAGTTCGAGTACGTTTTTCGGCGCTCATACTTAGTTACCTGCCTTTTCGTTGAGTATTGTCTTCACACGAGCAATGTCACGACGAACCTGACCTAAAAGGTGGTTCTGTGCTAGCTGGCCAGTAGACTTCTGCATGCGCAGATTAAACTGCTCTTTTAGAAGACCTAATAACTCTTGCTGAAGCTCATCAACGGACTTTTCACGTAGTTCAATTGCTTTCATTACATCACCGTCCGCTTAACAATGGTTGTAGCAACAGGTAATTTAGCAGCAGCAAGCGTGAATGCTTCAGAAGCAAGCTGTTCAGGTACACCGCTCATTTCGAACAGAACTTTACCCGGCTTAATCTGAGCAACCCAATACTCAACTGCACCTTTACCTTTACCCATACGTACTTCAAGCGGTTTCTTAGAGATTGGCTTATCTGGGAAAACACGGATCCAGATTTTACCACCACGCTTAACGTGACGTGTCATGGTACGACGCGCTGCTTCGATCTGACGTGCAGTGATACGACCACGACCGGTCGCTTTCAGTGCAAATTCACCAAAACTTACAGTGCTACCGCGTTGTGCTAGGCCGCGGTTGCGACCTTTCATCATCTTGCGGAACTTAAGACGTTTAGGTTGTAGCATCGACGTCTACCTCACTTACCTTTCTTCTTAGGTGCATTTTTCTCAGCACGCACCTGTTCGATGCCACCAAGAATCTCACCTTTGAAGATCCAGACTTTAACGCCGATCACACCGTATGTAGTGTGCGCTTCATATGTAGCGTAATCGATATCAGCACGCAATGTGTGCAATGGCACACGGCCTTCACGATACCACTCACTACGAGCAATCTCGGCACCACCTAGACGACCACCCAACTGAATCTTGATACCTTTGGCACCAAGGCGCATTGCGTTTTGTACTGCGCGCTTCATAGCACGACGGAACATAACACGACGCTCCAGTTGACTAGCAACACCTTGGGCTACCAAGCGTGCGTCTAGCTCTGGCTTACGAATTTCTTCGATATTGATATGTACCGGAACACCCATCATTTCTGATACAGCATTACGTAGCTTCTCAACATCTTCGCCTTTTTTACCAATCACAATACCCGGACGAGCCGTATGAATGGTAATTTTTGCATTCTGTGCAGGACGCTCGATTTCAATGCGGCTCACAGATGCTTTCTCAAGCTGCTTATCTAGGTACTCACGCACTTCTAGATCATTTAGCAGCTTGCTTGCGTATTCGTTCTTGTCGGCATACCACACAGACGTGTGATCTTTAACAATCCCGAGACGAATACCGGTCGGATGTACTTTCTGACCCATAACGAACTCTCCTAGCTGTCAGCTCAGTCGGCCACTTTAACAGTGATGTGACAGGAGCGCTTCAAAATTCGATCAGCGCGACCTTTCGCACGCGGCTTAATACGTTTCATCGTCATTGCTTCATCAACAAAAGCCGTTGAAACGTGTAGCTCGTCAATATCTGCACCGTCGTTATGCTCTGCATTAGCAATAGCTGACTCCAGTACTTTCTTGACAAGATCCGCACCCTTTTTTGGACTAAACGCCAGGATGTTCAGAGCTTCACCTACAGATTTACCACGGATCTGGTCAACGACCAGACGTGCTTTCTGTGCGGAGATGCGGGCGCCCATGTGCTTAGCGGCAACTTCCATCATCTAACTCCTTATCGCTTGGCTTTTTTGTCTGCTACGTGGCCACGATATGTACGTGTCACGGCAAACTCGCCCAGTTTATGACCAACCATGTCTTCGGTAACAAATACCGGAACATGCTGACGGCCGTTGTGTACTGCAATTGTAAGACCTACGAAATTCGGAAAAATCGTAGAACGACGAGACCAAGTTTTGATTGGACGTCGCTCGTTGCTTTCAATCGCAGCTTCTACCTTTTTCAACAGGTGAAGGTCGATAAATGGACCTTTCTTCAGTGAACGTGGCACAGCTGTATCCTCTTACTTAGCGTTACGACGGCGTACAATTAACTTATCAGTACGCTTGTTCTTACGAGTTTTATAACCCTTAGTCGGAAGACCCCATGGCGACACTGGGTGACGACCACCGGAAGTACGACCTTCACCACCACCATGCGGGTGATCAACTGGGTTCATCGCAACACCACGTACGGTAGGACGAACACCACGCCAGCGTGTAGCACCAGCTTTACCAAGCTGACGCAAGGAATGCTCACTGTTGCTCACTTCACCCAGAGTAGCGCGACACTCAACAAGGACTTTACGCATTTCGCCAGAACGTAGACGAAGAGTAGCGTAAGCACCTTCACGTGCCACTAACTGTGCAGACGTACCCGCAGAACGAGCAAGCTGTGCACCTTTACCTGGTTTTAGCTCAACACAATGCACAGTAGAACCTACTGGGACATTGCGAAGCGGCATAGTATTACCTGGTTTAAAATCTACAGAATCACCAGAAACAATCTTAGCGCCTGCAGAAACACCTTTTGGTGCGATGATATAACGACGCTCACCATCTGCATATACAACTAGTGCGATATGTGCGGAACGGTTCGGGTCGTATTCCACGCGCTCAATTGTCGCTGGAATACCGTCTTTATTACGACGAAAATCAATAACACGGTACTGCTGTTTGTGACCACCGCCAATATGACGAGTAGTGATGCGACCATGGTGGTTACGACCACCACTTTTGCTCTTCTTCTCAACAAGAGCTGCATGCGGCTTGCCCTTGTGTAGCTCAGAGTTAGTCACTGTCACTACATGACGGCGTCCAGCAGAGGTCGGCTTAGTTTTAGTCACTGCCATTTTTCAAACCCTCTTTTACTCGCCACCCAAGAAATCAATCTCAGAGCCATCAGCTAGAGCAACGTATGCTTTACGCACATCGCTACGCTTGCCAAGACCACGCTGCGTGCGCTTGGTCTTACCCTTAGCATTAAGAACGTTGACGCCTTTAACTTTAACGTCAAACAATTCTTCAACTGCCGTTTTGATTTCTGGTTTAGTAGCGTCTTTTGCTACACGAAAAACAACCTGCTGAGAACCATCCGCTACAATAGTAGCTTTCTCGGAGATGTGCGGACCCAGCAGCACTTGATAAATGCGTTCCTGTTTCATGACAACTTCTCCTCGATTTTCTTCAGAGCAGCAACAGTAACAAGTACCTTATCGAAGCCAACCAGTGACACTGGATCAACTCCTTGCGCGTCACGAACATCCACATGTGGAACGTTTCGTGCAGCTAGGAACAAATTCTGTTCTACATCTGCAGTAACCAGCAGCGCGTTAGACAGCTCAAGCTCATTAAGTTTAGCCACAAACTGTTTTGTTTTTGGAGACTCCACAGTGAAATCTTCAACCACAACCAGGCGATCTTGACGAACTAGCTCAGAAAAGATGCAACGCATAGCAGCGCGATACATTTTTTTGTTAACTTTCTGAGAATGGTCGCGCGGCTGAGCCGCAAAAGTTACACCACCGGCACGCCAGATTGGAGAACGGCTTGTTCCCGCACGCGCACGACCTGTACCTTTTTGACGCCATGGTTTAGCACCACCACCAGAAACCGCAGAACGGTTTTTCTGTGCTTTAGTGCCTTGACGACCGCCAGCCATATAAGCAGTAACTACTTGATGGACTAGCGTTTCGTTGAATTCTTTACCAAAAGCAAGTTCAGAAACTTCTACCGAACCATTAGCTCCAGCTAAATTCAGATTCATTTCAAACCCCCTTGGCGCCAGCTTTAACAGCTAGTTTAACGATTACGTCACCGCCAGTAGCGCCTGGAACAGCACCCTTGATCAATAACAAGTTACGTTCAGCATCAACACGCACAACTTCAAGGGTCTGAACAGTTACCTGCACATTACCCATCTGTCCTGCCATTTTTTTGCCTTTCCAAACACGACCAGGAGTCTGACATTGACCAATTGAACCCGGAGCACGGTGAGAAAGAGAGTTACCGTGAGTCGCATCCTGCATGGAGAAGTTCCAACGCTTAACGCCGCCTTGGAAACCTTTACCTTTGGATTGACCCGTTACATCTACTTTCTGACCAGCTTCGAAGCGCGCAACAGTTAGCTCGTCGCCAACGTTGACTTCGTCGCCACCCGACAGGCGGAACTCCCATAAACCACGCCCTGCTTCTACGCCAGCTTTAGCGAAGGCACCAGCTTCTGGTTTAGTCAGGCTGTTAGCCTTCTTAGAACCAGTAGTAACCTGCACTGCTGCATAGCCGTCAGCTTCTTCTGTTTTAACAGAAGTAACACGGTTCGGTTCCACTTCGATGACGGTGACTGGCACGGATACGCCGTCTTCAGTGAAGACACGAGTCATACCCGCTTTACGTCCGATTAAACCTACAGACATTTCTTTAAAACCTCTTGCCAGTTGTGTACGGGGCTGTTACCCACTACGGCTGCCCTTTCCAGAGCATTCCACACTAATAAAGCGCTTCATTAATAAATATTAATTCTGCGCAGTTGCCTTTAGCCAAGGCTGATCTGCACTTCAACACCCGCTGCAAGATCTAGTTTCATTAGAGCATCCACTGTTTTTTCAGTTGGCTCAACGATATCTAGAACACGTTTATGAGTACGGATTTCATATTGATCACGTGCATCTTTATTCACGTGAGGAGAAACCAGAACTGTAAAACGTTCTTTACGGGTAGGAAGTGGGATCGGACCACGTACTTGAGCGCCAGTTCTCTTTGCAGTATCTACGATTTCCTGCGCAGAAGAGTCGATCAAGCGATGATCAAAGGCTTTCAGACGAATACGAATTTTCTGATTCTGCATTTCGATCACACATTTCCAAAAAATTTTATTTACGGCACAATGCCGACCTCCCCCTACTATAAGGGGGACGCAAATTCTACTGACACAAAACCCTTAGGTCAAGACCAGCAACCATTTATTTGCTCAATAATCAGCCAGCACCACAACATCAGCAGTGCAAACTAGTTATGAACAAAAAAAAGCCCTCCAAAGAGGGCTTTCTTAAATTAAAGAGCTATTACTCGATAATTTTAGATACAACACCAGCACCTACTGTACGACCGCCTTCACGGATCGCAAAACGCAGGCCTTCTTCCATCGCAATCGGGTTGATTAGCGTAACATCCATCTGAACGTTATCGCCTGGCATTACCATTTCAACACCGTCTGGAAGCTCACATGCACCCGTGATATCCGTTGTACGGAAGTAGAACTGTGGACGGTAACCTTTGAAGAAAGGAGTATGACGACCACCCTCTTCTTTGGATAGCACGTACACTTCGCCTTCGAAACGAGTATGCGGTGTAATAGAACCTGGTGCAGCTAGAACCTGACCACGTTCAACATCTTCACGCTTAGTACCACGTAGAAGCGCACCAATGTTCTCACCTGCACGACCTTCGTCAAGCAGTTTACGGAACATTTCAACACCCGTACACGTTGTTGTCTGTGTTTCACGAATACCAACGATCTCAACTTCAGAACCTGTATTAATAATACCGCGCTCTACACGACCTGTTACTACAGTACCACGACCTTGGATAGAGAATACGTCCTCGATAGGCATAATGAATGCACCATCAATTGCACGCTCAGGCTCAGGAATATAAGAATCTAGCGTCTCAACCAGCGTCTTAACTGCTGTCGTACCCAGCCCATTATCATCTTCACCATTCAACGCCATTAGCGCAGAACCTGCGATAATTGGTGTGTCATCACCTGGGAAGTCATACTGCTCTAGAAGCTCACGAAGCTCCATTTCAACCAATTCAAGCATCTCTTCGTATTCTTCAGAATCAGCACCGCCACAATCTTCTGCAAGAAGATCAGCTTTGTTCAAGAATACTACGATGTAAGGTACACCTACCTGACGAGAAAGCAGGATGTGCTCACGAGTCTGTGGCATAGGACCATCAGTCGCGCCACATACTAGAATCGCGCCATCCATCTGCGCAGCACCTGTGATCATGTTTTTTACATAATCCGCGTGTCCTGGGCAATCAACGTGTGCGTAATGACGATCTGGAGAATCATACTCAACGTGTGAAGTCGCGATTGTGATACCACGCTCACGCTCTTCTGGAGCGTTATCGATACCATCGAATGCAACTGCATCACCACCCCAAACCTCAGCGCATACGCGAGTCAGAGCAGCAGTAAGTGTAGTTTTACCGTGGTCAACGTGGCCGATTGTACCAACGTTAACATGCGGTTTTGAACGTTCAAATTGTTCTTTAGCCACGTCTATTTCCTCTATCAGCTATCATTAGCAAATAAATAATTAAGTAAAGTTAATTACAGCATCGGCAACCTTTTTGGGTGCTTCACCGTATTCGTCAAACTCCATCGAATAAGTTGCACGCCCCTGCGTAGCTGAACGAAGATCGGTTGCATAACCAAACATCTCCCCCAACGGTACAAGCGCATTAACAATCTTACCCGAAGAACTATCTTCCATACCCTGAACAAGGCCACGACGACGATTAAGATCGCCCATCACATCACCCATATAATCTTCAGGGGTTACTACTTCTACCTTCATGACAGGCTCAAGCAGACAAGGATCTGCGTCTTGCGCAAATTTCTTTAATGCCTGAGAAGCCGCAATTTTAAACGCCATCTCGTTAGAGTCAACATCATGAAACGAACCATCATATAGACGAGCCTTAAGCCCAATCAAAGGATATCCGGCAATGACGCCATTATGCATCTGCTCTTCAATACCTTTCTCTATTGCTGGTATAAATTCTCTTGGGATCGCACCGCCCACGATCTCATTGATAAATTCCAATCCTTCTTCATCAGAAGGAGTAAATTCAATCACTACATGACCATACTGCCCGCGACCGCCCGATTGACGAATAAACTTGTGATTCGCATTAACCGGTTTACGTATCTTTTCTCTATAGGCAACTTGTGGCTTACCAATATTTGCCTCAACCTTAAATTCTCGTTTCATTCGATCAACAAGAATATCAAGATGCAGCTCGCCCATACCTGAAATAATGGTCTGGCCTGTTTCTTTATCTGTCTCAACCTTAAAAGAAGGGTCTTCTTGCGCCAATTTACCTAAGGCAATACCCATCTTCTCTTGATCAGCTTGAGATCTAGGCTCAACTGCAACCGAGATAACCGGCGCAGGAAACTCCATACGCTCTAGCACTATTCGATTATCACCATCACACAGCGTATCGCCGGTGGTAACATCTTTCATACCAATAAGTGCAGCTATATCGCCCGCTCGAACTTCTTTAATCTCTTCGCGGTTATTCGCATGCATTTGCACCATACGACCCACACGCTCTTTCTTACCTTTAACCGAGTTATAAACCCCATCACCAGATTTCAGAACGCCCGAATAAACACGCACAAACGTCAACGTACCCACAAAGGGATCTGTCGCAATTTTAAATGCTAAAGCAGAGAATGGAGCATCATCATCAGCATGACGCTCAGCAGGCGTTTCATCTTTATCGTCCAATATACCCTCAATCGCTTTAACTTCGATTGGCGATGGCATGAACTCAATCACCGCATCCAACATTGCTTGAACGCCTTTATTCTTAAAAGCGGAACCCGCCAACATAAGAACAATATCGTTATCAAGCGTGCGTGAACGCAAGCCTTGCTTAATCTCTTCTACAGACAAATCACCCTCTTCGAGGTATTTATCCATTAATTCTTCATTTGCCTCTGCAGCTGCTTCAACTAATTGCTCACGCAATTTTTCAGCAGTTTCCTGCAGATCAGCTGGAATATCTTCCAGCTCATAAGTCATGCCTTGATCTGCTTCATTCCACATAATGGCTTTCATACGAATCAGATCAACCACACCTGCAAAATCTTCTTCCGTGCCAATAGGAATATTGATAGGTATAGCATTTGCCCCAAGACGCTCTTTTAGCTGATCAACAACCATAAAGAAATCAGCACCCATACGATCCATCTTATTGACGAATACCATGCGCGGCACTTCATATTTATTAGCCTGACGCCAAACAGTCTCAGTCTGAGGCTGAACACCAGAAGAGGCACAAAGCACAACAACAGCACCATCTAACACACGCAAAGAACGCTCTACTTCAATGGTGAAGTCAACGTGCCCCGGCGTATCAATAATATTAATTCGATGGTCTTCGAATTGTTGGCTCATGCCCTTCCAGAAGCAGGTAGTTGCAGCAGACGTGATAGTAATACCACGCTCCTGCTCCTGCTCCATCCAGTCCATAGTTGCAGCACCGTCATGCACTTCACCAATCTTATGAGAAAGACCGGTGTAAAACAGAACACGCTCCGTAGTCGTCGTTTTACCGGCATCCACATGTGCGCAGATACCGATGTTGCGATAACGTGATATAGGAGTCTTACGAGCCACAACTTAGTCCTCAGCTTTTTAGAAGCGGTAGTGAGCGAACGCTTTGTTCGCTTCAGCCATACGATGCACGTCTTCACGTTTCTTAACAGCCGCACCGCGGCCTTCAGAAGCATCAACAAGCTCACCTGCCAAACGTAGAGCCATGGATTTCTCACCACGACCACGTGCAGAGTCAACCGCCCAACGCATAGCAAGAGCCATACGACGAGCAGGACGCACTTCTACAGGCACCTGGTAAGTTGCACCACCAACACGGCGAGATTTAACCTCAACCGCTGGCTGGATCGCTTCCAGAGCTTTTTCAAAAATTTCCAATGGATCTTTGTCTGAGCGCTCTTGGATTTTATCCAAAGCACCGTAAACAATTTTCTCAGCAACTGATTTCTTACCGTGAACCATTACATGGTTAATAAACTTGGCAAGAACAATGTTACCGAACTTAGGATCCGGTAGTATTTCGCGCTTTGCAGCGACGCGTCTTCTAGGCATGATAAGCCCTCAATTCATTAAAAGGTCTTCAGGTTTTCCAAGTATGTAAACTTGGCCTTACTCTTACCGCGTATCCGGTTTAGCTTCTTAGTCTTACAAGAAAGCTGCGCCGCAGGGACTACGATTAAGATTTAGGACGCTTAGCACCGTATTTAGAACGGCCTTGCTTACGCTCACTAACACCTGAGCAGTCCAGTGCACCACGTACCGTATGGTAGCGAACACCTGGAAGGTCCTTAACACGACCACCACGAATTAGAACAACACTATGCTCCTGTAGGTTGTGACCTTCACCACCAATGTAGGAAGCAACCTCGAAGCCGTTGGTCAAACGAACACGACATACTTTACGTAATGCTGAGTTCGGTTTTTTCGGAGTAGTGGTGTAAACACGGGTACATACGCCACGACGCTGAGGACAAGCCTGCAATGCACGAACATCGCTAGGTTGAACTTTGCGTTTACGCGGTTTACGTACCAACTGGTTAATCGTTGCCATTTAAGCAAACTCCACGTTTTGATTTAACACCATAAAAATTGGATATTTTTCAATCCAACCACAAAGGGGCCGGAATTTTAATAAATTCCGGCCCCAACATCAAACACTGAGTACTATTTATTCAATAAAAATGAAAAAATAGTTATTCAGCGTCTGGCATAGACGCATTTAATGCTTCAGTTAGTGCTTGTTGCACATCTTCTGCACTTACAGTCGCACTTTCACCTTCAGCAGGTTGAGCACGCTTGCGTTTGCGTTCTTCGTGGTAAGCCAGACCTGAACCCGCTGGGATCAGACGACCAACCACGACATTTTCTTTCAAGCCGCGCAAGAAGTCCTGCTTGCCTGTTACTGCACCTTCAGTCAATACACGCGTTGTCTCTTGGAAGGACGCGGCAGAGATGAAGGACTCAGTTGCAAGTGATGCTTTAGTAATACCCAGCAACACACGGTCAAACTTAGCAGGGATCTTACCTGCTGCTTCAAGCTCTTCGTTCTCAGCCAATACCGCTTGGTATTCAACCTGATCACCTGTAATAAAGCTTGAATCACCTGAGGAGACGATTTCAACTTTACGCAACATCTGACGAACAATAACTTCGATGTGCTTATCGTTGATACCTACACCCTGTAGGCGGTATACATCTTGAATCTCGCTGGTAATGTACTTAGCCAGCTCTTCAACACCCAGAATACGCAAGATGTCATGTGGGTTAGATGGGCCATCAGAGATAACCTCACCTTTATTCACTTGCTCACCTTCGAAGACGTTTAAATTACGCCATTTCTGGATCATTGTTTCGTGTGGCTCAGCATCGCTTGGCGAGATAACTAAACGCTTTTTGCCTTTAGTTTCTTTACCGAAGCCGATGATACCTGATACTTCAGCTAAGATAGAGGACTCTTTTGGCTTACGTGCTTCAAATAAGTCAGCAACACGTGGTAGACCACCGGTGATATCCTTGTTCACAGAACCTTCCTGCGGGATACGAGCCAGTACATCACCCACCTGAACATCAGCACCATTACTTAAGTTCATAATCGCTTTCGCAGGTAATAGATACTGCGCAGCAGAATCTGTACCTGGGTGCATTACATCATTACCTTTAGCATCCAATAACTTGATCATTGGGCGGATATCTTTACCTGCCGCTGGACGATCTTTGTTATCAAGTACTTCGGTTGTAGACAAACCGGTCAATTCATCAGTCTGACTCTTAACGGTAATACCATCATCCATACCTGATAATTCAACGCGACCCGCCACTTCAGAGATAATTGGATGCGTATGCGGATCCCAATTAGCAACAATGTCGCCCGCTTCAACTTTACTGCCATTCTTAACTTTGATTACAGAACCGTATGGAAGCTTATAACGTTCACGCTCACGACCATGCTCATCAGTCACACCAAGTTCACCCGAGCGCGAAGTTGCAACTAATGCACCATCTGGACGCTCAACAAACTTAAGATCATGTAGACGAATCTCACCGCCATTCTTAACTTGGATACTATCCACTGCTGCAGCTCGCGAAGCTGCACCACCTATATGGAACGTACGCATGGTAAGCTGTGTACCCGGCTCACCGATTGACTGAGCGGCGATAACACCTACAGCCTCACCTGGGTTAACCAGGTGACCACGGCCTAGATCACGACCATAACAGCTTGCACAGATACCGTGACGAGTACGACATGTAATAGCACTACGCACAATGATCTCATCAATGGATGAATAGATATCTTCGTTTTCTAAACGATGCTTCCATGCCTCATCAATTAATGTACCTGCAGCAATAAGAACATCTTTACCTGATGGATCAAGAACATCCTGAGCTACAACACGACCTAACACTCGATCAGCCAGCGCAACTACAACATCACCGCCTTCGATTAGAGGAATCATTGACAAACCTTCCTCTGTGCCACAATCAGCTTCCGTGATCACAACATCCTGAGCAACATCAACCAAACGACGCGTCAAGTAACCAGAGTTTGCTGTTTTCAGTGCTGTATCCGCTAGACCTTTACGTGCACCATGGGTTGAGATGAAGTACTGAAGTACGTTCAAACCTTCACGGAAGTTCGCAGTGATCGGCGTTTCGATAATTGAGCCATCTGGCTTAGCCATCAAACCACGCATACCGGCAAGCTGGCGAATCTGCGCAGCACTACCACGGGCACCGGAGTCGGCCATCATATAAACAGAGTTAAATGACTCTTGCTCTGATTCTTTACCGTCTTTAGTAATAACCGGTTCAGTTTTCAAGTTATCCATCATCTTCTTAGCTAACAGTTCATTAGCACGAGACCAGATATCGATAACTTTGTTGTATTTCTCACCTTGAGTTACCAAACCATCAGCAAACTGACGTTCGATATCTACAACTTCGGTTTCCGCCTCTTCGATAATCAGCGTTTTTTCTGCTGGAATCTCGAAATCGTTCACACCGATCGATACACCAGACATAGTTGCCTGACGGAAGCCGGTATACATCAGTTGGTCGGCAAAGATAACCGTATCTTTCAAACCACAACGACGATAGGCTTCATTCAATAGACGGGAAATAGCTTTCTTCTTCATTGGCTGGTTAACCAGCTCATAAGGAAGGCCGTTTGGAACGATAGCAAACAATAAAGCACGACCAGCCGTTGTTTCTTTCAGCTCAGTGATAACTTCAACATTACCTTCGATATCACGAATCGTTTCAGTAATACGTACTTTAATTCCAGCCTGAAGATCTAACTGACCTGCACCTTGGGCACGAGCGATCTCATCAATATCCGAGAACACCATGCCTTCACCTTTCGCATTTACACGCTCACGAGTCATGTAGTACAGACCCAATACAACGTCTTGCGAAGGAACGATAATCGGCTCACCGTTAGCAGGAGATAACACGTTATTGGTCGACATCATCAATGCCCGTGCTTCTAGCTGCGCTTCAATAGTCAACGGTACGTGTACCGCCATCTGGTCACCATCGAAGTCGGCGTTGTATGCCGCACATACTAATGGGTGCAGTTGAATTGCCTTACCTTCGATTAGCACAGGCTCAAACGCCTGGATACCTAAACGGTGAAGTGTTGGTGCACGGTTAAGCAGTACCGGATGTTCACGGATAACTTCATCCAAGATATCCCATACTAATGCTTCTTCGCGCTCAACCATCTTCTTAGCAGCTTTAATCGTAGTAGCGTGACCACGAAGCTCTAGTTTAGAGAAGATAAAAGGCTTAAATAGCTCAAGTGCCATCTTCTTAGGAAGACCACACTGATGTAAACGTAGGTATGGACCTACCACGATTACAGAACGACCAGAGTAATCTACACGTTTACCCAATAAGTTCTGACGGAAACGACCCTGCTTACCTTTGATCATATCAGCCAAAGATTTCAGAGGGCGCTTGTTAGAACCGGTAATAGCACGACCGCGACGACCGTTGTCTAACAACGCATCAACAGATTCTTGCAACATACGTTTTTCGTTACGTACGATGATATCCGGAGCATTAAGATCCAACAGACGCTTAAGACGGTTGTTACGGTTGATAACTCGACGGTACAGATCGTTAAGATCAGACGTTGCGAAACGGCCACCATCAAGAGGAACCAATGGGCGAAGATCTGGCGGAAGAACCGGCAGCACTTCAAGAATCATCCACTCAGGTTTGTTACCTGATTTGTAGAATGCTTCTAGCAACTTAAGACGCTTAGATAGCTTCTTAATTTTTGTTTCAGAGCTAGTCTGTGGCAACTCTTCACGTAAACGGTCAACTTCTTCTTTTAACTCAATTGAAGAAAGCAGCTCACGTACCGCTTCAGCACCCATACGGGCATCAAAGTCATCACCAAACTCTTCAAGCGCTTCAAAGTATTGCTCATCGTTCAACATCTGACCACGCTCAAGGGTAGTCATACCTGGATCGATAACAACGAAAGACTCGAAGTAAAGAACACGTTCAATATCACGCAACGTCATATCAAGCATCAAGCCAATACGGGACGGAAGTGATTTAAGGAACCAAATGTGGGCAACTGGAGATGCTAATTCGATGTGCGCCATACGCTCACGACGAACTTTAGCCAGCGTAACTTCTACGCCACACTTCTCACAGATAACACCACGATGCTTCATACGCTTGTATTTGCCGCATAAGCATTCGTAATCTTTTACTGGGCCAAAAATTTTGGCACAGAATAAACCTTCGCGCTCAGGCTTGAAGGTACGGTAGTTAATGGTTTCTGGCTTTTTAACTTCACCATAAGACCATGAACGGATCATCTCAGGGGAAGCCAGAGTGATCTTGATCGAGTCAAACTCTTCAGATTGACCCTGTGTTTTAAGCAGATTCAGCAGATCTTTCATTCTTTCAAGCTCCTAACGGAGTTCTTGCTTAAGGCCGCCCTAATGGGCGACCCCCGCCTGGTATACAGTTTTGTGCTTATTCGGATTCGAGCTCGATGTCGATACCCAGAGAACGAATCTCTTTAATAAGTACGTTGAAGGATTCCGGCATACCCGGCTCCATACGATGATCGCCATCCACAATGTTTTTATACATTTTGGTACGACCATTAACGTCATCGGACTTAACTGTGAGCATCTCTTGCAGAGTATATGCAGCACCATAAGCTTCTAGTGCCCACACCTCCATCTCACCGAATCGCTGACCACCGAACTGAGCTTTACCACCCAGCGGCTGCTGAGTAACAAGGCTATAGGAGCCAGTTGAACGCGCATGCATCTTATCATCAACCAAATGGTTCAATTTCAGCATATACATGTAACCAACGGTTACAGGGCGATCAAACTGATTACCTGTACGGCCATCAAACAATGTTGTCTGACCTGTATCACTTAAGCCCGCTAAACGTAGCAACGACTTAAGCTCAACCTCTTTAGCGCCATCAAATGCAGGCGTTGCCAGTGGAACACCACCGCAAAGGTTTTTAGCCAGTTCAAGAATCTCTTCATCAGTAAAGCCATCTAAATCTTCAGTGCGGCTATTCACACCCGCACCTAAATCAGCGTTGTAGATCTGATGCAAAAATTCACGAATCTCTTTAACCGTTTCAGCACGCTCACGCTCTTGATCTAGCATCTGATTGATGCGACGACCAAGGCCTTTAGCGGCCATACCCATATGAGTCTCTAGAACCTGACCAACGTTCATTCGCGATGGTACACCTAACGGGTTCAGCACAATATCTACTGGCTCACCATGCTCATCATAAGGCATATCTTCAACAGGCATGATTACGGAAATAACACCCTTGTTACCATGACGACCGGCCATCTTGTCACCCGGTTGTACGCGGCGCTTAGTAGCCACATAAACCTTAACAATTTTCAGGACGCCAGGCGCAAGATCATCACCTGTTTGCAACTTGTTCTTTTTATCTTCGAAACGCTTATCAAGCGATTCTTTACGCTCTTCTAAATGCTTCTCTGCAAGCTCAAGCTGTTCCGCCGCTGTTTCATCAGAAATACGAATATTGAACCAATCGGTTTTAGACAAACCATCTAGGAATTCAGCGGTGATCTCTTCACCTTTTCCAAGACCTGCGCCACCATCAGCTTTTAGACCAACAAGCACTTTACCTAAACGTTCAAACGTCGCTTGTTCAACTATACGAAGCTCTTCATATAGATCCTTACGAATAGAATCTAGCTCAGACTTCTCGATTGCTAATGCACGCTCATCTTTCTGAACGCCGTCACGTGTAAATACTTGTACATCGATAACTTTACCAACCGTACCTGTCTTAACACGCAGGGAAGTATCTTTAACATCCGATGCTTTCTCACCAAAGATAGCTCTTAGTAGCTTCTCTTCTGGTGTTAGCTGGCTTTCACCTTTAGGCGTCACTTTACCAACAAGGATATCGCCAGGACCTACTTCAGCACCTATATGCACGATGCCAGCCTCATCTAGCTTAGCTAGAGCAGACTCACCTACATTCGGAATATCAGAGGTAATTTCTTCAGAACCCAGTTTAGTATCACGTGCAACACAAGTAAGTTCTTGAATATGGATAGTTGTGAAACGATCTTCCTGAACGACACGCTCAGAGATAAGGATCGAATCCTCAAAGTTATAACCATTCCAAGGCATAAACGCGATACGCATGTTCTGGCCTAGGGCTAGTTCACCCATATCCACAGATGGACCATCTGCCATAACATCGCCAACATTAACCTGATCACCTGGGTTCACGATAGAACGCTGATTGATACATGTATTTTGGTTGGAGCGTGTATATTTAGTCAGGTTATAGATATCTACACCTGCATCGCCGGCAGTCACTTCGTCATCTCTAACACGAACCACTATACGGCTCGCATCAACTGACTCAATCACACCACCACGACGGGCAACAACACATACACCGGAATCCTGAGCAACGTTACGTTCAATACCTGTACCTACAAGCGGTTTATCCGCACGTAGCGTTGGTACCGCCTGACGCTGCATGTTTGAACCCATCAATGCACGGTTAGCATCATCATGCTCTAAGAACGGAATCAATGAAGCCGCTACAGACACAACCTGACGCGGTGAAACGTCCATGTACTGTACTTTTTCAGGCTGCATAACCGTTGTTTCATTCAAGTGACGAACAGTAACCAACTCATCAAGTAAGCGACCCTCTTCGTCCATTGTTGCTGATGCCTGTGCGATTACGAAGGTGTTCTCTTCGATTGCAGACAGGTAATCCAGCTCGTCAGTTACTTTGCTATCAACAACACGGCGATATGGTGTTTCAAGGAAACCATAATCATTTGTGCGAGCAAAGGTAGCCAAAGAGTTAATCAAACCAATGTTTGGCCCCTCTGGCGTTTCGATTGGACATACACGACCGTAATGTGTCGGATGTACGTCTCGTACTTCAAAACCAGCACGTTCACGCGTCAAACCACCTGGGCCTAAAGCAGAAACACGACGCTTATGGGTAACTTCAGACAACGGGTTGTTCTGGTCCATAAACTGAGAAAGCTGAGAAGAACCAAAAAACTCTTTAATCGCTGCAGCCACAGGCTTAGCATTAATAAGATCCTGTGGCATTAAGTTATCAGATTCAGCCATACTTAGACGTTCACGCACAGCACGTTCAACACGAACAAGACCAACGCGGAACTGATTCTCTGCCATTTCACCAACAGAACGGATGCGACGGTTACCTAGGTGATCTATATCATCTACCGTACCCTTACCGTTACGGATATCAATTAAGGTTTTCATCACCTCAAGGATATCTTCTTTATCTAGAACACCAGAACCTTCAACCTCATCACGACCTAGGCGACGGTTGAATTTCATACGACCTACAGCCGAAAGGTCATAACGGTCTTCACTGAAGAACAGGTTTTCAAACAATGCTTCAGCAGATTCTTTTGTTGGTGGCTCACCAGGACGCATCATACGGTAGATTTCTACCAGAGCTTCTAACTGGTTACGCGTTGGATCGTTGCGCAATGTATCAGAAACAAACGGACCACAATCCAACTCGTTTGTGTATAGCGTTTCAAACGTTGTGATATTAGCAACGCGTAACTGCTCAACCAATTCTTCTGTAATTTCAGCATTACTACCACAGATCAGCTCACCGGTTGCAGGATCAACAACGTCTCGTGCAATCGCTCTGCCTACAAGATACTCCATAGGCACTTCTAGCTGCTCCATGCCTACTTTCGCCATTTGGCGAATGTGACGTGGTGTAATACGGCGTCCGGCTTCAACTACTACATTGCCATCAGTATCTTTTACTTCAAAAGATAGGGTTTCACCACGCAGACGGTCAGCGATCAAATGCATTTTGATCGATTCGCTACCTAAACTCCAAGTCGTATTCTCGAAGAAAATATCAAGAATCTCTTCAGTCTGGTAACCCAAAGCACGCAACAAAATAGTTGCAGGCAATTTACGACGACGGTCAATACGGACAAATAAACTATCTTTAGGGTCAAATTCAAAATCCAACCATGAACCACGGTAAGGAATAATACGCGCAGAATAAAGCAGTTTCCCAGATGAATGGGTTTTACCTTTATCATGGTCAAAGAATACACCTGGTGAACGATGAAGCTGTGAAACAATCACTCGCTCAGTACCGTTTACAACAAATGTACCGTTATCAGTCATCAAAGGCATCTCGCCCATGTAGACTTCTTGTTCTTTAATATCTTTAACAGCCTTATTGCTGGATTCGCGGTCATAAATAACCAAGCGAACTTTCACGCGCAGTGGAGCTGCATACGTAATACCGCGTATCTGACACTCTTTAACGTCAAATACAGGCTCACCCAGACGGTAGCCCACATATTCCAGAGATGCATTTCCAGAATAGGACACGATTGGGAAGACAGAGTTAAATGCTGCATGCAGACCAGCATCCAAACGATCTGCTGCTTCAACTCCTGTCTGCAAAAACTTTTTATAGGAGTCGAGCTGTATTGCTAGCAAGTAAGGCACATCCATTACTTGCGGCAATTTACCGAAGTCCTTACGGATGCGTTTCTTTTCAGTGTATGAATAAGCCATCAGTGTTCCCCAGCAAGTGCACCAAATTATAAGCAGACCGAAACCCGTTTCGGACTGTGTTACCGCAATTTATTTGCTGTCTATAAATAACGGAAAAAGGCCGGTGGCACTTTGCCACCAGCCATCAGCACCTCGAACAGAAAACTGCTCGAATTAGCATTGAAGTAATTACTTAACTTCAACAGAAGCGCCAGCTTCTTCCAGTGCTTTCTGTAGTTCTTCAGCTTCTTCTTTGCTAACGCCTTCTTTAACAGCAGCAGGAGCGCCGTCAACAATGCCTTTAGCTTCTTTCAAGCCAAGACCTGTAGCAGCACGAACTGCTTTGATTACGTTAACTTTCTTATCGCCAACAGCAGTTAGGATAACGTCAAATTCAGTTTTCTCTTCAGCAGCACCAGCGTCACCGCCAGCAGCGCCACCTGCAACAACAGCAGCAGCTGCAGTTACACCGAATTTTTCTTCCATTGCTTCAATAAGAACAACAACGTCTTTAACAGACATTTCAGCAATTGCGTTTAGGATATCTTCGTTAGTCAGAGACATTTTCTAATTCCTGATATTTGTAAGCCCACAGGCTCATTAAAACTTGTGTGAAAAAGGATGCGTATAAAATTACGCAGCCTGTTCTTCTTTCTGATCGCGAACAGCTGCAATTGTGCGGACAAGTTTGCCAGCAGCAGCTTCTTTCATGCACATCATCAACTTAGCAATAGCTTCGTCGTATGTTGGCAAGCTTGCCAACATTGCGATATCTACTACTTCACCTTCAAATGCAGCCGCTTTCAGTTCAAAGTTGTCATTACCTTTTGCAAAATCCTGCAGAATACGAGCGCCAGCGCCCGGGTGTTCTGTAGAAAAAGCAATGATACTTGGACCTTTGAACGTGTCCTGTAAGCATGCGTAATCAGTGCCTTCAACTGCGCGTCGAGCAAGCGTGTTACGTACAACTTTAAGCCATACGCCGTTTTCACGTGCCTCTTTACGCAATGCAGTCATGTCGCCAACTTCAACGCCGCGGGAATCCGCGACAACAGCAGACAAAGCATTGTTAGCAGCTTCTTGGACTTCAGCGACGATCGCTTTTTTATCTTCGAGTCCTAATGCCACGATTTACTCCTGGAGTAGTCTTTCGACTTGTTACCAACCCCCCAATCAATGGGGATTCCGAGTACGGTGGTTTGATTCAAATTCAGAATCTCACCGTCTGCGCAGGCTGGTCAGCCCATTAAGATAAAGTTACCTTTATCACCTGCGGTCTTTGACGGCCTTCGTCTCTGCATTACAGTCACAGAAGACCCTCAAAAAACCTTTCATTGATTAAACTTCCAAAGAAGCCTGATCAACAAGTAGACCTGGACCCATTGTAGTGGACAGAACTACCTTCTTAAGATAAATACCTTTTGCAGCAGAAGGCTTCAGCTTCTTCAAATCTGCAATCAATGCTTCAATGTTTTGCTTGATAGAAGCAGCTTCAAAATCAGCTTTACCAACGCCAGCATGAATAATACCGTTCTTATCAGTACGGAAACGAACCTGACCTGCTTTAGCATTTTTAACTGCTGTAACAACATCTGGTGTTACTGTACCAACTTTAGGGTTAGGCATTAGGCCTCGAGGACCAAGCACCTGACCTAGCTGACCAACAACACGCATAGCGTCTGGCGTCGCAATAACAACACCAAAATCAAGATCACCGCCTTTAATTTGCTCAGCAAGATCTTCAAAACCAACAACATCTGCGCCAGCTTCTTTTGCTTTCTCAGCATTTTCACCTTGAGCAAATACGGCTACGCGAACATCATTACCTGTACCATTAGGCAATACAGTAGAACCACGAACAACCTGATCAGATTTACGTGGATCAACGCCTAGATTTACAGCGATATCAACCGTTTCTTTGAACTTTACAGTAGATAGTTCAGACAATAGAGAAACAGCATCTTCGATAGCGTACGCTTTACCAGCTTCTACTTTCTCAGCAATCAACTTTTGACGTTTAGTTAACTTAGCCATTACTCATCCACCTCTGTAAGTAAGCCCATGCTACGCGCTGTACCAGCAATAGTACGGCAAGCCGCATCCATATCAGCAGCTGTAAGGTCTGGCATTTTAACAGTAGCGATCTCTTCTAACTGAGCGCGAGTAACAGAACCCACTTTTTCAGTATTCGGACGACCAGAACCACTCTTAAGGCCTGCAGCCTTCAACAACAACACTGCTGCAGGAGGTGTTTTAGTGATGAACGTAAAGCTACGATCAGCATAAACAGTAATAACAACAGGAACAGGCAAACCGCTTTCCATGCCCTGTGTCTGGGCATTAAACGCTTTACAGAATTCCATGATGTTAACACCATGTTGACCTAACGCAGGACCTACTGGAGGTGACGGATTCGCGCCACCGGCAGGAACTTGCAGCTTAATGTAAGCTTCAATTTTCTTAGCCATTTTTCAATGTACTCCTAGTGGGTTCAAACGCCTCTCAGCTCCCCATTTTCTCAAGACAGAAAAACCCCAGCTCTCGCTGAGGTTATTCCTTCATACTTTTTATCAGGCTTTTTCTACCTGACCAAAATCTAGCTCAACCGGTGTAGAACGACCGAAAATCAACACTGCAACATGCAGTTTATTCTTCTCGTAATTAATCTCTTCTACAACACCGTTAAAGTCAGCAAATGGGCCATCAGTAACACGCACCATTTCGCCTGGCTCAAACACAGTCTTAGGACGCGGCTTATCAACACCACTTTCCACACGACTTAGAATTTCATTCGCTTCAGCTTCAGTGATCGGCGCAGGCTTACCTGCCGTACCACCAATAAAACCTAAAACATGAGGTGTATTTTTCACCAAATGCCAGCTTTCGTCGTTCATATCCATATTCACTAAAACATAACCAGGATAGAACTTACGTTCAGATTTTCGCTTTTTACCATCGCGAATCTCTACAACCTCTTCGGTAGGAACTAAAATCTCACCAAAAAGATCCTGCATACTATGCAGTTCAACTCGTTCTTTTAGCGTATTCATCACACGCTTCTCGTACCCGGAGTACGCATGCACTACATACCAACGCATCGACATGCTTATCGCCTCTTAACTAATCGCCCCAGATACAAGCCAACTCAATAACGAGTCAAGCCCCCACAGCATCAAACCAACAACCAAAACGACCACAACAACAATAGCTGTCGTCTGCAACGTTTCTTGGCGTGTCGGCCACACCACCTTACGAATCTCCTGCTTTGCTTCTTTAAACAAAGTGAAGAAAGCCTTACCTTTAGCCGTTTGCAGGGATATAAAACCTGCAACCATAGCCAACACCAGCAATGCTACTACACGGTAGAACAAAGACTGATCAGCAAAGATGGAGTTACCCACAACACCGGCAGCGACAACCGCCACTACAACCACCCATTTCAGGGCATCAAACTTTGAACCTTCGGGATTCACTTTCGCATTCACGCTTAGGGCCTCAGGATTACTAAAAACGATTCGCTTGCAAGATACCAACTCCGAATGAGTTGGCAGGCCAGGAGGGACTCGAACCCACAACCTGCGGTTTTGGAGACCGCTGCTCTGCCAATTGAGCCACTGGCCTATCGCATAATAGGGAGGCGTATTGTATAGGCCTCCCCATCGATTGGCAATACCTAATTATCTAATATTACTCGATAATTTTAGATACAACACCAGCACCTACTGTACGACCGCCTTCACGGATCGCAAAACGCAGGCCTTCTTCCATCGCAATCGGGTTGATTAGCGTAACATCCATCTGAACGTTATCGCCTGGCATTACCATTTCAACACCGTCTGGAAGCTCACATGCACCCGTGATATCCGTTGTACGGAAGTAGAACTGTGGACGGTAACCTTTGAAGAAAGGAGTATGACGACCACCCTCTTCTTTGGATAGCACGTACACTTCGCCTTCGAAACGAGTATGCGGTGTAATAGAACCTGGTGCAGCTAGAACCTGACCACGTTCAACATCTTCACGCTTAGTACCACGTAGAAGCGCACCAATGTTCTCACCTGCACGACCTTCGTCAAGCAGTTTACGGAACATTTCAACACCCGTACACGTTGTTGTCTGTGTTTCACGAATACCAACGATCTCAACTTCAGAACCTGTATTAATAATACCGCGCTCTACACGACCTGTTACTACAGTACCACGACCTTGGATAGAGAATACGTCCTCGATAGGCATAATGAATGCACCATCAATTGCACGCTCAGGCTCAGGAATATAAGAATCTAGCGTCTCAACCAGCGTCTTAACTGCTGTCGTACCCAGCCCATTATCATCTTCACCATTCAACGCCATTAGCGCAGAACCTGCGATAATTGGTGTGTCATCACCTGGGAAGTCATACTGCTCTAGAAGCTCACGAAGCTCCATTTCAACCAATTCAAGCATCTCTTCGTATTCTTCAGAATCAGCACCGCCACAATCTTCTGCAAGAAGATCAGCTTTGTTCAAGAATACTACGATGTAAGGTACACCTACCTGACGAGAAAGCAGGATGTGCTCACGAGTCTGTGGCATAGGACCATCAGTCGCGCCACATACTAGAATCGCGCCATCCATCTGCGCAGCACCTGTGATCATGTTTTTTACATAATCCGCGTGTCCTGGGCAATCAACGTGTGCGTAATGACGATCTGGAGAATCATACTCAACGTGTGAAGTCGCGATTGTGATACCACGCTCACGCTCTTCTGGAGCGTTATCGATACCATCGAATGCAACTGCATCACCACCCCAAACCTCAGCGCATACGCGAGTCAGAGCAGCAGTAAGTGTAGTTTTACCGTGGTCAACGTGGCCGATTGTACCAACGTTAACATGCGGTTTTGAGCGTTCAAATTGTTCTTTAGCCATCGGTCTCTACCAGTACAATTAATTTACAAAGCGCCAAATATAACAAAGGGCAGATATATTTCTATATCTACCCTAAAATAAATTCTGGAGCTCAAGAGCGGAATTGAACCGCCGACCTCACCCTTACCAAGGGTGTGCTCTACCCCTGAGCTACTTGAGCAATAGGTCATTGGAGCGGGTAGCGGGAATCGAACCCGCCTCTTCAGCTTGGAAGGCTGAGGTAATAGCCACTATACCATACCCGCCTTGCAATGAATGGTGGTGGGGGGTGGATTCGAACCACCGAAGCTTTCGCGTCAGATTTACAGTCTGATCCCTTTGGCCACTCGGGAACCCCACCAACAATTTCAATACTTCGCCTGGCCTGAGATGGTGCCGGCACGAGGAGTCGAACCCCGGACCTACTGATTACAAGTCAGTTGCTCTACCAACTGAGCTATACCGGCCTCTCAACAACGAAGTGGCGCGTATATTACTCAGTAGACCTTATGCTTGCAACCCTTTGACACACTTTTTTTTCATTTTTTTCTACAGAATAGCTTTCCATAACTACTTCTTTGATTTCATTGGATAATTTTCGATCAATATCCTCAAAAACACGCACCCTAAAACGTAACTCGCTTACCCGTTCAAATTCAATACGCGCCTTTATTTTAGAGGCCTTCAGCTCCATCAGCTTCTCTTCAGCCTCCGCTCTGCCTTCAAAAGCTGCGATCGCATACTCAAAATTAAGCATCTTTTCCGATTTTAAGCCTTCAGAGCTTTCTAAATAATCTATAACCCTCATGCGCTCATTTAATTCATCAGGCAGAACAACTATCACTTTATGATTACGCTCAACTTGAACTCGAACTTCCTCCACTTCAGAAGAAAACCCTTGCTCATAAACAAATCGTTTTACAGCACCAGCCTTTACCCGACTTCTAAAACCATCAAATTCTACACATGATGAAACTTCAGAGTCTCCACTCAGCCAAACTAATGATTGAGGGTTAATCTCGCCCACAAGACGCAATGTATCAATATCGCGGGAAAGATTATCGAGGCGGGGGACCGTACGCGGAGCTTGCACCGAATACCACAACAAAAGAAGCGCATTTGCCAATAAAGCAAACAGACAAATCCAACGCAGCATTACGTGCTGAGACCCCAAGCAAGACCATCAAGTACAAGATCAGAAGAATACTCCCCTCCCTCAACAAGAGACGCAAACAGCTGCCCATCTCCACCCGTGACAAATAGCTGATATGACTCCATAGGCTTATTAATATCTCTGGCGACCTTTTCAACCAAAGAAAGAAACAGGTAATTAATACCATGATCAACTGCCGCAGACGTATCTCTGCCCGGCACAAGATCAAAAGCAGATATAGATCGATCAACTTGGATCTCAGCTGTATTAGACAACAAATCCTGTTTCATCAATCTAAGTCCAGGCAAAATATATCCACCTTGATGCTTTCCAAATGCATCAATAAAATCAATCGTGATAGCGCTACCACAGTCCACAACACAACAAGCTCGCTTAACTTTATTGTAGGCCGCCAACATGGCCAACCAACGATCGACTCCCATGCGCTCGGGTTGCGCATAGCTATTTTTCACGCTAGCACAAAAACCTGTCGTTTGCGCAAACCGTATCTCTATGGAGTGATAGCCAGAGAGAACAGCTTCTATTTGCAGATTAATATCTTTACCAGCTACGGAGGCAACTCTAATTTCAGCAACTGCCTCCTGCCATTCAACAGGTATGCTTCGACTTAACTGTTCTGTTAAAAAGCGCCCACGCTTCACTACATCTAAGTTATCAAGCAAGCGCCACTTAACAAAGGTATTACCTGCATCAATCTCTAGAATCATACTGGACGTCTAACACTAATTTCACCACCATGATAAGCCTTGATACCGGCAGCAGACTGAAGTAACAAAGCACCAGAGCCATCAACACCCCGACATACCCCTTCCACAAACTCATCACCTATTTGCAGAATCACCGCCTCGTTTTGCATAGCGTGACGAGATTGCCACTCATCAACCAACCCCACAAAGCCCTCCTTATCAAAACGCTCCAAACAAACCACTAACTCATTAAGGATAACCGCTAGCAATTGATTACGGCTTACCACTCCACCAGTAATAGTCTTCAGATCGGTCCATGGTTGATCTATAGCCTCACTTACTTCTTTCGGCATCTCAACATTAATACCGACACCAATAACAACCTGGCACTGACCGGAAGCCTCACCATGAACTTCGAGCAAAATTCCAGCAAGTTTTTTACCTTGATGTAAAAGATCATTCGGCCATTTAAGCTCAACACCTTGGATCTCCATCTTTTCCAAGGCTCGCACAATAGCAAGACCCACTAAAAGACTTAAACCTTCAAGTGCAGCAACACCTTGCTCAAAACGCCAAACCAAAGAGAAATACAGGTTACGAGCAAACGGACTTACCCACTCACGACCTCTACGTCCTCGGCCAGCTAATTGCTGCTCAGCCAAGAACAAGCGACCATGACAATCACCACGCTGACTGGCCTCCATCGCTAACTCATTAGTGGATTCGATACTCAGTCGCAAATCAGGATCCTTGATCAACACCTTAACCTCAGGCAATAGCCCTTGCTGAATACGCTCTATATCGAGTAGTTCAAGACCACCTGGGACTCGATATCCACGCCCTTTAACACTGAAAATATCTAAACCACCGTCTTCAAAACGACGTACATGCTTCCAGATCGCACTACGACTAACACCAACCTCATCTCCCAGCTCTCGCCCTGAATGAAACTTGCCATCAGCCAAAATAGACAACAACGAACGGACCGTCATACTACTTAGCCTTTTTTGATTAAATTCGATCTAACACGATAAAACTATAATTATAGGGATTTGGCCCTTCAGCCAAAAAGTCTTCCCGCCCAAGCTCATTCCAAGCAGAACGATCAAACTCTGGAAACCATGCATCACCATTAATCTCTGCATCGACTTCCGTTAAGTATAAACGATCAGCTCTATCAATCGCCTGAGCATATATCTGCGCACCACCGATAATCATTGCTTCATCGGCGCCATCAATTAGACAGATACTTTCAGCTAATTCAGCTGCATCATCCAAACTATTAACAACTCTCACCCCTTCTGGGGCATAACTTTCCTGACGCGATATAACAATATTCACCCTACCTGGCAATGGCCGCCCGATAGACTCGAATGTTTTTCTCCCCATAATAATTGGTTTACCCATGGTCACCTGCTTAAAATAGCGAAGATCCTCTGGTAGATGCCAAGGCAACTTATTATTAATACCGATTGCCCGATTTTTATCTTGAGCAACAATGATGGCTAACTTCACACCCACTCCTTCTACCGTAATTTTAAAAAACTGCTAACATGGCATTCTTTTTTATCGTTATCATAAACTAGTCTCAAATCGAATTCAGGTTAATAACAAAGCCATGAAGCAATATCTAGATCTTTGCCAAAGAATAGTCGATCAAGGTGTCTGGGTTGACAACAAGCGAACAGGCAAGAAGTGCCTAACCATTATCGACGCTGATCTTACCTATAACGTAAAAGATGGAGAATTCCCTCTCGTTACAACTCGCAAAAGCTTTTATAAATCTGCTATAGCAGAGATTATCGGTTATATCCGAGGCTACGATAACGCGGCTGATTTTCGCAAAATCGGCACCAAAACTTGGAATGCTAACGCAAACGATAATTCAGACTGGCTTGCCAATCCATATCGCAAAGGGACTGATGATTGCGGATTAATCTATGGCAAGATCGGGCGCAACTTCCCTAAAGTCGATGGCGGAAAAATTGATCTACTTCGTAAGATTGTCGATGACCTTTCTAATGGCATTGATGATCGCGGCGAAATTTTCACTTTCTATCACCCAGGCGCGTTCCACATGGGATGTTTGCGTCCCTGTATGTACAGCCATCATTTTTCCCTACTCGGCGATACGTTATACTTGAACAGCACCCAAAGAAGCTGTGATGTACCGCTGGGGTTAAATTTCAATATGGTTCAGGTTTATTTCTTCTTGGCCATCATGGCACAAATTACCGGCAACAAGCCCGGACAGGCTTTTCATAAAATCGTCAATGCGCACATTTATGAGGACCAGTTGGAATTAATGAAAAATGTACAGCTTCAACGCGAGCCATTAGCCTCACCAAAACTGATCATCAACCCTGATATCAAATCACTAGAAGATCTAGAAACATGGGTCACACTCGATGACTTTGAAATCGAAGGCTATGAGCATCACCCGGCTATACAATATCCATTTTCCGTGTAATTCTACTATCCCATCGCCCTGCATTCAGTCTAAAAGACTGTATGCAGGGATATAGAAAGTCATATTAACGACAATCTATACCTTTCAACTATTTCGTCTAATGGTTACTCATCGAGCAACAGCTTCTACACTCCCCTGCTTTTTTGACCAAAGAAGAAGGAACACACCCACGATGATCATAGGCAAGGATAGCAACTGCCCCATTGTCAGCCAATCAAACGCCAAAAACATTATGTGCTCATCAGGCTCACGCACGAACTCCACCATCGAACGAAAAACCCCATACAACAGGAGAAATAGTCCTGATACAGCCATTCGAGGCCTAGGCTTAGACGAGAACCACCACAACAACACAAACAGCACTACGCCCTCAAGCACAAACTCATATAACTGAGAAGGATGTCGCGGTAAATTTCCTGCACGTGGAAAAACAACTCCCCAAGGCTGATCCGTCACTCGCCCCCATAGCTCACCACCGATAAAGTTACCAATACGACCAGCGCCTAAACCGACCGGTATTAAAGGTGCAATAAAGTCGGTCATTTGAAATAAGGTTTTTTTATGCTGGCGACCAAACAGATACATCACCACAATAACCCCAAGCAAGCCGCCATGAAACGACATGCCCCCTTCCCATACAGCAAACAACCATAAAGGGTCAGATATAAACTTATCAAAGTTATAAAAGATGACATAGCCCGCACGGCCCCCAAGTACAACACCCATTGCCCCCCAGAAAATAATGTCTGAGATCTGTTCTTCGCTCCAACCTGAACCCGCTCTGCGCGCACGCCTAACGCCCAGCCACCAAGCCGCAGCAAAACCCACTAAGTACATCAAACCGTACCAATGAATTTTCAAAGGGCCTAAAGCAACGGCAATAGGATCTATATCATGCACCCACATCTGTATCTCCTTATAGCAAATTAGTCAGTAAAAAACGCAAACCTACGCAAAGCAAAAACACTGCAAAAATTCGCTTTAATACAGGCCCAGGCAGGCTGTGCGCAAGCTTAGCTCCTACCTTGGCAAATAACGTACTTGTAAGCACAATTCCTAAAAAAGCAGGAAGGTAGATATATCCAGCACTCCATTCAGGCATATCAGCATGCCCCCAGCCTTCCCAAATATTAGTCAATGCACCCATCACCGCGATAGGTAAACCACAAGCAGCAGAGGTAGCAACCGCTTGCTGCATCTGTACTCGTCCCCAAGTTAGATAAGGCACAGTCAATGTACCGCCACCAATACCAAAAATACTCGACAACCAACCAATTAGGCCGCCAGAAATAACGAATGATCCCTTCGAAACCTCTTTCTCACCAGCCGACGGTTTTAAGTTCAGGGACATCTGAAAAGCCACCGCAATAGCAAAACAACCAATAGCAATCTGGAGCCATTCCCCCTTCATCTGCCCTGCCGTTTTTACACCGAGCACCGCCCCAACCAATATACCTAACGCTAACGGCTTAAAAATATCCCAGCGCACAGCACCTTTACGATGATGAGCCAACGTAGAACTAACCGAAGTTGCAACAATAGTAGCTAACGAGGTAGCGACCGCAGCATGAGTTAACACCTCCGATGACATACCCTGCAATTCAAAGCAAAAAATAAGCACAGGTACAATCAAAAGACCGCCCCCAATCCCAAATAGGCCAGCAACAACACCCGCAGCGGCACCAAGAACAAGATAGGTCAAAATAGTCACTAACATCACGCAAACCTTTACTGATGTGAATTTTTATTCCTGAACACTTAGAATCGACAGTGTACAGTTAGATTTTAAATAGGATCGCTATCTTACCCATTTAACGGATATTTACTATGTGTCTAATCGCTTTTGCCTATAATTGCCATCCTAAATATTCGCTTATTTTAATCGCAAACAGAGATGAGTTTTACCAGCGCCCGAGTGATTTATTAAATTTTTGGCAGGATGAGCCTCAAATACTCGCTGGTCGTGATCGTGAAAAATCAGGAACATGGCTAGGTATTACAACAACAGGGCGCTTCTCCGCCGTAACGAACTATCGGGATGGCCATAAGACAACGAATAAGCGTTTACGTTCACGAGGAGAACTAACACGCAACTTTCTCTGCACAAATATACCTGCCCAACACTATCTGCAACAATTGGCATCAAAAGAAATGGAATTTAGTGATTTTAATCTACTACTCGGTGACCAATCCGGTTTTTACTACGCCTCAAACAAAAGCACTGATACCCAAAAGCTCGAATCAGGCATCTATGCACTAAGCAATGCATTGCTCGACACTCCCTGGCCTAAGGTCTGTTATGTAAAAGCACAACTTTCCCGCCTAATCAAAAATAAGAACTTAGATATTGAGTCACTCATTGAGATTATGAGCGATCAGACACAAGCATCGATCGAACAACTGCCAGATACAGGCGTAAGCCTCGAGTGGGAAAAGATACTTTCATCAACCTTTATAAAAACCAGCAACTACGGAACAAGAGCAACGACAGTATTACTACAGGAGAAAGATGGCACCACCCAAATACTAGAACAAAGCTACGGAACAGATGGTAAAATTAGCCGCAAAGCACAGCTAATTCAAGTTCCCCCAATTGGATAATCGACGATTATATAACTAATACTGGCTGAGCAGGTAGCGCTATACCAAGTTGCTCTAAGCGCTCATTCATAAACCTTTGTATGCGATCAGCATCATCCATCGCCATCACATCTTTCAGTAACAGATCGGCATTCTGCTTACTCACCGAGCGAATCGCTGACTTCACCTTAGGCAAATTCGTTGCATTCATAGAGAGCACATCGTATCCCATCGCCATCAATAGCAGAGCACCACCGGGCTCTGAAGCCATTTCACCACAAATAGATACATGAGCCCCTTCTTTATGGGCTTCGCGAGCAATATGCTGCAATGCTTTAAGTACCGCAGGATGATAGCTTACATACAATCCTGCTACGCGTGGATTATTTCGATCAACAGCCAGCAGGTACTGGGTTAAATCATTAGAGCCCACTGAGATAAAATCTACACGTCGTGCAAACCTACGTACTTGGTACACTGCAGCAGGCACCTCTACCATCACGCCAACAAGCGGACGTTTAATCGCATAACCCTCATCCTGAAGCTCCTGAACCGCGCGATCAATTTGACGATTTGCCTCTTCTACCTCACCCACACTAGTAACCATTGGCAGCATAATCCGAAGATTGTCATAACCTTCACCTGCTTTCAGCATGGCGCGTACTTGAACTAGAAAAATCTCAGGATGATCTAAAGTAACTCGGATACCTCGCCAACCAAGAAACGGGTTTTCTTCGTTGATCGGAAAATAGGGAAGCGCTTTATCGCCACCTATATCCAGTGTTCGCATAGTCACAGGGCGAGGGGAAAAGGCTTCAAGCTGCTTACGATACGTATCAGCCTGCTCTTGTTCGCTAGGAAAAAACTCACGAATCATAAAAGGCACTTCGGTACGATACAAACCAATACCTTCCGCGCCACGATCTAGAGAACGAGCTACATCAGCCACCAGCCCAGTATTCACCCACAACGGCATAATATATCCATCGCTGGTTTCTGCAGGAAGATCTTTTAGGGCTTCTAACTCAGTCGCTTGCTCCTGTTCACAACGTGCAATATCGCTGTATGCCGTCAGTAACTTTTCACTAGGCTGTACATAAATACGGCCAGAATAACCGTCAAGAATCAATTGACGCCCATCAATACGCGTAAGAGGCAGATCGACTGCCCCCATAATGGTTGGAATACCCATTGAACGAGCCAAAATGGCAACATGGGAGTTACTAGAACCATGAACCGAAACAAGCCCTACTAACTTCTCACTAGGTACTTCACCCAGCATCGCAGGGGTAAGCTCATCTGCAACAAGGATAGTCTCATCAGTAAATTCCAATAGTGCAGGGGAAGCTTCCTGTAAATAAGCTAAAACTCTGCGTCCAAGGTCTTTTATATCCGTCGCACGCTCTCTTAAATAGGGATCACCCATCATAGAAAACTGATGCACATGCTCACTGACAACTTCACGTAGTGCACCTTGAGCCCAATTACCTTGCTCAATACGTGAGACTACTTCACCCGCAAGCGCGTTATCATCCAACATACGTAAATAGACATCAAACAACGCTTGCTCTTCCGACCTTAAACGCTGCGCTAAACTCCGGCCGACAACTTTTATATCACGGCGTACAAGTCTAAGTGCCTCTTGAAAGTTAGCGATCTCTTTAGCTATATCTTTCGCAGCCTTATCTGGCACAGAACTCAGATCTGCAGGCGGTGATACAACAGTAGCAGAACCAATAGCTACACCGGCCACACCGGCAACACCTTCAAACCGCAGATCAATCACATCGGTTAACTGAGCACCGATGGCGCCTAAGGCGCCCGTTGCTTCAGCGTGGGCAATAGCGCCGGCTAGCTGGGCAGACAGTGTAACAAGAAAGGCTTCTTCACTTTCATCAAAGCGGCGCACCTCTCTTTGCTGAACAACAAGTACGCCCAATACATCTCGATGACGAATAATCGGGACACCTAAGAAAGAACTTAATCGCTCCTCTCCAGTCTCCTCAACATACTTATATGCAGGGTGATCAGCGGCATTTTCAAGATTGATTGGCTCTGCACGCTTTACCACCGTACCGACCAAACCTTCATCGATTGACAGACGCACACTACCAATCGCCTCTTCGTTTAACCCCTCTGACGCCATCAGCACATAGCACTGATCACTCGGGTCAAACAGATAAACAGAACAAACCTGCGTATGCATTGAGCGCTGAATTCTCTGCACAATAAGGTTAAGCACCGTCTCTAAATCAGGAGCTACGCTTACCTCTTGCACAATTTTTCTTAATACATTCAGCACTCAATCTCTCCACTCAGGTCTTTTTATCATTAATACGCGACAACTTTGGAGATAGCTCTCGCATTGCCTTTCGGTAAACCTCTCGCTTAAAAGACACAACTTGGCCAAGCGGATACCAGTAGCTCACCCATTTCCAACCATCAAACTCTGGCGAATCAGTGTGATCGATAGCAACTGCACTATCGGTGCTTAACATCCTCAACAAAAACCATTTTTGCTTCTGGCCGACACATACTGGATGTGAATTGCGCCGGATCATTCGTTTGGGCAACCTATATCTGAGCCAACCGCGCGTCACCGCGACGATTTCGACATCTGATACTTTAAGTCCTATTTCTTCCCGCAATTCCCTATACATTGCATCTTCAGGTGTTTCATCTTCATTGATACCACCCTGCGGGAATTGCCAAGCATCTTGGCCTATTCGTCTTGCCCAAAGGACCTGACCCAGCGAGTTAGCCAGAATGATACCGACATTCGGCCTAAACCCATCTGAATCAATCACTGTACAATCCCTAAATTCTTTTCAGCTATTGTTCCACACTTCTTTCATACTCAGCAAATCCTCAGACAATATATTACTCCTGAATATGACTATTAAGCACAAGAACAGGCTGGTTTGAGGGAAAAATCATAATAAAGCATATAACCCTTACAAGCTTAGACAATGGCGATTGCATTCACTGGCGTTCCTCCCTATGCTCTCGAACTGACATCGCATTCATCTAATACAGGCAGGAGATACCCCATTGAGCTTAGCTATTTTTGATTTAGACAACACCTTATTGGGTGGTGATAGTGATCACGCTTGGGGAGAGTTTTTATGTGAAAAAGGAATCGTCGACAGTGATGAATACCGCCGCGCTAATGACTATTTCTATGACCAGTATAAAAATGGCGGTTTAGATATTTATGAGTTCCTAGATTTTGCACTCCGTCCTCTAGCAACACTCCATAAAGAAAAGCTAAATACACTACATCAGCAATTTATGGCAGAAAAAATAGAGCCCATTATCTTACCAAAAGCCCTAGAACTACTGAAAAACCACAGGGAACGCGGTGATTATCTATTAATTATTACAGCAACAAATCATTTTGTTACTAGCCCCATTGCGAACAGATTAGGCGTTGATGCCATTATCGCGACAGATCCTGAGATGATTGATGGCAATTACACGGGCAAAGTAACAGGCATCCCATGCTTCCAAGAGGGAAAAGTCACTCGACTTAATGACTGGCTATCAGCAAATCCCTATACGTTAGAAGATAGCTATTTTTATAGCGATTCCCATAACGATCTACCTTTACTCCAACTAGTCACTAATCCGATTGCTGTTAATCCAGATGAAACTCTAGAAGCCCACGCCAACGAACACCTTTGGCCGGTATTAGATCTACGTTAGATCTATTTAAAGCATACTCTGCTTCTTAGCGGAGTATGCTCAGCCTAGACTAACATCACGCTACCGCATTACACTGCTTCAGAGCCTCGTTTAGCGTCTTCATCAGCATACTTCGCGTTATTACACCTAGCAGTTTACCCTGTTCCACAACCGCATAAACCTTAGGTTTATCTAGAGCCATCTGCTGAGCAAGATCAACAATACTCATAGTCGGCGACACCACTAGCGGATTTTTCTGCATTAACGTCTCAACCGTCACATGACTATCGCAATGATAGCTGTCCCTTAACAGATGAGGCAGACAGTCAAATTCAGACAAAAAACCCACGACTATCGAATCAGTATCTACCACCGGCAACCCTAGATAGCCCGATTCAAGTATCGTCTCTACAGCATAAACCAACGACATATCAGTTCTAAGTGGGCAACTAACAGGATACATAGCATCTTTTACTTGCAACATAAGATCACCTTATTTGTCTTATCACTAAACAAAGTCTGGCAAAAAACTTACAAATGGCAATAAAAAAAGAGATTAGAGCAACAGGACGTTGCTCTAAAATAACTTAACAACTATGGACAAGGGTTAGGAAAACGAACATTAATTTCTTCAATAGCTGTGAGTAACTCACTACTAAGATCAACGTCGATAGAATCAATATTATTTTGTAACTGAATTATATTACTCGCACCTATAATATTGCTCGATACAAAATCGCGACCGTTTACCCAAGCTAGAGCCATAGTGGCAGGATCAAGATCATATTGGCGCGCTAAATCAACGTATGCCTGTGTTGCTAGCTGCCCTTGCTCATTCAAATAACGAGCAAACACAGGATAACGGGTCAGCCTTGCATCTTCAGGGCGAGCGTCTCCAAGATATTTACCACTCAACACACCAAAACCTAATGGCGAATACGGTAATAGGGACACCTCCTCTCGATGTAGAACCTCAGTCAGACCTATTTCAACACTGCGATTAAGTAGATTAAAAGGGTTCTGTACCGACACACACTTAGGCAGGCCATGCTGTTCAGCTAACTGCAAAAACTTCATAGTTCCCCACGCAGTTTCATTAGATAAACCAACATGACGAATCAAACCCTCTTTCACCAATTCGCTCATCACATCCAATGTTTCGAGCAACGGCGTACCATCTTTTTCTGGCTGATGGTTATAATTCAACTGACCAAAAAAATTAGCAGCTCGATCAGGCCAGTGAATCTGGTAAAGATCGATATAATCCGTTTGTAAACGTTTAAGGCTATTCGTGACTGCTTCGCGGATATTACGGCTATCTAGCGCCATATCAGGACGGAGATAACTCACCATATCACCCGGGCCGGTCACTTTAGTAGCAACAACCATTTGTTCACGGTTTTGACGAGCTTTCAGCCAGTTCCCGATAATCTCCTCATTACGTCCCTGATATTGAGGTGAGGTTGGAATGGGATACATTTCCGCACCATCAAGAAAGTTAACGCCTTTCTCAAAGGCATAATCCATCTGCTCAAACGCTTCAGCTTCGCTTTGATCACTGCCAAATGTCATAGTACCCAGACAGATGGCACTCACTTTGAGGTCCGTATTTCCTAATCGGTTATAACGCAAGACCTATACCCCTTTGATTTATGAAGATGGTAAAACCCGAACAAAGAAAGATTTCAGGTAATCAGTTTCAGGAATCGCAGGATGCACTGGATGATCAGCCCCTTGATGACCCTGATCAAAAATCTGCGCATTACGATCCAGTTCACGGCTGTTACTACGAATAATATCAACTAAGCGCTGACGCTCAAGATGCATAGAGCAAGATGCAGACACTAAGATTCCATCTTTTTTCAGCAGACGCATCGCAAAGTTATTCATTCGCGCATAAGCACGTTCACCATTACGTATATCCTTTTTCTTCTGGATAAACGCCGGAGGATCAAGAACAACCATATCAAATTTTTCTTTATCGGCGATCAGCGACTTACAAATATCAAATGCATCACCATGGAAACCTTCAAAACGATCCGCAGCATTATTTATACGCGCATTTTCTGCCGCAACTTCCAACGCAAAATGAGAAGCATCGACACAAATCGCCTGAGAGGCGCCCGCAGCAAGCGCTTGCGCTCCCCAGCCTCCAACGTAACTAAACAGGTCAAGCACACGTTTGCCCTCAACGTGACTCTGCATCTGCGCACGATTGTTTCGATGATCATAAAACCAGCCTGTTTTTTGGCCTTTCTGTAATGGCGCTAAAAGAGAGACCGAGTTTTCCATCAGAGGGCATAACTCAGGAATATCCCCTTGTACAATTTCAGTGTAGGTTTCAAGACCTTCCATATCGCGCATTTTGCCATCATTTCGCAACAAAATAGCCTTAGGCGTAAACACCTTATTGAGCGACTCTATGATCTCGTCTAATACCGCTTCCATTCCTGCAGTGGATATCTGCACAACAAAAATATCATAGAAACGATCAATAACTAACCCCGACAAGCCATCACTGTCGCCAAAAACCAAGCGATAACAGCTATCACTAAAACAACTTTCTCGCAAGGAAAGCGCAATTTTCAAACGATGGATGATCAAAGATCGGTCCAGTTTATATTTCAAATCACGGCTAACAATACGGCCACAAATCAGCGTATTTGGATTAACATAAGCCACACCTAAGGGCTTACCTTTATCCGTTTCAACAATCACCTGTTCGCCTGGAGCAAAGCTTTTTAAAGGTGTAGCACGATTATCTACCTCATTACTGTAGATCCAAAGATGACCACCCCGAAGACGACGCTCAGCGCCACTATTAAGTTTTAGTGTTTGCAGTGACATGTTTTTCCAGCATTTATGGACAGTTTTTATAAACAATTATCCCGGCATAGAGCCGGGACAATAATTTAACTTGTACAGAACCTAAGGCTCCATAGGCTTATAGGGCTATACGCTTAGGCTTCTGATTCACAAAGACCTGTATAACCTTCCGCATCTAATAGATCATTTAATTCTTCAGTATCGCTTAGCTTGATCTTAAAGAACCAGCCATCACCATAAGGATCGGAATTAACAAGCTCTGGCGAGTCTTCTAACTCTTCATTGATAGCAACAATTTCACCGCTTAATGGTGCATATACATCAGAAGCCGCTTTAACGGACTCAACAACACCCGCTTCATCACCACCCGCAAGCTCAGCGCCTACCTCAGGTAGTTCAACAAAAACCACATCACCCAGCAAATCCTGAGCGTGGTCAGTTACACCAATAGTAACGATACCGTCACCTTCGACGCGGATCCATTCATGACTAGCAACGTATTTCAGTTCAGATGGGATGTTACTCATGTTTATTTCCTACCCTTGAGGTCTTAGTTCTTATCTAATTTCTTAATCGAAAACTTTCTTGCCGTTTCGAACAAATGATGGTCTTAACACACGAACAGGTACCCGTTTTCCACGAATTTCCACATCCGCCTGTTCTCCTGTTGCGGCTGGCACTCGCGCCATAGCAACAGAAAAACCTAAGGTCGGAGAGAAAGAACCACTTGTAATCTCACCTTCCCCTACACCATCAACAATAACTTTTTGATGGGCTCTCAATACACCTCTAGACTCCATAACTAAGCCAACAAGCTTATCAGTTACGCCGCTCTCTTTTTGTGCTTCGAGGGCTTCTCGACCGATAAATTTGCGATTTTCAGGTTCCCACGCGATCGTCCAACCCATATTAGCCGCTAATGGAGAAATCGTCTCATCCATATCTGAGCCATATAGATTCATGCCAGCTTCTAGACGCAGTGTATCACGTGCACCTAAACCACAAGGCTTTACACCATTATCCGACAACGCCTGCCAAAATTTGGCTGCTTCATCTTCTGGCAACATGATTTCCAATCCATCTTCGCCCGTGTATCCGGTTCTTGCGATAAACCAGCCTTCAGATTCGAGTCCCTGAAACACACTCAATTGGTCAATCAATTTAGCGCGCGATTCTCCTACGGTCTGTTTACTAAGCTCTATCGCTTTAGGGCCTTGAATGGCAATCATAGCAAGATCTGGTTGCTCAGTTAACGCAACATCATCGAATCCCACTGTATGATCAGCCATCCAACGCAGATCTTTCTCTCGAGTTGCACAGTTAACAACAATGCGGAACCATTCTCCTGAAACACCCGGCTCAGTCATAAGGTAAACAATAAGGTCATCAATAACACCACCATTATCATTTAACATACCGCTATATAGCGCTTTGCCTTTTTCCTGTAGTTTCACAACATCGTTAGCAAGTAGGTAACGCAAATATTCTTTAGCATCAGTTCCGGTAACGTCTACAACCGTCATATGGGAAACGTCAAACATACCTGATGCTGTTCTCACCTGATGGTGTTCATCAACCTGAGAACCATAATGGATGGGCATATCCCAACCACCAAAATCAACAATTTTAGCACCCATCTCTTGATGCTTCGCATATAGCGCTGTTTTACTACCCATTCTATATAACTCTTATTAAGGGTCTGTATTAAGGGCTTGGTACATCAATCGAATCGCCTAATAACCTAAGGATGACCAATACCGCTCTTGATATTTATTGCATTCTAAGCATAGATAGATATCAACAGAGCTTAAAAAGCAAAAAAGGGATGACAATTTATAGGGATTTACGCTTTAGTTCAATCTTTGGGCGAAAAACATCTCTGCAACTATAGTAGAGACCTCCTCACAACCATCTCACAGTCTATACATTTACTCTTTAATTGGCCGTTTTGCCAGTGTAGGTAAATTCCCAGATAAGCCCATAGCATCCTGAACAATATGGTTTTTTATAGGAGCCAACTGATCTAGAAGATTCATCCCCATATTTCGTGCCAATCGCAATAAAGGCTGCTTGTTATCAAACAAACGTTTAAAGCCCTCCATTGCAGCTGACATTTGAAGATTTTCTGTACGTCTCGCACGCTGAAAACGCTTTAGAACGTTTTCACTTCCAATACTCTCGTCTCGATTTTTCGCCTCAAGCAACGTATCCACCAGCTGAGCAGCATCCATTAAACCTAAATTCACGCCCTGCCCAGCTAACGGATGTATAGTATGTGCAGCGTCACCAATAGCCGCAAAATTTTGTTCCACATAGCGCTTAGCATGGCGCTGCTTTAACGGAAAAGAAAAACGTTTATCCACAGATAGAATCTGACCTAAACGCTGCTCAAAGGCCAGTTCAAGCTCAACACAAAAATCTTTATCATCTAATGCCATCAGCGTTTTTGCATGAAGAGGCGATGTTGACCAAACAATAGAGCAGTAATTTTCACGATCATCACTACTTAAAGGCAAGAAGGCTAAAGGCCCATCCTCAGTAAAACGTTGCCAAGCCGTTTCGCCATGCTGCTTTTCTGTTTTGACTGTAGTCACAATTGCATCATGGCCATAATCCCACTCCCACATAGGAATTCCAGCCATTTGACGTGTTTTGGATAGCGCTCCATCAGCAGCAACCACCAGCGAAGCCTTAATAACGCGCCCATCATCCAAACTAATACTTCGACAACCATCTTCACTATTGGAAAGTTCAACAACACTGACACCCAGTTCAAGCTCTATATTATTAGCTTGCTTTATAACCTTATGGAGCGCAGCAAGTGTTACACGGTTCTCGACAATGTGTCCAAGTACAGGCTCATGCAGGTCTTGAGCGGAAAAATGTATATGCCCAGTACCTTCTCCATCCCATACATCCATAAATTCATAGGGGCTGATACGACAATCTTGCATATATTGCCAGGCACCTACAGCGGTCAAAATCTGCTGAGATGCGCAAGTCAAGGCACTCACTCTTGGGTCGAAACCTTGTGTCTGCGCATGCAGTACTGCATCGATATCTAACAAGCTATCTATGCGTTGCTCAAGGATGAGAATATTCAGATCATTCGATGCAAGCCCCGCCGCCAAGGTCAAACCGACCATGCCCGCTCCAACAATCACTACATCCACTTGAATCTGTTCTGACATCGACATATTCCTATTTCAGCTTTGGAGCCGGTCTATCAAGCCCCATCGCACTGCGGGCAAATAAGGTTTTTGCTGCGGGGCATATATCTAACAGCTGGAGCGCTACACTCCTACCGGTCGCTAACAACGGGTTATGATTAGAGAACAGCTTCATCGTTTGGTCACTAAAAACTACCGTACGTGTCTGATCTAATCGTTGTTGCTCATAAAACGTTTGCAAAAGCGCTAAATCACCCAAGTTCTGTTTGCCTTTTCGAGCTTGAATTAATTTATCCGCCAAAGCAGCAACACCCCGTAATGCGAGATTATAACCTTGCCCTGCTATAGGATGCAGTGCATGGGCAGCATTACCTAATACTACGAGGCCTCGCCTTACCTGTTCATCCGCTAAGGTCAACTTCAAAGGATAGGAAGATCGCTGACCGACTTTAATAAAATTACCAGCTCGGTAACCAAATCGCTCATGTAACCGCTCAATGAAGCTCTGGTCATCTAACCCAAGCAACTCTTCAAGCATATCATCCGGTACAGTCCACACTAATGCGCTGCGGTTATCCCCGTCATCATTATTCAAGGGCAACAATGCCATCGGCCCACTATCAGTGAAACGCTCATAAGCAACACCTCCGTGGGGCTGATCGGCGCTAATATTGGTGACGATCGCATGCTGATCATAAGCCTTTTGAGTATAACTAACCCCCATAGACTCGCGTAAGGAAGAACGCCCACCATCGGCCATTACAACCAATTCACAACTCAGCTCTATACTCTGCTCTTGATAAAGTACAGTGACCCCCATTATTTCTGCGCCACTGCGAACATTAGTCACTTCAGCGGGGCAAATGAAATCAATGTTAGGCTGATCCGCTTGCTGCAAATGCTCAAGCAGCACATGGCCTAGCCACTGGTTTTCAACAACATAACCTAATGCAGGCACACCCTCTTGCTGGGCATTCAAGCGAGTAATACCCAAATGGCCTTTATCTGAAACATGGATATCACTTATCGGCGACACATGCTTTTTTAAGCGATCCCAGACACCCATTGCCTCATAAATTGAACGGCTGCCATAAGCCAAAGCTGTAGACCTTGCATCATAACTAGGCTGATAAGTGAGAGAACCTTTTGCAGGCAAAGGTGTACTCTCAACAACAGCTATATTGAGATCCAGTTCCTCTGAAACAGACAGTAGAGAGCAAGCTAAGCTAGCACCCACCATCCCGCCGCCAATTATCACTATGTCGTAATGCTGCTTCATGCAGAGGCCATCAACGCTTCAATTTCATCAATTTCTTTAGGTACTGACGCCGTTAAAATTTCGCAACCTTGTTCGGTAATCAGCACATCATCCTCAATACGTATCCCAATACCGCGCCAACGGGGTTCAACCTTCTCATTATCAGCCGCCACATAGATACCTGGCTCAACGGTCATCACCATACCCGGCTGCAGAAGTCGCCACTGGTCATCGACTTTGTAATCCCCTACATCATGGACATCCATACCTAACCAATGCCCTACACGATGCATGTAAAAATCTCGGTAGCCGCCCCCGTCTATCTCATCCTCTAAAGAACCTTTTAATAGCCCGAGATCAATCAATCCCTGCGTTAAAATCTGAACCGATTTCTCATGTACCTCATCCCAAAGAGTGCCCGGCTTCGCAAGATCTATACACGCTTTTTGTGTATCTAAAACCAACTGATAAAGCGCCTTTTGCTCTGCGTTAAAACAGCCATTTACAGGAAAAGTACGCGTAATATCACCGGCATAACAATCTAGTTCGCAGCCTGCATCAATAAGAACAAGGTCGCCATCATTAAGAACTTGATCATTCTCTATGTAATGCAGCACACACGCATTGATACCGCCACCCACAATAGTTGAGTAAGCAGGCTGACGACAACCTTGCATAGCGAAGCTATGTAAAATTTCAGCCTCTAGCTGATACTCCATCATCCCAGGTTTACAGATCTGCATCGCCTTAATATGCCCTTGAGCCGAGATCTCTCCCGCTTCACGCATTACAGCTTGCTCTGCATCAGTTTTTATCAACCGCATCTCATTTAACAGCTGGTCAATCATCACTAATTCAGACGGCGCTACAGCGCCTTTACGTACATTTCGACGAATAAGGTTTAACCAGTGTCTAACCTGCTGATCTAAATCCTCATCTCGACCAATGGAGTAATAGATACGTGAGATGCCATCAAGAAGCGCAGGCAACAGCATGTCGATCTCGTCAATGGTATGTGCTTCAGCAATATTATAATCCGCCACAACCCCTTCAGGGCCAGCACGATAACCATTCCAAATTTCCATCAACTTGTCGCGCCCACGACAAAACATGACCGATTCACCAGCGGCACGCCCTGGAATTAACAGCAAAACGGCATCAGGCTCATTAAAACCGGTTAGGTAATAAAAATGGCTATCCTGCCGAAAAGGATATTCAACATCACTATTTCGCTGCTTCATCTGCGCTGCAGGAATAATGGCGATGCTACCTGGTAGCATCTTATCCATCAGCTGCTCTCGTCGCTTAGCAAACTGTTCCAAACTAATTTTCATTTAATGCAACCTGTTATTTTCCGGCTGAACTTGCGCGAACGCTTTTTCTTTATTTTCAACCGCTTGATTACATTCAGTGAAAAGCATAAGCACAGCCATTCGGACGTACTCCTGCACTTCCATCAGATCAGACTCATTCTCGTCCAACTCTTCAACATCAATCGAGACTTGAGCAATCTGCCCTAAATCATTCAACGTTTCTTTAGCCTCAGTGGATAATGAAGCATCTGTGTGCTTACCGTACAAACCAAATCCACCTAGAAAACTCTGACACCAACGACCTAAAGCATCAGCACGTTGGGATATTTCATTTTCATCGTCTGGAAGTAACATTTCAAAATCTAAATCCAAACTTGCTAAGGCATCTGCCGTAGCTTCATATAAATTCACTATCATTAGTTTACTGCTTTCTTGAGATAACGACTCAATATCCAGTAACTCACATGCTGTCTGCAACAATGCTTCAGGCTTTAATCTAGCACCTGCTGCCAAATGCCCCGATATTAAACCATGCAACTCCGAAGGCGATACGACCCGCACCCCTTCCTCAACAAACATATTAGCAACCAGCTCAAAATCCGGCAGATCTACAGGAATATTTTCTAAAGGCATGAATAAAGTCCATCAATTTTAATATGACGCTAATCCTAGCATTTAAGCGAATCCTGTGCAGCGTCATTGACCCATTGGCAAGGGCTGATTATAGTCCTGCAGAGAAGAATAAACCTGCGCTTCTTAATAAGTTAGTATTTAACAACTCAAAAGCAGGTTTTAAAAAAGGTTAGGAGTCTCGATTCTGCATGGCCGAGCATTATTTTGACGCGCTAGAACAAAAAATTGACCAGATTCTTAAGCGCTATACAGCACTAGAGGAAGAAAACTCTCAACTTCGTGAACGCGAAAAAGCGCTTAAAGAGGAGCGCGCGCAACTTATTCAAATCAACGAACAAACACAGAGCAAGATAAAAGCCATGATTGTTCGACTTAAAGCGCTGGAGCAAAACAGATGAGTCATGCAGATTCTCAAACCGTATCCATAAGCTTATTAGACAAAGAGTTTAGCTTTAACTGTCCACCCGATGCAGAGGCTGAGCTTTTAGCCTCCGCCGACCTGCTCAATGAAAAGATGCGAGACATTCGCAAATCAGGAAAAGTACTCGGTTTAGAACGTATCGCCGTTATGGCAGCCTTAAACCTTGCTCACGAACTGCTACAAGCTCGTCAAGAAACCAATAGTAACGTTGAGCGGCGACTTCGTCATTTAGGAAACAAACTTGATACAGCGCTACAAAAAAGTAGTGCATCCATAAACATAGATGAAACTCTTTAAAAAGCACAACCACGCTTGAATTTTTTTCATATTTCGCAAATTTTCTTAAAATACATACCGTTACAAAGCATGTAGCACAAATTAATTTTATTACAAGACCTGACAGTCAAACTAGAAGGCGTATAATAGACATATGCCCTGGGGTGTTCGGTTGTTAGTTACGTCCCTCGAGCCGATAACCACACTTTTGGAGGTTGCTCGTAGTTTCTGGTGTGCATGTCCGATTATCGGAAAGCCTAATGTTGCTCAGCGACCCCCTCCTTGAACCTTCGGGTTCAGGGCCATAACCGACGTCGGCACCTTGGGGATCTTCTTTATTTAGTGATGAATAACCGCAAACAACTTCGCCAGCATATTCGCACCTTAAGGCGATCACTCACCCCCCGCCAACAGCAACAAGCCTCACAGCTATTGCTAACAAATATTCGCCATAGAACTGATTTCCGTCGCGCCAAAAATATTGCCATGTATTTACCTAATGATGGCGAAATCAATCCTGAGTCTCTCATTCGCTTATGCTGGAAATTAGGTAAACGCGTATATCTGCCTGTATTACATCCGGTCTTACATAACAGATTATGGTTTGTGCCTTACACGGCAAAGACAGACATGATCAAAAACATTTATGGCATAAAAGAACCAAAACTTATCCCTCACCATAGACGGGCTGCCTGGGCGTTAGATTTAGTTCTACTACCACTGGTAGCGTTCGATGAAAAAGGTAATCGGATGGGGATGGGCGGCGGCTATTATGACCGTACTTTTAGCTTTAAGGCATTAAGAAAAGGACTGGCAGGTCCCAAACTAATAGGACTGGCTCATGAAATTCAGAAAGTGAAAGAGCTACCCACGGAAAACTGGGATATCCCTTTGTCCTCAATTATCACAGATACTAACAGCTACCCATAATAGGTTATTAGCTATTAAATACTTGCTCAAATAATGACGCGAGCTCGAAATCAGCATGTGATACACCGGTCATAACTGACCCTAGCACAAACACAACAACTAATATTAATACGAGATCTGGACCTTTTTTCATTACTCTGCCTATCAATGTTTAGCGTGCATAAAATAAACGCCCGTTTATATTATGACTGGCGCGTAGTCTTTCACATTTCAAATATTTTGCAACTATTCGCGAAATATCACTTAAATTAGCGTTTCGGCAAGTTACATCTTAACTTTAATCCAAAAAGACAGAAAGTTCCAATTACTCACTGATTTATAATGATTTTTTGCAAAAAAGACAAGGAAATCAACATAAATGGTATAGAAATCATCGAAATTAACGTCTGCCCAGTAATAATAGCGGCCATCATCGGTGCATCACCGCCTAACTGGCGCGCCAAAATATAAGACGAAGTCGCTGTTGGTAGCGCAGCGTACAACCAAATAATTTCCGCACTCTCCAGCTCTAAAGCCACAACAAAACACAACGCGAATGCAATTAAGGGCATGAAGCCTAACTTGATAATAGACGCCCAAGCGATCTCTTTACCGCTTTTAACCAGTACTCTAAAACTCAATCCAGCACCAACGGATAACAAACCTAAAGGCAAGGCCATCCGGCTCAACAATTCAGCTACAGGTTCTAAAATAAGAGGGAAACCTAACCCTGTCTGGTTAAGCAACAATCCTAACAAGCTACTGATGATTAGGGGGTTCTTAATTATAGCAAGAAGAATAGAGCTGATATTGCCACTCTTATGTGTAAAAGCGGAGAAAACCAACACACAACAAAGGTTCAATAACGGAATCATAATCGCCATCACTACCGCACCTACAGCAAGACCTAAGCTCCCATAAAGTGTTGCAGAGGCGGCTAAACCTACATAAACATTGAACCGGACAGAGCCTTGATAAAGAGAAGTGAAACCAGCCGCATCAAACTGAGTAAAAAGCCTGACTAAAAATGCCAACGCACTCGCGATCAACACCATCAATAATATAGTTAGACCAACAGCACCTAAGTCCACCACCGACATATCCGTTGTTGATAACCGCGTTACTAACAATGTAGGGAAAAGAATAAAATAGGTCGCTTTTTCGGCCTGTCGCCAAAAGCCCTCCCCTGGAAATTGCGCCTTTTTGGCAGCATACCCCAATAAAATCAACGCAAATACAGGCCATAAAGCACTTATTATTTCAAGCATAGTGGTATAGTACTTTTCAAAATAAATAATGGTGTAATAGAGTGGAGCAGAATTATGATGACATCTCTTGTATTAACAGTCATCGGCCCAGATAAGCCCGGGCTGGTCGAAATGCTAGCACAAACCATCGCGAATAATAGCGGAAACTGGCTAGAATCTGGTATGTCTCGTTTGGCGGGTAAATTTGCGGGCATTTTAATTACTGAAGTCCCAGAAAAGCACGCAGAGCAATTAATCAACGCATTATCAGCATTAGAGTCTCAAGGCCTTAAAGTCACCGTTGAGCGCTCTGACAGCCCAGAGAATAACTCTCTCACCCAACACTTCACCTTAGAATTAGTCGGCCACGATAAACCCGGTATCGTACGTGATATATCCAGCGTGTTAGCAAAACACCATGTCAACGTTGAACGCCTCACTACCGAACTCGTATCCGGCTCAATGTCTGCTGAACTACTCTTTAAAGCAGAAGCAGAACTATTAGCAAGCACAGACTTAGATCTTGATGAGCTTCAAACATCTATTGAAAACATTGCTAACGACTTAATGGTCGATATTGTCTTTAACAAATAAAGCATTAACTAGAAACAGAATGCCTCCAGCGCAGATAAGATCTTAAGCACTAAAAGCTAAACCAAAAACGCACCTAGTAATTAAGGTGCGTTTTTAGTCACGAACTATATTACAAAAGCTTAACTGCGCTGATCCAACTTAGCCTGGCCACGCTTAACCGCCGCACGAACTTGGTCAGGAGCCGTGCCACCAATATGGTCACGAGCTGCAACAGAACCTTCTAGACTCAACACATCAAAAACATCTTGCTCGATGGTGTCAGAGAACTGTACTAACTCTTCTAAGCTCATTTCACCTAGATCTTTGTTCTGCTCAATACCATAAGCAACAGATTTACCCACAACCTCATGGGCATCACGGAACGGCATACCTTTACGAACAAGGTAGTCAGCTAAATCAGTGGCTGTAGAAAAACCACGGAGTGCGGCTTCCCTCATACTTTCTTTCTTCGATTCTAATGCTGGCACCATATCAGCAAACGAACGCAAACAACCTTTAACTGTATCTATAGTATCAAACAGAGGTTCTTTATCTTCTTGATTATCTTTATTGTACGCCAGCGGCTGAGACTTCATTAAAGTTAACAAACTCATTAAATGGCCATAAACTCGACCACTTTTACCACGTACTAACTCAGGTACATCAGGATTTTTCTTCTGCGGCATAATAGAAGAACCCGTGCAGAAACGATCCGGCAAGTTAATGAAGTTAAACTGCGCCGATGTCCATAAAACTAACTCTTCAGACATACGTGTCATATGCATCAACAGCACACTAGAAGCGGCACAAAATTCAATCGCAAAGTCACGATCGGATACAGCATCTAAAGAGTTTTCAGCCGGTGCACTAAAGCCAAGTAGCTCACAAGTTAAATCACGCTGAATAGGGTAAGTAGTGCCCGCTAACGCAGCAGCGCCTAAAGGCATAATATTGACACGCTCACGGCAATCAACAAAACGACTGTAATCACGGCTTAGCATTTCAAACCATGCCAACAGGTGATGACCAAAGGTGACCGGCTGAGCCGTCTGCAAGTGCGTAAAACCAGGCATAATGGTGTCAGCTTCGCCTTCAGCCAAGGTCAACAAGCCTTGCTGTAAACGCGTAATCTCCAGCAAGATAAGATCGATCTCATCACGTAGATAAAGACGAATATCTGTAGCCACCTGATCATTACGCGAACGGCCCGTATGTAGCTTTTTACCTGTAATACCGATTTTAGCAGTCAGAGCAGCTTCTATGTTCATATGCACATCTTCCAGCGCAATAGACCACTCAAACTCACCCCGCTCAATCTCAACGCGAATTTCACCTAAACCGCGAATAATGTCATCACGCTCTTGCTCTGTTAACACGCCCGCTTGGGTCAGCATTTTTGCATGGGCGATAGAACCGCGAATATCCTGCAGATACATGCGCTGATCAAACTCTACCGATGCTGTAAAACGTGCTACAAACGCATCAGTTGGCTCATTAAAACGACCACCCCACTGCTGGTTGGTTTTATCACTCATGGGAAAACCTCTACTAACTCAGTTTATGCTGCAACCTAATTCAGGCCAACTCTGTAAATTTGCGCAACATTATATCACGCCCTTTGACTTCACGCGGCTATATCAAGCACGGCAATCTGATACAATTGGCCATAAATATTCCAAATGTCGTACTAGAGACAACTTTTATGAGCAGAACAATCCGTATCGCGACCCGAAAAAGCCCTCTTGCCCTTTGGCAGGCGGAGTATGTTAAAGCTGAACTTGAACGCCACCATGCTAGCATCAATGTTGAAATTCTCGGCATCGTCTCTAAAGGCGATAAAATACTTGATGCCCCATTAGCAAAGGTAGGCGGCAAAGGCCTTTTTGTTAAAGAGTTAGAAGAGTCTATGCTTGCAGGCGAGGCGGATATCGCTGTTCACTCCATGAAAGATGTGCCTATGGAGTTCCCTCAGGGCTTAGGTTTGGCCGTTATATGCCCACGCGAACGCCCTACCGATGCCTTTGTATCTAATAACTACAACAGCATTGACGAACTTCCTGAAGGCGCTATCGTTGGCACCTCCTCTCTTAGACGCGAAGCACAGATCCGGGAAAGACGTCCCGACCTTAAGGTCAACTGGCTACGCGGCAATGTGAATACCCGCTTACGTAAGTTAGATGACGGAGAGTATGATGCAATCATTCTGGCGACCGCAGGACTTCTGCGCTTAAAAATGCCAGAACGTATCCGCTCGGAAATTTCTGTCGACGTAAGCCTCCCCGCTGGCGGACAAGGCGCTGTAGGTATTGAATGCCGCACAGATGATGCCGAGCTAATACAGCTACTTCAAGCTCTACACGATCAAGAAACCACATGGAGAGTAACCGCTGAGCGCGCTATGAATCGTCGTTTAGAGGGTGGTTGCCAAGTGCCCATCGCCTGCTATGCCACGCTTAATGATGATAACAGCGAGCTTTATTTACGTGGTTTAGTGGCAAAGCCTGACGGCACTCTGATTCTCAGAGAGGAAGAAACAGGTAAACCGGAAGACGCTGAAGCGATGGGTATCGCAGTCGCCGAGCGCTTATTAACCGCAGGCGCTAAAGAAATTCTAGACGCCGTTTATAACGCTTCCAATACTTAAGCTATGCAAAAAGAGCATCTAACTGGCTTGAGAGTACTCGTTACTCGACCACAACATCAGGCCCAACATTTAATTCAAACGCTCCGCAGCCATGGCGCGGAGCCTATTGCCTTTCCTCTGCTCAAGATTAGCCCGATCACTGAATCTGACACTAACTACCATACATTAAAACAACAAATATTGGATTTAGATCACTTCCAGCATTTAATATTTATCAGCTCAAATGCAGTACATAAAGGCTATGATTGGATTGATCAGTATTGGCCACAGCTCCCGATCGGCATAAAATGGTTAGCGATAGGCAAGCAAAGCGCTAACGCCCTAAGCAACTATGGTATAGATGCCTATTACAGCCCATTAGGCTACGATTCAGAGACACTGCTAGCCTCTACAGCACTCAACAACATTCGCGGAGAGAAGGTGCTTATCATGCGTGGAGAAGGCGGTCGCGAAAAATTGGCCGAAGAACTACGTGCACGAGGCGCCGAGGTTAGCTATGCTGAACTCTACCGCCGTGAACAACCAACATACAATGATGGCGAGGTTGCTGAAGCCTTATATAACAATGAGCTTGATGCCATTCTTATCAGTAGTGGAGAAGGTCTACACAACTTAATGAGCATAGGTAAAGGAAGCCAACAACAATTCAGCACTGATTCACTATTAAAATGCCATCTTATAGTGCCAAGTGAACGTATTAAGCACGACGCTGAATCAGCAGGATTCACAAGAATAACCACAGCAGCAGGCCCTGATGATCAATCAATGATCACCACCTTGCTGCAGTAATTGACTTTTGCGGAAATCGACAGATGAGCGACAAGAAGAAAACGCCACAGGAAGAGAGCACTGAAGCGCCAGAAACTAGCACACCTGAAATGTTAGACGAGGCGGCTAAAGAGACAACAAAGGATACAACCGAAGAGGTTGTAGCAGCAAAATCAAAGGACCCAGTCAAAACGACTCCTTCTGCTGAAGACGCTGAAATCAAAGAGGCGATCGATGAAGCCGTCAAAAGTGCCGAAGCAAACAAAACAGCTGCAGCTAATGAAGCCGCCGAAAAGCACACAAAAAAAGAGAAACAGCGAGCGACATGGCCGGGTAAATTAGCTCTTCCTCTATCGATTATTGCTCTCGGGGCCGCAGGCTATCTTTACTGGTTATCCCTTCAACAAACGAACAACGTTGAACAAAATAACGCTGCTATTCAAGCCCAAGTAAGCGCTTCACTCAGTGCTGCACAAGGTTCAATCGATCAATCTCTTGCCAGCATGAATCAAAAACTTGGCCAGTTACAAGCACAGAGCCAAGCAGACAAGAATAATATTGATGAGCTTCAAGCCCGCTTAACGAAAAGCATCCAGCAAGTTACTGCAACACAAAGCACCTCCCGTAAAGATTGGTTACTTGCCGAAGTGGAATACCTTTTACGCTTAGCGAACCAGCGCGTCTTGATGGAACAAACGGCTGATGGCGCTATCAAACTTTTAAAATCTGCGGATAAAATACTCAAGGAGACGGATGACGTTTCGATCTATGAAGTTCGCAAAGCCCTCGCCTCTGATATCGCCGCTTTAGAAGCCGTACCCGCACTGGATACTGAAGGGGTATTTTTAAAATTAGATGCCCTTAACCAGCAAGTGCCCAACCTACGCTTAATTCCCATTTCCGAGCAGCGCAAGCTACCGGACCTACTGGAAGAAGTAACACCCGATTCAGTCTCTGAATCTTGGACGGCTGGCCTAGAAGCATCATGGGGTAAAGCTGTCGATAAACTTGATAAGTTGGTTGTGATTCAACATAGGGACGAGCCAATTGAGCCACTACTCTCACCTGAGCAATCCTACTATCTGCAACAAAACCTGCATCTAATGCTGGAACAGGCACAACTCGCATTACTGCAACGTAAACAAGCCTCTTATGACGCGAGCTTAACAAAAGCACAAGATTGGATCTCTACCTATTTTGAAGCGAAAGACAGCACAACCCAAAGCCTTCTGAATAACATTACTGAGCTACAAAGCGTCAAAGTTACCGCAGAGATGCCTGACATCTCAGGCTCGCTACGCACACTTAAAGGCTACTTAACCCAGATGGCTAAACTGAAGGAACAGGGAGCATCCTAATGAAGATTTTGTTCCTTATTCTATTAGTTATTTTAGGGGCCGGCGCCTTTGTCGGAGAACTGATGATTCAGGACTCCGGTTACGTCTTGATCGCCTATAATCAGACCACCATAGAAACCAGCTTATGGGTGCTGCTGGTAGCCCTACTAATCACCTTTATCCTCTTGCATTGGATAATCAATGTATTAACCCATACAAAATTACCTACAACTAAACTAAAAGCGTGGAAAGATCATCGCAACCACCTAATTAGCCGCCGAAAAACCCTGAAGGGACTAACTTCTTTATCTGAAGGGAATTGGGCTCAAGCCCAGAAACAGTTGGCACAAGCCGCAGAACGGTCAGACCTTCCGCTGGTTAACTACTTAGCTGCTGCACGTGCGGCCCATGAGCAAAATAATGAACAGGCAACGGACGAGCTGCTACAAAAAGCACGCAACTCAACGCCCGAAGCCGAAGTGACTGTTGCTATATCCCAAGCAGAGATACAGCTATCACGCGGCCAGCTAGAGCCCTGCTTAGCCACTCTGCTACGCTTGCGTACTTTAGCGCCGAAGAATACTTATATAATGAAGCTTCTAAAAGATATCTATCTGCGCCTAAATGATTGGCAGGCACTATCTAAGTTCATTCCTGTATTACGCAAGCACCAAGCATTAAAAGATGAAGAGCTCACTCAGCTTAGCCGTGAGTGCTATAGCCAGTTACTAAATGAGAGCATCAGCAAGCTCCCTATTGAAACGAGCAATGAAGATCGTCTTAGAGCATTAGGGAAAGCATGGAGCGACCTTCCCAGTGAGCTTTCACGGGATGAGGATTTAGTCCAACGCTACACAGAACTACTTGTCTCTCTTGGCGCAGAAGGACGTGCTGAGCAGAACCTTAGAGATCTTATTAAGCGTAACTGGAATGAACAATTAGTAAACCTTTATGGACGCCTCAGCGGTGAAAACGCGAAGAAACAATTAGATACCGCACGTGGCTGGCTAAAATCCCATGATGATAGTCCAAGCTTACAACTAACCTTAGGGCGACTGTCTATGCGGAATCAACATTGGGGGCAAGCAGTTAAGTATTTTGAACACAGTCTAGAACTTAACCCTAGCTCAGAAACTTTAGCTGAATTAGCTCGTCTACTACGTCATTTAGGTGATGGAGAACGTGCCCAAGCCCTATTACAACAGAACCTTAATCTAGTTGCATCGGGACTGCCTGAACTGCCTATGCCGGAACAGGAAAAAGCTTAGCTATTAAATAGCACACATAAAAAAGGGATGCTTTGCATCCCTTTTTTTATGGCTGATAATAAGCCCCTTGAACTCTTACTTACTTCTTGGCGCGTACGCAAAAACATCCGAGTGCATATGCTCTTCCTTAAAACCTTTCTCTTCACAAGCTTCAAGTAAGGCATAGACCATAGCCGGCGAACCACTAGCAAAGATCTCTACATTATCAAAATTTTCAAAGTCATCCAAAATTGCTTCAGGTAGCAGGCCAATCCGTCCGGTCCAATTTGGACTATTTTCAGATTCACTCACAACCCGCTCAAAATGCACATTGGTATGCTCTGCCGCCCACTGCAAAGGAAGGTTACCTAAATAGATATCATCTTCCACTCTAGCACCCCAATAAATATAGATAGGGTTACTAAACTGATTAGCTAAAAGGTGTTCAACCACACTTTTCACTTGCGCAAAACCAGTACTTGCTGCCGCAAAAATTAATCGTGTATCAGAACTGATCTTATGCGCCTGTAAATAACAATCACCCTTAGGGATTTCAACTTCAACCGTACTAGCACTTTGTAGATACTGAATAATATTATTAGACATCTCACCACTAGGTACGTGACGAATATGAAGCTCTAAGTTACGACCCTGATCAGGTGCAGACCCTATTGAGAACGATGCTTGTTTCCCATTAGGTAAGATTAAATCTAAATATTGACCTGCATAAAACTCAGCAGACATAGATGCTGTAACAGGTAACTGAAGGCGGACCCGATAGACGTCTGAATTCAGTTTTTCAATCGCTGTAATATCACATTGCAGTTTTTTCACTAGTAGCTCTCCAGGGCATTTCAGCCCCTCTATTTTCACCCTAACGTCGCTTAAAGGCCGACATGTACAAGCAAGCACTACCTCTGTCATCTGATTTATTTTTTTATTTAATTTCAGATGCTTTTCAGGGTAATGCTGAATAATCTCGCCATTTATCAGCCTAACTTCACATATTTCACAAACGCCATTTCTACAACCCACTCGAAGTTGATAGCCATGCCGCCAGAGGCTCTCCAATAAAGTTTCGCCGGATTGACCCATAAGTATACGGCCAATATTTTCGATCTCTATCTTATGAGCCATCAATCAATCCAGAATGCCTAGATCATCCCACAAGTCATCGACTTTTTTCTGTACTTCAGAATCCATTTCAATCGGCAAGCCCCACTCACGGGTGGTTTCACCTTCCCATTTATTGGTGGCATCCATACCCATTTTCGAACCTAAACCCGATACAGGCGATGCAAAATCAAGATAATCTATAGGTGTATTATCAATCATCACTGTATCGCGCTGGGGATCCATACGTGTAGTAATTGCCCAGATCACATCATTCCAATCTCGTGCATTCACATCATCATCACAAACAATGACAAATTTTGTATACATAAATTGGCGTAAGAAAGACCAAACCCCTAACATAATACGCTTGGCGTGCCCTGGGTATTGCTTCTTGATAGTCACAACCGCCATACGATACGAACAGCCTTCTGGTGGCAGATAGAAATCGACAATCTCAGGAAACTGTTTTTGCAAAATAGGCACAAAAACTTCATTCAACGCCACCCCCAAGATGGCGGGTTCATCTGGCGGCCGCCCTGTATAGGTACTGTGATAGATAGGATTACTACGATGAGTAATGCGCTCAACAGTAAAAACAGGGAAGCTATCTACCTCATTATAATACCCCGTATGGTCACCAAACGGGCCCTCATCAGCCATCTCATCTGGATGAATATAACCCTCTAAAATAAACTCTGCACTTGCGGGTACCTGCAGGTCACTGCCTAAGCACTTAACCACTTCAGTTTTACCACCCCGCAATAAACCGGCAAAGCCGTATTCGGATAAGGTATCAGGCACAGGCGTTACTGCACCAAGAATAGTGGCTGGATCAGCACCTAAAGCCACAGCTATAGGAAAAGGCTCACCGGGATGCTCCAACTTCCACTCACGAAAATCTAAAGCGCCGCCCCTATGAGCTAACCAACGCATAATCAGTTTGTTTTTGGCAATTAGTTGCTGCCGATAGATACCTAAGTTCTGTCGTTCCTTATTGGGCCCGCGAGTAATAACCAGCGGCCATGTAACTAAAGGTGCTGCATCGCCAGGCCAACAGGTTTGAATAGGTAATTTATTCAGATCTACATCATCACCTTCGATAATATGTTTCTGACAAGCCGCTGTTTTCACAACTTTAGGGCCCATATTCAAAACCTGTTTAAATATAGGTAGCTTATCCCACGCGTCCTTCATTCCTTTTGGAGGTTCGGGCTCTTTCAATTGCGCTAAAAGTTTTCCAACCTCTCGCAAAGCTACAACACTATCTTCACCCATTCCCATAGCAACACGCTCAGGTGTGCCAAAAAGGTTGGTAAGTACGGGATAGTCATAGCCTTTGGGGTTTTCAAACAGGAGCGCTGGGCCACCAGCCTTTAGAGTCCTATCACTAATCTCTGTCATTTCAAGATTAGGATCAATCTCCTGTTTAATCCGCTTAAGTTCGCCACGTTCTTCCAACATATGAATGAAATCACGTAGATCTTTGTATTTTGGAGTCGCCATATATAGAACCTAGTAAAAACAAAAAAGGGCAAGCATAAGCTCACCCTTTTATACGTAAACTGGTTTATTTCCGTTTCATCGACAGGAAGAATTCATCATTTGTTTTAAAGTCTTTCAACTTATCAATAACAAACTCTGTTGCTGCAGTATCTTCCATTGGGTCAAGAAGCTTACGTAGGATCCACATACGCTGCAGCTCTTCTTCAGACGTCAGCAAGTCTTCACGACGGGTACCTGAACGACGGATATTAATGGCAGGGAACACTCGCTTCTCAGCAATCTTACGATCGAGGTGAACCTCAGAGTTACCTGTACCCTTAAACTCTTCGAAAATAACTTCGTCCATTTTGGAGCCTGTATCAACCAACGCCGTAGCGATAATCGTCAAACTTCCACCCTCTTCGATGTTACGCGCAGCACCGAAAAAACGCTTAGGACGTTCAAGTGCATGAGCATCAACACCACCTGTTAACACTTTACCCGATGAAGGAATAACTGTGTTGTAAGCACGCGCTAAACGTGTGATCGAATCCAGCAAGATCACAACATCTTTTTTATGCTCCGTCAGGCGTTTCGCTTTCTCGATAACCATCTCAGCGACTTGAACGTGACGTGATGGAGGCTCATCAAACGTTGACGCAACAACTTCACCACGAACGGTGCGCTGCATCTCAGTTACTTCCTCTGGACGTTCATCAATTAGCAAAACAATCAAATGGGTTTCCGGGTTGTTACGCGTAATGCTGTTAGCAATATTCTGCAACATTAAGGTCTTACCCGCTTTTGGTGGAGATACCACCAATGCACGCTGGCCTTTACCCATAGGGCAAACAAGATCGATAACACGGGCAGTCAGATCTTCTGTACTACCATTCCCGATCTCCATTCTCAGACGATCCTGAGCAAATAGTGGCGTCAGGTTTTCGAACAGTATTTTGTTCTTGGCGTTGTCTGGTTTGTCGTAGTTAATCTCATTAACTTTCAACAGAGCAAAATAACGCTCACCATCCTTAGGAGGACGAATCTTACCTTCGATCGTATCACCTGTACGCAGGTTAAAACGACGGATCTGGCTTGGTGATACATAAATATCATCAGGACCAGCTAGGTATGAGGAGTCAGCTGAACGTAGGAAGCCGAAGCCATCCTGCAAAATTTCAAGGACACCGTTGCCATAAATATCTTCGCCACCTTTAGCATGGCGTTTCAGGATAGCAAAAATAACATCCTGTTTACGGGACCGTGCCAAGTTATCCATTCCCATGCCTTTGGCAATATCAAGTAGCTCGGGAACGCTTTTAGTTTTTAATTCGGTAAGATTCATAGTTTGAAGGAAACAAGCACTAAGCTGATTTTTTTATTTGGATGGAATTTAGGAAGAAATACGAAAATGGCCTTAAGACACAACACTAAAAAAAGATTAAAGAAAGATGAAATTCTAGCGGGCTGGCCAAACTTTAGACACTATAGAAGGAAGAAAACCGCCTGTCTATAGTAAACGCTAAGAAAGTGTAATGTTTTATAAAACATCACACTTTACTAAGCTTACTAGCTTACAAATTAGCTTCGATGAAAGCTGCTAATTGTGACTTTGACAAAGCACCAACTTTAGTTGCTTCGACATTACCACCTTTAAACAACATTAGAGTTGGAATACCACGAATACCAAATTTTGGCGGTGTTTCGCTGTTTTCATCAATATTCAGCTTACAAATTTTAAGCTGATCACCATACTCTTTTGCAATCTCTTCAAGAACTGGCGCAATCATTTTACAAGGACCACACCACTCAGCCCAATAATCCACTAAGACTGCACATTCAGCCTTGAGAACATCTTCGTCGAAGGAAGCATCTGTAACATTTACAATGTTTTCACTCATGGGAACTATTCTCCGCTGCGCCCAACACTTTAATCAGACAGCCGATAATAACACCCAACAGGCCATTGTGTAACGGGGTTGTAGCCAATTAGCGACCATTTTCTCACTTAAAAACGCGTTTGATGTGAATAAACTGTTTCAAAACAAGCATCTATTACGCCGTCACATTATGTTAACGAAAAGCAACTGCAGCCAAAGCCTTCTTTTGGTACTCTACTCTCCAATTCCTCTCTACTATCATCTATGAGGCTTTTTGTAATGACCGAGCAGAATACTGCTAGCGATAACATTGAAGAGCAATTTCTCGCCGCTATAGACCTTGGCTCCAACAGTTTTCATATTGTTGTAGCCCAACTCGACCAAGGCGAACTACGAACGGTAGACGTCATGTCCGATAAAGTTCAACTCGCAGCCGGCATTAACAATAAGCGCTACTTAACCGATGGAGCCAAACAGCGAGGTCTTGAATGCTTAAGTCGTTTTGCTCAACGCATCAAAGATTTACCAAGAGATGCTGTACGGGTTGTCGGTACAAACGCGTTACGCGAAGCCAAAAATAGCCGAGAGTTTATAGAAGAAGCCGAAAATATCCTTGGCACTCCACTTGAGATCATTGCAGGACGAGAGGAAGCTCGCCTCATATATTTAGGCGTATCCCATACATTAGCCGATGACAAAGGCGCTCGCTTAGTCATTGATATAGGTGGTGGCAGCACCGAATTTATCATTGGGGAACGCTTTGAACCCAACATGATGGAAAGCCTACATATGGGCTGCGTTAGCTTCACTCAACGCTACTTCCCCGACGACATCATTAGTGCAAAAAACTTCAAACGCGCCCAAACCGCCGCACTTCAAGAGCTACAATCAATCAAGTTTTCCTATAAAGACCATGGTTGGAATAGCACAGTAGGTTCATCCGGTACAATAAAAGCGGTTCGTAACGCTTGCATCAGCAACGGATGGAGTGATGACCGCATTACCAAAGATGCGCTACATACACTTAAAGATACAATCTTAAGTTTTGACAACAGCAACGATATCGATATTGAAGATCTAAAGCCTGAGCGAAGAAAAGTCTTTCCAGCCGGAGTTGCGATCCTTTGTGCCGCATTTGAAGCGCTTGATATTGAAGAGATGCACTTTTCAGAAGGCGCACTCCGCGAAGGGGTACTTTATGATATGGCTGGGCGCTTGCGTCATGAAGACGTTCGAGACCGAACCATCAATGCCATTATGCAGCGCTACCACGTAGATCAAGAACAAGCAGAAAGGATCGAACAGACCGCATTAATCGCCTGGGCTCAAGTAAAAGAAGAGTGGCAGCTATCACGTAAACACTACGACATGCTTAGCTGGGCCGCAAAGACCCATGAAATAGGCCTGACTATTGCGCATAGCCAGTTCCACAAGCACAGTGCCTATTTACTTACCCATGCCGATCTACCTGGCTTTACTACACAGGAACAACTCCAACTAGCGACCTTAGTCCGAGGCCACCGTCGAAAATTCCCAAAAGATGACTTTAAAGCCTTACCAAAACGCTTACAGGAGCCCTACACCCGCCTTTGCGTACTACTACGTATTGCGGTCGTACTCCATCGGAGTCGCTCAAAAGACAGGCTTCCTGCTATCTCTTTTTCTATCGATAACAAAAAACTGATTATAGAATTCCCTGAAGGCTGGCTAGAACACCATCCCCTAACACTTGCTGATTTAGAGCAAGAGACTGAATATCTGAACAGTGCAGATATAAAGCTCCGCGTACAATAAACCAGCTCCAAATAAGCAACGCAGATACAAAAAAGCCCCTGCATTTCTACAGGGGCTTTTCTTTTACCGACGAAAACTAATTAAAGCTTAGGACCCGCGGCAATAATATCTTCAGATACACCATCGAACTTTTTAAAGTTCTCAACAAACTGGCCTATCAGGTCTTTTGCAGCAGCATCATAAGATGATTGATCAGACCAAGTTTCACGCGGATTCAATAACCCAGAATCTACACCTGGAACAGAGACAGGAACGTTAAGGTTCAAACCATCCAAATTAACAGTCTCAGCATCCGTAAGAGCACCATTCTGTATAGCGCTAATAATACCGCGCGTAGTTGGAATACTGAAACGTTCGCCAGTACCGTAAGAACCACCAGTCCAACCGGTATTAACAAGATACACTTTAGAGCCGAATTCTTCGATGCGCTTCATTAACAACTCAGCGTAAACATGCGCTGGACGCGGGAAGAAAGGCGCACCGAAGCAAGTTGAGAAGGTAGATTTAATACCACCACCAGAACCCATCTCAGTAGAACCTACAAGTGCTGTATAACCAGAAAGGAAGTGGTACGCAGCTGCTTCTTTAGTCAATACTGAAACAGGTGGTAATACACCGGTTAAATCACATGTAAGGAATACGATAGAATCAGGCTCATCACCCATATTCAGCTCAGTACGTTTCTCAACATGCTCTAATGGATATGCGCAGCGACCATTTTCAGTCAGTGACGTATCATCATAATCAGCTGTACGCTTCTCATTCAATGTTACGTTTTCAACGATAGCGCCAAAACGAATCGCATCCCAAATGATTGGCTCATTTTTCTGGCTTAGATTGATCGTCTTCGCGTAGCAACCACCTTCAAGGTTAAATACAACACCTTTACCCCAACCATGCTCGTCATCACCGATAAGGTAGCGATCTGGGTCGGCAGAAAGGGTTGTTTTACCTGTACCCGAAAGACCAAAGAATAAGGTAGTACTATTATCTTCACCTACGTTTGCAGAACAGTGCATAGGAAGCACATCTTTTTCTGGTAGTAGGAAGTTCTGAACAGAAAACATCGCTTTCTTCATCTCGCCGGCATAACGCATGCCTACAAGTAACACTTTACGCTTAGCGAAGTTAAGAATGACACAACCGTCACTGTTTGTACCATCGCGCTCTGGCTCGCATTCAAATCCAGCCACGTTTAGCACTTGCCACTCTTCTTTCGATTTTGGATTGTATTCCGCAGGACGAATGAACAGGTTTTGACCAAACAGATTCTGCCACGCAGTCTGAGTTGTCATTTTAACAGCAAGATAGTGACTTGGATCAGAACCGACATGTACGTTAGATACAAAGTGTTCTTTATCCGCTACAAACTCTTCTACACGAGTCCATAGGGCATCAAACTTATCAGAATCGAAAGGACGATTAATATTGCCCCAATCGATTGAATCTGAAGTACTTGGCTCATCAACGATGTAACGATCCATCGGAGAACGGCCTGTACGTTTACCTGTTGTTACTACTAAGGCGCCTGAATCAGCTAATATCCCTTCACCATTTAAAATGGCTTTTTCTACTAGCTCAGCTGGGCTTAAATTTTGATATGCAATGTTCAATGAATCTTTGGTCATTACTGGGTTCCCTTGGCATAGGCGCCAATAACGTTTCCTAAATAAGGCGTAAGGTATATATCGTATTTATAAGGACGCGTATTATGCACAAAAATCGCACGAAGCGCCATTACAGAAAGCTATTAAGAGTTGACTTAATGCAATTTTAAGCTAAAGAAGATCAATTAATGTATATTTTGTGTGTGGTCAGCTACACCTGATGTGGAAAATAACGCCTCAACATCAGTCTGATCAAATCGATAATGACGGTTGCAAAATTGGCAGCTCACATCAATCATCCCTTCCTCTTTGAGCAGTTCAAAGAGATCATCCTTCCCCACCAATTTCAAAGAAGCTAAGCTCCGCTCCCGAGAACAAGTACACGTAAACTGCACGCTGTCTGGTTCATAAAGCCTGCACGTCTCTTCATGAAATAAACGATATAATAGCGTTTCATTATCCAATTCAAGCAGCTCATCGCTTTTGAGTGTAGATGCGAGCAGACTAATGCGTTCCCAATCATCTTGACCTGAACCTTCCGCCGGTAAGACTTGCAACATTAAACCTGCCGCTGTCTCTCCATCGGAAGCCAACTGCACATAAGTCGGTAACTGCTCAGAACTGACGAAATAGCTCTCAAGGCATTTTGCTAAATTTTCACCACCTAAAGGCACTACACCCTGATAACGCTGTCCATTTTCTGGCTCAATCGTCAACACTACCTGACCTTTAGGTAACAATTCAGTCAAGGTCGCATTATCCGGCACCTCCCCTTCCAAGCGAGCAATCGCTCTAACATCACGATGCTGGTTCGTTTCAGCCATCAAAAGACGCACATTCCCTTGCCCTTGGGCTTGAAGGATTAAACGGCCTTCAAACTTCAGGTTGGAACTAAGCAAGCTAACGGCAGCTAACATCTCACCTAGCACCTGCTTAATTACTGAAGGGTAATCGTGGTTTTCAAAACAGTCACTACAGGTTTTCTTTAAACCTGAAACGACACCTCTTATATCCAGCTCATCAAACATAATGCGTTGGATCTGATCAGGATTGCTCATATTAATAAAATCTATTCGCTTGTTCGGAATAAACTTGAATATCTAAATTGATATTCAAGACAAGGAACTTATTTTATCATACCCTTCCTACTATTCGAGCCAACGACAGACACAAATATAACAATGACAACTATTAGCGTTTTTAATACTCAATGGAATTTCAAAGCCCTAATCATCAGCCACCTGCTAGCCGCGTTTTGGCTAGGTTTTTTCCTAACGGATACTGGTTTTGCTGTCTGGCGGAGTATTGATCAAAACATATTCTTTCTATTGAACGGTACGTTATCGGAAGATAACAGTTGGACACGCTTCTGGGCTTGGGCCAATGTCCGTATTTTCGATCTTATTCCGCTCCTCATTATTTTAGTCAGTGTTACTTTCCCAGGTATGGGGCTAAAGCGCGATCGGCTACAACAAGGCTTTATTGGTTTTGTTCTCTTACTTGTATTGATGTTTCTTATTCGCGAATCAGTTTACGCCTATGCGCGCGCTATTGATTTGAGCGGAGCCAGCCCATCATTAATATTAGAGCCCGCTTTCAGGCTCAGTCAGATCGTGCCAGACATTCCCGCCAAAGATTCCGCCGGCCATAGTTTCCCAGGCGATCACGCAACGGTCGTCTTAACCTGGGCTGGGTATATTATATTGAATGCGAGAAGTACACTCTCAATAGGCGCGTTTCTTTTAGCCCTATTATTTATGCTACCCCGCATAGTAGGCGGTGCTCACTGGGCCAGCGATAATTTAGTCGGGGGGGCATTCGCAGCGGCCATTACATTGAGCTGGGCCTTTTGCACGCCGCTTATGCACTACTTAACCTCAGGTGCACATAAACTACTAAGCCCTTTGATTCGTTTATTTGGAAAAATCCCACTGGTGAATCAACTACCTATTCTAAAACAATCCAATTAAAACGCATGTTGAGCACGTTAGTCGTTACATAGGGAAACGTCACGACTAACGTAGAAATTCCTAGTATTACTTATCAAAAATACCGCGCCCTTCGTCTTTAAAAGATATGATCTGGCGACGCTCTTTCTTATTAGGACGATTACGTGGATTCAAACCACTTCCCATAGCTTTACGTTGGGCCGCATGTTCTTCACGCTTTTTAATACTCGCTTCGGTTTCTTTATAAAGCTTTTGCGCATCAGGTGCGCCTCCCCGACGATCAGACAGCTCCACAACAACGATCTCTTTTTCATCGAACCCTTGGCGAATCGTCAAGGTGGCACCCACCTCAACATGACGACTACATTTAGTTCGCTGTCCGTTATAGTGGACTTTACCACCATCAATCATCTGCTTAGCAACTGCCCTGGTTTTATAAAACCTAGCAGCCCATAGCCATTTATCTAAACGAACCTTATCTTCAGGCTGTGTCATTCTGTTCCGTTCTATTTCGGTGTGATTTCATTGAAATGGTCGATGGCAGAAAAACCATCGATCTCTCTTTTTGGCTGCTGACTATCCGGCTGAAAGATGGAGAGTAGATAGCGGATTCCATATTCACGAGCACTTTCAAGTACCGCAAAACTATCATCCACCAGCAAAGTTCGGTCTTTATTAAACGACTCTACCTCTTGTAGTCTATCCCAAAAACCAAATGTTTCCTTAGCAAGTCCAAAATCATGTGAGCAGATAACATGATCAACCAATTGGTCTAAATTAGTCGTTTCAGCCTTAAGAGATAAACTATCCTGATGCGCATTAGTCACAATAACAGTGCGGATACCCTGCTGTTTTAAAGACAAAAGAAAGTCCTGCACATGAGGTCTAAAGGCAATTTTTTCTGCCACTTCTTTTTTTAATTCGGCAACAGGTACATTAAGCTCTCGCGTCCAAAAATCTAAGCAATACCAATTGAGCGAGCCCTGCTCCTCTATGATACGCTCATGGAGCCACTGACGAGCTTCCTCTATTTCCATGGAATGAATCTGCGCATAGCGTAAAGGAAGATGCTCAAGCCAGAAAAACGTGTCAAAGTGTAGGTCAAGAAGCGTGCCGTCCATATCTAACAACACTGTATCGATATTTTGCCAATCAAACATTACTCAGGCCATTTGTAGAAGGAGACTTCAGTATGCCGATTAAACCTGAGATTTTAAAGATTACGAACACGGCTAACAGCCGATTATTTAAAATAGAAGAGATTGAGCTCCGTTTTTCCAATGGAGCAGAACGCATTTATGAGCGTCTAGCCAATCGTGGCCATGGTGCGGTTATGATCATCCCCATCACAAAAAATAACGAAGTATTACTAATTCGAGAGTATGCGGTTGGCATAGAGGATTACACCTTAACCCTACCTAAAGGCTTAATTGACCCCGGTGAAGACGAGCACACAGCCGCTGACCGAGAATTAAAGGAAGAAGCTGGATTTGGTAGTAACCGCTTACATACGTTAAAAGTAATGTCATCCGCGCCTAACTATATGGGCCATACAGTCACCGCTGTCGTAGCACAGGACCTCTACCCATGTAGATTAGAAGGTGATGAACCTGAGGAGATGGAAGTTGTCTGCTGGCCACTAGATAAACTAGAGCAATTAATTGAAGATCCCGACTTTACCGAAGCTCGCGCAATAGCTGCTTTATATATGGTTAGAGATTTTTTGACTAAACAATCGACAAAAGGCGACTAATATAAATACAGAGATAGGTCTATGCTGATTTTATAATTAGAAGAAAGGGCCATAATGATGAATCATCAACAACTCATCAAATCGCTTATCCCTCTATGTCAGCAAGCGGGCGCAGCGATCATGCAAGTCTATGAACATAAAGACTTTGCAATTGATACTAAGCAGGATCAATCCCCCGTTACCTCCGCAGACCTTGCTGCGCATGAAATCATTCAGCAAGGACTACTTGCTCTTACACCCAATATCCCACAGTTGAGCGAGGAAGGTAAGGCCGTTTCCTTTAAACAACGTCAGCAATGGAATAGGTTCTGGTGTATAGATCCATTGGACGGCACTAAAGAATTTATCCAAGGTAACGATGAGTTCACTGTCAATATTGCACTCATCGAAAACAATAAACCTGTGCTTGGCATCATCTATGTTCCTGTATCAAAAACCTGTTACTGGGGCAGCACACAGCTTCAAGCTAAAAAGCAAATAAATGGTCAACATTCTATTCACATTCGTAGCAGACCACTTGGGCAAGAATTAGTGATCGCAGCCAGCCGCAGGCATGGTGAGGATAATAATGACGGTCTGCTTAAACAGCTATACAAGCACTTTAGGCATGTACACAATCATGCGATGGGAAGCTCTTTAAAGATGTGCCTTATTGCTGAAGGTGTCGCAGACTTTTACCCCCGGTTATATCCAACGTCCGAATGGGATACCGCCGCTGCCCAAGCAATTGTTGAAGCCGCTGGCGGGCGTTTAGTTAATGCAACTAACTTGCAGCCTCTTGCCTACAATGAGCAGGAATCATTAGAGAATCCTTTCTTCTACGTGTGTGGCGACCCACAGTTCCCACTCGAAGAGATAACTCTACGTGATAAAACAATGTCGATCTAAATCTTAGAGATAAACTAAATCGTGCTTGGAGATGGGCAGGGATATGCACTTATCCGCATATCCCTGTCAATGGGAGTTTACTCGTAGCAGGGCAGTTACTTAACCTCGCTAAATAAAGAAAGTTTTTAATTAGAAATCATTCTACAGAACAAGCCTTTGAGCCACTGCTAACCACTTCTTCAACCTTCAGTTTGAAGTCTGGATCGCTAAGCTGATTCGACATGATCAATTTCACTTCGTTATCACTAAAATGCTTATGAACATATTTTGCCAAACAATCACAACGCTCCTCTGTTGCTCCCTCCCCTTGCATGCAGCCCTCTTTAAAAGGCTCAAAAGTGTCAGAGGTTAAAAACTGTGTTTTAACAGCCAAAATACCCAATGCAACAAACGCAATCCAAATAAGAACTTTATACATTGTTAAATAATCACTTTTTTATCGTTATATAAAATAAAACAGCCGTCATTCTAGGGCTAATAAGCAACAGTTTCAGCAAACTTTAGTCGCAGGACAACCTTAAACATAGATATTTGATAACAAATGAACGAGTAAACACACTTTTTGTACCATGAAATATAGAGTATTGAGTGCTATCATTCACCCGAATTAGTTTTTACTGGCTGCCATACCATAGTGAGAGTACTAAAATGGTGAGCAGCTGCCTGATAATCTGTCTAAAAATAGACTGACAAAATAAGGTGACACTTATGAGCTTTGAACTTCCGCCGCTACCTTATGCTAAGGATGCTCTGGAACCACACATTTCTGCAGAAACTCTGGACTTCCACCACGGCAAGCACCACAACACATACGTTGTTAAGCTAAACGGCCTTGTTCCAGGTACTGAATTTGAAGGCAAAACGCTAGAAGAGATCATCACTTCTGCGCCTGCTGGCGGCGTATTCAACAACGCAGCACAGATCTGGAACCACACATTCTACTGGAACTGCCTAGCACCAAATGCAGGTGGCGAACCAACAGGCGCTATTGCAGATGCAATTAACGCTAAATGGGGTTCTTTCGCTGCGTTCCAAGAAGCACTTAACGACAAAGCAGTTAACAACTTCGGCTCTAGCTGGACTTGGTTAGTTAAAAACGCTGATGGTTCTCTAGAAATCGTTAACACTAGCAATGCTGGCTGCCCACTTACAACAGGTCAGACACCTTTGCTGACTGTTGACCTTTGGGAACATGCTTACTACATCGATTACCGTAACGTTCGTCCTGATTACCTAAAAGGTTTCTGGGCGCTGGTTAATTGGGATTTCGTAAACGCAAACTTCGCATAAGTTTTCGTTTTACTATAAAAAGGCACCTAAGTTAGGTGCCTTTTTTTTGCCGTAGCTCATCGCTCTATGAATAACTAAACACTGAAAGCCCTAATCTATATTTTCCAATAAAGCTTCAAGGTGAGGCCAAACAGTCTCTAACAAGTAAGGCTGCCCTTTAGCATTAGGGTGAATGCCATCAGCCTGCATACGTTCTGGCACAAGCGCAACCTGCTCCATAAAAAAGGGAACGAACACAGCGCCTGTCTCGTCTGCAATATCAGGATAGATCTCTCTAAACGCTTCCGTATATGCAGCACCATAATTAGCGGGTAGTTGAATACCCAACAGGACAACATCCGCTTCAGCATCTTCAACCATATCGATCAGCCGCAGTAGATTGTTACGAATAGCAAAAGGTGGTGTGCCCCTTAAGCCGTCATTACCGCCCAATTCAATAATAACAATATCTGCATCAATCTTTTGCAATAGCAATTTGAGACGCGCTATTCCATTTTGCGTAGTATCTCCACTAACACTGGCATTAATAACATCTAATGCATAGCCTTCACGCTGTATACGTTGCTCTAAAAGATGCACCCAACCTTGTTCTGGTTTCATGTTGTGTGCAGAGGATAAACTATCCCCTAAAACAACAAGGGAACCTGCACTAGCCGGTAACGTCAAAGCAAAATGACCTAGAATGAAAAGTAGTGAAAGTAGAATTCGCACAGGGACACCTAATGAATCACAAAAAAGACACAGTTATCAGTGCTCAGCATCTCGCAAAACAGTTTAAGACTCAAGCAGGGAATTTAGAGTTATTTAAAGATCTTAATCTCGACATTCAGCGAGGAGAAACGGTAGCTATTATTGGTCCATCAGGTACAGGAAAATCATCTTTGCTGGCTATCTTAGCGGGATTAGATCAGCCCAGCGCAGGCTCGATACTGCTCAATGATACAAATCTAGAACATTTAAGCGACAAAGAGCGCGCCGAATTTCGTAACCAACATATTAGTTTTGTTTTCCAAGCCTTCCATCTACTACCCGATTTAACTGCATTACAAAATGTCATGCTCCCATTACAGATACGCAACAGTAGAAATGCAGAACAGGAAGCTGCCCGTTGGTTAGAAAAAGTGGAATTAGGGGCTCGTCTACATCACAAACCCGCTGAGCTGTCCGGGGGTGAACAACAGCGCGTTGCTATTGCCCGTAGCTTTGCTACACAACCGACTCTATTATTTGCAGATGAGCCCACAGGCAACTTAGATGAGCAAACTGGAGAGCAAATTATCCAACAGCTATTCTCATTAAATACAGAACAAAATACGACGCTGATTTTAATCACCCATGACCCCTCCCTCGCTAAACGTTGCCAACGGGCTTTACGATTACACAATGGCGAGCTAACTGAGATAAGTCTATGAGTGCAACAACACCTATTAAATTAGCCGCCCAACAAAGTATAAGCTGTCTTAAACTCAGCGAATGGCGCTCCCTAATTATCGCATTAGTCTTAGCCATTACTATCGCAAGCCTAATGGCTGTTTTAGGCGAACGAATTGAACGGACATTACTACGCCAAGGTAGCGACATATTAGGCGCAGATCTCATTCTTAGTAGTAGTCGCGGGCTTACGGATAACTCAGCGCTTGTCGCCGAAGAAATGGGAATAACGTCAAGTGAAGTCGTTCAACTCGGTACTATGGCCAGTAGCGGGGGAAACTTTTTATTAGTCACTATACGCGCACTTCAAAGCACTTACCCCCGTGGCACAATCGTTCTAGACCCTCCCCTAGATAGCGAAATACCCAATCTAGGAGAGGCTTGGGCTGAGCAAAGTGCATTAGATCGGCTAAACCTTAAACTAGGCGATCAAGTCACTTTAGGGAGCACTGCTTTTACTATCAGCGCCGTTATTAAATCAGCGCCCGACCGCGGGCGAGGTTTTATTAGCTTTAACCCGCAATTAATCATTAACCGGCAACAATTAGAGCAAACAGGCTTACTTGGCCCCGGCGCTAGATTAAGATATAGCCAACTTTTCGCGGGTACACCTGAGCAGATTAGCGCGCTAGAACAAAGTTTAAAACAACATCTAAAAACCGGCGAGAAGCTCACCTCCATTGCATCGGAAGAGGGCCAGCAGAATAGCGCACTAAGCAAAGCATCCTCCTACCTACGACTCGGGGCTCTCTTTGCACTGCTGATCTCGGCAATGACCATTTTTCTCAGCCTTCGGCGCTTTACTCAGAGTCAATACAAACGTGCCGCATTACTAAAAACCTTAGGCGTAAGCGACCATCAAATACTGCTGCTGTATATCACACAGTTTATCTTCGCTTGGGCCTTATGCTCTATAGCGGGAGTCTCCCTTGCACTCCTATTAGAAAATCTAGGTCTGACCCTTTTACAAGGTGTTCTTCCTCAACCAGTTCCAGCAGCGTCCTCTTTTACCTATTTATCGGGCCCCTTGCTGGGGATAAGCATCTTGCTATGCTTAGGTCTGCCCTCCCTCTTTAAACTACAAAAAAGTAATCCACTGCAACTTATTCAAGATCAAACGGCCTCGCTTAGCTGGGGGAGCAAGCTGCCTTACCTGATCGCTATTGGCCTACTGATCATTTCGACCACTTGGTATCTCAACAATATTCTATTAACGATCAGCTTAATTCTTTGCTTGCTCCTAATTGGAGGGCTCCTTGGTAGCTTTGGTGCTTATGTCAGCAAACAGATTACCAAGAAATTGGCTCCTCACCATCCTATGGGGAATTTGCTTCTTAGCCGTGTGCAACAGCAGCAGCGCTGGTATAGGGTACAGATCCCCGTGATCTGTCTATTATTCTCCCTGCTGAGTATTAACCTTATCGCTTTAAACGATTTACTCAGTCGTTGGCAGGATCAACTGCCAGAAGACACCCCCAATCATTTTTTAATTAACATTCAGGAGTGGGAGAAGGACGACCTACAAGTATTGTTACAGCAAAATAAGATTGATAATCCGCTGTGGCCTATCTATCGCGGCCGTTTAAACAGTATTAATGATCTGCCGCTGTCAGAAGCCCTAACAAAAAAACAGCAAGATCACCCCTCACTTAATCGCGAGCTCAATTTAACCTCTACCGCTACGATGCCCGCCCACAACACCTTAATAAAAGGGCAATGGGACACCCAGACTAAAGCAGCTGAGACACAGGATACTCAACCAGCCTCTGTTTCCATAGAGGAGAAAATCGCCTCGGAGTTAGGACTAAAATTAGGTGATATTGTCGGTTTTAATATTGGGGGAATCGAACGTAAGGCTGAAGTCCAAAGCATACGTAGAGTTCAATGGGATTCATTCCAGCCCAACTTCTATTTTATCTTCTCTCCAGGGCTGCTAGAGGATCTATCCGCCAGCTATTTAACCAGTTTTCATTTAGACAAAGATAACGCTTCAGTTAGCCGACAGTTAATGGAAACCTTTCCAACCTTAACGCTAATTGATGTACGGCAAATACTGGAACAACTGCAACACCTGCTGACTCGGTTATCAATGCTATCAAGTTTATTAATGCTACTGACGACAAGTGCAGGACTCATACTACTGTATGTCACGCTTACCCAAGAGCTTGAACAACGCCGCTATGAAAATGCACTTTTACAAACACTCGGTGCAAGCCAGCAGCAATGTAGGCAACTTGATCGTATGGAGATGGGATTAATTGGTTTAATTAGTGGATTTTTAGCGGTGGTTATTACCGAAGTCAGCTTATGGCCAATTCATCAACAACTCTTAAAACTTGATCCAGTCCTGCATCCTTACCTGTGGATAAGTTTACCTCTATTGAGCTGTGCACTATTTATGCTGATTAGCAAACTGAGTCATCGTCAACAAAGCTTAGCCAAAAGTTACAACACTCTGATCAGCCGCTAAGTCAGTAACCTGTTAGTTTTTATAACAGCCCCACAGTTCAAATACCTAACTATTTGAACTGTGGGGCGCTTACTCTAAGCTTTATAATCCTAAAGTTACTTGTGGCTTCTCTTTAGTTTGCAGATCAACTTTAGGGTAACAGCTAAATAATCGCTCTATATCAACCCCCTGTTTATCTGAAAGCTCGCTCTTAACCGCATCGCTACGCTCCTGCGCTAAAGCTTGCAAAGCGGGTTCTAACTCAAGTAACAAGATCTCCTCATCTACAGGCTTATCCCGTTCTTTATTCTCAGCCTGTAACTGCTCCCATATTGCAGGCTTATCCGCAATAACAGCTAAACCGCAAATATTCATACGCATCCCTTTACGCTCATTCATCATCTCAGCCAATTTAGCCATATAAAGTTTTGATTCGGATGATAGCGTCGTTTGCGCAGGGGAGAAAAAGACAGGCTGCAGCTTAATAAATGAACCTTTATCTTGAGCATCCATCACCATCTGGCTAATAGAAATCAACGCGCCAAAAGGTTGAAGTGCTTTAGTTAGATAACCCATAGCTGCATTTTTAAGCCCTTTTCCTGCCAGCTTATTAATAACCGTCTGATAACCAAATTTAGGATCATCCAACGAGCCATCTAAAGGTATTTGTAGATCAATATTATTATCATTATCTTGAAGAATCATGATGGCGGTGCCTAAAGGCATAGATACTTTTTTATCGAACTCTCCGCTACGTTTATTGTTACGTGCTTCCACCTCAAGCTTGTTTAGACGAATATCTGAATCTCCATCTAACTTCCGATCTTTAATTGAGCCTTTAGTGGTCAATGTTAGTTGACCACTTTGTAAATAATAACCGGTATATTCTAACGAATAAGGGCTAACTTCTGGTAACTCAAGCCCTTTAATCACCGCATCCCAATGACCACCGTAATTGCCACTAAAGAGCTCCATCGCCCCTTTTGCAGTAATCGTAGAAAACTTGCTTTTGGCTGCTAACTCAAAGCTTGTTTCACCTTTAGACCCTGTATCTAAAGACCGCAGATTAATTTTGCTAATATCAAGTTTTGTTTTAAAAGCGGGTTTTACACCCTGATCGACAACACTGACCTGATTATTGCCGGAGAGTAATACTTGATTAAGTTTAACGCGGAAAGGTTTTCCACCCGCTGCTGTACTTTTAGACTCGGAATCCCCTTTGCTTGATGGGACATGAGCCAACAACCAATCTAGATCCGACAAGCTACGCGTAGACGTTAAATGTAAGCGGGTTTGACTATCATTTAAAAGGAGCTGATTAATACTAAGGGTCTGTAATTGGTTTAGCTGGATTTTTTTCGCACGAATACCCTTCCACTGAGTGAACCCCCCTCCATCCCCAGCCACTTTTAACTGTTCAGTGTTCAGTTCAGCTAATGTCATCTGATCTAAACCCTGTAAAGAAGCTGACGCCAGAGTTAACCCTTTTACTGAAACAAGCGAGTCACCGGATACTGATAGGTCAACATCTGTTACATCCAGTTTAGGTACAGATAGTTGCAACTCAGGTAAGTTTGCAGCTTCAGATCCAAGTTTATGCTGCAATGATGCCGATGCTAGCGCAAAACCTTTAATAGAGATCAAAGCATCTGCCGCAGATAAACCAACATCCGTTAAATTTAAGCTGGGTAAAGACACTTTCCAAACATCCATATCTGCTGTTTCAGCACTGGCAGCAAGATCTAGAGCATCGATATTGACAGCCAGATCCGCTTGCGAAAGCTTTAATTTGCTCAGGTTAAGGACTAAATCAGAGACTCTAAGTTGTTTTAAATTTTGTGCTTCAGCACTGGCATTTAGGGTCAGTGCATCGATATCGACGGCCTGATCCGCTTGTGAAAGCTTTAATTTACTCAGATTAAGGGCTAAATCAGAGACGTTAAGTTGCTTTAAACCTTGTAGGTTAATCGCTGAATTTAACTGCAGGTCATCTAATGACAACTGACTTCCAGCCTGAGTTAAATTTACCCCTTTAAGTGCTAGTTTTCCCTTAGTATTTAAGGACTTTAATTCGCTTTTGAGTAACGCCAGATTAACACTACCGCTCCACGCTAAACTTTGTTCATTGATCTTTAAATCGTCTTGCTCAAAGGCGAGATTACGTACACGTATAGAACCATTCTGTACAACATTAGTTAAATGGCTGCCTATATTACTCTGCGCTTTAATATTTAAATCAAGGTCTATATGGGCACGAAGTGTCGGTAAAAAGCCCCCTGTAACACTGTGCAATGGGAAGTTTTCTAATTTAACTTTAAGCTCTGAGCTCTTCTCTTCAGGTAAAGGTAAAGAACTAGAAGAGAGGGTTATTGGTGCATTGTTTAACTTACCATCTAGATCAATAGAAACGAGCTGATTCTGATCCCATAGATAAAAGTCAGCAACACGGCCCGTCTTTAATTGCAACTGATGTTTCTGACCTGCTATATCAGCAGACCATTTAATATCAGTTAAGCGTAATTCAGCTAAACCAAAGCTCCAATTAGATGGTTCATCATCGGTTTCCTCTTCAGGCTCTGCAGGACTATCGCTCTTCGTTAATCCATTCAGATCAATAGGGCCCAACCACAGACTTTCACCCTGCTCACGAAGACCTAGATTAATACCCATTAGCTCAACAGCAGTTAATACTATCTTTTCATCTTTTAATTGCGAGTAATCTAAATCAACGCTGAGCTGATCAACCACTAACGCCGGTTTATCTGGCGTTGACGCTTTAAGTCCATCAATAAGGATATGACCGGTAAACCAGTTAACTTTAATTGCCTTTAATTCCGCTTGCTCTGCGCCATTATTTAACAACCAAACAACAACCTGATCTCTAACAAGATAAGGCACACTGTGAAACAGTAAAGCAAGAGTAACAATGGAGATAAGAAAGAAACGCAACATAATTATTTTTCACTCATTAATCTAACGCTAGTCTATTCATCATAATAGAATTTTATGAATAGGAGCCTAACGTTCTATAAAAAAATCAATATATTAATCACTAAAAGATCAGATCTTGTCGGCTAACGCAAAAAACCACATAAAAAGCAATGATATAGCACCACTATTAAGTGCTAATACACCAATATAAATAACCTATTAAATTTTAAACAATCCTGTTAAAATCCCGCGCAATTGGCGAATCTACTATAGACCACCAAGACAGTTCTATGCACATTAACACGGTTTTAGCCGTTCTCTACACCCTGCCAAAAAGAAGCTCTTAAGGGCTCAGGCTTAACATGGGTTGAAGTCATCTCTATTGATTTACTTCACAGAACAGGCTGGCATCGTTATATCTTTAATTAGGGGTGACTATCATGGCAGAACATAACGAAGATTTCCGCGACTCCTCTGGCTTCTCTTGGATCATTATTAACTTAATAGCTATGGCTTGGATTACTATGCCAGCAAGTATAGCTATTAGCCGAATGACGTTCTAAGTATTATAAGCAACTGATAAAAAAGCATTAGGCTGTTTTTAACTCACTAAGAAAACAGCCTAATATTCCCGCCCCCGCTTATACATCTCTCTATGCGCCACAGCTATCTGCATATCCTTAGTATCTCAACACGAAAAGAGACGGATAGTTTGCTTAAAAGCAGCTAACAGTAAGTCCTATTTAACCTCACCGTAATAAAACCTTAATATCATCTGTAACTGGTTTTTCGACCTTAACTATAGATTGACCCGAATACTTTGGAGTCCCATGGAAAATATAACCCCTATTGCCATTTTACTGAGTTACTGGCTGACCATTGGCCTATTGGCAAAATGGTGCGTAAAAAAAGAACAACCAATTTACGTTGCTTTTGCTATAGGAGCGATTACCTGCGTTATTAGTGCGGGTCTAGTCTTGGGCATATCAAGCATCTATCACGAAAAACTGATGCTGATAAATAACAGCCTAGCAATGACCCTATTTCTTTTTGCAGGACTTGCGATTATGGGTGGTTGGCGCTGTACCGATAGAGTAAAAAAGGCAAGCCGATCAGAATAAGTTATCCATAACAAAAAGCCCCGCAGATGCGAGGCTTTGAGCGATATAAGAGTGCCAGCGAGTTATAGAGTAATTGTCTCTACACCCGTCTCTGTGCCCATCAAGACGACATCAGCACCACGATTCGCAAACAACCCGTTGGTCACTACGCCAACAATGTTATTTAGCTGCGTCTCGAGTTCTTTGGCATGCATAATTTCCATATCATGGACATCCAAAATCAAGTTGCCATTATCAGTAACAAAACCTTCCCGCCACTCAGGCATACCATCTAATTTCACGATTTCACGTGCCACATAAGAACGCGCCATAGGGATCACTTCTACCGGCAACGGAAAAGCACCGAGCACTCCCACCTTCTTAGTACCATCCACAATACAAACAAACTCTTTCGCCACAGCAGCAACAATCTTCTCGCGAGTTAATGCGCCACCACCACCTTTAACAAGGTTTAAACCGGAGTCAAATTCATCCGCCCCATCAACATAAACGTCCATTTCAGAAACAGAATTAAGATCAAACACCTCAATACCATGTCCTTTTAGGCGTTCAGCAGTCGCTTCTGAGCTTGCAACAGCGCCATCAAACATATGCTTTATCTCTGCCAACGCATCAATAAAGAAATTTGCAGTAGAGCCTGTACCTACACCAACAATACTCTCTTTGCTTAGTTTAGGTTTGATGTATTCTACAGCAGCATCGGCAACTGCTTTTTTCATCTCATCCTGCGTCATGATTGGCACCTGTGCTTAACGGGCAGTTAAAACACCCGTATTTGCTAATAAATGTTAATTTCTGCGTAAATTATACGCTGCATCGCCTCCATCGTGTAGACGCAATACCGCTTTGCCTTTACCATTTCTACCCTATTTGGTTTTTCAGATGAAGTTATCCCTATGCCAGACCGTTATATAAAGAAAATTTTAGAAGCCCGCGTTTATGATGTAGCAATAGAAACGCCATTGGATGAAGCCAAAGGCCTGTCTGAACGTCTGGAAAATCGAATTTTACTTAAGCGTGAAGATAAGCAGCCCGTTTTCTCATTTAAGATTCGCGGGGCTTATAACAAAATGGCTCAGCTCACGGAAAAACAAAAAGCATGCGGTGTTGTTGCCGCCTCCGCAGGCAACCATGCGCAAGGCTTGGCAATGTCAGCTAAATACCTCGGTGTTAAAGCAACCATCGTCATGCCAAAAACTACACCCGACGTAAAAGTAAATAATGTACGTCGCTTAGGTGGCAAAGTAGTTCTACACGGAGATGCATATGACGATGCGTCCAGCTATGCTCAGAAACTCGTCAAAGAGAAGGGAATGACCTACGTCCATCCTTTTGATGACCCTGATGTTATCGCGGGCCAAGGCACTGTTGCCATGGAGATATTACGTCAAGAATCAGGCCCTATAGATGCGATTTTTGTTCCTGTAGGCGGGGGCGGTTTAATCGCAGGTATCGCTGCCTACGTTAAGTACCTTCGCCCAGAGACAAAAATCATTGGCGTCGAATCTGAAGACTCCGCTTGTCTAAAAGCTGCATTAGATGCCGGTAAGCGCGTTACACTGGATCAGGTGGGCATTTTTGCTGACGGCGTTGCTGTTGCCATCATTGGTGAAAATACCTTTGAGGTTGCCAAAAAGTATGTCGATGAAGTAATCACTGTATCGACCGATGAAATTTGCGCAGCGATTAAAGATATCTATGATGATACCCGCTCTATCTGCGAGCCGGCAGGTGCCTTAGGTGTCGCGGGTATGAAAAAATATGTTAACCGAGAGCAATGTTCAGATAAAACACTGATCGCTATAGATTCTGGCGCGAATGTTAACTTTGATCGTTTACGTCATATTGCAGAACGTTCTGAACTAGGTGAAAAACGTGAGGCAATTATCGCCGCACGCATCCCTGAGCAAGCAGGAAGTTTTAAAAAGTTCTGTTCAGCCTTAGGTAAACGTAATATCACCGAATTCAACTACCGCTATAGCGATGATAGCAATGCGATTGTTTTCGCTGGAGTGCAGCTAACGCCCAACAGCAATGACCGTACTGAACTCCTTACTGAACTCCGTGAGCAAGCTTATGAAGTTGAAGACCTAACAGATAATGAGATCGCCAAACTCCACGTTCGTTATATGGTGGGAGGGCACTCACCTAACAGCCTTAATGACGAGGTTATTTATCGATTTGAGTTCCCGGAACGTCCTGGGGCACTGATGAATTTCCTTAGCAAACTAGGTGGTAAATGGAATATTTCCATGTTCCATTACCGTAACCATGGCGCAGCTTATGGACGCGTATTAGTTGGCATGCAAGTACCCAACGCTGAACGCGACCAAGTGGGTAAATTCCTATCTAAAATCGGTTACAACTACTGGGAAGAAACGGACAACACTGCTTACAAACTATTCCTTGGCTAAATCAGGAGAATTAACTACAGGTGCGAATAGGCATCTGTAGTAATTTCCACCTTTTCGTCTGGTAGTGACAGAACAACCTTAACCGCTTCTAATCGCTGATAGGGACTGCTTAGACATTGATAATCCAATGCTGAAAGCCCCTCTGTTAATCGCTGAAGATAATACCGCCCTTGATGAGCATATATTTTATCACCCAGAATGGGATGACCTAAGTAGGCTAATTGAGCTCTAATTTGATGTTTACGCCCAGTACATAATTCACACTCAATCAGCGTATAGCCTGCTTTACGCTGCAGCACTGTAAATATTGTCTTACTGTATTTAGGCTTTTTAAAAAGATCGGCACTATCTGGTTCAACAACGTATACCTGACTGCGAATTAAGCTACCCTCTTTTTCTGATAACTCACACTCAAACCGATGAACATCCCAGCTTGGCTCACCACTTACCCACGCATGATAGACTTTTTTTAGCATCAACTGATTAAGTTTAGGCTTCCACTTTCGATCAGCAGCCCGATCTTTAGCAAGCAGAATCACCCCCGCTGTTTCCGTATCCAAGCGATGTAGTAATTGGCACTGATCGTAGACTGTTTCACGCCGAACCAAAGAGATAAGTGTGTGGTAAAGATTGCGCGTGGTACGACTTACAGGTAAAAGATGAGGCTTATAAAGAGCAAGTAGCTCTGTATTTTCCCATAGTAGTTTCCAGCGAGTATCGACAACTTCCTCCTGATGCTCTGGCAGGAAAACTGTCACCTTTTGCCCAGCATCTAAAGCTTGATTTAAAGAAGCCGGTTGATTATCAATAAGAATACGATAAGAACTAGACAGATCGGCTAACTGTGCGCCGTGAGCATCAACTAAGCGGTGACGCAAAAACTGGAAAACTGAACGCTGCGCAGAAAACACCCTGAAGGTTAAGGAAAACTCATCAGATTCAGGAATCATATTTGCCGTTAAGGCATCTCAGGCGAGTGCTCAAAACTCTGTCCAAAAAAAGCTTGTAAGGTAAACAGGAATAACGATGTCACGCCCCAAACTAAACCGGTAACGACGCCTAAATCGATAATCCCTCGCCAAGGCTGTTCAAGCTGATGAACAAGAAGAACCATCCCGACAATCCCTAACGTCAAGCAATAGGTCACTATCATCCTTTTACGCACAATGGAGAAAAAGCCCATACAAAACAACGGTGCTAAGAACACTCTTAAAGGGGAGGCGTTCTGAGAAAGATATAAAATACGTGCAGCTACCCGCGGAGCCCAAGCTTTTTGGAATCCACGATAACCTTCAGCAAACCCCATAAAAGCAATACAAACGGCCATCGCCAACCAATGATACCACTCCAGCTCATATGTGAAGGTTTGCCAACCTATCGAACTTAACCGATAAATCGCACTGCCTAACAATAAACTGATGCCGGTAATACCCCACAGCGCTGCTAAATAACCTAACACCCTAGTATCTCTTTTCTGCCGTAAATAGTTTGAACGGCGGATTATACCTGTTGCAACACGAACTGCCCAATAGTGCTAAATAACAAAGTAGCACTAAACAAAAAAAACCACCGCAAGCGGTGGTTAAATGCACTAATCAACAGATTAGAAATGGGAAGTTTTAAGGGAAACCTCCCAGGGACGAGATTAATTAATAACCATTTAATTGGTCGATATATTCTGGCAGGAATAATGATATCTGAGGAACATAAGTAATCAGCATCAAGAAACCTAAGAGCAAACACAACCAAGGTAGACACGCCTTGATAACCCATATCATGTTTTCCCCGGTTATCCCGGCTGTGACAAAGAGATTGAGCCCCACCGGCGGGGTCAGCATCCCTATCTCCATATTCACCACCATAATGATGCCTAAATGGATAGGATCGATACCCAGCTTCATAGCAATCGGGAACAAGATAGGCGCCATAATCAACAATATTGCTGAAGGCTCCATAAAGTTACCGGCAATCAATAACAAGATATTGACTACGATGAGGAAGCCCCAAGCAGGTAAGCCCCAAGCAATAATTTGCTCAGCAATGGTATGAGGGATACGCTCTGTCGTCAGTACATGGGCAAACAGCATTGCGTTGGCAATGATAAATAGCAGCATCATTGAGACTTTAGATGCATCCAGCAACACTTTACGTACTTCCGGATCACTGATGGACTTAGGAATAGCAATAATCATCTGCACAGAGTTACGTACTGCTGCAGCAATGATATTCTCCCCCGATTTCTGCCAAGGAATGCCTTTCATAGGACCTATATCTCGGTACCCCATCACAGCAATAAAATAGCCATAAACAGCCGCAACCGCCGCAGCTTCAGTTGGCGATGCCACACCACCGTATATAGAACCTAATACGATGATAATCAGCATTAAGCCGCCTAAAGCAATCAAACCCGATTTAGCCAGCGCTTTAAAACCTGGGAAAGGCTGAGAAGGCAATCCTTTAACTCTCGCTACAATATAGATAGCGATCATCAAAATAAGACCCATCATCAAACCTGGAAGAAAGCCCGCCATAAACATGCGCGATGCAGATACTTCTGTAGCTGCAGCATAAACAAGCATCACAATCGAAGGCGGTATCAAAATACCTAAAGTACCCGCATTGGCAATAACGCCCGCAGCAAATGCTTTTGGATAGCCGGAACGCACCATGCCTGCGATACAAATAGTACCTATAGCCGCAACAGTGGCAGGCGATGAACCTGATACGGCTGCAAACAGCATACACGCCATAACCGATGCCATCGCTAAGCCGCCTCGAATATGACCAACAGTATCAACTGCAAAGTTAATCAATCGTTTAGCAACACCGCCTGTTGATAGGAAGGATGAGGACAAAATAAAGAAAGGTATAGCGAGTAATGTATAGTGTTCTGATGTCGCTTCAAATAGCTTCAACGAGATTGAAGCAAGGGAATCATTTGAAAACAACAGAATCGTTGTTACAGAAGATAAACCTAGAGCAATAGCGATCGGCATACCGATCAACATGCAACCAAAAAGCATGATAAATAGCACGGCAATAGTCATTATTTATCCCCTTCTTTAGATACTTTAGATACTTTCTGGGGCTGCTCATCACCAAGTGCTGTTTCTTTTAGCTCTTTAGCGATCTCCATAGATTCTTCCGCTTCATCAGCAAAATGAAAACCATCTGCTTGATTAGTCACAACCTTCCAGCCTAGTTGCAAGAAACGAATAATTAGTAAAACAAAACCGATGACAAGAATACTCATAGGAATCCACTTAGGTATAGGTAGATCCTCCAACTCAATTCCGATCATTTTCATCTTGCTTAGGTAGATCCAAGAACCGTAAAGAAACAGCCCGCAATAAACCAAGCATAATGCTACGGCCACTAACGTAATAAAACGGTGTGTATTTTGAGGTAATAGTTTTACGAACACATCAACGCCGATGTGTGCACCTACTTTAACGCCGTAAGAGGCACCAAAAAGGACAAACCAAGCCGCAAGAAGAAGCGTTACTTCCTGCGCCCAGTGGATGCCTGCATTAAAACCAAAGCGAGCAATTACTTCAGCAAAAACAAGCAAGGTCATTGAAACTAGAAGCGCAGATAAAAAGCCCTCTTCCAGCTTAGTTACGAGATTACGTACCATAATGGCCCCCGTAGCGACTCACGTCGTTCGATTAGAATAGTTAGGTGAAACAACATTCACAGGACAACTCCAATAAATAATATTGGTTTGTCTGAAGCTCTCCTCTGAATGTGGGAGAGATAGATACCGGGTAGAAGGAGCGAGATTCCTACCCGGTGAGAGTCCCAACTTATATTAGTTGTTAGACGCTTCGGCAGCTTTGATTAGATCGGCACCGATCTGATCTTCAAACTTTTTCCAAACTGGCTTCATCGCTTCAACCCACTGAGCGCGTTCAGCGTCAGAAAGTGTTAGCACTTCAGAGCGTTTAGAATCAATAATCTTCTGCTTATCAGAATCCGCTTTCTGAGCAGCAATAGAATTACCATGTTTAATTGCTTCATCTAGCGCTTTCTTAACTTCAACTTTCAGATTGCTATCCAAGCCCATCCAAAATTCAGCAGAAGTTACCACTAAGTAATCAAGAACACCGTGGTTCGATTCTGTGATGTACGGCTGCACTTCGAAGAATTTTTTCGAGTAGATGTTAGACCATGTATTTTCTTGACCATCAATTGCTTTAGTCTGAAGTAATGTGAATACTTCGGAGAATGGTTTTTTCAATGGTACAGCATCAACCGCTTCAAACTGCGCCTGAAGTACATCAGATGTCATGATGCGGAACTTTTTACCTGACGCATCACCTGGTACTTGTAACGGGTTGCTAGCAGAAAGCTGTTTCATACCATTATGCAGATAACCAAGACCGACAAGGCCTTTCTTCTGCAGAGCATTCAATAATTTCTGGCCTTCTGGACCGTTCTGAAATTTCTCTACCGCTGCCATATCTTTAAATAGGAACGGAAGGTCAAAAATCTGAAGCGTTTTAGTGTACTTCTGGAATTTAGACAGTGAAGGCGCAGCCATCTGCACATCACCTAACAGCATAGCTTCAAGTACTTTGTTATCACCAAAAAGCTGAGAGTTAGGAAATACTTTTACTTCAACCTTACCAGCAAGACGCTCATCAACAAGCTCTTTAAACTTAATTGCCATCTGGCCTTTAGGTGTGTTTTCAGCAACTACGTGTGAGAATTTAATCTCTACTGGAGCAGCGGAAACAGCTTGCGCTCCAAAAGTTAAAGCTAGGGTAGTGACTGCAGCAGTCAGTAAACGCATGTGAAATCTCCTGTTATGGGACTTTTATTTATCGTTCTTGTTTTTAAACTCAGCGCTATTCCACTTTTTTACGCAGACTTGCCTGAATCTATATACCCAATACAGCAAAAAGAAGGCCAACTCAGATAAAAACGTATATCGCTAAGCTGGAGAACCCATAGTTACTGATATAAATAGATAAACTACGGTTTAAAGAAAGCTCTATTCTTGAGCCGAAAACGGCGGATAACCACACATCCAAAAAAAATTTAAGGCGGATACTGACCCCTTTTTTGTAGAACAATAGTGGACGCAAAACCTTTTCCTATAGTTGTTTGATCTGCATCTATCTTATTGAGCTATAAGCGGTATACGAAAATATCACTTCACCTTAGTATAAATATACAGCTAATATGATCCCTAAACCTATGAAAAACAGGAGCTAGAGTGTGAAACTAGATGGCCTTTCAATTCAAACAAAAGTAAACCTCTCATTAGCGGCTGTTTTTCTTATTATCTTAGTCAGCTCCCTAACCGCCATCTATAGAAGTGAATCGGGACTAGTTTCAGAAGTAGTAAAAAAGAACACCAGCGATACAGCAGATTCCTATTTTGACAGTATAAATATACTGATGCTCAGTGGCGCAATGTCGAATCGTGGAGCGCTACAAAAAAAGATTTTAGCGAACCCCGATGTGTTGGAAGCAAGGATTATTCGTGGGGATATAGTCTCCAACATATACGGCCCAGGCACCGCGGATTCAAAAATTGAAGATGAGCTTGATCTTAGAGCAATGGGTGGCGAACATATAGTTGAGGAGGTTAATGATACGCAAGGACACCGCCTCACGATTATTACTCCTATGAAAGCCCTATCTGATTACAAAGGGACCAACTGCTTACTCTGCCACCAAACGGAAGAGGGTAATGTTTTAGGTGCAGTACGCGTAACCTATTCTTTTGAAAATTTAGATAACACCATTCGTAGCAATCTAATTAGCGTTGCCGTCACAGAGCTAGTGCTCTTCATTGGCGGACTCATCCTTATCAGTTTACTTTTGGGTCACCTGGTTATCCGCCCTGTACGCAAAATGGGTAACACTATTAATACCATCCATAAAGATTCTAACCTTAAGCTCAGAATCGAGGTCAACTCCAAAGATGAGATAGGCATGATGTCTAACTCTCTAAATGTCATGTTGGAAGATTTCCACGGCAGTTTAAGCAAAGTAAGTTCCACCGTTCACCAACTAAGTACATCAAGCACCTCGATTAATGATATTGCCGACTTAGCGAATAGCGCAGTTCATAGCCAACAGGTACAAACCGATGCGGTTGCGGTTGCAATGGAACAGATGGAAATATCCACCCAAAATGTAGATACGAATGCCAGCAACACAGTTTCAGCTTCTGATATGGCATTAAAACAAAGCCAAGAAGGTACCCTCATCACCGAGCAGGCACTGAATGCCATCGAGCAGCTAAAAAATAACATTGATCGTGCTCTCGAAGTTATCAACAAACTTGACCAACAAAGTCAGAGTGTCGGCACTGTTCTAGAGGTAATTCAAAAAATAGCAGAGCAAACCAACCTCCTCGCACTTAACGCCGCAATCGAAGCAGCACGCGCTGGTGAGCAAGGCCGTGGCTTCTCCGTAGTTGCAGATGAGGTGCGTACTTTAGCCAGTAAAACGCGCTCCTCCACGGAAGAGATCAATACCATTATCGAAGAACTGCAAGAAAATGCTAAAGACGCAGTAACGGTCATGGATCAAGCACATATTAGCGCTGAGGCGGGTGTCACAAAAGTACAAGAGACCTCTGTGGCTCTTACAAAGATCTCTGACGAGGTACGTAGGATCAACGATATGAACCATATGGTTTCATCTTCAGCAAAAGAGCAAACAGTGATGACGTCTAGCGTAGATACAAGCGTCCAAGAGATTGCTCGAACAGCTGCACAAACCTCATCCCGTGCTGGAAAACTAAATCAAGTGGCCCATGAACTGAATACTTTAGCTGGGCAGCTGGAATCTATGGTGCAGAAGTTCAAACTTTAAAAATACTGCAAACCCAAAAGCCCCTAAACCTGAATTTTATAGGGGCTTTTTAGTATATGGGATCTCATAACAGCGATCTAACTCAGTACAAACAACTTAGTTTCACTTATTCGAGCTATTTAAAATCTTTCTTATCTAGGCCATATTTCTTCATTTTGTCGTACAGTGTTTTCCTTGGTAGACCTAAGCTGATTAATGTTTCTTTGATAGACCCTCCACAACGAGATAACTCAGCTTGGATCAACATACGTTCAAATTGGTCTACTTTATCAGGCAAGGTCATATGGTTGCTTGCGTTAACATCAGTAATCGGCCTATTTTCAAAATCGAATGAACAGCTCTCCCCGAGTAATACATAGCGTTCAGCCAAATTACGCAACTCACGCACATTGCCAGGCCAATCATGCATCATTAAACTATGCATCCGTTCAGGGGATAATAAAGGTACCTCTCGGCCATATTGAGAAGATGCTATTAAGGCAAAATGTTGAAATAACATGCCAACATCATCTCTACGCTCACGTAAGGCTGGAATATCAACCCGCACTACATTTAAGCGATAATACAGATCCTCTCTAAATTCACCTCGCTCCGCCGCTTCCTTTAAATCCACTTTAGTGGCGGCGATTACACGCAGATCCAGAGGTATAATTTCATTCGCGCCTAAGCGCTCTATTGACCTATCTTCCAATACCCTCAATAACTTAATCTGCAAAGTCATCGGCATGCTCTCTATCTCATCGAGAAATAGAGTACCTTCATTGGCATATTCAAATTTTCCGATCCGTCGAGCCTTAGCATCAGTAAACGCACCTTTCTCATGCCCAAACAGCTCTGACTCAATTAAATTTTCAGGCACCGCACCACAATTAATCGCTACAAAATTTTTATCGCTACGATAACTATGTTCATGAATATAACGCGCGAGTAGGTCTTTCCCTGTACCGGTTTCACCTAAAATCAAAATATCAGCGGGGGTATCCGCTATGGTATGCACTAAGTTTCGTACTTGGGCAATAGGTCCTGTTTTACCAATAATTCGAGGGCCCGGCACACTTTGCGCTTCAAGCTCCTGCTTTAGACGACGGTTTTCAATAATAAGATGACGCTTTTCTATAGCTCGACGTACCACATCAAGCAACAGCTCAGAGGAAAAGGGTTTTTCTATAAAGTCATAAGCACCGTCACGCATTGCGCTTACAGCCATAGATATATCACCATGTCCAGTAATCAAAATAACGGGCAGCGTGGCATCTAAAGCCACCACTTGCTTCATCAAATCTAAACCATCTATACCGGGTAGATTGATATCGGTAATTAAAATCCCTGGCCAATCAGATGTAATAATATTCAACGCTTGTTCGGCTGTTTCTAGCGCCGTAACGTCATACCCTCCAAGCTCTAAAGCCTGCCCCGCTGCCAAACGGATATGCTTCTCATCATCAACAAGAATAATGGGCAGGGGACTCTGATCACTCATATAAGATTCCAACTATCTATTTTAAGAAATAACATTATCAGGTGCTTGAGCTATAGGTAAACAAATCTTAAAGACAGCACCACCTTGGGGATGATTCTCTACTGATAATTGCCCTCCCATACTTTCAATAATTCGGAATGAGATTGATAGCCCTAAACCTAAACCTTGCCCTGCTTTTTTTGTTGTATAAAACGGTTCAAAAACTCGATTTAAATCATCTTCAGGAACCCCTAGCCCATGGTCTCTCACCAGTAGAACCGTCCACTTTGGTTCGTTATATAGTTCGATATCAACCACGGGGGCCTGTTCGCTTTCCATCGCCTGAAGCGCATTACTGATCAGATTCACTAGCACTTGCTCTAAACGCACAGTATCACCCATTACATAACTACGATCTAAGTCATGTGGCCAGTTAACCTGGGCTTTTACCTTATTAAGGCGGCCATACATTATCGACATAGCCCCATCATGTACGTTTTTAAGACAGACAGGTTCAGCATTTCCTGACGTTTTTCGTGAGAACTCTTTCAATGGATGGATAATTTTAGCCATCCTTTCCGTTAATTTACTTATCTCATTCAAATTCTTTTCAGCCGTATCCGTACGCCCTAGCTTAAGAAAAGCCTGTGCATTATCAGCATAAGTACGAATAGCCGTTAGCGGTTGATTAAGCTCATGGTTAATACCAGCTGACATCTGCCCTAATACCGCCAGTTTTGCCGTCTGAATCAACTCATCTTGTGTATTCTGATGTTTTTCAACCTCTTCCAACAGCTTTCTATTCGCATCTGTTAGATCAGCCGTTCGCTCTTCAACACGGTGTTCAAGAAGCTCTCGAGCATGCTTCAGCTCCTCTTCATACTGCTTACGTTGCGTAATATCGTGGATCGTGACAATAAACCGTTTAATCGCACCATAATCCATATGCCCAATAATTAATTCAATTGGAAAAACCGAACCGTTTTTACGTAAGCCCCGCGCCTCGGTGAATAACTCACTTTGACGATCCTCATCTGATGCGGTCAGATGCTGCCAACAGATTGCTCTATCTTCTTGGGCTAAGAGTTTACTGATATATTCAGATCTAACATTGACCTCATCATACCCAAATAGCTTCTCACCCATAGAGTTCATGCTTTCAATCCGCCCTTGAGCATCTAAGGTAATCAAGCCCGCTTGGGTATTATCAATTATCGCCCTAACTCTCGTTTCATTCTCTTCTAGTGCTTTTGTTTCCAGTAATTTAAAACGTGCCCGCTCCCGAGTAATACGCTGTCGAGTCAGTAATACCATGATCAACAAAACTAAGGCGATAAAGATAAACCCTATAGTCAAAGCGGTATAAAACATTTTAACTTTGACAGACTTAGTACTCGCTAAGACAACAACCGTAAGACCGCTATCTTCTAAGTCTCTACTTTGTAGAAGAAATTCTTTCGCTTGAACCCCGTCTAAGGCTTCGTTATTGATCCTATCCCCATCCACCAGTGTGACGAGTGTACCGCCCTCTTCACGCTCTTTTTTCTCAATAATATCTAGGGCTGTTAATTGGTGATCCCCGTACCTTAAACTTTCTGCTATTCGCTGAACCGCTTGTTGAGATAAAGGTTTAAGGGTTCGAAACTTCCAGTCGGTCTGAGTTGATATAAAAATCACCCCATCTTCATCTGTTACTAAGATGTCTAAATCAGGGTCTGTCCAATCCGATTCAATCTCATTTAAATCAATTTTAACAACCACGACACCAACAATTTGATGATGCTCGTAAACTGGGTAGGAAAAGTAATAGCCTCTTTTTTTCGACACAGAGCCTAACGCAAAATAACGCCCTACTTTTCCTTCCATGGCATCTTTAAAGTAGGGCCTAAACGCATAGTTCTTACCTACAAAAGAGCGCTCATTCGCCCAATTGCTTGCAGCAATAGTTAGCCCGAGGTTATTCATCAAATACACATCTGCAGCATTGATCGATTGATTAACCTGTTCCAGATAGATATTAGCCCGCTGTGTCGATAAATTATCCGGCCATTGAAGCGCATCGGTCAAAGTAGAATGAGATGATAAAAGTTTAGGTAGGTCTTTATAGCGATCCAACTTTTGCTGAAGGCTCAAAATATAACGGTTTAAATCAGCACTAGAACGATGCTGTAGCTCATCCAGCCCTTGAGTACGACTGATTAAGGTTGTTTGCACAACAACAACGACAAAAGTAGAAACCAGAAAGGTCACGAATAGCAATCGGTAACGACGCCAAGTTGTCGATAAAATATGAGACATAAATTTATGGCCAGTGAGGTTATCTGCTCGTTTATTAAAGCTCTTTTTATACTTAGTATCTAGAAATACTTAATTCGTACACTTAGTAGCACTATACTAGAGTCTAATGTTTCTCAAATACGGAGCAAATTTTTCTCATGTTGAAACGTACAAAAATTGTTGCCACTTTAGGCCCATCCACTGACCAGCCTGGTGTATTGGAAGAGATTCTTCGTAATGGGGTAAACACAGTCCGCCTAAATTTCTCCCATGGCAGCGCAGCAGATCACCGAAAAAGAGCCAGTGACATTAGAAAAACAGCACGTAAACTGGGATTATCCATCGCAATACTTGGTGATTTGCAAGGTCCAAAAATTCGTATTGCTCGTTTCAAAGATGATCGCATTACTCTTAAGAAAGGTGATCAATTCACATTAGATGCACAACTCGGCAACCAAGATGGCAACCAACAGCAAGTTGGAATTGATTATAAAGCGCTTCCAGAAGACAGTTCGGCTGGAGATATTTTGCTGTTAGATGATGGCCGCGTGCAGCTCAAAGTTTTGAGCATTGATGGAAGCCGAATTCTGACAGAAGTTGTGATTGGCGGCCCACTTTCAAATAATAAAGGCATCAACCGTCAAGGCGGTGGCCTTTCTGCTGCCGCCCTAACAGAAAAAGACAGAAGAGATATTAAAGTTGCTGGCGAAATCGATATGGACTACATCGCCGTATCGTTCCCTCGTAATGCAGAAGACCTGCACGAAGCCCGTAGATTATTGGATGAAGCGGGAAGCCGTGCGGAGATAATTGCTAAAATTGAACGTGCAGAAACCGTTGCCAGCAATGAAGCGCTAGATCAAATAATCCTTGCCTGTGACGGTATTATGGTTGCCCGTGGTGATCTAGGAGTAGAAATTGGGGATGCGGAACTTATCGGTGTACAAAAACATCTGATTCAACGCTCCAGAGAACTAAACCGCTTTGTCATTACCGCAACACAGATGATGGAGTCTATGATCGAAAACCCAATGCCTACCCGTGCAGAAGTTTTCGATGTTGCTAACGCTATCCTTGATGGAACCGATGCCGTCATGCTGTCAGCAGAGACCGCAGCAGGTCAACACCCTATAGAAGTCGTTAAATCAATGACCTCTATATGCCAAGGCGCGGAGAAACATCAAATAGCACGCCCAATGGAGACAAATATCTCCATAAAAATGGAACGTTTTGACGAAACTATCGCACGGTCTGCAATGTATACGGCTAACCATCTCATCGGTGTAAAAGCGATAATCTGCCTAACAGAATCAGGGTCTACTCCATTATGGATGTCACGTATCCGCTCGGGCTTACCTATATTTGCGCTAACTCGCAATGAAAGAACTATGCGCCGCACCGCACTTTATCGAGGTGTTGAACCGATCTTCTTTGATGCAACCCAGATCAGCGAGGATAAACTTAATACCGAAGTCCTTGCAGGTCTCAAAGCACGTAATCTACTCCAAACCGACGATCTTGTTATCCTTACCCGTGGCGCAACTTTAGGAAAAGATGGCGGCACCAACTCAATGCAGGTATTAAGCGTACCCTGAGCCATTTTCATTAGAGCAGGTATTTTCTTTACCTGCTCTAATGAATTATTTCATTTAAATCCGGTCAATATTGCGAACAATTCGTTTCATTGCAGCAATTTAGCGTTTGCTCAATTATAATGCCCCCCTTCAATGAGTGACTTAAAGGATCAGCGTTTGTCTTCCACAACATCCTATTCCCAACTACAGCAGAAGCTCAGCTGGTTAAAAGAAAGTGGCCACGTTAATTTATTAACTCAGCTTCAGCATGGTTTAGAGAAAGAAGGTTTACGTGTAGATCTTGATAAAGAACTCGCACAAACTTCTCATCCTGTAGCCCTTGGGGCTGCTCTTACTCACGAATATATAACTACGGATTATTCTGAGTCGTTACTGGAGTTTATTACCCCAGTCTTTGAGCAGTCATCTGATGCATTACAATTTTTGGCGGATCTACATCGCTACACCTACCAAAATTTGGACGAAGAGCTGATCTGGCCAGCCAGTATGCCATGCCACCTTTTAGATGAATCAATAATTCCAATTGCCCGTTACGGCGATTCCAATGTTGGGAAGATGAAATACATCTATCGCGTAGGTTTAGAAAACCGCTACGGTAAGATGATGCAAACCATTGCCGGTATTCACTATAACTTTTCAATGCCTACCGACTTTTGGCCGATACTCCAAACCTACATGGGCGATAGCGGCTCCCTGCAAGAGTTCAGATCAGCCTCCTATTTTAGCCTTATAAGAAACTTTCGCCGCTACTCTTGGTTATTAATCTATTTATTTGGTGCATCACCTGCGCTTTGTAGCTCTTTCCTAAAAGGGAAGAAACACGCACTAGAGAGCTTATCAGGAGATACCCTCTATCTGCCTTATGCAACCTCTTTACGCATGAGTGATTTGGGTTATTCCAACAAAGCACAAGCGGGCCTTAATATCTGCTTTAACCACTTACATACTTATGCTAGCTCACTGAACCGAGCGATCCGCACACCCTACGAACCTTATGAAAGCTTAGGTGTTAAGGTCGATGGGCAGTACAAACAGTTAAACGCTAACGTACTGCAAATTGAGAATGAATATTACAGCGATATCCGTCCTAAGCGTGTGACACAATCTGGCGAAAAGCCTGTACACGCATTGATTGCTCGCGGCGTGGAATATATCGAAGTACGTAATACCGATATAAATCCATTTTTACCTCTAGGTATAGATCAATGCCAAGCTGATTTCTTAGACACCTTCTTGCTAACTTGCCTTCTAATGGAAGAAAGAGAGATTAGCACCGAAGAGTGCGATCAGATTAGTGAAAACCACCAGCGCGTTGTTAGCCGAGGCCGAGAACCAGGGTTAACGCTTCTCAAAAATGATCAGGAGATCGCTCTAGACCAATGGGGTAGTGAACTATTGCTAAAGATGCAACAAACAGCCGCTCTATTGGATGAAGCTTACGGAAGTACGAACTACGTACAATCGGTACAAGAACAACAAAAGAAATTAGACAATCCAGAACTCACTCCTTCAGCACAAGTACTAAAAGTAATGCGTGAGCAAAACCTAAGTCATAGCGAATTTGTTATGCAACAAGCCAAACTGCATAAACAAGCGCTCTTGTCTGACCCTATTGATCAGAACATGGAAGTTAAACTGAGAGATATGCAAGGTGACTCTCTGCAAGAACAGCGTGAGATTGAAGCGACTGACAGCCAAGATTTCGATAGTTATCTAGCTGAATACATGTCAAATTAAAGAGTTATATCTTGGAATAAAAAATGCGGGCTTAGCCAGCATTTTTTATTCCAACGAACAATATATAAGCTTACTGAACAACAAAGCTGGTAAAAAACAGGTCAGACACAAAGCTCTCGCTTTCTTCTGCAATGAGAACATCCTGTACGACTTTCAACGCTTTTTTAGCCAATATATTTTGTGCTTCAATCGTCCCAACCGTTTCATCATTTTGAGAACTTAACAAAAAGACCAAATCATTTCTGATTTGCGGCATGTGAGCATTAACCGCATGATGTGCCGATTCACTCGAAACTTGAATTGTTACTTCGCATTTAAGAAAACGAGGTTTACCTACACCATCCAAGTTCGTTGTGAATGACTTCAATTCGATATAGTTCACATAATCTTCAACTGTTTTCTCTGTATCACCTTCAGCCCAAGCCAACTGCACAGAAAAAACCAATACCATTAATAAAGCCAGTCGTTTAAACATTTATCGCCCCGTAAAATCCAACAATATTCCGAGTATAACCCGCTCAGGTAATGCCCAACAGCCGCTCTGGAGAATATTTTCACTCAAGTACAGAAAAATAGCACTGGAACCATGAAGCAACTCAATAAAAATGCGTTTTTCAGACAATGGCTGTTGCGCCTTGAAACAGCTTAGGAATATGATGGTTAAACCAAAGAGCAAAAGTATTGTTACAAACTTATTCTTATATGACTGCCTAAATTAAAGGCAGCAAAGGAGCGCATAATGTTAGAAAAATGTAAGAGCGCTAAGGAACGTTGGGGCGGTGTCAGCGAAATTATTGATAATTGGTTAGAGGGACGGCAGCGATTGATCAGCCTATTTGTCCATCTACCTGAACAACCAATCGATGATGAACTCAATCTACGTGTTCAAACCTTCTGCCAAGTAATGATGGATTACCTCTCTTCTGGGCACTTTGAAGTTTATGAACAGCTACTACTTGAAGGCAGTGACTTCGCTGACGGTAGTTTAGAAGAGGGTCAAGAACTCTTACCTAAAATTCAGGTAAGTACGGACATTGCTCTAGACTTCAATGATGATTTTTCGACTTTATCTGAGCCGACCGTACAGACAATCAGAGAGTTCTCTGAGAATTTATCTAAACTCGGTGAAGCATTAGAGGAACGTTTTGAGTTAGAAGATAAAATGATCGCTGTACTGCATACTTCTCATCAAGATGCTGTAGTGGCTGAGTAAGGATTAAATCATGCCGCGTGTCGTAAAATCTATTCTAGCCGCTAGTGGTTTACTCGTCCTTGCAGGGTGTGACAGCGGCGATGCACCCTCAGCATGGAAAGAGTACGCCCTCCGAGGGGCGTACACGGCAAGCATATCCACAGAAGGAACCTACAGCGTGATCGGCTCATTCGATCACGGTGGAAGTTTATGGGAACTCGACAACCACGAGCGTCTCTACAATTGGAATCATCGAGCAAATACACCTTCTATTATTGCCGCGACCGCCTTCTCTCCTGAAGAGAGTTATGCCGCCACAGCGGACCAACAGAATCTTGTTCTTTGGAGCCTAAGCACAGGTCAGGCAGAAGGGTTCTGGAGCTCTCCAGCCGAAATAATGCAAATGGATCTATCACCCAATGGCAATTATGCTCTTTTAGGATTAGCTAACCATACCGCCGTTTATTTTGATGTGAAAAGAGGTGGGGTTAAACGGACATTTCGCCATGATGCAAGAGTAAGGAGCGTCGATCTAAGCGATGATGGTTCTTTAGCTTTAACGGGATCAGACGCTTACAAAGTCAAACTCTGGAGTGTTGAAACCGGCGAACTACTACAAGAGCTAACCTTAGGAAATGTAGTCGATACCGTTGCTCTTTCACCTAATAAAAAAACGGCCTTTAGTTCAGGTAGTTTGGATAAAGCGATTATCTGGGATATTGATTCAGGTAATGAAATTCATACACTGAGCAACATCGCTAGTTTTTCTCAAAAGAGAATCAGCTATCTCAGTGCCCGTTTTTCCCCTGACAGCCAGCAACTACTCACAGGTACCGCCTCAGGTTTAGTGCAATTATGGGATGTAACCACTGGGGAAGAGTTAAAAAGCTGGAGAGTTCACCGCAGAGACGCCTACGGCCCAGTGCAAGCTGGAGTCTATGCCGTTGGCTTTGGCCAAGGGAAATATTATGCCCTTGCCTCTAATGGCATAATGAACGAACTGAAATAACAGTTCGATAAAAGCCCCCCGCACTACATAACAAAAAAGGCCGCAACATTGTTAATAATGTTGCGGCCTTTTTTATTAATCCAAAGAGAAGAGGTTATTTAGCTTCTTCTTTTGCTTCTTCAGCTTTTGGATTAATTTCAAGTAACTCCACTTCAAAGATCAGTGTTTCGTTCGGTCCAATAGCACCGCCCATACCACCGGGTCCATAAGCTAGCTCAGATGGAATAACTAAGCGTGCTTTACCACCCTCTTTAATAAGCTGTAGACCTTCAGTCCAGCCTGGAATAACACCATTCAGAGGGAAAGAAACAGGCTCTTTACGCGCATAAGAACTATCAAACTCAGTCCCATCAATCAACGTACCACGGTAATGAACTTTTACTATATCTTCAGCCGTTGGCTTTTTACCTTTACCCGCCGTTAGCTCTTCATACTGAAGACCTGATTTAGTTGTTTTGACAGCTTTCTTTTTGCCATTTTCTGCAAGGTACTTTTTACCTTTTTCCAGATTATTTTGGCTTAACTCATCAAATTTCTTTTTCTGTTCGGCAACTTGACGCTCTTGGAAAGCTTTCATAACCTCTCCAACTTGATCAGGTGTCAGCTGTGGCTCTTCACCAGCATAAGTCGTCTTGGCTGCTGTGATGAAAGTATCAAAATCAAGATTAGAAATCGTTTTAAGTTGCTCGCCTACCATTAATCCAACGCTGTAGCTAACTTTCTGTTCTTCAGTTTTTAGTTCTACCGCTGTGACAGCTGGAGAGATTAACGCGGCACTAAGAGCAACCGCTAATAAAGTTTGTTTCATCTGTTCTTATCCTTATTTATTATTCATTGGAAGTCCGTATTCATAGATAACTTCCTAATAACCAAAACCATTTAAGGGCCAATGCAAACGTCTTTCCAGTCCACTTCAGTGTTGCTTAGTCCACGATTAAACCGCAAAGTTCACTCGTAAACCACCCCATTTATTCATAATAGTGATTTAGTGCTGAAAAAATAGGTCCAATGGCTAATTCAAGCTCGGGACTCAATTCAACATTTACTGCTGCTATATAATGCTCAAGATTACTTTGTACTAAATAGCGTGAGCCTTTCGGCTGCACATAAACTCTCTTTTGCTGATATAACAGAGCCAATTCAACCTGCTCACAGGCAAGTTCAGCTTGTTTCAATTTATCATAACATTCAGCGAATTCTCCACAATCAACCTTCTGCTCTCGCACACGAAAGCGTATATTCCTCAATGCACCTGTAACCTCAAGCTGCCATTGATCAGCAGCATCACTTGCTCCAACCTCAGCTTTTTCACCTTGGCAGCCACACCAAACGGCATAGATAACCCGATTGATACTCAAGCCAAATTGATCTTGTAGTAACAAACAAGCCGATTCAATACCGGGTTGTTGATAAAAATTGAGCGCAAAGTCCCATAGATCGTTTTTCAATTGCATCTGTATGTTAAAATCCGCCGCCATGATTCAATTACAAAAAGTAAGCTTACAACGCGGCCATAACATTTTGCTAGAGCAGGCCGATTTAACACTACATCCTGGCTGGAAAGTAGGGCTTGTGGGTGCCAATGGTGCAGGTAAAACCTCGCTATTCAAACTGATTCTAGGAGAACTCCACTGTGATAGTGGCGATTTAGAGCTACCAGGGGGGTTACGTATGTCCCATATGGCTCAAGAAGTCCCTACATCGAATAGATCAGCGCTTGAGTATGTGCTAGACGGTGACATTGAACTGCGTAAAGTCCAAAACCAATTAGCCCTCGCGGAAAAAGAGCATCAACATACCCGCATTGGCGAGTTACATGCAGAGCTAGATAATCTCGATGGCTATACCGCTGAATCTCGCGCAGCACAGCTACTGGCTGGACTAGGCTTTAGCCATACCGATATTACCCGCGGCGTGAAAGAGTTTTCAGGGGGTTGGAGAATCCGTTTAAATCTAGCTCAAGCATTGATGTGCCCTTCTGACCTTTTGTTACTCGATGAACCCACCAACCATTTAGACCTAGATGCCACAATCTGGCTAGAGCAGTGGCTTCGACAGTACCCTGGGATGCTTATTCTTATCTCCCATGACCGCGACTTTTTGGATAATGTTGTCACTCATATTACCCATGTAGAACAGAAGAAGTTGCTGCTATATAAAGGTGGATACTCAGCGTTTGAACGCCAACGAGCAGAGCGCTTAGCTCAACAACAAGCGGCCTTCGTTAAACAGCAGCAGCGAATTAGCGAAGTAGAAGATTTTGTCCGCCGTTTTCGTGCAAAAGCGACAAAAGCAAAACAAGCACAAAGCCGTATAAAAGAGCTAGAGCGCATGGAGAAGATTGCACCTGCGCACATTGATAGCCCTTTCAGTTTTCAGTTTTGCTCTTCTGATAAGATGTCCTCACCCTTGCTCACATTATCCGATGCTGAATGTGGATATGATGGAAAAACGGTACTCAACAAAAGTTCGCTTTCTCTAACACCGGGAACACGTATTGGCCTGCTTGGCCCTAATGGCGCAGGCAAATCCACCTTAGTTAAAACCTTGGTTGGTGACTTAGCGCTCTGCAATGGGGAGCGTCAGGAGAGTGATAATTTACAAATAGGTTATTTTGCCCAACATCAGCTTGAAGCTTTAGATATGGCGGCATCCCCTCTACTCCATATCAAACGGATAACGCCCAATGCTTCAGAGCAAGAAATCCGCAATTTTTTGGGTTCCTTTGGTTTTATAGGCGATCGAGCATTAGAGCCTGTACAGAATTTCTCCGGCGGTGAAAAAGCACGTGTTGCCCTCTCTATGATCGCTTGGCAAAAGCCGAATCTATTATTAATGGATGAGCCGACCAACCATCTCGATCTTGAAGTTCGTCACGCGCTCACACTCGCCCTGCAATCATTTGAGGGGGTACTCATTTTAGTCTCCCATGACCGCCACCTGCTTAGGAATACTGTTGATGAGTTCTTATTGGTCGCTAATGGCCAAGTATCAGAATTTAAAGGTGATTTAGATGATTATCAAAACTGGCTTTTAGAACAGAAACGCCAAGACCAAAAGGCTGAAGCCGACGCCTTCTCTAGGGAAAAAACGGACGAGAAAAAATCTCTCTCGGCAACTGAACGAAAAGAGCAAAAACGCTTAGCCGCGGAACGTAGAAATCAACTACGACCTATCAAGAAGCAAATTGAAAAACTCGACGCTGATATGGAGAAACAACACGAGCAGTTAACAGCAATAGAAGCGGCGCTCAGTGAAAGCTCAATCTACGAAGCGGTAAATAAAAACAAACTGAAAGAGCTCCTGCAGCAACAAGCTAGTTTAAAGCAACAAGCAGAAATAACAGAACTTGAGTGGATAGAACAACAAGAAGCTCTGGAACGTTTAGAAGAAGAACTCAGCGAATTGGAAAAATAACACCCACAGCCACGGGGATCATTATGCGACACCGTGGCTGTAGTCCAGAGAGCCTAATCACCCAATATTTTAGTTAACTCTTTGATATTATTTTCATTACGCATTAGCTCCTGCAGCGTCTCAGCCACTTCATCTTCATTTAAGCCTAGCTCTTGGTACAACTCATCAGGTATCTTATTTACAGGCCCATCACTAAGTCCTTGCTGCCGAAGTAAGCGATTGGATAGATAGAGCAGTTTAGCGTATTGCTCATGCTCACCTTTGTACTCCAGATTATTTTGCTGCCTAATCGCGACAGTTACAGGCTCTGGAAGATCCCAGTTCGCCAACAACCAGCTCCCTATTTGCTCTCGAGTAACACTCAAAATTTGCTTCTCTATCGCATCTAAAGCGAAGTGTGGATTAGCCTCAATATAACGGGAAAGCAATGAAAAATGAGGAGGAAAAAGATGCGCTAACAACAAATAGCCGAAATTATGTAGTAAGGCAGACAGATACACTAAGCCCGGCAGTGGACGATCATCCGTCGCCATCATACGACAAAGCTTCTCTGCAAGGCTCGCATTATAGACCGCTTGCATCCAATAGGGGGTCGCACCACGAGGTAAGTCATCGGGAATAGTCAACATCTGTCCCATTGCCGTACCTAACGCCATATTGATCACAAGATCAAAACCAAGAACTCGAATCACGGCATCATCAATAGAATGCACATCCCCAGGTGCTGCATAGTAAGGCGAAGCCGCCCAACTCATAACCTGAGCAGACAAGCTAGGATCGAGTTTCACCACAGGAACTAATTCTTTAACACCCGCCTCGGGATCCGAGCGTAACATAATAATTTTCTTAACCGTTGGCGGCAACGATGGTAAGCCCAACGTATCTTCAAGTCGCTGCTGTATACGCAAAACCGTAAAACGCTCCACGGCCTTAGAGATCACAGCAGTATCACTACCTTCCGGCTGAAGCTCTGTAATCTGATCCAAAGTCAGCCCCAACTCTAAACGCTGGCCCATTTCCAACTGCTCAACGATAGCAATAAAACTTAATCCCGAATGAGGTTCAATTAGCTCCAACTGCTCATGCTGCAAGCATTCTGAAGCGATAAACAACTTCAATGAAAGCAGTTTGGCTTGCCCATCAGGGAAATTCAATGCATCTTGGCTAAAATATCGGCTTGCATCTTCACCTTTAACCGGCTGAAGCTGACGCTCGGTTTTTTTCCAAATCGCAACAAGGTTAAGGAGCGAATTAGCTGGTAATATAGCTAACGCTTTTCCTTCAGCATCATGCAATAACACTAATCGGAACTGCGGCAGTTCACCGCGTTTTTCCTGAACGCATACACCTACTGACAATTTCCTTTCTCCAAATGCTAGTCTTAGCTTAATGTTAAGAGTAGATTATTAGTAACACTTTTAGAAAGCAAAACTCTTGATTAATTATTCACTTATAAGTGCAATTTTTACCATTTTAACTATGAACTTACCGCACATACATCGAATTGTACTACTTTTTCTTCTATTTTCGCCTTCAATAACTTATGCAGTTAAGGAAGACTTAGCACCTGAAAATAGTACAGGGCTTCAAAAAAACATTATTTCAAGTGAATATAACTCCCTTGTTGTCACAGCCAATCCCCACGCAACAAAAGCCGGTTTACATATACTCAAACAAGGCGGTACTGCTGCGGATGCAGCTGTTGCCATTCAGGCAATGCTCACCTTAGTTGAACCACAATCATCTGGTATTGGTGGCGGAGCCTTTCTCTTATATTGGGATCAAACAACCGAAAAGCTAGTTGCCTTTGATGGTAGAGAAACAGCCCCTCTCGCGGCTAATCCACAACTATTCTATCGTAACAAAAAACCTATGCGCTGGGTTGATGCACTTGTGGGTGGACGTTCTGTGGGTACACCTGGTGTACTAAAAATGCTGGAGCTAACACAATCTAAGTACGGTAAACGGCCATGGAAAACCTTATTCAATGATGCAATTAACCGATCAAAAGAGGGCTTTAAAATAAGCCCTCGCCTGCACAAATTAATCGCTAGCGGCATTAACCCAGGCTTAAATAGATATCCGGAAGCACGAGAGTATTTTTATCTAAAAGACGGCTCACCATTACCTACTGGTTTTCTTCGCAAAAACCCTGCTTTGGCCGATAGCCTTGAGCTGATTGCCCAACAAGGGAGTTCAGTCTTTTATCAAGGCACTATAAGCACTAAAATCGTCAGTCAGGTTCAAAACGGAACAGATAATCCCGGCTTACTCAGTACCGCTGACCTAAAGCAGTATAAAGCGATTGAGCGCGCCCCCATTTGCTTACCCTACCAAGCGTATAAAGTTTGTGGTTTTCCACCCCCCACATCCGGCGGCGTAACTGTCTTACAGATATTGAAGTTGCTAGAGCATACAAACTACTCAGCACTCGCACCTGACAGTTCAACCGCGAAGCACCTATTTACACAAGCATCACGTCTCGCCTTTGCTGACCGTGGTCGTTATTTAGCTGATAGTGATTTTGTTGATGTGCCGGTTTCCGGCCTATTAAATGAAAACTATATTCAGCAACGTGCCCAGTTAATCAATCCCAGCAAAGATATAGGCACCTTAGCACCGGGACGCCCTCAAGGGGTAAATACTGCATGGCAAGACGACCAATCACCGGAGCTTCCCTCCACCAGCCACTTTGTCGTTGTAGATCAATGGGGTAATGCGGCCTCTATGACAAGCAGCATAGAGATGGCGTTTGGATCTACACTCATGGCGGGGGGCTTCCTACTCAACAACCAGTTGACCGATTTCTCATTTACTCCTGAAAAACAAGGTCGTTTAATTGCCAATAGAGTTCAACCGGGCAAGCGCCCACGTAGCTCTATGTCTCCTTTTATGATATTTGATTCGGAGGGCAAGCTATATGCCGCTGTTGGCTCACCCGGCGGGAGCCGTATTATTAGTTATGTTGCAGAAAGCTTATTAATGATGCTGAATACAGAGCTACCGTTGCAGCAAGCAATCAATACACCCCACGTCAGTAACCGTAATGGCATTACAGAATTAGAGGCAGAAACGGCAGCCACACAGCTGGTTGAGCCGCTGAGTCAAATGGGACATGAAATAAAAATTCGTGATCTCAACAGTGGATTACATGCATTTCGCCGTACAGATAATGGTAAATGGGAAAGTGGTGTTGATAATCGAAGAGAGGGCTTAGCCTTAGGCCAATAAGTATAATACGTGCTATTCCCGCGTGATCCGGTTAACACTCTTCAAGTTACGCAACTTTTTCATCACACGAGCCAGATGAATACGGTCAGTCACAGTTACCTCCATATGTACATTAGCTAGCGGCCCTTCATGATCTCCTATATCAATCGCTACAACATCAACACCCGCACTTGCAGCGGTTGTTGCGAGCTCAGCAATAATACCTCGATGAGACTCAACCTCAGTCTTCAAGTTAACGCTAAACTCTTCCTCTAACTTATCGGACCATTCAAGGTAGATACATTTTTCTGGATCATCACGGAGGTAGCCAATATTCCGGCAATCGGTTTGATGGATCACTAACCCTCGCCCCGTACTAATATGGCCGATGATTTTATCGCCAGGAATGGGCAAACAGCATTTCGCATATTGCAGCACCATACCCTCTGTCCCTTTAATGGACATTGGTTTTTGATTACGTAAGCGCTCACTTCCCACTTCATCGCCATTCACAGGCTGCTCGGGGCGCAGGCGTCGTGCTACCACATAGGCCATCCGGTTACCCAATCCAATATCCTCGAGCAGATCATCTAGGCTTGTAAGCTCAGCTTCATGGAGCAGATCACGTAATTTAAACGGATCTATATCATTAACCGAGGTGCCATAATTAGCGAGAAACTGGTTTAACAGGCGCTGGCCAAGCTCGACAGACTCATGCCGCTGTTGGTTTTTCAGATAGTGTCGAATCGCTGTGCGTGCTTTACCTGTTACAACAAAGTTTAACCATGCCATGTTCGGCTGTGCACTAGGCGTCGTGATCACCTCGACAGTTTGACCATTTTCCAAAGGTTGGGACAACGGCGCTAAGCGGCGATTAATACGACAGGACACACAGGAATTTCCTACATCAGTATGTACCGCATAAGCAAAATCAACTGCCGTCGCGCCACTCGGTAATTCCATTATTTTGCCTAAAGGCGTAAAGATATAAACTTCGTCGGGAAATAGGTCCGTCTTAACACTATCGATAAATTCCATGGAGTTGCCCGCACTTTGGTGCATCTCCAATAATCCTTTAACCCACTTGCGAGCGCGCTTATAGGAACCTAAAGCGCTTTCTGAAGCATCACTACCATCATCATTTTTATAATGGCTATGTTCAGCAATTCCTTGACTAGCGACAACATCCATTTCATGGGTACGAATTTGCACCTCAATAGTAATATCTCGTGCACCAAACAGGTCTGTATGCAAAGACTGGTAACCATTTGCTTTAGGAATCGCTATATAATCTTTAAAACGTCCGTGCACAGGCTTATATAAGTTATGTACTGCGCCTAAAGCACGATAACAATCATCTACGTTATCAGTAACTATGCGAAACGCAAACACATCCATAATTTCTGAAAAAGATTTACGCTGCGCTTTCATCTTAGAATAGATGCTATAAAGATGCTTTTCCCGTCCTGTGACAGTACCGCTTAGCCCCTCTTTTTCTAACCGTTTTTCAATTGTTTCCTGAATCGAGCTAATAACATCTTTACGCTGCCCCCGAGCTTGAACCACAGCTCGACGTATATATTTAGCACGCATCGGATAATGAGACTGAAATGCCAAGTCTTCTAGCTCAACTTGAACATCACGCATCCCTAAACGAGCAGCGATGGGTGCATAAATATCGAGTGTTTCACGAGCAATACGGCGCTGTTTATGAGGAGGCATCGCACCTAAAGTGCGCATATTATGTAGACGATCAGCCAACTTAACCAAAATAACGCGAATATCTTCCGCCATGGCCAAAACCATTTTTTGGAAGTTACTCGCTTGCGCTTCGGCTTTAGTTTCAAATTCAAGGTGAGTTAGTTTAGAAACACCATCAACAATATCCGCCACAGATGTACCAAACTGAGACTCGATACCGTCATAGCTGATATCTGTATCTTCAATAACATCATGCAACATCGCCGCCATTAGACTCTGATGGTCCATACGCAGCTCGGCCAAAACATTAGCGGCTGCCAATGGGTGAGTTACATATGGTTCACCACTTTTACGCTTTTGGCCATCGTGCGCCTGTTCTGCGTAAAAATAGGAACGACGCACCTGCTGGATCTGCATTGGATCCAGATAATCGCTTAAGCGTTGTGATAGTGCGTCTATTGTTTGCATTGCCTCTCCATACCACCTGCGTTATACAGAAATAATGCCGTAATAACGCCACTAGGAAAAGTCTTTAATAACGAAAACGCCCTGATAAATCAGGGCGTTTGAAAAGAAATTCTTAACTGAGTAATTAATCGCGTTCGATTTCGTCCAAAATAGAGCGTCCAGTATGGCCTTCAGCGATTTCGCGTAATGCCACAACAGTAGGTTTATCATTCTCCCACTCTACCTTAGCTTCTTTACCGCCAGTAGCCAGCTGACGTGCGCGCTTAGCAGCAACCATTACTAACTGGAAACGGTTATCTACATTTTCCAGGCAATCTTCAACTGTAACTCGTGCCATCGGTAAAACCTCGAAAATTTTGGGGTGTATTTAAAGACCGCGTAGTGTACCGCTTGATCTATATTATGACAAGAGACTAACCAGCAAATCGTGGCAATGATCTTTTTGACGATCAATCTTCATCCGTTGTGCTAAAAAGATACCGTGTAGCTCCATTAGAGCGGTATCAAAGTTGTCATTAATCACCAGATAATCATATTCGGAATAATGACTCATCTCACTTGCCGCTTCAGACATACGTAAGCCAATAACTTCCTCACTATCCGTGCCACGCCCATTCAAACGCTGCTCTAAAACTTCACGCGAAGGCGGCAGGATAAAAATAGATAAGCAATCAGGCATCAAACGCCGGATCTGTTGCGCGCCTTGCCAATCGATCTCTAAAATAACATCTTTTCCTTGTGCTAACTGAGCCTCAACCCAACGCTGAGATGTGCCATATTTATTAGTGAACACTTCAGCAAACTCAAGAAAATCAGCGTCCTCAATCATCTGATTGAATTGCGTCATCGATACAAAATTATAATCAACGCCATCGACCTCGCCAGGTCGCATATCCCGCGTAGTATGAGAAACCGATACAACGATCTCACTATCTTGTTCCAACATTGCTTTAACTAAACTAGTTTTGCCCGCACCAGAAGGGGCAGAAACAACATACAAGGTGCCTTTAGCCATTAGATCATCTACCCTAATCAATCAGATATTATTGAATATTAGTCATTACCGACATATCTATTCATGCAAGTTAGCAAGATAAACTACCCTATTATTTCACTTAAATAGATCTAAAAAATCACATCAATTATTATTTTATCACTAAAATAGTGACTACGCGCAGAGTTACAGTTAGTAAATACGGGCCTTTCAGCCATTAATAATATATGATTAAAATAATATAATTCTAATTTTTAGTATGATGGTAAATTAATGCGCTGGATTTCATCCTCAGCCAATTTTGTTACAGCACTGCCTAAAATCCACCGCAAAGCGCTGGCATTTTTAGCCGTACTGCTACTCATAGCACTCCTTCTTCCCTCTTCGAATAGCTCGGTTAGTACGCCGTTATCCCTGGATCATCTTGTAGATACTGATGCACCTTTATTTGAAACACCCACACTCACTATCCGTCAATTAAAAGCACCTTGGGCTTTTGACTCAGTGCCCGAAAACGAAACCTTATTGGTACCTGCGGCAGGCCTGCGTAATAGCTATCAATATATTGTGCGTAAAGGCGATACCTTAAGCAGTATTTTTGAGCGTCTACAGCTGCCACAAAAAACCATGTATCAACTTTTAGAGGCCGACCTTAACGTCTTAGCCTTAGATAACTTAAAACCTGGCCATACCTTAGTCTTTGAAAAGCAAGACCAGCTGCTGCAGCGTTTAGAATTACAATTTAGCCTTGCGCACAAAGTAGTCTATCAACGTAAAGAAGGCGACGGCTTTGAGTTTAATGAAGTGCAGCTGGAAGGTGATTGGAAACAGCAACTGATAAGCGGCGAAATTCTTTATAGCTTCACAGGCTCCGGCAAACAAGCAGGTCTAAGCCAATGGGAAGCACAAACCATCACCGAACTACTCAAACAACGTGTTGATTTCCGTCGCGACATCCAACGTGGAGATAAATTTGAAGTACTACTCTCGCGCCAATATGTAGATGGCGAAGCGACTGGCGATAATAAAATTGAGGCGATTCGTATTAAAAATCGGCGCCATGAGATCAATGCCTTCCTGTTTGAAGATAACTATTACGACGAGAAAGGCCGTAATTTAGAGAAAGCCTTTCAACGTTATCCATTCAATGGAAAATACCGCCTTTCCTCTAACTTTAACCCCAAACGACGCCACCCAATTACAGGCTTAATTAGGCCTCATAATGGTACTGATTTCGCGATGCGCGTAGGCTCTCCCGTTGTAAGTATTGGCGATGGCATCGTATCTCGCGTAGTTCGCCATAAATATGCCGGCTTATATATAGAGATCCAACATGGCCAAAGTTATAAAACACGTTACCTCCATTTAAGTAAATCTTATGTAGTTAAAGGGCAACGAGTGAAACGTGGCGAGCGAATCGCCAAATCCGGTAATACAGGCCGATCTACCGGTGCTCATCTTCACTTTGAGCTGCACGTGAACGGTCGCCCAGTTAATGCGATGACCGCAAAAATCCCAATTGCAGTCTCCCTAACCGGCAAGAAAAAATCTGCATTTCAGCGTCAGTTAAAGGATTATTTAGCGAGAATAGAAACTGCCCACAAGCAACAATTAGCGTTAAATAAGCAAGACCCTAACAAACAGGAATCAACACTTTAATACCGACTCCGTAATCTGGCACAATGAGAGAGCAGGTCGATAGGCAGCCTGCTCTTCGTTCACAGCCCAAACTTTACAGTTCTTTACAGTTCCTTTAACCCTTATTTACCCTTACCCCTGTTAATTTACCTCCATTAAAATTAGAGGACGTAAAAATGGACAGGAACCTATCGGGTGCAAGGAATGTAGCTCGCTATACTTTACTGGTCGGGTTATTGACATTAACAGGCTGCTCCGTAACTGAACCCCTAACATTCAGTACTCAAGCACATAATGACCTAGACAGTATAGAGCACTGGGAACAATCAGCGGTGTCCTCCCAAACGTCAGCCAAACTACTGGACCTTATTGATTCAAAAGAGGTTGAATATCTTCTTGAGATTGGTCTAGCTAACAGCCCAGACATCAAACAAACCACCTTAGCTATGCAGATCGCCAACCTATCTGTCACTAATGTTGAGGGCAATAATCTTCCTCAAGCAAGCCTATCTCTCAACCAAGAAAAAACAGAAAGTACTGACTCCGTATTCAATTCAGCCTTACAAATTAGTTGGGCGGTAGATATCTGGGGCCAGATGCAGGACAGCATTAACGCGGAACAATCGAATCTTTCAGGCTCCATCGCTGCGGACAAATATGCTCGCGATCTACTCGCTGCCAGCATCATCGACAATTGGTTGCTGCAAACGGAACTTCAGCAACTCATCAGTATTGAACAGCAACGTACCGCTATTTTAGAAACAAATGAAGCCACTATTGAAGAGCGATACCGTCTAGGTTTAGACAATCTCTCTGACCTTGATACAGCAAAGAGCTCCACTGCCAGTTCACAAGCAACATTAACGGCTTATAAAGAGCAACTACAAGTAAGTCGGCGAGCGCTTAAAACACTGCTCGGCGGCCATGACGAGCTCCCAGAAACAAACGCTCGCTTCCCTAAAACGAGTATCCCGCTCGCCTCTTTACCCGCACAGGATTTAGGCCGCAGACCCGACCTACAAGAAGCTTACTTAACAATCAAAAACGCTGAATTTAACGCCGATGTGGCATACAAAGCCTTACTTCCCTCCTTCTCTCTAGAAGCCGCTTTTTCAGGGAGCAACGGAAATCTAACGGACGCTCTTTATCAAAGTGCCGCATGGAGTTTATTAGGTCAACTAACCGCGCCGATCTTTCAGGGCGGAAAATTAAGAGCGCAAGCAAGCAGCGCAAAACTAGAAGCAGAACAAGCTTACTGGGCCTATCAAAAAACTTTGCTAGCCGCCGTCAACGAAGTGGAGAACGCTTTAGGGCAGGAAGCTTCGCTGAATAAACAACAACAGCATATCTCCCAAGCGCTAGCTCATGCCCAGCTCAGTAGCGATACCTATAGAGAGAAATATCGTCAAGGGCTGGTTAGTTTTCTTGATCTATTAGAAGTACAGCAGCAAACATTTAATTTAGAAGCTCAACTGACAGAGATTACCTATCAGCGACTAACAAACAGAATAACACTCGGCTTGGCCTTGGGTTTAGGTGTGTAGACAAGCCTATAGCGCTTGAGGAGATTCAACATGAAAGTTTCAAAAATACAATTAGTCATCACATTTATTGCTGCTGGTAGTATTGCCTTAGCCTTTGCGGTTAGCAGTAACGATTTAGAAAGCTTGCAGAGAAAGGCCCCTCCTAAAAAGCAGGCTGAATATCCAGTTGTAACAACGGTGCCGGTTTCTACAGGTACTTACACCGCATTAGTTAAAGGGTTTGGTTCTGTCACACCCAACCAATCATTACAGCTAACATCTGAAGTCAGTGGGCGGATCGTCCATCTATCGCCAAAACTTAAAAGCGGCCAAACCTTCAAAGCAGGTGCTGAACTATTAGTCATTGATGACGTGGAGTACCAAGAGGCCGTTGCCAGCGCAAAGTCGGATTTAGCCACCACAGAAGTTGAACTGCTACAAGAACAGCTCAATCAAAAACAAGCCCAAGAGGAATGGAAACGCTCAGGTTTAAAAGGACAACCGAACTCTGATTTAGTTTTCTATATTCCCCAAGTCAAAGCGGCTCAAGCAAAAGTAGAATATGCACGTAAAGCCTTAGAAAAAGCCAAATCAGACCTAGCCTACACCCGGGTTAAAGCGCCATTCAATGCTCAGGTTATATCCCGCTCAGTTGAAACTGGAAGCTATGTGCAAACAGGAACTGAACTGGTGCAACTATACGATACAGACCTAGTGCAAATTTCAGTGCCACTCTCTTCACAGCAGTGGAATAATTTGCCAAATATAGAAGCTATGCAGGGAAAAACAGAAGTCACATTAACAAGTGCTGATGGGAACAAACACTGGACAGGCTTTGTTGCTAGGGCCGAACAGCACCTAGATAGTACAAGCCGTCAACGCTCACTTATTATCACCGTTGAAACCCCCCTCAAGTTAGATACGCCTCTCTACCCAGGTAGTTTTGTACAAGCGTCAATCCCCGGAAAGGCAGTCGGTAATCTCTGGCAGATACCTGCATCATCTCTGACCCAAGATAATAAAATTTGGTATTTGGATGCCAACAGCACACTGCAAGCGGCACAAGCCAATATTCATTTTTCTGCCAATGATTACATTTTTGTCAGTCCTATCGAGGGTTTAAAAGAAACCAATATTGTTATTCACCCCTTAAGCAGTTACCTGCCAGGCATGCGCGCAGTGGATAGAAACGCAACAAAGCAAACAACACAGCAACAACCTAATCGACCAACATCTGTTGAAACTGACAAAAGGGATCAACAATGAGTACATCCAACGAAAGACGCATAAATTACAATGGCATTATTGGTTGGTTTGCAGGTAATAGCGTAGCTGCCAATCTACTCATGATCTGCATTCTTATTTTAGGTGTACTCTCCGTCGACAATCTACGCAAAGAGGCGTTCCCCTCTCGCGAATCAGACACCATTTCCGTATCTGTAAGTTATGACAGCGGTGATGCTTTATTAACTGAAGAAGGGATCGCAGTAAAAATAGAGGAGGCATTAACTGATGTATTAGGCATTAAACGTGTCACTTCAGTATCCAACGCCAGTAGCTCTACTGTTAGTATCGAAAAGAAGAGTGACTATGATCTAGACATCCTTCTAAGGGATGTAAAAAACAAGGTTGATGCGATCTATAACTTCCCCGCGGATGCGGAAAATCCGGTTATTGCCAAACAGGAACGTCTAAATCACGCCTACTCAATTAAAATTTTTGGTGATACCGACCGCTCCACACTGCAAACCTTAGCTGAACAGCTAAAAGCCGACCTTCTTACTAAATCTGCGATCAGCAATGTCACCATTAACGGCGAAGCCGACCGACTTATCTCCATCGAAATAGACGAGAAAAAGCTCGAAGCTTATGACATTACACTGACTGATATAAACAATGCCATCAATGCCGAATCCTCTTCTCCCATATCCACCAGCTTAAGAAATGAAAACAAAGTTATTCAACTCAAAGCATCGACCCAAGCCTATTACACAAGAGCATTCTCTCAAATTCCCCTTATTACAACTGAAACAGGGGCGATTATCCGCTTAGGTGATGTAGCAAAAGTTGAAGATACCTTTGAGGATAGCAGCCTAATTTTATCCCGATATGATGGCCTTAACGGTATAGGCATTGAACTCAGCGTTGATCAAACCGGCGATATAATCAAAATTGTTGATGTGGCCAAAACCGTGGTTGAAGAATGGAAATCACGCTCAACACTACCCGCCAATATCAGCGTTGAAACATGGAATGATGGCAGTGAAATGATCAGCGACCGCTTATCTCTGCTAATGAAAAACGCCCTCTCCGGTATCGCATTAGTTTTTCTTGTTCTTGCTCTCTTTCTCAACTTGCGTGTGGCCCTATGGGTCACCGCAGGCTTGCCTTTTATATTTAGTGGCACACTGTTTTTTATGACCGACAATTTTACCGGCATGTCGATCAATGAAATGACTACCTTCGGCTTTATTCTTGCCTTAGGTATTGTGGTAGATGACGCTATTGTTGTGGGCGAAAGTATCTACTCCACACGAAGCCAAGAGGGTGACAGCCTAAAAAGTACAATCAAAGGCACCTTAAAAGTCGCTACACCTACTATTTTTGGTATGCTGACGACTATCGCAACCTTTATCGCCTTAAGTAATGTTGAGGGCGGCCTAGGCAATGTTTATGCTCAATTTGCTGTGATTGTAACAATCTGTTTGCTTCTATCATTGGTCGAATCAAAGCTAATCCTCCCCGCTCACTTAGCCCATATTAACACCCACCGAAAACGCGGCAATGGCTGGAAAGATAGTTGGGCGCACGTTCAACACGCCTGTGATAGCGGGCTAAAATGGGTCAACCATAAGCTTTATCTACCACTTATTAAGTGGGCAATCACGTTTCGCTATGCGGCAGGCCTATTTTTTATCGCCATTTTTGTCCTCGTTATTAGCATGCCTTTTAACGGCAATGTCCGCTTAGCCTTCTTTCCAGAAATACCGGGCAGTTCTGTAGAAGCAAGCCTAACCATGCAGGATGATGCCAGCTATGGACTAACGCGAGACAACTTGCTCTACCTAGAAAAACTCGCTACAGAAACAGATAGCGAGTTGCAAAATGGTCACACCCCCAGTGCTATCACTACTGTGGAGGTCATCGCTAGTGATGATTACAACGGTTCCGTTACTATAGAGTTAGCAGATGACGCCCCCTACTCTTTAACCGAATTTGCTGCCCACTGGAAACAGCGGGTAGGTAGCCTAGAAGGGGTGAAAAAGCTCAATATTAAATCACGCTTTGGTAAAGTCGATAATTTCAAAGTAGAGCTCAAAGCTTTGGACGATCAATCCCTAAAACTGGCCGGTCAGCAATTTAGACAAGCACTAGAAAGCATCCCAGGGGTGCAAGGGATCGATGATAACTTCAACTCGGGGCAAGCCCAGCTAAAATTCACCTTAACCGAGCAGGCCTACACGCTCGGCATGACCACTGCAGAGCTATCTCGACAGCTATTACAAGCCTTTGGCGGCGAAGTTGTACAACGCTACCAACGGGGCAAAAACGAAATAAAAGTAAGGGTTCGTTACCCTGAACAATCTCGCCAAACGATTGAAGATGTAATGAATGCCAACGTACGTACTAACGATGGCACCGTAGTACCTCTATCATTAGTCGCCACCGTTACAGCAGATTATCAACAAAACACACGTACTCGAATTGGCGGGCTACCCGCCTACTATGTAAGCGCCAGTGTTGATAAAGAACTCATATCATCCAATGAGTTAGTGCAACAATTACAGCGAGACCTTGTCCCTCAGATAACGGAAGCCTATCCAGACTTATCCATTCACTTTGCGGGAGAAGCCGAAGAGCAAGCAGAAACTGCGGGATCTATGAGTGAGCTATTTATAATGGCGATGCTGGCAATCTATATACTATTGGCCGTGCCGTTAAGATCCTATATCCAGCCTATCATTATCATGACCGCTATCCCCTTTGGCTTAGTCGGGGCTATTCTAGGTCATTGGCTCAATGATATGACACTCACTATCCTTTCCTTTAACGGTATCGTGGCCTTAAGTGGAGTGGTTGTGAACGATAGTTTACTGCTGGTTTCTCGAATTAATGAGAGTTTGAATGCAGGCGAAGATATTCGCAGCGCTATTATTGAAGCCTGTACCGGACGTTTAAGAGCGGTCTTACTGACCTCATTCACGACATTTGCCGGATTAGTGCCCCTATTAAGTGAGACCTCAGCTCAAGCACAATTTATTATTCCGGCTGCCACCTCACTAGGTTATGGCATTCTCTTTGCGACTGTCATTACCCTTATCCTGATCCCTTCATTAATCATGATCCAACATGATGTGATTGCTCTATTACAAAAAATAGGTGTAATGCAAGCAAAACCGATTCTTGGCAATGACGAGACCAGCGTATTAAGCGACAGCAACGCCTGATATAGCTATCAAGGCAAACGCTCGCAGCATTCTATGCGTCCATAAAATGCTGCGACATCTCGACTAAGCCCTCTGACAACAAATTCATAGCATGAATCTATTCAGGAAAAAGAGAGACGACCCCAAGCTTAAAAAGAGAAGTCGAACAACTGATAAGTTTTTCCTATCAGAAATAGGGTCAATTATTAATTAGACGCCTCCCCTCCTTTCAGCCATGATGACTACTAAGTATGCGTTAAAAGGAAAAGGCCTAAGCAAAATGAGCGATAAGAAAAATAGCACAATACCACTAAATCAATTTCTGGATATCCGCCATGTTGATGAAATAATGAAAGCGGATGAAAACAGTTGGTGGGTACAGCGCCGCTCTATAGGCGTAAACGGCAAGCTCAGCAGCCAATCACGTATTGTATTTTTTGCTCATACCCAAGCCGCCGCCGAACAATGGATAAGAACGCAATAAGAATCTATCCTTAATCTCGCACTACCGATCCGCTTAATAAGCGGGTTCATCGTTGCAAACTTCCGCGGATAGATAACTGAAAACTATAGATTCCAGCTCACCATATATAGGGTTAGATATGACATCAGATAAAACGCCTTTACAGATTCGCCAGATGATTCGTCACGGTGAACATAATGCAAATACCTCTGGTCTAGCTCAAGGTTTCGTACAGGGTAACTTGGCCATTATGCCGCAAGACTGGGCTAATGATTTTTTAAGATTTTGCCAACTAAACCCTAAACCTTGTCCTATTGTTGGCATGTCTAACAAGCCCGGTGACTTTATGCTGCCAGATCTAGGTGAAGATTTAGATATTCGCCGCGATGTACCTAAATATCGTATCTATGAAAATGGCCAACTCACACAAGAACTTAATGATGTATCAGAGGTTTGGCGCGATGATCTTGTTACTTTTGTGCTAGGTTGCTCCTTTTCTTTTGAGGAAGCACTGATAGCCGACGGGCTAGAGATCAGAAACATTACAGAAGGCGTCAATGTGCCTATGTATCGAACCAATATTGAATGCCGTCCTGCGGGTCGCTTCAGTGGATCAACGGTTGTTAGCATGCGTCCAATGAAAGCCGCCGATGCAATTCGCGCAGTCCAGATCTGTACACGTTTCCCTTCTGTACATGGTGCGCCACTCCATTTAGGTGATCCATCACAGATTGGTATCACTGATATCAACCAACCAGACTTTGGCGATGCTGTCACAATTAAAGAGGACGAACTACCTGTTTTCTGGGCCTGCGGAGTGACACCTCAGGTCGCTATAGAGCAAGCAAAACCGCCCTTCTGTATTACACACAGCCCCGGTCATATGATCATTACTGATCTACCCAATTCTCGTTTAGCTATTCTTTAATAAGGAGCGGTCTATGTCATTACGCTTAAATTGTGATCTAGGTGAAAGCTTTGGCTCTTGGAAGATGGGCTTAGATGAAGCGGTCATGCCTCATATTGATCAAGCAAACATAGCCTGCGGATTTCACGCAGGTGATCCGTTAGTAATGCAAAAAACATTGGAATTAGCTAAACAAAATAAAGTCACTGTTGGGGCTCATCCTGGCTACCCCGATTTAGTCGGTTTTGGTCGTCGCAGTATTAAAGCCAGCAGCGCTGAATTAAAAGCTATGCTGACCTATCAGATATCGGCTATGGATGGGATGGCTAAATCCGTAGGCTTAACCTTGGAATACGTTAAACCCCACGGTGCAATGTATAACGATATGATGGCTGATAAATCGGTTCGTGAGATTGTTATGCAAACCATCGCAGATTACCACCAGCCGCTGATATTAATGTTACAAAGCACGCCTGAGGCAGAACAGCATCAACAGGAAGCCGATGCTATAGACATCAAACTCTGGTTTGAGATCTTTGCCGACCGCTGTTATGACGACGATGGCAAATTACTCGCACGCAGCCGCGAAGGTGCAGTCCACAATAAAGAAAAAATGCTCGAGCAAGTAAAACAGCTAAAAGAGACAAGTACAGTCACTACTGTCAGCGGAAGCCGACTTAAGCTTCGAGCCGATACACTCTGCGTCCACGGTGACAATATGGATGGTATTAATGCAATCCAGCAGATCCGCGAGCTTATTAGATCATGAACATTAAAGTTGCCGGTGAAAATGCACTCATCATCTACTTTGGTGAAAAAACCGACCCCGCCACATCCGCCAAAGTGCAGCAAGCCGTCACCATCTTAGAAAAGGAACTGGCCGAGCAGCTGATTGATATGGTGCCATCCTACGCCTCACTCTTAGTGATCTATGACATGCTCCGCTGTGATCACTTGGAGATTCGTAGTCAATTACGCAAACTCCTTGGCCAGCTAGAAGAAAGCAGCGCTATATCTGGAAAAATAGTGACTTTACCGGCGTACTACAGCACAGAATCAGGCCCCGACTTAGAGGCATTAGCAACACGGGCTCAACTCAATATCGAAGAGGTTATAAAGATCCACAGCGATATGGAATACCGAGTTTATGCTATAGGTTTTGCACCAGGATTTGCTTATCTAGGAGAAGTTGATCCACGTATTGCTGCACCACGTCTATCTACACCTCGCCAGAAAGTACCAAAAGGTGCGGTTGCTATCGCCGATCAGCAAACTGCTGTCTACCCGGCGGTGTCACCGGGTGGATGGAATTTAATCGGCCTTTGTCCAGCGCCTATGTTTGACCCAAAAGCCGAACCGACAATGCCTGTCCAAGTGGGTGATAGAGTTAAATTTGAACCTATTAACCGTGAACAGTTTATCGCGTTAGGAGGCCAACTATGAGTGGTTTTAAAGTACTTCAGCCCGGCCTCCTTACACTTATTCAAGATGCGGGGCGTTTTGGCCACCACCGTATTGGGCTAACAACCGGCGGCCCTTTAGATGCACAAGCCTTCAAATGGGCTAATCGTCTATTGGGAAATGCATTAAATAGCACCCTACTTGAAGTCAGCATCGGCGGGCTCGTACTAGAATCAGAAGTCGACACCCATTTAGTCGTTACTGGCGCTGAAATGCCACTGAAGATCAACGGGGTGGAACAAGATCGTTGGCATGCCCATCACATACACCAAGGAGACCGCATCGAGCTTGGCTTTTCTACTCAAGGGGCTAGAGCCTATTTAGCTGTCACTAATGGCTTTAACGTAGAACACAGTTTTTCCAGTAGCTCGACCGTCTCCCGCGAAGGCATTGGCGGGCTGAATGGCGGAAAACTACAGCAGGGTGATTATCTACGCTGCGAACCTGACACTCAAGGTCAAGCGTTTCGCTTAGCTGAGCATCATCGCCCAAGTTACACCGATAATATAAGCCTACGTGTTATTACTGGCTATCAAGAACAAGCCTTCAGCGATCTTGATAAACGTATGTTTTTTAGCAGCGAATATGAAGTAACTAATCGGGCAGACCGTATGGGCTATCGCCTTTCAGGCCCGGAAATAAAAGCATCAATGGATGGTATTTTATCGGAAGGGATCTGCCATGGCGCTATTCAAATTCCAGCCGATGGCCAGCCAATAGTACTGCTTAATGATCGCCAGACTATTGGCGGTTACCCCAAAATAGGCTCAATGATCTCCCTTGACACCGCCCGCTTAGCACAGCAATTACCAGGCTCTACCGTCTCATTTGAAGAGATCAGTATTGATGAAGCCCATAACTTACACTGCCTTGCCCACGTAAAATTTGAACGAACAACACCCGAAAACATAGGCAAGTAGTACGTTAAGAGACGAATACGCGTTCGCAGCCTAGCTGCGGGTCAACATAATTTTGGAAACAAAACCTATGCAGAACAACTCGATCAACGAAGCAGTATTAAGCAAACAAATTGAAGATCTATTAGTTGCGCGTAATCTACGTGGGATGAAAACAATACAGCCAGCACTGGCCAGCGGCTACTATCTGCGTGCCGCTCGCACACTCAACAAATGTAAAGGCCATGTATTGATTGGCACAGGCTTTCCGGTTGTTGATACGTTTGAAACCGATGGTCCTGTAGGAGCGATCGCCCTTTACCAAGCATTAGAAGCCTTAGGCGCTACCCCCGTTATTGTTTGTGGCCCTCCCGTATCCCAAGCACTAATGAACAATTACCGTATACACGAGATCAGCGTCGGTGAGCATCAAGAGCGTACGCTAGAAGCTTTCAAAGCTTTATATAACTACAACCCTGACGCAGTATTATCAATTGAACGTCCAGGACAGGCGGAAGATGGCGAATACTACAATATGCGCGGTGAAAGCATCAGCGATCGCACAGCCTGCTTCGATACCTTCGTCCGTAATGCAAAATGCCCAACAATAGGCATTGGCGATGGCGGTAACGAGATCGGCATGGGCAATATTCAAGAAGCCCTGAAAGAGCTCGATATTATGGCATCCGCCACAAAAGTAGATGAACTGCTTATTGCCGACGTTTCTAACTGGGGCGCATACGGAATTATCACGTTTCTAAGCCTCTGGAACGACAAAGACCTACTTAATGATGTTAAGCCTATCGAGATTCTGAAATACCTATCAAAACTAGGTAGTGTCGATGGCGTCACCCGTGAAAACGAGCTAACCGAAGATGGCTTACCCGTTTCCGAGGGAGACAGTATTATTGCCGAACTACGTGGATTAATCGGTTATAACTAAAACCGAACGACGATTTTAAGCTATATTCGTATGCCAATCTTGGCTCTTTATGACCCTAGATTGGCTGAACAGACTTAGTTATAGTGAGTAGCTTCATTTTAATGAGATGCGCGCTATGCGTCTAAGAAATATAAACACCTTTGTAAAAGTCGCAAGGCTCGGTAGTTTCCACGCGGCGGCTCAACAACTCCATGCGACTCAGCCCACAATCTCTGCTCGAATCAATTCACTCGAAGATGAATTAGGCGTACAACTTTTTATCCGCGATCAACGGGGCACTCATCTCTCTCCACGCGGCGTACAACTACTTCCTTATGCAGAAAAGATTCTCGCTATCAGTCAAGAGATGAAGGAGCAGGTCAGCGAAGAGAACCCTCAACGAGGTACATTACGTATCGGCATTACCGATACCCTCTCGTACCTGTGGCTATCTGACTTACTTAAGCACTGGCAAAAGCAATATCCACTTATATCGTTTGAGCTTATTAGTGATGTCACTACAACACTAACTAAGCAACTAGAGGAGTATCAACTCGACTTAGCACTAACCGTCTCCAACCTTACTCCCCACCCAAAACTGGTAAGCGAACCCTTATGCAGTTATCCACAGCACTGGGTTGGCTCACCCAATCACCCAAATATTGATAAAATAACCACGATTACCGACCTTACTCGCTACTCAATTCTTAGTTTTCCCCGCAATACTCGCCCATGGGAATATATGCAGCAGCTATTTGCACCTTACAAGGACGACCCACTGCTTTTTCATACCTGTAGCTCAGTTATAAATCTATTATCCTTAGCTCAACAAGCTATTGGGGTTGCTCTACTTCCTGAGCCTGTTATCAAAGACTCCTTAGTGCAGGGGTCACTTATAAAACTCGACATCGGACAACGCCCCCCCGATTTAGGTTTTAGCTGCCACTGGCGTTTAGATGACGATCGAATTTTGCCTAAACTATTAGCCGACAGCAGTCGTGAAATCATTACCAGCTAAAACCTTAGGAAATGATCATCAACAACACGCACCTTAATGATTAGCTAAATAAGCTACCAAATAAGAAAAATATAGATAAAAAACCTGTATTTTAAAATTATAAAAGAATATTTCATTATTTTTATTAAGCTATTGAAAGAAATAAACTTTTACTAGAAACTTCGCATCCAGCTGCTTCAGCCTAAAGATCGGCCCTGCTGTTCTGTCGATAGGTAAAATCAACAGACTCACCAAACAGCACTCAACACATTCCGATAATGTGTGACTAAACAAAGCCGTCTAGTGCTATGCCCTTTTATATACAACGCTATACTTAGCAGACGACTAGAAGCAGAAAACCCATAAGCATATAAGTGGAAGGAACGTTAGTATGAGCATTTCATACCTGAATGGCGAATATCAGCCCCTGTCAGAAGCACGAATTTCTCCTCTCGATCGAGGCTTTTTATTCGGCGACGGCATTTATGAAGTTATCCCATACTATGCTGGGAAATCTGTAGGCTTAATGCCCCACATCGAACGTATGATCAATGGCCTTGCCGCGATTGAGATCAAATGCACAAAGACAGCGGAAGAGTGGAAAACTCTTCTGGATGACCTTGTTGCACGCAACAGCGACTTAGCAACTAATCTAGGCGTCTATGTTCATATCTCACGCGGAACCGACGTAAAGCGTTACCACGCCTACCCAGAAAATGTTGAGCCGACGGTCTTTGCTTTCACATTCCCAATCAAAGACCCTGAGCCTGTAGATCGCGCTAAAGTAACTCAATACAGCATGATCAGCACTGAAGATCTTCGCTGGCAGCGTTGTCACATTAAATCAACTGCGCTATTGGGTAACGTGATTCATTTCCAAGAAGGCTACTCCTCTGGAAACGATGAAGCCCTACTCTACAACGCCGACGGTGAATTGACAGAAGGCAGCTCATGCAACGCCTTTATCGTAAAAGATGGCGTTGTCATCACACCGATTCAGGATAACCAAATCCTACCGGGTATTACCCGCCGTATTATTTTGGACAGCCTAAAAGCCGACGGCTCGCTAAAAGTAGAAGAGCGTGTTGTGACAATGGACGAAGTGCGCAATGCAGACGAGCTATGGATTACTAGCTCATCGAAAGAGATCGCACCCGTAACTAAACTTGACGGCAAACCGGTCGGCAACGGTGAAGTGGGCGAAGTTTGGGAAAAAGCGTTCCAGATCTATACTGATACGAAATATGATTTCTAAAGAGTAGGCATCATCTATCGTAAAAAACGCATCCAATGGATGCGTTTTTTTTGCGCTCAGGTCAGCTTATGGTTCTTCGATATCCTGGATCTGCTCATTGAGTAGCGGCCTAGACCCTAACAAACTCAATTAGTTACCGAAAAGAAACCGTTCAAAAGTGCTTATTTCTCACCACTCCCCTTGGCTTTTACTGAATATTAGTGATACTTCTTGGCTATTGAGTGTGTAAAAACAGTGCTGTTTTCACACTGCTGTTCGGGGTAAAAAATAGCAGTATTGAAAGGCTTTATCGGGCACGATTTCCGTCAACATAGCTTTGCCATTTTTTTACTGGTTCTATGCAATAGTGGTTAGTCAGTAGGAAACTCACCTAACCTGAAATGGACATTATGGTGTCTATTTTAATAAAAATAAGCTCAATATGGATACTATTTTAATAAAAATAAGCTCAATATGGATACTATGGTATCCAATATTGATAAATCAGAGTATCGAATATCAAGGTCTACAGATTATTACCTTTGAAGTCACCTTGTATAGACCTCTAACCGCTGCATTTTCCCGTTCCGTAAAATACACAGATGATTACTTACCTTGCATCCCACACTTTTTCGCGCAGAAAAGTGTGTAATTTTACATTTTTATGCGCATAAAAGTGTAATTTGATGGTCTTTGGCATTCAGGGATTCACATTTTCGCCTTGGCCAACGCGCAAACCAAACCTAAAAACAGGATATAAATCCAATTATATTGAGTAAAATGGGAATATAGTCCCTTTGGTTGGTGTTATGGCTAAACGTGATTTGCACAATGTACTGTTTCCAAAGCAGCGCAAAATTCTGACTCATTTTGGTGAAGACTTGCTGTTGGCTATGAAACGACGTGGTTTTACAAAAAAGCTGCTGTGTGAACGTACTGGCTTTGATCATAAAACCGTGAACAAAGTCTTCGCAGGTGATCCGGGCGTTGCCATAGGCACTTACTTAAAAGTGATGGCCGTTCTTGGCATGGAAAGCAACTTTGCAGAAATGGCCGCTCATGATGAAGTGGGTATCAAGCTGCAAAACATAAAATTGCTGGAAGGTTCAAGATGAGCCGTGAAATCGTCGAAGTCTATGTCGACTGGCAGCCAATTGAGCCCCCTTTGCTAATAGGACAGCTGACTTACAGCGATTCAAGCCGAGGTGGCGTGTTTAGTTTTGCCTACGATAAAGCATTTTTAACTTCAGCCTATCGTTTGCAAATTGATCCCATCCTGACCCTCCACTCCGGTGAACTCTACAACGATGAAGCCAATAAAAACTTTCGTGCATTTCTTGATTCATCGCCTGATAGATGGGGGCGTATTTTAATGCAGCGGCGTGCGGCCATTGAAGCGCGCAAAGGTATTCGAGCAACAAGTCGATTAAACGAGCTAGATTACCTGCTGGGCGTACACGACTCTTACCGGATGGGTGGTATTCGATTTAAGCGAACAGGCTCGGCTGCGTTCTTAGATGACAACGCTGAGTTTGCTGCGCCACCAATGGCTTCTTTGCGAGAGATAGAGCACGCAGCAATGCAGATTGAAAAAGACGATAACATCGACAGTGACGAGTATTACCGCTGGTTGAAAATGCTGATTTCCCCAGGCTCATCATTAGGTGGTGCAAGGCCCAAGGCTTGTGTCACAGATGAACAAGGCCACTTGTGGATTGCCAAGTTTCCCAATCTAAATGATACCCATGACGTGGGCGCATGGGAGATGGTCTGTTATGAATTGGCTCTTGCGGCAGGTGTTCACATGTTTCCAAGTGAGATCAAGCAATTTTCGTCACAGCACCATACCTTTTTAACCAAACGGTTTGACCGCGACGGTGAAAAGCGGCTGCATTTTTCATCGGCCATGACACAGCTTCGCTATTTTGAAAACGAAAAGTATGATGGTGAACAATCTCAAGGTGCCAGCTACTTAGAGATTGCTGAATTTATTTCCAATTCTGGTGCACAAACCGAAGCTGATTTAGCACAGTTATGGCGACGTATCGTGTTTAATATTGCGGTGTCCAACACGGATGACCACCTGCGTAACCATGGGTTTTTATTAACAAAGAATGGCTGGAAGTTATCACCCGCTTATGATTTAAACCCGATAGTGGGTAAGCATGGCCTGCATCTGAATATTACCGATGCAGACAACGCTTTAGACTACCAATTAGCGTTTGACGTAAAAGACTTCTTCCGACTTTCGCAAACCCAAGCCATGCAAATTTACGATGAAGTATTAATGGCGGTTAAGCTGTGGCAAACCGTTGCTAAGCGCCTAGGGATCAGCCGAGCAGAGCAAGCCATGAAAGAATCGGCGTTTAGCGTTTAATGAGTAAGTGAAACACTATTTCATTTTTGGTTGGATAATGAAGTTATAGTTTCACGTTCATTCTTTACCTCATACTCCATGTGTTGTAACACGCCACTTACCCCTTGGGCTTTTGGGGCAGTTTGGGCATAGTCTTAAAGACTACCATTACCTAGCAACAGAAAGCTTCGTTTGCATGGGTGTGTGAACGATGCCTTTGATAGTTTTGGTATCTTTAGAAACGAAAGGCATAGCCCTGATTACCCCAATAAGTACCCAAAAGATATGTATAATTTTCTTTGAAATTTATACATATCAAACGTCACAAGTATAAATTATTGCTTTGTGTATACATAAACTAAGACAATCTTGTCTTGTTATCTATTATGGGTATGATTATGCGATTTGTGATAAGAAGCTAATGAAGACTAAAGAAGCGCTAGTTATTGACCTTTTTGCAGGTCCTGGCGGACTCGGGGAAGGCTTTTCATCGGTAAAAGATGGAAACGGTCATGCATTTTTCAAGATAGGTGTTTCTGTAGAAAAAGAGGCTTCAGCTCACAAAACACTTACCACTCGAGCTTTTTATAGAAAGATTAAAGATTCTGGGATTGGCCTCAATAGCTACAACGACTATCTACTGGGTAACTTAACTAGAGAAGAATTATTTTCTCGTTTTCCTCTAGAGGCGAAAGAAGCTCAGCAAGAGACTCTTTATACTCCCCATGCATTGGGCGATGACAACGACGACATTCATCAGAGAATCGAAGAACTGGTTAAAGCTCACGGAAATAAGCCGAGAGTGGTTATAGGGGGCCCTCCGTGTCAGGCCTATTCACTTGCAGGTCGTTCTCGCAACGCAGGCATAAAAGACTATAAGGCAGAAAAAGATCATCGTAACTTTCTGTACAAAGAATATCTAAAAGTGCTATCTATCGCGCAACCGGATGTATTCGTTATGGAAAATGTTCGAGGTATCCTCTCTGCAAAAATAGACGGGGAAATCATGTTCCCGAGAATTCTCAAAGATTTGAGAGCCCCGGGACGTGTGACAAAAATTGCAACACCCAGATACAAAGTGTTCTCTTTGGTGGTAAAGGCAAAGGATGCCACTAACCCAGTTTATGATGACCCTAGCGACTTCCTAATAAAGTCTGAGAATTACGGTGTTCCTCAAGCCCGTCATCGAGTTATTTTATTGGGTGTACGTGCTGATCTTGGAGGGATTCCGGGGACTCTTATCCCCTTTGACCACCAATCGACGGTAGAACAAGTATTAGGGGAGCTACCAAAGTTACGAAGTGGTTTTTCAAAGCGCAAAGACATAACCAAAGATTGGGAAACGACCATTTCAAAGAATGCGACTACTATTAATCGATTACTTAAAGAACGGTTTAAACAAGCAGGAGCGCTAGATATTAAGCCTCTTAAAAAACTAGCACGTTCTGCATCCCAGCCCGTTGAGTACCCAAGGCAAATGCCGAAGCATTTAATTGAGTGGTATAGAGCTGAAAAGCCTCCTTGCGTGCTAAATCATGAAACTCGTGGGCATATGGAAAGCGATTTTCTGCGCTATGCATTCAGCGCTGCTTATACTCAGTTAAGTGACGGGACATCACCTAAGGCAAGAGACTTTCCGGATGATCTTGCTCCTGCTCATGAAAACTGGAAATCGGGTGCACACGCTGATCGTTTTAGAACTCAAGCTGCGAACAAGTGTTCTACAACCGTTACCAGTCATATTTCCAAAGATGGTCACTATTTTATTCACTATGATCCTAAACAGTGCCGTAGCTTAACAGTACGCGAAGCCGCGCGTTTGCAAACCTTCCCAGATAACTATTTATTTGAGGGGAATAGAACACAGCAGTATGTTCAGGTAGGAAATGCTGTGCCACCGTATTTGGCACAACAGATTGGTAGAATCGTTCTGGAATTGTTAACTTGAAGAAATGAGCTAGACAGTAGATACAAACACTTCCTCATCATCAATGAATAATATCATTATTTATTAAGGATTTACTCGGGATTTCATTTTTTATAATCCAATTTGATTCAGAATAACATTTACGTTATAACAACATAACCGCATGAAATTAAAAGACTTTATCTTCCATGAAAAGATATGAATTGTTGATAACAATCGATTGGATTGATAACTCACACCTTACCTAGAATTAAGCACAGTGATATAAAAAATTTAATTAAATATTGACTCGATACCTATGACATTAAGTCAATTCAGCTTCGATATATTTTCTACTTACATGATCTAAAGAGGTGAGTCATAGTGAGAGAAGTAACATTACCACCTAGTGCTGCATCACTGTCTGAGTCTATGAGAGACCTTGGATATTCTTTGGCAACAGCTGTTGCTGACATAATAGATAACAGCATTACTGCTGGAGCGACTGAAGTCGATATCTACTGCGATTTGACTTGCGAAAAGCCGACACTGGTTATCATAGATAACGGAAGTGGAATGACAGAGGACGAACTTCTACTCGCAATGAAACATGGTTCAGCTAACCCCAAGCAGGCTAGAGAGCCTAATGACCTGGGTCGATTTGGTTTGGGCTTGAAAACAGCTTCATTTTCACAATGTAGAAATTTGACGGTCGTCAGCTCGATAAATTCTATAGTTTGTGGGGCTGAATGGGACTTAGATCATGTAAGTAAGAGAGATGAATGGTGTCTCTCAATTCTGGATGACGAGGACATCAAAAAAATACCTTATTTAGGACAGTTAGGTGCGACTGGAACAGCGGTTGTCTGGACTAAGCTGGATCGGTTGTTTGAAGATCAGTATGGTAGCAAGCGAAATGAAATTGTTTTTGAAAAACTGGATCTCGTTGATCGTCATTTGTCTCTGGTTTTTCATAGGTTTCTAGCTGGTGAAGTTAAACATCATCCTAAATTTAGCATTCGTATAAATGGTAAACCCGTAGATGCATTCGATCCTTTCTGTCGAAAAATTAAAGCGACACAGGTGCTACCAGAGGAAATAGTCCGCGTTGATGGTATGGAAGTAGTTATACAGCCATACATCCTACCGCATCATAGCAAGCTCACGGCGAAGGAATATGATTTCTACGAAGATCGAAGCAGCTTTATCTCAAACCAGGGAGCATATATCTACCGGAATGGCAGGCTTATGGCTTGGGGAGACTGGTTCAGATTGGTTCCCAAGGGCGAGGCTACCAAGCTTGCCAGAGTTCAGATTGATTTTCCAAATGCTCTAGACGAAAGCTGGACAATTGATATTAAAAAATCGAGAGCAAGACCGCCGCACGAAGTTAGAGAAAGGCTTAGGCAGATAATATCTAAAGTCACTGGCACAAGTACCAGAATTCATCGGGGTAGAGGGCAGAAGCTTTTTCAAGATTCTCCTGAGCCAATTTGGGAACGTTATGGTGATAAAGATCGAGTTCGGTTTGAGTTGAATTTATCTCATCCTCTTTTACAAAGCTTAAAGGAGGGTTTGTCAGGCCAACAGTCTTCAACTTTACGTTCATATCTGGAAGCCGTTTCAGCAGCAATTCCAGTAGAGATGATCTACTCGGATTATTCTTCAGCGCCTAGAAGCATTGATCAATTCTCAATAGAGAAAAACAATGTTTTGCAAAAGCTTGAAGAGCTTAGAAATTCTTTATTTGGTTCTGGTGAGATAAATGTCGATATGTTTCGGAGTGTTGTTGACTCTGTACGCATGTTTGAGGCTCACAAGGAACTGGTAGAACAATATTTTGAAGGGATTAAAAATGGGGAATGAGAAAGCGAAGTTGGAGGCAAAAAAGAATTTTACTGTCTCCTTGATCACAGCTGCAAAAACGCGTTGGTCAGAGTATGTTCCAACACGCGAAGAAGTTGATGCCTTGGCAGTAGATCTGGCAAAGGTGTTAGGCCTTGATGACGGTGATGCGATAAGTTGTGCAAAGGAAGCTTACTATGAAATAGATTCCAGAATGGGATTGGGTGTTTCACTTGTTGACCCCGAAGCCACTCATGACAAAGAGTGGGTTTATAAGCGTAAAGATATTGAATGGTTTTATTCTGACGCATATGAAAAGCATCTTAAGAAAGAGAAATGGTCTCCTACTGTAGTTCAGTCTTTGAGTGATGTAGGCACGAAAATACTTGGTCATCTTCAAGATCCGACATCGTCCGGTGTGTGGGATAGACGTGGATTAGTTATTGGTCACGTGCAATCGGGTAAAACAGCGAATTATATGGGATTGGTGGCAAAAGCGGCAGATGCTGGATACAAGTTCATTATTGTAATCGCTGGTGTTCATAATAACCTCCGTAAACAGACGCAAGAGCGGGTTGATGAAGGTTTTGTTGGTAGGACACGCGTTGAAGACAAGTGGAAAATTGTTGGAGTTGGTCATGACGATTATCCTCACCCAGCTACTCTGACTAACATATATGCAGATTTTAATAAGAAGACAGCTGATCACAGTGGTTGGAGTATCAACGACTTTAGTAAGCCGGTGATACTCGTTATCAAGAAAAATGTTTCAACATTAAAATCACTGCACCGTTGGTTAGATGAATTGAATTCTAAAGGGCATGGAAAAATTAAGGACGTTCCCATGCTGATGATTGATGATGAAGCTGATAACGCGTCTATCAATACTAAAAAAGAAGATACTGACCCGACACAGACAAACAGAAGAATTAGAGAGATTTTGAGTTTGTTTGATAAGTCTTGCTATGTTGGATACACGGCAACGCCGTTCGCTAATATTTTCATTAATCCTGATGCATATGGTGATGAACAACTTCGAGAAGAGCTCTTTCCTCGGGACTTTATTTATTGTCTCGATGCTCCGACAACATATTTTGGCCCTGATAGGGTTTTCCTGGATGATGAGAGCTCTGATCGAATTTTGGAAACAATTGATGATGCAGAAAACTACATACCTTTCTCCCATAAAAAAGATTTCGATGTTCAAGATCTTCCTCCATCGCTTTACAGGGCTACACGGCAATTTGTTGTAGTGAAAGCAATAAGAAAGCTAAGAGGGCAAGATGAAAAACATTGCTCCATGCTCGTAAATGTTTCGCGGTTTGTAGACGTTCAAACATTAGTCCGCACACACATCAGCGTATATCTCAAAAAACTGAGGGAAGCCATCAAGGCAAACTATTTGATGCCGGATTCAGTCTCTCAAAAAAATGAAAATATGGATCAGTTGAAACAGGTTTTTGAAGCTGATTTTTGGGATGCTGATGTTTCTTGGGAAGAGCTAAAGCGTGAGTTGTATGACGCTGCTGAATCCATAAGAACTTTTGTTGTTAACAGTAAGTCCGATGAGCCGCTTGATTACAAAAAATATGAAAGAGATGGTCATGGTTTAACAGCTATTGCTGTAGGTGGTTTAAGTCTTTCTCGTGGTCTTACAATTGAGGGCCTATGTATTAGTTACATGTACAGAAACACTCGAATGTACGACACGCTAATGCAGATGGGGCGTTGGTTTGGCTATCGTTCCGGTTATGATGATTTATGCAGGGTTCACCTGTCTAGAGATTCAATAGATTGGTATTCGCATATTGCTGAGTCTTCTGATGACTTAAGAGAGCAGATCAAGCAAATGCGAAGAGACGGCCTTAGTCCGAAAAAGTTTGGTTTGTATGTCTTGGATCACCCAGATCGCCTTCTCGTAACTGCTACAAATAAGATGAGGGCTGGAGAAAAGCGTACTTTTAAACATAACTTTAGTGGTCGACTTGTAGAGAGCTACATTCTTTCAAATGACGATGATATTTCCAGCGATAATCGAGATTTAGTAAAGAACTATTGGAAGGCGGGGTTCGGCAAAGGTAGTTCTTACATTGAAGATACAGATAAGGGTTGGATTATAAGAGACGTCAACCTGAACCAGCTTGCTAAGTTCCTAAATTCATTTCGTGTTCACGAGAGTTTTTTGGAGAGAAGGTCAGCAGTAGTATCATATATAAAGTCAATTTATCCCTTGTTTTCATCTGCTGATGTACTTCTCATTTCCATGAAAAAAGGCGAGGACAGTGCTGAAGGAGTTCTTGGGCCACAGTTAAGAAAAGGCGCTGAGGTCAAAGAAGGCAGGTATTGGCGTTTGACTAAAGACCGTGTAGCCAGTAGGGGAGACGAAAAATTAGGTCTTAGCGATTCTCAGAAACAAGCGGCCCAAGATTTAGCCACTGAAAGTGGTAAGAAGCCGTCTGATTTCCACTATCGAACTATCAGGAAAAAACCACTCTTAATGGTGCACGCTTTGAATTTAGGTGAAGGGGAAGGTTCGAAGGAAGATGTCCCTGCATTCGGAATCAGTTTTCCTCCTGGGGATTACTCAGAGGGTGTCAGCGTCGTAGCGAACACTGTTTGGGTTAATCAATTGCATGGCGGAATATTTGATGCGCCAGAAGATGAGGATGATGATGAGTAAAACAAATCCATGGAATGATATTAAGACGCCCGTTGAAGACCTAAGTGTAAGACAGATAAAAATCAGCAGACATCTTCCGTTGTACTGGGGAAAGGACTCTAGCGGACACTGTGTCTTTATTTATGAAATGAGTGAAGATGGAGCAGAGATCTTTCAAAAAAATATGGTGTCTATTCATGGGATAAAGATTGATTACAGGTTGCTAAGCACGACAGGGAATCAGGGCTTGATTCTGGTTCTTGAGAAGCATGTCGATCAAGATCTCTTTTATAGCTTATGCGAAACATTGATTCATGAACTTTCTGAAGTCTCAGACCCATTGGTTGGGTTGTCTGTTGCTCTTTCCCAGATAAAACGCTGGAAAGCATTTATGGCAGGGAAGAAAGGCCGGGTGCTGAGTGCAGAAGAAGTAAGGGGATTATTCAGTGAGCTTAAGTTCCTGCAACAAATGATAGGTGAAATGAATAATGAGCTGGATGCATTAGAAGCATGGCAGGGCCCCGAAACATCTCATCAGGATTTTATATTTTCAGATACTGCCGTAGAGGTTAAGTCACTATCAGGCCGAGAGAGAAATGCAGTCAAAATATCTTCTGAAGATCAGCTCGAAAGCTTAAACAGCAGCCTGTTTCTCAAGGTTTTTAGATTAGTTGATATGCCTGAACCAAAAGCATCAATTTCCTTGAACGAGTTAGTAAATGCAGTTGAGGAAATGCTAACTGAGGCTGAAGCTATAGAGATGTTTGATACAAAGCTAGCTAAAGCTGGCTATGTGCAAATGCTTGCTTACGATAAGCCTAAATTTATTGTCGCTGAAGAGCAGACATATCGCGTCGAAAGTGAGTTTCCAAAGATCGTAAGATCTGAATTAAATATAAGTCTTACAAGAGTTGGTTATGAAATTAAGTTAGAAAGCGTTCACGATTTTTTATGCGCAGATAAGGATGTATGGGGGAAGTAAAATGGAACAAACCATCCAGGAATTTTTTCATGATTTCAAACAGGACTTGTTAGCTGGAGCAGAAGCCAGTAATAGCTTTCAATTGTCGCAGTTTGTAGAAACCGTCGCTGATGAGTTGATGGATACCGGATTTTTGGAAGGGTTTGAGCTTTGTCACTATCGCGCACAAAGAGGAATGAGGGTTGATGGTTACTGGTTTAATGATGAGGGGGCTCTAGATCTTTTCGTTGCTGATTTCGATTGTAGAGAAGAGCTGGCTTCTCTTACGGGGACGGATGTAGATAGCGCTTTTAAGCGAGTTGCGAAGTTTTTTGACGCAAGTAAAAGCAAGGAATTATTCAAAGATCTCGAAGAGACTGCTCCTGAATATGGGCTATCAAGGCAAATTTATGATCGAGGACGCGCAATTCGAAAGGTGAATTTTTATCTCTTTTCTGAGCGAGCTTTGAGTGGTCGAGTTAGCGCTATTGAAGATGGTGAGATTTCTGGGGTGCCAGCTTCATATCATATTTGGGATGTTTCAAGGTTACAGCGCCAACAAAGCTCCCGAGGCCATAAGGAAATTCTTGATATCAATTTTCCTGAAACCTATGGGGCGGGGATTTCGTGCTTGCCAGCACATTTAGGCTCAGATACTTACAAGTCTTATCTTATAGTCATCCCAGCAACTATGTTGTCATCAATGTATGAAAAATATGGTGCTCGCTTATTAGAACAGAACGTCCGATGTTTTTTGCAGGCCCGAGGGAATGTTAATAAAGGTATTAGAAGTACCATTATCAATGAGCCGCAAATGTTCTTTGCTTATAACAACGGTATTACTGCCACTGCTCAGGAAGTAGAAGTCAGGCAAGGAGATGCCGGGCTTGAAGTTGTGCGCATGAAAGATCTACAAATAGTGAACGGTGGTCAAACTACAGCTTCTCTATTTCATACCAGTCGTAAAGACAAGGCCTCCTTGGAAGGGATTTTTGTTCAGATGAAACTATCAGTTATTGATAGCGAACAAAGTGAAGTCGTCGTACCGAGAATTTCTGAATACGCAAACACTCAGAACAGAGTAAATGCTGCTGATTTCTTTTCAAACCATCCGTTTCATATTCGTATGGAAGAATTCTCAAGGCGTATTTGGGCGCCGGCTCAACAGGGGGCACTACGAGAGACAAAATGGTTTTATGAGCGTGCTCGTGGTCAATATGCTGACGCGCAAAGCAAGCTTACTCAAGGTGAAAAGAAAAAGTTCCAGGCAGAAAATCCTAAGCCACAGATGTTCACCAAAACCGACCTTGCTAAGTTTGAGAATGTCTGGGATGAGAACCCAAGGTTCGTTAACCTTGGGGCGCAGAAAAACTTTGCTCAGTATGCGAAGCGAATTGGCTCTGAATGGGAAAAATCATCTGAAGGCTTTAGCGAGTTTTATTATAAACGGGCTATAGCCCGCGCCATCCTGTTCAGAAAAACAGAAAAGCTGGTTTCAGCTCAGCCTTGGTATAACGGAGGTTATAGAGCAAATGTTGTTGCTTATACATTAGCTCTATTGGGGCATTATGCTTCAATGCACAACAAGTCTATAGACTTTATGCGCATTTGGAATGTTCAGTTTATATCAAGTGATTTAGAAAGGGCCTTAGAGATTACTTCAGAGCTCGTTCATGACGAGATTACTTTACCTCAGCAAGGAATATCTAACGTTACAGAGTGGTGTAAAAAGGAAGGGTGTTGGCAAAGGCTAAGAGAGCGATCAGACAGGCTGGATGATCTATTGCCACAGGGTTTTAAAGATAGTCTTGTCTCAAAAGAAGCTATACAGAATGAGAAAAAGCAAGCTCGCAAAGTCCAGAAAATGGACGATGGAATTGAGGCACAGAAGCAGATCTTAGATATCCCTGCGACCAAATGGACAGCTCTGTTACAGCAGTGCCGCACAAAAGGACTGCTGTCTCAAAAAGAAGTTGGCATTGTAAATGTTGCTACTAAAATGCCAAGTAAGATACCTACCGAGAAGCAATGTCTTGTGCTTGTTGAATTGCTTGAGCGTGTAAAAGGCGAAGGAATTGTGGTTTAAGTTTGTGGTGGATACTTGAATTCGTCTGTCTCAATCGCCATCACGCTCAATGGCGGGTCAATCCGCTAAGAAAAGCCGCGATAGAAGAAGTGGGTATTGGCGCGCATTATTACCTAGCCAAAATGAGTCCAGTCAAACTGATCCTAGCCAGACTGTGAGTGGTTATTCCGGTCACCAGTGGTTGCTAGAGTTCTTGCAAGCCCAAATTGGTACAGCACCTAATACACAAACAGGGCAAGGCAATGAGACCATGTATCCCGTGGCCGGCATGGCGGAAAGGCTCTACGTACAAGAAGCTGCACGCATACCCTATTACGGCATGCGCCAAGTGCTGTACCCTGATTTGACGATGACAGTAGCCTTAGGTGGGCAACGTGGCCGTGATAATGGCTACTTTGACAAATTTGAGCACGGCATAGCGCAGTGGTATCACCTGCCGCAAAGTACGTTTTTGCAGAAATTTAAGCAACATATCGCCGAGGAAATTCGTTATTTAGCGTTGGCGTCTACCTCAGACACCCAAAGTTCAACTAAGCAAATTGACAAACTTTGGCCGGTTAAACGCGTAACTGTGTTACCACGCTACACCATTACCGAAGATCAAGCGGGTAAAAAATCAGGGTCTGCTGATTTGTATTATTTATTTGAGCTCGGCAAACCGCTATCGCTGCAAACGCCAGTGACCAACGTGCCACATCGCCCAATGAAAAACTCGATGAAACTCACAACCTTAACTCACCTAGAGAGCGTAACTAAGTTTACCGAGGTTGAAAAAGTGTACGAAGAGGCAGTGGTGTGAAAAAAGGGTGTTATCAATTATGCCGAAGGTGAAATGAATGACAGAACATATCCCTCAAGCCATGATTGGTGAGTTGTATGGGAAAGCAAAAGAACCATTAGTGGGCATATAAAAAATATCTTTACTGAAGGTGAATTAGACGAAAATGCAGTTGTTCGGTTATACCGAACAACTGCCTTACCAACTTCTACTTTTAATTTCATTTAAGAAACAACTAAGGCTATTCATCGTTCAGAAGCTCAATAAAAATTTGATATTTTTCAAACTCGCCTTCCCGTTTAACCCATTGACTAATTTCATCAAGATCGTAATTATTTACCTGATCTTTAGCGACCCAAACAGCCTGCTCAAGCGCTTGCCGATCATTCCAGTAAAAGTAAGCACTTAATCGATCTTTAATGCAATCTTGCGGAGTGATCAGGGTAAACGTACCCATAGAGGTAGCGAGCGTTGACCACTCCCTTATCGGGTCATCGCCAACCGAAAGCGGACCTGCGGGAAATTCAATAACAAAAGGAGAATCAGGATGCTCGTAGTAACGACCTACTGGACTAAAGCCAATTTGAGCCATTACTTCTTTTAGCTTTTTACTGGGTGTATAGGAAGGGTCCACAAAATCTAAATCGTCAGATTGATAAAAATCATTTGAGTAAATTGAAACACAGGTTCCTCCCACTAAGGTCACATCAATACCTTGAGCTGCTAAATGATAAGCAATTAAACCGGCTAACTCTCTAGCACTTATTTCTGAATGAATTAATTTTTGATCAGTCACTTATGCTTCGCTTTAGAGGCTTCTCTGGTTTACGCGGACGGCGGCGATTATTCAGTAAAGCGGTGGAAATATCTTCTGGATAGAACTCGAGTGCCCGCGTGATAAGCGCCTTAAGCTCCTTTACATAAACACATCGAGGGTTAAATGAATACACTCGAGACCGGCCAACCAAGCGACTATACAACACACCAGCGGTTTCAAGTTTCTCTGCTTGAACCTGTATAGGTGTTGCTGGCGCATTAAAAAAATCAGCTATTTCACTTGGATAACCATCACCACGCGCGGTTAAATAAACCAGCACTCGTTCTTTATTAACATTACCTAAAACATCTTCCAACATCGTTTTTATCTACCCTTCACCACCATTATGGCTCAAAAACAAAACCTGTATGGGGCCAATATAAACTTACATCAAGCCCATATCAACCTATATCAGGCCAATATAAACTTATATTAGATTTATATAAATAAAGATAATCGAATAAATGGGATCAGAATAAAATTACTTAAGTAAAGGATAAGCGCTTTGAAGCTCGCTCTTCAGTTATCTATTTCCGCAACTTATCCCCTTAAAAGCTATCCAACGCATTGTAACTTACACCTCTCAATAAAAGAGTTTACTGCAATCATTGATAAAAACAGATCGAGTGAAAGTGCACATAACATAAGGCCTGTACAAACCTAATTCAGGTTTATATCTATAAATTAAAAACACAAAAAAGCCCCGAAAAACGGGGCCTTAGCTTCACAACGGTTCGCTTAATATCACTTAAACATCATTCTATATTTTGGATCTGCTCATTGAGTAGCGGTCTAGACCCTCAAAAAATCAATAAGTTACCGAAAAAAAACCGTTCAAAAATGCCTGTTTGCCCACCAAACTGCCCACCACTTGCCTATGGCTTTTACTAAATCTTAGTGGTTAGCAATGGAAAAACAGTGCCGTTTTTACGCTGCTGTTAGGGTTTAAAAATAGCAGTTTTGAAAGGCTTTATCGAGCACGATTTCCGTCAACATTGCTTTGCCATTTTTTCACTGGTTCTACGCGATAGTAATGAGTCAGCAGAAAGCTCACTTAGCCTGAAATGGACATAAAGGTGTCCATTTTAATAGAAATAAGCTCAATATGGATACTATGGTATCCAAAAGAGATAAGACTGAGTGTCGAATATCAGGTATCAAGGTTTACAGCTTATTACCTTTTAAGTCGCCTTGTGTAAGCCTCCAACCTCTGCATTCCCCCGTTCGGTAAAACGCATAGAGGACTCAACTTGCATTGCACACTTTTACGCGCATAAAAGTGTAAGCGGGTTCTGGTTGAGTATAAATCAGCACCTTAATAGCTATCCTTCTTCTTTGAAGCTGGCTGGCATTATTTGCCAAGTTTTAGCGATGTGGACATGAGCAAATGCTATAAGAATATGACGCCCTTATTTTTTATTTAGCAATTGGATGTCTTGCAGCTTTCTTCCTAGCTCGTCATCACGGGCGACCTTGGTTAGGTCGTCTAACAAGCCTAGGACTGCCAAAACCTTAACGTAGTGACCAAGTGAAACGGAAGGATCACCTTTTGATATTTTACGTAGTGTTGGCTTAGAAATCCCTGTCCTACTATGCATCATTTCTTGAGTAATGCCGCGTCTCTTCATCGCCAATGTTAAGTTTTCTCCCAAGATGTTTAACATCTTCCTTTGTCTAGGGAATATGACCGCAGTGCGTTTTGATTTTGGCTCGACAGTATCCATAGTGAAACTATATTTTCTTAAATATTAATTTAGTGAAATCATAGTTTCACTTTTATCTTCAAGTTGTAAAGAAATAAATTGCCAATCTCTCGAAGTAAAGTGAGCCAAGATCTGAGCTGGTCATGTCGATTTTTTACTGTTTTTTCGACATGTCTTTCTTGTGTGTCGATACACTCGACATATAAACACTCCATCCATACGACTCACCAAAACCGAGTTTTGAGTAGGAAACTTCAAAGCAGTACGCCATCCCTTGGGCTTTTGGGGCAGTTTGGGCAAAGCCTTAGTTCACGCCACTTAGGCACACACTAACCCTGCCCACAGGGAATTTATGACTTGGGGCATAATGTCAATTCTGGGGCAGCTAGCTACCTGTACCCTCAGAAAGCTGCACGATCTGGGCATTTATCTGCCTACTGCGTCCGATTAGTACTGGCAAACTCCTAACTGAACTTAACAGATCAGTGAGGAAGCAAACGATGAACCCAACTACACAATCATCCACCACATCAACACACTCAGCGCGTCAACAGCGGATTTTGCGCTTGCCCGAGGTAAAGGCCAAAACAGGCTTTGGCCGCAGCACCATTTATGCCTTGATGGCCAACGGTGAATTCCCAAGTTCCATTCGTATTGGCGCGCGTGCCGTGGGCTGGTTAGAAAGCGATATCGACCAGTGGATTGAAACCCGCCGTATCGGTGCTGCTTATGGCCGTGGATAAACCATTAGCATCAACCCCGTTACCTACTGCCAATGAGGTGAATAACAACATGCCAACATTACCGGCTGGTTTTGCTTATAACGCGCAAAACTGGCTGGTGATGCAACCGGCGGGGCAAGATAGCCCAATTAAAATCTGCTCTTGGCTGCAAGTGGCCGCCCGTACCCGCGATCCGCAAGGGGACAACTACGGTTATTTGTTGCACTGGTTAGACGATGACAATCGCCATCGTTACTGGGCCATGCCCGCAGAACTATTGGCCGGAGACGGCAGCGAGTACCGCCGAATCCTACTCAGCCGAGGCATGCGGCTGAGTAACAGTGTCAAAGCGCGGCAGTTGCTCTCCCTGTTTATTCAACAAATGGGCGAACTGGCCACGCAAAAGGCCATCAGCGTGAACTGCATTGGCTGGCATCACCACGCTTATGTACATCCGCGCCTCACCTTTTATCCAAGCGAACACAACAACCCGTGCATGGTGCTGCAAACTATGCACCCGATAGAAGGCTTTATTCAACAAGGCAGTAGCGACAGTTGGCGGCAGCACGTTGGCCGCTATTGTCTGGATAACCCGCTATTAATTGTTGGTGTCTGCGCTGCACTGGCTGCGCCTTTGTTGCATTTGTGCGGGGTGGATGGTTTTGGTTTACACCTCTACGGTGCCAGCAGTACTGGTAAAACTGCGGCGCTGTATCCGGCATTATCGGTGTGGGGCGAACCTAATCAACTGCGCCACAGTTGGCGTGCCACGGCCAACGGTTTAGAAGGCACAGCATTAGCGCATAACGATGCCTTACTGGCGCTAGACGAAATGGGCGAAGTTGACCCCAAAGAGGCGGGTGATGTCGCTTATATGCTTGCCAATGGCCAAGGTAAAACCCGTGCAGGCAAATACGGTGAAATGCGCTTACCCGCGCGTTGGCGTTTGGTGTTTTTATCTACTGGTGAAGTGACGCTCGAAAGCCATCTTGCCAGTATCGGCAGGCGCGTGAAAGCGGGGCAGCAAGTGCGCGTGATTGATCTCAGTGCCGATGCCGGAGCGCAAATGGGCGTGTTTAACCAGAGTCATGGTATGAGCGCTGCCGATTTAGCCGATCATCTAAAACAGCAAAGTCGCCAACATTACGGCAGCTTGGCCTTGGACTGGTTACGGTATTTAGCGCAGCACAGCGCGCAGGTGCGCCCCGTTTTCCAGAACGTACGCCAACGCTTTTTAGCTAGCTTACCAACCGAGGCTGACGGCCAAGTGCGCCGAGTCGCCGAAAAATTTGCCATACTGGCCAGCGCAGGCCTGTTAGCCATTCAAGCCAAAATACTCGATTGGCCAGTTCAAAGTGTCGAAGCCGCCTGTTTAAGCCAGCTTAACCAATGGATACTCGCCCGCGGTGGTGTGGCCGCCAATGAAGACCAACAAGCCATTCGCCAAGTACGCAGTTTTATTGAGCAGCATGGCGAAAGCCGCTTTACGCCTAAACAAACTGGTTACAGCAGCCAAGTACGCCAACGGGCGGGCTGGATAGACACCAGCGGCCCACAAACCCTCTACCTGTTCTACCCAACTGGCTGGCGTGAAGCCACCGAAGGTCTCAGCCCAGATCGCGCCGCCAAAGCACTGATGGCCGCAGGCTACCTAGTTCCCGATGGCAACCGACCACAGCGAAAAGTCAGCCTGCCCGACAACACCCGCCCACGCATGTACTGCGTGAAAGGCTGCATCTTGGATGACTAAAAAGGCGATGAATCCTGTTTAGGCTTGTAGCCTTGCAGTGAACCGCCAGTCAACACAAATAGCTAGCGAGGCTTGAAGTCCAACACAGACAATACCGCCAGAGGCATTCCCGTGAACCGCCAGCGTACCAATAACCAGCACCGAACGAATAACAAATACGCTCAATTATTTGGTTTTAACTCAAATAAGTTGAGAATAATCATAATCGTGGTAGGGTAAGCAACAGTGAAAAATCCCCAAGTTTATGGTTAAGAAAACACCGTGGAGAGAGCATGATCCGCTGCCACCTAGCCCGATTAATGGGCGAGAGAAAAATGCGCATTAGCGACGTGATGCGAGAAACCGGCCTAAGCCGAACCACTGTCACGCTACTGTACAAAGAAACCGCGCTCAAGGTGGACTTAGAGGCGCTCGATAAGCTGTGCAGTTTGTTTAACTGCGAGTTAAACCAATTATTGGAACATATTCCGGCCAAAAGCCAGACGACGAAAGATTAAGGAACCCAAATGGCCATTAAGAAAACCGAACTTTACTCTTCCCTTTGGGCCAGCTGCGATGAACTACGCGGCGGTATGGATGCCAGTCAGTACAAAGACTATGTGCTGACCATGCTGTTTATGAAGTATGTTTCTGATAAATACAAAGGCGACCCGTACGGCATGATTGTGGTGCCGCCAGGTGCCAGCTTTGACGATATGGTCGCACTGAAAGGCGACAAAGAGATCGGCGATAAAATCAACAAAGTCATCAGTGCACTCGCCGAAGAAAACGATCTAAAGGGCGTCATTGACGTTGCCGACTTTAACGATGAGGACAAGCTTGGCAAAGGCAAAGAAATGGTTGATCGGCTAGGTAAGCTAGTCGGCATTTTTGAAGGGCTAAACCTTGGCGATAACCGTGCCGATGGCGATGACTTGTTGGGCGATGCTTACGAATACTTGATGCGCCACTTTGCCACCGAATCGGGCAAATCCAAAGGCCAGTTCTATACGCCGTCAGAAGTCTCGCGCATTCTCTCAAAAGTGATTGGTATTGATAGTAACACCCCGCAAGATGCCACTGTTTATGACCCAACCTGCGGGTCTGGCTCGCTATTGTTAAAAGCCAGTGATGAAGCGCCCCGTGGCTTGAGTATTTTTGGCCAAGAAATGGATAACGCCACCAGTGCCTTGGCGCGCATGAACATGATCCTGCATAACAACGCCACCGCAAAAATCTGGAAAGGCAATACTATTGCCGACCCACAGTGGAAAGAGGCAAATGGCCAATTAAAGACCTTTGATTTCGCCGTGGCCAACCCGCCGTTTTCCAACAAAAACTGGACCAGTGGCATTAACCCCAACGACGATGAGTTTGGCCGGTTCAGTTGGGGCATTCCGCCGGAGAAAAACGGCGACTACACCTTTTTGCTGCACATCATTAAAAGCTTAAAAAGCACCGGTAAAGGTGCGGTTATTCTGCCGCACGGTGTTTTATTCCGTGGCAATGCCGAAGCGCGCATTCGTGAAAACCTGATTAAACAAGGCTATATCAAAGGCATTATCGGTTTGCCAGCCAACCTGTTCTATGGCACCGGCATTCCTGCTTGTATTATCGTGATTGATAAAGAACATGCGAATGCCCGCAGCGGTATTTTTATGATCGATGCCAGCAAAGGTTTTGCCAAAGACGGCAATAAAAACCGCCTGCGCAGCCAGGATATTCATAAAATTGTCGATGTTTTTACCAAGCAGTTAGAACTGCCGCGCTACTCGCGTATGGTGCCGCTCAGTGAAATTGCCACTAACGACTACAACCTGAATATTCCGCGTTATATTGATTCCAGCGAACCGGAAGACCTGCACGATTTAAGTGCACATCTGCAAGGCGGTATCCCAAGCCGCGACATCGATGCTTTAGAGCGTTACTGGCAAGTCTTCCCGAGTATTCGCGCCTCCTTGTTTGAGCCTGCCCGTGAAGGTTATAGCCAAGCCTTGGTTAAGGCTTCCGAGGTGAAAAGCACCATTCTGAACCATGACGAGTTTAAAACTTTCGCCGCACAAAGCCTTGAACCTTTTACTGCGTGGGCGCAGCGTTCAAACCTGAACGCCATTGAACAAGGCGAATTACCTAAACAGATTATTCACCGCATTAGCGAAGATCTGTTGCAAAGCTATGCACAAACGCCACTCCTGAGTAAATACGACATCTACCAGATCCTGATGGATTACTGGGCAGAGTCCATGCAAGACGATGTGTATGTGCTGGTGCAAGACGGCTGGCCAGCGGGAAAGGTGCTGCGTGAGTTAGTCGTTAAAAAAGGCGAAAAACTGAAAGAAACGCCTGAGCTAGTGATTGGCAAAGCTAAATACAAAGCCGAACTGATACCGCCTGCGTTAATCGTGGCGCGCTTTTTTGCCGCTGAACAAGCCAAAGTGGATAACCTGCAATCGCTACTTGATAGCGCTAGCCAAGCGTTAGAAAGTTTTATTGAGGAAAATAGCGGCGAAGACGGTTTGCTGAATGATGCACTCAATGACAAAGACAAAGTTACCAAAGCCACGGTCACGGCGCGTTTGAAATTGGCCACCGACTCGGATGAAAAGGCCGCGCTAAAACAAGCCAAAAAGCTGTTTGATGCGGAGGCCGATGCCAAAAAAGCCCTAAAAGAAGCACAAGACGCGCTCGATTTAGCGGTATGTAAGCAATACCCCAAACTTAGCATCGATGAGATTAAATCCCTGATTGTGGACGACAAATGGCTGGCAACGCTTGAAAGCAATATCGTCGCCGAAATCGAGCGCGTCACCCAACAACTGGCCAATCGGGTGAAAGAGTTGGAAGAGCGCTATAGCGAGCCACTGCCTGCTCTTACCCAATCGGTAGAAAACCTGAGCGATAAAGTGGCGGGTCACCTAAAAGCCATGGGTTTGGAGTGGGCGGTATGAGCGGAGTAGCTGAAGTAAGTCCAAAGTATCTGGCGGATATAGCTACGAATGGCGTTCCTGTTGGATATAAGCAAACGGAAGTTGGAGAGATTCCAGAAGACTGGCAGGTAACCACTGTGGGTAAAGTTGTTTCTATCACAACAGGCAATAAGAATACGCAGGATAAAGTTATTGATGGGCTTTATCCGTTTTTTGTGCGCTCTCAACAGGTTGAAAGGATTAACACCTATTCGTTTGATGGAGAAGGCGTATTGACCGCTGGTGATGGCGTAGGTACAGGTAAGATCTTTCACCATATAGATGGGAAGTTCGATTTTCATCAAAGAGTGTATTTAATGTACAACTTTGGTGATGAATTGGATGGCTACTATTTTTACATCTATTTCAGCAATAACTTCTATGATCGAATAATGTCGATGACTGCAAAGTCATCAGTCGACTCGGTTCGCCGTGAAATGATTGCTGATATGTTGATGGTTATGCCTCCAAAGGCAGAACAAGCCGCCATCGCCAATGCGCTATCCGATGTCGATGCGCTGATCAGCGAGCTGGAAAAACTGATCGCCAAAAAACAGGCCATCAAAACCGCCACCATGCAACAACTCCTCACCGGCCGCACCCGCCTGCCGCAGTTTGCCCTGCGTGAAGATGGAACGCCAAAACGCACCAAGCCAAGTGAGTTGGGGGAAATACCGGAGGATTGGGAGGTTACTGGTTTAGGGGATATTGCAGCAATAACAAAGCTCGCGGGATTTGAATATACAAACCACTTCAATTCTTATAAAGATGGCGGGGAGGTCATAGTTGTCAGAGGTACTAATATAACTAAAAATATTTTGGACTTGAGTGATGTAAAAACAATTCCAACAAGTACCTCTAAGCTATTGCCTAGAAGTCAATTGAGCGCAGGCGACATAGTGTTTGCATATGTCGGTACTGTTGGTCCTGTATATATGATTCGCGAAGATAATAAGTACCACCTTGGTCCAAATACGGCAAAAATAACGTGTAACAATAAGGTTGCCCCGGAGTTTTTACGAACGTATTTCACTAGCTATCTGATTAAGCAACAAATCGATGAGCATTTAAGTGTTGGTGCCCAACCGAGTCTGTCAATGGGAAAAATTCGTTCTTTTAATATTTTATTGCCCACCATTGCGATGGAACAAACCGCCATCGCCACCATTCTGTCCGATATGGACGAAGAGATTCAGGCGCTGGAACAACGCCTTGGCAAAACCCGCCAAATCAAGCAAGGCATGATGCAAGAGTTGCTGACGGGTAAGACACGATTAATAAAAGGGGAAGCACATGGTTGATTATCAAGAAACCGAGCTCGATGAAGAATTGGTTGCTCCAGGTGCAGAAGAGGATGAGCCGGAACTGCTTGATGAGGTGATGCACCCGTTCAACCCGACCGATATTGATATCGTCTCTGGCCCGATGTCGTTGGATGCTCTGATAAAACGTATGCGCTACGACGAAATTGATATGAATACCGATTTTCAGCGCCATGCGGAGTTATGGGATAACCGCAAGATGAGCCGATTAATCGAATCCATTTTGATCCGGTTTCCGTTACCAGCATTCTACTTTGATGCGTCTGAAGATGAAAACTGGTTAATCGTAGATGGTCTGCAGCGATTATCCTCTATTAAAAAATTTGTCATTGACGGAAAGCTCCGTCTAAGCGGATTAGAGTTCTTGGCAGAGCTTAATGGAAAGACTTTCGCTGAGCTTTCTCGACAATACCAACGACGAATAGAAGAATGCCAGGTCACGGTATATACCATCCGCCCGGGAACACCAGAAGAGGTTAAATACTCGGTATTTCGCCGTATTAATACGGGCGGCTTAACGCTTAATAATCAAGAGATCCGTAATGCGCTAGCGAAGCCACGAGACAGAGAACTGCTTGAGGAGTTAGCCAATTCTGAATACTCGAAAGTGATGTTAGGTGATCTTTCCAAACGTATGAAGGATCAGGAGCTGGTATTACGATTCTGGGCATTCTATCGTTTCGACTATCTTGACCCCAAAAACAAAAAGGAAATTGCCTCGTTTTTAGACAAAGCCATGGACGATATAAAAAGTCGTGATGAAGAAGAACGAGTCGAATTTAAACAACGGTATCTAACGGCAATTCATCGGTGTTACGGGTTACTTGGTCGCTCGGGTTTTGAGAAAGATCCTGATAATTCTCGAAAGAGATCCAAAAACACCACGCTGTTTGAAGTGTGGATGGTAGCGCTGGCTAAGTTGACGGACACGGAATTCAATTGCCTTATGAATAAGCAAAGCATCTTTCAGGCAAAGGCGCGCGCACTACTCAAAGATGGCGAATTTTTCAATGCCATTACTTATTCGACGCAGAAGAAAGACCATGTTGAACGACGCTATGAAAAGGTTAATGCGCTGATTAATGAGGTACTAAGTGATTGAATTTATTAATATTCAGAATTTTAAAACCTTGTTGAATGCCAGCTTTCCACTGGGCAATCTGAATTTATTTTCAGGCCTTAATGGCATGGGAAAATCGACGCTTGTGCAGAGCTTGTTGCTTTTAAGGCAGTCTTACGAACGTAATACCCTTAAAACCAAAGGGCTGCTGTTAAATGGTGATTACGTCAATATCGGTACGGGTAAAGACGCGCTCTCCAGTTTTAGCGAGCAAGAAGAGATTATTTTCACCGTTAAATGGCGTGAAAAAGAGCAGCCAGCACGGTTTGAGTTTGACTATCAACATGACTCGGATCTTTTACCACTACGCAAGTCGGGTATTGACGGTGATTCTGAATCCTTGAGTTTATTCAACTCTAATTTTCAGTACCTGTGTGCTGATAGATTAGGTCCACAAAGCCATCACCAGTTGTCTGAATTTCACATTCGTGATTTAAAATCGCTTGGCCATCATGGTGAGTTTGCGGTTCACTTTATCGCCGTTAATGGCGCTAAAGACTTGGAAATAGAAGCGTTGCGTCATCCAAAGGCAGTTTCAGGGACTCTACTTGCCAATATTGAAGCATGGATGTCGGATATTACACCCGGGTTAAAAATCAAAGCAGTGGCGCAGCCTCAGTTTAATTCGGCGAGCCTGAGTTACTCTTTCAACCAAGGTAAAGAAACAACCGAAGAGTTTAAGCCGCAGAATGTGGGCTTTGGCCTAAGTTACGTACTACCTGTCGTGACCAGTATTTTAAGTGCGGCAAAAGGTGATTTGCTGATTATTGAAAACCCGGAGTCACACTTGCACCCCGCTGGGCAATCATTAATGGGTAAGCTATGTGCCATTGCTGCCAATAATGGCGTTCAATTAATCGTTGAATCTCATTCTGACCATTTCCTCAACGGTATTCGGGTTGCGGTGAAGCAAAAAGTAGTTGCGGCTGACGATGTAAAAGTCTTTTTCTTGCAGCGAGATGTTCATAACTCTATTCATGCCTCAGAAGTCATGTATCCCAATATTGATGATGAAGGGCGCATTGACTGCTGGCCAGAAGGCTTCTTTGACCAATGGGATAAGGAGCTGGATAGGCTGCTATGAGCAATGGAATTGTGTTGAACCATCACTCTTTGCCGTTTGCCAGCAAAGAGGATGCAGATAATGGATTATTGGCTTTTTTTAACGTGCTTAAAGTTTGTCGAACTTCGGGTCTAAAAATCTTGTTAGTCGATGAAGATCAAGATAAGTCACTGATGGGGCTGGAACTGGCTAACGGCTACTATGTGCGCAATTGGTTTGCCACGGCAAGCAAGGTTGCAGAGCTTGCGGATTGGTGCCGGTTTCTTAAATCCCTTGAAACGAAACAGCCTCTCTTTGAAACCGTGGATATTGAAAGTGTTGGTGATGCATTAGAAGTTGGCTTGCCAGGAGAAACTTCAGGTAAACCGGTGCTATTGGCCGCGTTATATTTTGAGACATTTCTTGCCAGTTTCACTGCTCTGTCTGCCTGGGCAAATAGTCATGTTAAAGTTTGGGTTTTCGAGCTGGATGCAACACCAGAACAAAGGGATGAAGCGCTTTTAAATCTGAGTGATTCTGCAAGCTTAGGTGTGCATGGTGATGAGCTCAAACAACGCCGTAATACGTTGTTATGTTCCGCTAAGAATATTTGGTTGCAAAGAGCGGAATTGTTTCCTCATATCACTTTTCCACTGTCAGGGCAAATTGGTACAAGTCTGCAAGGTTGGTCTGCCAGGCAAAATGTCTTGCTCAAGGCGCGTGATGCACTCAATGTGATGGAGTCGTTTAGTGATAAATGGCTTGCAGGTGACTATGTTGAATATCGCCATGAGTACTTAAGAGACTTGGGCTTGGCTGCTGAAGTTAGCGGTGAATCAGACAGCGTAGCTAATGATCCCAAAAAGAAAAAAGAGCGCATGTTTTGGTTAGATGATGGGCGACAGGTCTATTGCGAGAATCATGTAAAACTACCTGACGGCTACCGCCTGCATTTTTATGCTGATGCATTAAATACGCGGATATATGTAGCGTATTTAGGACCGCATTTAACTTTATGAATTTAAGGAAGCCTCATGATTAACTTAGCTCCATTCTGTATGGCACAGCTTAGCGCACTTGGAGATTGCCATGCCCGTTGATATGACATCGCAACAGTTGCAGGGGTTATTAAAAGAGCTCTGTTCATTGCCCACCGAGACAGAATGGGTTGAGTTTAAACGCAATGCCGATGTTGAAAAAATCGGTGAATATATATCGGCGCTGTCCAATTCGGCTGCATTGATTGGCAAACAAAGTGCTTACATGGTGTTTGGTGTCGATGATGATTCCCATCAAGTAGTTGGCACAACCTTTAAGCCATCGCAGCAAAAACATAAACAACAAGAAATTGAAAACTGGTTATTGCAAAAGTTGCAGCCAAAAATCCACTTTCGCTTTTATGAGTTTCTGGCGGGTGAACTCGAAGAATTGGCCGTGGTGATTTTAGAAATACAACCAGCCACGCACAATCCTGTTCAATTTGACGGTATTGAGTTTATTCGTAGTGGTTCTTATAAGAAAAAACTCAAAGAGTTTCCGGAAAAAGAGCGAGCCTTATGGCGAGCGTTTGATAAAACGCCTTTTGAGCAACAATTAGCTGCAAGCAATATCTCATCCGAAGAAGTGTTGAAGCTGCTTGAGTACCCAGACTATTTTGATTTAACCGGGTTACCCTTGCCTGACAACCGCAGTGGGATTTTGGAAGCGTTAAAAGCCGATAAGTTGATTCAGCCTGCCGTAGGCGGGCAATGGAATATTACAAATCTTGGTGCGATCTTATTCGCAAAGAAGCTGCAAAACTTTGCTCACCTAAGCCGCAAGGCTGTCCGTTTAATTCAGTATAAAGGCAATAGCCGAATTGAAACTGTTAGGGAAATTGAAGGCAATAAAGGGTATGCGGTTGGTTTTGAGGGGCTGATTGATTACTTAAAAACGTTATTGCCGTCAAATGAGGAAATAGGAAAAGCGTTTCGCAAAGAAGTGCCAATGTACCCTGAATTAGCGATTCGTGAGCTAGTGGCTAACGCCATTATCCATCAGGATTTTTCTTTAACCGGTACTGGCCCCTTGATTGAAGTCTTTGAGGCTCGAATGGAAATCGTTAACCCGGGGACTCCTTTGGTTGCGACGGAGCGATTTTTAGACTCACCACCACAAAGTCGTAACGAGGCGCTGGCTTCTTTTATGCGGCGGGTAAACATTTGTGAAGAGCGCGGTTCGGGTATTGATAAGGTCGTTTCGCAAACGGAGTTCTATCAACTGCCTGCGCCGATATTTGAGATGACTCAAAACCATACTCGATCGGTGCTCTTTGGCCATAAAGAGTTTGCTGAAATGGACAAAGAGGATCGCATTCGTGCGTGCTATCTGCATTGCTGTTTAAGACATGTGAACCGTGAGCATATGAACAATGCTTCTCTACGTGAACGCTTTGGTATCGAACAAAAGAATCAAGCTCAGGTAAGTCGAGTGATAAAAGACACCGTGAACGTAGGGTTGATCAGAGCCTATGACCCAGACGCTGGAACGAAAGCTATGCGTTATGTGCCTTGTTGGGCGTAATTTGCTTGATCGTTGCTTGACTGAGTGGTGCTGAATCTAACTGGTTTGGTAGTAATGTATTGATTTAAATGGATAAAATTTGCTTGATCGTTGCTTGATTGGCAAGGGGAACAAGCTTCGAATTGATTAGAGGTTAGGATGAGTAACGTTGGTCAGCGTGAGCGCGCTACCCAAAATCGTATCGTTCAGTTTTTTCAAACTGACTTAGGCTATCGCTATTTAGGCGATTGGCAGGAGCGCGCTAATAATAAAAATATTGAAGTAGATATCCTCGTTGATTGGTTAAAAAAGCGTGGTGTCAGCGAGGCGTTGATCAATCGTGCTATTCGTCAATTGGATACGGCAGCAGCGCTGGGCGAAGGTAAAAAGCTCTATTACGCCAACAAAGAGGTTTATCGCTTGCTGCGTTACGGCGTGAAAGACAAAGAAGGTGCTGGCCATCTTAATGAAACTGTGTGGCTGATTGACTGGAAAAACCCAGAAGCAAACGATTTTGCCATTGCCGAAGAAGTGTCCATTAAGGGCGAGAACCTCTCCCCTAAAATTAAGCGCCCAGACATAGTGCTGTATGTTAACGGTATTGCTGTTGGCGTGATTGAGCTGAAACGCTCTTCTGTGTCGGTTTCCGAAGGTATTCGGCAGAACCTCGATAATCAGAAGAAAGATTTTATTCGTAACTTCTTTACCACCATGCAATTGGTGATGGCGGGTAATGATACGCAAGGCTTGCGTTACGGCACGATTGAGACACCAGAAAAGCACTACCTAGAGTGGAAGGAAGATTGCAGCAGCCATGAGCCAAATAGAGGGCCATACGATCATAAACTCGATTTTCACCTGAGCCGCGTGTGCAACAAAGCGCGCTTGCTGCAAATTATCCATGATTTTATTGTTTTCGATGCGGGTATTAAAAAGACCTGTCGTCACAATCAATTCTTTGGTATTGAAGCGGCAAAACGCCATATCACAAGGCGAGAAGGCGGCATTATTTGGCACACGCAAGGTTCTGGCAAAAGCCTCACTATGGTATGGCTGGCCAAATGGATTCGTGAGAATGTCAAAGACGCCCGTGTATTGATCGTGACCGATCGCACAGAGCTGGATGAGCAGATTGAAAAAGTGTTCACCGGTGTTGAGGAAGATATTTATCGCACCAAAAGCGGTGCCGATTTGGTGGCGACGCTCAATCAGCCCAACCCTTGGTTGGTTTGCTCTTTAGTCCATAAATTTGGTCGGCAGTCTGATTCGGAAAACGATACCGTGACGGATGAGTTTATTGCCGAGTTGAAGAAATCCCTACCATCGGACTTTAAAGCCAAAGGCGATTTGTTTGTGTTTGTGGATGAGTGTCACCGTACTCAATCGGGCAAGTTGCACGAAGCGATGAAGTCCATCCTGCCAGAAGCCATGTTTGTCGGCTTCACCGGCACCCCCTTGATGAAGAAAGACAAGAAGAAATCGGTTGAGGTATTTGGCCCTTACATTCACACCTATAAATTTGATGAAGCCGTGGCCGATGGGGTGGTGCTCGACTTGCGCTATGAAGCACGAGACATTGACCAAAATGTCACTTCGCAGAAAAAGGTTGATGAATGGTTTGAGGCCAAAACACGCGGATTATCTCGATTAGCGAAAACCCAGTTGAAACAGAAATGGGGCACCATGCAAAAGGTGCTGTCCAGTAAATCGCGTTTGCAGCAGATTGTGAATGATATCTTGCTGGATATGGACACCAAACCACGCCTGATGGATGGCTACGGCAATGCCATGTTGGTCTGCTCTAGTGTCTATCAAGCTTGTAAAGCTTATGAAATGTTCAGCCAAACAGATTTAGCCGGTAAGGTGGCTATTGTCACCAGTTTTCAGCCGACCGCTGCCAGCATTAAAGGGGAAGAAACCGGTGAAGGCTTAACGGAAAAGCTCTTTAAGTACGATATTTACCGCAAAATGCTTGCGGATTACTTCGAGCAACCGGAAGACAAGGCCGCAAACCGGGTCGAAGAGTTTGAACAAGAAGTTAAAAAGCAATTTATTGATGAGCCAGGGCAAATGCGCTTACTGATCGTGGTCGATAAGTTGCTGACTGGCTTTGACGCCCCTTCGGCGACCTATTTGTATATTGACAAACAGATGGCTGATCACAATCTGTTTCAGGCTATTTGCCGCGTGAACCGCTTGGATGGCGATGATAAAGAATACGGTTACATCATTGATTACAAAGATCTGTTCCGCTCGTTGGATAAAGCGATTTCTGATTATACTCAAGGCGCATTTGATGGTTATGACAAGGAAGACGTTGCAGGGCTGCTGAAAGATCGTTTAGAGCAAGCCAAGCTCGATTTGGATAATGCGCTTGAAATGGTGCGCGCCTTGTGTGAGCCAGTCATAGCGCCACGCAATACGGAAGACTACATTCATTACTTTTGTGGTAAGTCAGGTCTGAACCAAGACGAGCTTACTGAGAAAGAGGCACTGCGTTTAACGCTTTATCAGAACGTTGCCAAACTGCTGCGTGCGTTCGCCAATATCGCCAATGAAATGCCTGATGCAGGCTATTCTGCGCAAGATGTAGACTCGATAAGAACAGAAGTGGCTCATTTTGAAAAAGTCCGTGACGAAGTAAAACTGGCCAGTGGCGATTTGGTAGAAATGAAACGCTTTGAGCCTGCCATGCGCCATTTGTTAGATATGTATATTCGTGCGGATGACAGCGAAGTGCTGATGGATTTTGAAGAGCTGGGTCTAATTGAGCTTATCGTTGAAAAAGGCGCTGATGCCGTGGAGGCTTTGCCTGAAAGTATTCGTAAGAATCAGGAAGCCATGGCCGAAACCATCGAAAATAACGTGCGTAAAACCATCGTTGATGAAAACCCGGTTAACCCCAAGTATTACGAGCAAATGTCGGTGTTATTGGATGAGCTGATTGAGCTTCGTCGCCAAAAAGCGATTGAATATCAAGAGTATCTGGAAAAAATCCGTGAGCTATCTCGTAAGGTTATACGTCCTGAGCAGACAGCGGCTAACTATCCGCCATCGATGGACTCTAATCCCAAACGCGCGTTTTACGATAATTTTGGTCAAGATGAATTACTGGCTACCAAAATAGATAGTGCCATTCGTTATACCAAAAAAGCGGACTGGGTGGGAGATCGCTTTAAGGAGCGAGAAATTGCCAATGCTGTGCGAGAAGAAACGGCGGGTTATGAAGTGGATATTCAGGGTGTAATGGAATTGGCAAAAGCGCAAAAAGATTATTTATGAATAAAGAAAAATATTAATGCCTAATATCGAGATTGGTGCTATTAAGATGCAGCTAAATCGTAAGGCGATTAAAAACCTCCATATTAGCGTATTGCCGCCCAATGGACGTGTGCGTGTTTCTGCTCCTGAATCTATGACAGAAACCGCAATCCGGATGGCAGTGATCAGCCGCATTCCTTGGATCAAGAAACAGCAGAGTGATTTTGCCAAACAACCTCGCCAATCTGATCGAGCAATGGTTAGCGGTGAATGTCATTACCTGTGGGGCAGGCGTTATCGTCTGAATCTTATCGAGCGCTCCGGAAAGCATGAAATCAAGCTAGGTCGTGGTCGATTGCATTTATATGTCAATCCCGCAACCACTCTTGAGAACAAGGCGCTGGTACTGAGCTCATATTATCGAGATGCACTTAAAGCGCGAATCGCTGAGTTATTGCCTGTTTGGGAAGATAAGATCGGCGTTACAGCTGCCGATTGGGGAATCAAAAAGATGAAAACCAAGTGGGGCAGCTGCAACACGCAGGCCAAGCGTATTTGGCTGAATTTAGAACTTGCTAAAAAGCCACCGGAGTGTTTGGAGTACATCCTAGTACATGAATTGGTGCACTTGCTTGAGCGTAATCACAATGAACGCTTCAAGGGGTATATGGACAGGCTACTTCCCGATTGGCGAGAGCGCCGTGATTTGTTAAACCGAATGCCTTTAGCACATAATAATTGGATTTATTAAAGTTTGGTTTTGTTTAATGCAGGTGAACTGGGGTATTGACGGGTATTGTTGACCATTTCGTGGTTCTACTCGAGATGGTGCGAATATATGGCCATTCAGCTTTATTAATATTAAAATCGCATCAACAATACCCCTCCCGCTACCCGTTAGATCAGCGCCCCGCGAGGGGTTATTCGTTTTTAAGGCTTCTAATTTTTGGTGCCGTAATGAGTTACGGCACCAAAATTCGCTTTCAACCACACATCATTCTCCGGTCCACAAAGGTGGCGCAACAGCGCTAGGTTGATTTGGTGGCTGATCACGTTGGCGTTTCGTTTTTGGCTCTCTTTTTTCAAACCTCTCAGTAATAACCCTGTACATGATTTGCCCATTTGCTCCGGCGAACTGGGCAGGCAAAAGGCGCGGTTTTGCTGTTTGGGGTGCAAGGTAGTGCGCTTTCCTGTTTTAGATAAAGGTGTAACGCACCAAAAGATACAGGCGTTGGCGGGTGCGTTGGCTTGCAATATTCTAGTTTGAATCGTGCCATCCCTATTTGTCGGTAACAAATGTGCCGGTAACAAAACTAACCCGCCTTGCGCGTGGCCATCAACCTCAGGTAAAGGCAACCAATATAAGTTGGGCCATTGCTCGGGACTCTGCCATTTTTCTACGATCACTTGCGTGCCAATGCTATTTAGCCATTGGTGAATCGGGCAGCCTGGGTGTGCTTGTTTAACACGCGGTAACTGATAGGTCAGCCAGCGGGTTAAGCGTTCGGCTACATTATCGCATTGGTTTAATGCTGGGTAGAGGGTAAACGCGCCATGCCCAATCAGTAACGCGACCACCTGCTGTATCCATTCTCTATCCCAATCGTTACCACTTGCCCATAACACGTCACTTTTCACCTTGTTGGTTCGTCATGCCGTCTATTTTCAGTTGTCGGGTACAGACTTGGAGGTGAATTAGATGAAAGAAATGGCCATCAAACTAACCGGTCAAATCAGTTTTTTCTGATGACCTGTGCGCTGTTAACTGTTTGATATACATAGTCCAATACAGCGCTGTTTGACGGCATTTAGCCCATGCAAAAAAATCGAGACGCCAAACGATCGTTTGCATTCTGGGTTAGAAAAAACAAACGGTTTGTACTTTGGATTCGAGGTTGGTTTAGAGTACAAAAAGTGCCAAACCTTGCTTTGAACCAGTACTGGCAAGGCCTGCCGGCTTTGGACTTCAATCGAGACGCCAAACAGTAAATGGGCTAATTTCCCTGTTTGGCGTTTCGATCCAAAAGCCAAACGGATAGTGGTTTTGGCGTATGGGGGTAAAGGCATGGGGAAGTGTGTGGCGGCTGTTGAAACTCATGGATTAGCAAATGACGCCTAGGGGATTGCATCAGCTGATCAAAGTAAGTAATTGGGTTGGTTGATTTAGCTTAAAGCTGGGTGTGGTATTTTGTAAGCGAGCTATCGGTAGGAAAAGCAATGGCTGGATAGTGACAAGGCGAAATGAGAACCGACGCGTACAAAAATGCACAGGCGTCGGCCATAGTGGCTTGAAGATTATGTTTGGTGGCTTGTTGTGTTAATCCAAGCCCCAATTGCCCCATTCCTTAGGGCAGTGTAATTTCCTCTTATTCACCCTCTAATGCCCGTCATATCAAGTGTTGCCCCATTGTCCCAACTGCCCACGGTAAGTGAGCAAATGGGGGCTGCTAGTTTCTCCTGATTGGCTTTTTCGGCATACGGCTGCGTTTGCCATCGAAGAAGGCCAATACTCTGAACCAATAGAGTGATTCTTCATAACCTAGGCTGTACGTTGGGCGTGCTGGCGGGATGAGCCCCAGTTTGCGTCCTAGGCTGACAATCACGAAGAGCGTGAGCTTTAGCGTCAGCCAAGGAACGAGTACCACGAGTACCATCAGGCAATACCGAGTAAGTGCGTAGCCTATGCCATAAGGTTGTTCGAGTAAGGCAATGCCAATACACCAACCAAGTCCTGCCAGCATGGCTATTGGAAAGGTAATGGGGGCGAGTCGTATCATAAGTTGCATGTTAACGCCCTCCTGTTTGGTGTTGTGAAGCGGGCTCAAAGTTCACCAGTGGTTCGATCACATCAGCCACGGTTTGATGGGCAATACGGCGCTCTTCAAAGTAATCGTGGCGGTCGTAGATACCCTCAACGCCTTTTAGCTTATGGTTAAGACAGCGTTCGGCCACGTTGCCTGCGATGCCTAAAGAGGCGGCAAGGCTGCGAAAGGTGCGGCGTAAATCGTGTACGGTGAAGTGTTCAAGCTTGCCCATTTTATTGGGTGGTTGCTTTTTGCGCCCAGGCTCGCGACCAAAGAGTTTAGAAATGGCACGGTTCAGCGTATCTGGCCCCATATGCGGACGATGGCTTGCTCGTCTGGCTGGAAAAACATAAGGCGAGCCACAAGCGCGGATTTGCAGCTCGTTAAACCAAGCAATGGCTTGGCGCGGTAAAGGGATGCTAATTGGCACGCCAGTTTTACTGCGTTCTTTGGGTAGATCCCACACGCCTGTGGTTAAATCCATTTCACGCCACATGGCTTCGCACAGTTCGCTTTTGCGCACGCCCAACACCAAAAACAGGCAGCAAGCGAGGTAATTGTCGCGGCCAAAGCTATTGATATGGGTATGAAACACGCTGAAGGCGTAGTGAATTTCCTCTTTGCTGAGCATCCTGTCTTTACTGGACTCCACGCCACCGGCATCGTCCACGGTAAATGCTGCGGCGGGGTTGTTCAGCGTTAAGTCGAGCTTTATCGCATGTCGAAACAACTGCTTCATGTACATCAAGGTGTCGTTGGCAATGGTAGGGCGGTTACTTTCTCGAATGCGCTCTAATACTTCGCGTACGTCACGTGCGGTCACCTCAGCAATACACTTAATGCCAATGACAGGGCTTATGTCTTTGGTGTAAACCCGATACGGAATTTTGGGATGCTTTAGTCGTCTACTCAGATCGGTTCGATACCAGTCATGGAACAGTTGATCCACGGTTTCAATGTCAGGTAACTCGATTTTCTGTTTTTCTAGAAGAGGATCTATGCCGTCACGTACTTCCTTTCGAAAGTATGCGGCGGCAATTCTGGCGTCTGCCAACGACATTAAAGGAAATTGCCCCAAGGTTGCTTCTCGTCTTCCTTTGGCTGTGGTGTAGCGGATCATCCAGTAAGGCGAGCCTTGTTTGCGGACGCAAAAGTATAGCCCTTCACCATCTGAATATTTTTTTGGGTCGGCTTTGCAGTATGCAATAACCTGTTTTGCTGTGAGTTTTCCCATGTTTACTCCATAGTTGCTGAAATAATGGAGGGGGCAATAATGGCTGCCCACCACCGATTTGCTTATTGAATCAGCAGCTAACCTGTTGTGGTGGCGAGTTAAATGCGAAAATTGGGTAACTTACTGCCCACCAATTTGCTCACCGCAAAATGCTTATTGAGCCAAAATGAGGGGGCTGCCCACCATTCTGCCCACCACTAAACAGGTAGTTGGTAACGGACATCTGCAAACCGATTTGGACGGGAAAAATAAAAAAGCCCTGTATTTTCAATGCTCTTCACAAGGTAATACAGGGCTTTTAGGACATTCTTGGACGGGTAGAAAAACTATTCGATGTTTTGGATCTGCTCTCGCATCTGCTCAATCAGCACTTTAAGTTCAACTGCGCATTGGGTAGTGCTGGCGACAATTGATTTTGAAGAGAGTGTGTTCGCTTCCCGGTTAAGCTCCTGCATAAGGAAGTCTAAACGGCGGCCGACGGGCCCCTTCTGTTTTAAAACACGGCGCACTTCTTGAACATGGGTGTCTAAACGATCCATCTCTTCGTCTACGTCAGCTTTTTGCGCCAGTAATGCAATCTCTTGCTCTAACCTACCTTCATCTAGGTCAGCTTTTAGTTCAGCAAGGCGCTGAGCTAAGTTTTCTCGCTGATTTTGCAGGATTTTAGGCATGCTTTCGCGCACTTCTGCCACTATAGCGCTGATAGAGTCTAGACGTTGATTGATTAATGTCGCGAGCTCGACACCTTCACGCCCTCGCCCTTCCAGCATGTCGTCCAGCGCTTTAGTAAAAAGTGCTTTTGCTGAGTTTTTAACGAGATCCATATCTAACTTGGTGTCTTGTAGAACGCCAGGCCAACGTAATAACTCTAAAGCGTCTAAGGGTTGGTGATTCTCAACCATCGCTTGTAACGACTCAGCGGCCTGAATAACTTCTTTAGCATAAGGTTTATTAACCACAAGTTGTTGCTCTGTGGCTTCTGGATTAAATCGCAGTGTGCATTCAACTTTGCCGCGACTCAGTGTTTTTCGCAGCGTTTCGCGTAAGAAGCCTTCTAATTCTTTCAAGTTATCTGGCAAACGCAAGTGAGGTTCTAGGTAACGATGGTTAACTGATCTGATCTCCCAACTAAGGGAACCCCATTCATGCTCGGCTTCCTGTCGAGCAAAAGCTGTCATGCTGCGTGTCATATGATCCATTCTCGATTAAAATGCGTTATTGAATACAATTGTAACAGTCTGGCACCGCTCTGCCACGCCATGACTGACTAGAAAATTGATTAAAGGACCGGCATGACTTCATCTATCTCAGAACAACTGCAAAATCTTGGTATCAGCAAGCATCGTCCAAGTGGACGTGAAAACGATCAGATGCGTGAGGTTAAGATCACACGTAACTTCACTATGCATGCGGAAGGCTCTGTATTAGTTGAGTTCGGCAATACCAAGGTCCTTTGTACAGCAACGGTTGAGCGTGGTGTACCGCGCTTTTTACGTGGTTCTGGCCAAGGCTGGGTGACTGCTGAATACGGTATGTTGCCCCGTGCAACCACCAGCCGTACCGGCCGTGAAGCGGCTCGCGGTAAGCAGAGTGGCCGTACGGTTGAGATTCAACGCCTGATTGGTCGTTCTTTACGTGCGGCACTGAACCTTAAGAAGATGGGCGAAAACACTATTACAATCGATTGTGATGTATTACAGGCAGACGGTGGCACACGTACGGCATCGATCACGGGTGCTTTTGTAGCCTTACAGGATGCGATTAATGTGTTGAAAAAAGATAAGCATGGCGCGATGAAGGGCGACCCCGTTGTGCAGGCGATTGCTGCTGTGTCTGTAGGCATCTATGACGGTGAGGCGGTGCTGGATTTAGATTACGCTGAGGATAGTAAAGCAGAAACCGATATGAATGTTGTGATGACAAGCAAAGGCGGCTTTATTGAGGTTCAGGGAACCGCCGAGGGTGCGCCTTATTCTCAGGAAGAGTTGAATGCAATGCTTGATCTCGCCCGCAAAGGGATTAATGAGTTAGTCGAAGCGCAAAAGATAGCATTGGCTGAATAGCCTTTCGTTAGCGCACAAAAAAAGGAGCGATTAAGCTCCTTTTTTTTAATTGTGCTACGCCGTTAGCCAATATCATAATCAATAATAATCGGCGCGTGTTCGCTAAATGATTGATCTCGATAGATCCGTGCGTTTTTAACTGTCTTACGCAGATTAGCCGTAGTAATCTGATAATCTAAACGCGCACCTTCATTAAGCTTACGAGCACGATTGTAAGCCGGCCACCAGCTAAATTGACGTTCCGCCTTGTTAATCTGGCGGAATGCATCCACATAGCCCATCTCATCAAATATATCAGCCATCCAATCACGCTCAACTTGTAAAAAGCCGGAAACAGTTTGGTTGGCATACCAGTTACTTAGATCTACGGTTTTATGGGCAATATTTGTAGTACCACAGAAGATAAATTCGCGGCGTTTACGTAAGGTTTTACTTAAATGCCCTAAAAATTCGGCCATAAAAGCTTCTTTTTCTTGCTGGGCTTCTTCGCTCTTCAAACCTGAGGGGATAAAAAAGGAAGAAACACTTACATGCTCAAAGTCCGCCTGTATAAAACGGCCATGCTGGTCACATAACTCAAAGCCTAAACCGGTCATGATCGCTTTAGGTATCTCACGAGTGTAGATCGCAACGCCGCTATAACCATCTTCCCAAGCATCAAAAAAATAGGAGTGATAGCCTTCCGGATGGTAGCGTTCATCATCGAGCTGATATTCTTTTGCTCGTAAATCCTGTAAGCAAATAACATCAGCATCCTGTTGGACCATCCAATCGAAGAAGCCGTTTTCTGCAGCCTGTTCAATACCTTGAGTATTGAAGGTGATGACGCGCATAGAGTGTGTTCCTGTCTGAAAGCAGACCAATAGCAAATTAGTATTATTTTTACTCTGAGGGTCGAATTGTATAGCGAAGTGAACAAAAATGAAATTTTTTGCTGCATATCAGAACAATGGAGCCGAAGGCCGCTCACTGGTAGAATAGCCTCTGCCTATTTACCCCCTATTTTAACCTTATTAACCAGCGGAGATTGCTATGCAGGATTATCAGCGTGAGTTTATTGAATTTGCTATTGAACAGAACGTGCTACGCTTTGGCGAATTCACGCTTAAATCCGGCCGTACAAGCCCCTACTTCTTTAATGCAGGCCTATTCAACACAGGAAGTGCGCTAGCCAAATTGGGCCGTTTTTATGCCCAAGCGATTAAAAACTCGGGGGTTTCATTTGATGTTTTATTAGGCCCTGCGTACAAAGGGATTCCGCTGGCAGCAACTACCGCCGTCGCGTTGGCCGATCACCACGGCGATGATGTTCCTTATGTATTTAATCGTAAAGAAGCTAAAACCCATGGTGAAGGCGGCAGTTTAGTTGGAGCAGCACTCGAAGGCGGCGTCATGATCATTGATGATGTGATCACTGCTGGAACAGCTATTCGTGAAGTAATGACGATTATTGATCAAGCAGGCGCAACACCGGCTGGGGTTGTTATCGCACTTAACCGTCAGGAAAAAGGTAAAGGTGAACTGTCCGCGATCCAAGAGGTCGAACGAGATTACAATATGCCTGTTATCAGTATCGTGAGTTTAGGTGATCTTATCGATTACTTAACGGAAAAGGGTGATAAAGCGGAAGAGCTTGCGTCGATCCGTAAATATCGTGACGAATATGGTATAGAAGCTTAAAGAGTAATGACCTGAGTTAGAGCGGCGTTTATTGAGCCGCTCTAATGACTACACGCCTAGATGCACCATCTAAGCCATCCCCTCCACAAAACCCCGTACTATCGATAGTCCAGAACTGCCCGACAGATGAGCTCACCGTATAGTAATAAACTTCAGCGTAGCAATCTTTAAGACCCGTGACAGAAAAACGTGAGTTGGACGTTGGCCCTGGCCAATAATCCCAGCTTGTGGGCATGCTCCCAACAGCAGCAGAAGCAGTACAACCTGATACCCCATGTTCTAAACAGGTTAACTCTAACTCTATCCCTGTCTGAGCGGCTGTAATAGCTCTAGCGCCCAAAAACTCCTGTGCAGTAACATTCTGACCTATAGAAAAAAACCGTGTCATACCGGCGATAATGACCGCTAAGATGGTAATAACAAAAATTGCAGAGATGAGCCCTAATCCCTTTTGGGACTGCCGAGATACGTTCGCCTTCCAGCCGCTTTGCTTCGTATTAAGGTACATTTTTCACCTGCACCTCAAATTGGATACGGATACTTTCTTGTCTGTTGTCTGCAACGGATAACTGTTGGTTTTCAACAAAAAGGTCAAATAATACGATGCCATTACGCAGTAACGTTGCTTCACTGTATTTAAACGGAGTACTTCCCGACGGTGCAATTACATCGCTTGCCAATAATCCTCTTTGTGGCTCAGCGAGGTCTGCGAATAACGTAGCGCCATCAGGCTGATTAATCGCATAAGTATAGTTGCTTGCCGCTACTCCCTGAAAACGATATAGGTCAGTTCCAACAACACAAAAACTAACCGGTTCATCCACTATAAAATAACGTTTAGAGGGAGAATCGGTTGGAAACGCATGGTTAGAGGTTAAGAGGACATCAACCGTACCAGATGCAGATTCTAAAGCACTACTGGCACTCATCGGCGGTGAGATAATAGACCAGCTATCTAAATCGTAAATAGGGTTTGATGTACGAGTCGGCTCATCCCCATTATTTGTATCTATAGGGTACACCGCAATGCGTCCTTGACTAGGCTCCAATGCAAACGGAACAGAAACAAAGCTGTTCATCGCTGCAGAGGCCGATAAAGGTATAGATATATAACGTGAGGCCGCAAGCGAAGGAATAAACTCAATACAACTCCCCTCATTATTGACCCGAATACTATTGGGCAATGCATTTCTGATCTCTCTTGCCATACGCTCAACTGCAACCCTTACGGCTGATGACAACTGATCACGCCGTGTGAGATCCGCATAACCTTGCATCGTTGATGTGATAAAGCCCACCGTAACAAGGGAGATAATACCTAATAATGTAATAACAACGATCAGCTCAATCAACGTAAAGCCTTGTTGTGTATTACTACGAAGCCCCATTAATAATTCCCCCGTAACGCACTAAACTGCACAGGGTTTTGGCCTGTGTTTTGGGGGGGAGTCACCGTCACCACAATCTGCTTCACCAGCTCATGATTACTCGCTGAAAAATAACTATCGCCAGCATACTGCACCTGCACGCTGACTTGATAGCCGTTATAAGATTGAATGCCTCCGGCTGTAACCAGAGAGTTAAATAAACCAACAGCGTTTTCTGTTAAACCATGATAGTCGTCAACATCATCAAATGTTTCCCGTGTTTCACTACCATCTGGACCAAAACTGCCCTCAGCCGTACAGGGATCACAAAGAGGGCTCCCGCCTGCAGGCGTTAATTCGTCATAACGGCGGGATAAAATTTCTTCTAAATAGGCTTGTCCAAGATACGATACTCTGGTCTGCCACATCACATCAGAACTATGTCGTGCGATATTACCCCATCCAGCTATCGCAGCCGTTAAAGCAACACCAATAATAACAATGGTGATAACGACCTCAACCAGAGAGAAACCTTTTTCAGCGACAGGTCGATGCATAATTATAACCCGTCAAAGAGAGACAAAAATCGCCACTGCGATCACTAAACTGCAAACTACTATCCACTGAGTTCGCAACATTAGGGAAAGAACTTTCGCTAGTTAAGGCAACACCATTTTTAACACTGATCATATCGCCTAACTGATTATACAAAATCACTAGATTATCACCCGTAGAGAGTGAACCTGCTAAGCTTCCACCCGCATCTAGTGACACAGAATAGGACAGGCTAATATCACCAGGAATTGACGTTTGAAGCTGCGGCGGCGATATATCTACAGGAGGAATGCCGTCATTAGTATCGGCATCAATCACTAAGCTAATCTGCCATTCATCAAGGGAGGGACGTTCTAAAACCCAATATACCGATGATGCGTGCTGAGCTAAGGCTGTTTTTTGAGCCAACCTCAAAGAACCGAGGATAGAGCTGCGAAGGGAGGACTCTTGGTAACTAGATACATTACCAATACGCGGAATGGCAACAGCAGAAAGCACACCAAGCAGAATAATAACAACAATAATCTCAACCAGCGTGAAACCACGCTGGCGAGATTGAGAGCAGCGACCTTTAGCTAGAAATAAATGTTCACTACTCATCGTTGTAATATCAATGCTATAGGTTATTCGTCAGCATTGTTCACAGTGACGTTACCAGACTCAGCATCGTAAACGATCTCACGATCGTCGCCTGAAGGTGCTGCTTGACGATAAGTAAATGTACACTCAGTATCATTATCTCGCACAGCCTGATAATCAACACCAGGAACGACTGATGGATCCGCATCTGATGCAACTGGTCGACTGCCTTGCAGTACGTTATTCCAGATATCAACACAATCTCCATTACCACCAATGGTAGATCCCGCACCTGAAGCCCCAACAGGATAACCAGAGCCATTAATCGCTACAGCAGCCGAACCATCTAATTGAACATTAGCCCCGGAACCTGCATTTTCAACCACAGCTTTAGCTTTAGCTAAAGCTATACCGGCGGCAAAACCACCCGCAGCGCCTTTAACCGCTGCATTATGTGCATCGTCAGTTACATTAATAAAACGAGGTAGTGCAACCGCTGCCAAAATGCCTAACAGGGCAATGACGACTACCAACTCAATGATTGTAAAACCCGTTTGCTTTTTCATGGAACCCTCTGCCACTAGATATTAAATTGTAATTGATTGATTTTTAACAAACTACAGATGACTTGTATAGATCAGCCATCGCTATCAACTTGCCAAGTAAAGCTATATAGAGGCCTTAAAATCACCTCTGTTGCTAGCCCTTGTTCATGACGCCCATGTTGAAACTTTACTGTTAATTGAAACGGTAAAAGGTCCTTTTGTTGAAAGTCATTTTTTAAGTGCTCACTTCGTTTAACTTTATATACAAGCCAATGCTTATCCGAAACAAAGTACCAACGCTCGCTCTGAGCAACCAACAACTCATTATAGTCTAATTCACCCACATAATTTGTAGGTTTGTATGAAATAAGTGAGATAGGGTTACTCTTTTCCAACTCCTGACCTGAAACATACTGCTGCTCTGCAAACCAGTATGCCACTTTTAATGTGACTTGTGCCTGAATATTGTTCCGAACCCCTTCAAAAGAGACACGCTCAACATCTTCAGCTAGACGCTCTAGCTTGATATAAGCGACGGCCATTAAAACCGCGACCACTAAAATTGAGACCACTAATTCAAGTAGCGAAAAACCTTTCTGAAAAGACCTCAACGAAGCAATACGATTAGCCATTTATTGTTGTACTCAACTCCCATAACGGTAAGAAAACACCAAGGGCTAGCACTAAAACCATTCCACCAATAGCCACAATCAAAATAGGTTCGATCGCACTGGTAAGGTTTTTAAGATCATACTCCACTTCCTGCTCATAGAAGCCCGCAGCCTCTTCAAGCATCTCATCAACTCGACCTGTTTCTTCACCTACCGCCAGCATCTGCATGACTAACGGGCTAAACATGCCAGTTTGATGTGCAGTTTGAGTAAACGACTCACCTCGTTCAATCCCTTGGCGCATTCCGGAAACTTTTTGACCTATATAACGATTACCAACAGCTTTAGAGACAATAGATAAACCTTGTTCTATTGGCACACCGGCTTTCAAAACAATACTAAAAGTACGAGAGAAGCGTCCCAAAATAACTCTATAGAATATCGACCCAACAATGGGAAACTTCAGCTTTTTCCTATCCCACGTCATATGACCAGATTCTGTTTTTCGCCAACGGTAGAAAGCGATATAAAGCAGAACGCCGCCGCCAACGATTGCCCACCACCAATCAACAGTAAAGTCAGACACTGTAATTAATGCCTGCGTTTGCCAAGGCATATCACCACCAAAACTCATAAAAACAGATTTAAAGGCAGGGATAACAAACACATTTATAATCCCTATAGCAATAGAGATCGCCACCAGTACAAAAATAGGGTAGCGCGTCGCCTGTTTTACGTTTTGAACCGTTTGACGTTCTAACTCTAGATACGCAGCCATTTGCCTAAAGGACTCATCCAACTGCCCAGTATTCTCACCTACGTGGATCATACTTATATACAATTCACTAAATATTTTCGGATACTTAGCCAAAGCAGAAGAAAGTGCGTTACCCCTCTCCAACTCATCTGCCAAGCCCGCCAGAGTTTCCTCTAAAAGTGGATTGTTAACTGTATTAGCTAACCCTCTCATCGCACGCGTAATGGGAACACCAGCTTTGGTCAGGCTAAACATTTGACGGCTAAACATGATTAACTCATCAATACTAATCTTTTGGAATAACTGAAAGTTTAGTTCTTTACTGCCCGTTGATGATTGTTTCTTCTCTGCGACGGCTTCATGGATGGTTATCGGGATAATGCCATCAACAGATAGCTGTGATGCGGCCACAGCCGCCGTGCCTGCCTCTATATTGCCGGAGACTTCTTCACCTTCTCTGTTTCTGCCTCGATAACTATATGTTGCCATCTAATTCTTTACCCAGTCATTCAAGTTCTAAACCACCGACATCCATTGAGCCAAGCTCAATTGAGGCATCAGGTGCGTCGAGATAAATAGATTCGTCCAACTGCTCTGTTACACGGAACACTTCATCTAATGAAGTTACTCCAGCGATAGCTAATTCCAAAGCGCTATAAGCTAACGGTTTATAATGTGAATCTGTTTTAGCAGCAATGGTAAAACCTGCGCTATCATTGCGGCGAAGAGCATCAGCCATATTTTCGTTTATTTCTAATAACTCAAATATACCGGTACGCCCTTTGTAGCCCGTATTATTACAATAAGTACAGCCGCGCCCTTTTTGTAGGCTGATATTATCTAATCCTAGCTCCTCTTGGCGCGTATCCAGCCATAGCCTTTCTGAATCAGTAGGCTGATAATCTTGAGTGCAGTTTTCACAGATTTTGCGCACTAAACGCTGTGCCAAAATCCCATTCAATGCAGACGCAACCAAATAGCCTTCGATACCAATATCAATTAAACGCATAGCGCTCGATACAGCATCATTAGTATGTAACGTGGACAAGACAAAGTGTCCTGTCATCGCTGCACGCAAGGCAATATCAGCGGTCTCTTTATCTCGAATCTCCCCGACTAAAAGAATATCCGGATCCTGACGCAAGGTAGCACGCAGTACTGTGGAAAAATCTAAACCTATATTGGGGTGAACCTGTACTTGGTTTACTCGAGGTAAACGATATTCCACTGGGTCTTCTACAGTAATAATCTTCTTCTGATGGCTATTTAGCTCATTAAGCGCACCATATAAAGTTGTAGTCTTACCACTACCTGTAGGACCCGTCACCAATAAAAGCCCATGGGGCTCGTGAATCATTCTACGGAGCCTATGTAACATATCATTAGGCAAACCAGCTTTTTCTAGTCCTATAATTCCACCGGACTGATCAAGCAAACGCATTACAACTGATTCACCAAACTGAATAGGTAAGGTCGAGATACGTACATCAACACTATGCCCTTTTACACTAATATTGAAACGACCATCTTGAGGCAAACGCTTCTCTGATATATTTAATGAGGCCATTAGCTTTAAGCGTAGTACAAGCGCTGAAGCTATACGTTTCTCTTTCATAACATGCTCATGGAGCACACCATCAATACGCTGCCGAATACGTAACACCGTTTCATCCGGTTCAATGTGTATATCTGAGGCACCAACTTGAACCGCATCTTCAAACAAGCTTTTCAGCAGTTTGACGACCGGAACATCTACTTCATCTGTAGCTGTTAGGGCGGCCAAATCAAATGCATCATCTGCAATTTCTTCATTTAACTGATCAGCTAAATCTTCAATATCACTGGTCTTGCGATAAAGTAGATCCATAGATTGCAGCAACTGAGCTTCAGATACGACTGCAATTTCGATAGGTTTAGGTAACACTCTTTGCAATTCATCAAACGCAAAGATATCCATTGGGTCAGACATCCCAACTAGAAAATGATCAGCATCTTCCTTTAATACTAGCGCCCTAAAGCGCCGAGCCTGAGTTTCAGGTAAACGTAAAACATCTTCCTGATTAAATGAGTAATGAGTCAACTCAACCAGAGGAATGTTCAGCTGCTGGGATAGAAAATCAAGAAACTGCTGCTCCTTTACATACCCCATAGATACCAGTGTCTTACCCAATTTCTGACGCGTCTGTTTCTGCTTATCTAGCGCTTCCATTAGCTGAGCTTCAGACAAAACACCGTTCTGAACCAGTAAGTCACCAATACGGATTTTCATTTTGGGTGCGCCCATTCGGCCCCTTCCTCCTAACGACCCACCAGCGTTTCAATACGCTGGCGAGCATAACTTTTCAACCGACTATCAATTGTCGGGATCTGTAAAGCGCTCTGATATGCATTACGAGCATCAGCATAACGCTTTACTTGTTCCAGCGCATAACCCATTCCAATCCACCATCGTGGAATGCTGTTATTCGATTGCAGCAATTGGAAATAAATTCGCGCAGCATCTTCCGAATTACCGCCTTGCTGATAAGCACTTGCTAACAACTCATGGTACTCTTGATCAGTTTCTAGCAACGGGAAATCAGCACTAAGCAGATCGACTGATTGAGACGCTTTATTCTCAGCCATCCATATACGTGCCTGTAATTTCTTTAAATCACTATTATATGGATGCAGGTCGCGACTTTTCTCTATCGACTTTTGAGCTGCAGCGGTTTCACCTTTAGACAACAATAAAGTTGCTAGCAGCACTCTAGATTGTTCAGTTTTAGATGGTTCTTGAGCTATCGCCTTAGTTAATAAACTCTCAGCCTCATCCAATTTGCCTTCATTAATCATCCGCCGTGCACGCTTAGCAAACTGACGATCTGTTAATGCATTGGACGACTTAGTGACCGGCTTTGAAACAACAGGCTTCGTAGCCTGCAACGCTTCGGTAAGATTAACCTGTAGCTCAGCAGAAGATCGAATACTGTCCTTTTCACTGCCTACACTGATAACGGTTAAGGGCGTCTGTATAGTTGATACGCCAATATCAGTAATCTCGACCGTCTCAACATCAGATGGATCATTAATAACGAGAGCAGCTTCATCAGGTATTACACCAAGAATAAGGGTTGTCGGTGAGGTTTGAACACGAAAAGAAAACTGGCTTTTTCGATTGGTCGTTAATGTTAACAAGGTTCGGTTTCTATCCGGTTCAGCCTCAATATCTAAGCGCTTAATATAATTACTTGTTATCGAAGGAAGCGTCGTTCTTAAAACAGCATCATCAATAGCAATCACGATACTATTATCTTTCTGATTTAAAACTTGGATATCAGCATCGCCATCAAGCCTCACAACTAAATCACCACCAAAATCAGCCCCCGCCCATTTAATATCATTAATAGAAACGAGGCCTGTATTTTTCGGAGCTGGGGTGACAGAAAGTGGCTTCTCTATTGCCGAGGAGCCCTGTAAGCGCTTTTCAGCACTTAATTCGCTAAGTTCTGAGCCTTGTTGTTCCTCGCTGTCTGCAGCATTCAGAGATGCGGTAGATAAGCCCTTAGTGTCAGTATAGGTTTGAGTTTTTTGTATCTGATGCCACAACAACCAGCAGGTTGTAAATACTGCAACTAGACCGATCAGCCACAACGTAATTCGAGGTGCTTTACTACCGGTCTCTTCTTCAACATATTGAGCGGCTTTAACAGCTGACTGCAGCCCAGGAACCTGCTTAGCGCTTTCATTACGCTGCTCTAAGTCCCTTAGCATGTCATTAACCAAACTCATTGATTAACCCCTATATACACAAGATAAAGCGTGACTAAGAGTAAACAGCTAATAGCGCCCCATAAAAGAGGTCGACTATCCTTTGTCTTTACAATACCTTGTGTATCCTCGATAGCACGTACCACATGAGAGCTTTCTACGTTTAAAGCGCCCTTGCCATACGCAACCATCAACGCTTTATGCGCTAGAATATTGATAAGTCGAGGCGTACCAGCCGAAGCTTTCGCTATTTTACGTGACGCCTCTTTCTTAAAAAGAGAAAGCCCAGTAAAACCGGCTTTTTGTACCCGCTGTTCAATATAGTGCTCTACAGCCTCACTCTCCAGATGACTCAATTCATAACTAAAGGTAATTCGCTGTAATAACTGCCTTAAAGACGCTTGGCTCAGTAATTCATCCAGTTCTGGCTGCCCGAACAACACCACTTGAAACAACTTAGTCGTTTCTGTTTCAAGATTGGTTAACAGCCTTAAAGCCTCTATTGTTTCTTCAGGGATAGCCTGTGCTTCATCAACGAGTAGCACGACTTTACGTTTACTCTGCGCCAATTCTACAAGGCGCTGATTAATCGCATTAAGAAGATCAAAGTCTTCAAGTCCATTAACATCGAGCCCTATCTCTTGAGCAAAGCTTTTACGAAATTCGTAAGGACTTAAGTAAGGATTAGGTATGTAGGCTGTAACATATTCATCATTGTCTAATGCATTAAGCAGTTTGCGGCACAACAGCGTTTTACCTGTACCAACTTCACCTACGACTTTAACAAAGCCATCCCCACCGGCCAGAGCCACCAACATTAAATTCAGCGCTTCATGATGGGTCGGCATATTCAAAAAGAAATGCGTATTAGGTGTCAGCGTAAAAGGTAATTCGCTTAAACCAAAGTGTTCCGTGTACATCCATTAGCCTCAGCTACTGTGCAGGAGTAGGCTGCAAATTTTTAAACGACCGAAGACTACGTTTTAATTCATCTTGTAAATTATCATGATTAGCTAGTACAGGACGCAACATAATAACTAACTCGGTTTTACTTCCCGCTTGGCGCTTTTGTTTAAATAAACGTCCAATACCGGGCAAATCGCTCAAACCCGGTGCATTAGCCTCTGTATCACTATCGGTTGATTTCATTAATCCGCCGATCACAATCACTTGACCACTTTCAGCTCTTACGATGCTATCTGATTCTCGAATAGAACTTAAAGCAAGGGGGATATTAAAGTCATCTGAACCAACACTGATCTGTTTTTGTTGGTCGATAACTTCTGAAACCGTTGGGTGGATATGTAAAACAATATCTCCCTTCTCACTGATCTGAGGTGTTACATCTAAAGCAATACCTGAGAAAAAGGGCGTCAACTCTATACTGGGTGAAGAAGTCGTACTGGTACCTGTTGTTGTTGTATTTTCAACATCCGTTACGAAAAACTCATCTGTACCTACTTTAATAACTGCTTTTTGGTTATTCACCGTTGAAACTCGGGGACTAGACAGCACCTGAACATCACCTTGGCTTCCTAAAAGCTCAATCACTGAAGTGAAATCACCTAAGCTTAAATCAGCTTTAAATATTCCACCTATATCATCGTTATTAGTCAGTGTTTCTGACGACAAACTAAGCAAAGCCGTTTTTCCTGTACCGGGTTCAGCCAGCGCGGTCCAGTTAACACCCGCTTGGAAGCCATTATTTAAGGTTACTTCTAATATTTTTGCCTCAATAACAACTTGGCGATGCAAAATAAGTTCAGCTTGTGTAAGGTAATCTCTTACTGTTGCTAATTCGCTTGGCAAAGCACGAACAACAACAACCCCCGTTTGAGGCGTGACAACCACTTTACGACCTTCTCCAGAAATAATCGTATTTAAGGTACTTTGTAAAGTCCCCCAGAAGTTAGTCGATGTCTTCGTACTAATTCGTGTTCCTATAACCTCATCCGTACTCGAATTATCGCCCGACGAGCTCACAGAACCTGCACTGACTTGTGTATCCGAACTTCCTTGACGATCTATATCAAGGTAGTTTATCTGAAAGATCTGGGTTTGAAGTGAAGCAGGCATCACCTGATATAAATTACCACTACGTGTGTATTCATAACCATATACCCGTTGAATAGCGTTCATCACTTCATCTACGGAAACATCTTTTAATTCTACAGAAATAGCGCCTCCGACATCTTGATGAACAATCATGTTATAAGGTGTCCCTTGGACTAAGCCCATAAAAAATTCTCTTGCGGGTAGCGCCTCGGCAGTAATATCAAACCGTTCTTCCGAAGATGAAGCCGCTGCACCTAGATTTAGCGGGGGCAACAAAGCAATCGGAGCCGATGGAGGCGCAGGTATTTCCCGCTGCTGCTCATTAACCGCAATGGCTTCTTCAATAGCAGCAACACCGTCCTGCTGAGTTGTTGAACCAGCAATGGGCGAGATCCCCTGACAGCCACTCACAAACAGTAAACAAACAAGGACGTGGATATTGAAAATGTATTTCATAACTAATAGACCTATTTCCCACTCTTTACTTTACTGAATCCTTTCCGATCAGATAAAGAGATCAATTGTTGCTTATTTCCAATATCAAGCATGACACCTTCACGACTAATTGATAAAACCGTAGCGCTATCAATTAAATCTCCCACTTCTACACGTTGACCATTAACAACAGCCGTATTTTTTTTCTTACCTGTCACTAGAGAGCTCACTTTATAAACAGAGGCTACCCGCTTAGCTGGCGACAGATGATACATGCCCGTTGCCGGACGAGTCGGGTCAGCAGGCAAGCGCTCAGCTAAAACTGAAGAGGAGCAGATACAGAAAGACAAACCGATAACCAACTTATGCACCTAACCACCTCGCTTCAGAGCTTAAGGTATGCACTCTTATTTTTACTTTTGCTGCAGGGTATTCATCTACGGCATAGTTCAGAGTATCCCAAAAGAAAACGCCATCTAATTGCTCAATCTTTTGTAGATAATCATATATACCCTGATAGTTACCTTGTAACTCAATCTCAAAAGGGTGCGCATAAATGACAGCGGAAGGGGTAGACGATCCGGATTTTGTATTCGTATTGTTCCCGCCTAACTCTAGAGTCTCTACAGCTAAACTTTTAGCACTGAGCAAAGAAACGCCTTGCTCATTCTTTAAAACATCTTTCAGCATACTTAACATTTGATCAGGAGAGACTAAATTGGTCGCCGCTCGTCTAATATCAGCATTCGCATTTGTAAGCTCTAGACGTAATCGCTTTAGCTCTTCACGCACAGCAATATTAGGATCTACAGGCTCTTTAGCCCTTAAAAGATCCAATACCTGCTTTTTACTCGCCATCTCAATTTTCAGATCTGTAGACTTTGCATGCTGATGCTGAAGACTTATAATGCTCGGCTCAATTAGCGCAATGTAAATAAGCACAACAGGAATAACCACCGCAGAAATAATTACTAACCATCGCTCTCGCGAACTCAGTGCATCCCACTTGTGAGCAGCCTTATTCATAGGCACGTAACTCCGCAGTCGCTTTAAATAGAACACCCGATTCACCCGATTCTAAATCAAGTTCACCAATACTCAGGCCTTGAAATACTTCAGTGCGAGATACTGCTTCTAACAAAACAGGTACCGCTGGAGCCTCAACCGCACCGCCATATGCGCTAAAGCGATGTTGCGTATTATCTAATTGAAATTCAATTAGCCAACTATCAGGCTGTGATGACTCAGCTAAAGCGTAAAGGTAAGATGAAAAGCTAGTTCCGTGACTAGGCTGAATACGATATAGCAAGTTTTTAAGTTGCTGCCTTGATGCAATTTGACTTTGTATACGTTGTTTCTCAACAATCAGTTCCGCATTCGCTTCTTTCAGCGAAAAACGGGCCTGTTCCGTGTTAACCGCTGCTTCCAGTTTTTTCTGATCGCTGATTAAAGCTTCTAGCTGGCCTTGTTGGTAATTTGTATAAACCGTCAATCCTAGACCTACAACTAAAAATAGGACAACGATCGTCCCAACTAGAGTTAAGCTACCACTATAGCTCAGAGGATCGAACTTCTGTTTAGATTTATTAGAGTTGTAGAGATTAACTCGTTGTTTCATAGAACCCTGTCCACCTCTAAGCTTTCACTTCTTAATGCTGCAGCAACCGCGATCGTTGTCCATTGTTGCAGATCATCGGATAATTCAACTGAACTTGAGATAAGGTTGTTAAGATTTAATGAATGAATATCAAGATGTAAGTTTTGACGTAGTTCACTCATCAGTGGTGTATCATCTGACTGAAATGGCAACACTAACAAACGAACACAAGGCGGCTTACCAACTTGGCTTTCGTAATAATCGAGTGAGCGCTGTAACTCTAATACAGCGGCACCTGCATCAGCAGCACCGTCCGTTCGGCTATATTGTAAATGACGCGTAAAATAGAGCGAGGCATCCGACAGCAGATTTATCGAGCTACTTTCATCGCCTAAAAAGAATGCAGCTAATCCTGCTTCAGTATCAGCAAGATCTTCAGTAAGGTTCAACAACGCTAATTCAGGAACATCCACAACAATCGGTTCTAGGCCGATGCTTTCACACCATTCAACACGACGATCAATTTCATCCTGTTGGGCAGCAACGGCATACAACATACGTGATCGGCCACGATAGGCATCATCAGGCAGCTCTATATAATCGATCACCGCTTTTTCAATATCAAAGCTAACTAAATCTTTAATTTTCCAACGCAGTGCATCTCTAAGCTCTTCATCAGGAACGGATGGACGTTCAACTAGATGAATTTGATAGCTCGATTCAGGCATAACGATAAGTGCACTATTACCGTTGAGCCCTTTATCTTTAATTAATTCAGAAAAACGGGCCGACTCATTCAAAGGATTAGAAGAAAAAACATGCTCACAGAAAGATAGTTCTGGATGAGAAGCTGTTTGCTTTACATGGGCGAAAGAAACACCTTTCCCAGTAAACACAACTGAGGTTATTCCGCCAGATTTCATCTTCTTTTTAAACAGTGAAAGCAATCTTTTCACTCCTGAAGTGTTTTACTCAAATATAGACCTACAAATTTACCGGTCTTAAACTGCCGATACAATCACTTAATTGAAGATTAACAAGAAAGAACTCATTAGAATGTAATAATCGGCCGATATAGGAATAACTTAAAAGAAAAAGGGTGAATATTCTTAGCTATCATATTGTTTTGGCACAAAAATAAAAAACCCAGAGAATCTCTGGGTTAATATTTAATGAAAATAACGGAGTAAAAAGAACTTAACCTACAATACAAACACCGTGATCAACATAATGTGTAGTTCCTGTCACGCCACGAGAGAGATCACTTAAGTAATACAGCGCAGCCCCCCCAACCTCTTCAGTTGTAGGTAACAGATGATCAACCGCTTTGTGTCGGTTATATTCTAGCATTGCATCAAAATCTTTTATCCCGCCAGCCGCACGAGTCGCTATAGTTCCTGGGGAGATGCAATTAACTCGAATATGCTGCGGCCCTAAATCACGCGCAAGATAGCGAGTAGCCGCCTCAAGGGAGGCCTTTGCACAACCCATGATATTATAATCACCGGTAGCTAACGCGCTTCCTAAGTAGGAGAAGTTAATTAAAGAGCCCCCTTCCGACATCAGCCCTTTGGCCATGCCTGCCATCTCAATAAATGAGTAACAGGAAACATCCATCGCCTGCAAAAAGCCGTCTCTTGAGCATTCAGAGATTGGGGCATGCAGATCCTCTAAAGGACAAAACGCCAACGAATGGATAACCCCATCTAAAGAACCCCATCGCTGCTCAATTTCTGAAAATACAGCAGACATATCCCCAGGTACTGTCACATCTAGGGGCATAAAGATACTTGCCTCGAGTTCATCTGCAAGAGGTTCTACAAAGCGTTTAGCTTTGTCATTCAAGTATGTTATCGCAAGTTCCGCACCATGTTCTTTAAGCTTTTTCGCACAGCCGTAAGCAATACTCTTATCATTGGCAATACCAACAATAAGCACTTTTTTTCCCGCCATCAGTAAGTCAGACATAAAAACTCTCTGCTAAATAGGTTAATACTAACGGCTATTACCGCACATGCACAATACAGAGAAATGACAATTGGATATAAAACAAGAAAAACAAACTTAATCAGAATTTACTTACCTAAACCTTAAATCTAAAGGCCCTAACGCCAGAGCCCCACAAAGTCGTCCCAAGCCCCAAACGCAAAAAACCCCGGCTACGTAGTAACCGGGGTTTCTCTAAATAAATGCTTGGCGATGACCTACTCTCACATGAGGAAACCCCACACTACCATCGGCGATATTGCGTTTCACGTCTGAGTTCGGGATGGATTCAGGTGGTTCCACAACTCTATGGTCGCCAAGCAAAACTGTCACAATTAAGATTCAAATTCATTTTGATTTAGAAGGGAGTCTGTTGTCTCAACCTTGTACTTTCTAACACACGCTAATTCGTTACTCTCTATCGTGTTTATTCTCTACTTAATCAATCACTTGCCAAACGCCTTGGGCGTTATATGGTCAAGCCTCACGGGCAATTAGTATTGGTTAGCTCAACGCCTCACAGCGCTTCCACACCCAACCTATCAACGTCGTAGTCTTCAACGGCCCTTTAGGGGAATCAAGTTCCCAGTGAGATCTCATCTTGAAGGAGGCTTCCCGCTTAGATGCTTTCAGCGGTTATCCCGTCCGAACGTAGCTACCCGGCAATGCAATTGGCATCACAACCGGTACACCAGAGGTTCGTTCACTCCGGTCCTCTCGTACTAGGAGCAACTCTTCTCAAATCTCAAACGCCCACGGCAGATAGGGACCGAACTGTCTCACGACGTTCTAAACCCAGCTCGCGTACCACTTTAAATGGCGAACAGCCATACCCTTGGGACCGGCTTCAGCCCCAGGATGTGATGAGCCGACATCGAGGTGCCAAACACCGCCGTCGATGTGAACTCTTGGGCGGTATCAGCCTGTTATCCCCGGAGTACCTTTTATCCGTTGAGCGATGGCCCTTCCATACAGAACCACCGGATCACTAGAACCTACTTTCGTACCTGCTCGATGTGTCTATCTCGCAGTCAAGCACCCTTCTACTCTTGCGCTCATTGCATGATTTCCGACCATGCTGAGGGTACCTTCGTGCTCCTCCGTTACTCTTTGGGAGGAGACCGCCCCAGTCAAACTACCCACCACACAATGTCCCTGATCCCGCTTAGGGACCTAGGTTAGAACCTCAATATTACCAGGCTGGTATTTCAAGATTGGCTCCACTCTATCTGGCGATAAAGTTTCAAAGCCTCCCAGCTATCCTACACAAGTAATATCAAAGTCCACTGTGAAGCTGTAGTAAAGGTTCACGGGGTCTTTCCGTCTAGCCGCGGGTAAACGGCATCTTAACCGCTATTTCAATTTCACTGAGTCTCGGGTGGAGACAGTGTGGCCATCGTTACGCCATTCGTGCAGGTCGGAACTTACCCGACAAGGAATTTCGCTACCTTAGGACCGTTATAGTTACGGCCGCCGTTTACCGGGGCTTCGATCAAGAGCTTCGGACGAATCCTAACCCCATCAATTAACCTTCCGGCACCGGGCAGGCGTCACACCCTATACGTCCTCTTTCGAGTTTGCAGAGTGCTATGTTTTTAATAAACAGTCGCAGCCACCTGGTATCTTCGACCGGCCTCAGCTTAGGGAGCAAGTCCCATCACTAAAACCGGCGCACCTTCTCCCGAAGTTACGGTGCCATTTTGCCTAGTTCCTTCACCCGAGTTTTCTCATACGCCTTAGTATTCTCTACCTGACCACCTGTGTCGGTTTGGGGTACGGTTAGTTATAACCTGAAGCTTAGAGGTTTTTCCTGGAAGCATGGCATCAACTACTTCGTTCCATATAGGAACTCGTCATCGGTTCTCAGCCTAACAAGGACCCGGATTTACCTAAGTCCTTAGCCTACTACCTTAAACGCGGACAACCAACGCCGCGCTAGCCTAGCCTACTCCGTCACCCCATCGCAGTTATAATCAGTACAGGAATATTAACCTGTTTCCCATCGGATACGCTCTTCAGCCTCTCCTTAGGGGCCGACTCACCCTGCCACGAAAAGCGTTGGACAGGAACCCTTGGTCTTCCGGCGGGGAGGGTTTTCACCTCCCTTATCGTTACTCATGTCAGCATTCGCACTTCTGATATGTCCACGGTGCCTTACGGCTTCCGCTTCAACCACTTACAGAACGCTCCTCTACCATGCACTAAGTGCATCCGTAGCTTCGGTGTTATGCTTAGCCCCGTTATATCTTCCGCGCGGGCCGACTCGACTAGTGAGCTATTACGCTTTCTTTAAAGGGTGGCTGCTTCTAAGCCAACCTCCTAGCTGTCTAAGCCTTCCCACATCGTTTCCCACTTAGCATAAACTTTGGGACCTTAGCTGACGGTCTGGGTTGTTTCCCTTTCCACGACGGACGTTAGCACCCGCCGTGTGTCTCCCGTGATTGAACTCATGGGTATTCGGAGTTTGCATCGGGTTGGTAAGTCGGGATGACCCCCTAGCCGAAACAGTGCTCTACCCCCCATGGTTAGACACGAGGCACTACCTAAATAGTTTTCGAGGAGAACCAGCTATCTCCGAGTTTGATTAGCCTTTCACTCCTATCCACAAGTCATCCGCTGGCTTTTCAACGACAGTCGGTTCGGTCCTCCAATGCATGTTACTGCATCTTCAACCTGCCCATGGATAGATCACTCGGTTTCGGGTCTACTCCTAGCGACTGGACGCCCTATTAAGACTCGGTTTCCCTACGGCTCCGCAATTGCTTAACCTTGCCACTAAAAGTAAGTCGCTGACCCATTATACAAAAGGTACGCAGTCACCGTCCTAAAACGGCTCCCACTGCTTGTACGTACACGGTTTCAGGATCTATTTCACTCCCCTCACAGGGGTTCTTTTCGCCTTTCCCTCACGGTACTGGTTCACTATCGGTCAGTCAGGAGTATTTAGCCTTGGAGGATGGTCCCCCCATGTTCAGACAGGATATCACGTGTCCCGTCCTACTCGATTTCACAATAAATAAGTTTTTGAATACGGGGCTATCACCCACTATGGCGGCGCTTTCCAGCGCCTTCTTCTAACTACATTATTGCTTAAGGGCTAATCCCCGTTCGCTCGCCGCTACTTAGGGAATCTCGGTTGATTTCTTTTCCTCCGGGTACTTAGATGTTTCAGTTCCCCGGGTTCGCCTCTAATGCGTTATGTATTCACGCAAAAGATACCTATAAATAGGTGGGTTTCCCCATTCGGAAATGTCCGGATCAAAGCTTGTTTACCAGCTCCCCGAACCTTATCGCAGGTTACAACGTCCTTCATCGCCTCTGACTGCCAAGGCATCCACCGTGCACGCTTAGTCACTTGACCATATAACCCGAAGGCGTCTGGAATCATAGTAACTGATTAGTACAGTAACGATAGATTTCGCCGAATTGGCGCTTGTATGAAAAATACAAGTCAATCTAAATCAATGAATCTAAATCCAAATTGTTAAAGAGCGTTTAAAGCAAAAAAGCTTTAAAAGATAAGTCACTTAGTAAACAATCTTCACTAATTGAGCTATGTTTTAAAACTCTTAATCCTTAGACTGAAGAGTTATGGTGGAGCTATGCGGGATCGAACCGCAGACCTCCTGCGTGCAAAGCAGGCGCTCTCCCAGCTGAGCTATAGCCCC
>NZ_LUTR01000020.1 GCF_001597725.1 Neptuniibacter marinus
AAGAGCGTTGCTTGGAACCAACCTAACGCTGCGAAGCGTTTCGTCTCAAGCGAGGCGCATATTCTACTTTGCGCCGCCTTAAAGTCAACCGTTATTTTGTGTTTTTCTGAATTAATTCTCAATCAATTCCAACACAACAATCAACTCTAAAACTTTCAAATCAAAACCAACAAAACCAAAGGTTTTCAAGGAGTTAATTCAACCTTTACTTAGGTCATTCAGCGCTGTTTTGCAGGCCTCCCTTAGCAAGGACGGCGAATTATAGACTCTTCCCAAACAACGTCAACAGGCAAAACTAAAAAACTGTAAAATAAAGGCAAAAAAGTGGGATTAAGCAGAAATCGGGGCGAAATTGATTATTTAGCGATCAAAATAGAGCGCTACTCATCCCCAGACACAAAAAAGCCGCTCTATATTGAGCGGCTTTTCCTTATAATCTTAACAATCAGGGCTTAACGCTTACACCAATTCGAATAGATGATGCTTTTTCTTACCTAACTTCACCAAAAAGTATTTACCAAAAAGCGCCTTTTCAGCAGCAAACATACCTGCAGCATTCATATTATCTTCCATGCCATGAGCTATTCCATTAACAACAACCGCATTTCGCTGCAAAGCATCTTTTACCTGCTTACCTGAAGGCGCCATTCCCGCATCGGCCAAAATAGCCGTTACTGGCTGATCGGAAACTGCTGCCACATCCAAGGCAGATGAAGGAAGACCGTCTTGAGCCAACTGGGCATAATCCTGCTCACTTAAAGTAGATGTATCGCCTGAAAACAGAGCTTCAGTTATACGTTTAGCTGCGACAAGCCCCTCTTCGCTATGAACTAGACGTGTTACTTCTTCAGCTAAGACTCTCTGCCCATCTGGGCGACCCTCGCGCGCTTCGTCCTCTTTTTCTATCTGTTCAATTTGACCGACAGACAAAAAAGTAAAATAGCGGAGGAAACGGTATACATCAGCGTCTGCCGTTTGCAACCAAAATTGGTAAAACGCATAAGGTGATGTTTTAGAAGAATCCAACCAGATCGTACCAGACTCTGTCTTACCAAACTTCGTGCCATCTGATTTGGTAATTAAAGGTAATGTTAAACCAAAAACTTGATTACCGTTCATGCGACGTGTCAATTCAGTACCGCCGGTGATATTACCCCACTGATCCGACCCACCAATCTGCAAGCTACAACCACGGGACTGGTTAAGCTGCTGGAAATCATAGGACTGAAGAATCATATAAGTAAACTCGGTAAACGAGATACCCTCACCTTCACGATCAATACGCTGCTTAACTGATTCTTTTGCAATCATCTGATTGACAGAAAAATGCTTACCTATATCACGCAGAAAGGTAAGGATATCGATGTTTTGCGTCCAATCTAAGTTGTTAACAACCTCAGCACTATTACTACCTGAATCAAAATCGATAAACGCACTCACTTGCGCTCTGATCTTTTCAACCCAGTTCGCCACGGTTGAATCATCATTTAACTTCCGCTCTTGTGCCTTAAAGCTTGGATCACCAATAAGGCCTGTCGCCCCACCCACAAGCGCTAACGGTTTATGTCCATACTCTTGAAAACGCTTGAGCGTTAATAGAGGTACCAAACTACCTATATGCAAGCTATCAGCAGTCGGATCAAAACCACAATAAAGCGTCACACTACCCTCAGATAGATGTTTTTCCAGCTCATCTTCGCTGGTCATCTGCGCAACCAAACCGCGCGCCTTTAGATCTTGTAATAGTGTTTCACTCATTGTTTTTGCTTAACCTTAAAGGTGGATATTAGAAAATAAGGAGGCTATTTTAACGGCAGCGAGCAAGCAAACAAATAGCTATAGACAATTATTTTTACTGGTTTAATTCAGCTAGGCTTAAGTTTTGACCGAAAAAGCCGACATTCTGTAATGAGAATGGCATAATACAGCGTTTATCTAATCAGACACCAACTAAAGGGGACTAGGGTGCCATATCGTTTGAAACAGTTACAAAAACAACTTCCTACGGTTCACCTAGTTGCGGTTAGTGCCTGTGTTTTTATTCTAGGCCTGACATTAATGTTACTTCCTTCGGAAAATGTTGAAGCTACGCGTGGCAGTATTCCGGCAACACCACAAAGCATTGAAACAGTAGCACCTAGTGCAACTCAACTTGCTAATACAAATAACGCCCCAAACGATGCAGAAACAATCGAATCGCCAGTGATGCCCCTCCCCATTGAGGAAAACTGGGTTGATTACACGATTGGCAGTGGTGACAATCTTACTTCGATGTTCAAAAAGGCAGGCTTAACTGCTCGTGACGTATATAACGTCGCCTCTGCAGCAAAAGGCTCTAAATCATTCACTCGCTTATTCCCTGGTCAAACCTTATCTTTTGTTATAAAGGAAGGTGAACTACATAAACTTCGCCACCGGGAATCAGAGCTTAAGCACACACTTGTCACGAAAACACCTACAGGGTTCAATATTGATATTATTGAACGTAAACCCGATATTGAGCACAAATATACTGCCGGTACTATTCAGGACTCTTTATTTCTAGCAGGCGAGGAAGCAGGGCTTTCCGGCAAAAAGATTATGGAGCTTGCCAGCATCTTCGGCTGGGATGTAGATTTTGTACTTGATATCCGAAAAGGTGATAGCTTTAGCTTAATTTACGAAGAGAAGTTTTTAGACGGAAAGAAAATAGGCGAAGGCCCCATTATTGCCGCTCAATTTATAAACAGAGGCAGCAAGTTCACTGCGCTACGCTATACCAATTCAGAAGGCGACAGTAGTTATTTTACGCCAGAAGGCTACAGCATGCGCAAAGCATTTCTTAGAGCCCCCGTCGGCTTTGCTCGCATTAGCTCTAAATTCAGCTTAAACAGAAAACACCCTGTACTTAATCGCATAAGAGCCCACAAAGGTGTTGATTATGCTGCACGCACAGGAACACCTATAAAAGCTGCAGGCGATGGAAAAATAATATTCCGAGGGAAAAAAGGCGGTTTCGGTAATGTTGTTATCGTTCAACATGGCAGCAATATAACCACACTTTATGCACATATGAGTAAATTTAAGGGTGGACAAAAAACAGGAACTCGCATCAAACAAGGACAGGTTATCGGTTTCGTTGGCAAAACTGGATTAGCAAGTGGCCCCCACCTTCACTACGAATTCCGCGTTAATGGTGTCCATAAGAACCCATTAACCGTTAAGCTACCGCAAGCACTCCCAATAGCCGAGAACGAACGCACGACCTTTAAATCAACAGCTAGCGCCTTGCTTGCCCAGCTTGAAACTTATCAGGCAACAACATTGGCAGCCCTTGATATGCAAAAACAGTAACGGTTATGGGTACTCCTGATATCTACATTGGCCTTATGTCAGGAACGAGCCTAGACGGCATTGATGTTGCTGCGGTTAGCTTCAACCCTAAATTGAAACTCATTGCCACTCACTCAGAAGCAATCCCTGAGCGACTTAAACAAAAGATCTTGCAGCTAACCCAACCCGGCGATAATGAAATCGATCTTATGGGCCTAGTTGATATTGAACTGGGCCAGCTATTCGCCAAAGCGACCAACTCACTTATCCACAACCAAGGCTTAGATAAAAAGCAGATCCACGCAATAGGTAGTCACGGTCAAACTATCAGACACCGTCCTGAATTTAGCTACACACTACAGATAGGTGATGCAAATATCATCGCTGAAAATACAGGCATAACCACCGTCAGTGATTTCAGGCGCAGAGATTTAGCCGCTGGCGGCCAAGGTGCTCCCTTAGTTCCAGCTTTTCATGACCAGATTTTCCGAACAACTAATCGCGACCGAATCCTGCTTAACATTGGCGGAATGGCAAATTTAACTTATCTACCAGCAATAGCCACAGAAGATGTACTCGGCTTTGATACAGGCCCTGGCAATGTACTAATGGATGCTTGGATCACACAAGCTAAGGACTGCCCTTACGATAAGGATGGCGCATGGGCGCAGACTGGAAACTGTGATGAAAAATTGCTCAACGACCTGTTACAGCTACCTTATTTTCACGAAAAGCCACCCAAAAGCACAGGACGAGAGCAGTTTCATCTAAGCTGGCTAAGTCGCAAATTGAAACCTTACTCAACAGCAGCCGCAGATGTACAAGCCACTCTCTTAGATCTGACGGCAAGAACAGTAACGGATTCGATCAACAAGTATATTCCCAGCAAAACATTTGAATTATTAGTCTGTGGCGGCGGAAGCAGAAACAAAACCCTTATGAATCGCTTACAAGAATTACTCCCCCACAACAAAGTCTGCACGACGGATGATGCAGGAATCGATGCTGATTGGATGGAAGCGGCAGCTTTTGCTTGGCTTGCCAAGCAATGTATAGAAAGCAGTCCAGGAAATAAGCCCAGCGTAACCGGCGCAAAAGGAGAGCGAATTTTAGGTGCAATCTATCAAACTTAGCTCGACCAACTAAAAATAGATGTATCCTTCGCGACGAAGCCGCTCTTTTTCTGCAGGACCTAATGGCACGGTATCAACAAAATCTGGAAGCTCCGAACGATCCACATTATTCATTCGCATCCAACTTTCGCAAACACGAATATCAATAACATGCTTCTTCTCAAGCCGCTCAGCTAAATCTAGTAACTCTTTATATTGCTCCATATTACGATTTCGGAACGCGTGAGCCTCATCACCATGCAAGACAAAAACAATAGGCTCATATGCATTCAAATTATCGACATCATCCGCAAGCATACTTGCCCGCTGAAAAAGCATCTCAACTTCACTTGGGGAGTTTGTTTTTATTAGCGCTAGATAATGTGGATTCGCAACCTCAGGAGCCACAGGAGATTGCGGCAGAGTATCAGCCGAACAAAAACTAGAGAACAGAAAAACAAAACTCGCAAATAAAAGACGCATACGCGCTCCTTAAAGAGATACTTATCTTTTATATCAGAGCAGAGAAGATATGAATAGGCTATGAATCAATCATCCATAGCCCTAATGATCAGGATCAAATAGAGAAGGAAGAACCGCAACCACAAGTTGTTGTTGCATTTGGGTTATTAATAACGAACTGTGATCCCTGCAAACCCTCTTTAAAATCGACTTCGGAGCCCGCTAAGTATTGAAAACTCATAGGATCGACAACCATGGTAACACCATTACGCTCAATCACCGTGTCATCTTCCGCAGCCTGCTCATCAAAGGTAAAACCGTAAGAAAAACCAGCACAACCACCACCTGTGATAAACACACGTAGTTTCAAGTTATCGTTTTCCTCTTCATCAATTAGAGATTGTACTTTTGCAGCCGCAGCCTCAGTAAACAACATAGGAGACTCTAGGCTTGGATCGACAGTTTCTATCATAGATACTTCTTCTAGGTACTTTTTAGGTACTTTTAGGTACTTAGTATATGAGCACAGGGACTATTTCGGTATTTGATTCAGCACATATACCGATCTTTTAATATACACCCTACCCACAGGTAGAGTGTAATTATCACCTTAACCAACCAATTTAGTCAAGTATTAAGGCATTAAGCCGACAACATTTAGTCCTGAAGCCTCATTAATACCGAACATAATATTCATATTCTGAATCGCCTGACCTGCAGCACCTTTTACTAAGTTATCGATAACCGAAAGCACGACCACAGTATCGTCATTCTGTGGGCGATGAATACTAATACGACACATATTGCCGCCTTTAACACTCCGCGTTTGGGGATGGCTACCCGCAGGCATCACATCAACAAACGGCTCATCGGCGTAACGCTCTTCAAACAAACGCTGTAGATCATGCTCAACCGGATCTTTTAAAACTCCGTAGCACGTAGAGTGAATACCCCGAATCATCGGTGTTAAATGGGGGACAAAGGTCAGATTCACCGGTCTTTCAGCCACCAGCGCCAAGCCTTGCTTAATTTCAGGTAGATGACGGTGCCCATGAACACCATAGGCCATCATACTTTCACTAGCTTCACACATAAGCATGCCGACTTTGGCTCCGCGCCCGCCACCGCTCACACCGGATTTACAATCAGCAATAAGACGACGATGATCAATAAGTTTATTCTCCAGTAGCGGCAGAAAAGCAAGCTGCGTTGCTGTCGGATAACAGCCTGGACAGGCTATTAATTTAGCCTCTTTGATTTGCTCCCGATTCACTTCAGGTAAACCATAAACAGCCAGCTCAGCCATATCTGGAGACGTATGCTCCATACCATACCATTGAGACCAAACATCAAGATCTTTAATACGGAAATCTGCACCTAAATCGATAACTTTGACACCATTATCTATAAGCTCTGCTGCCATCTTCATGGCAACCCCGTGAGGAGTAGCAAAAAACACGACATCACATGCACTTAGCGTTTTAACATCAGGCACTGAAAACTTAAGGTCATAAATACCTCGGAGATTAGGATACATGTCAGCTATGCTAATTCCCTCTTCAGATCGAGAAGTGATTACCTCAACCACAGCTTCGGGATGATTTGCCAACAACCGTAGTAATTCTACGCCTGTATACCCTGTGCCACCGACAATACCTACCTTAATCACAATAACCTCTCATCGAGTTTAAAAAACGATTATATATATTACTACAAAGCTATAATTCAATAACTACTAAATCGATAATTTGAAATAGATTCCCGCAGAAATACTTACATAAACAAAGATTACCGATGAAATACGCACCAAATCAAATGAAGCAACATTATTTTTTATATATGCCAAATTGAATCTAACCAGAATCTAAAAAATTATCTTTACAGAGAATAACTTAAGGGAAAAAGATGGGGAACGAGTATCGTCTAACAAACACAGGAGAGAAAAATTCAACAGCTATACACCTTACAATCAAGGAGCTTTCAGCCCGCTCAGCTCACAAGCAGCAACGGAATCAGCTCATTTTTATTTGCCGTTAAATCCTCCAACGTATATTTCCGCATGGTATCCGTAAAAGCCTTCATTCCTTCAACTAACGCTTTTTTCAACTCGCAACAGGGAAGCAGCTGACAGTCAGTTGACAGGCAGTCCACACCATCTAGGTGGTTTTCCAGCTGCTCTATAACCTCGCCAATATTAATCATCTCTGGAGAAGCCCCTAATCGGATTCCACCATTTTTACCACGAATAGTTTGCACATAACCTAGCTTTGCCAACTGCCCGATCACTTTAACCATATGACTCTGAGATACCTGATAAACAGCGGATACTTCCGCCACACTGCTTAATCGCTTCTCCTCTAGGCTGGCAAGATAAATCAAGGTTCGCAAACCAAAGTCGGTAAAAGCGCTTAATCTCATAGACACTCCTGAAACGATTAATATCTCTAATAAATAAAACGGGATATAGGCAACTATACCCCGTTTAATTGTCACGCAATAGCAGAAGTGCTCATAATATCCATATCAAAAAAACGCAGTAGCTTCTAACGACACTCGACCTGTATCTATGATAATTAATTCAGACTTTCACTTGGCCCGAAAACTTCATAATGAAGTCGATTATCATCGATTTTCTGCGCCTTTAATTGACGATAAATGACTTTCATAAAGGGCAGAGGCCCACAAAAATAATATTCAGCATCAATCGGACAGCAACGCTCAATCCAATCAGACGTAATATAACCCTGACTATCGTAATCAACCCCCTCTTGGGCCCCCGCAACATCCTCATAAAAAGTGAGTGCCGTTAATCCAGGAACGTCCCGTTTCAATTTCGCTATATGCTGCCCAAACGCATGGGTATGACGATTACGGGTTCCATGAAGCCAGACAATGTCGCGCGTATCCTGACTCTTCACCAGCTCATTTAACATACTCAGCATCGGCGTAATACCAACACCACCACTAATCAATACAACAGGCCGGCTATTGTCTTTCAAAAACAGATCACCCCCTGGCATATGAATAGCTAAATGGCTACCTATCTCAAGCTGCGTATGCAGGTAGTTAGACACCCGCCCTTCTGGTATCTCAGCCGTCGGCGCTGGTTCCCGCTTAACAGATATACGATATTCATCAGGGGAGCAGCTGTCAGAAAGACTATATTGACGAATCTCTTCATGCTCCCACTCTGAGTTAACTATCTTAACGCTGAGAAATTGCCCAGCACGATAAGAAGGGAGCGGTTCACCATCTACCGGTTTCAGGTAGATTGAACGAATCTCGTCACTTTCCTCAACTATATTACTCACACTAAATGCCTTAAACCCAATCCAGCCTTCAGCTTCAGCATTTGCATAAAGTTGCTGCTCCCGCCCGATCAAAATCTTCGCTAACTGCTGATAAGCCTCCTCCCAAGCCTTTAATACACTCTCAGTAGCCACTTCTTTACCAAGCACATCTCGAATCGCTTTAAGCAAATTTCGTCCGACGATCTCATATTGAGCAGGGGAAATATCAAGACTAAAATGTTTAGTCGCAATTTTTTCGACCGTCCCGCCTAATGCCCCAAGATTATCAATATTCGCGGCATAGCCTAATATAGCCGCCGCTAAGGTTGATTGCTGACGCCCACTGGCCTGACTGGCCATATTAAAAACATGCTGCAGTTCTGGATTTTCTGCAAATAGCAGCTCATAAAAATGCTTTGTGATAGCTTCACCTGATGCCTGAATAACAGGCACAGTCGATTTTACAATGGTCATTGTTTCAGTTTGCATAATCACCCTTACTGATCTATAAAATTTGAGGTTTTATTTCATTTAGATAGAAATAGAGGAGCACTAAAATTAAATGTTAACCCTCTCTATTTCGACATAGTCTGGCGTAATGAACGCTTTCCAAACACGGAAACAGTTCCCGTTCTTCAAAACGTATATGATCAGTCAGCAGCATCGCAAAGATCCTCAGCTGCTTAACATTATCGGCGTGCATCAGTGTTCGTAATTGTCGATGTTCATCATAAAAACGGGCCAACAATGGCTCATTAACATCCTGAACTAAGCACTCTTCCTCTTCGAAGTGACGATTAAGATCAGCAAGCACGACTGTTTTCACTTCGCACCAATAATCCAGCATCGCTTTAGCCTCTTGATCAGAAAACGCTAACAGCCGTTTTGCATGAACCAATGCCATATGATGCTCTCGACTTAAAGGCTTAAGAATTTCTGATCTTTTCACAACCTAGCTCCACCCCAAAACACAAAAACCATAACATTCATTTGAAATACATGTTATTTGGATGTAATATTCATGTCAAATGAATATTATTAGGAAGTACACTATGGTCATCTGGTCTACAGGGGAAATTTTTGTCTTTTTTGCAGTAATAGGAATGATTGTTTTTAAACTTTGGAGCGTATGGCACGTATCACTTAAGGCAGGAGCGAATAGAGAAGGACGCGTTATTTTTTTAGGCTTAATAACGGGCCTAACACTTTTCGGTATAACAGCAAAAATCTATATTTCCCATGTATTGAGTTAAATCCATAAGGTAGGCACTTCAATAAAAAATACCTCATATTTTTTATCTATCAGTTGAGGCATACAAAAACCTTAGAATAAGCTGCCCTAATTACAGGCGATTTTTACACCTCAACCCCCTCCTTATTTAACATATACATACTATTTTGATGGCTATAATAGTTCCACATCAAAAAAACCACATCACAAGCACTTAGCGTTGATGTACTGTTAACGTATACTAAGATCTAGCCGCCAAGCCAAGGCCTCTCAATTAAGTAATAAATATAATGTTTCGAAACACATTTTCCATGAAGCAGTTTCGCCATCGTCTAGCATACGGTGAAGCGCTCCCACAAATGGTAATATTAGGTATCCTATGCGGCCTCATTTGCGGCTTAGTATTAGGCTCATTCCGAACACTACTTGAAACACCGTTAGAGCACCTATTACCTAATCAAGACAGTGAAAACTTTGAAGGCCTACCCACTTGGCTTCATTTTCTTCTGCCCATTATCGGCAGCCTAGTACTGATCGCTATTCTATCGAGGGTCACACCCCTCAATCGAAAGGTTGGTATTACTCACCTCCTTGAACGCATGGCTTACCATCAGGGCTATCTACCTATAACTAACGCAATAATACAGTTTTTTGTGGCAGCCCTCGCTTTACTATTTGGGCACTCAGTTGGTAAAGAGGGGCCAGCTATACATTTAGGTGCGGCCTGCGGAAGCCAGCTTGGCCAACGCTTGAACTTACCCAATAACACCTTAAGGATTTTAGTGGGTTGCGGTGCAGCCGCGGGGATTTCCGCGACATTTAACACCCCCCTCGCAGGGGTTGTTTTTGCTATGGAGGTGGTACTTCTCGAGTATACGGTAATCGGCTTTATGCCGGTTATGGTCTCCGCAGCGACCGGTGCATTAGTCGTGCAGTTTATGTTTGGCAATGCTTGGGCACTTACCGTACCTACTATGCAGATAGAATCGTTGCAGGAGATACCTTATGTGGCGTTTCTTGGCGGTATCATTGGTTTACTTGCTGTAATTTTTATTGCGCTAATGAAAGCAGCAATGCAATGGTCTAATCATTCTTCGTTTGGTTATAAATCTAGACTTCTGCTGGCAGGCGTACTCACAGGTAGCGTAGCTGTTTTCTATCCTCAAGTTATGGGGATGGGATATGACACTGTAACCTCCGCACTACAGGGGGAGATAGGACTGGGTTTACTCTTTGGTATACTTATAGCTAAGTGTTTATTAACTCCTATCGTCTTGGGACTTGGCATGCCGGCAGGCTTAATCGGCCCCACCTTTTTTATTGGAGCTATAGCCGGTGGTTTATTAGGCATTTTAGGCAGCAGTGCAGTTAATCAAACCGTTGCGCATCCTGGTTTTTATGCCCTTCTAGGCATGGGGAGCATGATGGGAGCCGTCGCTAACGCGCCTATGGCCGCATTAGTCGCTATTTTAGAATTAACCGGCAATCCAAACATTATCTTTCCAGCGATGATATCAATTGTTGTCTCCAACCTTATTGCTAGATATGTATTCAGGATGCCCTCCATTTTTGTCATCAGTATGCATCTCCAAGGAATGGATTATCGCTACCGGCCTCTCACCCAAATGCTGAATTCTTCATCAGCACAAAGCTTGATGAATCGTAATTTTATTAATAGCGATCCAACCATCTCCACTCAAGGCGCGAGTAAAATACTCGAAAGCTCTCCAAGCTGGCTGCTAATAATAGAAGAGAGTAAGTACATACTACTCTCTCCTGGCGATTTACATACGGCAGTACAACAAGCACTATCACCAGAAGAGCAGATTGATTTACTTAGAATTCCTGCCCTCAGACTTGATACGAGTATGATTGACAGCAAAGCAACACTACAGCAAGCACTAGAGCAGATGGCTAGAGATGGGGTCGAAGCTTTATGCATTGTGACAGATCGCAACGAGATTCTTGGCCTTCTTACTCGCGATCAAATTGAAGCGTTTTACCGCGAAAACTAATTTTACCGGCAATATTACATATGCGAACAACCTTATCCGGATTATACGGCATTACAGACTCTGTACTTATGCCTACACTTGATCAAATGTTGATCCAAGTTGAACTTAGTATTTTAGGTGGCGCCCGCCTCATTCAGTATAGAGACAAATCCTCTGACTCTGTAAAAAGACAGAATGAAGCAAGCGCTCTGAATAACCTATGCCAAAGCTATAACGTCGCACTTATCATTAATGATGATATTGAGCTGGCATTAAGCACTGGCGCAGCGGGGGTTCATTTAGGACAAAGTGATGGCGAGCTAAAAGAGGCCAGAGACAAGCTAGGTAATGACGCAATTATAGGTATAACCTGTCACGACTCACTCACTCTTGCAGAAAAAGCAGAACAGCAAGGCGCTGATTATGTAGCCTTCGGCGCTTTTTTTCAGTCCAAGACAAAACCCCACGCAAAACCGGCTCCCTTTGAGCTAATCCACTTAGCCAAAGAAAAACTTAACTTACCAGTAGTGGCGATTGGAGGCATTAGCGTGGATAATGCAAGCAAAATTATCGCTGCCGGTGCGGATATGGTTGCTGTGATTCACGCGCTTTATGCCCAAAACGACATAAAAGCAGCCGCCCAACAATTCCACCAGCAATTTAATAACTGAATTTTAGAGAGTATAGACAGATGTCCCGTTCCGAAGAACTCTTTCAAGCCGCACAAATCCATATCCCTGGCGGAGTAAACTCTCCTGTACGCGCATTTAAAGGCGTCGGCGGCACACCTATTTTCTTCAACCGCGGTAAAGGTGCCTACCTGTTTGACGAAGATGACAATAAATATATAGATTATGTCGGTTCATGGGGCCCTATGATCTTAGGCCACTGCAATACAGCCGTGATCGACGCAGTCAAAAACTCTTTAGATAACGGCCTTGGTTTCGGCGCACCAACACAGATCGAAATCGAGATGGCTGATAAAGTTTGCGACATCATGCCTTCTATGGATATGGTTCGCATGGTCAGCTCCGGAACAGAAGCAACGATGAGTGCGATTAGACTAGCGCGAGGATTCACCAAACGCGATAAAATCGTCAAATTCGAAGGCTGCTACCATGGCCATTCAGATTCGCTATTGGTAAAAGCAGGCTCAGGCATGCTGACCTTAGGCGAACCAAGCTCTCCCGGTGTACCAGCCTCACTAGCCGAGCACACAATCACCCTAACTTATAACGACGTCGACAATGTACGCAAAGCCTTTGCCGACTGCGGTGATCAGATCGCTTGCATTATCGTTGAACCTGTTGCCGGTAACATGAACTGCATCCCTCCTTCTCCTGGATTTTTAGAAGGGTTGCGTGAAGTTTGTGATGAATATGGCACTGTACTTATTTTTGATGAAGTCATGACCGGTTTCCGTGTTGCCTTGGGCGGTGCTCAAGCGGTTTATAGCATCAAACCTGATCTAACGACTTTAGGCAAAGTCATTGGCGGTGGTTTACCGGTCGGTGCCTTTGGTGGCAAAAAAGAGATCATGTCCCATATCGCACCTTTAGGCCCCGTTTACCAAGCGGGTACACTTTCAGGTAACCCGCTCGCCATGGCTGCAGGCCTCACTATGTTGAATGCTATTTCAGAGCCTGGCTTTTACGAACAGTTAAGCGCAAAGGTGGAACTTTTAACCGAAGGATTAGAAGCCGTAGCGATGGCCAATGGTGTTCCATTCACAACGAGTCGCGTAGGTGGGATGTTTGGTCTATTCTTTACCGATCAAAAGCAAGTGACAAGCTTCTCAGAAACAATGCTTTGTGATGCTGATAAGTTCTCTGCATTTTTCCATGGTATGTTGGAACAAGGGATTTACTTAGCTCCATCGGCATTTGAAGCAGGCTTTATTTCAGCGGCTCATACCCAAGAAGATATTGAGGCAACTATTGCTGCCGCAGATAAAGTATTTGCGACGCTCTAATGACTATTTTCTTCTTACTTATTGACCTATTTTTATTTGTAGGCGCCCTGCTTTTGGCACGGCGCAGCTATAATCTTAGTGAACAAAAAGATCAGCGCGCTTGCATGGTTATTAGCCTAGCATCGGTGTTTATTGCTTGTTCTGCTGCTGGTTCACTGCTCATATATCTGCCAGCACAAGAGGTACAGACACTAAAACTGATGCTAGACAATCTTGCTTTTTTCGCCGGCATTCCCTTCATTGCCAGCGCATTTGTCGACCTGGCGTGGAATTTAAAGTGGTCAAAACCTGCGTGGGGACGCTGGCTTCTAGCATTATTCGCCCTATTCGAAGTCACTCGACGGGCTGATTTCGGAGCTCAATATAGTCAAATAATGGCGGTGTTAACAGTAATAGCCCTCGTTGTTAGTCTGTTAAAAACCCCATCTCCATTAGCCCGCATACCCGGTATAACTGCCGCTATTTTTTTTGCTGTGAGCTTATTAGTGTTCAGCCAAGGCTCTCTGATACCTTCTCTACAAAACAGTATCGGTAGTCATTTTTTCTTAGGCATCTCTTTATTTATGCTCTCCGCAACACTGCGCAAAAGTAGAATTTAATAGTAGATAACCTCCGCTATAACAACCATAAAAAAGGGACGCTAATACGTCCCTTTTTATATGAGATCCAGCTTTATGACTTAGTAACTGTACGCTTTATTTTTCGCTTGTTTCGCGCCTGCACTATCACCCACAGCCGATCGAATGTCCGCAATCAATAACCATAACCGACGTAACATAATTACATCCCCTATCGCCATATTCGTGCCTTTAAGCGCTAATTGTTCTGCTTGGGACCACTGCCCTTCAAGCCGTCGAATATCGGCCCACTGATAATAAATCTCTGGATCTCTTGGCGCGATCCGTTGAGCCCGCTCTAGACTACTTTCCGCTGCTTGCATCGAGCCGCTTCGTTTCTGCTGATCTGCACTTTTCAATAAAGCAATCACAGCAGGGTTCTGCGGCCTTGATGTCATTTGAGTCGGTACAGGCACAGATACTTGCTGCTCTGTTCGACTCTCACTAACAACCGCAGGTTTTACAATAACACCTGTTGACCCTGACTCTACTGGCTGAATAACACCGCCTTGCTCAGTTCTATCCTCAACCGGCGGGCGATAGCCTCCTGTTCCACTTACACATCCAGCCAACCCTAATATAGCGAAGCTGACACACCCCGCTTTAACAGCCGTACTCATACGTGATTTTTTTGTCTTAACTGCTGTCTGCAACATTGCTACCTGAACCATCTTTTAAACCAATCCAAAGATTCATTCTTTTGATTATCAGCACACACAGCATACTCTTGCGGAGCTGTACCTTTTATGAACGGTAATTGTCTCACACCTTCACACTGTTCGGCAGACAATAACCCTGTACTTTCTTCAATCCAATGATACTCAATACCTTCAGGTTGTACTGACATAAAAGAATGCGGTTGCTCTTTAACCATTAATTCGGTCCATACTTTTAAAGCACCACCGGAGCCCGTAAAAGGTAACTTACCGTTATTATCTAATCCCAACCACACCACTGCCATGCGATCACCGGCAAAACCAGCAAACCAACTATCACGTTGATCATTACTCGTCCCAGTTTTACCGGCCACATTTAAAGCCGCAGGTAGGCGGTTGTACACAGCCCGTCCGGTCCCTTCCCTCGTTACGGCTTGCAAGGCATATTGGATCAAGTGCATATTCTCTGCTGAAACCACTTGTTTTACATCAAAGGGATAACGTGACAACTCCACGCCTTCTGAATCCGTCACTAAACGTATCGCTCTCATTGGCGCTCTAAAGCCATTAGCTGCAATGGTTTGGTAGACCGTTGCAATTTCAAATGGACTCATTGATTCTGCACCTAACAGCAGCGAAGGGTAAGGTTTCGGTTTGCGACTAATGCCTAAACGCTGCAACATATCGATAACACGGTCTAAACCTATCGCCATCCCTAATTGTGCTGTACTTTGATTGTAGGACTTTGCTAATGCGCGAAAATAAGGGACCTTGCCATGACTCACATGGTCAAAGTTCTGGGGCACCCAACTTTTACCATTGGGCAACGGCACACTAACCGGTTGATCATCAAGTAAGGTTGCAAGCGTATAGCCCTCCTCTAGCCCCGCCAAATAAACCGCAGGCTTAACTAATGACCCGATTGAACGCTGCGCATCAAGCGCCCGATTAAATCCCTGATAGCGAGCATTACGCCCTCCCACCAGCGCGAGTACTTCCCCAGTTTGAGGATCAGTCACAACCATGCCACCTTGAAGCTCTTTAACCGGCTTACCGTAACGTTTCTGCAACGCTGTCACGGTTGTTGCTAATGCAGATTCACTATGTGCTTGTACAGTTGGGTTAAGACTTGTGAAAACTCTCAATCCTTCTGAGTTGAGAACCTCTTCAGGGTATTCTTCTCTCAACTGACGTTTAACCAGATCTAAATATGCAGGGTATGCCCCTTTATGTAAGCTGCGCTGTTTGACTATACCTAATGGACGTTTCTCTGCATCCAAGCGTTCTTTCATGCTAATAACGTCCTGCTCTTGCAAGACCTTTAACACGAGATCCCGACGTGCTTTAGCTCTTTCTGGATGTCGTCTCGGATCATAATAAGAAGGCCCTTTGACAAGACCGGCCAATAGAGCAACTTGATGAAGTTTAAGTTCATCAATAGGCTGCGCAAAATAGTACTGGCTCGCTAATCCAAAGCCATGAACCGCACGAGAACCCGCCTGACCTAAATAGACCTCATTAAGATATGCCTCAAGAATCTCATCTTTGCTGTAGTGCAGATCCAGTAACACAGCCATAGGAAGCTCCATCAACTTCCTTGCCAGCGTACGATCAGAGGTTAGATAGAAATTTTTAATCAACTGCTGGGTTAAGGTACTGCCACCTTGAATAAATCGACCTGCTTTGACATTCACCACCATAGCCCTAGCTATGCCTTTGAGTGAGATACCAAAATGGTTGTAATAATCCCTATCCTCTATTTGAATAAGAGCAGAGAGCAAGGCCTCAGGCGCTTGATCTAACCGAATCAGATCACGATCTTCGTTATCTTTTGGATAAATACCGCCAATAAGAATCGGTTCTAACCGGCTTAGGGAAATGTTTTTACCTCGGTCATCTCTAATCGAATTTAACTGCTTCCCGCTGAAGTTAAGCATCATCCTTCTAGCAGGTTCATCACTATCAGGAAAACTAAAACCTCGCGTATAAACCCGTGCCCGACTGGACGCCCACTCAACCATGCCCGGACGGTCTGCTCGGTTCACAAAACGATAGCCCAGACCTTTTAGTTCCTGTTTTAACGCTGCACGATCCAATACTTGTCCTGCGTACAGTTCTAACGGTCGCGCATAGACTTTTGCCGGTAACGCCCAACGCTTTCCTTCAAATTTATTTTTTACCTGGACGTCCAGATAAATCAATCCAATACCGCCTAGAACAAAGCCTAGCAGCGAAAGTTTTAACAATAAAAACAGTGTCTTTTTTAAGAAACTGCGAGGTTTTTTTGATGCTCTACCTCGACTTGATGATTTTGGTGCTCTCTTTTTTGCCATTCGCTAAGTATAATGCCTGTCCTTGGGGCTAGCGAAAAAGCAGCTAACCCGACCTAATAAATTAATTAGAACCTTTATGACGCTGTTAGATTCTCTACAAAAAGCAGACTTCTATCCTCATCCGGTTGATAAGATCGAGTTGATAGAAACCCATATCTCCTGGCTAATCTTAACGGGTAAGTATGCCTATAAGATTAAAAAGCCAGTAAACTTTGGTTTTCTGGATTTTACCACGCTCCTTAAGCGACAGCACTTTTGTGAAGAAGAACTACGTCTTAACCAGCGCCTAGCACCTGACATCTATCAACGGGTCATCGCTATTGGCGGCACTGAAGAGCAGCCGATCTTTGATATTGAAGACAACGACTCAGCTATCGAATACGCAGTACAGATGCATCAATTCGATACAGAACAACGCCTTGACCTACTTTTAGCAAACCAACGCTTTGAAGCCAGCTGGATTGACACACTGGCTGAACAAGTTGCCGAATTCCATAGTGTAGTCCCTATTGTTGCTCAAGACAGTCCCTGGGGGGAGCCCGATACTATTTGGGACGTTGTAGCAGACAACTTCACACATATACTCGACACTTTAGAGCACACAACAAACTTAGATGATTGCGATAAAGTTCAACAGCTATCAATGTACATTGCTCAGCGTTTTCGCAAATTAACGCCTCTCATGCAACAGCGAAAACTTGAAGGTCATGTACGAGAGTGTCATGGCGATCTTCACCTTTCCAACATCACGCTTTATAACAACGAGCTGCGTCTATTTGACTGCATAGAGTTTAATTTACAGTTCCGTTGGATAGATACAATCAGTGATATTGCTTTTCTACTGATGGACTTAGAAGCAAATGGAGAATTCCGCTGGGCTAACCGTTGCCTCAATAGATATTTAGAGATTAGTGGTGACTACCAAGCCCTACCGCTTTTGAATTTCTACAAAGCCTACCGTTCAATGGTGCGCGCTAAGGTTTCCGTATTAGGTGATATGCATGATATGAACAGCCTGCGGCGATACCTCCGCCTCACCGATTATTATGTACATAAACCTAAACCCACCCTGTTTTTAATGCATGGTGTATCAGGTAGCGGAAAAAGTCATTTAAGTCAGCAGCTTGTTGATACTACAGACACTATTAGGATTCGATCCGATGTTGAGCGTAAACGTCTCTTTAGGGAACTGAGTCTAAAAGGCGAAAAACTTGAGCTTTATAGCCCTAAGATGAACGCTCATACTTTCAATTTACTGTTTGATACAAGCTCCAATCTACTGCATAACGGCTATTCCGTTATTGTTGATGCCACCTTTATTCGCCAGCGCACCCGACAGAGCTATATTGATCTCGCTAAAAAACGCGGCATCCCGATCAGAATCATTAGCTGTCAATGCGAACAAAAACTAATAGAAGCTCGCCTAAAACGCCGAGAAAGTGAAGGAAGTGATGCCTCAGACGCTGACATTTCGGTAATGCAAGAGCAAAAACAGCATGAGCAGCCATTAACACCTGAAGAAGAGAAGATCACCGTTATCGTTGAAACCGATGATGATGATGCAATCAACCGATTATTAGAGCAACTTAGAATCCAGGAAGTTATTTTTTAATGATCAAATTATGCTCCTATTCAGATATTCCCGAAGGGGATGCTAAAGGATTTGAGATCCAAGGCAAAAAGCTAGTCGCTTTAAATTATCGAAATGAGATCTACATATACGAAAACAGCTGCCCCCACCGCAGCATTCCACTGGAATGGCAGCCCGATCAGTTTTTAGATTATGAAAAAACCTTTATTCAATGTGCAACGCACGGGGCCTTATTTAAAATCGATACAGGCGAATGTATCGCAGGGCCTTGCGTGGAAGATCAACTTAATAAAATTGCATTTATCCGCCAAGGCGATGACATACTGATTGATCTTTAAAAGGATATTTAAAGCACGACCGGTAATTCACGTACAAGACTAATCTGTGTTTCACTGATATCAGCACCATAGGCAATCACCTCAACTCCCGCCGCTTTAGCTTCTCGGAGCAAACGCCCATATTCAGGGTCTATATGATCTGCAGGTCTGACACGCTCAATACCTGTATGGGGCACACAAAATAACATAACTGCACGGTCCCCCTGCCCGACCATCGCCATCAGCTCACGTAGATGTTTCGCACCCCGCACCGTAACAGCATCAGGAAAACTACCTAGATTATCCTCTTCGAGCAGCGTGACATTCTTAACTTCAACCCAGACTCGTCCTTTTTCCTGATCTTCTAGCAATAGATCGATACGACTATTTTCCCCATACTTAACCTCTTGTCGTATGGACTCATAGCCTTGCAAGGTTTTAATCGTACCGTTCTCTATCGCCTCCTTAACCAGTTTATTGGCCCGTCCAGTGTTGATGCAGGCAAGGTATCGACCTTCAACCTCAACAAGCTCCCAACCAAGGGGATACTTTCGCTTTTCATTTTGGCTATCAAGCACCCAAACCTGACTACCTTCATCCGCGCAATTTTTCATTGAACCTGTGTTAGGGCAGTGAGCGGTAACCTCAGCCCCATTATCAAGGACTATATCTGCAAGAAACCGCTTATAACGTTTAACTAGTCGGCCTTGAATTAAATTATCTAGCTTCATAAACCTTTAATCCTTTTCTCTAAACGTTCAAGTGCCAACTCTATTCGGTCCAAGCCCGTAGTGTACGAAAAACGTATATATTCATTACAGCGATGGCGGCCAAAATCTAATCCAGGGGTGGCAGCAATATGATTCTCTTCTAATAACGACCAACAGTAATCAAAGGTATTATCGGTTAGATGTTGCGCCCCCGCATAAACATAAAAGGCTCCTTCTGGCATAACAGGTATAGAAAAACCTAATTCCCTCAACCCTTTAACAAGCAGATTTCGACGTAACCTAAACTGATCTTTACGTTCTTCAAAAAGAGCAATAGTGTCAGGTTCAAATGCAGCTAATGCCGCATATTGGGAGATCGTATGAGGAGAGATCATTAAGTTTTGTGCGAGTTTTTCTAATTCTGGCGCTACCTCAGCAGGAGCTACCAGCCAACCTAACCGCCAGCCGGTCATACCAAAATATTTAGAAAAACTATTAATAACAAAAGCATCGGGATCAATTGCTAATACCGAAGGCGTATCCGCCTCGTAGGTCAAACCGTGATAAAGCTCATCCACTACAAGCGAACCATGTTGCCGCTTAACCTCGGCAGCAATAGCAACTAGCTCGTCATAAGGTACAACAGCCCCCGTTGGGTTCGCAGGAGAGGCGAGTAACACACCTGCGGTTTCTGTTCGCCAATACTGTTTAACTAATTCGGCATTCAGTTGGAAATTCTGTTCCGCATCTACAGGTACAAGCTGAGACTTAGCTTCTAAGAAGCGTAAAAATTGACGATTACAGGGATAACCTGGATCAGCCATCATAAAACTATCGCCCGCATCGGTAAGCAATGAAAAAATCATTAACAATGCGCTAGACGCACCCGTTGTAACAATAATTCGCTCCGCTGACATATCTAGATTATATTTATGCTGATACCACTGACTGATCGCTTCACGTAACTCAGGAATACCCGCCGCAGGTGTATATTGGGTAAAGCCTTTATCGATCGCTGCTTTTGCGGCTTCAGCTATCGCAGGAGCGGCAGCGAAATCAGGTTCGCCGGCCTCCATATGCACTACATCAAATCCAGCCGCATCTAATTGCTTAGCTCTCTTTAAGAGGTCCATTACTTTAAAGGTTTCGATCTCAGCAACACGCTTAGAAGGCTGAAAACTCATATTGATTCCTGATTCCACAACAAATAAGTTAAGTATACCTAGATTCAACACAGTAATAATCAAAACAACGCCGCAAGCCTCTACTTTCAAGGGCTAAAGCAAAAATCAAGCCTGATTTATTACTCTTAGGTGTCTATTGAACAAATTTAGGGCTAGCACAACGGCAGCGCATCTGGTAATTTGCCTGCCTTTCATGCTAAATGCATTTCTTGCATTAATAACACGGGCAAGTGAAGTCATCCTAATGATGGCTTACGCAAAAGAGTGAGGCAGCGCTTATGCCAAACAAGAGCGAATCTTTCACACATTTTGATCCTTACCAGATTACTGAAGGTGAGGAGTACATGAATGAAAAGCACAAAGAGCACTTCCGCAATATTCTTGGGGCTTGGAAACAAGAACTCATGGAAGAGGTGGACAGCACTATTCACCATTTACGGGAAGAGCCATCCAACTTTGCAGACCCAAGTGACCGAGCCAGTCAGGAAGAGGAATTTAGCCTCGAACTTCGAACTCGTGACCGTGAACGCAAGTTGATTAAAAAAATCAATGAATCATTGGATCTTATCGATGAGGATGAATATGGGTACTGCGATGCTTGTGGCATTGAAATAGGTGTCCGCCGTCTTGAAGCTCGTCCAACAGCGTCACTTTGCATCGATTGCAAAACGTTGGCTGAGATTAAAGAAAAACAACTCGGTCGCTAGTCCGATATAGAGCCAGCCCAAGGCTGGCTCTTTAGGATAAACCTTGTGACCTATATCGGTCGATTTGCCCCATCCCCAACAGGGCCTCTTCATTTTGGCTCGCTAATCGCCGCGTTTGCCAGCTTCCTTGACGCTCGAGCTAACGACGGCAAATGGCTACTTCGCATTGAAGATCTTGACCCACCCCGCGAACAAACGGGTGCAAAAGAGCAATTCCCAAAAATTCTCGATGCTTTTGGCCTCTATTGGGATGAAGAAATAAGCTTTCAAAGTCAGCGCCACAACTACTACCAAGATGTTCTAGATACCCTATTATCAGAACACTATGCCTACCGCTGCGATTGTTCACGAAAAGAGATTTTAGCGCGCAGTAACAGCACAGTTTATGACCGTCACTGCTTGTTAAATCCCCCTAACAGCGACGCACAATGTGCCATTCGTATTAAATGTAAAAACATCTCGATCAGTTTCAATGACCAAATCCAAGGCCCATACCTTAGCTCCCTAAGTCAGAGCGGTGATTTCGTTGTTTATCGGCGTGATAATCTATACGCTTATCTACTCGCAGTCGTTGTTGATGACTATCTACAAGGAGTGACTCACGTGGTTAGAGGCTCAGATCTACTCAATGAAACTCCGCGACAGATCCACCTACAACAACTACTCGATTATCCAACACCAGCCTATGCCCATATCCCTGTCGCGAGTAACACACAGGGCCAAAAGCTCAGTAAACAAACATTTGCACCCGCGCTGAAGTTAGATAATCTCGTTCCCTCCCTATTCAACGTGCTTGTATTTCTAGACCAACAACCACCGAGCGAATTACTCGATGCAAGTAGAGATGAAATTATTCGTTGGGGAATTGAAAACTGGGATCTAGAAAAGATTAGCCAAACGCTAGCCAAACCGGTCGATAGGAGCGAATAATTTATGTATTTTCATCGCTTACTTATCCTGTTAGTAATTATGCTTTATTTAGTGGTTCCTCTTGTTATTGATAGCTGGCAAAGCATGGATACACCTTGGTTTTTACCTTATATCATTTGGCTGGCGGTTATTGCCATCGCCTTCCTAATTGATAGGAAACGCTCCGATGTTTAGTTTGCCCTCCCTAATATTAATTGGCGTTGCCTACCTATTATTCCTCTTTGGGACCGCTTACCTAACTGAACGAGGAGCTCTACCCAAACAGATCGTCCGCCACCCTTTAACCCATGTGCTTTCTATTGGTGTTTATGCCAGTGTTTGGACCTTCTATGGTGCCTTCAGCCTAGCCAAGGAATCTGGCTATAACTTTTTTGGATCCTATTTTGGCCCAGTACTCACATTCCTATTAGCCCCAGCATTACTTATCCCGATCTTACGCATAACCCGTACTTATCAACTAAGCTCCCTACCCGACCTATTTGCTTTTAGGTTTAGAAGCGGGGCAATAGGTACTTTAACTGCACTCATATCCGTATTCGCCACGCTGCCCATGCTATCGATTCAGATACAGGCAGTTTCCGATACGCTTTATATACTGAACGATCAATTTAGCGCGAATCAGATCAGTATAGGGTTCTGTTTTATTATTGCGCTATTTTCGATTCTATTTGGGGCGAGACACGCTTCATTAAGAACCAATCACCACGGTTTGATGGTCGCGATGGCAGTGGAATCCGTCATTAAGCTAAGTGCGTTATTGGTCATAGCAGGCTTCGCCATTTTTGGCATATTAGGCGGTATAGGTGGTACCGAGAGTTTCATCACAAACCACCCTGAGGTACTAGAACAACTAAAAACCCCCGTTAACAGCGAATCTTGGCGTACGCTTATATTAGCCTTTTTCACCGCCACGATTGTAATGCCCCACACTTTTCACATGCTGTTTACCGAAAACGCCTCGGATGAAACACTCTACAAAGCCACTTGGGCCATGCCCCTTTTCCTACTTTTACTCGCTTGTTCAGTTCCCCCTATCATTTGGGCCGGACAATCCTTAAACGTCGGTGGTGATCCACAATTTATTATCCTAAATATAGGACTACTATTAGATTCTTCATGGTTAACCGTTTTAGCTTTTATCGGTGGGCTATCAGCAGCCAGTGGTATTATGATCGTTGCCACGGTAGCACTTGCCTCCATGCTACAAAACCATGTGATCTTACCCCTTATACCAAAACCTAAAACATCTCGTTTTTACGCACGTCTACTTTGGCTTAGACGTATACTAATCATGGCGATGATATTAGGTAGTTATCTGTTCTACCGTTTAATAGGTAACCACTTCGACCTCCATCAAATGGGAATTGTCGCTATAGTTGCCTTTCTGCAATTTCTACCGGGGTTACTTGTTACCCTTTTTTGGCAACACGCTAATCGCTGGGGATTACTACTAGGCTTGCTATCAGGTATGGGAATCTGGCTATTCAGCATGCTTATCCCCGTATTGAGTGCATCACCTACAGAAACACTACCCTTCAATATTAACGATAGTAATTGGGATCATATTGCGATCCTTTCACTGTTGGTGAACACAGCGGTTATGAGTATTGTTTCGCTTTTTACTCATCAATCGACGGAGGAATCCCAAGCCGCTCAAGCGTGTTTAATGAATGCACTCCAAAAAACAAACACAACCAACTTACGAGCCTCCCGTATCAGCGATTTTACGGAGATGCTAGCCTCTAGGCTGGGGCGAAAAGCAGCGGAAAGAGAAGTTCAGCAAGCCTTAGAGAGTATGAATATCCACCCAGACAGTATTCGTCCGGTTGATCTACTTCGACTACGGGCCATGCTAGAAAACAACCTTTCTGGATTATTAGGCCCAGTAGAAGCCGCCGCTTTACTCGAACCTATTGACCGTCCAGCTGACCCCATGGGAATCGGTTTCAAAGCCAGTAATGTGCACTTAATTGAAAACCAATTAGAAGACTATCAATTACAACTAACCGGCCTTGCCGCTGAACTTGACGAAATGCGACGCTACCACCGTCTAACCCTACAAAAACTACCTATAGGCGTATGCACTTTAGATACAGAAGGTCAGGTACTGTTTTGGAATCATGAGATGGAGCGTTTAACGCATATACGCAACGAAGAGGTGATCGGCAGCGCTCTAAGTAGTAACAGCAACCCTTGGAGCCAAGTACTAGAACAGTTCGTAGATGCGCCCATTGCCCACCAGCTAGGGCAAAAGCTTATTATTGACGGACACACGCACTGGTTTAGCCTACATAAGTCGATTCTTAAAGAACGCAGAGATATTGGCATGGTTATCCTATTGGAAAATGATACAGATACAAAAACCATGCAGGACAAACTGGCACACAATGAGCGTTTAGCCTCCATTGGTCGCTTTGCAGCAGGGGTTGCTCACGAAATAGGTAATCCAGTGACTGGCATCGCCTGTTTAGCACAAAACCTTAAACTTGAAACAGAAAACCCTTACATCCTTGAAACCGGCGATCAAATCGTTGATCAAACCAAACGTATTAGTCGGATAGTACAATCATTAGTCCGATTTGCTCATGCCGGAAGACCGGAAGCTGATCGTGAACAATTGCCCGTCTCTCTCGCTCAATGCGCAGAAGAAGCAATACATCTCCTATCATTAGATAGCCACGGCAAACATTTAAAATATATTAATCATATCCCGAATAATTTAAGGGTCATGGGTGATCCACAACAGATGCATCAGGTGTTTGTGAACTTATTACAAAACGCCAGCGATGCCTCAAAAAACCAAGACACTATATGGCTCGAAGCAGAAGAAACAAACGAAGTTGTAATTTTGCGTGTAACCGATGAAGGCAGCGGTATAACAGCAGAATCTCAAGACCGGCTCTTTGAACCCTTCTTTACAACAAAAGATCCAGGTCAAGGTACCGGCTTAGGACTATCATTAGTCTATAACATAATCGAAGAGCATTATGGTAGTATTGAGATACTAAGCCCGGCCAACAAAAAACAGAAGAAAGGCACTCAAGTGGCAATAACGCTCCCGCGTCTGAGATGGACAGAAGATCCTGACCGCGCGAGATAGTGGGATGTAAGGTAGAGAGCCTATGAGCCGTATTCTGATTGTAGAAGATGAAACAATTATTCGAGCTGCGTTACGCAGGTTACTCGAAAAGAACGATTTTAATGTTGATGATGCCGCATCAGTTGATGAAGCAACCAGTCGTTTCAAATTAGACGATTTCAATCTAATCATCAGCGACCTGCGCCTGCCAGGCGCTCCCGGCACAGACCTTATCTCTTTAGCTAAATCCGTTCCCGTACTCATTATGACCAGCTACGCTAGCCTTCGCTCAGCAGTTGATGCGATGAAACTCGGCGCAGTAGATTACATTGCAAAGCCATTTGATCATGATGAAATGCTGCACTCTGTAAGAAAAATAATTGAAAACAATATAGCTAACGAATCTCAAGCCCCTTTAGTAGAAAGCGATAATGGTTCTACAGATCAAACTCAGATTTTTGGTTCTTGCCCACCTATGCAAGAACTTGCAAAACGCATCACAAAAGTGGCTCGCACCAATGCAACGGTCCTTATTCAAGGGGAATCGGGAACAGGTAAAGAGCTAGCCGCTCGCTCTATTCATGAACAAAGCACACGTGCCCATATACCAATGGTATCGGTTAACTGTGCCGCTATACCTGAAAGCTTAATAGAATCAGAACTTTTTGGTCATGAAAAAGGCGCGTTTACCGGTGCAAATACAGGTCGCAGTGGACTTTTAGAAGCGGCTGATGGCGGCACATTATTCCTAGATGAGATTGGAGAACTCCCCCTCGAAGCTCAAGCAAGGCTCCTGCGCTTTTTACAAGAGGGTGAAATTCGCCGCGTCGGCTCAGTCCACTCAAAGAAAGTAGATGTGCGACTTATAGCAGCAACTCATCGAAATTTAAAAGAGCTCGCCAAGCAAAATAATTTCCGCGAAGATCTCTATTACCGGCTTTATGTAATGGAGTTACGTATCCCACCGTTAAGAGAACGCGGTTCAGATATCCTTGAAATTGCAGATAAAATGCTTACCAATGCTTGCCAACGAATGAACTCAGCTGAGTCACATTTTTCTCATGAAGCAAGACAAGCTATGCGCACCTATCGTTGGCCAGGTAATGTCCGAGAACTAGAAAATGCAATTGAACGTGCTGTAATTCTTGCAGAAGGCACTGTAATTAGTTTAGAAGACTTAGGTCTGGACATACCTAAAACCTCTTTGGATGAGCTAGAAACTCAGTTTGCAGCAAGAACACAACCCGACCTTTCCTTAAGTACTAAAGAACAATCCAACTTATCCCTTGATGATTACTTCCAACGTTTTGTTATAGAAAACCAAGATAAATTGAGTGAAACAGAACTAGCAAAAAAACTAGGGGTGAGTCGAAAGTGTTTATGGGAACGCCGCCAAAAATTAGGCATTCCTCGTAAAGCACGAAAATAAACAAATACATTATAATTCAATTAGATAAAGGTATAACACCTCACCCGCAACGGTAACAAAGCAGGTGTTACCTTACTACCCACGCAGCATAACTTAGCGTAACAACTAGTAACAAAATAAGTACCAAAGTAGATGACGCAATAACAACAAAATAATAACACCATGTTTTAAAAGGACTTTTAAAAGCTGGCATATGTCATGCACTCTATTAGTTCGAAAACAAAAAGAAGCACGCTTTAAAATCTAGACCACCAATAAAAATAAAAACTGGAATTAGAATTTAAAAGCATCCGCCTCGAATAAAAATAATAATGAGGTTTAGTAAAGCTGATCGTAGCGAAGTTGTAACGATCTAGAAGGCTCTTAGAAAAAATAACAACAAGCTAAGAAACATATATAGCAGTTGTTACCTGAGATGCGGTCAGCTATTCCATCCCCCTCTTTCCGAATAATAATTGAAACCAGCTAGCACTCCCATTACACCCTCTATCAATGGTATGATTGCGCACCCGATTTTTTATAAGGGAACGGCTAAAAGGATCATTACCACTTAAAATCCTTCTAAGACACCTAGCCTACAAACCCTCATACTAGATATTAAATTTGTATTAAATAGGCACTAAATTGCTTAAAACCATTAGCAAAGCGCTGGGTAAAGTATTCCGCGGCAACCCACAAACAAAAAATGATGATGGCTCAATGCCGACTTCTGCAATAATAACCGAAGCTAAAAAGCACCGGATAACAGAAGAAGAGCATAAAATTCCCCGTCGACTTTTAGATGACAACGCTCTTAAAGTAGCCTATCGCCTGCAGGATGCAGGCTATGACGGTTTACTAGTCGGGGGCTGTATTCGTGATTTATTACTGAATAAAAAACCTAAAGACTTCGACGTTACAACTAACGCTCACCCAGAAGAAGCGGCTGAGCTATTCCGCCGCGGTCGCCTGATTGGCCGTCGTTTTAAACTTGTTCATGTCCGTTTTGGTCGTGACTTAATAGAAGTTGCAACCTTTAGAGCGAGCCATGATAGCCAGCCAGAAGATGGCTCCGGTGAACAATGCGATAGCGGAATGATCCTGCGTGATAATGTTTATGGCACTATAGAAGATGATGCCCTACGCAGAGATTTTACAGTTAACGCGTTATATTACTGTCCGAAAGACCATTGCGTATACGATTTCACCAACGGCTTCGAAGATTTACAAAAAGGCGTGCTGCGCATGATCGGCGATCCAGAAGATCGCTATAAAGAAGACCCTGTTCGCATGCTAAGGGCTGCTCGCTTTGCTGCTAAACTTGATTTCACGATTGATCCCGCATCGGAAAGCCCTATTCGACCTTTAGCGCCCATGCTAAAGCATATAGCTCCGGCTCGTTTATTTGATGAGACATTAAAGTTATTTCAGTCTGGGCATGCACTTAAATCCTACCAGCAACTTCGACGTCTTGAGCTATTTGAACCTCTTTTCTCTCAAGTCCAAGTCTTACTGGACGATCCTCAATTAGATGTCCCTATGGAAAGGCTTATTGAGAATGCATTAAAAAATACAGACCGACGCTTAGCACAAAGAAAAAGTGTAACCCCTGCTTTTCTGTTCGCAGCAATCCTCTGGTATCCCACACAGAAACGTATGCAAAAGTTAATGCGTGAGAAAAAAATGCCTCCACTGCCCGCTTTGCATGAAGCAGCAAATCAGGTCATTGCGGAACAGGTGCGTTCTACAGCCATTCCTCGCCGCTTTTCGACTCCAATCCGAGAGATCTGGGAGATGCAGTTGCGCTTGCCTCGCCGTCAAGGTCATCGCGCTCATCGTCTAATGGAAATGCCAAGATTCAGAGCCGCTTACGACCTACTTCTCCTGCGGGAAAATAGCGGGGAACAACTTGATGGGTTAAGTCAATGGTGGACAGATTTCCAAAATGTGAATAGCGAAGCACAAGCCGAAATGCTGAATGGCTTAGATAAAATAGATAAGCCTCGCCGTACACGCCGAAAAAAAACATATAAACCAAAAAACGAACGCTCAGGCAATGAAAGCTAAGTTCCGTTGTTTTATTGGTTTAGGTAGTAATTTAGACGATCCAATACAGCAAGTATCAAGTGCGTTAAACGAGCTAGCATTACTAGACAAGTGCGAACTAATTAACGCATCGTCTTTATACGCCTCAGCACCCGTCGGCCCACAAGACCAGCCAGACTTTATTAATGCAGTAGCAGAGATAGAAACAGAGCTCTCCCCTGAAGCTTTACTAGATCAGCTACAGCTTTTAGAGCAAAAGCACCAACGCATCAGGGAAAAACATTGGGGCCCAAGAACACTCGATCTTGATATCTTGCTCTACGGTCATCAGATCATAGAAACCGAGCGCCTTATTATTCCCCATCCCTATATGTATGAACGTAGCTTTGTTCTATACCCCTTAGCGGAAATTAATCCGAACCTTTCTATGCCAAAAGGCTTACCTTTATCTGAACTATTAACAGCATGTCCTATGGGCAGCCTGCTAAAGATATAGGTATAATCGCGCCAACGCGTAATATTAGGAAGCTAATTCCATGAGCAAAATAACTCTGCACACGTTGTCATCAATGAAAAAAGCAGGCGAGAAGTTCGCAGTTCTAACTGCCTACGATGCTTGTTTCTCTCACCTGATCAGTTCTGCTGGTACCGAAGTTATTCTGGTAGGCGACTCTTTAGGTATGGTACTTCAGGGAAACGACAGCACACTCCCTGTGACCGTTGAAGAGATGGCTTATCACACCCAGTCGGTTGCCCGAGGCAATCAGGGTAGTTTAATCATGGCTGACCTCCCGTTTATGAGCTATTCAACACCTGAACAGGCGATGGACAGTTCCGCGGCACTTATGCAAGCCGGTGCAAACATGGTGAAGCTAGAAGGTGGCGCATGGCTTTCTGATACAGTATCTATGCTGGCAGAACGCGGTATTCCCGTCTGCGCTCATTTAGGCCTAACACCACAAACCGTAAACAAGCTCGGCGGCTATCGCGTTCAAGGGCGCGATACAGAAAGCGCCAAGCAGATGCTGAATGATGCCGTCTTATTACAAGATGCTGGCGCAAGCATTATCTTATTAGAGTGCGTACCTTCACTTTTAGCAGAAGAGATCACTTTAGCGCTCGATATTCCTGTTATTGGTATCGGTGCTGGGTCAGATACCGATGCACAGGTATTGGTTATGCACGATATGCTAGGCCTCACACCCGGCCGAAGCCCTAAGTTTGTTAAAAACTTTATGCAAAATGCCGACAGTATTGAAGCTGCTATATCCCTCTATATTAAAGAGGTTAAAGATGGCACTTTCCCCGCACAGGAACACGGATTCGAATAAGCATGCAAACTATACACTCGATTGCCGAATTACGAGCTGCTCTCAAACAGGAGCGTTTGCAAGGTCGGCGCATAGGTTTTGTTCCTACTATGGGCAACCTACATGAAGGTCATCTACAACTAATAGACCAAGCAAAGTCCACTAGCGATATTGTTGTCTCCTCTATTTTCGTTAATCCGCTACAATTTGGCGCAGGTGAAGATTTAGACAGCTATCCTAGGACACTTAAGCAGGATCAGGAAAAGCTATCCTCCCGAGGTTGTGATTACCTATTTGCGCCTACAGATGCAGAGGTCTATCCCCACGGTCGAGAAGCCCAGACACAAGTTGAAGTGCCCGTTATCTCAGACATGTACTGTGGTACAACACGCCCAGGGCATTTCCGTGGAGTCGCTACCGTTGTTTGTAAGCTTTTCGGTATGGTACAACCTGATGTTGCTATCTTTGGCGAAAAAGATTTTCAGCAATTGATGGTCATTCGTCGAATGACCGAAGATCTTAGTCTGCCTGTTGAGATCCAAGGTGCCCCCATTGCTCGTAATGATAAGGGACTCGCTTTAAGTTCCCGTAACGGCTATCTAACACCATCAGAACTTGAGACTGCCCCTCTACTTAACCAAACACTGCAAACAGCTAAGACAGCGATTGTGAGTGGCAATAAAGCCTTTAACGAAATAGAAGAGCAATCTCAAGCTACTCTAGAAGCTGCTGGTTTTAAAAGAGATTATTATAAGATCTGCCGCCGAAGTGATTTACAACCAGCAACCGACACAGATCATCAAATTATTATTTTAGCTGCAGCTTATATAGGGGCAGCTCGTCTTATTGATAACCTTCAAATCGATCTATAAATCACATCCCGAGCGAGGAAGCCTCGCTCGGGACCTGCTGAATTAGCTTAGTTTTCATATTTCTTAACTCTACCCTCCTCGCTTTTATTTTGCAGCGCAAAATATCTAATCATCAACGTAAGTCTTATAAGCCCCCTACTTTCGTGGCTTGACAAGCAGGGCTCTGGTCGCGCAGACTGCAAGAACGATGAGTTCCTGCAATGCAATAAAAACTATATGAATAATATTGCTGCACAGAAAAACGGTTTTTAAACCAGTCATGCAAGATGGAATGACATATAAAGGTTTTTGTATAAATGCCGCTTTTCACCTGAAACAATCAAGTCATCTATATGGCTTATGATCATCGTGAATGAATTTTGTACATAGCTAAGCTAAGAGGCATTTCGAATGCGTGACGTTGTAATTGTTGCTGCGGGCCGTACCGCAGTTGGTACGTTTGGTGGTTCCCTTTCTAAAATCGCTGCATCTGATCTAGGTGCGACAGTAATCAAAGGCTTAATCGAGAAGGTTAACTTAAACCCTAATCAAGTAGACGAAGTTATTTTAGGTCAAGTTTTAACAGCAGGTTGCGGTCAAAATCCAGCACGCCAAGCAACTCTAAATGCGGGGCTACCTAACTCAGTATCCGCGCTAACGATCAATAAAGTATGCGGCTCAGGTCTAAAAGCCATTCAAATGGCAACACAAGCGATTCGCTGTGGTGATGCAGACATTATCATTGCGGGCGGTCAAGAAAACATGAGTGCGTCACCACACGTTGTACCTAATTCACGTAATGGTGCACGCATGGGCGACTGGAAAATGGTCGACTCCATGATTAAGGATGGCCTATGGGATGCTTTCAACGATTACCATATGGGTATCACGACTGAAAACATCGTAGATAAATATGGCTTTACTCGCGAAGAGCAAGATGCCTTCGCATCAGCATCTCAAAACAAAGCAGAAGCTGCAGTAACAGCTGGTCGTTTTAAGGATGAGATCATCCCTGTAACGATCCCACAACGTAAAGGCGACCCTATCGTATTTGATACGGATGAACAACCACGTTTTGGCTGCACACCCGAAGCACTGGCTAAACTACGCCCTGCCTTCAAAAAAGATGGCTCGGTAACTGCTGGTAACTCATCAACTATCAATGACGGCGCTGCGGCCGTGATCGTTTGTTCTGCTGAGAAAGCAGTTGAATTGGGCCTTCCAGTTCTTGTGACAATCAAAGCTTACGCTTCTGCAGGGATTGATCCAGCCATCATGGGTACAGGCCCTATCTGCGCAACTCAAAAAGCACTAGAAAAGGCAGGATGGAATGTTGATGACCTTGATCTAATCGAGGCTAACGAAGCCTTTGCTGCTCAAGCAATGTCAGTCAACAAAGACCTAGGCTGGGATACTGACAAGGTTAACGTTAACGGCGGCGCCATTGCTCTTGGCCACCCAATTGGTGCTTCAGGCTGTCGCATCTTTGTAAGTCTTCTACATGAGATGGCTCGACGCGATGCTAAGAAAGGCCTAGCGACACTCTGTATTGGTGGCGGTATGGGTACAGCATTAGCCGTTGAACGTAGCTAATAGCGATAAGAGGGGTTAATTAACGCCCCTCCCTTACATAAAAAAACCGCAGTTCTCTGCGGTTTTTTATTTAATTCACACTGATAGGCAATAGCTACGCCTCTGCGATTGCTCCCTTACCAACCCCTTCATACGCTTTAACCATCACCCGGTCATTGGGGTAACTTAACTTGATCTGCTTCGCCAAATGGGAGGCAATCAATTCCACCGTAGAATCCGTATCGATTATGTAACAAACCCGAGCAGGCAAACTAATTTCAAACCGGCCCTGCGGGGCTTGGTAAGCATAGTTATGCTCATCATCACTCTGGGATGTTACATGGGACTCTGAGCCTATGTATATATCCTTAAACCGCTCCGCCCATTCCGCTTCTAAAGATCTATCCCGCTGTCCATTGATGAACAACTCAATTTTAGAACGATGGCCATGAGCGATGCGCTGACAATTACCATCATGCTTCTGCAAGCCATGACTGTAATGATAAAAAGCCCCATCAATTTTTTCCGGTACAAAGCGAATGGTTAAACCCTTAACTTCGCCGGGAAACAACTCAAGCAATTTTCCCTGACACCAATCAGCCAGTGTAGCTTCGTTAATCTCAGCCATATCCACTAAACAGATAGCCGCTTCAGGCGAGCAACAAGAAAAGCGTTCGCCATTAGGATAAGCCCACTCAACCGCTGTATAACCGGCATCAACCCTATACGCCAACTCTGGCAACCCCGTTGGCACAACCAACGCATGATCAATCCAAAGATCAAACCACTTTTTAACTTCTTTTTTAACAATACCAAAATCACAAATCATCCCTTGATCATTCAAGCTGCCATCAAGCTCCAGCTGGACAAGCCACGACTCTCCCAATAACCCTCTTTGAGGGTGCAAATAGGAAAAATCTACATTGGTAAGGTTATCTACAAACAATTTCACAAGCGGGCTCCACGGTTAAGGCGCGTATATTAGCCTAAAATGCGCAGCTAAAAAACGCCGCAGGCTGTAGGGGATAAGCTCCTTCAGATATAATAGCTGCTTTATTCCATACTTCACTCACCGAGTTACTAAAAAGTACTTACATGCGCCTAGATAAATACCTTTCCCAGTCTTCTGGTTTTTCTCGTAAAGAGGTTCGCCGTTTTCTTAAAATAGGCGAAGTCACACTCAATGGCGAAGAGGTATCCAATCCAGCCTTACACATAGATGAGATTGAAGATGAGGTCTACCTCAGTGGCTATCCACTAGAAGCCCCAGGGGAAAAATACCTGATGTTGAATAAACCTATAGGCTGCGTCTGCTCCAATGATGACGGAACACACCCTAGTGTTTTAAGTTTTATCGATCTACCTAGAGCTAACGAGCTTACGATATGCGGCCGATTAGATGTAGACACCACGGGGCTTGTGCTTATTACAACCGATGGCCAATGGGCACATAGAATCACCTCACCAAAACATAAAACCGGCAAGCTCTATCAAGTCATCACTGCTGACCCTATCCCTGAAGATGCGATAGAAAAGTTTGCGAAAGGGCTGACTCTTATCAATGACAAAGTTCGCACTAAACCAGCAGAATTAACCATTGTTAGTAGCCACGAAGCCGAAGTCATTTTAACTGAGGGGCGCTATCATCAAGTTAAGCGCATGTTTGCTGCTATTGGTAACAAAGTAGAAGAGCTACATAGAGCTAAAATAGGCCAAATTGAACTTGATGAAGAACTAGAGCTTGGTGAATATCGCTTTTTAACTGACGAAGAGATCAACAGCATCCGATGAGTGATTCAGCTTTTCCTCTACTCGCTCCCTATATTAAGAGCGCAAAAACAAAAAGTCTGTGGCTAGCGGATGAAAATTTACTTGCCGCCAACCTTCAGCCTAACGATGCTGTCACCTGCATTACTAATCGTTTAGACCTTCAAGCTCAATTACAACGACAAGGGTGGACAACATTTTTCTCCGACTATGACCTCTCCATTATTGAAGATAATAGCTTGGAGCGTGTCATTTATAGAGTATCTAAAGAGAAACTAGTTGCCCACCATCTGATTAATGAAGCCTATCGCTGCCTAAAAGTTGGTGGCGAACTAATTCTTGCCGGTAATAAAAACGAAGGCATAAAAACCTATTTCACAAAAGCTAAAAAGCTTTTTGGTATGGGGGAAAGCAGTAAAAAAGACAAAGACACATGGCTCGCCCAACTCATAAAAACCAACGAACACAGCGACGACATCCTAGATGATAAAAACTATCACCAACTGCGCACAGGTTGTACCGATGATAAATTTGAGTACCAGAGCAAACCGGGGATCTTTGGCTGGGATAAAATAGATAAAGGCAGCGCTTACCTAATAGAACATTTAGATAGCTTTTTGATGACCCTACCTGAACCTCCTAAAAGTGCGCTAGATCTCGGCTGCGGTTATGGTTACTTATCCCTCAATCTTACACACTTAGACATCCCCGTAACGGCCACAGACAACAACGCTGCAGCTATTATTGCTTGTGAATGTAACTTTGCCCGCTACCCCATCAATGCGAAGGTCATCGCCGCTAACTGTGCACAAGGCATTAGTGAAAAGTTTGATCTAATTGTCTGCAATCCGCCCTTCCATGCAGGCTTTGCTGTAGATGGCGACTTGACCGATCGCTTCCTTAAAGCTGCCCATGATCACCTCAATGAACAAGGGATTGCTTGTTTTGTTACAAACATGCATATCCCATTAGAACGCAAAGCCCTCAAATACTTCCATCAAGCTGAATGTATTATGTCTAATGGTAACTTCAAGCTGATCCGTCTAACTCACAAGATGTAAGCTATCCACAGGCTAGCAAACACTAGCCTGTTTTAATCTATACCCTACGCTTAACCGTCAGATAGACACCCGCTACAGTAACGCCTATACCGCATAGCGCATAAATATTCAGTGTTTCATCAAAAAGAAGCCAAGCTTCCAGTGCAGTCAATGGCGGCACTAAATAAAAGTAACTAACAACCTTACTCGCTTCCCCCTCACGGATCATGACAAGAAACAGTAAAATAGCTGTCACAGATAAAGCTAACACCATCCATAAAACAGCACCTAATAAGGGCCAACTCCAAGTCACTTCACCCGAATCAAACTGCCAAGCCAGCAATGCCATCACAATAGCTGTCACTAAATATTGATAGAAAGCGCCAACCATCAAGTCTACACCGCCGCCAAAACGTTTCTGATAGAGCGTACCAATAGAGATCGCCAACAAAGCAACAATCGCCGCGGTCCATGCATCCCAACCGGCAGCATCAGAATTTTGAGCACCGTTCTGACTCACCACGAGCAATACACCCAAAAAGCCAAGCACCAGACCTAACCACTGAGCTTTGTGTAAGCGCTCACTTATCCACAACCAACCGATTAACGCAGTCAATAGAGGCTGAACCCCCATAATTAATGAAGTAATACCCGCCGGTAGCGCCCAATCAATAGCAACAAAAACGCCACCTAAATAACAGGCATGTACCAACAACCCAACCACCATCTGGTGACCCGCTTGCTTAGGAGAACACCATTGAGGCTTGCGCCAAAACATAAGAGCAGCAAAGACGATCAAGGTGAGAAACATACGCAAAAATAAAACACTAAACGGCTCCATATAAGGCACAGCATACTTAGCACCAATAAAACCTGTGCTCCAAATACCGACAAAAGCCCAAGGTACTAATGTTAATTTTTGCTGCCGACTCAGCATTAGCTTAATCCCCACATATCTATTACAAAAAAGCACACTGTAGAGGCTAGAGTCCAAGCAGAAAAGGGACACAAAACATCGAACTTTTGGGGTACAGAGAAGCTATATATGAATTTATCAATAAATTAAAGTAAGCTGTACCCATGAAAAAATATGAACACTTAGTGCAGAAACTTCAATTACGTATAGAACAAGGTGATCTTCCACCAGGCTCCCGCCTACCCTCAATAAGAGCACTCAGCCAGCAATATCAACTAAGTAAAAACACCATCATTCGAGCACTAACTGAGCTGGAAAATCTAAAACAACTCCAAGTAAAAGATAGACAGGGCTTTTTTGTTTCGGCACAACTAAAAAACAGCCCTCCCCTGAAACCAAGAAAAGTCACTATGGGTGCAACCGCCTTTAGTGTATTAGGCTCAGCCAACCAACCTGGAAACCTAGCCCTTGGTTCTGCTTATCCTGATTCACGCTGGCCAACAGTTAGCTGGTATTATCAACAACTTGCTAAAACCGCTCGTCGATGGGCACTAGAGAGCAGCCGACGCAGAAGTCATTACAGCACACCCCCCGGTGACCCAAGGCTCCGAAAAACTCTAGCTGGCCACCTTAACTCCACTTCTATCGCCTGCAATAGTGAAGATATTGTCATCACCCAAGGGGGACAGGAAGCGGTCTCACTCTGCCTACGTGCTGTTGCCGAAGTAGGGGATACCATTGCCGTCGAGTCTCCTTGCTACTACGGGACACTGCAATGCATAGAGGCGTTAGGCTTAAAGGTGATTGAACTTCCCTCCGACCCAATACTAGGAACTAACTTAGATGCTTTAGAAAGTGCACTAGAACGCTGGCCGATTAAAGCCGTGCTCACTAATCCAAGTTTTAATAATCCACTCGGTTTCAACTTAGATCTATCGACCAGAAAACGGCTTATAGGTCTAGCTAATCGCTGGGATATAGCCTTAATTGAAGATGATGTTTTTGCAGAACTCAGCTATAACCAGCAACGCCCAACCCCATTAAAAGCTTTAGATACGGAGCAAAGAGTGCTCCACTGCGGCTCTTTTTCAAAAACCATGGATGTAGACATACGACTCGGCTGGGTGCTTCCTGGACGCTATTATGACAAAATTAATTACTATAAATTTGTCACAAATATCGCGTGTCCGGCCATTACACAGCAAGCTGTTAGCGAACTACTCATTGGCCGTCGTTACCGTCGCCACCTAGCGCAAGTGAGCCGAATCTATAGTGAACGTGTTGATATGCTAACAGAAGATGTAAGGCGCTTTTGGCCCAAAGAAACCATGTTTATAAAACCGCAAGGGGGTATTTTACAGTGGTTTAATCTACCTGAGCGAGTCGCCAGTGATCAGTTATTTCAACAAGCGTTAACCGCAGGAATCGGTATATCCCCAGGCAATCTTTTTTGTGCAGATAACCGCTTCAATCACCATATCCGACTCTGCTATGCCCATTACACGCAAAGTAATGAACAGATCACAGCAATCGCAACATTAGGCGAAATGATGGATAGATTTTAAGCGTTTTCCACCGCTGATAAGAATATAACCAATTCTCGGCACCCTTTACTATTAGTGGCTCCCAGCGATCAGCACTCAGACTACTAACGAAGTTATCCACAGATTTATGGGATAAGTTATCAACCCCTAAAACCTATAATAAACAAACTGCTTTGACTTATCCTCTGTTTGTAAAAAAACAGCACAAAAAAACCGCCATTGTTACCAAAGGCGGTTTTTTAATCCATCTTAGCCGAAGCTAAGTGTTATGCAGCAATGCTTAGCTTACTTCATTGTCAGCAATTAGATCTTTCATAGATAGTTTAATACGGCCGCGCTGGTCTACGTCCAGAACTTTAACCTTAACCATCTGATCCATCTGGATGTAATCAGTTACTTTCTCAACACGTTTGTTATCGATCTGAGAAATATGAACTAGACCATCTTTGCCTGGTAAGATATTAACGAAAGCACCGAAGTCTTCAATACGAACAACTTTACCTTCGTAAACTTTGCCGATCTCAGCTTCTGCAGTGATCTCTAGGATCTTATCAGTAGCGGCTTTTGCTGCTGCTTTATCAGCGGCATAAACACGGACCGTACCGTCATCTTCGATATCAATAGATGCGCCAGTCTCTTCAGTCAGTGCACGGATAGTTGCACCACCTTTACCGATAACATCACGGATCTTCTCAGGGTTGATCTTAAGCTGAGTCAACGCTGGTGCATTATCTGGAAGCTCTGGACGAGCGTAACCGATAACTTTAGCCATCTCTTTAAGGATATGAACACGTGCTTCATATGCCTGTTCAAGCGCTATATCCATGATCTCTTCAGTGATACCTGTAATTTTGATATCCATCTGAAGTGCAGTAATACCGGTTTCAGTACCTGCCACTTTAAAGTCCATGTCACCTAAATGATCTTCATCACCTAGAATATCAGTTAGGACAGCAAAGCCGTTCTCTTCTTTAACAAGACCCATTGCGATACCCGCAACTGGTGCCTTAAGAGGAACACCCGCATCCATCATAGATAGAGATGCACCACATACCGATGCCATAGAGCTTGAACCGTTTGATTCAGTGATCTCAGATACGATACGGATTGTGTATGGGAACTCTTCTTGTGTTGGTAGAACCGCAGCAACACCACGACGGGCTAGACGACCATGACCGATTTCACGACGACCAGCACCCATCATACGACCACATTCACCTACAGAGTATGGAGGGAAATTGTAGTGCAACATGAACGGGTCTTTACGTTCGCCTTCGATAGCATCAATGATCTGCTGATCACGCGCAGTACCTAATGTACAAGTAGCGATCGCCTGCGTTTCACCACGTGTAAACAGTGCAGAACCGTGAGTACCTTGTAGCACATCCACTTGCACATCAATACCACGAACTGTTTTATTATCACGGCCATCGATACGTGGTTCACCACTTACGATACGACCACGTACAATCTCTTTCTCTAGTGAACTGACGATACCAGACACGTCGCTAGCAGAAGGCAGGCCTTCTTCTTCACCACAAAGCGCTTCCACTGCTTTAGCACGCAGTTCAGCCAATGCGTTTTGACGCTGTAATTTGTCAGCAACTTGGTAAGCTGCAGCAATACCTTCAGCGACTTCAGCACGAACTTTAGCAATAAGATCTTCATCTTTTGCTTTAGGCGTCCAAACCCAAGCTTCTTTACCTGCTTCTGCCGCTAACGCGTTCACTGCAGTAATAATAACTTGCATCTCTTGGTGCGCGAAAAGAACAGCACCTAGCATTTCATCTTCAGATAGTTCTTGTGCTTCAGACTCAACCATCAATACCGCATCAGCAGTACCAGCAACAACCATGTCTAGCTCAGACGTTGCTAACTGCTCGTAGCTTGGGTTAAGAATATAGCCATCCTGTTCAGTGAAACCTACACGTGCAGCACCGATTGGACCTTGGAATGGAATACCAGAGATTGCAAGCGCAGCGGATGTACCGATCATTGCAGCGATATCCGGATCATTCTTTTTATCCGCAGACATAACCGTACAAACAACCTGTACTTCGTTCATGTAGCCTTTCGGAAACAATGGACGAATTGGACGGTCGATTAGACGCGATGTCAGAGTCTCTTTCTCAGATGGGCGCGCTTCACGCTTAAAGAAGCCACCTGGGATACGACCAACAGAGTAATATTTCTCTTGGTAATGAACCGATAGCGGGAAGAAACCTTGACCTGGTTTTTCCTCTTTTGCACCAACAACCGTACAAAGTACTTCGTTACCGCCCATTTTGACCAGAACAGCACCTGTCGCCTGGCGCGCAACGCGACCAGTTTCGATAGTTACTTCCTGACCACCAAACTGAAATGTTTTAGTAGTTACTTGAAACACAATAATTTCCTTAAAATTGGATGAGGCCGCAACGAGTTAACATCCATACCTAAGTAGTGCCAGTACTTCAATAAACTCTTCATGTTCACAACAAAAATTTATTGAAGTACAGGCGGGATGAAATTGTTAACTATTTTACTGCCTCAGATAAAATCAGGGCCATACATTGTATGGCCCTGAGGAATTCACACTAACTTAGCGACGTAGACCAAGACGTTTGATCAAGTCTAGGTAACGATCTGCATCTTTACCTTTTAAGTAATCCAGCAATTTACGACGCTGGTTTACCATGCGGATTAGACCACGACGTGAGTGATGGTCATGTTTGTTCACTTTGAAGTGACCCTGTAAACCTTCGATGTTAGCAGTTAGCAAAGCTACCTGAACTTCTGGGGAACCAGTATCGCCTTCAGCGCGAGCGAAATCTGCAACGATTGCCGCTTTATTTTCAGCAGTTAATGCCATTTTCATTCTCCTAAAAAAATATGCACACGACTATTATTAGTCGCTGGATTTGAAAGAAACGATGCACCGAGCATATTTTCAGTACAACGCCACATTATTTAGGCCTCTTTAGACACCTAAAAAATTCTATTTAATCAGTACTATTGATCGTTTGCAGTGCAGATAAGCCGCTTAGGCTTAAAGGCCCCTTCTTCATTCACTTCTGCAACACCTAAAAATCGTTCGGGGGTTGCGTCACTTACCGCTGCAAACAATCTAACCAAGCAGCCTACTTCATATTCCTGTGCGTCATTAAATGACACATTATGTCCATGAAGAACAAGTTTCGCCTGCGTTTGATCTAGCTGAACAGCTGGTAAATCAGCCACTGCTGCCCACGCTGGCAATAATAGCTTATCTAGCTCAAATTGTATGCCCTTTAGGGCCTCTTCATCGGCATTTTCCGGTACATTTTGACGCAGCTCATCCAATGTCATCATCTGGTCCGCTGTAAATGCGCCGACATCTTTTCGATGCAGCATTTTCACATGGGCTCCACAGCCTATAAGGTGGCCTAGATCTTCGACAATTGAACGGATGTAAGTCCCTTTTGAGCAGTAAACCTCAAGATCAATTTCATCACCGCGAAAAGCCGTCATTTTTATCTCGTGGATAATGACTTTTCGTGGTTTAACCTCTACCTTGATCCCTTGACGTGCCAATTTATATAAAGGCTGACCTTGATGCTTTAGCGCAGAAAACATGGACGGCACTTGTTCAATCTCGCCGCTAAAATTCTCAACGAGAAACTGTTCAATCTGTGCTTCGGTTAGATTTTCTGGTACTGGCTTTTCTTCAACAACCACACCATCAGCGTCACTAGAGTCCGTTCTAACACCTAGCTTTGCGGTGGTTATGTAGCGTTTATCAGAATCTAACAGATGCTGTGAAAACTTTGTCGCTTCACCTAAGCAGATAGGCAACATGCCGGTTGCCAAAGGATCTAGAGCGCCTGTATGTCCGCCTTTAGCTGCACCATAAAGACGACGCACTTGTTGAAGAGCAAAATTAGAAGAGATACCTGGCGGTTTATTTAACAGAAATACACCATCGACCGCCCGGCCTCGGTTTCTACGACGACCCACGCATTACTCTCCGTCGGTGTCGTTATTTGAATTCTGATTTTCTTGGCGCACTGCGGCCTCAATCAGATGATGCAGGTGACGACCACGCTCGATAGTTTCATCGAAATGGAAACGCAACTGCGGCATCACTCGTAACTTAACTTGTTTAGCCAGCGCCCCTCTTAGGAAACCGGCTGCATTATTAAGCACTTTTAGTGAATCAACTATTGCTTCATCTTCATCTTTACCATTAAGCGGTAAAACAGTGATGTAAACATCAGCGTAGCCAAGATCTTTACTCACTTTGGCATAGCTTACTGTCACCATACCAAGACGAGGATCTTTAATTTCTAACTGGATAAGCTGGGCCAGCTCACGTTGGAGCTGGTCCGCAATCCTTGATGTACGACTATAATCGCGTGCCATAAAGGTTATCTATTACCTTAAAGTGTACGTTGAACTTCGACTGTGTCGAAGACCTCAATCTGGTCTCCTACTTTAACGTCGTTATAGTTCTTAACGCCGATACCACATTCCATACCCTGACGAACTTCGTTTACGTTATCTTTAAAGCGACGTAGAGATTCTAATTCGCCCTCATAGATAACCACGTTGTCACGCAGTACACGGATACGCTTGTTACGGAAAACTGTACCTTCAGTAACCATACAACCAGCCACAAGACCAATCTTAGGTGCTTTAAATACATCACGTACTTCAGCAATACCAACGATCTCTTCACGGTATTCAGGAGAAAGAAGACCACCCATCGCCTGCTTAACGTCATCGATAATATCGTAGATTACGCTGTAGTAACGAAGTTCGATGCCTTCACGTTCCATTACCTGACGAGCCTGCTGATCAGCACGGACGTTGAAACCAACCATCAATGCAGATGCTGTAACCGCAAGGTTAGCATCAGTCTCAGCAATACCACCAACACCGCCAGAAACAATATTCACTTTTACTTCATCGGTAGATAGATCTTCCAATGCGTGAGTTAGTGCTTCCAATGAACCACGTACGTCTGTTTTAAGGACAATATTGAAGGTTTTAACATCACCGGCTTGCATGTTAGCAAACAAGTTTTCTAGTTTAGATTTCTGCTGACGGGCCAATTTCACATCACGGTATTTACCTTGACGGAACAAAGCAATTTCTCGTGCTTTTTTCTCGCTACTAACAACAGTGAATTCATCACCGGCATTAGGCGTACCATCTAGGCCTTGAATCTCAACCGGGATAGCAGGACCTGCACCCTGAATAGGCTTACCATTTTCATCCAGCATCGCACGAATACGACCATAATGTAGACCGGCAAGAACGATATCACCTTTTTCCAAGGTTCCGTTTTGAATCAGTACAGTTGCAACAGGGCCACGGCCTTTATCAAGACGAGATTCAACAACTACACCTTGTGCTGGTGCCTTAGGCACTGCAGTTAGCTCAAGAATTTCAGATTGCAGCAATACTGCATCTAATAATTCATCAATGCCTTGGCCTGTTTTAGCCGATACACTTACAAACTGATTTTCACCACCCCACTCTTCAGGGATAACATCTAGTGCTGCAAGTTCATTTTTAACACGATCAGGATCAGCTTGCTCTTTATCAATCTTGTTGACCGCAACAACGAGAGGTACACCCGCAGCTTTAGCATGCTGTACCGCTTCTTCAGTCTGAGGCATTACACCATCATCAGCGGCAACAACAAGTATAACGATATCAGTTACAGAAGCACCGCGCGCACGCATCGCTGTAAAAGCAGCATGCCCAGGTGTATCCAAGAAAGTAACCATGCCATTATCTGTTTCTACGTGATAAGCACCAATGTGCTGCGTAATACCACCGGACTCACCGGAAGCTACGCGTGATGAACGTATATAGTCCAACAATGATGTTTTACCATGGTCAACATGACCCATAACAGTAACAACCGGTGCGCGACTTTCCTGCTCACCCTGCATTGCTTGAATACTTTCCATCAACGCTTCTTCAACCGCATTCTCTTGAAGTGCGATTGGCGTATGACCCATCTCTTCTACAACAAGCATGCCTGTTTCTTGATCAATCACTTGGTTAATAGTCGCCATAGCGCCCATACCAAACATAACCTTGATCACTTCTGCTGCTTTAACGTTCATTTTCTTCGCTAATTCTGCAACAGTAATACTTTCAGGAATAGTTACATCAATTACTTGCTGGGTTGTTGGCTCTTTAAAGCCATGTTCGTTTGGCTTATTAGAAAGAGGACGACCATTTTTGCCGCGATTACGGCTAATCTTGCCACCACGACGGTTATCATTACGATTATCACCGCGGTTATTTTTACCTTTACCTCGACGATTATTATCTTTTGACGCTGGATCTTTTTTCTTAGCTTGTTCTTGCGCTTTAAAACGTGCTTCAGATTCCGCTTCAGCCTTACGGCGACGAGCTTCTTCTTCCTCTTCACGTTTCAAACGAGCCGCTTCTTCAGCTTCTTTCTGCTTGCGCTGAACATCAACTTCTTCTTGCTCTCGGCTCTGTTCTTGCTTAGCTTCACGTTTTTTAGCTGCTTCTGCTTCAGCCGCTTCGCGAGCAGCTTGTTCTTTCGCTTCCTGCTGCTTACGCTCTTCTTCTAAACGCAACTCTTCAGCTTTCTGAGCTTCTAATGCCGCTTCGTCAACTGTTTCAGTTGGTTCATCACCACCTTCAACTTCTGAACGTTTAACATAGGTACGCTTTTTACGCACTTCTACATTAACGGTTTTCTTCTTACCCGATGAACCTGACACTTTAAGCTGAGATGTAGTTTTACGCTTTAAAGTAATTTTCTTTGGTTCACCATCTGCTGCATCTTCACCGTGACTACGCTTAAGATGATTCAGCAATGTTTGGCGCTCTGATTCAGAGACTTCAGCGCCATCATTCTTACCAGATATACCTGCTTCCTTCATTTGCTCGAGCAAACGATCAACGGAAACACCAACCATTTCGGCGAGTTGTTTTACTGTTACTTCGGCCATTATCAAGGGGCTCCTCTTCCGTTAACCTTACTCTTCTTCTGCAAACCATGGAGCACGAGCAGTCATGATTAACGATGCGGCTCGTTCTTCGTCCAGGTCTTCTATATCTATCAAATCATCAATAGATTGTTCCGCCAAATCTTCCATCGTAATGATGCCTTGAGCAGCAAGAATGAAAGCCAAATGCTTATCCATCCCCTCCATCTCAAGGAGATCTGCAGCGGGTTCTGCTTTATCCAGTTGCTCTTCATTGGCTATCGCCAAGTTAAGCAGCGCGTCTTTAGCTCGTTTGCGCAGCTCATTGACGATATCTTCATCGAATCCATCAATTTCAAGCATCTCATCAACTGGAACATAAGCAACTTCTTCCAGTGTAGTGAACCCTTCGCCAACTAATACTTCTGCAACGTCTTCGTCCACATCAAGATGATCAACAAACTGACCGATAACTGAACCAACTTCAGTTTGATGCTTATTCTGTGCATCTTCTTCAGTCATCACGTTAAGTTCCCAGCCTGTCAGCTCGGAGGCTAAACGCACATTTTGTCCATTACGACCGATCGCCATTGCAAGATTTTCACTAGCAACCGCAACATCCATCGAGTGAGTTTCCTCATCTAAAACGATCGATGCAACTTCAGCCGGTGCCATTGCATTAATAACAAGCTGTGCTGGGTTGTCATCCCACAATACAATATCAACACGCTCACCGTTCAACTCATTTGATACAGCCTGTACACGAGAACCTCGCATACCTACACAAGCACCAACGGGGTCGATACGACCATCATTCGTTTTTACCGCGATTTTCGCGCGGGAACCTAAATCACGGGACGCAGCTCGAATCTCGATAACCTCTTCCGAAATTTCAGGTACTTCTATACGGAACAGCTCGATCAGCATTTCATTACAAGCACGGCTCATAATTAGCTGAGGTCCGCGACCTTCAGAACGAACTTCAAGCAGAACAGCACGAACACGATCGCCCATACGGAACGTTTCACGCTGAATCAATTGGTCACGAGGCAGCAACGCTTCAGCGTTGTTACCTAAGTCCACTATAATATTATCGCGTGTAACTTTTTTGACACTGCCCGAGATTAATTCACCTTGGCGATCACGATAGAGTTCAACCACTTTTGCTCTTTCAGCTTCACGTACTTTCTGTACGATAACTTGTTTAGCTGTCTGTGCCGCAATACGACCAAACTTAACCGATTCAACCTGTTCTTCGTGGATATCATCTGGCTGCAGCGCTGTATCAATCTCTTCAGCTTCCTGCATTGTTAACTCTGTACCTAGTGCAGGTACAACCTCGTTGGTTACCACTAACCAACGACGGAATGTTTCGTAATCGCCTGTTGCGCGATCAATTACTACGCGAATATCAGCTTCTTCGTCATAACGTTTTTTTGTCGCCGTTGCCAATGCAACTTCGATAGCTTCGAAAATAACTTCTTTCGGAACTTCTTTTTCGTTAGAAACTGCTTCTGCTACCAACAGAATCTCTTTATTCATGCCTCTGCCTCACCCAAGACCCCAATTCTATATTTAGAACTGAGGGATAATGTTTGCCCGATCGATATACTCAATCGGCAGCATATATTCTTCATCATCAACAACGACAAGTATGTCATCGCCTTCAATACCATTTAAAATACCTTTGAACTTACGACGCCCTTCATATGCTATGCGCAAGCGCAATTGGATATGAGAACCGGCATAGGCCGCAAATTGTTCTAAAGTAAATAACGGACGATCCACACCAGGAGACGATACCTCTAAGGTATAATTCCCTGCTATCGGATCTTCAACATCCATAATTCCACTGATCTGATGACTTACCTTTGCGCAATCATCTACGCTAATGCCATTTTCAGAATCAATGTACACCCTTAAGGTGCTGTGTTTTCCCTGTGAGAGAAACTCAATACCCCAGAGTTCAACCCCCAATGCAATTACTGACGGTTCAATTAACTCTTGCAACAGTTTCATTTTCGCTGACACGAATAACCCACCTGTACTAGCACTTAAACGCCTATTTCTTATATTTCAATAAGTTAGCTAAAGCATTTACAAATTTCACAAACAAAAAATGGGTCTAATGACCCATTCCCGACCTACAGTATAGATATTCATATACTGTAATTCACTGACGAAAAAGCCCCTAAAAAGGGGCCTTACGTTAAATAAGGTTGGTAGCGGGGGCTGGATTTGAACCAACGACCTTCGGGTTATGAGCCCGACGAGCTACCAAGCTGCTCCACCCCGCATCAAAACTGGTGCAAATTGTATATGTACCAGCGACCTTAATCAAGATTAATGGTGCCCAAGGCCGGACTTGAACCGGCACGGCCTGACGGCCACTACCCCCTCAAGATAGCGTGTCTACCAATTCCACCACTTGGGCATCAAACCTTTACTACCCTTTAGTCAGCTTTTGGAATATCTGACTCAACAGGCGCGACAACCTTTCCTTCCTCTTCCAAAGCAGGAAGCTGAGGCTCAACAGGTAACGCAGGGGCTTGACTCTCAACAGCAGTAGCTGCTGGGATTCCCGCGTCACCAATAGATTCTGCCTTCTCTTTAGCATAAACAGCTAAGATGAAGCTCGTTACAAAAATACCGGCAGCGACAATGCCTGTCATGCGGGACAGAAAGTTACCACTCCCTGTACTACCGAAAACAGTCTGGGAAGCACCTGCACCGAAAGAGGCACCTGCTTCAGCGCCTTTGCCCTGTTGCAGCAAAATCAGACCAATTACAGCCGCTGCTAACAACACATGAATAATCAGAACTACTGTTTCCATTGTTTAACCGTCTATTTATGCATCTGCCGCGTGGCAGATGGCAATAAAATCATTTGCTTTAAGAGAGGCTCCACCTACTAGCCCTCCATCAACGTCATCGTTTGCGAACAACTCTGCAGCATTTCTCGCATTGACACTACCACCGTATAGTATACGAGTAGCTAATGCAGTTTTTGCATCATACTCTGCGATCATTGCGCGAATTGCAGCATGTACATCTTGCGCTTGTTCAGATGTCGCGGTTTTACCTGTACCTATTGCCCATACAGGCTCATAGGCAATAACAGCATCCGCAAACTTATCAATTCCAGCAGCATCAATTACTGCCTTTAACTGACGTCCAACAACATCAAGTGTCTTACCTTGCTCTCGTTCTTCAAGAGTTTCACCTACACAAAGAATAGGTTTTAACCCTGCAGCCACTGTTGCGATAAACTTATCAGCAACCACTAAATCAGTTTCTGCATAAAGACTGCGACGTTCTGAATGTCCTAGGATTACATACTCACATCCTAAATCTCTCAACATCGGCAGTGAAATCTCGCCCGTGAATGCCCCGTCTGGGTTTTCGCTTACATTCTGTGCACCCACAGCAATGAACGAACCTGACATCGACTTCACTTGGGATAGGTATATCGCAGGCGGACACACTAGCACATCAACGGCTGAAGCTTGAATACCAGAAACTAACTCATTCATTAATTCATTAATGAAGTCAGTTCGACCATTCATCTTCCAATTTCCGGCAACTAAAGCTCTGCGCATTAATACCCCCTATTTCAAGAGGCGCAAATATTAACTGGCTTACACTTAAGTTTCAAGCTCCATCAAGGCTTTTTCAACATCGGTTGCAAGCTGCTGACAAAGATTAGCCACTTCATCGGCATCTTCGCCCTCAACCATAACTCGAACCAAAGGCTCCGTCCCAGAAGGCCGCAATAAAACACGCCCCCGTTTGCCGAGCTGTTTCTCTGTATTGACAACAGCCTGTTGAATACTGTCAATCTCATTAATATTCACTTTCTGAGCTACACGCACGTTAATCATCACTTGCGGCATTTTAGTCATACCATGACGCAGCTCAGCCAGAGTATTACCGGTTTCAACAATTGCTTTTAATACTTGTAGCGCAGCAACCGTTCCATCTCCAGTCGTTGTCAGGTGACGGCACACAATATGTCCAGAGCTTTCCCCACCTAAAATCCAGTCATTCAGGTACAACTGCTCCATGACATAACGATCGCCTACACTTGCTCTGATAAATGGAATATTCTCACGCGCGAACGCCTGCTCGAGCCCAAAATTACTCATCAATGTCCCGACAACGCCACCAGTGAATACACCTTCGCGACGCATCTGGGCAGCGATAATAAATAACAGTTCATCGCCATCAACCTCCTGCCCATTCTGATCCACCATGATGACGCGATCACCATCGCCATCCAATGCTATGCCTAAATCTGCTTTTTCAGCTAATACAACGGTACGCAAACGTTCCGTTTCTGTAGCACCGCAGTTTTCATTTATATTCAAGCCATCGGGAGAGGATGCGATCTCAATAACCTTTGCACCTAATTCAGTAAATACTGAAGGGGCCACATGATAAGTTGCGCCATTTGCACAGTCTAAAATGATTTTCAATCCTTTTAGCGAGATACCTCCCGCTGTAGCTTTACAAAATTCAATATAGCGTCCAGCGGCATCAACAATCCTTTTCGCTTTACCCAACTCAGACGAATCCACTGTCGTCATCGCTATATCCATTTGCGCTTCTATCGCTTGCTCAACATCATCGGGTAGCTTTGTCCCTTCAGAGGAGAAGAATTTAATGCCGTTATCATAAAAAGGATTATGAGACGCACTAATCACAATCCCCGCATCCGCACGAAAGGTTCTAGCTAAGTAAGCGACGGCCGGTGTCGGCATTGGGCCTGTTAGCAGCACATCCACACCCGCCGCAGACAAACCTGCCTCTAAAGCAGATTCAAACATATAACCGGAAATACGCGTATCTTTACCGATCAAAATTTTACTATAACCCTCTCGAGCAAAGACCTTACCTGCCGCCCAACCCAACTTCAGAACAAAGTCTGGCGTCACTGGAAACTGCCCAACCCTACCGCGAATACCGTCAGTCCCAAAATAGCGCTTTGTCATCTTCTTCCCTCTATTTAATAACCGCTTCAGCCATAACGGCGCGGGTCATTTTTACTGCATCCGCAGTTTCTTTAACATCATGCACTCGAACAATGGCGGCACCTTGCATCACCGACATAACTACAGTCGCCAAACCACCGGCCAAACGTTGATCTACTTCTCGATTTAACACTGCACCCAGCATTGATTTGCGCGAAGTACCGATCAACAAAGGCAACCCAAATGCATGCAATTGAGATATATTATTCATCAGCCTTAGATTATGCTCCACGGTTTTACCAAAACCAAAACCTGGATCAAGAATAAGACGTTCTTTAGCTATACCTGAAGCTTCACAGGCCAAAACACGCTTGGCAAAGAAATCGCTGACATCATCCAAAACATCATCATACTCTGGACGATCCTGCATAGTTGCAGGACTTCCCAACATATGCATTAAGCAAACAGGCAGCCCTGTAATAGAGGCCGCCTCTAACGCACCCTCTCGACCTAAAGCACGAACATCGTTAAGCAGCCCTACACCTAATTTGGCCGCCTCTGTAATGAGCTCAGGAGCGCTAGTATCAATGGAGATAACCACATCAAACTCCTGAGCTATCTTCTCGATGACCGGTAATACACGCTCCTTTTCCTCCTGAAGCGATACAGGTACAGCACCAGGCCTTGTTGATTCACCACCAATATCTAAAATAGTGGCACCATCACCAATCATTTTCTCAGCTTGAATTAGAATTTTATCTAACTGAGCTGAGCCGCCGTTATGTAACATACCACCATCGGAAAACGAATCAGGTGTGACATTAAGAATACCCATCACATGCGTGTATGATAAATCTAAGGTACGCGTGCCAAACTGAAATTCACGCATAGTATCTGCCTTATTCTGATTGTTTAACATATTAAAAAAGGCCAGCTTCGTTACAAAGCTAGCCTTTTATCTTTCAATCCACCTGATAATTAGTGGATATTTTTATCTGAAGAATCAGGCACATCTGGATCAACGCCCTCATCACCTTCATTCATATCCACTTCATCGTTGGACGTGTTAGTCGATTCATCGACCGATGCAGAAGGCGTATCATCTTCACTATCATCACCCCAACCTTCAGGCGAAGAAACAGGCTTACGTTCCATCAACTCATCGATCTGACTGCTATCAATAGTCTCATACTTCATAAGTGCAGCACACATAGACTCAAGAATATCTCGATTATCTACGAGGATAGTTTCAGCACGCTTGTAGCATTCATCGATAATTTTACGGGTTTCCATATCGATTTTACGTTGAGTTTCCTCAGCAAGCGGTTTAGCGCCTTGACCATAGCCACGGTTAAACGGATCAGATTCCTCCTCATCATATAGCAGAGGCCCCATCTCATCAGTTAAACCCCACTTCGCAACCATACTCCGAGCAAAAGAGGTCGCTCTCTGTATATCGTTAGATGCGCCTGTAGTCACACCATCTTTACCTAAAGTCATCTCTTCAGCGATTCGACCACCGTATAACGAACAGATGTTGGACAGAATCGACTGGCGGCTATGACTATAGCGATCTTCCAAAGGGAGAAACATGGTCACACCTAACGCGCGACCACGAGGAATAATGGAAACTTTATATACAGGGTCATGCTCAGGCATTAAACGACCAACAATCGCGTGCCCTGCTTCATGATACGCTGTATTCAAGCGTTCCTTCTCGGACATCACCATCGACTTACGCTCAGCGCCCATCATGATTTTGTCTTTTGCTTTTTCAAACTGTTCCATTCTAACGGTACGTTTACCACTTCGTGCGGCAAAAAGAGCAGCTTCGTTGACCAAATTAGCCAAATCAGCACCAGAGAAACCAGGCGTACCACGCGCAATCAACTCCGGCTTTACATCATCTCCTAAAGGCACTTTTCTCATATGCACTTTAAGAATTTTCTCTCTACCACGTATATCTGGAAGGCCAACATGTACCTGTCTATCAAAACGCCCTGGACGTAGTAATGCTGGATCCAACACATCAGGTCGGTTAGTTGCCGCGATAACAATAATGCCCTCATTACCTTCAAAGCCATCCATTTCAACCAACAACTGGTTTAATGTTTGCTCTCGCTCATCATTACCACCACCCATGCCGACACCACGATGACGGCCTACCGCATCGATCTCATCGATAAAGATAATACAAGGCGCGTTCTTTTTAGCTTGTTCAAACATATCACGAACACGGGATGCACCTACACCTACAAACATCTCAACAAAATCAGAACCTGAGATGGTAAAGAAAGGTACTTTCGCTTCACCGGCAATTGCTTTCGCCAATAACGTCTTACCTGTACCAGGACTACCCGACATCAATACGCCGCGAGGGATATGCCCACCAAGGCGCTGAAATTTACCAGGATCACGAAGAAAATCCACCAATTCTCGGACATCTTCTTTCGCTTCTTCAACACCCGCCACATCATCAAATGTAGTCTGAATCTGATCTTCCCCCATCATGCGTGCTTTGGATTTACCAAAGGACATTGGGCCGCCTTTGCCTCCTCCACCTTGCATCTGGCGCATGAAGAACATAAATACAGCGATAATGACTAATATAGGAAAAGAGGCAACTAGCAGTTGAGTCCAAATACTCTGCTGTTCAGGCTGCTTACCTTCAATAATTACATTATTCGCAAACAGGTCATCAACAAGTTTAGGATCCTGCAACGCAGGACGCGTTGTTTCAAAAGTCTCACCATTACGACGGTGGCCTTGGATTGTATAACCGTCAATAATGACTTTATCTACACTGCCATCTTTTACTTCTGAAACAAATTCAGAATAGCTAAGGCGTTTAGATTCTGCACTTTCATTAAAGTTATTAAATACTGTCAGCAATACCGCTGCGATCACTAGCCACAAAACCAGATTTTTCGCCATATCATTCAATGGAATACCCTCAATTTGCTGATTAAGCTTGGCGCTCTACTTGGAGACGCTAAACACTATACTATGCGGCCACACTTGACCACTAAAACACAGCCTACCCTTTAAAACCTTTACCTAACAAATACACTTCTCGTGACCGAGCACGAGAAGAATCAGGTTTACGGGTGACCACTTTATTAAAACTTGTACGCATATCTTGCAAATACTGATCAAAACCTTCGCCTTGAAATACTTTAGCGACAAAATTTCCGCCGGGCTTAAGTACCTCTCGCGCCATATCTAAGGCTAACTCCACCAAATACATAGCCGCAGGCTGATCAACTGCTGACATACCACTCATATTGGGGGCCATATCTGAAATTACAAGGTCTGCAGGTTCATCTCCTAGGGCAGAGAGTATCTGTCGCAAAACAGCTTCCTCTGTAAAATCACCCTGAACAAACTCAACCCCCGACATTCCATCCATAGGCAATATATCAGATGCAACCACTCGCCCCCGATCACCAACACGCTCTGCCGCCACTTGAGACCAACCACCTGGGGCTGCACCTAAATCCACGACAGTCATACCGGGTTTGAATAATTTGTCTTTTGTATCAAGCTCAATAAGCTTGAAACTCGCACGGGAGCGATAACCATGCTCTTTCGCTTGTTTCACATAGTGATCATCAAAATGCTCTTTTAGCCAACGTTCACTGCTTGCTGATTTCGCCACTAACCACTTGCTCTCTGATTTAAGCGTTGTACGCTACTAAGCTGCGAACAACTGTTGTAAAATTGTTATATTATCTTTTCTGAGCTCTAAGCTCATCAAAACACTTTAAGGCAGCGTATTTTAATATGAGCTTGAATCCTGAGCAAAAGAAGCATTATCGCACTCTTGGTCACAAACTAAACCCTGTTGTTACTGTAGCAGGTAAAGGATTAACTGAAGCAGTTCAACTTGAGGTCGATCGCGCTCTAGAAGATCACGAATTAATTAAAGTAAAGTTTGCTGTTGGTGATCGAGATACAAAGAAACTCATTATACGCGAACTTTGCTCAATCGTTGAAGCAGAACTAATACAAGAAATTGGACATATAGCGCTCATCTACAGAAAAGCGTTAGAACCTAATCCTAAACTATCTAATCTTCTTCGTTAAGAATTATCTATATACAAAAAAGGGGCGCCAACTGGCACCCCTTTTTATTTATTGCTTTAGATGTGAGCAACTTCGTCAATTTCAAATTCATTCGCACCACCTGGCGTCTGAATATTAACGACATCACCCTCTTCCTTACCAACTAAACCTCGTGCTATCGGGGAATTTACAGATATTTTACCCGCCTTGATATCAGCTTCATCATCCCCAACAATCTGATAAGTTTTAGACTCTTCAGTATCGAGATTAATGATCGTCACTGTTGTACCAAAAATAACCTTTCCGCTCGGCGGTATTGTGGCAATATCGATGACTTGGCAGTTTGATAATTTAGATTCTAATTCCTGAATCCGCCCCTCAATAAAACCCTGTTGTTCACGCGCAGCGTGATATTCAGCATTTTCTTTTAGATCTCCGTGCTCCCGCGCTTCTGCAATATCAGCAATAACACGTGGGCGATCAACTGTTTTTAGCTGCTCAAGCTCAGCACGAAGCGCTTTCTCGCCAGCGGCCGTCATCGGTACTCTAATCATATTAGGCTCCTATGTCTTGGACACGACGAACTTCTTTCTCTTCGCCATATTGCAATGCCATGGTAATCGCTTCAGCACCCGCCAAGGTCGTTGTATAAGGAACTTTATGCTGAAGTGCACTACGACGAATATCAGCAGAGTCTTCAATTGCCTTACGACCTTCTGTCGTATTTATAATATAAGCAATTTCGTCATTTTTGATCATATCCACTATATTTGGACGACCTTCCATGACTTTATTGACAATTTTCGCCTCTAAACCATGTTTTTCTATTAATGCGGCAGTACCTCGTGTAGCTACAAGCGAAAAGCCAAGCTCAACAAGGTCTTTGGCAACCTGCATAGATGCTTCTTTATCGACTTCACGTACAGAGATAAATGCCTGACCCGCTTGCGGCATAGTTTCACCGGCACCAATCTGAGCCTTCATGAAAGCCTCACCAAAGGTACCACCTACACCCATCACTTCACCCGTAGACTTCATCTCTGGAGACAAAATGGGGTCAACGCCCTGGAATTTATTGAAGGGAAAAACAGCTTCCTTGACATTAAATAGTTTAGGCACGATCTCTTCAGTAAAACCAAGCTCTTTCAGCGATTTACCGGTCATCACTTGTGCGCCAATTTTAGCTAACGATACACCAATACATTTAGACACAAATGGCACAGTCCGCGATGCACGAGGGTTAACCTCAATCACATAAATTTCGCCATCTTGGTAAGCTAACTGCGCATTCATCAAGCCAACAACACCCAGTTCTAATGCCATCTTGCGCATCATCTCACGCATCTCATCCTGCACATCAGCCGGAAGACTGTATGGAGGGAAAGAACATGCAGAATCCCCTGAGTGAACACCCGCTTGCTCTATATGCTGCATGATAGCGCCAATAACGACAGTTTCACCATCACATACAGCATCAATATCAATTTCGATAGCCGCATTAAGGAAATGATCCAATAGTACAGGCGCGTCATTAGAAACCTGAACCGCAGTTGTCATATAACGGCGCAGCTCTTCCTCTTTGTATACTATTTCCATTGCACGACCACCTAAAACATAAGATGGACGAACAACCAGAGGATAACCTAGTTTACCCGCTTCGATAATGGCTTCTTCTAAAGAGCGAACTGTCGCGTTTTCAGGCTGTTTAAGCCCCAAACGCTTAAGCATCTGTTGGAACTGTTCACGGTCTTCTGCACGGTCAATCGCTTCTGGTGACGTACCAATAACTGGCACACCAGCCTGCTCAAGAGCAACAGCGAGTTTCAATGGTGTTTGACCGCCATACTGAACAATTACACCTTTAGGTTTCTCAACGTGCACAATTTCCAAAACATCCTCAAGTGTGATTGGCTCAAAGAACAGGCGATCAGATGTATCATAATCCGTTGAAACAGTCTCAGGGTTACAATTAACCATAATTGTTTCAAAGCCATCATCACGAGCAGCAAGCGCAGCGTGAACACAGCAGTAATCGAACTCGATACCTTGACCTATACGGTTAGGGCCGCCACCGATAACCATGATTTTCTCACGATCTGTCGGGTTAGCTTCGCACTCTTCCTCATATGAGGAATACATATAGGCAGTATCGGATGCAAACTCAGCAGCACAAGTATCTACACGTTTATAAACAGGACGCACATCTAGATTATGACGATGTTTACGGAACTGCTTTTCTGATACGCCAAGCAGCTTAGCCAAACGCTCATCAGAGAAACCTTTACGCTTCAGTTTAAAGACCGCATCTTTATCTAGATCAGTCATCGCGATTTCAGATACACGTAGCTCATCTTTGATAATATCTTCGACTTGAACTAGGAACCACGGATCAATACCGCTAATTTCATACAATTCTTCGACGGTCATCCCTGAGCGGAAAGCATCGCCTAGATACCAAATACGCTCAGCGCCGGGCTCTTTCATCTCACGCACAATTGCAGCGCGAGCATCATCGCCTTCAATATCAATAATAGAGTCGAAACCAGTCGCACCAACCTCTAAGCCACGCAACGCTTTCTGCAGTGATTCCTGCAGTGTACGGCCAATCGCCATAACTTCACCTACCGACTTCATTTGAGTCGTTAGGCGATCATTAGCTTGTGGGAATTTTTCAAAGGTAAAACGCGGTATCTTAGTAACAACATAATCAATCGAAGGTTCGAAAGATGCAGGTGTACGACCACCGGTAATATCATTCTGTAGTTCATCCAATGTGTAACCAATAGCCAGCTTCGCGGCCACTTTTGCAATTGGGAAGCCGGTTGCTTTAGACGCTAAAGCTGATGAACGAGAAACACGCGGATTCATCTCTATAACGACCATACGGCCATCAACTGGGTTTACCCCGAACTGAACGTTAGAACCACCCGTCTCAACACCAATTTCACGCAATACCGCCAAAGAAGCGTTACGCATGATTTGGTATTCTTTATCCGTCAATGTTTGTGCTGGCGCAACGGTGATAGAGTCACCTGTATGTACACCCATTGCATCGAAGTTTTCAATTGCACAAACAATAATGCAGTTGTCGTTTTTATCACGAACAACTTCCATCTCATATTCTTTCCAACCAATCAGAGACTCATCGATCAATAGCTCTGTTGTTGGAGATAGATCTAAGCCTCGCTCACAGATTTCAATAAACTCTTCTTTATTATAAGCGATACCGCCACCGGTACCCCCCATCGTAAAAGAAGGTCGAATAATACATGGAAAACCAAGCTGGGCCTGAACCTGAAGCGCTTCTTCCATGCTATGAGCAATAGCTGCACGAGGACACTCAAGACCTATAGCTTTCATCGCTTTATCAAAGCGGTTGCGGTCTTCAGCTTTATCGATAGTATCTGCATTAGCGCCGATCATCTCAACGCCATATTTTTCCAATACCCCTTCACGCTCAAGATCAAGCGCACAGTTCAGAGCCGTCTGCCCACCCATTGTAGGCAACAGTGCTTCAGGGCGTTCTTTCGCTATGATTTTTTCAACTGTTTTCCAATTGATAGGCTCGATATAAGTAGAATCAGCCATCGCAGGGTCAGTCATAATAGTAGCGGGATTAGAGTTAACAAGAATAACTCGATAACCCTCTTCACGTAGCGCTTTACACGCTTGCGCGCCAGAATAATCAAATTCACATGCTTGCCCAATTACAATCGGACCTGCACCAAGAATCAAAATACTTTTTATATCAGTACGTTTTGGCATCGGTATTAAACCAGTCGTATCAGTTAGAAGCTGAGGAAGGTGGACAATTCACACCCTCCCTGTATCGTTTCAAACAACCTAATTTTTAGGTTATAGATGACTTACGCTTTAGCTGCTTTCATATCAGCAATGAAGCGATCAAACAGAGGTGCTACATCATGCGGACCTGGGCTCGCCTCAGGGTGCCCCTGAAAACTAAAAGCTGCACGGTCAGTACGTTCAATACCTTGCAATGAGCCATCAAACAGTGACTTATGCGTTGCACGTAACGTCGCAGGTAGAGCATCCTCATCAACCGCAAAACCATGATTCTGAGAAGTGATCATTACCTGCTTACCATCCAAATCTTGGACTGGATGGTTAGCGCCATGATGACCAAATTTCATTTTCACCGTTTTAGCGCCAGATGCCAATGCTAACAGCTGATGACCTAAGCAGATCCCAAAAACAGGTAGATCTGTTTTGCAGATCTCGGAAATTGCAGCAATAGCGTAGTCACATGGCTCTGGATCGCCCGGACCATTTGACAAAAAAACACCATCAGGTTTCATCGCTAAGACATCAGCAGCTGGAGTTTTTGCTGGCACTACGGTTAAACGACAACCACGCTCGACCAACATACGCAAAATATTACGTTTGACCCCGTAATCATAAGCAACAACATGAAAAGGCTGAGACTTTGGATCAAGATCAGCATGACCAGAACCTAGCTTCCAAGTTGACGAGCTCCACTCATAAGCTTTTTCAGTCGTAACAGCCTGAGCAAGATCCATCCCCTTTAAGCCAGGAAAAGATTTAGCATCAGAAAGCGCCTTAGCTTCATCAATATCACCTGCCATAATACAACCACTTAACGAACCTTTCTCACGAAGTATTCGAGTTAAGCGACGCGTATCAATGTCTGCAATACCTACAATATTGTTATCTTTCAGATAATCATCTAGGTTTTTTTCGTTACGAAAGTTACTCGCAACCAAAGGGAGATCACGGATAACTAAACCCGCAGCCCAAGTACGAGACGACTCTTCATCCTCAGTATTGGTACCAGTGTTACCTATGTGAGGATAAGTAAGGGTTACTATCTGACGACAATAAGAAGGGTCTGTCAGAATTTCCTGATAACCCGTCATAGAGGTATTAAATACAACCTCGCCGCTAGACTGCCCGTCTGCGCCAATGGCTACGCCCTTGAATATACTTCCGTCTTCAAGAGCAAGAATGGCTGGTCTCGCCAATTGAACCTCCTCGCAAAATGTGCACAACAAAATCAGAAACGATACGTGCAAAAAAGCGAGGCAAACCGAAATTCAGCCTCGCTTCCTTGTTAAGAAACTTGTACAAAAGGTTTGCTATAGGCAAACCGGCTGTATTTTATGCTATAAAGGCGCTTTCTGTCTATTCCGCAATTGCGAAAAGACTATAATTAAACAAAATTAATCCAAAAAGATACGCCAACTTTCAAAACCTTCAGATAACGCCTGATCCATAAAACCCTCAGCTTGCATATCGGCTATCACCACAGCCAAGCGATTTCTCAGGGCAAGCGTATTACATTTTGATTTTTTGGATACGGCTAAATAAAGACCCTCGGTACTAAGTGACGGATCCAGAATATCAAAGCGCCCCTTATAACCGAGCAACTCGGCATAAGCTAGACCGGGGTTCTTCTCATAAAGAACATAATCAGCGCGACCTCGATCAAGCATTAAAAATGCCTGCGCTAAAGAGGGGACATAAGTTAGGTCAAGCTTCTCTTTAGCATATTCATCAAAATCCTGGCCAAAACTATTGTTGATGACAGTCACACCATGCAAACCAATCAAATCATCACGAGAATCATAGGAGCCTTGTGTATTCGATTTCCGCCAAACCACACTGGCTGTCTTAAAGAAAGCAGGAGAAATATAATTCATATATATAGCCCGAGACTCTGTATAGAAAACACCCGCCATCAGATCTACCCTCCCGCGCTTCAGCATCTCCTGCGCACGCGCCCAAGACCCAACATCTAATACCTGAATAGTAATATCTAAGCGTCTAGCTATTTCATCCATCACCAGACGATTAGCGCCAACAACTTCTTCGCTAGGTTCGTGTTGGCGCCATAAATAAGGAGAATACTCCACATTACCTGCTGCGGTTAAAACAGTGCATTCATTCGCCCTTAGAGCAGACAAAGGCAACAATAAAAGACAAAGAGATAAAAGCACAAAACAGCGACTCAAACTGATAACCTCAAAACTAAGCAATTTATAATTGAGTATAAGCAGCAACAGCAAACACTCACAACTACTAAAAGGTAGCAGTACTTCCTAAGCCCTAACACCAAAGCCCCAGACGCAAAAAACCCCGGCTACGTAGTAACCGGGGTTTCTCTAAATAAATGCTTGGCGATGACCTACTCTCACATGAGG
>NZ_LUTR01000021.1 GCF_001597725.1 Neptuniibacter marinus
TCAGTGAAACGCCCTGTGCGGATCCGCATGCAGGGTGTTGTGGGGGCTGAGGGTTAGAGACCCTCGGCTACCCGATTAGCTTTGGTTGTGTAGTACGATAAATCTTGCTCGTTCATATAGTTCGTCAAATGTTATTATTTCTGGGCTTGAAGTATTTTTTCTCAGTAGTTCGAACGACCTGAGCTTATCTTTGTTGACTCCATGCTCCGTTGAAAACTCTGCCATACTACCAATCACAAGGTAAGACTTAGGTTGATAATTATATATTTCCTCTCCGGTTGGATTGCCTGACTTGTCATCTAGGCTTATTTTGCTGGAAAGGTTTTCAACAGCTGATGCTACTGTGCCTTGCACTTGAGATATTGCACCTGCTAATTCTTTTGATGGCGCCCAACACCCGGATCTATATGGCTTGGAGTCAAGTAGATCAGTAGCGTGGGTTTTAATCTCAACAAAGCATAGATTTGAGATAATTCCTTTGGTTTTCATGAGCGCATCAACGCGCTTGCCATGCGAGTTAACATTGTGCCCCTGCACAACTTGCTCCAATTTTTTATCATCCAGTCCCGATAGAAATATATAGCCAAGACCATATCCGAAAACCCATGGATTTTTCTCAAAATACTTTTGCCATAACCCCTCATTTGTTGTTTTCTTTTTTTCTTTTAGATTGCTGAAATAGCCGGGGTCATTCAGCAGCTTTTCGTACACATCAAGTTGCTTCTTTCGATATCCAACTGCGACTATATCTTCAGTTGTAATTTCTGAACGAAGGACTTCAGCAAATAGCTCTTGGTTCTCGTGCAAAATATTTCTTGCCTGACTATTTGATAGGACAATTCTATTCAGCTCCTCATCTGTGATATTAATCCGTGAAGAGTTATCAAGATTGACTGCTTGAATGTTGCGGATAAATTCAAGAAGCTTGCCAATTTCATCCCCAACGAATGAAAAGCTCGCATTGTGTGGTTTGTCTGTAGCTACGGTATAGCCTTGGATGCTTAATACAAATATACCTCTAGAATCTTCAAGAAATTTGGCCGTTATGTACGACTTCGCATCTTCTTTGTAACGAAGTACAACTTCGTCTTTGATTTTGGCAAAGGCATATGAATCCGGTGACTCGATTACTTTCGAAGCTATGCGAACATTTCTATCAGAATCGCCAAAAGCCTTAAGCCTCGGGCTTATGTATGTTTTTCCAGCTTTTGGATTCTGATAATCATCCATACTCAATATATTTCCTTCGCGCTTAGTGGAGAGCTAACAGCTAAATATATGACAGATTGTCGCGTTTAAACACGACAAGTTGTCATATATCTACATGAAACGAGTGGGTGAAGGTGGCGTAGGTGTTTGAATATCATAAGCTTTCCTTAGCTGGGGTTTTCTCTTCCTTGGAGAAAAATACAAAACTGTCAGGCTATCCTTACATAAACGAGGGCCGTTTTAAATACTCTGTTTGTCTGTCATTGATCATCAAGGTAAAAACCTGTGATTTCGCCGTGTAACTCAATAGGCCATTAGCGGGTTTGCGTTGTTTGTTCTTTTTGATCTTAAGTCTTGGTCGGTCAGCCAACCACATCCAACTCGCGCTGTTTAAACTGAGCGCCTAGGTTTTCGGTTATCTCTCGGCACTTAATTATATCTACGCCTTCAAGTCCGTTAATCGCTGATACTTGCACATGAGGGATCAGTTCGGCGGCGCGTTTTATAAAGGCTTGTACTGCTTTAAACGAGTCGGGAAGGGCGGGGTGGCAGTGTTGTTGGTATACCGTTTCGTTTTGGGCATTAAGAGAGATAGATAGGGCATCTATACACTCTGCCAGTTTTGGCACTATATCCCGTTTATGAAATAGGCTGCCTAAACCATCGGTGTTGAGCCGTGTTTTTCCGTCGTGTTCTTTTATCCAATGGGCGATCTCAAGTAGGGCTTTTAATCGGAGTGTAGGTTCGCCGTAACCGCAAAATACTATCTCATCATATTTTGATGGAGTGCCAATTTGCTTGATAATTGTGGCGGCTTTGGGTTGTTTGGTTAAGTAAAGTTCGTAGCCTTTAACTGCGGTTGAGCCGTTGTGTTTTGGGCAGAACTGGCATGCTAATGTGCAGCGATCGGTTAAGTTGATATAGAGGCTATTGTCTATTTGATAAGTGTAAGTATCGCATTGGTTAGACGATGTTTTGCGTTTGGCTGTATTTGGACGACTTTTGCTTGGGCTCATTGGAGTATGGATATTTGGCTAAGTAGGCTTGTGATCCTATCAGCCTCGATAGCATGTCATGTTGATGGTTATCAATAAATGAGTGTCCAGGGGAGTGAGTCAGCGCAAGACTTAGTTTTAACTGTATAGGTAAAAACGATCCGGCGGGGTGAACTGAAATGGATATCACCCCTAGCCGGTATCGAAAGGACTTGCTTGCTATATGATAAAATTTTCTACGCTGCTTTTTTAGCGTTATGTTCTGGGTGAGTGGCAATAAAATGGTTAAGCACTTTTCTTAACATATCTGCATGCTGGTAATGCTTCGCACGCTCTGCCTTTTCAATATCATCGATAATGATAGATTTTATTTTCTGTTCACCTTGATGGGTGATTAGGTAGTGTCCTAAAGCCATAGCTATCATTGAATCGATATGTTCATGTTCAGCAATAGCATCTACTTCATCAGCAGTTAGATCACTTAGTTCTAAGCATTCTTCGTACGTTATCATCTCTATCCCTCAGCCTTATTTTTATCAAACTATTTGGCGTTGCCGAGTCAATTCGCTAACCGGTAAAACTGATTGTAGGAGACAAATATTAATAACTCTAATCATTTAGTAGGATAAAATTTCACCAAGAATAATCATTAAAAAAATTAGATTCATGTTGCGGCTGCGGTAGATAATAATTGTTCAATAATGCTGTGCAGCTATGATGAGGACTAGCGTTGTTGTGCGTGACAGCACGTGTGATTATCTGCTTCTCATGGAGAAGTCTAGATTTTTAAAAAATAATAACTTTATGCTTTTAGGGTATGAGCAGAGTAGGGTTGCGGTTAATTTAAAACGGATGTTTTATAGCTGAGAAAGGAGAATATTTTTAATTTAGGAAGGGGTTACTTTTTCCATTTCATAGAATGCATCAGAGATATCCTCTAGTTTTTGACTGACAATCAACTGAGCATCGCTTAGGCCTTTATTGTAATAATGCGCACCAAACTCCTTAGAGATGAAGTCGAGGAGAAACTCACACTCAAACTGTCCTATATCTTGTTCCATCTCCTTTTCGAAATAGGATTTTAGTTTTGCCACTAAGAGCGCTTTTTCATCGGTCGAAAATTTAATCTCTGACATAATTTATTTCCAGCTGTTTTATTTGCTATTCCAAGGATTCTGCTTTGAGAAAGTGTATAGATAAAGCTGCTCTACCTTCTCTCTTGCCCAAGGTGTCTTTCGTAAAAACTTCAGTGATGACTTAATCGACGGATCGCTTTTAAAACAGTTGATGTCGATCTTTTCGGCCAAACCGTCCCAACCGTAGTGGGTTTCGAGTTGAGTAACTATATCGGCAAGTTTTACCCCGTGTAAGGGGTTGTTGGGTTGAGTTGTCATTTAGGTCACAGGTTTGCAAGGATTAAGATAAACGATGATACGGGGTTGCTGAGCAGAGAACCATAGAGTGCGGGGATATTTCTGATAAGTCGTCGGCAAGTGTGGCCTATAAAAAGGCCCTCCAGAAGAGGGCAAGAAGGCACCGAGCCTTGAAACCATAAATGGTTTCCGATGATTCGTTTACGGGCTGCTTTAACAGTTACATATTTGGATAGTTGGGACCTCCTCCGCCTTCTGGTGGAACCCACTGAATATTTTGACAAGGGTCTTTAATGTCACAGGTTTTACAGTGTAGGCAGTTCTGTGCACTAATTTGCAGTTTTTTACCAGCCTCATCTTCGATGACTTCATAGACTCCTGCTGGGCAGTAACGTTGTGCAGGTTCATCATATAAAGGGATATTTACGGTAAGAGGAATATCCTCTTTGCTTAGTTGTAGATGACAAGGTTGATCTTCCTCATGGTTTGTATTGGATAAAAATACAGAGGAGAGTTTATCGAAGGATAGTTTTCCGTCCGGTTTAGGATAAGTGAGCTTTTTACTTTCACTTATACGCAGTAGTTTAGCGTGGTCTTCTTGACGGTCATGAAGTGTCAACGGTATCTTTCCGTTGAAAATATTCTGATCTAAGGTGTTAAAAGCGCCACCAATCCAAGGGCCAAATTTATGCAGAGCGGGGCCAAAGTTTCGCGCGTTAAATAGCTCGCTATACAGCCAGCTTTCCTTATAAAGAGTATCGAATGTTTCAGCTTCTTTATCGCTACTTTTTAAGGCGTTATTAATCGCTTCCGCTGCGATCATGCCTGACTTCATGGCCGTGTGAACCCCTTTTATACGGGAGAAGTTTAGCGTTCCTGCATCACAGCCAATCAGAATCCCACCAGGGAATTGCATTTTAGGAAGCGAGTTGTAGCCGCCTTTAGTGATCGCTCTTGCACCGTAAGATACGCGTTTACCGCCTTCCAAGTATTGGGAAATCATTGGGTGATGTTTAAGTTGTTGGAACTCATCAAATGGACTCAGCCAAGGGTTGCTGTAATTAAGATCGATAATTAAGCCAACGGCTATTTGATTGTTTTCTAGGTGGTAGAGAAAAAAGCCACCACTCGTATCACCATGTAAAGGCCAGCCCGAGCCGTGGATAACGAGTCCCTGTTGATGTTTAGCAGGATCAATGTCCCAGAGTTCTTTTAGGCCTATACCGTAATGTTGCGGATCTTTATCTTTATCAAGGTTGAAGTTATGGATTAACGCTTTACCTAAATGCCCTCGGCAGCCTTCGGCAAAGATAGTGAAAGGGGCGTGAAGCTCCATGCCCGGCATATAGTTATCTTTAGGCATATTATCTCTGCCTACACCCATGTCACCGGTTAGGATGCCTTTTACGCGCCCATTATCATCGTATACAACTTCAGAGGCGGCAAAGCTAGGAAATATCTCTACCCCTAAGGATTCTGCCTGCTCTGCTAACCAGCGGCTGAAATTACCGAGGCTGGCAATATAATTACCTTGATTATGCATGCTCTTCGGTGCCATCCAATGTGGAATTTTTATCGAAGAGGTGCTGTCTTTTAGCAGGACGATTTCATCCTGTTCTGTGGCTGTTGTTAAGGGGGCGCCCATCTCTTTCCAATCAGGGAATAGTTCGTTCAAGGCTTTAGGGTCAATAACAGCGCCTGAAAGTATATGAGCGCCAACTTCTGAACCTTTTTCTACGACGCACACATTTAGCTCTGGGTTTAGTTGCTTCAGTCGACAGGCACTGGCCAAGCCAGCAGGACCCGCACCAATAATGAGGACGTCGAACTCCATCACTTCATGTTCCATAACTACACTCCCTGCATCTGCTCTATATCTAATGCAAACGTATTGGATAGGCCGGTGAGTACCGTATCGGCATGTTGCTTAACACGCGGTAGATAGTGTTCTGCATAAAAACTGGCGGTTGCAATTTTTCCTTGTAAGAAGGGGTCCCCGTAAGGGTTTTCTTGTGTGATTAGTTTGTTCGCTAAAAGGGCGCTGCGAGCCAACAACCAGCCACCGGTTAAATAACCCATCATCATCAGGTTATCAAAACTAACATTACCCATGGTTTGTGGATCATCGGCCGTATTTTCTAGAATCCAATCACCGGCTGATACAGCACTTTCTAAGGCTACTTTTAATGGGTGTTGAAGGGCCTGCAGTTGTTTGTTATCGGAGGCTGTGAGTTGATTGAGTGTTTCATTAATATCTGCATGTAGTGCTTTAAGGGCCATGCCTTTATCAAGTAAAGTTTTACGCCCGATTAAATCGAGTGCTTGGATACCTGTAGTGCCTTCATAGATCGGAAGAATACGGGCATCACGATAGTGCTGTGCTGCGCCGGTTTCTTCAATAAAACCCATGCCACCGTGTACTTGGATGTTAAGTGAGGTTAGTTCTTGCGCTAATTCGGTCATCCAACCTTTAACAATAGGTGTGTATAGCTCTACTCTGGCTTTGGCTGCTTCATCGCCACTATGGGCGTGATCAATATCTGCGGCGGCACTGTAAGCGAGTGCGCGCATCGCTTCATTACCTGCTTTCATAGCCATTAGCATGCGGCGCACATCGGGGTGATCGATGATGGCAATTTTTTGGCCATCACGACGACTACCTTGAAAGCGTTCTTGGCTGTATTGCAGCGCTTGCTGATAGGCTCGTTCTGAGATAGATAAACCCTGTAAGCCAACAGCTTGTCTGGCATGGTTCATCATGGTGAACATATAGCTTAAGCCTTTGTTCTCTTCGCCGACGAGGTAGCCAATCGCTCCGTCGTTATCGCCAAAGCTCATTACGCAAGTTGGGCTGCCATGAATCCCCATTTTATGTTCTAAAGAGATGCAGCTAACATCGTTCAATTCAGCGGGTTGGCCCTGCTCATCTAAACAATATTTTGGGACGATAAAGAGGGAGATCCCTTTTACTCCGGCGGGAGCATTAGGCAGCCGGGCTAGTACAAGGTGAACGATGTTGGAGGTCATTTGGTGATCCCCCCATGTGATAAATATTTTTTGGCCGCTAATTTTGTAGTGATCACCTTCAGGTTTAGCTTTAGCTGCAACCGCTGCAAGATCTGAGCCTGCATTTGGTTCGGTTAAGTTCATTGTACCTGTCCATTCACCACTGATAAGTGGTGGGAGGTAGTGCGCTTTGAGTATTTCACTACCATGGGCAATCAGGGCTTCGACAGCACCTTGGCTTAGCATTGGGCAGAGTGCGAAAGACATATTTGATGAATGCCAAAGCTCATTAACGGCCGTACCTATAACATTAGGTAGGTTCTGTCCTCCAAACTCTTCAGGACCGGTTAGTGTGGCCCAACCATTTTCTACAAACTGTTGGTAAGCGTCGGCAAAACCAGCAGTTTCTTGTACTTTACCGGCAGAAACCGATGACCCTTTTTCATCACCAACGCTGTTTAGAGGGGCGAGTATATCTGAAGCCAGTTTGCCGGCTTCTTCGATAATGACGGTGGCTAGTTCAGTATTAATATCTTCTAATTGCAGCTTTTCACAAAGCTGGTTGAGTCCGATGAGTTGATCCAGTACAAAGCTGGCATCTTTCAACGGGGGAGTATAAGTGCTCATAACGATCCTCTTTTTTAAAAAGGAGGCTTAGACTGGAAACGGTTTTACGTAGTCCAAGCCTCTTAAGGTCAAGCAGGGGTGGTACATGAATAAAGGATTATAGTTTCTGTTCAAGCTCAGGTACTGCTTCAAACAGGTCGGCTACTAGTCCATAGTCTGCTACGGAAAATATGGGTGCTTCTTCATCTTTATTGATGGCGACAATGATTTTCGAATCCTTCATCCCTGCAAGATGTTGGATTGCACCGGAGATTCCGACCGCAATATAGAGATCAGGGGCAACAATCTTGCCGGTTTGCCCAACTTGTATATCGTTAGGGACAAAGCCTGCATCGACCGCTGCACGGGAAGCGCCAACGGCTCCACCTAGTTTGTCAGCGACCTGTTCTAACAGAGTAAAGCTCTCGCTATTTCCCATACCTCGGCCGCCAGATATAACCACTTTTGCTGCGGTTAATTCAGGACGGTCCGATTGCGCTATCTCTTCTGAAACAAAGCTAGAGAGGTTACTTTCAATCTGTAGATCCACATTTTCAATAGGTGCATCGTTACCTGTAGATGCCGCTTCAAAGGCGGTACCACGGACGGTAATAACTTTAATATTATCGAGTGACTGGAGTGTCGCAATGGCATTGCCTGCATAGATAGGGCGTTGGAAAGTATCTGCGGATTCCACCGCCGTAATATCTGAGATCTGCCCTACATCAAGTAGCGCTGCCACTCTAGGCAAAATGTTTTTCCCGTTGCTCGTTGCAGGCGCTAGTATGTGGCTGTAAGCCGTACCTAATTGACTGATTAACTGTGCCGTATTCTCTGCGAGGTGATGAGCATAAACAGAGTTGTCAGCAAGTAGTACTTTGCTAATTCCTTCGACACTAGCCGCTTCATCGGCCACGTTTTGACAATTAGAGCCAGCAACCAAAAGGTGGAGGTCTTGGCCCATTTGAGCCGCGGCTGTTACGGTATTGAGTGTGGCACCTTTAAGGGTGCAGTTATCATGTTCAGCAATAATTAGAATAGCCATTTGTTCACCCCTTAAATTACTTTCGCTTGGTTTTTGAGTTTCTCGATCAGTTCATCAACGCTGCTTACTAATATGCCAGCACTGCGTTCAGCTGGAGGAGTAACTTTAAGCAATTTACTGTGCTGTTTTAGCTCAACCCCTAAAGTTTCGGGGGTAACAACTGCCAGTGGTTTTCGTTTCGCTTTCATAATATTGGGTAGTGATGCATAGCGAGGTTCATTTAAACGAAGGTCTGTCGTGATAATGGCGGGTAGGGTAAGGCCAAGGGTTTGTAAGCCGCCATCGATCTCGCGGATAACTTGGACTTCACCTTCCTGAAGGTTAATCTCTGAAGCAAAAGTACCTTGTGGCATATTGAGTAGTGCCGATAGCATTTGTCCCGTCTGGTTGTTATCGGAATCGATGGCTTGTTTACCCATAATGATGAGATCGGGTTGTTCATCGCGGACAACTTGAGCTAACAGTTTTGCCACATTTAGTGATTCAAGGTTATCGTCGGTTTCGACCTGAATACCACGGTCTGCACCGAGGGCGAGTGCTGCCCGAATTTGTTCCTGACAGGCTTTGGGCCCAACCGATACTGCAACTACCTCTTGAGCGCTACCTGCTTCTTTAAGACGAACGGCTTCTTCAACAGCGATCTCACAGAAAGGGTTTATCGCCATTTTGGTATTGCTTAAGTCAACATCTGAATTGTCAGCTTTAACCCGCACTTTGGCGTTGTAATCAATAACGCGTTTTACAGCGACTAATATTTTCATTTCGGTACCTCTATTATTCCTCAGGGGTGTTGAATCCACTGAGGTTATTTTAATCATGTTCTTAACTATCTTGTTCGTCTGAATAATTGGCCCTGTCGCGGAGTAAATATTTTTGGATTTTTCCTGTCGATGTTTTAGGCAGTGGGCCAAAAATAATATCTTTTGGCGTTTTAAAGTGGGCCATATGCTCGCGGCAGAAAGCGATAATTTCCTGTGCGGTAACCTCTCGATCGAGATCTTTTAAGGCGACAAAGGCACAAGGGGTTTCCCCCCATTTCTCGTTACTTTTAGCAACAACGGCGGCTTCTTGAATCATCGGGTGGCGATAGAGCACATCTTCAACTTCAATACTGGATATATTCTCGCCACCGGAGATAATGATATCTTTCGAACGATCTTTGATTTCTACATATCCATCTGGATGCCATACAGCTAAATCGCCGGAGTGGAACCATCCACCCTCGAAGGCTGCGTGAGTGGTGTCTGGATTTTTAAGATAGCCCTTCATCACTAAGTTGCCGCGCATAAAAATCTCGCCCATAGTCTCGCCATCTTGAGGAACCGGCTCCATTGTTGTTGGGTCCGCAACCATCAAGCCATCAAGCATTGGGGCGCGAACCCCTTGTCGAGATTTAAGACGCGCTTTTTCATCTAAAGGCTTGTCATTCCACTCATCGTGCCAAGCGCAAATTACAGAGGGGCCGTAGGTTTCGGTTAGACCGTAAACATGAGTGACGTTAAATCCTAGAGCTTCCATACCTGAGATCACTGATGCAGGTGGTGCAGCGCCTGCAGTCATTACATTAACTTGATGTTCTATACCGGTTTTTAGGTCATCATCGGCAGAATTAAGCATGTTTAATACGATAGGAGCACCGCAGAAATAACCTACTTTTTCTTGTTTAATTAGGTTAAAGATATGATCTGCACGGACATGACGTAAGCAAACGTTAACCCCTGCCATAGCCGCAATACCCCAAGGAAAGCACCAGCCATTACAATGAAACATAGGAAGTGTCCAGAGATAAACAGGATGTTGCTCCATTCCCCAAGATATAGCGTTACTAATGGCGTTTAGATATGCACCGCGGTGGTGATACACAACGCCTTTAGGATCCCCTGTAGTACCTGATGTGTAGTTTAGAGTTATCGCATTCCACTCATCTTTAACGGAGTAGGGGGTGAAATCTTCATCGCCTTTTTGCAAAAAAGCTTCATAGGTCAAATCGCCAATAAGTTCGCCGTGTTGCCAATAGGGATCATCTATATCAATAACTAGAGGTTTGTTCTCGACAAGTGTAAGAGCTACTTTAACAACGTCACTAAACTCTTTGTCGGTGATAAGTACTTTGCTTTCTGCATGTTGCAGAATAAACGCGACCGCTTCCGCATCAAGGCGAATATTGATTGAGTTTAGCACTGCACCACACATAGGTACGCCAAAGTGAGCTTCAAAATGTTCGGGTAGGTTTGGGGCCAAAATGGAGACCGCTTCCCCAGGCTTGACACCATATTCATGCAGCGCACTGGCTAAACGTTTGCAACGTGTGTAAGTTTCAGACCAGCTATAACGGGTATCGCCGTGTACTGTTGCCGTTCGGTTAGGGTAGACGCTGGCCGCCCGTTGAATAAATGTAATAGGCGTCAGTGCCGCGTAGTTGGCTTGGTTTTTATCCAGATCTGTTTCGAAGGCAGATTCGTTATTGTTTTCATTTATATTCACGATGCTCTCCATGTTTGTTGTTATCCCAGTAGCCGAAATTAGTGTTACGCTTAAAAGTTATTGCGCTTAAACTTCATGAGTTGGCCAACAATGCCGCTACGGAAGCTAAGTACGCAGATGACGAATACTGCACCCATAATAATGTGGATGTAGTTACCCATCTCTCCACCTGATAGGTAGTTCTGCATAGTGACAATAAAACCGGCACCTAATACGGGGCCAAAAATAGTGCCGACCCCACCGACTAAGGTCATTAATATGACCTCTCCAGACATGTGCCAGTGCACATCTGTTAGAGAGGCGAGTTCAAATACGAGTGTTTTTGTTGATCCTGCAAGAGCGGCTAGCGCCGCTGAAATCACAAAGGCTAACCATTTGTAATGGTTGACGTCATAACCTAAAGAGGTCGCGCGATCTTCGTTTTCACGAATGGCTTTAAGTACTTGGCCAAATGGAGAGTGAATGGTGCGATTAATTAACCAATAACCGGCGATAAAGATAACCAGCACGAAGTAATACATCACCATATTGTCGGATAGATCAATTAAACCGAATAGCGCACCGCGAGGAACGCCTTGCAAGCCATCTTCGCCGTTGGTAAATGGAGCTTGTAAGTAGAAGAAAAAGATCAGTTGTGCCAGCGCTAATGTCACCATGGCGAAGTATATGCCTTCACGTTTGACTGCGAGTTTGCCGAATATCGCACCCAGCAAGCCTCCTGCAATTGTACCTAGGAGAATCGCAACTTCAGGGGTTAAGCCACTGTGGATCATTAAGTAACCGGTAACATAGCCACCGGTTCCTAAAAAAGCGGCATGACCAAATGAGAGTAGGCCAGCAAAACCTAGTAATAGATTAAAGGCGCAGGCAAACAGAGCGAAGCAGAGCACTTTAGCCAGAAAAACAGGGTAGAGCAGCGTTGGTGCTAGCAAAGCTAGGGCGAGAAGACAGAGATTAAGTTTCATATTATTCATAATAGGTTCCTAAGCTTCCTTACCGAAAAGACCCGCGGGTTTTAGTAGCAGCACAATAACCATTACTAAAAAAATCACGGTGTTAGAGGCTTCTGGATAGAAGTACTTAGTGAGTCCTTCGACAACACCCATGCCTAAGCCGGTAATAATGGCTCCCCCTATAGACCCCATGCCGCCAATAACAACGATGGCAAAGACGGTTATTAGAATATTGGATCCCATATCAGGTGATACCGAGTAGATTGGGGCTGCCATAACGCCAGCAAAACCGGCTAAAGCCACTCCAAAGCCAAAGGTAAGAGTGACAATGAGCGGCACATTGATCCCGAAGGCTTGCATCAGTTGCGGGTTTTCAGTGCCAGCACGTAGGTAAGCACCAAGTTTAGTTTTTTCGATCATCCACCATGTGCCAGCACAGACAAGGACTGACACAATAATGATCCAAGCACGGTAGTTAGGCAGGTACATGAAAGGGAGCTTTGTGCCGCCTTTTAATGCGTCTGGTACAGCGTAGGACAAGCCGGAAGAACCAAAAGCATGGGTAAATACCCCTTGGATTATTAGAGCAAGACCAAAAGTTAACAATAAGCTGTAAAGGTGATCTTCATTGGCGATAGGACGGATTAGAAAACGTTCCATGAGAATGCCAATCAAGCCAACCGTTAAAGGAACAAGGATGAGTGCAAACCAGTAGTTTATACCCATATATTTCAATGCAAGGAGTGCAATAAAGGCACCCAGCATATACATAGCGCCTTGGGCGAAGTTGATGATTTTTAATAGCCCGAAGATGATTGCTAATCCTAGACTAAGCAGGGCGTAAAAAGAGCCGTTAATCAGTCCGACCAGTAACTGGCCAAACAGGGCAAATAGATTAATATCAAAGAGTGTAGCCATAACAGAAAAATTACCTTTCTGAACTATATAGAGCGATAAAGGCGGCTCTTTTCAGAGCCGCTAACCGATCAGGAAAAGTTACACTGAGGTAGCATAGGGCTATATGCCTCGTTACCTGGAATCACTTTAATAATCTTATAAATATCGTTTTTATCTTTACGCTCTTCTTTCTTTTTAATCTCTACGTAAAGCATGTCATGTATCATGCGGCCATCTGGGCGTAGGGTTGCGTTACGGGCAAAAAAGTCGCTAGGTTTTGTCTCTTTCATTGTTTTCATAACAATATCGGAGTCGTCAGTTCCTGCTGTTTTAACCGCATTTAGATAGTGTGTTGTGACTGAATAAACGCCTGCGTGGATCATGCTTGGAATCGCACCATGACGTTGTTCAAAGCGCTTACTCCATTTTCGTGTTTCATCATCCATATCCCAGTAAAAGCCGGATGTAAGGCGCATGCCTCCTGCGGTAGCGGGATCCATCGCTTGTGCATTAGGTGTAAAAACCAGTAGACCAGCTACATCCATCTGTTCCGTTAGGCCAAATTCAGCAGCTGCCTTTAGGGCGTTAACTGTATCGTTACCCGCGTTGGCTAGAGCAACGACATCTGCGCCAGAGGCTTGGGCCTGCAGAATGTAAGAGGAGAAATCTGTTGTACCGAGTGGCGCACGAACATTACCGAGAACTTCGCCACCATTTTCGTTAATAACTTTACTGGCCATGCCTTCAAGTGCATGACCGAAACTGTAATCTGCGGTAATGAAGAACCATTTCTTTTTGCCCGCCTGCACCATAGGTTTAACGGTACCGTTGGCGAGTGCAACTACGTTATATGTCCAATGCACGTTATATGGGTTACACGCTTTTGTTGTGAAGCTGTTTGATGCAGAACCCGAAATTAAGGTGATATTTTTGCTGTCCGCATTTACCTTTGATACTGCGCCGGATACCGCGGAAGAGACTAAGCCTCCAATGGTATCGACCCCTTCATCTTCTACCCATTTACGGGCAATCGCAGAAGCTACATCCGGTTTTAACTGGGAATCCGCACTGACCATTTCAATGGGTTTTCCTAGTACACTTCCACCAAAGTCTTCAATCGCCATTTCTGCTGCAATAACACAGCCTGAACCACAAATGTCTGCGTAGGTACCGCCCATATCTGCCAATATGCCCAGTTTCACCTGACCATCTGTGGCTGCTTGAGCGCTACAAATCATGGTTGCGGCGATTGCGCCCGATACAACGGTAGATAAAACTGATGTGTTGGTTTTTTTCATTTTCTGACTCCGGTTTGGTTTGTTTTTATTTTCTGTTGGGAAACAGTTAGTGATATAACCAAGGGCTAGACGCCCAAATAGGTGTTAAGTAGTTCAGTTTTGGCTTCCAATTCGTTGGCGTGTACTTCTTCCACAATGTGGCCGTGTTCCATCACGTAATGACGGTCAGCAATAGGTGCTGCAAAACGGAAGTTCTGTTCAACCAATAAAATGGTAAGACCGCGCTCTTTGAGGTTCCTAAGGACCTCGCCCAGTTTCTGCACAATGACGGGGGCGAGACCCTCAGTTATCTCATCCAAGAGTAGGATATTTGCGCCGGTGCGTAGAATGCGGGCCAAGGCCAACATTTGCTGCTCACCACCAGAAAGGCGAGTGCCTTGGCTTGTGCGGCGTTCGTAGAGGTTTGGGAACATGTCGTAGATCTCTTCAAGGCTGACCCCATCAGAGCGTACATTCGGCGGTAACATTAGGTTTTCTTCCACATTAAGACTGGCAAAAATACCCCGTTCTTCAGGGCAGAAGCCTAAGCCAATATGTGCAATTTTATGGGCAGGCATAGCGATAGTTTCATGACCATTAATCACAATTTGCCCGCTGCGTTCACCTACCATATTCATAATGGCTCTAAGCGTGGTAGAACGACCGGAACCGTTGCGACCTAATAGGGTCACGAGTTCTCCTTGATTCACAGTCATGTCGATGCCATGTAAAATGTGTGATTCACCATAAAATGCATGTAAGTTATTAATGCGAATTTTTTCTCGGTGACTGGCGTGGAAGGCTGGGTTAGCAATAGATTCGCTATGGCTTGATGCGTGCTCGATCATGATGCCACCTCCGCTGTTTGCTTAGTGTCTACATCGTCTGCTGCGGTACCCATATAAGCTTCACGGACGCGGGCATCGGCAGAAACACTTGCATAATCACCTTCGGTTAGAATAGCGCCCCGTTGTAATACAGTAATCCGATCTGCGAGTTTAGATACAACATGAAGATTGTGTTCCACCATCAAAATAGTGCGATCTTTAGATACCTTTTTAATCAGGTCGGATACTAAGCCTACATCTTCATGACCCATACCTTGAGTCGGCTCATCCAGTAGCATTAATTCAGGTTCTACGGCGAGTGTTGTTGCAATCTCTAATGCCCGTTTACGGCCATAGGAAAGGTCAACAGTAACGGTGTTCGCAAAGCTTTCTAAACCTACAGACTCCAGTAGCGCGAGAGCTTTATCATTTAAACGATTAAGAATCTTTTCCGAACGCCAAAAATGAAAGCTATTGCCTTCTTTACGTTGTAGCGCGATACGCACATTTTCTAAAACACTTAGGTGAGGAAATACCGCGGAGATCTGGAAGGATCGGATCACACCTTTACGGGCAATTGCCGCTGGTTTCAATGGTGTAATATCCTCACCTTGAAACAGAATTTTTCCAGAGGTTGGTTGAAGAAATTTTGTTAATAAATTGAAGACAGTCGTTTTACCTGCTCCGTTGGGGCCTATTAAAGCGTGAATATGTCCCCGTTGGATATTCAGATTAACATCATCGACTGCTGTAAAACCTTTAAAGGCTTTTGTCAGATTACGGGTTTCAAGAATGAAATCCTGTGCTGGCTGGGTCATCGCTTGCTACTCTATTCTGGCCGAAGTCACTGTGAAATGTTGATCAGGCTTCTGCTGTTATTTTTATTAACAGCAGATTAAAGCTTAAATCTTGCTCAACTATTTTGAGAATCTAACCAAATGTAACAAGCGAGTTGAGAGTGGTAACTTTGTGTTACATTCTTCGGGTTGTTGAGCAATGATGGGAAGATGAATTACTGATGCAGCGCCACGCTTCTATTACTATCCGTTTGTTTTTAATGCTGCTTGTGTTGATCGGCAGCATCTTTGGCTCGATCTATTGGCTAACGGTTCCATTAATAAAAGAAAATGTCTTTGGCTTAGAGCTGCACTCTAATCGCCAAGTGCTAAATATTGTTTATGATTTGGCAAACCGTATGTACGCCAGTACAGAAACCTATATAGATAACACCCTTAATTCCCATGAGCAGCGATTAAAGTCAGTATTAGATATCGCTGAAAAACATATAGAGGTTAGCTTGAGAGATGGGCAAACTGCGGGATTAAGTGATGAGCAAGTTTGGCAGAAAGTGTTTGCTGATCTACGTGAATTTGACTTTGGTAATGGTGATTATATTTGGATCGCTGATTATGATGCTCGCCTGTTATCTCACCCCGATAGTGAGTTCAATAATAAGAGCATGTCGAGGGTTATAGGCCCTGAGGGTAAGCTTATTATTCCTGAAATATTAGATAAAGTGCGTGAGGATAAACAAGGGTTTTATAAATATAAATGGCAGCGCCTGAATAATAATACCAAAGTGATTGATAAATACTCCTATGTAAAAGACTTCTCTGAGTGGGGCTTTGTTATGGGGGCGGGTGTTTATATTGATGATATTCAGAATGAAGTTGAGTTACAGAAGCAGCGCGCAATTTTTGAGATTAATAAAGCATTAAAAAATGTAAAAATTGCAACGAATGGTTATCTATATGTCTTTGACTCAGAAGGGAATATGCTATTTCATCCCAACCAGAATATCCATGGAACTAACTTTACAAAGCAGCTTAACCCCGTCACACAGCAACCGATCTATCAGGATCTTATGGCCGTGGCTGATTCGGGTAAGGAGCTTTACTATAAGTGGGACCGGCCCGATGATCAGGGCAATTACATTTATGAAAAACTATCTTTAGTACGTCATTTATCGGGCTTTGATTGGTATATCAGTTCCTCCGTCTATTTGGATGACCTTAAAGCGAGCTCAGTACAATTAAGTCAGCGGCTGATGGCGATGGGGTTCTTTGCATTACTTGCCGCTATTGTTCTCGCTTTTCTATTTGCTGAGTGGCTGACTTCGCCTATTAAGAAGCTTTCATCGACAGCTTATAAAATCAGCCGAGGTAATTATTCTGCGAAGACAGGTATTCATCGTAATGATGAGTTAGGCCTTTTAGCTGAATCGTTTGATTATATGGTTGATCAGCTGCGGGATAATATTAATACCCTTAATTCACGTGTAAAAGCGCGTACTAAAGAGTTATCTGAATCCAACTACCAGTTACGTGATGCTGTTCTCTCTATGGAGTTGGCTCAAACAGAATTACGTGCAGTTGAAACGCGGCAGCGACTTATTCTTAATGCGCTACCGGCTCAAGTTGCATACTTAGATAAAGAACAGCGCTTTGTCTTTGCTAACCGTGAGTACCTAGATTTATTTAACCAGAGTAAAGATGAGATTGAGGGAAAAACTCTTAAAGAGGTGGTTGGCGATGATATGTATAGAGAGATTCGGCCGAATATAGAACGGGCTCTTGAAGGGCAAACTGAAGTATATGAGTACCTATTTCAGGAACAAGACAGAGAGATGCTAACCCGTCGAACTGTATTGCCGTTTTATAATGATCAGAAAAAAGTGGTTGGTTTTCTTAACCTTTCTATCGATATTACCCATGAGCGGGAAACGGAACGGCGTTTGGCTGAAGTCAGCAAAATGAAAGCGGTAGGTCAGATGTCAGGCGGATTAGCTCATGATTTTAATAATCTATTGACTATTATCTTAGGTAATTTGCTTGAGCTTCAACGGCATAAATCTATACCGGAAGAACTACAAGATAACTTGAATCCAGCTATTCGTGCGACAAGGCGGGGTGCTGATATGACAAAACGGTTATTGGCTTTTTCTCGTCGACAATCGTTATCTCCTGCACGTATTAAATTAGGTGGATTAATCCATGAGCTCGTTGATTTATTGGCGGCACCATTGCCAGATAATATCAATTTACTGACCGAGATTAAGCCCGAAACACCGGATGTTTATGTTGACGCTGCTCAAATGGAAGATGCCTTAGTTAATATAGTATTGAATGCAGTGGATGCAATGAGTCGGGGAGGGATGTTGTGTTTAACCGTTTCGGGTACAACATCTACCGCGTCAGATATTGTCAGTGGCGGATTTGATGAAGCGGTAGCGGCGGGTGAGTATGTTTTAATTTGTATTACCGATACAGGGGATGGGTTTACGGAAAAAGCGCTTAAAAAAGCCTATGAGCCGTTTTTTACCACTAAAGGTACCGGAGCTGGATCAGGACTGGGCTTAAGTATGGTGTATGGTTTTGTAAAACAGTCGAAGGGTTATCTGCGCATACGTAATCGATGCGATATTCATGAAGGGGAAACGGGTGCTCAGATAGATCTTTTACTGCCTGCAACGCTAGGTATTGAATTTGAAGGTAAGGTGAACCAGCAGGCCGTAGTCAGATCTCCTTTTTCAGCAAAAGGGGATCGCGCTTTAGTTTTGTTGGTGGAAGATAACCAAGATCTACGTCAATTAGTGCGTAAGCAATTAACGGACATGGGGTTTGTTGTTATTGAGGCTAATAGTGGCGATGAGGCTGCGTTGTTGCTGGCTGGATTAGAGAGGGTTAGTGGTGTTGTTTCCGATGTAGTGATGCCAGGTCATAAGAATGGCTACGATGTTGCGGCGCTGGTTAAAATGCAGCACCCAAATGCTTTTGTTGTTTTAATGACCGGTTACACGGAGAACCCTCCTGAAACCGATTTTGATTTTAATTTGTTACAAAAACCTTTTGATGCAGATGCATTAGCACAGGCGATCTCACCCGAGTTAGTTGATAAGAATAAGAAGGATAATCCATGAATGGATACAGTCCATTAATTTACGTTGTTGAAGATGAAGAAGATCTAGGGACGTTGATTTGTTCTTCCTTGAGTAGTTACCGTTATCAAGTGGAATATTGCGCTAATGGCGAACAGTTATTTGCTGCTTTAGATCGTCAGCTGCCGGAGATCTGTATTGTTGATCTGAACTTGCCAGATATTGATGGTATGCAGTTAGTAAAAGAGTTAGAGCATAAGGCGGTTGGGGTGATTATTGTGTCTGGCCGTGATGGTCTAGCTGATCGTGTTTTAGGCCTAGAGTTTGGTGCAGATGATTACATTACTAAACCTTTTGAACCTAGGGAGCTAGTGGCGCGGGTACAAAGCTTACATCGCCGTCTTGAAAAACAGAAACAGCAATCGGCTCAGTGTCCTAAACAAGCACTATTTGCGAATTGGAAATTTCAACCAGAGTCGCTTCATTTAAGCCGAGATCAATACAGTGAGTCGTTAAGTCGAGCGGAAGGGGATATGCTGTTAGCCCTGTTAAAACATCCTTTTCAGATTTTATCTAGAGATCAGCTATTGGGGGAAAATTGCGTTCCCTATGATCGAAGCATTGATGTGCGAATGTCTCGCTTGAGGAAGAAAATTGAGTCAGATCCTCAGCATCCAGAGTTGATTAAAACCGTTTATGGGGCTGGTTATATGCTAACGACGGAGGTTAAATGGCAGTAGCGCCACCTTAGCTTTTAGGTGACGCTACCTTTAGGTTTATCGACCCATCGTATAAAACTCAGGATTAGGCTGCATCGCACTTATAATCGCCATTCTGTTTGATAGGCCAAAAAACGCACAGACGCTGGAGATATCCCAGATATCTTCATCATCTAATCCCTGTTTGTAGAGATGGTTATAATCTTCTTCGTTAATCTGCTCCGGTGTACGACATAGTTTCATACTGAAATCGAGAATTGATTTTTGCCGCTGAGTTATTGCACTGTGGTTATGGTTAATACTGATTTGGTCAGAGAGTATAGGCTGTTTCGTGATAATTCTTAACACGGCGCCGTGAGCAACGACACAATACTGACAGCCGTTTGCTGAACTGGTAGCAACCACAATCATCTCTTTCTCAGCTAAGCTCAAATTAGCTTCCCTATTCATGATTGCTTGGTAGTAATCGAAGAATGCACGAAACTCATCAGGGCGGCGAGCTAAGGTCAAAAATACATTAGGGATAAACCCTGTTTTCTCTTGTACTTCGGTGATGATCGCCTGAATATCTTCAGGTAGATCATTCAGGTTGATATAGTGATAGCGACATACGTCTGTGTTAAACATGGCCTTTCCTTATTTTTATAGGGTTTATTTGCTCTGATATAAATGCATTCAGATAGCTAAGAGTAAAAACAGGAAATGCTGCACAATGTTGAGTGAATCCTAACGAAATGTAACCAGAAATGATTTAATACTCCGTCTAAGACCGACCAATCAGATTGATAAAAAGTAGATAGATTCTCTTGAATAAATATAAATTACTTAAACAGGTTGTTATGGCGTTAGAGCGAGACTATCAAAACGCTATAGCCGCTGCAGAACGAGCACATCAAAGTGCCACGGATAAAGAGAACGTTGCTGAAAATAAGTACGATACATTGGGCTTGGAGGCGGCGTATCTTGCCGAAGGTCAATCAAGACGGGTTATGGCGTGTGAAGAGGAGTTAAGGTCGTTTCAGCAGTTACTTGAATCTTCAGGCAATGATGAGGAGGTCGATGAGATTGGTGTGGGCTCATTAGTTAAGCTTGAGGGTGAAATAGGGGCAGTGAAATACCTGCTTATCGGGCGTTTAGCCGGTGGTTTAAAGGTGAAATATGATGATCACAATCTTGGGCAGGAGGTGATGGTAATAACGCCCTCATCTCCATTAGGTAAAGCGTTAATGGGCTTAGGGCTTGGTGATCAGGTTGATATAGGAACTGCTACTGATAAAAAGAGTTATCAAGTAGCAGCGTGTTATTAAATTATCGCGCTAGGAAGGTGATGATTAACCCATTTTGGCAAGTTTAACTAACGTGTTGATGGCAACTTTTAAGTTCTCTAATGCTTGGCCTGCAGGTACTGATTGTTTTGCACAATCGTTGATAGCAACCGCAAAGTCGGTATAAAAACGGGTGTCTTTGTATTGCTTTTTAAGTCCGCCGACTATGGTGGCTTTATACTCATCCACTTGCTTTTGCATCGCTTTGGCTTTGGCTGCATCGCCACCATTAAATTTAAGTAGACCCGGTGTTACGATCTCTTGTTGAATAAAGTTGTCATATCCACCTAACCCAAGACGTACGGCATTTAGATCTTCTTGTGGGTATTTATCAGGTGCAGAATCCAATTTATATTCAACAAAATCTATAACCCCTTGGCAGGTCTGCATATTATTGATTGAAGGCGCAGCGAGTGCAGAGGTCGCTAGTGGTGTGATAAGAACCGCGAGTAACAGGTTTTTGCTAATATTCATTGATCTTCCTTTATCCATTTATTGTCTAGCGGTCGGATGGTATAGATAGCTTCATCACACCGATTTAAATACTGTTTTCCGATAGTGGCATATCTACATAAACAATGGAAATTGTTGGCTATTTAATTACTCATTGGCTTTGAAGGGAAGAAATTTACTGAGTTCTATCATCTGTTCATCCACCATAGCCGTTTCTTCCGCGATAAAGTTCTTAATCGCTTGGTTAAATCCTACCTCTTTTACGTAGTGACTAGACCAGGTAGCTATAGGTTGAAAACCCCGTTGAATTTTATGCTCGCCTTGGGCTCCTGAATCAAAGCGTTTTAGATTGTTTTGGATGCAGTAATCGATGCCTTGGTAGTAGCAGGTTTCAAAGTGTAGGCTGTCGTATTCGTCAAAGCAGCCCCAGTAGCGACCATACAAAGTGTCAGAATCTTTAAATGATAAGGCTGAAGCAACGGGGCGTTCCCCTTGCATGGCTATAACAAGGAGAAGGTTATCGGGCATTGTTTCTTGTAACTTAAAGAAAAAATCTTTGTTTAGATAAGCTTCACGTCCGCGCTTTAAGTAGGTCATACGGTAAAAATCATAAAACTGCTCGATCTGCTGGTGGCTTATCTCATGGCCACTGAGCTGTATATGGCTGATCCCTTGCTCGATCACTTTCTGCCGTTCTTTTTTTACATTCTTTCTTTTTCTTGAGGTGAAATAGCTTAAAAAGTGTTCAAAGCTTTTATAATCTTGATTAAACCATTGATACTGACAGCCTTTGCGCAACATTAATTTGGGCTGCGCTAAATGGTTCTTTTCATATTCGGTTGGAAAAAGGAGATGGAACGAGTTAGCGCCTAATTTCTCGCAGAGTACAGGTATTTGGGCGCGAATAGTGGCTAGCAAAGGAGCGGGATCTTGTTGTGTTAATAGCCTCGGGCCCATAACGGGGGAGAAGGGGATGGCACAGACCAACTTAGGATAGTATTTGAGCCCATGTTGCTGGTAAGCATCGGCCCACGCCCAGTCAAACACGTATTCACCGTAAGAGTGGTTTTTTAGATAGAGCGGCATAATAGCGATAGTTATACCGTTATCTTGTAGTTGTAGGTGTATCGGCTGCCAGCCTGATTGAGCGGAGGCGCTGCCTGATTCTTCCAATGCGTGAAGAAACTCATAGCGGAGAAAAGGGTTATCAGTGGGAGAGAGCTGATTCCATAGGTTTTTATCTATATCGCTGATCTTATGGCTGAATTTTATTTCCAGCATATTGTTGGTACCCGCTTTCTTTTATAGTTGCTAAGCTTTAATTTGAGGATAATGATTGTTAGTGACCTTTTAAACTAATTTATAGGTCTATCTTTCTTTGATTGTATGGGGCGTCATCCCCATTGCATATAGGGGCATAAAAATGGATGAGCTAGAACTTGAATTTGAACTTCATCCCCAACTTGCAGCTGATTGTATTGTATTGGGGGACTTTCCTGTTAGTCGTTTATTATTGTTGAATGATGCGAACTATCCTTGGTTTATTTTAGTTCCGCGCCGTGCAGGAGTCACCGAAACTTATCACCTGTCAGATGAAGATCAATGTATTTTGATGAAAGAATCCTCTTTTTTAGCGTCTAATCTTGCTGATGCGTTTGCCGCTAAAAAAATGAACATTGCCGCTTTGGGTAATGTGGTTCCTCAGCTTCATATTCATCATATTGTGCGTTACGAATCTGATAAAGCTTGGCCTGCGCCGGTCTGGGGTAAGTTTCCTGTGCAACCTTACACGGCTGAACAGCTAGATGACGTGCGCTCTAAGCTTGAAGTCTTATTGGCAGGTGAGCTCACATTTGAGCTTCATTAAACCTGTAGACGTTTGCTTAGTGGATAAAATATTAAGCATTTAAAGGAGCTGGCGTCTACGGGTTAAGGCTCTGCCTTTTAATGTAAGGTAAGTGTTTAAGTATTCGCTTAGATATAAGCTCTGATCATAATAAGGCGGACCTTCTACTGTGAAGCCAATAATCTAAAAACCTATAAAACTACTTAGGTTTAGTTACTTTCATTCTGTTAAATTCACTTCAAATAGCTCTTTCTGCGATCAATGCGGGTAGGGGCCTGTCACCATCAAATAATTCAGGTATAATCCGCCGTTTTTAATAGGTTTATCCTTAGCAGTTTGAGGACTTATTTCGAATGCCAATCTTTGATTTTAAGTGTGATAGCTGTGGTCACGAATTTGAGAAGTTAGTTCTTAAAAGTGATGCACCAGCGCCAGTTTGTGTTTCATGCGCAAGCAGTGATGTAGTTAAAAAAGTATCAGCACCGGGCTTTCGTTTATCAGGCTCTGGTTGGTATGAAACAGATTTTAAAACCGGTAAGAAGAAAAATCTTGCAGGTACACCGGACAGCTCCGCTAGCTAAGGTTAGCGAAGAGTACTGGATAGGTTATTAATTCATAGACGATTGGGTGTAGACCCGATCTATTTAAGTTAACAGGAACAGTAAATTATGCGCAGTCATTATTGCGGCGATCTTAGAAAAGAGCATATCGGTGAAGACATTACACTGGCAGGTTGGGTGCACCGTCGCCGTGACCATGGTGGCGTTATCTTCCTAGACGTGCGTGACCGTGAAGGTATTACGCAGGTTGTATTCGACCCCGATCGTGAAGAGAGTTTTACTCTTGCTGATAGCTGTCGTAATGAGTTTGTTATCGAAATTAAAGGGACTGTGCGTGCGCGTCCTGAAGGTACAACTAATGCTGATATGCCGACAGGTGAGATCGAAGTATTAGGTAAAGAACTGGTTCTATTGAACAAGTCTGAAACACCTCCCTTCCAGTTGGATGAACATCAACAGGTGGGTGAGGATGTTCGTTTGCGTCATCGTTACATCGATCTACGCCGTCCAGAGATGCAGGAAAAACTGCGTTTCCGTTCTAAAGTATCTAACTCGATCCGTAACTTTTTAGATGATAACGGCTTCCTAGATATTGAAACGCCTATTCTTAACCGTGCAACGCCTGAAGGTGCGCGAGACTTCTTGGTGCCAAGCCGTATCCATGAGGGATCGTTCTTTGCATTGCCGCAGTCACCACAGCTGTTTAAACAGTTGCTGATGGTCTCTGGTTTTGATCGTTACTATCAAATTGCTAAATGTTTCCGTGATGAAGACCTGCGTGCAGACCGTCAGCCTGAATTTACCCAGATTGATATTGAAACATCCTTTATGGATGAAGAATCAATCATGGGCCTAACTGAAAAAATGGTTCGTAAACTATTCCTTGAGCTTAAGGGTATTGACCTGGGCGATTTCCCACGCATGCCTTATTCTGAAGCGATGCAGCGTTTTGGTTCTGATAAGCCAGATCTCCGTTTTCCAATGGAATTGGTTGATGTTGCGGATTTAATGGCCGAGATTGAGTTCAAAGTCTTTGCCGGCCCAGCTAAAGATCCTAAAGGCCGTGTTGCAGCACTTAAAGTACCAGGCGGCGCTAAGCTGACACGTAAAAATATCGATGATTACACTAAGTTTGTTAGCATTTATGGTGCTAAGGGCTTGGCGTGGATCAAAGTGAATGAAATTGAAAACGGCGCGAATGGCCTTCAGTCACCTATCATCAAGTTCTTAGGTGATGATGTAACGATGGCGATTATGGAACGCTTAGGCGCAGAAAATGGCGATATTGTTTTCTTCGGTGCTGATCAAGAAAAAGTGGTTTCTGAAGCACTAGGCGCTTTACGTATTAAAGTAGGTGAAGATCTTGAAATGTCTCAGCGCGAGTGGGCGCCACTTTGGGTTGTTGATTTCCCAATGTTTGAAGAGACAAGTGATGGCGGTTTAACTGCGCTTCATCATCCATTTACGGCACCAAGCTGCTCACCAGAAGAGCTTAAAGCTGATCCGCTAGCGGCCCTGTCACGTGCGTATGACATGGTGCTTAATGGTTGTGAGCTGGGTGGCGGTTCTATCCGTATCCATGATCAAGAGATGCAAGCCAAAGTACTTGAAATCCTAGGTATTTCTGACGAAGAAGCTGAGGATAAATTTGGCTTCCTACTAACGGCCCTAAAGTTTGGTGCGCCTCCGCATGGTGGTTTAGCATTTGGTTTAGACCGTTTGATTATGCTGATGACTGGTTCGGAGTCTATCCGTGAAGTTATCGCTTTCCCTAAAACGCAGAGTGCATCTTGCCCGATGACCAACGCGCCAGGTGAAGTGAGCGCTGTTCAGCTTCGTGAATTAAATATTAAATTACGTAAAACGCCTTAGTTTTCGTTTTATAGTAATAGGGCGCTTAAAGAGGCCTTTTAGTCTTAATAATAAACTGCCTTCGGGCAGTTTATTTGTATTTATAGACCATTATTTTAAAACATACGGTAGATAGGGAGAGGGTGATGGCTGGTCATTCTAAATTTGCAAATATTAAACACCGTAAGGCGGCGCAAGACGCTAAGCGTGGTAAGGTTTTTACTAAGCTGATTCGTGAACTTGTGGTTGCTGCAAAAGAGGGCGGCGGTAATCCTGATGACAACCCTCGTTTACGTGCGGCGGTTGATAAAAGCCTTGGCGCTAATATGAAGCGCGATACCATCGATAAAGCGATTCTACGTGGAGCAGGGGGCGCAGAAGGCGATAATTACGATGAGTTAACCTATGAAGGTTATGGTGCCAATGGTGTGGCAATTCTTGTTGAGTGTATGACAGATAATGTTAATCGTACGGTTGCTGGAGTACGCGCTGCTTTTAATAAGTTTGGTGGAAACTTAGGTACAAGTGGTTCGGTTGCTTACCTATTTGATAAGAAAGGTCAGATCACCTTTGGGGACGATCTGGATGAAGAGATTGTTATGGAAGCCGCACTTGAGGCTGGTGCTGAAGATGTGGTTACTAATGATGATAACTCTATAGATGTGTTCACCGATTGGCATGAGTTCATGGATGTAAAGCAAGGTTTGGAAGATGCAGGCTTGCAGCCGGTTCATGCGGAAATTGCGATGATTCCATCAACAACGGTTGAGTTGGATGTAGATGCGGGGCGAAAAATACTAAAGCTGATCGATGCGCTAGAGGATTTTGATGATTCTCAGAACGTTTATCACAATGCCATTATCCCTGAAGAATCGATGGACGAATAATTTGCTTTCCTCTTTCTAATGGCCGGGATTATACTCTCGGCTTTTTTTATTCCTCAATATTAGTGGGTTCAGGGTTTTTAAAATGGGCTAGCTCCTGTATTCTTTGCTGTATAAATAAACAGTATTTTTTTTGGGTTGGTGATTTTGAACCGCAATTTGAATCAGAATGTATTAAACAGATGCTTATATTAGGAATAGATCCAGGGTCGCGCATCACAGGTTACGGTGTGATTAATAGTGTTGGCAATAAAAATGAATATGTTGCTAGCGGCTGTATACGCATCAAAGGTGATGAGCTGCCAGAGCGACTACAGCAGGTTTTTACAGGGGTTTCTGAGGTCATAGAGCGTTATTGTCCTCAAGAGATGGCCATTGAACAGGTGTTTATGGCACGTAATGCTGACTCCGCTTTAAAACTAGGTCAGGCGCGTGGCGTGGCTATTGTGGCAGGCACTAATGCAGACCTTCCTGTTTATGAATACGCAGCGCGTAAAGTTAAGCAATCTGTTGTGGGCAAAGGTTCAGCTGACAAGGCACAGATCCAGCATATGGTGACTCAAATTCTTAAGTTGCCAGGCGCGCCTCAAGCGGATGCCGCTGATGCTTTGGCCATTGCGCTTTGTCATTCTCATACACGTAGCAGTTTGATTAAGACATCGGGCAGTATGTCGTCGCGAAATGCGAGTTGGCGCCGTTAATTTTCTAGTTGCTTAGGCAGCATTGTTACTTATAAGAGTTTAATCATGAGTTACGAATATTTTATCTATATTGCCGACCTTCTGGGTGTTGCGGTTTTCGCCACTGCGGGAGCTTTAGCAGCCCAAGGGAAGCGTTTAGATATTTTAGGGGTGGTAGTGTTAGCTATTGTGACCTCAATTGGTGGCGGAACTATTCGTGATATCACATTGGATATTCACCCGGTTGTTTGGATTGCTGATACGACTTACCTTTGGGTAGCGATTATTTCTGCGGTTGTTGCTTTTGTGGTGTGTCGCTATATGCAATACCCAAGAAGGTTATTGTTAATACTTGATGCGATGGGGTTAGCGCTCTTTACAGTTCTTGGTGCTGAAAAAGCCTTAGCATTAGAATTTTCACCGATTATCGCTGTTATGATGGGGGTAATAACGGGTTGTGCCGGAGGTATGATTCGTGACATTCTCACAGGTCAAATTCCGTTAATACTTCAGCGTGACGGCGAGCTTTATGCGACTTGTTCTATTGTCGGTGCGATATTCTATATTGCGTTTTATGAGGTGGTAGAAGAGCAGTTATTGGTACTTATAGCCATGTCGATAGTATTTGTTGTTCGCATGGCTACCATTTTTGCGAACTTGAAATTGCCAGAATTTATTGTCGCAGGGCATAAGTTAGAAGATATGAAAAAGGGACAGGATCAGTGATAGGTCGATTAAAAGGTGAGTTAATAGAGAAGCGCCCTCCACAATTGGTTATTGATGTGAATGGAGTGGGTTACGAGGTTGAAGCCTCAATGAACACTTTCTATCGCTTACCCGAATGTGGTTCGCAGCTGATTTTGTTTACTCACTTTGTGACCCGTGAAGATGCGCAGTTACTTTATGGTTTTTATGAACGGGAGGAGCGCACACTGTTTCGAACGCTGATTAAAGCCAATGGCGTAGGGCCCAAACTTGCAATCACAATTTTATCGGGTATTTCTACCGCCGAATTTGTACGTTGTGTTAATGATGGTGATACCGCATCGTTAGTAAAATTACCCGGTGTAGGCAAAAAAACTGCAGAACGTTTGATTGTTGAGATGAAAGATAAAATTCAGGCATTGGGCCTTGAAAGCTCAAGCGAATTTCAGCTGTCAGCTGCGGATGGCCCAGATATGGCCGCTTTTGAACCTGTTGCTGATTCTCGATCTGAGGCTGAAAGCGCCTTGGTCGCTTTAGGTTATAAGCCTGTTCAAGCGACTAAATCGGTAGCGCAGGCGGTAAAAGTGTTAGGTGCTACAAGTAGTAGTGAAGCGCTTATTCGTTACGCTCTACGAGCAATGGTTGGGTAGGAGTATTGTAAGTGATAGAAGCTGACCGATTTATTTCGCCGTTAAGTAATCCTGTAGAAGAGGCGACAGATCGCGCTATTCGCCCTAAAACCCTTGAAGATTATGTGGGGCAGCCTGTTGTACGTGAGCAGATGGAAATTTTTATTCAGGCTGCGAAGATGCGTAAGGAAGCTTTAGATCACACGCTTATTTTTGGTCCTCCAGGCTTAGGTAAAACTACACTGGCTAATATTATTGCTAATGAGATGGGGTCGGAGATTAAAACTACTTCTGGTCCAGTGCTTGAAAAGGCAGGGGATTTGGCAGCAATCTTAACCAATTTAGAACCTAATGATGTTCTGTTTATTGATGAGATTCATCGCCTTAGCCCTAATGTGGAGGAGGTGCTTTATCCTGCGATGGAAGATTATCAGCTTGATATTATGATTGGTGAAGGCCCTGCAGCTCGTTCTATTAAATTAGAACTTCCACCTTTTACCTTAGTGGGAGCAACAACACGAGCCGGTTTGCTCACATCTCCACTGCGCGATCGCTTTGGTATTGTTCAGCGCTTAGAGTTTTATAATGTCGAAGATCTAACCAACATCGTTTCCCGTTCGGCTAATCTTTCTGGTACTTATATTGATGAGCAGGGCGCCTCGGAAGTAGCAAAAAGGTCTAGAGGGACACCACGTATAGCAAATCGCCTGTTACGTCGTGCGCGGGATTACGCTGAGGTTAAAGGTGACGGTAGAATCAATAATGATCTGGCAGATCGGGCCCTAAATATGCTGAATGTCGATCATCATGGTTTTGATCATCTGGATCGACGTATGTTGATGACAATGATTGATAAATTCGCTGGTGGCCCTGTAGGCGTTGAGAATTTAGCAGCGGCTATTAGTGAAGAACGAGATACGATTGAGGATGTTTTGGAGCCTTATCTTATCCAACAAGGATTTATTATGCGAACTCCTAGAGGGCGGGTCGTTACTGATTACGCTTATAAGCATTTTGGGATTGATCGACCAGACGAAAGTTAATAATTGCTGTATTGGTTAATGATTGATGCTGGCTTTCTTAAATAAATCAAATCCGATTCAGATCAATAAACCCTATTTTAAGTATGTTTTTGTGTTGAAACTGATCTCCGTCAAGCCCGTTTTATAGGTCCTGAGTCTAATATACCGATTACTATAATAAAGTAAGTGCAGGTATTGTTATGACGGTTAATCTTACGTTATCAGAGGTGGCGGCCTTTAAAAAGGAACTTCTCTACCTATTAGAGCAGTTACAAACTGAAGTGACAGAGGAAATGGGGCCGCAGATGAGCACTGGAGTGCAAACGCTAGAGGTTCATGATTCCGGGGAAGATGCGGATGCTACCGCAGACTTTATGTTGAAAGTTGAATCCCTGTCTAGGCATAACGAAGAGATAGCAGAATGCTTATCTGCGTTAAGTCGGATCAATGCAGGGGAGTTCGGTTTATGTACCGATTGCGGTGAGGAGATTGAATTGAGTCGTTTAAAGGCTTGTCCAACTGCCGCTCGATGTATTCGTTGTCAGTCTTTATATGAGCAAGGTTTGCAAAAAAGCGCATAATTTTTTCTACAAAACCCTTCATCACTTTTCTTGTATTAAACCAGCCTTTCTAGGCTGGTTTTTTTCTTGTATTAATTCTTCTGACTGTTATTGTTGATCCTAAATTTCTCTGCTGGGAAATAGATTGAACTTATCTGCTTTTGAGTAATCAGAAAGCAGGTTTGGGGTCTCTTTAACTGCTTAAATAGATAAGAAGGATAGTACTGTGGTCGAAAAAATGTCGATCTGGAGTTTGGTTGCAAATGCGAGTTTAGTTGTGCAACTGGTTATGCTAATGCTTTTGTTAGCTTCAGTGCTTTCTTGGATAATGATCTTTCAGCGTCAATCAGTGCTTTCCAAAGCACGTAAAAGCCTCAGGAAGTTTGAAGAACGGTTTTGGTCTGGTGTGGATTTAGGTCAGCTTTTCCGTGAGGTAAATCAGCAGCCTAATTCTGATTGTGGTGCTGAAAATATTTTCCGTGCAGGTATTAAAGAGTACACCCGCTTAACACAGCAGCAGGGGTATGATCCAGATTCTGTAATGGACGGCGTTGAGCGAAGCATGCGTGTTGCTTTAGCCCGTGAAGAAGATAAATTAGAACGTCATCTACCTTTCCTTGCGACCGTGGGATCCACAAGCCCTTATGTTGGACTATTTGGTACTGTGTGGGGGATTATGAACTCCTTTCGTGGTTTAGCTAATGTTCATCAAGCAACGTTAGCATCGGTTGCTCCAGGTATATCAGAAGCGCTGATCGCGACTGCGATAGGTCTTTTTGCTGCTATCCCCGCTGTAATTGCATATAACCGTTATTCGGCGCAAGTTGAATACTTGCTAGGTAATTATGAAACCTTTGCGGATGAATTCTCATCTATCTTGCATCGTCGTATGCATGCATCACACTAATTTTTCAGGGAGTGTGGTCAGATGATTAGAAGGCATAAGAAAAAGCGTAAATTAAACGCAGACATTAATGTTGTGCCCTATATAGACGTAATGATGGTGTTGTTAGTTATCTTTATGATTACTGCGCCAATGCTCACGCAAGGGGTTAATGTTGAGTTACCTAAAGCAGCAGCAGAACCTGTAGATGATAAGGATAATGAACCCGTTATTGTGACGGTAAATGCTGATGGTGAATACTTTATCGATATTGGTGGTGACCCAGAAGAGGCGGTTACCGCAGAGGTAGTCCAAGATCGAATCAGTAAGATTTTGGCGACCAATCCAGATAAAATGCTATTAGTTCGTGGTGATCGCAGTGTTGATTACAATACGGTTGTGCAACTGATGGTTTTACTACAACAAGCTGGCGCTCCTAGCGTTGGCTTGGTGACAGAGTAGGTTCAAATTTTGCGTTTAAGTAGTTACCTGCTTCCCACTTTTTTTGCTGTTTTACTGCATGGGGTTGTGGTTGCCCTGTTGGCACAGAGTTGGTTTGATCATGAAGATTCGGCGCGTAAAGTGCCACGGCATGTTCAAGCTACGATCGTGGATATGAAAACAAAGAACGCGCTAAATAAAGCCGCGGCAGAGGCTAAAGCGAAACAGAAAGCCGACCTACAGCGTAAGGCGGATGCTGATAAAAAACGTAAAGCAGATGAGAAGAAAAAACAGTTAGCGAAAGAGAAAGCGGCTAAAAAGAAAGCAGCCGATAAAAAACGCCAACAAGAGTTAGCTAAGAAAAAAGCAGCCGATGCTAAAAAACAGGCAGAACAGAAGAAAGCGAAAGAGGCTAAGTTAAAGAAAGCAGCCGCAGAAAAAGCGAAGAAAGCTAAAGAAGCCGCAGCAAAAAAAGCTAAAGCTGATGCGGCTAAGAAAAAGGCAGATGCAGAACGCAAAGCAGAAGAAGCACGTAAAGCTGCAGAAGAGCAGGCTAGAAATGAAGCCTTGATTCGGGCTTTAGAAGAGGAAGAGGCTGCGATTGCGGCAGAAGAACAACGCGCAGCCGCCATGAGCTATGAAGCTTATATTGTTGATCAGGTGACGCGTAATTGGCGACGTTCTCCAACAGCAAGAAATGGAATGGTGGTTGAGGTGACTGTTCATCTATTACCCTCAGGCCGTGTTAATGATCGTTATGTGACTAAATCAAGTGGTGATTCTCGGTTTGATAATGATGCACTGAGAGCGATTGATCGTGTTACTGTATTTGAAAAGCTACAGGAGTTAGATCCTGTTGTGTTTGACCGTTATTTTAGGAAGCGTGTTCTTCGGTTTAGACCTGAAGATTTACGGGATTAAGTTTTAAAGGGGAGTTAAGCGTGAAGAAAGTGTTTCATCTATTAATTGTGAGTTGTGCGTTACTGCTTTCCTCTGTTGCTAGTGCTGAGAGTGATTTAGCGATTGAGATCACCCAAGGCATTGATGAGCCAACCCCTGTTGCGGTTGTACCTTTTGCTTGGGGTGGGGCGTCAGCATTAAAAGAAGATATTGCTAAGATTGTTTCAGCTGATTTAGGTCGAACCGGCCTGTTTAAAATTATGGATCCTAAAAATATGTTGAGTTTCCCAACTCAGCAAACTCAGATCTATTATAGGGATTGGCGAATTAGCAAAACTGAGTTTTTGGTCATTGGCCGTCAAATACCTGCTGAAGGTAATCAAATAAAAGTTGAATTTGAGCTTTATGATGTCCTTAAAGAACAGCGTTTGTTATCCGAACGAGTATCTGGCACACAAGATAATTTACGTGATATAGCACACTATATATCGGATATGATCTATCAGAAGTTGACGGGGATTCGCGGTGCGTTTTCCACACGAATTGTTTATGTTACCGCTCAACAATATGGTGAAGGTAAAGTGAGTTACCGTCTTAAAATGGCGGACTCTGATGGTGCGCGTCCGATGACTATCCGTCAGCAGAGTGAGCCTTTAATGTCACCGGCTTGGGCACGAGATGGCTCGAAACTCGCCTATGTGTCTTTTGAAAGTGGCCGACCAGCTATCTATATCCAATACTTGGCAACAGGTAAACGTGAAAAAGTTCAATCATTTAGAGGTCTTAATGGTGCGCCGGCATGGTCACCAGATGGTAATAAATTAGCGATAGTCTTATCTAAAGATGGTAATCCAGAAGTCTATGTATTGGATCTAAGGTCCCGTAGTTTAGCCCGAATTACTCATCATTATGGGATTGATACGGAGCCTTCATGGTCTCCTGATGGTCAATCTATTATTTTTACCTCCGACCGAGGTGGTCAGCCACAGATCTATCGGATCTATCTGCCGACCCGTCAGTTGGAACGAGTGACTTATGAAGGCAATTATAATTCACGTGGACGTTTGACCTATGATGGTCGCTTCCTCGCGATGGTACACAGAGGTGATGACAATGTGTTTCGAATTGCTGTTCAAGATTTGAAAACAGGCCGTTTAGATACGCTAACTGATACGTATCTTGATGAGTCGCCCACCATAGCGCCAAACGGTAGTATTATTCTTTATGCTACTCAAAAAGGAGTGAAAGGTGTGCTTGGTGGCGTGACCCTAGACGGTAACGTGCGCTTTATATTGCCGGCAACGAGTGGTGATGTTAGGGAACCCGCATGGAGTCCCTACTTGCAATAATTTCTTATAGACATTAACTTATGTCCTGATTTGGACATGGCGGCATCAATAACATTAAAAATGCTGGGTAAACCAGTAAATTTTTCAGGAGTGATCAATGCGAGCTTCCAACGTAACTAAAGCAGTTGCACTAGCCCTATCCGTTGCATGGGTAGCAGGTTGTAGTACATCTGGCACAACAGAAAGCACAGGTTCTACAGCAGGAACTGATACGGGTTCTACTCAAGGCGTAAGCCAGAACACAGGTGTTAGCGGTTCCTCTATGGACGATGTTGCAAACCTTCAAACTGTATTTTACTTTGACTTTGACCAGTCTGTTGTAAAAGCAAACGGTTTTGCTGATTTAGAAAAGCACGCGGCTTACTTAGCAGCTAACCCATCAGCACAAGTAATACTTGAAGGTCATGCTGATGAGCGTGGTACTCGTGAGTACAACATGGCTCTAGGTGAACGTCGTGCTAAAGCAGTTTCTCGCTTCCTACAAGTTAATGGTGTATCTGGTTCTCAGGTTGAATCTATTAGCTTCGGTGAAGAGAAACCAGCCGTTTTGGGTCACAGCGATTCTAGCTGGAGCCAGAACCGTCGTGTGGAATTGAAGTACGTATCTCGTTAATTTATGACTTCAAAATACACAGTTTATACATCAACACTGGCGCTGTTTCTCAGCGCTAGTGCTGTTGCTGAAGAAGTTCCGGTGATTGAGTTAGGCGTCGATAGTGGCCAAAGCTCATCTCAAACGGCGACTTATACTCCCCAAACATCAAGCGGTAGTGAGCTTGTACTTATTGTCCAGCAATTGCAGGATGAGGTGCGATCATTAAGAGGGCAGTTAGAGCAGCAGGATTACCGTCTAAAACAGATGGAACGTCAGCAATTGGACCGTTATCGCGATCTTGATCGACGTATATCATCTATACCTACAACCTCAGCTCCAAGTACGCCCGTTTCTACTGATCTGAATAATGCTGAGGCAACTTCAACAGTTACGCAATCCCAGCCTGAACTTGTGCAGTCTGATGCAGCACCTAGTGATGCTAAAGCCTATCGCGAAGCCTTTGGGTTAGTGCGAGAGCGGAACTTTCCTAAAGCGGCTGAAGCATTCACAGCTTTTATTAAAGATTATCCGCAAAGTGAACGCTTAGCTAATGCCTATTATTGGCTTGGTGAAGTGAATTTGGCTGAACAGAAACCTGAGTTGGCGCGTGAATCTTTTATGCAGGTTGTCACACGATTTGCTGATCACCGTAAAGCACCGGACGCTGCTTATAAACTTGGTATTGTCTATGACCAGCTAGGTGATAGTGCAAAATCGACTGAATATTTAGATCTTGTTATTACTAAGTATCCGGACTCTTCCGCTGTTCGTTTGGCTGAAGAATTTAAACGCCTTCAATAAATCTGGAAATATACATGAATACGCCTGCTTCCCCTAAAGCAGTGGTACTGCTTTCTGGCGGCTTGGACTCAGCAACAGCGCTAGCCATCGCTTCTGACCGTGGTTATGACTGCTATGTACTGAGCTTTGATTATGGACAGCGTTCGCTGACAGAGCTTAATGCAGCTAAAGAGATAGCTAAACAGCTAAAAGCGGTTGAGCATCAAGTGATTCGCCTCCACCTTGAAGATTTTGGCGGGTCTGCGCTGACTGATCATAGTATTGATGTTCCTGAAGAGGAAACGGATGAGATTCCAGTGACATACGTGCCAGCACGTAATACGGTATTTCTGTCCTTAGCTTTAGGTTGGGCTGAAGTGTTAGAAGCGGATGCTATTTTTATCGGTGTCAATGCGGTGGATTACTCCGGCTATCCTGATTGTCGACCAGAGTATATTGCTGCTTTTGAAACTGTGGCTAATCTTGCCACTAAGCGTGGTGTAAGCGGTGATCCTATTCGTATAGAGACACCGTTGATCGATCTAACTAAAGAGCAAATTATCCAAGCGGGTACAGCGCTGAATGTTGATTACGGATTGACGATCTCTTGTTATCAAGCGGATGATCAAGGTCGTGCCTGTGGTGTTTGTGACAGCTGTCGGTTACGTACAAAAGGTTTTGTGGACGCAGGAATTAAAGACCCAACACGCTACCAGTAAAAAAAGCCTTGCTTTCCCGCTTTTGGTGCGTAGAATACGCCTCCTCCAAGTGGGTCGTTAGCTCAGCTGGTAGAGCAGTTGGCTTTTAACCAATTGGTCACAGGTTCGAATCCTGTACGACCCACCACTTAAAGAATCCAGCCTTGTGCTGGTTTTTTTATGCCTGTAATTTATTTGTTGGAGCTCAGCCCCTGAGCGAGGTTTTGCTTTTTATGTGGAGCGAACCACCTCACTTAAAGATTAAAAAGGTTCGATTCGCATGACGAAGTCATAAGAAAACATCGGAGCTTGCGACGATGGCCCGAAGGGGAATAGTAATCCTGTACGACTCACCACTTAAAGAACCCAGCCTTGTGCTGGTTTTTTTATGCCTAAAATATTTGCGGGTTATCCTTGCTGCTTTAGGCGTCATACTTTGTGATCGACGTGCCTTATTAGGACGTTGATAAACTCATGCCTCGAAAAGCATAGCTGCCTTAAACTATCATTTGGCCTCTTGCGGAGAGTGATTGTTGTAAGCGAAGTACAATGAACGCTTGTATTGCATTTTTTATTAGGTTAGAAGCTTATATAAATCATATAGATGACTGTTTTTTTATAATTAGGAATGTATCCTTCCATCTAGAGGGTACAGATTACAAAGGGATGACTAATAAATGGACTTCACGCTTTTCATGAATCAAATCTTCAGTATGTTCTGGTATTTCCTGCCATTGGTTGTGTTAATCGGTGTTTTAAAATCGCCATGGTTTAAGGGAGTGTTTGGTGAGTTTCAGGTTAATGTGCTGTTAAAGACTTCTTTACCAAAAGATAGATACCACCTGCTTAAAAATATTATGTTACCTACCGAAGATGGGACCACACAGATAGATCATATCCTTGTTTCAAAATACGGTGTTTTTATTCTTGAAACAAAGAATATGAAAGGATGGATCTTTGGCTCACCTAACCAAAAGCAATGGACTCAGAAAATATTTAAGCATTCAAATAAATTTCAAAACCCAATACATCAAAACTATAAGCATCTAAAAACCCTTGAGTCTTGCTTAAATATCCCCGCTGATTCTCTTTTTTCAGTTATTGTTTTTATTGGTAGCAGTACTTTCAAAACCGAGATGCCTGGCAATGTAACTTATGCCAGTGGCTGTATTAGGTATATCAAATCAAAAAATACTGAAAGACTTAGCCAAAATCAGGTGCAAGAGGTGATTTCAATTATTCAGGCGGGTAGGCTCCAGCCGAGTATCAAAACGAACCGAGAGCATGTGGCACACGTTAAGCAGGTTATAGCGTCGAAGAATAGCGAACAGGTTTGTCCTCGATGTAGTTCAAAAATGGTGATGCGTGAATCGAAAAAAGGAGCTAATGTGGGTCTTAAATTTTGGGGTTGTTCAACTTTTCCCAAATGTAAGGGCGTGGTAAAAATCACTCCATAATTGGCTGTATTAAGTAAATTTATTAAATCGTTAAGTGAAATATCACTATGAAATGGGAAACGGAAGTAAAGAATTTTTTGTAGGAGCTCACCCCGTGAGCGAAGGGTTTAGGTTTAGTGTCAAAAGATGCTGGTTTCGATAGCGTTATCCTTGTGCTTTACAGGTGGCTAGAGGTAAGAACCTCGACAAAACATTAAAACGCACAGCTGATAAGCAGGCCACCTCACGTTTAGCGGTTATTAAATCTCCGCTTTATAGTCGTTAGGTTTTTAATCTCTGTGATATAATTTATTTTTTTCTGCTGAGCGCTAGTCTTCAGTGGTTTCGCTGCTGGTTATTGGTGAGATAGGCAGCGTTTTATTCCCTTGATATATGAGTACAAACATCACATGTTGAGCAAACAAGACATTTCAGACCGCATTCTTGTGCAAGAGCACTTTGCCAAAGAGCATCTGCCTCTAGATATGAGTGAGGCGCAGGTGGATGATTATAAACAGCGTATTAAAGCGTTATTGAAAGAGAAAGATGCGTGTTTAGTTGCTCATTATTATACGGATGCGGTGCTTCAACAATTAGCGGATGAGACCGGTGGTTGTGTCTCTGATTCGTTAGAGATGGCACGTTTTGGTAATGCGCACTCAGCTAGTACGTTGGTGGTTGCGGGTGTTAAGTTTATGGGCGAAACTGCGAAAATATTGACGCCAAATAAACGTGTCATTATGCCAACGATTGAGGCGACCTGTTCTTTAGATATTGGTTGTCCAATCGATGAGTTTTCCGCTTTCTGTGATGCCCATCCTGACCATGAGGTAGTTGTATATGCGAATACCTCTGCGGCGGTTAAAGCGCGTGCTGATTGGGTGGTAACTTCAAGTATTGCACTCGATGTGGTTGAGCATCTGGCAGATCAAGGCAAAAAAATAATTTGGGCTCCTGATAAGCATTTGGGCTCTTATGTACAGCGCCAAACGGGTATCGAGATGTTGATGTGGGATGGTGCCTGCATTGTGCATGATGAGTTTAAGGCGAAAGGTATTCTTGATATTAAGAAGGTCTATCCTGATGCGGCGGTCTTAGTTCATCCTGAGTCACCGGATTCGGTAGTCGATATTGCTGATGCGGTAGGGTCGACGACTCAATTAATTAATGCAGCGAAAAATATGCCGAATAAGCAGTTTATTGTTGCGACGGATAATGCGATTTTCTACAAGATGAGGCAGGCTGCGCCGGGCAAGGAGTTTATTGAGGCGCCTACGGGTGGAGCAGGGGCTACCTGTCGAAGCTGCGCACACTGTCCGTGGATGGCGATGAACGGCTTAGAAAGTGTATTACATGCGCTTGAGTCTGGGCAGGATGAGATACATGTAGATCCTGCTTTAATTACGGATGCGCGTGAGCCTTTGCAGCGTATGCTAGATTTTTCAGCGGCACTGAATAATCGTTAATTGAATTTTGAACATAAAAAATCCCGCATCAGCGGGATTTTTTATGGTTAGAAATCAAATTCGAGTGATTCTCGGATTTTTTTTGCATCTTCTTTTCGCTGTTCTAAGCGGGCTTTCTCATTGGGGGTTAGACTTGGCTCTTTAAGCGCATAGTCCACTTGTTTAAGTGCTCTATCTATATTGGCAGTGAGTAGAAAGTACTCTATACGTGCTTCATGCACGCCAAGAATATTACCTTCTAAACCATAAGATTCCGCTAGTAGGTACCAAGCACGGCTATCGTTGGGGTTATTTTCTACTAACCCTTTATATAGCTCTGTTGCTTTATGTGGCTTATTTAAATAGACAAGGTTGTCTGCGTAGACATAACTAATAGCGTGGTTGCCGGGGTAAATGTTGTGCAGTTTAGATAGAATCTTATCCGCTTGTATGAAATTCTCTTGGGCAATGAAATATTCAGCATCGAGCAGTTGGCTGCTTAGTTTTGATTTAAATACGGATGAAAATTGCGCCATCTGCTGTTTAGCAATATCGAATTTTTTATCCTTTAAGGCTGCGTAGGCAACGGCATATCTGTGCGAATCGCTGCCATGAAGGGCGAGCTGATCTTGATATTTTGCCAGTAGTTTCTTTATATCTTGTGCGTAGTTAACTTGAATACGTATTTTGGCAATATCAAATGAAATTGAATTCTCTTTTGTTGCCTTACCTTTGAAGTTGGCCGCTCTATTTTGAGCATCCGCAATCCTTGATTGAGTAACCGGGTGGGTGAGTAGGAATTCAGGCACTGTACGGCTAAAACGAGCAGCTTGTTGTAGCTGGGTAAACATGTTCGCCATTTGGGATGGTGCATAACCTGCAGCGATTAAGGTTTGTAGGCCTATATAATCGGCTTCGCGCTCGTTTTGGCGACTGAAAGAAAGTTTAGATGATGTCGATGCCGCCATTGAGGTTTGCATGGCCGCTACGCCAGCTTCAGTGTTGGCCGCGGCAAGTAGAATACTGCCTAGGATTGAGGCGATAAAAAAGGGTTGATTACGGCGCTGTTCTTCAAGCTGTGAGGCAAAGTGGCGTTGGCTTAGATGGGCAAGTTCATGGGCAAGGACTGAGGCTAACTGTGCTTCATTTTGGGCAGTTAATAGTAGGCCGGTTTGAACACCAATGATGCCACCAGGAACAGCAAAAGCGTTAATGGTCGGATTGTCTAGAACAATCACTTCTAAACGGCGATCAGTCAATTGGCTATGAGTCACTAAACTCCATGTTAGCTCTTCGACATATTGGCTAACTAGAGCATCATCATAAATACGGGTACTGCCACGCAGTACGCGTGCCCAAGCTCTACCTAATTGGTATTCCTGCTGTTGTGAAATGATACTGTATCCGCTGCTTCCTATATCAGGTAGTTGCGGCTCTGCCGATACAGAACAAGGTAGCCATGAAATCATTAGAGAAAGCAGAAAAATTAAATATCTGTTACGCATATATCTATCCGAAAAAGCCCGTGCTAATGCAAACAATAATGGTATATAGTGCTGAACTAAATCCTTTTCGACAATAGTAAACCGTTCAAGGAGCGTCATTACCTATGTAAGGCGATATTTTACTAGCGAAAAGGGCGTATATCTTCGTTGCTTTTAAAACTTTACACTTAAGACATGTTCATGACTGATTATGATATCTATTTGACCCTTGATACATCGGGGTTAAACTGCCCTTTACCTTTATTAAAGGCTAAGCAAGCGTTAAATAAAATGCAGCCTGACACTATTTTAAAAGTAATTGCTACGGATGCAGGCTCAATCCGTGATTTTAAAGCATTTACAGATCAGTCTGACCATGATTTGGTTGATTCGTTCACTGATGTGGAACCGTACGTTTACATTATTCGAAGAGGTTAAAAAAGAAGGTCAATGCGGAAAATATTTAGTAAATGGGTCGAACGCTATTTTTCTGATGAAGAAGCTATACTGCTCTTCATTTTATTGGCTGCTGCGTTACTAGTTATTTTAACGTTAGGACAGGCGCTGGCACCTGTTTTTTCAAGTATTATTTTGGCGTTTTTGATGCAGGGTGGAGTCAATAGACTTAAGCAGCTTAAAATTCCCCATCTGCTGTCTGTTATTTTAGTTTTTTTAGCCTTTATTGGTTGTGTTGCTGCATTGTTATTTATAGTGATGCCATTAGGTTGGCAGCAGTCTGTTAATCTATTTAATGAATTACCGAGGATTATGACCCAGATACAATCGGTGCTTCTATTACTACCTGAACGTTATCCTGAGTATATATCTGAAACTCGAGTGTTAGAGTTGATCAATCTTGCTAAGTCTGAACTCTCTCAGATGGGGCAGTGGGTGGTGACCTTCTCGTTAAACTCACTAACGTCCATTATGGCGCTTTTGATCTATCTGGTTTTAGTGCCTATATTGGTCTTTTTCTTTTTAAAAGATGGCGCTTCGCTTTCGCGGTGGTGGGTTTCTTTTCTGCCAGAAAAACGGGATATGATGAGAGCGGTTTGGACTGAAATGGATGATCAGATCGCAAACTATATTAGGGGTAAAGCGATAGAAATAGTTGTGGTTGGTGTTGTTACTTATGTGACGTTTATTTTGTTAGGCATTAATTACGCGGCATTATTGGGCATATTAGTCGGCTTGTCAGTTTTGATTCCTTATATAGGGGCTGCCTTGGTTACGATTCCTGTAGGGCTTATCGCTTTCTTCCAATGGGGGTGGAGCGGTGATTTTATGTATCTAATGATAGCTTACGGTATTATTCAAGCGCTAGATGGTAACGTGTTAGTGCCCTTGTTGTTTTCTGAAGCGGTTAACCTTCACCCTGTTGCGATCATTGTGGCGGTGCTTGTTTTTGGTGGGCTATGGGGGTTTTGGGGGCTATTTTTTGCTATACCTTTAGCAACACTTTTCAAAGCCATTATTAATGCTTGGCCTAAGACGAAGATGCTGGCCTCAGAGGAAAGCAGCACTTAGTGCTGCTTTCTGTACAGATAGACCAAGGAGCTATAGCGCTTGAGCAGCGGCTAAAACTTCATCTACATGCCCTTTTACTTTTACGCCACGCCATTCCTGTTTAAGTACGCCTTCACTGTCAATGAGAAAAGTAGAACGTTCAATCCCCATATATTCACGACCGTAGTTTTTCTTGAGTTTGATAACATCAAATAATTTGCACAAGGTTTCATCGGGATCGCTAATCAATTCAAAGGGAAATGATTGTTTAGCTTTGAAGTTTTCATGTGCACGTAAGCTATCGCGGGAAACGCCGAATATAAGGGTATTAGCTGCTTCAAATTCATTAATTAAATCGCGGAAATTTTGGCCTTCTGTAGTGCAGCCAGGAGTACTATCTTTTGGGTAGAAATAGATAACTACGTTTTTCCCTTGTAGCTCTGATAGGGTAATTGTTTGTTCACTGGTTGCTTGAGAAGTAAAAGATGGCACTTTTTTATCGATTGAAACGCAGTTCATAGTAAATCCTTAGTAATGATGGCTACTCAACAAAGTACAAAATCGTATAGAATAACGACCCTTTATACGATACTAGGTAGTTTTTAGATTTTAAGGGGCTATTTGATGCCCACATTATCATAGATAATGGTGGTTGTTTATGTGGCTTCTTATATTGTTAAGAGTCCCTTTGTATCGGTATGGATAATTGACTAATTATCTAGCTAAATATTCATTACTTTCATATAGCTAGAATAAGATTAGTAACGCTTTTAAGGTTGTAATAAGTGGTGTCTCAGAGTAATTTGGGCATTGCTAAACCTGATATTTATCTCATGGAGAAAAAAATGATTACTGGCAGCATTGTTGCTCTTGTTACCCCTATGCATTCTAACGGTGATATCGATTGGGATAATCTCGATAAAATTGTTGATTGGCATTTGAATAAGGGCACTGATTCTATCGTCGCTGTAGGCACTACGGGTGAGTCTGCTACTTTAAACTGCGATGAACACTGCCAGGTTATTAAACGTGTGGTAGACCGAGTCGCTGGCCGTATCCCTGTTATTGCAGGCACGGGCGCTAACTCTACTTCTGAAGCGATTGAGTTAACTCAAGAAGCTAAAAATGTAGGGGCGGATGCCTGCCTATTGGTCACGCCTTACTATAATAAGCCAACTCAGGAAGGTTTGTTTCTGCACTATAAAACCGTTGCTGAAGCGGTGGATATTCCGCAGATTCTTTACAATGTTCCAGGACGTACGGCTTGCGATATGTTACCTGAGACTGTTCTTCGTCTTGCTGAAGTGGATAATATCGTTGGTATAAAAGAAGCGACTGGCGATCTAGAGCGTGCGCGTTTTTTGATTGACAATTCTCCCGCCGATTTTGCGATCTATTCTGGTGATGATGCCACAGCGGTTGAATTAATGATTGCCGGAGGCGATGGGAATATATCGGTTACTGCTAATGTCGCACCAGCGGAAATGTCCCAGCTTTGCCGTTTTGCTATTACCGGTGATGCAGATGCCGCCCGTGCAACACAAGAAAAACTAATGCCTTTGCACGAAAAACTTTTTGTTGAAGCGAATCCTATCCCAGTAAAGTGGGCTATGACTGAAATGGGGTTAATGGGGCTTGGTATCCGTTTACCGTTAACCGTATTAGCTGATGAATATCATACAACTGTGCGTGAAGCGTTACGTAGCAGTGAAATTATTTAAGCGATCATAATAATGAAAAAGATTTTAGCTCTATCGTCAGTTAGCTTGTTAATAGCGGGCTGTGGTGCGTTGGATAATAATCCAATCTATGGTGACAACGGTATTGTTCGTGATCGTAGCCAAGATTATGAATTAGCTGAAACCAGCCAGCGTTTAGAAGTTCCTGAACATCTTAGTGTTAAGCAGACAGAAGAGTCGCTTACTATTCCAGAAATCAGTGATGTCGCAACAGCGCGTACTGGGGACTTTATTGTTCCTAGACCTGAGTTTTTCTATGCTGAATCTGGTACGGAATCGGTTAGTTTAAAGCGTGAGGGTGGCGATAAACTGATTATCGTTGATGAAGGTATAACAAATGTATGGGTTAAATTGCAGGAATTTTGGCAGTTTAACGGTATCGACATTGTTAAATCGGATCCGCGTCAAGGGGTTATGGAGACTCAGTGGATTACTCATGAAGCCAAGGAGCTAAGCTTTGTCGATTCTTGGGTGAAGCGCCTTACATTCCAAGACCTTCCGGGTGCAACTAAGGATAAATTACAGGTCAGTTTGAAACCTGTTGATGGTGATCCAAATCGTACTTCTATAGCGATGCAGCATATACGCTTTGCTGAAGATGATGACGCAACGGAAGTCAATTGGAGTGAGCAAGCACGAGGTGTAAGTTATAAAGCTGATATGATGTTTGAAATGTTACGTTACCTAGGTAAAGCGACCGGTGATCGTAGTGCTCAAACATTGGTTGCTTTCCAAGAACAGCGCCGTTTAGGCACGCAGTTAGGACGTGACTCACGCGGTAATGCGGTATTAAAACTTGATGCTGATGTAGAGTCTGCCTGGAATAATGTGAGTGCTGCATTAGATAAAGCCGATATGGATGTAGGTACACGCGATCCTGATTTGGGTTTATTTTATATGACCTACACGACGTCAACACCTTTTGAAAATGAAGAAGAGATGGGCTTCTTTGAATGGCTACACGCAGAACGTGGTCCTATTAAAATTGATACGAGTGCAATTTCTGCTGCTCTAGGTGTTGGTAGTGATGATTCTGAAGGTATCAGTTATACCAGTGGAAAAACGGCTGCTCGCTTCCAAAATACAGAGAGTCAAATTTCTGCTAGTGCCTTCAATAATCCTGATGACGCTGCTAATAAGAAGGGATATAAAATCTGGTTTGCAGGTAAACCTATCTATGTGTTTGGTGGGAATGATTCTGGTGTATACAATGAAAACTCCGGTAAGTTCGAGCACACCGGTCAGTATCAATTAAAACTTATTCGTACGCGTACCGGTGTTTATCTGAGCGTCTTGACGGCGGAAGGGGTTGCAGCCCCTGCAGTTATAGGTGAAGAGATACTCTGGGAGATTAAAGAGAAACTCCCTCGCTCTTAATCGTTTAAATAGTTTTATGTTGTAGAAAGGGCCTTAGGGCCCTTTTTTATGGGTTTTTGAGGGAGAGGGGTATGCGTGCAGTTATACTTGATTTAAAAGGCCTAGAGGCCTTAGATTTGAGTGCCATCGAATTCTTAGTTGAAGAGCTAGTTTGTTATGATCTGACACCGGATAAGGAGATAGGTAACCGAATTCAAGGTTTCGATATTGTGATAACAAACAAGACGCCTTTAGCACGTCATCACCTAGAGCAGGCCTCCCAATTAAAACTGGTTTGTGTACTGGCTACCGGAACTAATGTGATCGATAAGCAAGCGGCATGTGAGTTGGGCATTCCCGTGTCTAACTGTGTGGCTTATGGCGTAGATTCTGTAGTTCAGCATGTCTGGTCACTGATTTTAGCTTTACACACTAACCTGCCGAGTTATGCACAAGATGTTGTCGCGGGTGAGTGGCAGCGTTCAGAACAATTTTGCTTTCTAACTCACCCGATTATTGAGCTTAAAGGACGAACGCTTGGAATTATCGGTTATGGAAACTTAGGTAAAGGTGTGGCTAAAATAGCTGAAGCCTTTGGTATGAAGATCATTGTATGCCAAAAAATAGGTCAAATTGGAGGGGCTGAACAGGACTCTGATACTACTTGCCCTTTTGATGATTTTATTCAGCAAGCGGATGTTATTAGTTTGCATTGTCCGCTGACTGATGCAACGGAAAACCTTTTTACTACAGAGGTTTTTGAACAGATGAAGCCTGAGGCTTTTATCATTAATGCAGCGCGTGGTGGTATTGTTAATGAGGCTGATCTTGCTGATGCGCTGAGGAATGGGGTTATCGCTGGTGCTGCCTTTGATGTATTAACGGAGGAGCCTCCGGTTCATGGTAATGTTTTGCTCGATCAAAGTATTCCCAACTTTCTCCTGACTCCTCATACCGCTTGGGGAAGTATAGAAGCGCGCAATCGTATTATTGAACAGACGGCTGAGAATATGAGAGCGTTTCTAAGCGGTACGCCAATTCGTACCGTTTAGGCTTGTGTGCTATTTCTCTTTAAAAAGGACAGGGTACAAAAAACTCAACAAATTCACCCGTAATCGGGTGGGGAAAGGATAGCTGTTCGGCATGGAGCAGTAGACGGTCAGATTTTGCTTGGCCTTCTGTATCCGCATAAAACCGATCCCCTAAAATTGGGTGTCCCATAGCTTGCATATGCACTCTTAATTGATGAGAGCGGCCAGTGATAGGTGTTAGCTCAACGCGAGTATCTTGCTCAGAGCTCTCTTTAGCCAGTACTTTCCAGTGTGTTAACGCGTTTTTCCCTTGTTCAAAATCGACGATCTGTAAAGGTCTATTTTCCCAATCGCATCGTAAAGGGAGTTCTACACTGCCTTCTGATTGCTCTGGCGTACCGGAGATAATGGCCTGATAGCGCTTATGGGTTTGACGCTCTTGAAAGCTACGATTGAGCGATCTTTGTGCTTCCAATGTTAAGGCTAATACCATCACTCCGGATGTTGCATAATCTAGCCGGTGAACGACTCTAGCTGTTGGAAATATTGTTTGTACTCGTCGCCATAAACAATCTTGCTTGTCTTCACCACGGCCAGGAACGGATAAAACATCGTAGGGTTTATTGGCGATTACAAAAGCGTCGTCAGCATAGATAATATCAACCATTAGATACGCTCAAATAGGACAAGAGATTCAACATGAGATGTATGTGGGAACATATCCATAACGCAAAAACGCGTTGCTTTATAACCTTGGGATATTAACTCTGCCCCATCACGGGCAAGTGCTGCAGGGTTGCAAGAGACATAGAGTACCATCTCTGCAGAGTGTTGTTTCAGTTGTTTAATAATGTCCAGTGCGCCGGTGCGGGGGGGATCAAGGACTATTTTATTGAAGCCTTGCTTGTACCAAGGCATGGCGCGTAGGTCATTGGTTAGGTTGGCTTTATGAAATTCACAATTATCGATTTGATTGATCTGGGCATTATCATTGGCGCGAATGACCATCTCTTCTACGCCTTCTATGCCGACGATACTTTCAACTTGTGTGGCTATAGGTAGTGTAAAGTTACCTATACCGCAAAACAGATCTAATACGCGATCATTTTTTGAAAGTTGTAACCAAGATAAAGCCCGCTGGATCATCTGCTCATTAACCTTAGCATTGACTTGAATAAAGTCACCAGGTTTGAAATGGATGAGCGTATCTGTCTCAGCTATTCGGTAGTTGAGTTGAGCTTCACCATCAACGGCTTCAATTCGGTCTCCGAAATCAAAGTACAGTTTGAAACTGTTTGCTTGCGCAAGTTCATTTAACTGGGTGATAAGTGGCTCTTTAGGCGTTTTCTTTACCCTTAAGGTTAATGCACCTTCGTTATCACCCATACTGATTTCGGCGTGGGTGATCTCTTTAAAATTTTCTGTCTCTTCAAGTACCGCGGGTAGCGAAGATAAAATTTTATCGAGTGGTTCCGATAATACTGGGCAGTGGTCTATTTTGATCAGTTTGCTGCTACCCTTCCGGCGAAAGCCAACAATGGCACTATTGTCCCTTGTTAATTGATTAATTCCGAGACGGCAGCTGCGACGATAGTGCCAGCTAGGACTCGTAATGGGTTGTTCTACTTGTAATGGTGTGAACTTTCCCAGCCTTGATAATTGATCGATGACTAGTGCTTGTTTTGTGGTGATTTGTTGCTCATGATTTAAGTGCTGGAGGTCACAGCCACCACAACGTTCATAATAATCGCAGGACGCTGGGACCCTATGGGCTGATGGGGTGACTATTTCTGTGTAGATCGCTTCATCATAGCGACGGTGTCTTGCTTCAATTTTGAATCGTACTTGCTCTGTTGGAAGCGCTCCTGATATGAAGAGAGTCTTCCCGTCCTGTTTAGCTATGCCGCGGCCTTCATGGCTTAGTCCCTGTACTTCGATGACATCAGGGTACTCAATCGTTTTTTTTGATTGGGGTGTTTTTGATGCAGTTGGACGGCTAAATAGGCTATTTTTTCGTTTCATAAGGGATACCAGCAGATTAGCGGGCGATTTTAGCAGAGATTAATAGATGTTATATAGAAATTAGCCAATAAACCAAGGCAAACAGAACCAAATATAAATAGTTAACTCAGATAGTTGTTGGCAGCAACCTAAGCAGTCGCCGGTATAACCGTCTATCCAGGAACGGAAGTACGATGCTAACCAGAATGTAAGCCCTAAGAGGGGAACTAATACGCTGATATAAACAAGAGGGCTAAAGACTAAACAGAGCAAGGCTGGGATAAAGGCAATAATAAGATCAGTTTTAGTTATTCTGTGGGTAGTCATGACCTTGGCTTTATTTTGTTCTGTAAGGCCGACATAGTTTTCCTTGTGGATAATTAATAGCGGAAAAAAGCGGCTCAGGCAGTGAGCGCTGATGATGATTAGCACGGTCTCTTGTACAGTGAGTAGAGCGTTATATTTCAACATTAGGGCCAGTATAATCGCTAACACCCCATAACTGCCCAATCTTGAATCTTTCATAATGTTCAGAATGCGCTGTTTCTCCCATCCGCCGCCGAATCCATCGAAACAGTCGGATAGACCATCTTCATGTAGAGCGCCACTCATCCATATACTTGTGGCGATTGATAAGATAACCGCGATAGTGTCAGGAAAAATAAAGGTTCCAAGCCAGTAAATTAAAGCGGTATAAAAACCTATTAATAAGCCAATCCAAGGTAGGTAACGAGTTGATTCTGCTTGGTTCTCTTTGGAATATTCAACCCAGCTGGGGGCGCTAAATCTAGTGTAGTAGGTTAGTGCATTAAAAAAAACATGTAGCTGGCGAGGGTATGATTTCATTACACTATTGATCCAGATAATCCAAAACCGTTATTGAGTACTAATTAGGTTATATGCGCGATGATGTAGTAATGGGTTAATTCTACTGTATTTATTTCGTTTGCACAGAATAAGGTTAAAGCTGCTAATGATTGAAGAGCATAAGTTTGCCCCCTTTGTAAGAATTTTAGGCAAAGGTAAGACTGGGACACGTTCACTTACCCGTGAAGAGGCTGCTGAGGCCATGGGAATGATTTTGGATAAGAAGGTGCGGCCTGAACAGCTTGGCGCGTTTCTTATGCTGTTACGCGTTAAGGAAGAGGCGCCGGAAGAGTTAGCCGGTTTTGCTGATGCTGTGCGTACACGTTACGCGGTGGGTCGTAGGATTGATACTGATTTAGATTGGTCGACTTATGCGGGCAAAAAAAATCGTCATCCTTGGTACTTGTTAGTAGCACTCTGTCTTGCTAGTCATGGCTATAAAATTTTTATGCATGGGGCTAAAGGGCATACGCCAGGGAGAATCTATCTTGAAGATATGTTAAGCCTATTTAAGCTTCAGCCTTGTGCTGCTTGGGATGAGGTAGAAACAGAGCTGGCACGTGTGGGGTTTGCTTATATGTCTATCGATAATTTCTGCCCACCTTTAGGAGAGATTATTCAGCTTAGATCTATCTTAGGCTTACGCTCACCCGTTCATACTCTGTGTCGTATGTTAAATCCTTCTGAAGCGCCTAACAGTATTGATGGTGTATTTCATCCTGCTTATGGTCCTATGCATCAAAAGACAGCTCAGTTGCTCGGTGAGCAGCGGAATTTAACGGTTAAAGGCGATGGAGGAGAGGCAGAGATTCGGCCTGATGCAGAGTGCCTGTTGCAGTGGGTAGAAGAGGGTGAGTTGGTTGAGTATGAGTGGCAAAGGATCGTCGCTAAGCGTTTTGTTAAGGAAGATAAATTAGATCCGCAAACCTTACTTTCTGTTTGGCAGGGTGACACTCAGCATGAATACGGAGAGAAGGCTATTCTCTCAACTTTGGCTGTTGTCTTAAGGCTGTTGGGTGAGGATGGAGAGGTCGATGATTTGCTTAAACGTGCGGAGGTGCTTTGGAAAACTCGTAAAATAGATCTATTTTAGTATATAAATTGCGCCGTTAATCACGGCGCAATTTATCTGATACAGCGATTGGTGATGGGAAGTTGAAAATCACTACATAACTGGAAAGCAGGAAAGTTAAAATCGCTGTTGCCTGAATTACGTGTGATGCCTCCTCCCCAATCATCATGGAGCCTGCGGCAATATAAGCGATCAGTAACGAAAATTCACTGATCTGCCCTAGTCGAAATCCTACCTCCCAGCCGATTGACGGTGATTCGCTAATACCGTTTAAGAGAAAACGGAAAATCATCGGTTTTAAACTTAATACGAGTAATGCCAATATAACAGCTGGAATTGCAATGAGTCCCACTAAAGAGAGATTGAAGCTAGCACCGATTGAAAAGAAGAACAGTATTAAGAAAAAATCACGCAAGGGTTTGAGACTTGTAGCTATATATTGAGCAATAGGACTAGTCGCTATGGAAACGCCTGCTACAAAAGCACCTATTTCGGCTGATAAGCCAACAAGGTTTGCGAGTTCAGCTAGTCCAAGGCACCAGCCAATCGCTAGTAGAAAAATATATTCATGAAAACGGTCAAATTTCTGTATCAGTTTTAATAAAACAAACCTGACAAATATAAAAGCACCAAAGATAAGCAGAGGTAGGGCTACTAAGGTTTTGGCGAAGATAATCATTGTTTCTGAATCGCTAGTTTCCCCTGTACCACTGTAAAGAAATAACAGCATCATAATGGCGATCACATCCTGTAGTAGTAATAAGCCTACAACAAGCTCACCTGTATGGCGGTGATGTAAAACGGTAGTGGGAAGTAACTTGATTCCAATAATCGTGCTGGAAAACATGATAGCGATACCGATAATCATGCATTCTGTTTGTGTATAACCAAAGCTAAAGCCGACAGCATAGCCAATGATAAAAAATAAAACGGAGCTTGCGATAGCGACTAATGTTGCTTTTTTAAGCATATGAATAAGGTGGGAGGGTTGCATATCAAGACCGAGTAAAAACAGTAAAAAAATGATACCTATATGGGATATGTCTGTTAATAACTTAGTATCGGTAACCATAGCTACGCCATAAGGCCCGAGGAGCGCACCTAAAGCGATATAAGCAACCAGCAAAGGTTGGCGTGTGTAAAGAGCCAATGAGGCAACAATAGCTGCGCCTGTGAAAATTAAGAAAAATGAAAAGACCAGTGACTGCTCAGCCATACAATAGATCCTTAATTATGCAGATTAGAATGATAAGCCAGATCGTCTGGCTTGAACTTAGCTAGATGTTACGCATCCAAATGTAGATATGGATAATAATGCGTTAGGTTGAAGCTTTTAATCATTACAGTTTGATCATTGACCAGCGCTGTTGTTGCCAAATATAGATAAAAACTAGCGACGATAGTGCGCGATATATCAACTGGATAATCCAGATTCCAATGAGTCCATAGCCTAAAGCAGGACCAAATAACCAAGCTAAAGGAAGGTAAAATCCCCATAAGCCGCAGGTCGATATAATGAATACTATACGATTTGCGCCTACACCAAACAATGCTTGAGTTAATACAATGGTGGCTGCATCTAGACATATAGCTAAAGCTGCTATCTGTAACGGTAGCACTGCTTGCTCTATTAATATGTTCGATTGTAAAAAGAAACCGAGTATTGTTTCTGGCATGAGCCATAAAGGTAAACTTAGGAGCAGCATAAAAGCGAGTGCAGTTTTTAACACAGCCCATCCCCATGTGAGCGCTTCCTGCGGTTTGTCCTCGCCTATAGAGTGACTAACCAACGATGTAGAGGCAATTCCAAGTCCTACTGCGGGTAAAATTAAGAATAGAGATAAGTTAATTAACACATGCGCGATCGCTTGATCACTCGTGCCAAGTTGCCCAATGATCCAAATAAGTACGCAGATAGATAGGGCTAGAAAAAGCTGCTGAAGTGAATGGGGGATAGATAAACGTAATAATTTTGAAAACTCAATTATGCTGCCCGAATGCCACCTAAATAAACCAGCAGGTTTTGCATTTTTATACACAAAAACCGCATTGATAAGCGCACCTGAGCAAAGTGCAATTGCTGAGCCTAATCCTGCGCCCGGCGCTCCCATTTTCGGTAAGCCTAAATGTCCAAAAATAAGGCAGTAGCTAATAACTATATTTAGGCAGTGGGTAAATACAAGGATTTTAAAATAAGTAATAGGTGTTTTATTACCATTCCACCACCCGCGAAAGGATAAGTTGATTCCAACGACAAGCATAGCCGCTGTTCGGTAATCAAAATAGGATGAAGCAATATCTTGAACAGAAGAATCCTCTGACATTATAGCAACGAGACTATCGGAATAATGGATATAGATTATGCTAAGGGGGAGCGCAACAAGAAAAGAGGTTAGCAATCCCCAATGGACAGGCGTCGCTGCATAATTATGTTGTCCTTGCCCTCGATTTCTTGCAACGAGCGTTTGTACACCTGAAGACAATCCTAGTATTAAGCTGATAGCAACAAAATTGGCATAACTCCCAATGCCTACGCCAGCAAGCGAGGCTTCACCAAGTTGGCCTACTAAGGCCGCATCTATCAAATTGATAACGCTTTGAGAGAGCATACCCGCGATGATCGGTAGTCCGAGGAGGATAATTGTTTTCTGTCGAAGAAATGCAGACATATAGGATCGGCGCAAAAGGCCTATTCTAACAGAACACTTAGTTTTAAAGTTGAACAAATATACAAGTGGATAGAATTACTCCTTAGGATGGATTTATAATAGGGATTCGATTAATAGTTGATCAATTTACTCGGGAATAGTTTGGGTGTATCCTACAGCTAATTAAAGTGTAGATTTAACATACAGGACATCGTATGAATATTACCGTTACAGAAACGGCTGAAGATTATTTAGTAGAACTTCTTAGCAAGCAAGATGTAGAAGGCATGGCGGTGCGTATGTTTGTCACTCAGCCAGGTACTTCATACGCTGAAACTTGTCTTGCATACTGTCGCCCTGATGAAATCATTGAAGATGATGAAGTCATGGAGTTGGCTAAATTACGTTTTTATGTTGAAAAGAACAGCATTCCTTATTTAGATGAGGCGCATGTGGACTTCGCAAAAGATCGTATGGGCGGCCAGCTGACGATAAAAGCGCCTAATGCTAAAGTACCTAAAGTGTCTGAAGATAGTCCGATAGGTGAGCAGATTAATTATATTCTTTACTCAGAAATTAACCCAGGCCTTTCGTCTCATGGTGGTGAGGTGAAACTAATGGAAGTTGTCGAGGAGGAAGAGGGACAGATTGCTATTCTTCAATTCGGCGGTGGTTGTCAAGGGTGTAGTGCTGTCGATATGACTCTGAAAGATGGGGTTGAGGCAACCTTAGTTGAGCGTATAGCAGATTTGGTTGGGGTGCGTGATGTAACCGACCATAGTGTGCGTGAAAACGCATATTACAAATAACATGTGATTAAAAAGGGGAAGCTTGCTTCCCCTTTTTAATTGTCTCCGCCCTAAGATGCTGTTATAAAATAACAATGCTTCTAATATCTACAACCTTCATGACACTCTAAATACTGTATTATTTTGATCCCGCTGGTTGCATTTATATAGAAACACCCCCATGTAATCATTAATCGTTTATCGCGTATTTAAAGAATTTATCCGCAGAGCACCGCGGACCTGTTTGATGAGGCTATTGCTGCATGACTCAACATGACGAATCACAGTCACAAGTTATTGAATTGCCCGTACTCCCATTACGGGATGTCGTTGTTTATCCGCACATGGTGATCCCACTTTTTGTTGGGCGGGAAAAATCCATTGATGCACTTGAAGCAGCAATGTCAGGCGAGAAAGAAATCTTATTAGTGGCTCAGAAAAACGCTTCTGATGATGAACCTCTGGCGGATGATCTGTTTGAAGTAGGTACTGTTGCCAGTATCTTGCAGATGCTGAAACTACCGGATGGCACAGTGAAAGTGCTTGTCGAAGGTGATTACCGTGCGACTATTCACAGTTTGCATGAAGATGAAGGCTTTTTCTCTGCGCAAGCTTCTGTATTGCCTATTGAAGAGTTGACTGAAGCTGAAGATACTTTGTACAAACGTACGGTGCTTGAACAGTTTGAACGTTTTGTTCAGGTCAATAAAAAGATACCTTCAGAAGTATTGTCTTCACTGCAAAATATTGATGATGTAGGGCGTTTGGCTGATACCATTGCTGCGCATATGTCTTTGAAATTAGGAGAAAAACAACAGATTCTCGAGATGCTGGGTAATAAAGAGCGTCTTGAGCATCTAATGGCGTTGATGGAGTCTGAAATTGACTTGGTTGAGGTCGAAAAACGGATCCGTGGCCGGGTCAAAAAACAGATGGAAAAAAGCCAGCGTGAATACTATTTGAATGAGCAGATGAAGGCCATTCAGAAAGAGCTAGGTGATCTGGATGAATCTGGCATAAACGACATGGATGAGCTGAAGAACCGCATTGCTGAAGCGAAAATGCCTCAGGAAGCGTTCGACAAAACCATGGCGGAATACAACAAATTAAAAATGATGTCACCTATGTCAGCGGAAGCAACCGTTGTGCGTGGATACATCGACTGGATGCTTTCCATTCCATGGTCTAAGCGTTCAAAAGTCCGACATGATATGAAGCGAGCTGAAAAAATTCTTAATCAGGATCATTATGGTCTTGAGGAAGTTAAAGATCGCATCCTCGAATATCTTGCTGTCCAAAAACGCGTTAAAAAGTTAAAAGGTCCCATTCTTTGTCTTGTAGGTCCTCCAGGGGTTGGTAAAACATCTCTGGGGCGTTCTATTGCGCGCGCGACCAATCGTGAGTATGTCCGTATGGCGCTAGGTGGCGTGCGTGACGAAGCCGAGATTCGTGGTCACCGTCGTACTTATATAGGTTCAATGCCGGGTAAGTTGCTACAGAAAATGGCGAAAGTTGGTGTTAAAAACCCACTGTTCTTATTAGATGAAATCGATAAGATGGGTATGGACCAACGTGGAGACCCAGCGTCAGCACTTCTTGAGGTTCTTGATCCAGAGCAAAACTCTAGCTTCAATGATCACTACCTAGAAGTTGATTACGATCTATCGGATGTTATGTTTGTTTGTACCTCAAACTCTATGAATATTCCTGGTCCACTTTTGGATCGTATGGAAATCATTCGTATACCGGGTTACACCGAAGATGAGAAGCTAAATATTGCTCGTAATTACCTTATAGAGAAACAATTTAAAAATAATGGCTTGAAAACGGGCGAAGTTGAGATTACAGATAGTGCCATTACTGGACTTATCCGCTACTATACCCGCGAAGCTGGTGTTCGTGGCCTTGAGCGTGAAATAGCTAAGATCTGCCGTAAGGTCGTCAAAGAGCTCGCGCTTTCGAATAAGGCAGGGACTATCACCGTTGATACTGAACAACTTGAGCACTATAGCGGTGTTCTGAAACATAATTTCGGTATTGCTGAAGAGCAAGATCAAGTTGGGCTAGTGACAGGCTTGGCTTGGACACAAGTTGGTGGCGATATACTTAGTATCGAAGCTGCTGTGGTACCAGGTAAAGGTCGTCAGGTGACTACAGGTAGTCTTGGCGATGTCATGAAAGAATCTATTCAAGCGGCGCTGACTGTTGTACGGAATCGATCTTCGGCATTAGGTATTGTGCCAGACTTTCATGAGAAACATGATATTCATATACATGTTCCTGAAGGTGCGACGCCTAAAGATGGTCCAAGTGCTGGCATCGGTATGTGCACTGCTTTAGTATCAGTCTTGACCAATATACCGGTGAGAGCTGATGTTGCCATGACAGGTGAGATAACCCTTAGGGGACAAGTCTTACCTATAGGCGGATTGAAAGAAAAACTGCTTGCAGCTCATAGAGGAGGAATCAAAACGGTTCTTATTCCTAAAGAAAATGAGCGTGATTTGAAGGAAATTCCTGACAATATCAAAGCGGATTTAGATATAAAAGCTGTTAAGTGGATAGATGAAGTTTTAGATATCGCACTTAAGTATCAACCGAAGCCAATAGAGCAAGAAGACGGTGAGGTTGTAGCAGCAAAGGAAAAGCCTGGAAAAGCTGAGCCGGGGCAAATAAAGCCTCATTAGAGTTCATAAGGAGTAGAAAGGTACACAAGTTGTCTTGACACCGCTTTCTACCACTTGGTATAAATGCTTACCATCTTGCTGGGCATGGATTACGAAAACTAAAAATAACGATCTATTAAAGGGGAACAATGTGAATAAGTCTGAACTGATCGACGCTATCGCAGCTTCAGCCGATATTCCTAAAGCAGCTGCTGGTCGTGCACTTGATGCGACTCTAGAAGCAGTAACTGGTGCATTACAGAACGGAGATTCTGTGGCACTTGTAGGTTTCGGTACATTTTCTGTAAAAGAGCGCGCAGCTCGTACAGGTCGCAATCCGCAGACAGGCAAACCAATTGAGATTGCCGCTGCTACGCTGCCTACTTTTAAACCTGGTAAGGCTTTAAAAGACGCAGTTAATAAGTAAGATCTGATCGCGTCACGATCTTACTTTAAGGAGCGGTAGTTCAGTTGGTTAGAATACCTGCCTGTCACGCAGGGGGTCGCGGGTTCGAGTCCCGTCCGTTCCGCCAACAGAAAGAAACCAAGAAAGGCGCATTCGTTTAGAATGCGCTTTTTTTTTGTGTGAAAAAATGCTCAGGGGTTTATAGGCATAATGCTACAGTCCATTCGGGATAACTCCCAAGGAATCATCGCCAAGATTATTGTTGGTTTGATTGCAGTTACTTTTGCTTTATTTGGTGTTGAATCACTTGTTAGTTTAACTGCTGGCAGTAATGCGCCTGCTACGGTTAATGGCGAAGAGATTAGTCAACAGGATCTCGTTCAAGGTGTTCAGCGTCAAAGACGTCAAATGCTTTCCCAGATGGGAGAAGGCGCCGATCCAGCGCTGCTTGATGATAACTTAATCAACAACATGGTACTGGAAGGCCTTATAGAGCAGGCTGTTCTTGTTCAATCCGCCAGCGATCAGGGATTAACATTCTCTGACAACATGATTGATCAACTGATTTTGACAACAGCAGATTTTCAACAGGATGGGCAATTTAATCGTGCGCAGTTTGAAGCTGTTTTACGTAATGCCGGTCTGACACCGATGATGTATCGTGATTTAATACGTAAAGACAAGATAACGGAACAGGAACGTGCAGCGTTTATGTTATCTGCTTTTACTCTCCCTTCTGAGTTGACCTCAATCGCTCAATTGGACAGCCAAACACGAGATCTTCGATATTTTACACTTCCTGCATCCCCGCTTCGTTCATCTTTAAATGTGAGTGACCAAGAAATTGCAGATTACTATGATGAGCATCGTTCAGAGTACTTAACTGATGAGCAGGTTGCTATAGAGTACTTATTACTTGATCGTAGTGCGTTAGAAACTGAAATAACAGTGACGGATGAGCAGTTAGAAAGTGCTTATCAGCTATTAATTGATGCCTTTCAAGCACAAGAGCTTCGACACTCTGCGCATATTCTCGTCGCTATCTCAGATGAGCAGGATTATGCTGCAGCAAAAGCTAAGGCTGATAATATTGCTGAACGTATAGCGATGGGTGAGGCTTTTGAGGTTATTGCTAAAGCTGAATCCGATGACCCTGCGTCCGCCGAGATGGGTGGCGATTTAGGTGTTAACGAGAAAGGTGTATTTTCTGATGAGTTCGATAATGCACTATTTGCCTTAGAGAAAGGACAAGTATCATCGCCTGTTAGGACTGAATTTGGTTACCATATTATTAAGCTTATCGATATTGAAGCAACTGAAGTGCCTTCTTTTGAAAAAGCTAAAGCTGATCTTGCAAGCGATCTGCTAAATCAATTATCTGAGGAAGAATATGTAGTTCAGTTAGAGCGCTTAGCTGATATATCTTTCTCTTCTGGTGATTTGGTTGAGCCTTCAGAAGTCCTCGATCTTGAAATTCAAAAGACAGAGCTTTTCTCCCGCATGGGTAGTGAAGGTGGAATTACGGCTAACCCTAAAGTATTGGGCGTCGCCTTTGATGAAGAGTTGATTAAAGATGGGTTGAATAGTACGCCTATCGAATTAGATTCTGGTCGGGCTTTAGTGTTAAGAGTGGTTCAACATGAGTTACCTCGTGAGAAAACACTTGAAGAAGTTGCTGCCATGATTAAAGAAGCGTTGTTAAATGAAAAGGTAGCGCAGGCTTTAACTACTCAAGCGGATGAACTTATCGCTAAACTAAAGCAAGGAGATAGCTTAGAGAATGTCGCTATGGGTGCTACGGTAACAACGCTTGCAGGCGTAACTCGTACTCAACAGGATTTACCACAAGAGTTACGATCTGCGGTATTTGAACTGCCTAAGCCTGCTGAGAACGCTATGAGCTATGCAGCAGTTAATATGCTAGATGGTAGTAAGTCTATTCTAGTGCTGGATAAAGTAACTGAAGCCGATGTTGACCTGAAGCCGGAAGAGATTAGCTATATGAGTATGATGCTGAGTAACCGTAAAGGTCAGCAGGATTACCAAGATTACCTAACTCAATTAAAAGAGAAAGCTGAAGTGGAACGTTTGTAATTTTACTTTAGATAAAAAACCACCTTCGGGTCACTGCTGTCCCACAATTTTTTAATCATAAAGGGATCCTCATCTGAGGGTCCCTTTTTTTTCGCTCTGGCGGTGACGGGTTTAGCAACTCTTTCAGAGCTTTTCGTTCAAATAAGCTTAGTTGAAGAATCCGCATTA
>NZ_LUTR01000022.1 GCF_001597725.1 Neptuniibacter marinus
TAACTGGTGTGTGGTAACAACAGTTTACCAGTGGATCTCAGGCTTTTTCATTTACCATCCAAAACTATGGGACAGCAGTGACGCGTAAGTGGTTTTTTTTGTGCCGAATATACCGTAATAAATTAGCCGCTAGCATTGTGTATATACGGGGACTAATTTCGGATCATTGAGTTGGCTAGCCGGTGTAATGGTTTTTCGCTGCCAAGGTACAAACCCTAAATACCAGCAGCGCCAAAAGTTAACACTTGCTTGAGGGTTTTCTTGTAGTAATACTTCTAGGGTTTGGACTTTACCAATTTCGATACCTAAGGCCTCTTTGAAGGTCAGGTGAACAAACTTTGAGCAGAACTGGCGTTTAGAATCGTATTTAAATCCCAAATGATAATAACGGCCCATTTTTGTTTCAGCGACAGTTTTAAGTTTCGTAATTTGTTCTTGATTAAGCCCCTCTTTTACCCGCATAACACTGACTTCGTTATTGGTTGTTCTAGAAAGAAACTTGCGTAAGGGGCAGCGTGTTACTTTAGGAACTGCGCTTTCGAGTACATACCACTCATTATCTTCGCGTACTATAAAGCCCACATGTGAGGTCCAGCTTCCAGTGCCTTTGGCGACTTGGCGATAGAGAAAGCTATTAATCGAGATGAAGATAATATCGCCTTCTTTAACTTTATTAGTGATCTCTTTTTCAAGTTGATCCAGTTGTTGTGTATTCATCTCTGCTATCTCCTGCTACTTACTTAATATTTAAACGTCATCCGTTTTTTGTTGGAGCAAGTATTAATTTTATCTGACTATAAGGGGATTAAATTTTAACAAGTCGCGTATATTGATACTTTATGGCGCATTTAGCTCTATAGGTTGGGTGCAAATAAAAGGGGGAGGGGTAAAATGCCAACGACTTAACAGCAGTCATTTTAACGAACGGAGTTGGCTAGTTTATTTATGCGCATTTTACTATTGTCTGCTTATGATGCTGATAGCCATGTTTATTGGCGAGAAGGCCTAGTCGCACACTTATCTGAATATCAATGGACGGTACTTAAGTTACCGGGTCGATACTTCAGCTGGCGGATGAGAGGTAATAGCTTAAGCTGGGCTTTCTCTGAATATGAAACACTCTCCCAGCCGTATGATTTAGTGATCGCTACATCGATGACCGACTTATCCTCCTTGCGGGGTTTTGTTCCCTCTTTGGCTAATACGCCTACCTTGGTTTATTTTCATGAGAATCAATTTGCTTATCCAAGTTCAGGAAAAGAGTTTAAGAGCGTAGAGCCTTGTATTTTGAACTTATATACCGCCTTAGCAGCGGATTACTGCTTGTTTAACAGTGAGTATAACCGGAAGACAATGTTAGAAGGCGCGGCTGCTTTACTGGCTAAATTACCTGATCAAGTGCCTTTAGGTTTAATTGAGAGGATTAGGAAGCGCTCCTCAGTGCTGTCTGTCCCTTTGTGTGATGATAGTTTTTTGCCGAGTACTGCTATAAACGGCGAGTTTACTATTACTTGGAATCACCGTTGGGAGTATGACAAAAACCCTCAATTACTCTTAGATAGCATGCGGTTGTTATCTGATTTAGATGTGGATTTTACGCTCAATATTGTTGGTCAGCAGTTTCGTAAGATTCCTAAACAGTTCGATCTACTTAACGCGTTATTGGCCGATAGGATAGGGCATTGGGGCTATATGCCGTCGCGCTTGGCTTATCAGCAGTTGTTACAGCAATCTGATGTGGTTCTATCAACGGCCTTACATGATTATCAAGGTATTGCTGTACTTGAAGGTGCGGCTGCAGGTGCGTTTCCTGTTGTCCCTGATAGGCTCGCTTATACCGAACTGTTCCCTGAAGGCTGTCGCTATAGTGGAGAGGATGAGGCTGAGACGCTTGCGCTTTTGTTAAAGCAATTGATTGATTATAAAAAAGCAGGGAGAGGGCTTAAATGTGTCGATGTTTCTCATTTGAACTGGACGGTAATGGCGGACCATTACCGTCGTATTATTCAGCAGGTTGCATTAGGTAATGTGGTTAATTAAAGGCGGCGAGTATTAAATTTACGACCTTTAATTTTGCCTTTATTTAAGCTCTCTACTGCAGACCGAGCCACTTTAGCATCAACAGCAACGTAAGCGACATAATCTAGTACGTTGATCTTGCCGACTTGGCTGCCATCAATCCCGGCATCACCGGTCAGAGCACCGAGAATATCGCCTGGGCGTACTTTGTCTTTTTTACCGCCCGCGATAGAAAGTGTCGTCATGGGAGGCTTGCTAGGAACAAAGTCTGCTTTGGCGGTAGGTAAAGGCGTCACACTGAATTCAGTCTTTAGATAGGTCTCAATTGCCGCTACTTTATAGGCTTCTGATGGCTGATAAAGGTTGAGGGCGATCCCCTGTTTTCCTGCACGACCAGTACGGCCAATACGATGGGTGTGTACCTCAGCATCGCGGGTGATGTCATAGTTTATTACACAGGGTAACTCGTCAATATCAAGGCCACGTGCTGCCACATCCGTTGCAATCAAGAATGAACAGCTGCGATTGGCAAACTGCATAAGCACTTGGTCACGCTCTCGTTGTTCCAAATCGCCGTGGATCGCTCTAGCGCTATAGCCCATCGCTTTTAGGTGTTGTTGAACATCGTTACAAGTTTGCTTCATATTACAGAAAATTACTGCAAACTCAGGTTGATAGTTACTGATAATATCTGTCAGATTATTGAGTTTATTTTCTTTGTTAATCTCAAAGAAATATTGCTCAATTTGGTTTTGGCTATGGGTTGATTCAACTTCAACTGTCACAGGGTCTACTAGAATATCAGCGCTAAGTTTAGCGATTGATTTAGGGTAGGTCGCAGAGAAGAGTAGTGTTTGACGCTTTTTGGGTGCATGGGAGATGATATCCCTAATATCGTCTGCAAAGCCCATATCTAGCATACGGTCGGCTTCATCTAAAACAACTGTATGGACTTGTTCTAAGCGTAAGGTTTTCTTGCGAAGGTGATCTTTAATGCGTCCTGGGGTGCCTACAACAATATGTGCACCATGCTCTAAAGAGCCAATCTGTGGCCCGATAGACTGCCCGCCACATAAAGTTAAAACCTTCACATTCTCTGTAAAGCGTGCAAGTTTACGCAACTCGTTAGCGACTTGGGTGGCAAGCTCACGGGTAGGACAAAGCACTAACGATTGTGTGGCAAAGTTCTTTGTCTTGAGTTTTAGTAGCGTGCCAATACCGAAAACAGCTGTTTTACCACTGCCAGTCTTGGCTTTGGCTATTAGATCCTTACCTGCAAGTAGTTCTGGTAATGCTTGCTCTTGAATCGCGGTCATATGTTGATAACCCAAGCTATCTAGGTTGGCAAGCATGGATTGCGGTAGGTCTAAATTGGAAAAAAGGGTATTGGACACAGTAGGCTCATTTGGAAAGGATTAAAGATGAGTTGATTATAAATCAAATTCGTCTGCTTCGGAGAAAAAAGCGTCGTAAATCGCCTTTAAGGACAGAATTATTTATAAAGCTTGAGGTGAAAAAGGGATAGCTTAGAAGATTCATTATTTTCCGGCTCCTTTTCAAGAAGTCAGTATTTTTTTTGCGTATACTCGTGTCTGCATTTAACGATGATTTGGTAGAAAAAATGAAGACTCGATATGACGTTGTGATAGTAGGCGGTGGCATGGTTGGTGCGACAATCGCTTGTGCCTTAGGTGGTAGTAATCTATCTGTGGCGGTTCTTGAAAATCACTACCCTGCGGAGTTTGATAGTGAGCAGCCACACGATCTACGTGTTTCAGCTATTAGTGTAGCGTCTCAAAATATCTTACAGAAGGTTGGAGCTTGGGAAGGTATATTATCGCGCCGTAGTTGTCCTTATCGTCGTATGAAAGTGTGGGAGGCGAGTGAAGAGAAGGCTGCTACAGAGTTCGTTTCAGATCATATTGGCTGTGATTACCTAGGCCATATTGTAGAAAATCGTATCATTCAATTAGCTTTGCTAGAGCGTTTGCAGCAGTTTGATAATATCGACCTTATCTGCCCTGCAGGTATTCAAGAGATTGATTACTCTCCTGGTAGCAGCATCATTCGTTTAGATAATGATCGAGAAATTATAGCAAGGCTTCTGGTTGCGGCCGATGGTGGTGAGTCAAAGGTACGTTCAGCGGCAGGTATTGGCGTTAATAAGTGGGATTATGAACAAAGTGCATTAGTTGCCTCAGTTACAACCCACTATCTGCAACAAGATATCACTTGGCAGCAATTTACTCCTACTGGGCCTTTAGCCTTTCTTCCACTATCTGGTAATCACGCATCTCTGGTTTGGTATAACACCCCAGATGAGATAAAACGGTTAATGGCATTGCCTGATGATCGCTTTATGGCTGAATTAACATCGGTCTTTCCTGACTGTTTAGGGAATATAGATCAACTCTTAGGACGTGGCGCTTTTCCACTAAGACGACAGCACGCACAGCAGTATGTACTTGAAGGTGTTGCCCTAGCAGGTGATGCTGCCCATATGATCCACCCGCTGGCAGGCCAGGGCGTTAACATAGGTTTGTTAGACGCTGCTGCACTCGCTGAAACACTGCTTGTTGCTGCTAAGACGGGTGAAGATATCACTGAACTAGAGGTATTGAATGATTACGAAAAACAACGCCGTCAACATAACCTCATTATGATGCAAACCATGGATCTGTTTTATCGTGTCTTTAGTAACCAAAGCGGTCCATTAAAACTACTGCGTAATCTAGGTTTAGGTATTGCGGGTAAAGTGAGTCCTGCTCGAAATAAAGTGATGCGCTTTGCTATGGGGCTTGAAGGGCCATTGCCCGACTTGGCAAGATCAGAAGATATTTAGGATAGAAATTCTGGATAAAAAAAGCCGGTCAGGGCGACCGGCAAAGGATATAGGCTGAATTAACCAGCCAGAGTAGAGAAGTGGGATCGTAACGTGATCCCAAACGATCTATTCTTTCGCTGCTGCTTTTGGCGCTGCAGGTTTACGCTTTGCAGGCGCTCTTTTCGCTGGAGCTTTCTTTGCAGGGGCTGCTGCAGGTTCTGTTTTTGCTTTTGGCTCCGCCGCTACAGGTGTTGCAGCCGCCGTCGCTTCAGAAATTGCGGTTGTAGTTGCTTCAGTCGCTTCTGTTATAAATTTGTTGAAGTCGGATACATAAGGCATCTCTTTTATTTCAGAAAGACTTTTCTCAACAATGTCTGAAATCTCATCTTTTGCAGTTGTTAATGCAGCGAGTTCTTTTTCAGCGACTGAAGTCATTTTTACTTCTAAGTTTTTGAAAAATTGAACCTGAAGCTCAATAGCGTCTTTAGCATCTTTAACTTCTGAAAGTGCTTTTAGCTGAGCAACACTTGAATCAACAAAGTCTGTTACGTATTCAGACTGAAGGGAAAACAAAGTTTCCAACGCTTTTTTATTTACTTCAGCAACATCAATTGCTGGTTGCATTTTTTCCTGGACGTCTTTCATCAGATCATCATACATGTTCAATTCCTCTGAGAATCAAAAATTAACTTTGTGCGTTGCAGCATTTGTATTCAATATAGTGATTAATAAATAACCTGTCAAATATTTTTTTGTGCAATGCACAAAAAAAGACTGTTTTTTGCTCTTCCTATTTTTATCTCTTTATAAACAATTAGATAGCTGGTTTAAGGTGCTTTTCTGTGGGGGAGTATTGGTTGCTATAATAGCTATTAGCGTCTCTCTTAGACCTTAGTTGATTAAAAAGAGTCGAAGAATTATGCGTACTTAGGCTGTTCAAGGTTGTTCATCGTAGCTAATAGTCATTACAATCAATCAATAGGGTAGAGTTTTCTGTATTTATTGTCTCAAAGCAGGATGCTTTACCGGTTTTAAGCTTGTCAGTAACGGGATCAATTTTTTTCATGACAATTATTCAGACTGCTCCAACCCCGCATAAGACTTTCGAATTTATCCGTACAGAAATAATAGAATCACTCGGGATTGATGTTACAGAGTATCGTCATACCAAAACGGGGCTTGTGCATTACCATATAGCAGCTGACCATACTGAAAATGTTTTCTTAGTTGGCTTGCGGACAGTTCCAGAAGATTCTAAAGGTGTTGCACATATATTGGAGCATACAGCTTTGTGTGGCAGTGAACGTTTTCCTGTACGTGACCCATTTTTTATGATGACTCGGCGTTCTCTAAATACGTTTATGAACGCGATGACCAGTAGTGACTGGACGGCTTATCCTTTTGCAAGTCAAAACCGTAAAGACTTTTATAATCTATTAGATGTATACCTTGATGCGGTTTTCTTTAGTCGCTTAGATCAAATGGATTTTGAGCAAGAGGGGCATCGTGTCGAGTTTTCTGAACCTAATAATGCTGAATCGGATTTAGAATATAAAGGTGTAGTGTTTAACGAGATGAAAGGGGCGATGAGCTCGCCGGTTTCTCGTTTATGGCAATCAGTGACAAAATATCTATTTCCGACTACGACCTATCATCATAACAGTGGGGGAGAGCCGGAAAGTATCCCTGATCTTACTTATGATGAGCTGTTAGCATTCTATAAAACCCATTACCACCCGAGTAATGCGGTTATCATGACCTTTGGTGATATTCCCGCTGCGGATCTACAGGCTGTTATTGAAGATAAGGCGCTCTCTCGGTTTGAAAAACTAGATGAAACGATTGAGATACATGATGAAAAACGTTATTTCTCACCCTTACGTGTAGAAGAGGGGTATGAGTTAGATCAAGAGGATACAACAGGTAAAACGCATCATGTTCTGGCTTGGTTATTAGGTCAGTCTAATGACTTGGAGGCGCAGTTGAAAGCGCATCTTATGTCTCGAGTACTGTTGGATAACAGTGCATCTCCTTTGCGTTTTGCGCTAGAAACAACGGATCTGGGCAGTGCTCCTTCACCCTTGTGCGGTTTAGAAGATTCTAATCGTGAAATGAGTTTTATGTGTGGTCTAGAAGGCAGTGAGCCAAAAGATGCTGATGCGTTTGAAGCTTTAGTGCTAAATGTATTAGCTGAAGTTGCAGAGAACGGTGTGCCGATCGCAATGTTGGAAGCTCAGTTACATCAGTTAGAACTTCATCAAAGAGAGATTAATGGTGATGGCTACCCTTATGGTATGAGCTTGTTAATGGCTTCTTTAGGTGCGGCTATCAATCGAGGAGATCCAATCGCTTTACTTAATCTTGATCCAGTTTTAGACAAGCTGCGTGAAGAGATTAAAGATCCTAATTTCATTAAAGGGATGGTTAAAGACCTTATCAATAACCCCCATCGAGTGCGCTTAACCTTACGCCCTGATAATCAATTGGCTGTGAAACGAGATTCGGCTGAAAAAGCGCAGCTTAATAAGATTAAAGCAAGCCTAAGTGAGGCTGAAAAACAGAAAGTTATTGATCGTGCTGCTGCCCTTGAAGCAAGACAGTATCATGAAGATGATGAGTCTATTTTACCTAAAGTGACATTAGCGGATGTGCCTGATGATATGTCAGTGCCTGAACCGACAGGTGTAGCCTCTAAGTTACCTTATGTACGCTTTGATAGAGCAACGAATGGATTAGTTTATCAACAGGTGATTATTCAACTTCCTGCGTTAGACCAGGAGGAACAGCATCTATTACCTTTATATAGCCATCTGCTTACAGAGCTAGGTTGTGGTGAACGTAGTTATCAGGAAAATCAGCAGTATCAAACAGAAGTAACGGGTGGAATTCATGCTTTTGCATCTGTGCGAGGTATGCCTGATGATGAGCAAAATGTTAAAGGTTACTTTACCTTGTCAGGTAAAGCGCTTGTTTCTAAGCAGGCGCAGCTGACTGATCTTCTGAAAGAGACTTTAGCTTGCGCTCGTTTTGATGAGTTAGCTCGTATAAAAGAGGTTGTTTCTCAACAGCGTACCCGTAAAGAACAAAGTATAACTGGTCATGGTCATGCGTTAGCGATGATGGCAGCGACTTCGAAGATGAGCCCCGCCGCGGCATTATCTCAGGCGACAAAAGGACTTGAGTCTATACATTTTTACAAGACCCTAGATGATGACTTAAAACAGGATTCTGCACTTAAGTCTCTTGCTGAACGCTTAGAGCAGTTACATCAAAAAATTGCACAAGCACCAAAGCAGTTTTTAATGGTGGCTGAAGAGGAGCATCAGAACCAGCTGCAAGGCTATTTAGAAAGTAGCTGGCAGTCATTAGCTGATAAGTCTACTGAACTGTTTAGTTTGCCACCCTTGAGAGAGAAGGTTAAGCAGGCTTGGGTGACGAGTACACAAGTTAGCTTTTGTGCAAAAGCTTTTACTACAGTGGCAGTTGAGCACCCCGATGCTGCTGCGTTGACTGTACTCGGTGATTTTTTACGCAATGGTTTTTTACATAGAGCTATTCGTGAGCGTGGTGGTGCTTATGGTTCGGGGGCAGGTCAGGATTCAGGAGATGCCGCTTTTAGGTTTTTCTCATACCGTGATCCTCGTTTAACCGAAACCTTGGATGATTTTGATGCTTCGATAAAATGGCTGTTAGACAGTGAACACGATGAGCAGCGACTGGAGGAAGCGATTCTGGGTGTGGTTAGTTCTATCGATAAACCAGGTTCTCCAGCCGGAGAAGCTAAGCAGGCTTATCACAGTAGTTTGTTTGGTCGTACGCCAGAACAGCGTCGTAAAGTGCGTTCACGTATATTGCAGGTGACTATTGATGATCTGAAACGTGTTGCAGAAACCTATTTACTTGATGCTGAAGCAAGTATAGCGGTGGTTACTAGCCAAGCTCAGGCAGAGACGCTTGGATCGGACTTTGAGATCATCGAGGTTTAACGGCGGGTAAGTCGCTATATTGATAAATTAAGTGGCTGACGTGCGTTAAGCGATTACATTTACCCATAGCCCCTAAATATAGGGGCTTTTTTGTTTGGCCGTATATATGCCTATCAATCCGCTTTATCGTGGAGCGTTACTGATTATCCTGTCAGAGTTTTTTTTGGTGCTCTCAGGGATGCTCATTAAACAATTAAGCGGTGAGCTACCAACCGAAGTAATTGTCCTTGCGCGTAACCTTTTTGCATTACTACTTATACTTCCATGGCTTTATAGTGTCGGTTTACATCGCATCTATACTCAAAATTTACATTTACATTTTGCCCGCGCAGCCGTCGGCGTTACCGCAATGATGTGTTTGTATTATGCATGGGGGAATTTGCCGCTGGCCGAAGCAGCCCTTATCAAACAAACAGCGCCTTTTTTTGTACCTTTGATCGCTTTGTTCTGGCTAGGTGAGCGTATTGGTAACAGGGTTAAAACTGCTATTTTCATTGGCTTTTGCGGTGTCTTTCTTATTTTAAATCCTACCGACCAAACGATTAATATCGCTGTGTTAATTGCCTTGTTTGGTGCCATATTAGGCGCCTTGGCAAAAGTGATTGTCCGCCGGATGAGTATCAGTGAATCTCCGCAGCAGGTTGTTTTCTATTTCGCATTTTTTAGTACAGTGTTGGCTTTTGTTCCTGCGATGCTTAATTGGGTAACGCCCTCATTAGCCGCTTGTGGGTGGCTTCTTTGTGTTGCTATAACCTCAACAATTGCCCAGTTATTATTGAGTAAAGGCTACGGATTAGCGCCCGCTGGTCAGTTAGGGCCTTATACATACTCATCGGTTGTATTTGCAGCTCTGTTGGGTTGGTTGTTTTGGCAAGAGGTGCTTGATCTAAATAGCATTATTGGTGTCGTTTTAACTATTAGCGCAGGTATTCTTTCTGCTGTTTCTCGCAAAAACAAACAATCAAAAGCGGATAATTGAGCAGAGAGTGTTCAATTTTTTAGTAGAGATTGATTTTTTTATCTAGATGTCAATAAAGTGCTTGTAATCCTCGCTAGGAGTGGTACTACTGTAAGTGTAGAGGGGATATTGAAAGGCATTTTAATTGAGTCCCCTAATAGCAACATTGCATTAAGGATTTACACATGAACATTAAAATCACTCACCGCAATGCTAAAGTTTCTGACAATATGAAAGACAAAGTAGAAGCATGGCTAAACAACAGTCAGGAGCGTTATGAGGTTATTACTAGCGCCCATGTTATCTTAGAAAAAAATGATCGTGAGGATTTGGCAGAAGCTACTATTCATATTGCGGGCAAAGATATATTTGCTAAAGCGAGTGCCGATAATTTATATGCAGCACTTGATACTCTAGCGGATAAAATTGATCGCCAGCTAGATAAAATTCATCAGAAAAATGTTAATAAGAAAGGTGCGCAGAAACCAGCAACAGAGTCTGCTGTAGATGACGCTTTTGATGAAGACTATGATGAAGAAGAGATGACACTCGTTCAATAGGACTATTCATCTATAGAGAATGCCCAGCTTAAGCTGGGCATTTTTGTATCTGAGTTAAAATTTAAAGTGCTTAGAAAGTCCTTTAATGTGTTCCATAGCTATTGTGATTTTGTAAGCTGCATATAAGGGCTCAATTTTAAAATCTACTCATAGTTATTTATGAAGGTGTTTTGCCATGAATTCACTCTCGTCTGATATTAAAGTGTTAAGTGTAAAAGCAGATGAATGGGCTATTGTTTACCCTATGTGGGAGCACTTAATCTGTGAGTTACCGAGTTATCACTTCAATCCCTTTGGCAAACCGCTATTGGATGAACAGAGAGTCCATCTTAAAAACACATTACAGGGCTGTTTAGCTAAAGATGAGGCGGAAGTGTGTGTTGCTGTTAATGAAAATAATGAAATATGTGGCACGATAGCCGTTATTCAGAACACGCAGCGGGGATATGATCAACCAAAGAGCGGGGTTCTTTTTAATCTTTGGGTTAATCCTCTAATGCGCCGCCATCAAATTGGTACCACTTTAGTCAAGTATGCAAAGGAGTGGTTGTTGGTACAGGGAGCGACCTCTATGCAAGTTGGCTGGCATCTTGATAATAGTATCGCGGCTTCTTTTTGGCTCAAGCAGGGATTTCGTCAATATGAATGTATAGCTGCCACTTTTTTGAATTGAGTAGCACTAATTGGTGAGGCTCTAGGCAAATAAGCTTGTGTATATACATTGGTATGCTTTGCGAATGCAAGTTATGGGCTATGTATATCAGCTATGTGTGTGAAATCAAAAAAAGTGATTTTTTTATCAATTAATTGCCAAATTGTCATAAAACTGTAATTACTCAGCGTAACAAATCCGTCATAATTCGCGCGCCTGAGCATTTTGTTTTTTCCGCTCAAAAATGTTTTTTCGACTCATTAGGGTGCGTTGTATGGTCTCTACCAATAATCCATTTTTGCAGATGTTTGCGCGTTCGCCGTTCAAACCTATGCAGGAACACATCGCTAAAGCGCAAGAATGTGCGATAGAGCTAATTCCTTTTTTTGAAGCTGTAATGGCTGATGATTGGGAAGAGGCTAAAAAAATTCAAAGAAAGATCGCCGTGCTTGAAGGCGATGCTGATGCAATGAAGAAAGATATTCGTCAGAACCTCCCGAAGAGTATTTTTCTACCTGTTCCCCGTACCGACCTATTAGAGCTTTTAAGAATGCAGGACAAAATTGCCAATCGGGCTAAAGACATTTCAGGTCTAATGCTTGGACGAGAAATGTCTATACCTGCGATTATTCAATCAGATATGACCGAGTATGTTCGCGTTGCTTTGGAAACATCAGAACAAGCTTTAACGGCGCTTAATGAACTTGATGAACTGGTTAATAGCGGATTTGGTGGCCATGAGATCAGTGTGATTGAGAAGATGCTAGATCAATTAGATGCGTTGGAACACCGTACTGATGAGCACGAGAGAGATATTCGTGCAAAGTTATTCAGTATTGAGAAAGAGTTACCGCCAATTGATGTCATGTTTTTATATCAGGTAATTACTTTGATAGGTGATCTAGCTGATCGTGCTCAACAAGTCGGTAGCCGCTTGCAGCTACTCGTCGCTCGTTAATTTGGTAGGTTATTAGAATGGAAATTATTGCTCAGTACGGCGACATAATCGTTATTCTTGCATGCGTATTTGGTTTCTTTATGGCTTGGGGTGTTGGTGCAAATGATGTTGCCAATGCAATGGGCACCTCGGTAGGTTCAAGGGCGTTAACACTTAAACAAGCGATTATGATCGCGATTATGTTTGAGTTTTTGGGTGCTTATTTAGCCGGTGGTGCCGTTACGGCAACAATTCGTAAAGGTATTATTGACCCCAGTCTATTAGCAGGAACACCTGAGTTACTTGTGTTTGGTATGCTTTCAGCGCTTTTAGCTGCAGGTATCTGGTTACTGGTTGCTACGCATTTTGGCTGGCCCGTTTCCACAACCCATTCGATTGTAGGTGCCATCGTTGGTTTTGCTGCAGTGGGTATCTCTGTTGATGCGGTCAACTGGGGTAAGGTTACTAAGATTGTCGCAAGCTGGGTTGTTTCGCCGGTTACCGCGGGTTTGATTGCATTCTTCTTGTTTAGGAGTGTGCAACGCTTAGTTTTAGATACAAAAGATCCCTTTATAAATGCTAAAAAGTATATTCCCGTTTATACCTTTTTAGTAGGGTTTATGGTCTCTATGGTGACCTTCATTAAAGGCCTGAAACATGTGGGGCTTGATTTTAGTTGGAGTGAAAGTGCTTTAGCATCATTAGCCATTGGTGTGATAGTTATGCTGATTGGTATACGGATGCAGAAAAACATTCAACCGGACCCTGAAGCTGATCGTGATCATCACTTTGCGAGTGTTGAGAAGCTGTTTGGCATTTTGATGATGTTTACGGCGTGTGCAATGGCATTTGCTCATGGTTCTAATGATGTGGCTAATGCGGTTGGTCCTTTGGCTGCGGTCGTTGGGGTTGTTGCTGCAGGCGGTGAAGTTGCACAGAAAACGGCGATGCCTGTATGGATCTTGCTATTGGGTGGTGCGGGTATTGTTGCAGGGCTAATTATGTATGGTCATAAGGTTATTGCAACAGTCGGTAGTAATATCACTGAATTAACGCCAAGTCGTGGTTTTGCTGCTACCTTAGCAGCTGCAACAACCGTTGTATTCGCTTCAGGCACGGGATTGCCTATCTCAACTACGCATACTTTGGTGGGAGCCGTGTTGGGTGTTGGTTTAGCGCGGGGTATGGCCGCGTTAAATATGCGTATTGTAGGTACGATCTTTGTATCATGGGTTGTCACGCTTCCCGCTGGTGCGGGTCTAGCCATAATATTCTTCTTTATGTTTAAGGGTATGTTTAGTTAGAACGAAAAAGATAATGAAGAAAGCCCTGTAATGAATGAATTACAGGGCTTTTTTTTACTTAATGTTTAAAAAGGATCACAAAAAAGCTTATATTAATGTAAAATTTGTGCCCAATTTTTTGCTTTGGGTCTACCCAAAATCCAACCAGTAATATTCGGAAAAACAATGCATACAGTTGAGAAGATCGGCGGTACTTCAATGAGCCGCTTTGAGGAGTTGATGGACACTATTTTGGTGGGTAAACGTACCGCTCCAGAAGAACTGTATAACCGAATTTTTGTTGTGTCTGCGTATGGGGGGATTACCAATTACCTTCTAGAGCATAAAAAAACAGGTGAACCAGGGGTTTATGCACGGTTCGCTAATGCTGAGTCTGAACAAGCTTGGGTTGATGAGCTAAATAAAGTTCAAGCGCGTATGGAAGAGATTAATGCTGAACTTTTTGCAGATGCAGAGTTTGAGCGTAATGCCGCTGATAGCTTTGTAATCGAGCGACTGAATGATGTTCGTGATTGTATGAAAAGTTTACATCACTTGTGTACCTATGGGCATTTTCAGTTAGAAGAACACTTGATGAAAGTGCGAGAAATGTTGGCATCAATTGGTGAAGCTCATAGTGCATACAACTCGGTACTTGCTTTGCGCAAAGCAGGTATTAATGCTCGTTTTGTTGATCTAACCGGTTGGCATATGGATCAACCTCTTCCCTTTGAGGAGATGATTCAGCAACAGTTTTCAGATGTCGATATTGCAAGTGAAATGTTGATAGCGACAGGTTATACACATTGCGAAGAAGGGTTAATGAAAACCTTTGATCGTGGTTACAGTGAGATGACGTTTAGTATGATCGCTACAGTAACCGGTGCAAACGAAGCAATTATTCATAAAGAGTATCATCTAAGTTCGGCGGACCCTATGTTGGTTGGGCCGGATAATGTGATGACTATAGGTGCTACGAACTATGATGTGGCTGACCAGTTATCCAACTTAGGTATGGAAGCTATCCACCCTAAAGCGGCCAAAGGTCTACGTCGTAATGGCGTAAAACTACGTATTAAAAATGCATTTGAGCCTGAACATGAAGGGACAATAATTAGCCAAGAATATCATAGCGATACACCTCGTGTTGAGATTGTTGCTGGGCGTAAAGATGTTTTCGGTATTGAAATATTTGACCAAGAGATGCTTGGTGATGCTGCTTATGATATTGAGATATCTAAGCTGCTTTCACAACTGAAGCTGTATGTAATTAATAAAGATGCCGATGCAAACAGTATTACCTACTATGTAGGTGGCTCTCGTAAAATGGTTAATCGTGCAACACGTCTGATGGAAGAGATGTATCCCGAAGGTCAGATTCGCTTACATAATTTGGCTATAGTGTCTGCTATAGGCTCTCAGATGAAAGTTAAAGGTATTTTAGCTCGTACGGTTAGCGCATTAGCAGAAGCCGGGATCAATGTAATGGCATTACATCAATCCATTCGTCAGGTTGAGATGCAATGTGTGGTTTCTGAGGAAGACTATGAGCAAGCGGTGATAGCGCTGCATGCTGCATTGATTGAGCAGAGAGGCTCTTCAAAAAATTCTGCGGTTTAAGTTGCCTGGTTAAGTTACTTAGACTGCAGTTGCAACTGAGTTGCGACGTTTTAACAGACTTGAATCTAGTTTATAGTTAGATTCAAGTCTGTTTTTCTATTCTATTGAAGACGACGTAGTCTTAATTTTTACCTAATGTATAGGTTTTCTATTATTAATAGCTATTATCCTGTGAGTTTCTGTAACTTATACTGAGTGATTTAATGCCTTCCAATAATGATCAAAAGCAGCAGGATATAACACCTCAAGCGCGGGAGCATTTCTATGATGTACTATATGGACGTCGTGATGTCCGTGGCCAATTTCTAGCTGATGAGATCCCTGATGAAGTACTAACCAATATATTACATGCGGCTCACCATGCGCCTTCCGTTGGTTTATCTCAGCCTTGGAACTTTATTCTTATTCGTGATCCGCAAAAACGGCAGAAAATTTATGAAGCCTTCGTTTCTGCTAACGATGAAGCGGCACAGATGTTTGAGGGTGAACGGCGTAATAAATATCAAAGCCTAAAGCTACAAGGAATCCTTGATACACCGCTTAACGTCTGTATTACATGTGATCGTGAACGGGGTGGACCTGTGGTTTTAGGTAAAACTCATCAAGTTGAGATGGATCTATATAGTACGGTGTGCGCCGTTCAAAATTTTTGGTTGGCTGCGCGTGCTGAAAATGTGGGTGTGGGATGGGTTTCAATTATAGAAAAAGAAACCCTGAGTGAGCTTTTGAATTTACCGGATGGCGTTGTGCCTGTAGCTTACTTATGCGTAGGTTATGTTTCTGAGTTTTTAAAAAAACCTGAGCTTGAGCTTGCTGAGTGGGAAAAGCGAACCCAGCTAAAAGAGATGATTTTCACAGACTCTTGGGGAATTAAGTAAACAGTATGTTGTTTGCTTTTGACGGTATGTTCACTCTTAATAATGGATAAAGAGGAAAAGTGCATCTCTATTACTGTGCTAAAACGGTTTATTTTAAACTCCAGAACAGTTGTGACTGGACTAAGTTTAGGTAGGCAGGTACTGTTCTCAAAACTGAATATTACAATAGGAGTTAAATGATGGCTCGCGCAACTGCACGTCACATTTTGGTCGATACTGAAGAAAAATGTAACCAGCTTAAAGCTGAAATTGAGTCAGGTACTGACTTTGCTGAAGCCGCAAAAAAGCACTCTACATGCCCGTCTGGTGGTGAGGGTGGAGATTTAGGTTCTTTTGGCCGTGGTCAGATGGTTCCTGAGTTTGATACAGCTGTATTTACCGGTGATGTCGGTGTTGTTCAAGGCCCTATTAAAACTCAGTTTGGTTACCATCTTCTTGAAGTAACTAGCCGAGACGATTAAGTAGTCCGCATTTGTAAAAAAGAGCAGTGAGTGATTAGTGCTCTTTTTTTGTATCTAATTAATGCTACTGGGTTTGTCTAGGCTTCTTGTGAAGAATAAACTTATTAAATTAGTTATACCTGCGTGGGTGGAGCTGGTATCTTAGGCCTATATGCAGTGGAAGCCCTTTGCATGTAAAAAGTGGTATCGACAGGAATGGTAGGGAAGCATTTTTATAAAATGGAATGGATTGCAGCAGTCCTAGTTATAGTAGTTTTACTGATCTTTGGTTTTATGTCGATGGCTTCAAAAGAAGGCAGGGCCGTCGGTTTGGTAAAGGGACGTTTGGCACCTTGTGGGTCTAAGCCTAACTGTGTCTGTTCAGAGTACCCTGAAGATAAAAATCATTTTGTCGAGCCTTTTGTGATCCCCGCACAGGTTGATAGTATAGAGTCTTTAAGTCTTCTGGTTAAAAACCTCGTTACTGAGGTTGGCGGAGACGTTCAATTAGAATCTTATACTTACATTTCTGCTATTTTTACTAGCACCTTATGGGGGTTTGTTGATGATTTTGAGGTGCGTATAGATATGGATACTCGGGAAATTAACTTCCGTTCGGCCTCACGTGTTGGACAATCGGACCTAGGGGTCAATGCAAAGCGGGTTGAACGATTCGTTGAGTTACTCGAGGAACGGATAGGGCGGTGAAATTAGCCAATCTAGCGTGTTACGTGATTGGCTAGGCATAAGTCTATCTTAGGTAGTTCTTACTGATCTCTCTAAAAGTATCAGTTCCTGCTTTCTGCATCCATTCAAATGCAACCATTTCTCGGCTTACAATGTATATACCGCATTGACGCATGCGCTCCAATGCTAAAGCTTTATCTTTAGGATCTCTTGACGACACACAATCCGCCACAACATAGACTTCTCTTGCTTGCTGCTTTAATTGAATCGCTGTTTGTAAAACACAAACATGCGCTTCCATACCAACAACAACAACTTGATTTGGGCGTAGTGCGTTAATTTTTTCATTGCAGCTCGGTTCTGACATGCAGGAAAAGTGTTCTTTTTCCATTATCCCTTCTTCGGGTATAAGTTCTGCAATTTCCGGTATTGTGTGTCCTAAGCCTTGGGGGTATTGCTCGGATGTTAAAATAGGCACGTTAACTTTAGCGGCTATCTCGGTTAACCATCGAGTATTTTTAATGAGTTCAGTTGGTTCATCAATTGCTGGGACTAATTTATCTTGAATATCGACAATCAATAGACATGATTTGTTTGGATGGATCAGCATAATTAAGTCTCATGTAACGGTTATTAGTTAAAACTCATCAGTTGATTCGGTTGCTTTGACTGAGTTTGTAGGAATTATTTTATTATTATCATGCTCATAAAAATGAGGCCAGTACTCTTTGACGACAGGGCCATTAGCCGCAAGTGCGTGACAGGTATCTAGCATAGGTGGCTTTTTGTCGCCATCTTGCCAGAAGTTTTCCGCTAATTCACGTTCTTGGTGAGTTGCTTGGAAGGCGGTTGTTGCTAAAGGTCCAAGTAATTCAAGCAGGTGTGTGCATCCCCCGCGTCCAGAAAAGAGTGATTTTATTTTACCTGTAAAGCCCCGTGCTATTTGCAGTCCAATAAGTTGCTTATAGGCTTCGGTAATTTGTTTACAGCCACTGAAGGGGGTGTAATCCATCGAAGCGACCGCATCTAGTATATTGAGATCCATATCAATGGTGATACGTACAGACATTCCATGCAAAGGCTCCCCAGGGGGAATGATGCCGTTCTCTCTGTCTTTGTAATCCATGCTAAACGTTTTTGTGTCGATGAGATGGGCTTCAATGTCCCATAAACCGTCTTCACGTTTAAAACCTTCACAAATAACGCGGCGGGTATGTTTGAGTGAACGGGCAGAGGCTATAGGTAATGGCATAAATAGATAAACACTATGGTCTGACAGCCTATTGAACGACTGTTGCGGAAGTTATTAGATTATTTTAAAGCTTATTTAGACTGAGAACATTATAAACTTTGGTGTGCGGCTAAAGGCAATAAAAAAGGCAACACTCTGTTGCCTTAAATAGATAATCAAAATATAGACAACGTTTATCTATTCATACATTGCTTGCATGGATTCTTGAGCCCATTCGAGGCTAGCTCGGTAAGCTTTGTCGTAAATATTGCCGTCTAGATCAGGTGGCAGTAGATCCCAGTCACCATTCTCATAGTTCACAACATTACGTAGTACTGTACCTATAGGGCCTTGGCCTAAACTAACCGCTTCTTTTATATCATCACCAAGAGGCACTTGTTCTAGCATTGTCTCGCGCTCAATGTCGAGCATTGCATGCAGACCTGACATTATACCCGCCATAAAGTAACTCCCGTAGTTATTTAGCTTAGCTGCATGGGCTACCTCTTCACACATTCGCCCACGAATCAGCAAGCTTCTGGACAGTTCTTCGGGTTTTTCTTGATTTGAAGACATTGCGATCAAGGTTGCCCATTTTTTGACTTGCTCTAAACCAAGGAGAACGATGGCTTCTGCGATAGACTCAACTTGACGCACTAAGCTATAACCCGCTGAATTGACTATGCGCAGCAACTTATAAGTTAATGCAGGGTCTCTCATTATCAATTCTTCTAGCTTCTCCGGTGTAGCTTTAGGGCTTTGCAGTTCTTGTATTAACTGCATGAGCGCTACTTGGCTACCCTGTATCTTTTTGCCTTTAATAACCTTTGGTCTGCTTAAAAAGTGCCCTTGGAAAAGCTTGAAGCCTAACTCAATGCACGTTTCTAATTGTTCGTGTGTTTCTATTTTTTCAGCGAGGAGGGTGACTTTGTGTTTCTTAAGCTCTTTTACCTGCTCACGCACTTGCTCCATTGTTAATTCATAAACGTCAATTTTGACTATATGGGCAAGTTTTAATAATGGGTCATACTTGGGGTTATAGACAAAATCATCCATTGCTATTCTATAACCTTCAGAATGCAGTTTTTGAACCGCGCCCACCACTTCTTCATCAGGTTCAATATCTTCAAGTATCTCAAGTACAATATATTTTTTAGATACTTCTGGAAGTTGTTGGTCTACCAATATATCCCGTGTGAGATTAATAAAAGCAGGCACTCGCTTAAGTTCACCGGAATCAGAGATGCTAGTATAAGCATTAAGAATGACCTCGCTGGTCGCTTCAGAGTTTGCAAAGAGAGCGTGTCCTTGAACATCCTCAGTTCGATACAATAACTCATAGGCAACAACTTTTTGGTTCCGGTCGAAGATTGGCTGTCGGGCCATTAATACTTGTGAGTTTTCTGTTTGATCCATAAAAGCAGGCCATCCTATCTATCAGCGTAACATGATCAGGCTATATCTATAGTGTAGTCTGCCTATTATATCTTTAGGGAAAATTATTGCTCTTTATTTCTTTTAAGCTAATTAAGGTTTCATACAGTATAATATTGAACTTTAATTTTATCAGGGTTTGGTAATGGGTATAAATTGGTTTCCGGGACACATGCATAAAGCTCGGAAAGAGATTGCTAGCGTAATGGATGAAGTTGATGTGATTATTGAGGTCATTGATGCACGGTTGCCACAATCGAGTGAAAATCCGCTGGTTAATACGCTTCGTAAAGGCAAGCCTAGATTAAAATTGCTGAATAAGAGTGATCTAGCGGATGAAAAACGTACGCAGGAATGGCTTGAATATTTTAACAATCAGCCTGAAACTAAGGCGATAGCACTAGATTACACTCAGAAAAAATTAATTAACCGTATCGCTGATATTTGTAAGCAGATGGTGCCTTCGCGTTCTAATTCTGATCGTCCTGTGCGTGCTATGATTATGGGTATTCCTAATGTTGGAAAATCTACATTAATCAATGCGTTGCTAGGTAGAAAGATTGCTAAAGTTGGAAATGAACCGGCTGTTACTAAAACTCAGCAGCGATTCACAACACATAATGGTATGGCGCTTTCTGATACACCGGGCTTTTTATGGCCTAAAATTGACGATAAAGATTCAGGTTATCGTTTGGCCGCCAGCGGTGCGATAAAAGATACAGCGATAGAGCATGAGGATGTAGCCATTTTTGTCGCGGGCTTTCTTCGGAATGATTATCCCGATCGTTTGATCGCGCGATTTAAATTTAAAGAGATGCCAACTATTGCAGAAGATGTGCTAGATGAAATAGGGCGTAGAAGGGGCTGTCTTCGTCCCGGCGGTGTAGTTGACCGCAACAAAGCCTCGACGTTGCTTCTTAATGAGCTACGTTCAGGTAAGTTAGGACGAATTAGTTTTGAAACGGTTGAGGAGTGGGCGGAAAAACGTCGTATTGCTGAACTTGAACGAATAGAAGCTGAGGCACTCGCTGCCGAAAGTGAAGGTAAAAAATAAATGGCACGTATTAAGAAAAGTCGTAAGGCTAAGGGATTTATTGATGACTCAGGGCCTAGTCGTAGAGAGCGGTTAGCGGATCCGGATAGTTATGATAGCCGTCGTCGTAAAGCGTTGGAGAAGAAAAAGCGGCATCAATCAGTTTATGAAAAGAAAAAAGCAGAGAGTGAAGAGGATGAAAATTCTCAAGAGCAACGGAAAACACGCTTAGCTGATAAGATCCGTAAATTGAATAAAGAGAAAGCTCAACAAAGTTAATGTTGTGGTTCCAATGTAGAAAAGTACGCAAGGCTTGAAGTGAAGGTGTGCTCGATCTGATTTACTCGAATGGAATTTGCTTTAGTGCATGATCAGTTGATGTAGAGTTTGAGTACACTTTTTTGTTAATGATAATTTTAAATATAATATTAGTTTTCTTTTGAGTATGTGCTGATTAGTCGTTTGCTGCTCACCCTCCAGACTATAAGTAATTTTAGTAAACCTGTGAAAATAGGTTTTTTGTTGTTTCTGCAATCACTGTTACTTGGACTTGATTTTTTCTTGTCACTGCTTTTTTTGTATTAACAGATTATCTGCTTATGAAAATAAGCTCATGATACAGTCTGTTTCATTAAGTTAATTCAATGGAACACTGTGTCGGCTTTAACTTCCTTTTTTACGCAATCGTTTTTATTTAACTATTTGATTTTTAAAATAAAAATATCGATGGCATAAAATCTGCTTTTTTAGGTATGAGAATCATGTTTCTCACTTGGATTCTTACATAGAAATAATAAACCCTAGCGGAAATCCACAGTAAAGGAAGCGGCTAATGTATAAATATAAATTATTCAGCCCTAGAAAGATTGCTCTAGCAGTTGCTGTCTCTAGTATAGCAATAAGCGGCACCACTTATGCTGCAAACCAGTCCAATTGGACTGAGTATAATGGTGATAAATCTGGATCTAAATATTCAGAAGCGCCACTTGTAACGACCGAGAGTGTGAAGGATATGTCAGTAGCGTGGGAATGGTCCATGCCTGATAATCAATTATGGAAAGACAACCCTGATCTACGGACATGGATGAACCAAAGTACTCCTTTGGCTATCGATGGCATTATCTATTCTAGTTCACCTATGTCGTTGGTATCTGCTATTGATGGTGCAACAGGTAAAACATTATGGACGTTTGACCCTAAAGCTTACGCGTTTGGTTCTCCACCAAACTTAGGCTTTATTAGTCGCGGCGTAACCTATTGGGAAGATGGGAGTGACAAGCGTATCCTCCTTGGCACCGCTGACGGTTATCTTATCTCGCTTAATGCAAAAACAGGTAAGCCTATAAAATCTTGGGGAGATAATGGTCGTATAGATATGACCAAAGGTCTACTCAAGCCGGTCGATCGTGCAATTATATCTTTAACGTCACCACCAATTGTATGTGGTAATCAAATTATCCCAAGTATGGCTGTGTTGGACTCCTTTGCTGTAGGTCGTCCGCCTATGCAAAACCATCCTGCAGGTGATATTCAGGCGTTTGATATTAAGACCGGTAAGCGTTCTTGGGTATTCCATAACCCACCTCAGAAAGGTGAAAAAGGTAATGAAAGCTGGGACAGCGATGCTTGGAAAACCACCGGTGGCATGAATATGTGGGCACGCCCAAGCTGTGATGAAGAAAATGGTTTAGTTTACTTGCCATTCTCTACACCAACCAATGACTTTTATGGTGGTGAGCGTCCAGGGGATGGTTTGTTCGGTGAGTCTCTTGTTGCCTTAAATGCTAAGTCAGGAAAAATCGCTTGGTACTATCAATTAGTTCACCATGGGTTATGGGATTATGATATTCCTACCGCGCCGAACTTAATGGATCTTACGGTTGATGGTAAGAAAATAAAAGCGGCGGTCCAAGTTACAAAACAAGGTTTCATTTACGCATTCGATCGTCTGAATGGTAAGCCAATTTGGCCAATTGAAGAACGTCCTGTTCCTCAATCCACTGTGCCTGGTGAAAAATCGTCACCAACGCAGCCTTTCCCAACGAAGCCTGCTCCTTTTGTTCAGCAGGGGGTTACACAGGACGATTTGATCGATCTGACGCCTGAACTGAAAAAAGGCGCAATGAAAATCCTGAAACGTTATAACTACGGTGAGTTATTTACGCCGCCTACAACAACTAAAGCCGGTACGCTTCAAGTTCCTGGTGTTCTTGGTGGTGCTAGTTGGGTTGGGGCTGCTCATAACCCTAAAACCAATGTTCTCTACGTAAACTCGTTTACCATTCCATTTGGCATTAAGCTGAAGAAAGAGAAATCAGCCGCCTATAAGTACACAGGTACTTGGGCTGGTGTAGGTGGTCCAAAAGGCCTGCCTTTGTTTAAGCCGCCGTTCTCTACAATGACAGCAGTCGATATGAATACTGGTGAGCATCTATGGCGTATACCTGCGGGTAAGGGGCCTGTTAATCATCCTGAGATTAAACACCTTAACTTAGGCCGTGTTGGTGTTCCTCGTCAGAGTCATTTTACATTGACTGAAGATGTACTGTTTGTTGCGCCAGAAGGTACTTATAGTGTGTTAGGTTTATCTACACGTGGTAATGCTCTGATTGCTCAAGCAACAGGAGAAGAAGAAGAGCCGTACATGTACGCTCATGATGCTAAAACCGGTAAGTTGATTTCAGAAGTGAAATTACCTGGCGGCGTTTTTGGGGCATTAATGTCGTACAGCGTTAATGGTAAACACTATGTTGTGATGCCAGTAGGCGGTGCGGGTACCGATGCTAAGCTTGTGGCTGTTCAAGTAGGTGGTAAGTAAGGCTAAGGCCTGTGGAGGGCTAAAGGATTTTCTTTTAGCCCTCTTTATCTTTGTTAAATGAGTTTATTATGAAAAAAATAGCGATTTATTTGTCAGTTTTATTTGCCATTTTTAGTTTTAATGCTGTGCTTGCGGGTGGCGTCCCATCGTCAGACGGTGCATCTGATGACGAGAGTTCAATACCCGTTGATTTAACTGATTCAGAACGAATTGAAGAAGGTAAAGGGATTTTCCACTCGACTTGTGCGGATTATTGTCATGGACATGAGCCTGATTTATTTATTGGCAGAGGAGATGATTTAGAACCTAAATATATCTATCAAACTATTTTTAATGGCGGACAGGGTGCAACGCCGATGCCTCCTTGGGGCGAAGTTTTTAGTGAGGATGAGATCTGGTCGCTAGTCTCATATATAAAGTACTTAGGTGCAATAGATGAGTTGTAGCTAAGAAGTTCCTTTTGTTGTTAAGAACACCCGCATAACCAGTGGGTGTTTTAATGCTTTCGCTTCTCTATCTATTCTGCTTTTGTATCTTTATCTTTTTAAATCATGAAATACAGCTCAGAGATTGTATTTTCTTTTATTAAAAAGTTGTTTGCTAATGGCATTATCTCTTGTTCTGATCTTGTCGAATGCCCTGTAAAAATAACGCTAACCTCAGTTCCGGCTTACGTGCCTGTGTCAGACATTCTGTGTGTCGACTGATCTTTGGTTACTATAAAAAGGCAACCTAGTAGAGAGTGGTATGTTAAACTAACGCGCTTTAAACCTTCACTTATTAGGTCGATTTAGGGGTGAGCGCGTTGTTGTATAATGTTGTAATTATTGGTGCTGGTGCATCGGGATTGATGTGCGCTGCAACAGCCGGTTATCGGGGGCGATCAGTACTTGTTTTAGAACATACGGCGAAGATTGGTCGTAAAATTCTTATGTCCGGTGGTGGGCGCTGTAACTTCACCAATATGCATAATTCCCCAGCTAATTTCATCTCCCAGAACCCACATTTTTGCAAATCTGCCTTAAGTCGTTATAAAGCACAAGATTTTATCGACCTAGTGGATCGTCATGGGGTTGAGTATCACGAGAAGACCTTAGGTCAGCTTTTCTGCAATGAGTCCAGTAAAGAGATTCTTCAAGTGCTATTGACTGAGTGCGAATGGGCCGGTGTTGAGATAAAAACAGAAACAACTGTGATTTCTGTAGAGCAAAGTGGTAAAGGCTGGGTTCTGACAACGTCAAATGGGAAAATAAATTCTGAATCTGTTGTTATTGCGACAGGTGGGCTGTCGATCCCTAACGGTGGCGCGACCAGTTTTGCATATGATCTGGCCGTGCAGTACTCACTTCAGGTACTGCCGCGCGTCGCTTCATTGGTACCTTTTACTTTGCAGCCAAAAGATAAAGAGGTACTGAAAGAGCTGTCTGGCGTATCTCATTTAATCCAAGCAAGTGTGACTGATAAAAAAGGCATCAAAACGAGCTTTATTGAGATGATGTTGTTTACTCATCGAGGCTTGAGTGGGCCCGCTATTTTACAAATTTCTAACTATTGGCATCCCGGTGACGATGTTGAGTTAGACCTGTTTCCTGAACTTGATTTATTAGAATGGCTAAAAGAGCAGCGTAGTGCACGTCCAAAGGCGGAAATAACCACTATCATGGCTCAACAAATGAGTAAGCGTATGGCGCAAATTTTATGCGCTAAGTTTGAATTAAGTGGGGTAATGGGCTCGTTTTCTAATAAACAGCTCGAGATGATTAATGACGCTTTTCGTCGTTGGACGATTAAACCTTCGGGTACTGAAGGCTATAGAACTGCTGAGGTTACACTGGGTGGTATCGATACTAATGAGATCAATCAAAAAACTATGCAAGCGAAAAAAGTACCAGGACTTTATTTCGTTGGCGAGTGTTTAGATGTCACTGGCCATCTAGGAGGGCATAATTTTCAATGGGCATGGGCTTCAGGTTTTGCTGCAGGGCAAGTGGTTTAAGTGTATCGAATCCAACCCCTTTGACCTGTTATGGTCTGGGTCAACTATCGTATTAATAATAGATTAACTTCAACTCATCAATCATTCTTACCGCTACTTGAGCGATAAATGGGGGAAGGGTTATTAAGTCGTTTTTATGACTTGTTATCCCTAACCTTAATAAACTACGCCTCTTCTTAAGTCGTCTTTAACGTCCTTGTTTATCTTTTGTGCAATGTGCGTTTTTGTGTGCCAATCTCTTTGGAACATAGTGTCGCACGAACTGTGTCAGCCTATTTTCTTTAGTCGATTCTTAAAACTGCATATCTATTTTAATTCTTATAAATCAATATGTTACATCATAAAGGTGCTTGTGGCATGACGTTTGCCTTGGTTAGAGTAGATTTTATTGCGTTGTTAAACAGTTTTGAATATTTGGGAGCTTGAGATGATACCTAGCCAAGAACAAGAAAAATGGATGTATAAACACATGCTCATTAGCCGTTTTTTTGAAGAAGCTATTGAGAAAATTTATATGGAGGGCAAATCGCCAGCATTCAATATGGCTAATGGCCCAATTCCTGGTGAAATGCACCTTTCTAACGGTCAGGAACCTTGCGCAGTTGGTGTGTGCGCACACCTAAATGCTGAAGATATAGTGACCTCTACCCACCGTCCCCACCATGTTGCTATTGCTAAAGGTGTTGATCTTAAGGGGATGGCTGCTGAGATATTTGGCAAAACAACAGGGTTAAGTGGTGGCCGTGGCGGTCATATGCATATTTTTGATCCGGCGGTTAATTTCTCTTGCTCTGGCATTATTGGTCAAAGTGTTGGTCCTGCCGTAGGTGCCGCTCTATCACGTGTTATGCAGCAGAAAAGCGGTATTGCCGTTGCTTACTTAGGTGAAGGTGCTGCTAACCAAGGGGCATTCCATGAAGCGCTCAATATGGCGGGTGTTTGGAAGCTTCCAGTTATTTTTATTATTGAGGATAACTCTTGGGGTATCTCTGTCTCCAAGCGTGCAAGTACAGCGGTTGAACGTAACTCTGATCGTGCAGCTTCTTACGGAATGCCAGGAGAATTTATTCCAGGAAACGACCCCGTTGAAATATTTAAGACGGTTGGCTTGGCAGTTGATCGTGCTCGCAGTGGTCTTGGTCCCACATTGATTGAAATAGAAACTTCTCGTCTAGCAGGTCACTTTATGGGGGATGGCGAAGCTTATCGTCCAGCGGGGGAGAAAGAAGCCCTAATGAAAGTCGATCCAATTCCTGTGATGAAAGCGCGTTTAACTGACGTCTACAACTGGAGCGATGAAGACGATGCAGAGCTTGTGTCCGATGCGCATAGAGTTGTTGATGAGGCGATCAAATTCGCACGTGATAGCGAGTATCCAGCACCTGAAGAAGCAATGGAAAAAGTATTTGTCTAAGGCGATATGTAAAGCCCTAAAGGTCAGGACTAAGGTTTAGGAGATAGAGATGACTCAAGTAAAAGAAAAAGAACGTAAGTTGACGATTGCGCGAGCAATGGCTGAAGCGATTGCACAAGAGATGCGTACCGATGAAAAAGTATTTGTTATGGGTGAAGATATCGGTGAGCTGGGTGGCGTATTTGGTAATACGCGAGGTCTGTATAAAGAGTTTGGCCCAGTTCGTGTACGTGATACGCCCATTTCAGAAACGGCCTTTATCGGTGCTGCAGTAGGTGCTGCATCGGATGGTATGAAGCCTGTTGTGGAATTGATGTTTGTTGATTTCTTTGGTGTGTGTTTTGACGCTATCTACAACATGATGGCAAAAAACACTTACTTTTCTGGTGGTAATGTCACTGTGCCGATGGTATTGATGACTTCTACAGGTGGCGGTTATTCCGATGCAGGCCAGCATTCCCAGTGTGTACATGCCACCTTTGCGCATCTGCCGGGCATGAAAGTGGTTGCCCCCTCTAATGCTTATGATGCCAAAGGAATGATGGTCGCGGCTATTCGAGATCCTAACCCTGTTGTCTTTATGTTTCATAAAGCATTGCAAGGCATGGGGTGGTTGGGTACAGAAAAAGACGCCATCGTCCATGTGCCTGAAGCTGATTATGAAGTGCCATTAGGCAAAGCGGTTGTTACGCGACCTGGGACAGATGTCACAATCGTTGGTATCACATCCGGTGTTCATTATGGGCTAAAGGCCGCACGTATCTTAGAAGAACAAGGTGTCAGTGCAGAGGTGCTCGACCTCAGATCATTAGTGCCGCTTGATCGTGATGCAGTGATTGAATCAGTGAAAAAGACAGGTCGTTTAATTGTTGTGGATGAGGATTACCACAGTTACGGCATGACGGGCGAAATTATTGCCACGGTTGTTGAGGCGGGTGTTCCGTTGAAGGCCGCACCGCAGCGAGTTGCATATCCTGATATTCCAATTCCGTTTACCCCGCCAATGGAACAGTGGGCGCTTCCAAGCCCAGAAAAAATTATCGAAGCTTTTAACAAAATGAAGGAAGTATAAACAATGACCGATGTAATCGTTCCAGTAGATCTATGGGAAGAAGACTCTGAAGCAGTAATCACTTCTTGGTTGGCCAGTGATGGAGGAGATGTAAGTGAAGGAGATGTGATTGCTGAGCTTATGGTAGAAAAAATTCAGTATGAACTTCTAGCGCCAGCAAGTGGCAAACTAAGCCTTATTAGTGATGCAGATGATGTTGTCGAAAAGGGCCAGAAAGTCGCCACGATAGGATAAGGTATTGAATATGGTTTTTTGTATAACGTATTAATATAAAAAACCGAACATGCTTTTTGAGGCGTTAGCTTCTGGTGTATGAATTGAGGTTTGTCGTAGTTTTTATAGTGGACCTTTGTTTAGGTGGTTTTTGCCTCAAAGAGCAGACCTATGTGTATTTAATTAATAAAAGTTTAGTGAGTTTGATTCGGAGGTAATGAGGTTATCTGTTCTGAGTGGCATTTATCGAAACTGATTGTTCTAGGTGGTGAGGAAGTCGAGCACATTTTTATGTGCTGAGTACCGACACCCCTTGTTTTATCTCGTTTTCTTTCAAAGAAAGGGCGATTTACATTACTTCGGAACGTTAACTTCAATGAAGCAATTTTACCCGTGAGTATTCGCTTAGGCGTTGTCTGAAGCGAAAAAAACTCTAACTAAGGAGATAATAAAAATGAAATTTAGACGGTCAAGCCTAAGTATGCATATGCTTATGGCAGCTTCGCTTCTTACGTTTATGCCAGCACAGGCATCAGACAGAATTATTACGGATAAGGAGCTTTCTGATGAGTCAAATACAACTGATTGGCTTGCTTACGGGCGAACGCACTCTGAGCAGAGGTTTAGTCCTCTTAAAGATATTAATGTAGATAATGTTAGTCAGCTAAAGCCTGAATGGTATGCGCCTTTACCTGATCGGTCTGATATGGTTGGGACGCCATTGGTTGTTGATGGTGTTATGTATTATGTAGGTGAAATGAATAAAACCCGTGCGTTCGATGCGCGTACAGGAAAAATGCTTTGGGAATATGATCCACAAGTTGCCAAAGAGATTGCCGACAATAATATGAAAAAAGTATTTTGGAAGCATAACCGTGGCCTGTCGACTTATGGCGATAAGCTATTTATTGCAACGTGGGATGGCCGTCTAATTGCGATTACAAGAAAAGATGGTAAGGAAGTTTGGCAAACCCGAACATTTGATCATGACCAACCGCTTAATATTACAGGTCACCCTAAAGCTTTTGATGGCAAGGTGTTTGTTGGTAATGGGGGAACTGAGTTAGGCCCAATGCGTGGCTATGTGACTGCCTATGATGCAGAAACAGGCGAACAAGTTTGGCGTTTTTACATTGTTCCTGGAAACCCTGCAGATGGGTTTGAAGATGCAGCTCAGGAAAGAGCAGCTAAAACATGGAGCGGCAAGTGGTGGGAAAACGGTGGTGGCGGTAACGCTTGGCATGGTTGGACTTACGATGAGAAGTATAATCAGCTGATCTTCGGTACTGGTAACGGCGGCCCTTGGAATATTAAAGTCCGTAGCCCTGAAGGTGGCGATAATCTGTACCTTTGTTCTGTTGTAGCAGTAGATGCTGATACGGGTGAATATAAGTGGCATGTCCAAACGGCACCTGGCGACACATGGGACTATAACTCCAACATGGATATAGTCTTAGCTGATCTGGAAATTGATGGAAAAGACGTTGATGCCGTGTTGCATGCGCCTAAAAACGGTTTTTTCTATACCATTGATCGCTCAAATGGCAAGGTTCTTTCTGCTGAAAAATTTACAGATGCTAACTGGTCAACTAAATATGACCTAAAAGAGCAACGCCATATTGTTGCTGAAAATGCTCGCTACCTTGATGGTGAGAAAAATATTTACCCTTCAGCATTTGGTGCCCATTCTTGGCATGCAATGTCTTATAACCCCGAATTAAATCTCGCTTTCATTCCCACTAACCATTTGGGGAATACTTTTAAAGATGGCGGCAAGAATACGAAAACTGGTCATAAGATGAAGAGCCATAAGCTGTATTTGGGCTTAAGTGGTTGGGAGTTGACGAAAGATCCTCATGAATCTCGGGGCTCTTTGCAGGCCTGGGATCCAGTTAAAAATGAGCGTGTTTGGCAAGTGAACCAAAAAAGCCCGTGGGGTGGTGGCACCTTGACTACAGCGGGTAACTTAATTTTCCAGGGTCTGCCTGATGGTATGTTTAAAGCTTATGATGCGCGCACAGGTGATGTTCTTTGGTCTTATGACGTAGGTCTGGGTATCTCTGCACCGCCAATTACTTATAAGCTGGATGGTAAGCAGATGGTTTCTCTTCTAGTGGGGCCTGGTGGTGCATTAGCTTCTAACTTTGGTGGCTCTGGCGAACTCGGCTTTGAGGGGCACGGTTGGAAATACGGCTTGCATGAGCGTCGTATAATGACCTTTTCGCTTGACGGGAAAGCGCTAATTCCAGAACAGCCGGCACCACAACTTGCCAAGCCAATCTTAGACGAGAAGTTTGAGGTTGATGCTAAGAAAGCGGATGTGGGTGCGGGTGTGTTTGCAGAAAACTTGTGTGTCGCTTGTCATGGTGGTGGAGCGGTTGCCGGTATGAAAGCTCCTGACCTGCGTGAGTCCCCGATTCTGCTCAAAGGTAATGAAGAGTTGTTTGAGAGAGTTGTCCGTGGTGGTGCGCTGCTCGTTAATGGCATGCCTAAATTCCCTGATTTAACCGATGCAGAGTTAGAAAGCATTCGCCATTTCGTTCGTAGACAAGCGCACGATGGCGTGAAATCAGGAGGAGGGCACTAGGCATAACGTTTATTCAAACGTCAAACGAATCCCTTAGGTTGATGAGACCGACAAGCGATAAAGTTTGAAATACATATAAAGCCTGAATCTGCGTGAAGAAAATAGGTGCTCTAGTTAGTACCTCATCACAAAGGATTCGGGCTTTTTTGTTTTAATTTGTCGAAATTGCAGTGTTTGAAATGGTAGTGGGATCCCGTCCCGTTTAACTATATATGCGTCTATGCCTCATAGCAGAAGCTTTCTGGAACACACTGTAGCAGTCTGTGAATCACCTTGACCTTAGCTAAGTGTTTTAAATAACTTGGCTATTCAAAATAATCCATATAAAACAATGAGATAGCTTATGGCATGCTGTTTGCTTTTATGGAATATAACTCTGGTACGTGTTTAAGCAATAACACAGATGTTGGGAGCTTGAGATGATACCTAGCCAAGAACAAGAAAAATGGATTTATAAACACATGCTCATTAGCCGGTTTTTTGAGGAAACTATTGAGACGATTTATATGGAAGAAAAACCACCTGTCAATATGGCTAATCACTCTCTCCCCAGCGGAATACGTTTTTCTAATGATCAAAAATCATGTGCAGTTGATGTATGTACCCTCCTTAACGCTGACGATATTGTTACCTCTACAGTGCAGCTTGATTGTGAAGCATTGATTGAGCCAGTGAAAAAGGAAGGTCGTTTAATTGTTGTCGATGAGGATTATCACAGTTATGGCATGAGCGGTGAAATTATTGCCATTGTCGTTGATGCCGGAGTGCCATTGAAAGCAGCGCCGCAGCGAGTTATAACCCAATTCCGTTTACCCCGCCAATGGAACAGTGGGCGCTTCCAAGCCCAGAAAAAATTATCGAAGCTTTTAACAAAATGAAGGAAGTATAAACAATGACCGATGTAATCGTTCCAGTAGATCTATGGGAAGAAGACTCTGAAGCAGTAATCACTTCTTGGTTGGCCAGTGATGGAGGAGATGTAAGTGAAGGAGATGTGATTGCTGAGCTTATGGTAGAAAAAATTCAGTATGAACTTTTAGCCCCAGCAAGCGGCAAACTAAGCCTCATTAGTGATGCGGATGATGTTGTCGAAAAAGGCCAGAAAGTTGCCACGATAGGATAAGGTTTAGGAGATCCAGATGATAGATTCAGATGCAGATACAATTAAAATAACGCCCCTTAAAGGTTTGAGAGGCATGATAGCGAATAACATGCGACGTAGTCTTGATGAAGCAGCACAGCTGACACATCACGCCGTATGTTCAGTTGAAAATATGTGGTTACGTAAAGAAAAAATGGCAGAGCAGGGAGTGAATATCTCCATTGAAGACCTGCTAGCCGATTACCTTGTTCGTACACTTAAAAAGCATCCAACAATGAATGGGCGTATTGAAGATGGAGAGATACGTGTTTATCGCAATATTGATTTGAGTTTTGCAATTGGCTTGCCCGGGGGGAAATTGATGGCCCCAGCTGTATTTGCTGCGGACCAAAAAGATCTCCAAGAGCGAGCTCTAGCACGACGTGATGCTTTGCAACGAGCTAAAACTGGAGGTCTGACTGTATCTGAAATGACGGGTGGTACCTTTACATTGACTAATATCGGTCGAAGTCGAGTTAGGTTTTTTACGCCTATTATCAATTTGCCTCAATTAGCTATTTTAGGGGTAGGTGAAACTTATACCGATTTAGTTATTGATAATGGTCAGTTATCTGAAAAAAGAATGATGGGGTTATCGCTGACGTTTGACCATCGTGCAATTGATGGTGCACCTGCCGCGGACTTCCTATCTGACCTTTGTCAGGAAATTGAAAGTGAATAGCTTGGTAAAGGCTGATTATAGGCGTATAGCGAAGATTAAAGTCCCTACGCCTATGCATATCTCCTCTGGTCTGGATCTTGAGCAAAGCTTACTGGATCAGGTTCTTAAAGGGGACGCGCAGTGTGGCTATGCGCTTTGGCGAAGTAAGCAGGCATTAGTGGTTCCTAAAAGTGCGACTCATCGTGATAACTTTAAACAGGCCTGTGATTTTTGTGCAGAACAGGGGTGGCCGGTCGTTGTAAGAAGTACTGGAGGGGAGCTAACACCGCAAAGTGAAGGCTTTATTAATCTCTCTATTGTTTTAAAGTGCAAGAAAGGTCAGTTAAGCATTAAAGAGAGCTATCAAGTTATCTGTCAAGCGATTATTCAATGGTTAGCCGAACAGAATATAACGGGCAGTTGTTCCTCTATTGATGGTGCTTTTTGTGATGGCGACTTTAATGTTGTTGTCGATGGCCAAAAGTTAGTAGGTACTGCGCAGCGGTGGAAAAAAATCACAGATCCTGCAGTAAGAGAAGATGGCAGTGATATGGCTTTGTTGATGCACGCGGTTATTTTATGCGATGGTGACTTGTCGTCCATGTGGAATATATCAAATGCTTTTTATAAAACCTGTAATTTGAAGCCATTCATTATCGATAATAAACATATTTCGCTTTCTCAACTACTTAATAGTGGGGGAGAGGGATTTGTTATAAAAATGCTTGATGGTTTGGATTTGTCTTTAAGTAAATATATTGATGAATTTTCTGAAAATCATTTTAAATAAATATTCAATAAACTTTTCTTTTTACTGTGAGGTAGAGAATTGGAGCTATTATGAATAAAAATAAAAAAACATTATTATCATCATTTGGAAAATCTGATAATCACTGTTCCGATCGTAGAAATTTTTTAGCTAAATCGGGTAAATTAGCGTTAGGGGCTTCAGCAGTTGTTGTCGGTGGCGGTTTATTTTCTCCAAATAGTTTTGCCGCTCAAAAAATAGGCAATGATGCAAATACAACTTTATTAAAACTTGCGCGTGATATTTATCCTCACGATACATTGGAAGATAAATATTATGTACAAGTAATGTCACCAATGGCTGAAGCTGCAGAGAAAGATGCTGAGCTTTTTTCGCTATTAGAAGATGGGGTTAAATTATTAGATAAAACCTCAGTTGAAAAATATGGTGTAGCGTTTACTCAAATTAAATCTGAACAGGAACGTGTCGTTGTTCTTAAAATGCTAGAACCTACCCCGTTCTTCCAGAAGATCAAAGGTGCCTTGATGATGGGCATTTATAACAATCCAGAGATATGGCCGCTTTTTGGTTTTGGTGGTTCTGCTTGGGAAAAAGGCGGTTATATCAACCGCGGTTATGATGCAATCGATTGGCTTTGAGCAACGGGAGAATAAGTATGTCTGCAAAATTTGATTTAAATGATGATAGCTTGGTAGTAATCATAGGTTCTGGTGCTGGTGGCGGCACATTAGCGAATGAGCTTGCGCAGAAAGGTATTCGTTCTGTTGTTCTTGAAGCAGGTAAACGCTTTAAAATGGATGATATAGAAAACGATGAATGGAAGATGTTTGGAAAAATCTCGTGGCTGGATAAACGCTATGTGGTTGGACCTGCACGAATTGCTGAAGATTTTCCAAACTTACCTGCTTGGATAGTAAAAGGGGTAGGTGGTGCTACTATGCATTGGGCCGGTGTAGCGATGCGTTTTCAGGAACATGAGTTCAAAATGAAAACGACCAACGGTACGGTGCCAGGAGCCAATGTTTTAGATTGGCCTATATCGCTTAAAGAAATGGAACCATATTACGTCAAGGCAGAGAAAAAAATGGGCGTCTGTGGTACCGAAGCTACAGGCATGCCTTATCACGGTAAAAGTAGTCATTACAAAGTGGTTGCTGAAGGGGCTAAACGTATTGGAGCTCGTTGTGAACAGGCTAAGTTAGCGATCAATACGGAAGTGCGTGATGGTCGTCCACCTTGTCAGGTTAATGGTTTCTGTATGCAAGGCTGTCGTATTGGTGCGAAATGGTCAACCATGTATACAGAGATTCCAAAAGCGGAAGCGACCGGTAATGTTGAAGTCCGCCCTCAATCTATGGTGCTTCGTATTGAGCATGACAAAACAGGTAAAGTCACTGGTGTTCTATATGCTGATAAAGATGGAAATCAGCAGCTGCAAAAAGCTCGAATTGTTGCGGTAGCGGGTAACTCAATTGAATCGCCACGTATGCTTCTTAACTCTGAATCCTCTATGTTCCCTGATGGTTTAGCTAACTCCTCTGGTCAAGTGGGTCAAAATTATATGACCCATACAACTGGTGGTGTTTATGCAGAATTTGAAAAGCCCGTACATATGTATAAAAGTACCGTTGTGCCGGGTATTGTGCATGAATGGAAGGATAATGATCCAACACGTGGGCACCTTGCAGGCTATGAATTAGAAATCCTTCATTTAGGTTTACCTTTCATGTCAGCGTTCCTTAATCCTGGTAAAGGTGGCTGGGGACGAGAATTAGCGGATTCACTTGCTAATTATGGCAACATGGCAGGTTTTTGGATCTGTGGTGAGGATATGGCGGTTGAATCAAACAATATAACGTTGCATGCAACTGAAAAAGATCAGTACGGTTTACCTGTACCCGTTGTTTATAAAACAGACCATATTAATGATACGCGTATGCGTAACCATGCATACGATCGATCAAAAGAGTTGTTCGATGCGGTTGGGGCACTGAAAGTGAATAACTTACCTCCGTACCCTGCGAGCCATAATATGGGTACAAACCGTATGAGTGAGCATGCACGTGATGGTGTAGTTAACCGTTGGGGGCAAGCCCATGATATTAAAAACCTGTTTGTATCAGATGGTAGTCAGTTTACCTCGAGTGGCACTGAAAACCCGACGTTGACCATTGTCGCGTTGGCAATAAGACAGGCTGACTACATTGCTGATCAGATGAAGCGTAAAGAGATCTAAGTTTTTTGACATTCCTATAGACCCTTTAGCACGCCTTATGGCGTGCTTTTTTATGTTTGTGCTTTCCTTATTGTATCTATTCTTTGATCTTTCGATAATGTTTATAAGACTAGGCGTCCATACAAATAATTGTTGACGTTTACTCTGTTTTACACAGACGTAGTATCTACGCCTCACTCACTTTCTTGTATCTCGTCATTCTCTTTGAAAAGTTAATTTGCCTAGAGAATATTTGGCGTTGGATATGAGGGGAGCTAGGGCATTAATAAGGAGTATGGAAGGTGTTAAAAAAAACCGGCGACGTTTAGGCACCGGTTTTTAGTGAGCCATATTTAACAAAGGCTAGCTTCATAGCTTGGGGGCGACGAAGTTAGTCAAGCTAGACTCTTACGTTTAGGATGTTTGAAGAGCCGCGACGTTTAAACGCTTACCTTCAAATTCAAGGTTTACACTAAACAAACGCTAATGCTTGGGGAACAAAGTGATTGTTTTAGCTACCTGAGTATCCTGACGTATTGCGGGAACGGTGACGTTTAAACACCGATATCCCTAATAGAGTTTTAGTGATTGCTTACCGCTTGGGGGCGAAAAACCAGATCAATAAAACCCTATTTCTAGCAGTAAACATCAGAGACGTTTAAACACTGATGTTTAACTGAGCCTCTGTACCTTACGATAAGTTCATGCTGTGAAAGTTATGAACATAGCGTATCTACATAGGCTTCTAGAACTGGAAAAACTAGCGGAGCTGATCTCGCTAGTTTTTGGTCGGGGTTATGGCTAAGCAGATGGCTCAGAAGGGGGTGAGAAATCTGCTCAGCGATATTTAGCCCCTGTTTCTCTTAGAAAGCGAAGTTAACACCAATGTTGACCAGTGTTGTTTTTTCGCCCACTGGTGCTGGAGTCGCTACAATAGAAGTTGCATATTGTGAAACAGTGCTCATGCCTGCATCGGAATCGACATAAGCCATTTGAGCGTACATGGTTGTAGAGTCACCCATAGTGTACTCATTACTAAGTACTAAAGACTTAGTTTCTGCACTTGTTGTAGGTGCATTATCTTCATTGATATAGTACGCAACGGTGGCTGTGTGTTTTGCCGCCCATTTCCAATCGACACCCATGCCTAGGGCATCAAGATCAAGGATTTCGTTGCCATTTTGATCGTTATTCTCAGTGTTCATGTAGTTAATCTTAAAAGTAAGATCACCCAAGTTGTAGGCCGCACCGGTTGCCCAGCTGGTGACTACATCTTCACCTGTTTGTTGGTCATGCATATTCTGGAATGAACCAGACAGTGAAAGTGGGCCAGTTGTGTAAGCCGCGCCGATCGCAATTACGTCACCATCTTTTTGTGAACCTTCTTGGCCACCAAAAGAGTACAGAACACCAAAATCTAAGCCATTGATGTTGTTACGGTATTGAATCGCATTTTTGAAGAAAATACCGACATCATTGTTGGCATTACGGCCACCGGAACCTGCGTTGTTGATAGTGGAGAAGTATTGGCTGTAGGCCCAAGCGTACAGGTTGGAGAACTGCTCTTTAAAGATGCGTGGTTCCGTTGCAAGGTGGGCAAGTAGTGCTGGCCCATATTGGCGACCTGCGATGACGGTACCCCAATCGCCTGTCAAACCTAAGTTAGCTTGACGACGAAAAAGAATGTCGCCACTGCCATCATCAGCATCCGCTGTTGTAGTGTCACCTGTACCATGGAACATACCTGTATCTAGGTCAAAATGAGCTTCAAGGTTAAAGAACGCCTCCATGTCGTTATCTAAACTGCGGCTGCCTTTAAAGCCAATAACGGTCTGGCGCAAGCCACTTGTTTCAACGCCAACTTTTTCATTTCCGTTCGTAGTGACATTATCTTGTGCGAGAATACCTATATCTAAAATACCGTACATAGATAATTTAGTAGAATCTGTTTCACCGATAAGAATATCAGCAGATACAGTGCTTGCAGTGGTGGATAGAAGAATCGCTGCTGTCAGCGCCTTAATAGGGCTGACCGTGCCAAGCTGAGCTTGGGATACCTTCTTAGCGTTCATATAATTACTCCCCAGTGGAATTTTATAATTAGATTTATCAACGGGATTTCACTCAGAGTTCTTTTTAATCGCTCCAATGTGAAATTGGCTTATCATCAATTCATAGGGGGAAAAGCATTTTATGTGCCAATAGATTTTTATTTTGAGTGTTTTTTTTAGTAAAAATTGTTATTTTTCAATTGTTTATATTGTTTTTTTGAGGGTGTTGAATTTTTTTTGTTTTGATCATTATAAAATGATGGAGCGTAGTGTTTTTTTGGGGGAGTGGAGAGTTCTTTTGTTTTATTTATTAATATATATCAATGGGTTATATTATTTATCAAATAGCTACAGGCACTTAGTAAGAATGACTTCTTGATTATTTTTAAGAAAAATTTTGAGTGGAGTAAAAAAATAAGATTATTAGTTATTTTTTAAGATTATTGAAACAGTTTGTTTCAGAAATTGAATCACATTGTTTCGTTAGTCCGAAGCTTGATACAAAACTATTTTATTTGATTTTTTCTATATAGCTAGAAAATAACCATTTTAGGATAGGTCAATACAGATGCTTAGATTGGATTTTATTGTGTATCTATAGGCGTGAACCTGCTTTGCATTAATGGTCCCTGTGATTCTGGGTGGTATTCGCATGTTAGCTGTGACTTGTTTGGTCGATTTGTCGCATTAGATCGATACGGTATGTTGCATAAACAAAATTTTAAAAATAAATAGATTGATATTATTCCTATATATCAATTAGTTATGTTTTTGGTATCCATTTTGCTATTTACTCTTATGTTAGTAATGACGCTCTACTCTAGCTTAGTGAATGCTGTCGCTTAAGCTATTCGCTCGATATATCGCAAGTAGTGTCTCTTCTTACCCATCTCCCTTCAGGGTTTTTGCGATATATCGAGTATTTTTTTATGAGGCATAGTTTCAACTACTGATCATTTATCTCTCTTTTTAATACTTCCCTGTACTACTATAGCTGTGACAGTTTGAGGATGATTAACTAGTGCTGATGGTGGTCTTTGTTGTTCCCCTGTTACTGCTAGGACTAAAAGAAGGCTAAGCATTTTCCTAGCTAGCGGTTTAATCGGCGTTGGGTAAAGCTATTTTTGGTTTTTATTGAACCTTGTGTAATGTTATTGAGAATAGTAATGGCCATTTAATGATTCATTTTCCAAGTAAATATTTTTAAACAGATTCGGGCACTAACTCTAATATGAATGCGAATGAAGATATTGTCTAAGGGGCAATGTATAGCCGTTCGTGTCTTTTTTGTTGATTGGTACTCAAGCTGATGCCATTGACTTATTTGAACAGTTGAAAACTACCGCAATGTCATTAATGAAAATAGCGAATGAGTTACGATGGGTGAATTCGGGTTCATTGACGGGTCTTGGCGAAATTTTCATTGTTAGTTTCACAATTAGGCTCCTCAATTGTATTTAAGTGACGTTATTCTTTTACTTCTAACGATACGAATAAAACCGTGGTGGGGTAGTTTGATAATGTTGATTTGAATCTGATGTTGTCTGTCATTACCGATAATTTGTTAAGCAGTATTCGTCTTCTGAACAATAGGAGTCACTTATTAGTAGAAAAGTAATTCCTGAGTTTATCGTAAACAAGGAAAGTTTTAAAAAATAATTAGCGGCTCCCCTTATCTTGGTTACGGATTTTAAGTTGGCAGTTGACTATACCAAAAATTACTAAAGCAACTTATAAAAAAGGTCGTCCAGTGGTAGGGATGGCGACAGAGGAAAATAATATTCACCCATAAAGCGTTAGTGAGTTTGTTTGATCCGGTTGAATTGACGAAAGGGAAGAGTGGTAAGTATTGCCATAATAAGGAATACCTTATTGGAGCGAATTAAGGTGTAATTATCTTTATGCCTAGGTTACTAGCAAACGGAGTATTCAGCTCATGCATTTTTATATGGGTATCCCTTCCCGTTTAAACGCTGTATTTCGTTAGTAAGGTCAATATTAGTTACACATGGTTCTTTATTTAATTAAGCAGTTTCTTTGGGTACGCTTAATTGTTTTTCTACTTCACACTTTTTCTATATAAAAATAAAAGCTTTTAATAACTTTTATGTGAGGGTTCGCATTAATATTTTTAGCATAAACTTACTAATCTGAGTGAAAATGGTTGAGTTTCCATACGGGATATAAATGCTTGATATAATAAGTAAGAAGGCAATGCTGAAAACTATTATTTCATAATCATCACTGATGAATAATTTATGATCACTACTTTTACCCTTAATGTAGACAATATAGGGGTAAAAGTAATGATATAAAAATGTATCAGACAATTTTTTACTGCTATTTATCCACAATACTCAAGATCAAAAGCTGTTATTAATCGGGATTTACAGTTCACTTATTATAGCGTTCATTTTTTTGAGGTAAACGCTTTCCGGAATAACGCCTTGCTCGTAAAGTGATTTCACCTTTTTAAGTCGGGCTTCTACGGAGTTTGCATTAGGAGAAGGAGCTGTTGTTGCAACAGAGGCTTTTTGTGTTGCCTTTTCTAAGCGCTGTAGACGTTCTTCTATGGCCGATTCTTTCTCGTCCTGTTTGTTTTTCTGATTTTCGGATAGGTATTTATTTTGTATAACTTCTGTTGGATTCTGCGGCTGAAGGTAATCGTATTTATGATCTAAGTTTACACTTAACCAATCGTTACGGTTATTAACCCTGGTTGCTCCGGGGAAGGTTTTGAGCTTCCATGCGTGATCTGTTTCTTCTGTTATATCGCCTGTTGAAAGCTTAAAGTGAGATAGTTCAACATTTGAAGCAAAGCGGCTGTTACTAACGCCTTCTCCTGAGCGTATATATTTTTTGTGTAGGTCTACATGAATTTCACCAAAAAGCAGGTTCAGTGCATCACCTTGGACAAAGGCTGTTCCACTGATAGATAAACGCTTATCACCAAAATAGATGCTTCTTAAGTCCGAAATAGAGAATGTAATCGCTTCATTTTTGGAGGCTTTTTGTAATGCATCACTTATACCTTGGGCGAGAATATCAATCTCTTTATCTGTGAAAACACGTCTTTCCTTACTACTCGAGCTGGTGGATATAATAGAGGTCAAGCTTGTTTTTTGTTTTTCTTGAATTTCAAGATGGCTAAGAATTCTAGCGACCTTTTGGGAGTTTAATTGGTAGGGATGGGTTGCGTTTGCAGCAGTTGGTTGAGAGCTGATTCCTATATAGTCAGTACCATCTTTCCAAAGTATTTCTGTCGCAGCTTGGCTATTAGTGAAAGATAGTGAGAGAGCAGGTATCAACATAAGTTTAATTAAAGTGGCACGATTCACGGCATTATTCCTTATTATCTTTTTAGTTTTACCTCATAACGCAAAAGGTATGCCACAGCGATCAATGAATATGCAATATACGCTCTAAGGGTGGGACTGGTGAAATGCATTGGGGTCGCCCTATGCGAAAAAGTAAAGAGAGCAGATTTTTGAGTATATATAGGCAGTGGCGTGTTGTAGTAGCGCCACAGGTGTTATTTGTTTTGCTACACTTGTTGTATTCTTGTTTCGCTGCCTAGTTTGTATGTTTTTGTTGTCTAATTTTACTCTTTTTTGACTTCCTGTTTTTTTATTAAGGCATTGTTTTTAAAGCTGTTTTTGTTTTTTTATTAGTCATTTTTATTGTTTTTAGTTGTCGTTTTTTCCTTTCAAGTTAGTCCATTAAACTTATAATTGCATCACGCTTTTTTTATATAATCATTGTAAATCAATAGGTTACATTTTTTCTGTGTTTGTTTGTCTCTTTGGCTCACCCTTTGCAGTTTTATGAGAGGTTGGTTATGAAGCGTAGGCTATTTTTAAATTTTATGCTTATGGATGTGTTACAGCAATTGGTGCTATGGAAGGGTTTTAGTAGTACTGAGATGGTTGTGAGCTTTTTAAAAGTGACCAAGTAATACGCATTTTTACGCTTTATAAAAAATAGAAAAACCGATGAGTGTTACTACTAAGTAATTAATTGTGGTAATTCCTAGAGTTGGGCGAGCAGTTTACTTTTTATGCTTTCCTTTCTTTCTCACAATAAAACAAAAGAGAATGTGTCATGTTAGAAGCCCCTGTTTATAAAAATTATGTTAATGGCGAATTTATGGCGGAGCCTACGTCAACTATTGATGTATTTAATCCTGCTAATGGCCAATTATTATCCCGTGTTCCTAGTGCTTCAGCTAATGAAGTTGACTTGGCTGTTGGCGCTGCAAAAGCAGCGCAGAAAGATTGGGCTGCAAAACCAGCAAATGAGCGTGCGGGCTATTTGCGAGTGATTGCAAACAAAATTCGTGAAAATGCAGACAGGTTGGCAAAAATCATCACAGAAGAGCAGGGTAAAGTGTTAAGCCTTGCTAGAGTTGAAGTGGATTTTACTGCCGACTATATGGACTATATGGCTGAGTGGGCTCGTCGTATTGAGGGTGAAGTCATTACAAGTGACCGTCCGGGTGAAAATATTTTCCTTTTTCATAAGCCTGTAGGTGTGGTTGCGGGTATTTTACCTTGGAACTTCCCATTTTTTCTTATTGCGAGAAAAATGGCGCCAGCTTTAGTTACGGGTAACACTATTGTTATAAAACCAAGTGAAGAAACACCTAATAACTGCTTTGAATTTGCTAAGTTGGTTGCAGAAACTGATTTGCCGAAGGGTGTATTTAACGTTGTATGTGGAACAGGTGCTGGTGTAGGTAGCGCTTTGACGACTCATACAAGTGTCGACCTTATTAGCTTTACCGGTAGTGTTGAGACGGGTTCTCGTATCATGGCTGCCGCAGCACCGAATATCACTAAGCTAAACCTTGAGCTTGGTGGTAAAGCGCCCGCAATTGTAATGCCAAGTGCCGATATTGACCTCGCTGTTACTGCAATCAAAAACTCCCGTGTGATTAACTCAGGCCAGGTTTGTAACTGTGCAGAGCGTGTTTATGTTCATGCATCAGTTGCGGATGAATTTATTAGTAAAATGACCGCTGCTATGGCTGAAACCACTTATGGGGATCCAATTGCGAACCCAGATGTTGATATGGGGCCTTTGGTTAACAAAATTGGTTTAGATAAAGTTGCCGCGATGGTTGAGACTGCTAAGCAGCAGGGGGCGACAGTAACTACAGGCGGATCTATTGCTGATCTAGGTGAAGGCTTCCATTATCAACCGACAGTTATTTCCGGTTGTACAAGCGATATGGAGATCATGAACAAAGAGATCTTTGGTGCAGTACTGCCTATCCAAATCGTTAATGATTTAGATGAAGCGATCGCTATTGCTAATGCGTCTGAATATGGCTTGACCTCTTCAATCTATACCCGTGATTTAAGCGAAACGATGAAAGCTATCAATGAGTTGGACTACGGTGAAACTTATGTAAATCGTGAAAACTTTGAAGCTATGCAAGGTTTTCATGCTGGGGTTCGTAAATCGGGTATCGGTGGAGCTGACGGTAAGCATGGTTTGTATGAATATACTCATACTCATGTTGCCTATATTCAGAGCTAATTAGCTATCAGACCTTTTTGGTAAAAGGGGAATTAATGGTTCCCCTTTTTAGGAGTATTTATGGGTAAATTAAAACGTAAATTATCATTATTAAATATTCCTGTTTATGACATAAAGGATGAAGGTGAAATATATAATGTTTTATTGTCGCACCTTGAATTAACTGGGGAGGTAGGTGATAAATTAAATTTATGCTTTGCTGAAAAAGGAACTTCTTCTTTTTCTTTTGATAGAAATTTAAGCTTTGTTGTTTTTAAAATGTTGCTGGCGGTTGAGGAGAGTTCGATTTTATTTGTTGATAAGAGAGTTCATGATAATATTAAGTCGATAGATATGCCTCATTATACTGTATTGATTATCCAAGAGCGGGATGTTGTTGATAATATCGAGTTGGCTTTGCATCGTATTGCTAGTGGTTCAGGATATAGTAATGAATATATTGAAATAATCTCCCCTAACTCTATCTCTTCTAACTCAATCGTCCTTATTGTAAAAGATTAGTTTTTTATATCGCTGTTTTTTAAAAATTATTTATTCATAAACGTATATTTTTTATCCCCCTAGTTTTTATCTTCTTTATAAGATTGACCTTTTAAGTGTCGCTTTCTGTATTTTTATTCATGATTTATGTTTAAGTTATGCGACAATTGACGCAGTTTGTTTTTTGTTTTTTTGTTGCTTTTAAATATACAGCCTCCATTTTATAAGGGGTTATGGCTTATTTTGTTTTTATGCGTAGTTGGCATTATAACTGCTTTGTTTATATTGATAATTAATAAATGGTTAGTTATATCATTTATTCAATGACATAAATTTAAGAAAAATAAGGAAAAGTCATTTATGAACCCTTTAACCGCTACTTCTTTAAGTATCGCTATATTCGGTGCGTTAGCTACCTGGATGGCACTTAGTCCTTTATCAGGTCTCGTTCTGATTTGGGCGATCTTCGTTGCGTGGGCAGCATTTGCTGCTTTAGGCGCGGATAACACTGCATTTAAAAATACTATTGTTTGCGGCGTCTTCGGCGTTGTTATTGGCTGGATAGGCGCTTTTATTCTATTAAAACTTCCACTGGGTGAAGTTTTAGGAGGTCCATTATGGGCGGCAATAGTCGTGGCAGTAACTGCCTTTACCGTAGTGTTCGCTTCTAACCTTTCAATTTTTGGAGCGGTGCCTGCATCGGTTCTTTCTTATGCTGCAACCTTTGCTTACCTGCTCCAGACTGAAGGGAAAATGTCTTTAGAGACATTAACATCAGCATCATTTGAAAACCCATTATTAATCATCTCTCTATCATTTATTTTGGGAGCTATTTTTGGAAAGCTTTCAACCTTAGCAGCAGGCGCAGTGTCAGCAGAAGCATAAGGTTTTTCACCCTGTTATACGAGTAGTACCCTTCGCTCTCGGTACCGCATCTTCTACGGTGGTACCAAATCCATCCGCTATTCACGGCGGCTTTAGCCCTAAGCCTTTGGTTTAGGGTTTTTTTTATATTTTATTGTCACTTATAAAAACGTTATGAAGTGCACTCTTTGCTGAAAATAATTAGTTATAAATCTTGATGTGAAAGGGGGATATGAGAGGGGCTAACTTAGAGATAAAAAAAACCGGGCATTTATATAAATACCCAGTTTTGTTTTAAGAGCAATAAGGGCTAGCCAAGAGGTCTAGCAATAGTTAGTTCACGTAAGTAATCATAGAATGTTTCTGGGGAGTTTACGCCACCACCAACACCACTCATATTGATCCCGCCGTAAGGTAAGCCGTATGCAAAAACGTTATGAGCATTAATCCAGCTATTCCCTGCAATCATCTGTTCTGCTACACGGTTGCAGCGTTCAATATCACGACTGAATACACTATTTGCTAATCCGTACTCTAAGCTATTAACTAGTTCTAGTGCTTCACCTTCAGTTTTGAATTTAACAAGAAAAGCGGCTGGGCCGAAGATCTCTTCTTTAAAGCAGATGTTGTTAGGTGAGCCTGTTAATAGATAAGGTGATACGTAATACCCCCCATCATGACCATTAACAGAAACCTTGCCGCCAGCTAAGACTTCAACGGCACCTTCAGTTAAGCCTTTATCTAAATACTCGAGAACTGTATTTTGTTGAGCTTGGCTCACGACAGGTCCCATCTCTGTTTTTGGATCTATACCAGGCCCAATAACGGTGCTTTTCAATTTAGTTGTTACTTTTTCAACAAATTGATCGTAGATGTTTTCGTGAATTAACCAACGCGTTGCGGTACAGCAAACTTGTCCAGTGTTTAGAGTGATCGCGCCTGCAAGTTGCTCCACAGCATTATCGATATCAGCATCATCAAAGACAACCGCAGCACCTTTACCGCCAAGCTCTAGTTTGCAAGGAATAGGGCGTTGACCACACATGGAAGCTATTTGTTTGCCTACACCGGAAGAGCCAGTAAACGAAATACGGCGTGTTTTAGGATGCTCAATAAGTGGTGTGCCTACAGCTCTACCTGCACCAACAACAACATTAATTACGCCAGCAGGAATGCCAACTTCTTCAGCTAACTTACATACATACAGAGTGGTTAGAGGTGTTAACTCGGCTGGTTTTATAACAACGGTATTACCCGCAGCTAACGCAGGTATAACGTTCCACATGAGAAGGTCAAAAGGGAAGTTCCAAGGAAATATAAAACCACAAACGCCATAAGGAGCGCGGTGGACGCGTGCGTCCATATCTTTTAAATCTAAAGTTTTGCCGTAATCAGCATTGACAGCAAGATCTGCATAGTAACGTACACATTCAATGCCGAAAGGAATATCGAAGCCATCAGCATTGACGAATGCTTTACCTACATCAAGCGCTTCTAATTGGGCGAGCGTCTCAGACTCGCTTTCAAGTTTGTCAGCAAGGCGGTTTAAATATTGAGCGCGTTCTGCAGGTGATAGTGCTGACCAGTTTTTAAATGCCTTATCTGCTGTTACTACGGCCAGGTTAACATCTTGTGCGTCACCAGAAGAGACCGTGGCAATTTTTGATCCAGATGATGGATCAATAACATCTGTAGTTTTTCCGCTTTCACTATTGATCCAAGTACCATTAATGAATTGTGGGATCGACTGACTTAAAAATTGTTTCGCTTGCGGGGTTAGGAAATCGTTCATAGACTACTCCATTAGCTGGTTATTAGTTTTATTGTGAATAAGATTAAATTAGCAGTATATGTGCCATGTTTAAGATGTTTTTTTGGAAAAAAATAAATTTTAATTATCTGTTTTATAAGGACTTTTATGGGGTTCTAAATGTTTTGGTTTGCGGGTTTATTCCGTAGTGCTATTACTGTTTTAGTCACGCAACAAGTGATGCTTTTTTGTTTAAATTTCTGGGCCTAGGGGTAAAAAGGGCCTGCCTTAGAGTGCGAACTTAGGCAGGCCAAAGCCACTGCTGTCGTAACAGTAGATTGAAGAAAACGGAGGTATCGATTTTCTTCAAGGGTGAAAATCACAACGAAATAGGTGAGACTCACCGAGAGTAAATGATGACGTAATTATCTAACGAAAGAGAGAAAGAAAACGATGGGAGCCCGAAGGGGGTGGGCTCCCACGTTAATCGATTAGAAGGTTACAGATGCTTCTACGATTAAACCGTCCCATTCTGTTCCGCCAGCAACACTAGAGTCTGTAGCGCCACCGCCGGAGAACTGATCTTCTTCCTGTTTAACATATTCAGCTTTAAACAGAGTAGAGTCGTTCATCCAGTAACCGGCACCAACCTGTAAGCGTGTAGCTTCGTTTGGACCGCTGATACCAGCACTTTTGTTTTCTGATTCTGCATAACGAGCAGCGACGTAGAAATCATTGCTGATATCGTATTTACCCTCGATTGACCAGAAGGCCATCTTAGATTTTTGTGCTACGTAGCTTGTCGAGGTTAAACCTGAGCCGCCTGCACCTTGGCCTACCCAGCTGTAATCATCTTCTGCTTGACCGATAAGGCCGTGTACAAGGAAGTTGTTAGCTTTATATTGCACATCAGCCTGCCAAATGAAGGCATCAACACCTGGAACGATCAGTGGGTGAGTTCCGCGTGCATTAACAGCAGTGTTTGCGAACTGGTAGTTGTCGCCATCACCAACAGCAATCAATGAACCAGCCGCTTTGCCAGCAACTGATGCTTGGTCGTGATTGGTTTTAAACGTACCTGCACCAAAAGAAAGACCGCTTTCTAGGTTAATGGTACCGCGTAAGCCCATGTTATAACCGTGACCGTCAGAGAAATCTGTGAAGAAGTCAGGTGTTGCTAGTACGGCATCCCATGTTACGTTTGTGCCGCTAGATAGATTATGAGAACCATAAGCCCATAGACCTTCCTCAGCAGTAATCATGTCGACTAGACCGTTACCTACAAACGGGTTACTTTGTACAGCAGCACCATCTGAGTAGCGGATAAAGTTTTGAGTTGTTGAAATAACATTACCTAGGCGAACACCTGTGTTGCTAGGTAGGTCAAACTGAATCCAGCCTAAATCTTGGCTGATTGCAGCGCTGCCGTTACCCCAGTCGTTAGGTTCTTCAGATAACTCAGCGAATACGGAAACATTCTCAGATATCTGCGCATTGATGTTTAATGCAAAGCGCATGCGTTGAAAAGCAGAATCTGCGGCTGCATCTGCAGAATTCGCAGCTGCTCCGTCTACTTCAATGCCTGATTGCCATGCTTGCATAGCTGCGCCACTGATTTTTATTTTTCCATCCATGAATTCAGCAGCGTTTACTGTGGTTGCTGCAGTGGACATAGCAAATATTGCAGCAGCAACATTCATGTTTATTAGTGTTCGTTTCATTAACGAATCCCCCGAACTTTTTATTAGTAAGTTTTTGTTTTAGTGAACAAAAATAATTAACTTTAATTACTCTAGCCAATACCTATATGGCAATTGTTGTGCCAGATATTTTTTGCAAATTTATTTTATTTATCTTATTGAAAGTTAAGAGGAATTTTATTTTTCCGGCTTGTTTGTAATTATTCTCGTGTTTTTTTTTATCCACTTGTCGCATAAGTGCTTTGTTTTTGCGACAAGTGTTTTTTTATTTTTAGGTGGTTTTTTATGTGTTCTGAAGGGTATTCAATAATATTTATTTCTTTTAAAAATAGATGAGTTTTTTATTTAAGTTTATATATGGATATTTGTGATTATTATTTAGAGAATACTGGTTTTCAATTTTTTATAAGGTGTTGGCTTTTATTGAACAGTGTGTTTTTGTAGGTGTGGATAGAGGAAGTATCGTTGGTGCTGATTCTGTTTTGAATAATAGGTGTGTAAGAGGATTGTTTATAAATAATAAAAATATTAGGTAGGTTGTAGTGATATATAAAGGCTGAGGCAATGAGCCCCAGCCTTTAATGGATTAATGGATTAATGGATTTTAATATATATCGTTAGGTTGAACTATATTGTATTTTTTCATTTTTCTGTAAACGGTCGAACGACAAATATTAAGTTCTTCAGAAACTTGAGTTATATTCCAGCGATATTGGCGTAGCGCATCAATTAAGCGGCGGCCTTCTTCGTCGCTTACAAAATCGGATAAGCTCATTGACTTTTCAGCTTCAGGAATAATTTCCTCTTCTTTGTATATTTCTTTGGATGCGCGAACTTCAATAGGGAGGTCGTCAACGGTGATATGCTTGTCTTTTGACACCGCGAGGGCGTAGCGGAGCACGTTCGCTAATTGGCGTATATTGCCAGGCCAATGATAATCGTGAAGAATCTGCCGTGCTTGAGGTGCAAATGCTACCCCGTCTGCGCCGCCTAATTCACTGTCTAGTATGCAGTTTATTATGAAGTCTTTATCATTGCGCTCGCGAAGGGAGGGTAGTTTTAGTGACATCCCATTTAACCGATAGTAAAAGTCTTCACGGAACATTTTTTCTTTTATTCGTTGCATTAAGTCTTGATGGGTTGCTGAAATGACTTGTATATCCAATGGGATAGGAGCGGTTGCGCCGAGAGGCATTATTTCACGTTCAGCGAGTGCTCGTAATAAGCGTGTTTGCAGCTGTGCAGGCATATCTCCTATCTCATCAAGAAATATTGTGCCCTCATTTGCTTGTTCGAGCTTTCCTTTCATTCCTTTACGGTTAGCGCCAGTAAATGAGCCGCTTTTGTAGCCAAATAGCTCGCTTTCTATTAAAGATTCTGGAATAGCGGCGCAATTTAAGGCAATGAAAGGGCCGTTCTTTTTATTGCTTGCGTCGTGGATTGCGCGAGCAAAGGCTTCTTTTCCTGTGCCAGTTTCACCTGTAATTAGAATAGGGATATCTTTGTTGATAATATGCCTTATTTGTTGCACATTACGAAGTACTTCTTCATCCTCCCCAGCTAGTTTTTCTAAAGTAGGGTGCTTGTGTTTTACGGAAGGTGATGCGATATCTTTTTGTTTTGCTATGGTATTTTCTTGATTGTTTCTCATTGCCCTATTAGCGGGGACTCGAATAGCTATCTCTATTTCATCAAGTAGCTTTGGTGATTGCTGCCTGATTGTTGATGCACCACCGTTGCTTTGGGTGAGTAGTTGATCCACATTTAAACCAACAATATCCTCAATTTGGGTGCCAAGTAATTGTTGGCCTCGATCTAGTAGGCTTTCGTATTCTGCGAATGCTGAACGGTTCGCGCCGATAATAACGCCGCGTTCGTTAATTGCTAATAGCTGTTCCTGTGCTAAGTCAGAAAAGTTATTAGTTTCTTTTACATTCATTGTAATCTGGCTTCGGTACGTTTGGCGGAAATAGCTATTTTCAATCATCCTGCCGTACATGATAATCATTTGCAGGGTTAGAAATTGATTTTCTTTGCTACCGGAGACATTGAGGCATGAAGCATTTAAACAGCCTTTTAGATTGCCTAGTGGATCAAAAATAGGGGTGACTGAGCAACTTAGGGCGCTGTGGTTGGCGAAAAAGTGCTCATGATGGTGAATTATCATGGATTCCTTTTCTTCTAAGCAAGTGCCTATGCCATTGGTTCCAGCTTGTGATTCTTTCCAAGTTGAGCCGACTAATAGCCCTGCCTCTTGGCATGTATCTTTAAACATTTTTGGCAGGCGTGCGTCTAACGTTAATCCGAATTCATCTGTGAGTAAGACGGAAAAACCTGCGTTAGCTATACGTTTTGATAAGCCGGTTAATCCATTTCGAGCAATATTTAGATAGTCCTCATGTAACTGTAGCTGCTCTTGGATCTCATAATGAGTAAGGATGTCTACGGGTTGGGGGATTTTAGGGTCTAGGCCATGCTTTAATAGGCTTCTTTCCCATGATCTAGCGATTCGATCTCCTGGGATAATTTTTCGATCTTGTAAATTCCCTGTTACATAGGCGACAACGTCCTTGGTGCCATTTATTTGTGGCATATTTCTCATGCTGGATTCGCTCCTGCCTTTACAATTTTATCTATATAGATGAGAGCATGCTTTCACGCTATTTAAATTGTAAGGCTTTTTGTTATACGAGTTCTACTGTAGCAATGTTTGGCTTCATTGTTCATGAAATCTTTGCAGGATGTATGCCAGCCTAAATTTTCTTTTATGTGTGTGATTTTCATAGTTGCTAGGCTCAAAATACGGCTTTAAATTGCATGACTTGCATGTGGGAATTGGTTGAAATATAAGGCGGTTTTATCGTGCCTTAAAAGTGTTTCTTTGTGTTTGTTTTTTATAACTATTTGATAGGAAAGATTAATTAATGCATCTGCTGCTGTTGTGCACCGTTTTTTTGCTGCGTTGAGGCAGGTGTTTCTGTTTGTGTGGTTTGGTGCAGGGTTTGTACTCAGGACGGAAATGATACAGATGTTGCAGTTTTGCAACAGTTGGCGCTTTTTATCCACAGAGTTAGTATTTTTGCTCATAAGGGCAAAGGATCTGTAGTGTTGGTGGTAGGTTGTTGATGTAGGTGCCGATGTCGATTTTGTTTTGTTTTGTTTGGTGGCGTATTTTATTTTTTCCATTTTATTATTCTTTTTAGTGTTTCATACCTAAGATGGATTTGTCTCGCTTTGATTGGGGATGTCTAGAGCTCTTATCTCCTTTTTTATTTACTTATTTTGCACTTTTTTATTTTTGGCATATATTTTGATAGCTAAAAGTCTTGGTTATTGCTCATCGCTCGTTGTTAAAAAGTGGTTTCTGACAATTGGGAAGCCTGTTTGCAAGTGCTTTGGGTTGAGCCCTTAAAGATAATTATAAAAAGAAGAGCAGTGGATATATGAGTTTATATAAAAGTATTGAACGGACTTTATTTAATTCTCTTACTAAAAAGATAGTAGGTAATGTCTCTTTTCTGATCATTCCTAATATTGTTTTGATGGTTCTAACTTATCGTCATACACAATATGTTGAGTCGATTGTGTTGTCTGCTAAGGTGGCTGAATCGACTAAGCTGTTGTTGGGGGATGCCTTAAGTATGTTTTGGTTATCGGCTTCAGTGACGGTGGGGTTGGCTTTGGTGGGTGGTATTTTCACTATTTTTTTTATGCGCCATCTTTTTCTCAAACCGATCCAAGATATTACTCGGGTTTTAAGTGCTATTAAAGAAAAAGGGGGGGACATATCAGTAACGCTACCTGTTTATACCTGTGATGAAATTTCGGTTATGGCACGGAGTTATAATGAGTTCTCTTCTAAGCTTAAGGATATTATTGCGGATACGCGTTCAAGAAGTGTGAACATTGCGGTGTCGGCGGCACGCCTCAAAAAAGTGATTGGGCAGGCAAGTAATAACGCAAGTGATCAAGAGGATAAAGCGCATCAGGTTTTTCAGTCTAGTAGTGAGTCTACTCAGGCTATAGAGGAGATCGCTAGAAGTACTATCCAAATAAGCGAGCAGAATTCATCAAATCTTAATGATGTACGGGGCTCCAGTTCAGAGCTGTTGAAGGTCCAGGAACAAGTTGAGGCCATTCAGCAGCTAGTTAGTGAGTTTCAAACTAAAATCGCGAGCTTGCATGCAAATTCGCAAAATATTACGCAAATATTGTTGATGGTTCAGGAGTTCTCTGAGCAAACAAACCTGTTAGCGCTTAATGCCTCTATTGAGGCTGCGCGTGCGGGTGACGCTGGGCGAGGGTTTGCGGTTGTGGCTGATGAGGTCAGAGGGTTGGCCCAAAAAGTGGGCTCAGCTACGAGCGAGATTGATAAAAATATCTCTCAGATGTCATCCTTAGTATCAGATACAGGGAGTAGCGCCAAGAATATTTTGGGTTATGTTGAATCGACTGGGCAGTTTATCGAACAAACAACCGTTCAGTTTGGCCAGTTGGTAACTGACTTTGAACAGGTGGATGGTCAGTTGTCCAGTATTAGTGCTGCTATTGATGAGCTTTCGTACACCAATAAAAGCTCTCATAAGCAGGTGGATCTGATTACTAAAATTTCTGCGGATATTAAGCAGGAGATGGAGCACTCTCAGAGTTTCTCTAATGATCTAGAGGTATCGACTGAGGAGAGTCAAGAGTTACTGTCTCGTTTCATTATTGGTTATGGTGCTTTTGAGAGCATTATTGTAAAGGGTAGGGGCTTTCATGGTGAGTTACAGGGATTGCTCGAAGAGCTTGGTCAGCGTTGTAATATTTTTGATACTAATTACCAGCGGGTTAATCCAGATCAGCAGCCAGCAAAATTTGTAACATCTTGTACGGATAAGTTTGATGGTTGTTTTCAGACTGTCATTGATCGCTTTATAGAGTTGAACTCTGAGTTTATCTATACCGTATTGGTGGATCAACGTGGCTATATAGCTACACATCATAAAAAAGTGTCTAAGCCTATGATCGGGGATTTCTCAATTGATAATCTCCAAAGTCGTAATCGGCGGATTTTCTTTGATACGCGCTCAGAGCAGCGCAGGGCAACTCATACACAACCTTTCCTTATGCAGACATATATACGCGATACAGGTGAAATACTTAATGAGCTATCAATTCCTGTCTTTGTGGGTGGTAGGCACTGGGGGGCATTAATTATGGGCTTTAACCCCGAAGTGCTTTTGTCGAATTAGAGTTGGCATGAAATCATGCGGTAAGTATGCGTAATTTGATATTTTGGCATGAATCTAGCTTGGTATTTACGTAAGAAGTGTAATGCCTGTATATCGCAAACAGCTGTCCGCTTCTGCAACAGGTGTTTCACTTTGATAAGCAATATTAAAACAAGAGATAATAAATTTAATAATAGGAGTTACTTATGAAATGGTCTAAACCTACGTATAGCGATCTAAGAATTGGTTTTGAAGTTACTATGTACTTTGCAAACCGTTAAGCTTTATTTCATCTTCCCCAGATGATGGTCGCAACTGTATATCTATAAGTTGCATAAGATCGGCGTCTAATCAAAGCTGTAATATAAAATGATTTATTGAATAGCTTTTTTGGTTAGGCGCCTTTCCTTATTAGTTCTACCTCTTATTTTTATAGATACCAAAAAGCCTGTAATAAAGTAATCAACTAGAAGAAAAATAATGAAAGTACAAGTATTAGGCTCAGCCGCTGGCGGCGGTTTTCCTCAGTGGAACTGTAACTGTCG
>NZ_LUTR01000023.1 GCF_001597725.1 Neptuniibacter marinus
AGATTCGACACCTTTATCAAAACGGGTAACTCTCTCTTTTTCAAGATGATGTGTCAGATCTAGTCTGAGCTAATTCACTTTAGTTATAAATTCGGCAGTCTGACCCTTCCCCTTTTTCCACCCTGCGTAACCGCCGTGGATATGTAGCACATCCGTCAATCCCATCTCTATAATCGCCTTTCCAGCCAATGCAGAGCGTAAACCCCCACCACAAAAGAGGACAAAGGTCAGTTCTTGCTGAAATATTTCTTTAGCATAAGGACTTTCCGGATCAACCCAAAACTCCAACATACCCCTTGGGCAATGATAAGCCCCAGGAATAACCCCTTCACGTTCTAATTCACGAATATCGCGAAGATCAACAAACTGCACACCCTCCTTCCCATACAGAGCGATCGCTTCAGATACCGAAATCTCTCGCACCACTTGGTTTGCCTCTTTAACCAACTGGTAAATCCCTTTTTTAATTACCGATCCCATTGATGATTCCCTTAATTATTATATTTTTTGTTTGATGCGACTACATCTCAGCCAATGGATTTTTCTGCCAAGGCGAGAGGAAAAACTTATCCACATAAGTGTTATCCACATCCGCTAACGTTTTAAAGCGCCACTGAGGGTCAGCATCTTTATCCACAAGCAAAGCACGAACCCCTTCAGGAAACTCCTTATGCTGGCAGCATTGCACCGATAAGATAAGCTCTGCACAAAACACCTCTTTCAAGGACATATGCTTAGTCACTTCGAGCTGCTTCTTTATTAAATTAATCGCCAACGGGCTGCCATGATGAATGGCCTTTTGGGCTCGCTTTATCCATTTATCATCACTTTCAACACTTAATAAACTATCGACAAAACCCGCCACAGAATCATGGTCAGTAATCTGTTGAATAAAATCATAATGGTGCCTTACCGGTGACTCTGAACTAAAACAGGCTTGAGATTCTTGCTCTAAACTACGCAACACTCGATTAACAGCAGCATTAGCATCACCCCATAACTCTGCCTGAAGGCGCTCTAACATAAGCTCCCGCAACTCTGTCGCCACAAACCGGTCAGCTAATCCCAAAAACAGGGCATCCGCGGCATTCATGGGGTTTCCGGTTAAACCTAAAAAGAGCCCCGTTCGGCCCGGCATATGATTTAGGAACCAACTCCCTCCAACATCAGGATAAAGACCAATGGTTACTTCAGGCATAGCTAAATGGGAAGTTTCAGTCACTATACGATGGCTACAACCATTCATAAGTCCCATACCCCCACCCATTACAATACCGCTGCCCCAGCAGATAATAGGCTTGCTATAGGTATGTATAGTGTAATCAAGGGTATATTCACGGGTAAAAAAAGCTTTAGGATACTTGGCATTAGAGTCTTCACTAATCGCTTTATAAATACTGACAACATCACCACCAGCACAAAAAGCCTTAGAACCTGCGCTATCTAAAATAACAGCGACAACTCTGTCGTCGTCTTGCCACTGATCGAGCTTAGGCTGGATCAGGTCGATCATATCCAGTGTTAGAGCATTTAAAGAGCGTTCCGCATTTAAACAGATCTCAACTATTCGCTTACCATCTTGGGTAGGATATTCGTTAAACAACACACAACTCATTCAAACATTCCTATCGTTAAAAATTATAGGCGGAACAATCAATCAGAATCGCCTTAACTTATTTCGATCTCTATTACTGTAAAAGTTTATATATTAATTAAACCATTAGACCGTAAACAGATTGCCTAGAATAAAAGCTAAATCCAATAGGAAATTAGCCTTATACCAGCCTTAAAAGGGAAACTTAAGGTTCATCAGCAAATATAGAACAGTCGATATTGTCCTATGCTCACCGAAATTGTAGGGAGAGTTTAAATATTAAAACGGATAGAGCGTAGAGAGGTCTATCTCTACACTCTGCCGATGCATAGGTCGCAGGAATTAACTAGATGCAATTATATTATCGTTATCTTGGCGCGTTTTGAGTTTACGCCCTTTTCTCTTTTCAACAATCAGCGGTACACAAAGATCATCACTCTCGTAGATCTCAACGCAATCTAAACATTGAAAGCACTCATCGTAATCAATCTTGCCTGTTTGCTCGATCGACTGATATTCACAGCGGTGTTTACAAAGCTGACATGGCTGGCCACACTCATTACGACGTGGAAGCCAGTTGAATATTCTCAGCTTACCAAAAATAGCTAAACCTGCACCTAAGGGGCAGATATAACGGCAGTAACCTTTGTAGACAAACAAACTTAGCACTAACAGCACTAAGGCCCAAAGAACAAATGGCCATGACCGGTCAAAGATTAATGTAATACTCGTTTTAAAGGGCTCAATCTCAACCACACTACCTGTTAGGGGAATAGAAACAACAGCCACAACCAATATGCCCGCAAGAACAATATATTTAATCCACTTCAAGCGTGAATCTAACAGAGGTGATACTTTGATTTGTGGTAGTTTAAGAAAGGCCAATAGCTTACCGATCAACTCTTGTAATGCACCAAAAGGACATAACCAACCACAGAAAGTACCACGCCCCCAGACAAAGAAAGTGATACCAATATAGGCCCAAAGTAATACCGTCATCGGGTCATATAGGAAGAACTCTAAACTTCGTCCTGCGACTAAAGCCTGTAATACACCCGTGATATTAACAATCGACAGCTGCCCTTGGGCATACCAACCAATAAATACTAAGGTAAACAGTAAATATAAAGGACGGAACCAACGTAAGCGGTGCTTAGACCCTGTCAGTATACGGTGCTTCACTAACACAACGGTTAAGATCAACAAGCCGGTAAGTAGAATTATTATATCCGTCTTACGACCGGCCCATAAGCTATGCCATGTTTTGTTATCACTCTCCGCAGCAAGAATATATTGCTCAGGAATAGGTAATTTAAAATCGAGCCCTTCGGTCACACTTTCAGGGTATAACCAACCTTTTTGCCGTACGACATTCAGCTTAAATTCGGCAGGATACGCCGGATCAAGGCCCGCTTGACCGATAACATGAAAGAGCTTCCATTCGTAACCCTCCAGCTCCTCAGGCAGATTAAGCTTATACTCAAGATCAAAAAGATTTAAACGATCATCTAGGTCAAAGTCACGCATCTCTATGGGCAACTCAGCTTGGTGCAAACTGATACGCTCAGGCACTTTACCGCGCACAAAATTTTCTCCGGTAAATGAATATCGGCCCTGACTTAGAATAAGTAGCAACTGATCATTATTGGCGACATTCTCTTTTACATAGTCCCATGCGGTAGGTAGTAATAGGTTTCGACCAACCGTCGGTATGGTCAAATTTGCAGCATAAATCTCAACAAAGGTTTCATCCGGTGCCTCAAGCCCTTCAGGGTCTTCGCCTTCCCCAATTGTTCCCACAAACCGCGCTTCCACCTCTTTATTGCTGAAGGCGTATTTAACAATCAGCCCCTCATCTAGCAATTCCTGCCAAGACATCGACTCAAATAAATCAGGTTTAATACGTGCAATAAGGTCAGGATCACGTCCTTTGGCATAACCTAATTTCTCACGGGCCACCTTTAACGAAGAAGCAAGCAAAGATTGGTTGAAAATACGAACTGAAGCGGTGGCTTTAGTCACGCCATCAATATAAACATTGGCGCTATTGTTAGCGCCGCCCAAACCCGGTTTCGCATCAATCTTGATGTTTTGCATCAACGAAACATCTTTGTACTGTTTAGAAAAGTCGATCAATGGTTTTTCGCCAAGTCCCTCTAAAAAGACTGGTTCATGATGGGATAAAACGCGAACATCTATAAAACGACCATCAGGATCAATAGCAACCAATAGATTAAAAGGGATACCGGCAAAACCTGGGATTGCTGCAAGATCAATCGATTCAAAGGCGTAACCAACAAGCGGGGTGTCTGTAGATATTTGCTGATAAAGCGGCCAAATAGGTAAGGCCTCATCTTTATCACCAACCACATAGGGAGAAGGGAATGCTTTCTCCATCGCTGCCTTATCCATCACCCCTGCTTGAGCAAGGTTACAAAAGATAAGGAAGGCGAAGCCAAGGAGAGTCATTAACGTTTTTAAGGAGGATAGGAGTATCCGCAAACGTTCAAAGAAAGAAAACAGAACCGCAGTAATATAGTTCATCGCAACAACAACTTCTTATTATATTATGTCTCCATATTAGCCACTACTAATCAACAATAAAAATATCTTTTATGATTGTTCAATAACACCTTTAGTGCAACGCCTTTAGTGCAACGCCTAAAGAAGGTGAAAATTTTCTTGAACTAACAACGATGCGTAATCTAAGCGTTAAATACTGCGTGTTTGCAGATGAAGTTTCACGCCGGTCTGTGCAGATTCCGGCGCTGGCAATATATCCACACTCGGCCAAAGGCCCGTCACTAAAGCTTTAGCATAAGCCTGAGACAGGGACGCTTGTTTCATGCTTTCTGCGGCACCGCTGGCATCATAGGCCAAACGATGCCAACTCACCTCTATTTGATCATCGACCGGTTGCAGTAGCATATACCAACCATCCGTTGTGCCATCATTAGCCGGCATCCCAATCACGCCCGCATTTAACCAATAACCATCCGTTAACTCAGCCCCAAAAGGCAAACCACAATGGCCTCCAATAAGCAGATCGCTACCCGCTAAGTTTAGCTGTTTATTTTTAACAACCTTATCTCCACTAGCAAAGACAAACTCATTTATCCGCTCATAGCTACCATGGATAACCGTAGCAGTCCGACCATTCAAGCTAAATCGAATCTCTCGCGGCAAAGCTGCCATCCAGTGCTTATCATCTTGAGACAAGCGCTGATTGCTGAAGTTATACCATTCAACCGCCAATAGGGAGCATGCACTCCCTTGATCAAAACCACATCCACAATCGGGGGCATTTTGAGCTAAAGACTCTTCACAATTTCCCATCACGACAGGAATACCCCAATCACGAATCAATTGAACAGTGGCTTCAGGCTCGGCGCAATAAGCCACCAAATCACCGGTACAAATAACCTGCTTCGCTGAAATACCAAGACGGGACGCTTCAGCTTGCATCGCGCGAGTTGCCGCTAAATTGCTATACGGTCCACCAAAAATCAGCACAGGGCCAGACAACTTACCAAGATCCATAATCGCTCTTCTATTCCTATTAATGATTAGCAAGAGGTTGTAGTTGTTTTTGGCTTGCGCCACCGATCATAAAAAGAGCGCATCCGCCAACCATCACAGCGATACAGATCCACAAAAGTTTAGTGTATTTATGCACCTCACCTAATAACATGGTGTAAGAGGAGGACTCAGTGAAATACAGGAGTGAACCACTGATAGCCAAGAAGAAACTGCCGATATAACTCCACACAGGGATATCACGCCGATTCCCCCAGAGACTAAAGAAGATAACAGGTACAAGGTACATTGAGGCCGTTCCGCTAACGGCAACAGCGCTGAAGATATCTTTATTCCCAACAAACACTAATAACAAACCCAGTAACATAAAGATGGCCATAACCATCCGCCCATTTCTAAGGCTTACAGACATAAGGCGCATATCAAGCACAATCATTTTTGCCGAGCTAGTCAAAGTACTGTCTAGCGTAGACATGGCAGAGATAACCAGAGATGCGCTAAATAGGAACATAGGGAATTCACCCAATAGTCGGCTCAAAACCTGATTCATATCTTCGCCTTCCAAACCATTAGCGCCAGCGATTACACCTAAAGAACCAAACGCAAGAATACTAACACTACTGATCCAGCCCGCATGCAGAAAACTACGTTTTGTCGTCTCTCTATCGGCAAGAAAACCTCGATCCATCATAACGGGGTCATGCATTGGATAGCTCCAGACCTGTAGCAATGCCACCAGCAGCAAAATTGGCCCAGGCTGACTAATATCGAACGGTTTAAATGTCAGCAGCTCAGTCGTAAAGTGGCCTCCACTAATCACGATGCCTAGCAAAATACTAAGCACGACTAAAAACACCCACATCTGCATAACATCAGTACGTAGCGAAGCGTATAAACCGCCAAGCACTGAATAAAGGAGCGTTACGGCGGCTAACCCTATAACGGCTAAAGTGTATGACTGAGAACCTGCCGCACCAAATAAAATGCCAATGACTAATAAATTGGCAAAGACCTCACTGACCAACCGTATCCCCACCACAAAGTTATAACAGCGTCCGCCCCAAGCACCGAAACGATCACTTAAAAACCCTTGTACGCTGTCATAGCCTTGCTCAAAACGGAGATGGTCAATAATCCGGCCACCAGTAAGAAAAGAAAGATAGTAGGCTGCGTAGGCTAAAGCCCCCCAAATACCGTAATAGAACCCCAAAATAGCAGCATTGAGTAAAGAGCGAGCAAATATCCAAGTGGTCACTTGCGAGAAGGTTAAAGCAAGCAGTGTAGGCGCTCTACCATCTGCCGATTCACCTCTAAAAAAACCACCTTCTTGAGTCGCTTTTCTAGACAGGAAAATAGATACCAGCGCCAAGCCAGACACTAGAAAGATTAACCACATGCTCATTTAACGCCCCACCAATTATCAGTCACTATGGCTCTGACACTTAAGGTGAAGCACAGTTCCAACCGAGCAAAATAATTAATCTCGGTATCTATCAGCGATGGGCTGCAAGATGTGCACTAATAATCTTCCATGCGGGCTGACCTTTCGCTAATAGATCCGCCTCAATCTCAGGAGAGAAATCAGCAATAACTGACGTCAGGTAGGAATCTCGCCCTCGGCAACGCTCAAACCAAGCAGCGACCCGAGGACAATCTTTATACATATCGCTCCAACCAAACTGATAAATCGTTTGAAAATAAGGCGCTAAACACACATCAGCAAGACTAAAGTTATCACTTACTATCCATTGATGTTCAGATAAAGCAGCCTCCATATCGAGAATAGTTTTACGATAAAGATTAATCCCATCAATCACATCTGGCGCATCAAGACCATATTGAACTAAACGTTTTTGTCGTTCTCGGCGAGGCTTTTCAGGTATTTTCTCCAACAACTCATCACGCTCACTCTGACTTTTTTCCATTAAGGCAGGACGCATGACTATAGGCCATTGGAGCGCACCACATGAAGGATGAAGCTTAGTATCCACATGCTTCATCCAAAGACGCATTTGAGCAACCTGATAAGAGGAGGATGGCTTTAAGCTGTGGGCAGAAAAAGTATCATCTAAATATTCACAAATGATGCTGGATTCAATTATGGGACGCCCCTTATCAACAAGCGTTGGTACAACACCGAGAGGGTTTAGTGCCAAATATACTGGCCGCAAGTTCTCTTTTTGGGACAGCTCAACGGTGTGTTTAGTCCAATCTAATCCCTTTTCTGCTAAGACAATACGAACTTTCTGAGCGCATGGAGACATTGGGTGGGTATATAGCTCAAGCATGACAGTACCTTTCTCATTAGATGGAATAAGTTGGGTTCACCTAAAACCCAGAATTATTGTTAGATCTCAGTTTATCCCTAGGGCTTATTTTTGATAAATATCAAAACTGTCATAGAATATGTGAATATAATTCAACAATAGGAGTCATACTTGGCTAAGTGGACTGAGATGCAGGTTTTTGTCGAATCAGTTAGGCAGGGCAGTTTTTCCGCTGCTGGTCGGCAATTAGATCTATCACCTTCAGCAGTCAGCAAGCTTTTAACAAGGCTAGAAACCCGCTTGGGCGTCCGACTTCTCAACCGTACTACCCGCATGTTAAGCCTGACAGAAGGGGGCCAGATATACTTCAACCACTGCGTTGATATTTTGGCAGAAATAGACGATGTAGAAGACGCGTTAACAGGCTTAGTACAGGAACCAGCGGGAACACTTCGCATCAACAGTACCCACGGGTTTGCAAAACATCAGCTTTTGCCAATAATGCCGATGTTTCAAGCACGCTACCCTAAGATAAAATTGGAGTTCCAGCTTAGCGGCCAAGCGGTCGACCTTATTGCAGAAGGGGTTGATCTAGCGATCCGGTTAGGAGAGCTAAAAGACACCAACTTAGTTGCTCGGAAACTAGGAGAGAGTGAACGCTTAGTCTGTGCAAGCCCACACTATATTGACTCCAAAGGCATACCACAAAAACCCTCTGACCTTTTAGAACACAACTGTTTACGCCTATCCACTAACGAGATATTTAATCACTGGCAGTTTACCAGCCATCAATCAGGTGAAACTAAGGTGGAAACCTTCAATGTAACAGGCAGTTTTGTAACCGATAATGTCGATGGTTTACATGAATATGCCCTGCTAGGCGGAGGCATTGCACGGCTATCCAGTTTTATGATTAATAAAGATATAGAGGCGGGTCGTCTTATCCCTTTATTGACGAATTATGGCATTCCCCAGCAAAAAATTAATGCCGTGTACCCCCATCGCAAACACCTATCGGCTAAAGTGCGAGTCTTTTTGGATTACCTAACTGAACAGTTCGCTGCCAAGCCTCCTTGGAGCTAAGATTCTCACTTAGAGAAAGACCGTATGAAATCTAAGTTGGGTTAGTCCATATATTCAAGCTTTGACCTTTCTTGCAAGAGCTGATGCTCTAAATGCTGCAACTGGTAATACGAAGTCCGCTGCTCACGCTCAAACGCTCTTAACTTAAATAAAAGATCCTCTCGCTCTGCACTTGAAAGTCCACGACTGATTAAACGTTTCTCTGTCCGTTGAGCTTGTAATTCCACTTCATGAAGCTCTTTTTCTTGTCGCTCAAGCTCTTTTTCTAATTCTCGAACCTGCTGCTCTTGTTGATAAACCTGACGACCACTCTGGTAGGTTTCTAAAAAAGCAGGTTCTAAATCTTCAGGGCAAACATAATGATACTTAGCGCCACTTCGCCCCAATCTATAGCCGTTATCTTGATGGCAATAACGCTTCAAGCCCTCTTCACGCCCCATCAAATAAGGCTTAACATCAAAAGCAATTGTATATTCTGCACATGCCTCTTGGTGATTAGAAAGGAAGGTCTCTGAACGGCCCTGTAAGCCGTCACTATAACCTATGCCATACCAATCACCGGTTACACACTCCTCTTCACTTAAACTTGCGCAGCCTGATAACAGAGCAACTAAGGAAATTAAAACAACACTTTTACTCGATCTCTTTGCTTCCACTAAGCGAGACTCCTATCCACCTATAAAACTCAGCATAGCTCTGTAAAGCTGAATACAAAGAGAATGAATCAACGAATAATTAGATCAGGCAACCAACGTTGATTTCTATCAATTTCATCCCGCTCGCCTATACCTATCGGAGGGGTATTAAGGTCATCAGGAGGGGAAGCCAAGACATTAAGATCGATGGCTTGTGCTTCACCTCGAATTGATTCGCCATCAATTCTCATATCATAGTAAATACCATTCCAAAAGTTGGCGCCGAAGTCTTTCTTCTTTTTAAACATAAACAACAGATCATGAGACAACCAACTCATATCCCCAGAGGATACCTTATGAGGCTGCTGATATGGATAAGCAAGATGACACCACAACTCAGGGCCCTCAAGGCACTTCATCTCCTTCATAGAAAGAAAAAAATCCTTAAATTTGTCATGATTCATATGTAACTTGTATCGACTATGCTCTCCTTCCGGAGAAAAAGTGATATCGCCAACCAAAACCTCTTGGCCTTTTTTATCCACAAGCAAAACCTGCTTTTTGCCAATTAAAGCATCCGCAAAACTATTAAATGAGATACATGTAAGCAATAAGGTCATTAATATAGGTTGTAATCTATAGAGCCCAGCCATAATTTTTTCTCACAAAAACAAACGGTGTAATTAAGTGTAGGAGGATATAAAACATCCACCATGCTACTTGGGTACAATATCCGTCTATAATGGATCTAAAAAGGATTCGCTAAACATCTTAAAACTGCGGTGTATATATGGGCTCATGCTGTAACAACAATAACCACTTCGATGGAGCATCAACAGAATATAAACGCGCCTTATGGTGGGTTATCGCAATTAATGCCCTCATGTTTTTTATTGAAATGGGCGCTAGTATCCAAGCTAACTCACAAGCATTGCAAGCGGATGCCTTAGACTTTTTAGGCGACACAGCAACTTATTCTCTATCTTTGCTCGTCATTGGAAAATCTTTACAGGTCCGTAATCGGGCCGCTTTATTTAAAGCTACCAGCTTGATGATTATGGGCATAGGGGTATTCGGCATAACACTTTATAAAGTGATATATATGCAAACCCCCAAAGCAGTAACTATGGGATCTGTTGGCGCACTCGCTTTCACTGCCAACTTAATTAGTGTCATGATCCTACTGCGTTTTAGAAATGGGGATGCCAACGTTCGCTCCGTTTGGTTGTGCAGCCGTAACGATGCTATTGGTAATATTGCAGTTATGGTCGCAGCACTTGGCGTTTGGCAAAGCGCTTCCGCATGGCCAGACCTTATTGTTGCTTCAATTATGGCAGGATTATTTAGCTGGTCGGCCATACAGATTTTTCAGCAAGTCAGTAAGAGTAATGCAACAGCCGAGCCTTAATTAAACAGCATACAACTCGTTTTTAACACTCTATAAAAACTGCCACTTTAGACACAAAAATAATCTATACGTCATAATTGACATGACAAATATAGGATTCCCCTATATAAACACAACAAAAAACCCCGAATAACAAAGGGTTATATAACTGGCACTATCTCTGCTTAGTCCTAGTAACTTATTAACATATCTAGGAGCTTAGCCATGAGCCATGTTGAAGAAAATGTTGAAGTCATCGGAATCGCTCCATCAGTTTTGATGGTTCTCGGAGGCTTAGTTGTTGCGATTTTACCTGCCATAGTGCAAATAGTATTACTCGCTAACTAACCCCAAGTAGCTTGCAAACAGCGCCCACATGTAAGAAAAAAAGATCAATCAGATACTGTCCCTCAACAGTATCTGATCTTTTCCTAATCGGCCTCGCACTTAATACGCATTATTTATACAAGAAAGAGAAAGTTCTCCTATAATCCATAAAGCAAAAGCTTTATTCGTGCTTTAGCCACGCTCTATAAGATTAACTGGCACAGCACTCAACCACTCATCTATTTTTCAGATAATAGAGACACCATGGATGGAACTTTGAAAATTAGCCTGCCCCTTTGTATCGCTGTGTTAGCCCTTTTTAGTTCGATTATTCACGGGGGGCAACACTTGAGCCCACTTCCTAAAATAAAGATCGCAGTATCAACAACCCCCCTTTCCGCACCTGTATATATTGCAAAAGTTAAAGGTTATTTTATTAATGCAGGTCTTGATGTTTCTATCTTAGAAATCGATGGTGGGGATCAATGTTTTACAGCATTACAAACAGGAAAAGCTGACATGGCCACTGTATCTAACTCTGTGATCATGTTTAATAGCTTTAAGCACTCAAACTTTGAAGTAATTTCTAGCTTCGCAAAATCAGATAACGACTTAAAAATCGTTTCTTTTAAACAAAAGAATATTCGTACAGCCCATGATTTAAGAGGAAGAACTGTCGGCCTTGTAAAAGGCAGTGCAAGCGAATATTTCTTTCATCTTTGGCTAAGCGAGTCAGAAATAGATATTGCGGAGGTAGATGTAAAATCTTATTTTGCCAACGAACTACCCACTGTACTTGAGCAAGGTAAAGTTGATGCGATTTCGGTATGGGAACCTTTTGCCTACCAAATAAACAAGTCTAATAATGATATAGAGATCATGAACACTAAAGGACTCTACAACTTATCCTTTAACCTTATTGGCTTGCGAGACAACCCTTTGCTCACATCCACGCAAACCTTAGGCAATCAAAAACAGACCAAACAAAAAATCACAGAAGCATTGAATAAAGCAGTCCGCTTTATCGCTATTAATCCAGAAAGATCACAACTGATTCTGCGCCGTCACTTAAAGCTTAGTCAGCACTTTATCGACTGGGTCTGGCAAGACTATACCTTTAAGCTATTATTGAATGAGCCTTTGCTCAGCTCGGTAAAGAATCAAGCTCAATGGGCGATTGATAGAGAATTAGTTCCACAAGAAAATACGCCCGATTTCAGTAAAATCATCCTCTTAGACTAGTCATAAGCGATACAACGAGAGAGCGGGAGAAAGCAAATACCGCTACCACAGCTCAAGAACGATGTGATAACGGTATTTATTCAAAGATTGGCCTTATTTCAAACAGCTTTCGATACTATTCGCAAGGTCTTTAAGGTAGCCAGCATACCCCTGAGAAAGCGACATATCAGTAGCCAATGGATCCAAACGTCCTAAATTAACAGGCAGGTCGGCAACAATTCGCTCTACAATAGGTGCTTCGAACTGAGGCTCAACAAATACACAACGAACAGCTGGCTCGTTTAATATTTTTTCAATTCTTGCTAGTTTTTTAGCGCCCGGTGATCGAGCTGGATCAACTGTAAAAAACGCTCTCTGATTTAGCCCATAGTGTTCAACAAAAAGAGAAAACGCATCGTGAAAAACAACAAAACCACTCTTTTGGTAAGGCGCCAACTGCTGCTGAATCTGCTTATCCGCTTGCAATAGATCACGCTTAAAGGCTTGATAGTTCTGTTCTAATTTCTCCGACAATTCCGGCGACTGCTGTTGCAACATATCTTTAATCTGCTCAGCGGCCTCCAACATATAAATAGGATCCATCCAGATATGCGGGTCAACGTCACCATGATGGTGATGTTCGTCGTGCTCTTCATGTTCGTCGTGTTCGTTGTGCTCTTCGTGTTCCTTATGGGACGCAGCTTGGTGTTCATGTTCATGATGATCACCATCATCCTCTTCAGTTTTTAAGAGCTGAAGAACAGGTCGATCGGAGCGCAACAGCGTCTTTTCCAGAAATTGTTCCATTTCTGGCCCTACCCATATAACAAGATCTGCCTTTTGCAGTGTACGAATATCAGATGGCTTTAAGGAATAATGATGAGGCGAAGCGCCCGGTGGAATTAGTAGATCAACCTCCCCTAAATCTGCCACAATAGCATGCGCAACTAACTGAAGTGGTTTTACACTCGCCACCAACTGCAAACGCTCTTGGGCAATTAGCATTGGAGATAATAAAAAGATGGCTGTAACAAAGGCTAGCTTTTTCATTGATATAATACATCTCAGATAATTTTCAGTTATAATATAACATAAAACAATAAATGATAACTTTTATGCCAAAATCTCAACTTGCTTTTCGATCTGAACATGACCACAGTGACTGTATAGAGCATGCATTATCTGAGGCTCGTGAGCTATGCGCCGAACGGAAACTACGTTTTACACCTATCCGTGAACTTGTCCTTAAAACGATTTGGCAAAGTCATAAACCACTAGGTGCTTATGAACTACTTCCCACCTTAGCAGAGGCGGGTTTTAACTCAGCACCACCGACTGTGTACCGCGCTCTTGATTTTTTACAGGAGCAGGGATTTGTCCATCGAATCGCACTGCTCAATGCTTTTATTGGCTGCCCTCACCCACAGAAAGCTCACGAAAGCTCCTTTTTAATCTGTAGCCAATGCAATAATGCCGTTGAGATTGAAACCTCAGGGATCAGTAAAGAGGTCAATAAACAAGCTGAGCTATTAGGGTTTATCCCAGAGCAGCAATCTATCGAAGTTTTAGGCACCTGCCCTGAATGTCAGCGAGTCAGCCCATAATGAATCAGCCACATCGCCATGAACCTCTAATTAAGCTGGATATGGTTAACCTTCATTTTGGCCAGAATCATGTTTTGCAAAATATCAGCACCGAACTCCACAAAGGTTGTATAACAACTATTATTGGTCCCAACGGTGCGGGAAAAACTACCTTAGTCAGGGTTATTCTTGGCTTATTAAAACCCGACAGCGGCAATATATGGAAAGAAAGCAATCTTCGTATTGGCTATATGCCGCAGAAATTACAAGTCGATAAAACCTTTCCTTTAACGGTCGAACGCTTTTTAAAAACTGCCCAAAACTGCAATCAGGAGCAGATACAGACCGCGCTAAACGATGTAGGCGCATCTCTATTACTCAAGCAATCTATCCACCATTTATCAGGCGGAGAGATGCAGCGAATTTTACTAGCCCGCGCTTTATTGCGTGATCCCCACTTACTCGTTTTAGATGAACCTGTACAAGGGGTGGATATTAACGGGCAGCTAGAACTTTATAACCTTATCTCTCGTATACGAGATGAGCGCGGCTGTGGCGTATTAATGATCAGTCATGACCTCCACTTAGTCATGGCATCAACAGATCATGTAGTTTGCATAAACCATCACGTTTGCTGCTCAGGTCACCCAGAGCACGTTACCAATGACCCATCCTTTACTGAGCTATTTGGCATTAAAGGAAGCGAACAACTAGCCGTCTACAGTCACCACCATAATCATCGGCATGATGAGCACGGAAATATCATTCCAGAAAATGAGCGCACGAGCAGCTCGAGTCACAAGGATTGCTGCTAATGCCTGATTTTCTTATTTACGCGCTACTCGGCGGCTTAGGTGTAGCAATAGTCGCAGGGCCTCTAGGCTCATTTGTAGTTTGGCGTCGTATGGCTTATTTTGGTGATACCCTCGCCCACTCAGCGTTACTAGGGGTCTCCATTGGCTTTTTACTCGACATTAATCTCAACTTATCCGTTATTATTTGCTGCGTAGGCTTGGCGCTTGTACTTGTTGCCTTGCAACGTCAACGTATGGTCGCTACAGACACTTTATTGGGCATAATGGCCCACAGTGCGCTTTCCCTTGGTTTGGTTGCTGTCGCGTTGCTGGAAATCCGTGTTGACTTAATGTCATATCTTTTTGGTGACCTGTTGGCGGTCAGTCCGCAAGACCTCTTCTGGATATACGGTGGTGGCGTTGCAGTTTTACTACTCCTAAAATTACTCTGGCAGCCCCTACTTGCGATCACGATCAATGAAGAGCTAGCTCATGTGGAGGGCGTCAACGTACCGCTTATCCGTTTGATTTTGATGCTGTTAATTGCAGTAGTCATTGCTATAGCAATGAAAATAGTGGGTTTACTGCTCATTACCTCTCTTTTGATAATTCCAGCTGCCGCGGCTCGGCGCTTAGCTCGCACACCTGAACAGATGGCTATTGGTGCCGGCGTTATAGGGTGCCTATCAATCTTGGGCGGGATAAGCCTATCTTGGTACTTTGATACACCGGCAGGCCCTTCAGTGGTAGTCGTATCTTTAGCACTCTTCATTGCACTCTACAGCCTACCAACTAAACAACAAACATGATCGCATCGCTGTATAAATATTGGCCCGACAAGCAGCGTCACAGACAAGTATGGGCATTAGCTTGGCCTCTAATGCTATCCAATATCACTGTACCTCTATTAGGCTTGGTCGATACCGCTGTTATTGGTCATCTGCCAGAAAGTCATCATTTAGGGGCGGTAGCTGTCGGCAGTATGATTTTTACCGTTCTCTACTGGGCCTTTGGGTTTCTACGCATGGGAACTACGGGCATGACAGCCCAAGCTTTAGGTGATAATAATGGCGCCTTAAACCGCCAACTCCTCGCGCAATCGATCATATTGGCAACGGCGATAGGGTTGCTTATTTTATTATTTCGCACGCCTATTATCAGTTTAGCTCTGTCACTAATGGGGGCTGAGCCTTTAGTAACCACAGAAGCGGAAAAATATAGTGAGATCCGCATTTTAGGCGCCCCAGCAGTGCTATGTAACTACGCATTGCTGGGCTGGTTTGTCGGCAACCAAAATACACGTATCCCCCTCCTCATATTATTGGTCACCAACATCATCAATATGTTGTTAGATATACTCGCAGTCTATGGCTTAGGTATGCATGCAGATGGGGTTGCGGCGGCCACCGTTTTTTCTGAATATTTCGCGCTTTTTCTCGGCCTCTACCTCGCGAAGAAACATCTGAAAAATGTTTCATCTCAACTTGAGATAGCCTGCCTAAAACGGCTCAGTGATTATATAAATTTGATTGCGGTAAACCGTTATCTTTTTATTCGTACACTGTGTATTTTAGGCTCCATTGCCTTTTTTACTGCCCAAGGAGCCAAACAAGGCACGGATATTCTCTCTGCTAATGCGGTTCTACTTAACTTTTTATTATTAATCTCTAACTGGCTCGATGGGTTTGCACATGCAACCGAAGCTCTATCAGGTAAGTATATCGGGGCGAAAAAGCTAACCACATTTTATCAATCATTGGTCAGCGCTTTAAGCTGGTCTGTAGGTACAGCAGCCCTACTTTCGCTGGCATTTTGGTTAGCTGGCGATCTTATTATTAATCTACTCACCGGCATTGAAAGCGTACGTATCATTGCTAAAGCCTACTTGCCCTGGATTATCGTCTTACCCTTAATTGGTGTCTGGAGTTTTCTGCTCGACGGTATTTTTGTTGGCGCAACCCAATTTAAAGCGATGCAAAATACGATGCTGTTCTCTGTTTTCATCGTTTTTCTACCTTTATGGTGGTTGACTCAAAGCTATGGAAATCAAGGTTTGTGGTTCTCATTTCTTGCTCTTTTTGTGGCAAGAGCGCTCTCTGGCGGCTATGTTTACTGGACGAACTGCAAACATAAGCGTTGGATAAATTGATGATTACGTCACTTAGCATACTGATCTCTTTTTCTGGAGTAAGTGAGTTACCACTAGAAACATTAACCCTCCCTCCTTCATATAAGATCGAGGTTGTGGCAAAAGCACCGAATGTTCGCCAACTTGCTCTAGCAGAGGACGGGACTCTATTTGCGGGAAGCCGTCGAGCGGGAAACCTATACGGGTTTATCGATCAAGATAAAGATGGGATCTACGAAAAAACGGTTATTTTAGCTAAAAACCTTAATATGCCCAGTGGTATCGCGGTAAAAGGGAACGACCTCTATGTGGCGGAGGTATCTCGCATTCTCAGATATAAAGAGATTTTACCGCTAAAATCTTCTATTAAACTCTCTCCTGAAACTTACTACGACAAGCTCCCTGACAAGACACACCATGGTTGGAAATATCTTAAGTTTGGCCCAGACGGAGCCTTGTATTTCAACATTGGCGCTCCCTGTAATATCTGCTTACCTGAATATCCCTTTGCAACCATTATGAAGCTGGATAACCATAAGAACACCACACTTATCGCCCAAGGCGTGCGTAACAGTGTCGGCTTTGCTTGGAACCCTCAAAACCAGCAACTATGGTTTACGGAGAATGGGCGAGATCACTTAGGGGATGATCAGCCTTCCGATGAGCTCAACCATGTAACAGATAACGGCGAGCATTTTGGCTACCCTTTTTTTCACGCTCAAGGATTAGCTGATCCCAAATACGGTAAAGATCAGTATACCGACCAACAGCCGCTCAGCTATACTCCTGCCGCCTATAAACTCGGTGCGCATGTTGCGCCTCTAGGTATGACATTCTCCGTCAACGCCTCAACAGAAGCTCAACAAACGCTATATATTGCTGAGCACGGATCATGGAATAGAAGTCAAAAAGTAGGCTATCGCGTTGTAGAACTGCAGATAAAAAATAATAAAGTGATTAGTCACAAACCCTTTATTAGCGGATGGCTAAAAAATGAGGAATATTGGGGAAGACCTAATGACATCATTGAGACACCCGAAGGTAGTCTCTTGATATCAGATGATCATGCAGGCGTCATTTATCGCCTTTCCAAGAAAGAAAGGTAGCCGATAATAAATAATACCGCCTTAGTCGTGCGGTATTATTTATCTAATACTAATGATCTTTTCGTGCGCTACCTAGATTCTCTGTGAACAGTAAGGGTTGTGCACCCTCTTCAATTTGAGGCCCAGTATCGCGGTTTACTCGCGTTTCTAACTCTTCAATATCCGGTGTTCCATCTAATCGCATGGAGTCTTCATAATCACAGCGGACGCACTCTTTATACTCCCGCTCATCATCTCGAAAGGTCCGGATACAATCCATCTCACCACACCGGGGACAAACAGCACCGGCAATAAATCGTTTTACAATGCTCATAATTTTATCTCTAACTCACCTTGTCGGTGCAGGTAAGCGGCCTGAAAGGTCCCTTACCTTTTTAGGGTTTAAGCTGCGGTTTGGATACCGCAATGACGAAGCAGTGCATCCACTTGTGGCTCACGCCCACGGAAGGCAACAAACAGCTCCATTGGCTCACGAGACCCACCCATCTCTAAAATATGTTGACGGAAGTCATTACCCGCTTCTTTACTAAATACGCCATCCTCTTCAAAGCGGGAAAAGGCATCAGCAGACAAGACTTCAGCCCATTTGTAACTGTAATACCCTGCGGCATAGCCACCAGCAAAAATATGACTAAAGCTATGCTGGAAACGATTGAAATCAGGTGGTGTAATCACCGCCACACGACTACGGATATCATTTAAATAGCTCTGCACATCTGTGACACCGGGCTCATAGTCTCGATGTAAGCAAAAATCGAATAGCGAAAACTCAAGCTGACGTACCATCATCATACCGGATTGAAAATTACGTGCTGCCAACATTTTGTCTAACAATGCTTGCGGCAGCGTTTCACCCGTTTGATAGTGACCAGAAATAAGCGCTAAAGCTTCCGGCTCATAACACCAGTTTTCTAAGAACTGACTTGGCAACTCAACCGCATCCCAAGCAACACCATTAATACCACTGACATCAGCCGATTCGATCTGAGTCAGCATATGGTGTAACCCGTGGCCAAACTCATGGAACATGGTGGTCACTTCATTATGGGTCAATAAAGCGGGATCATCCCCCACCGGCGAACTAAAGTTACACACTAAATACGCAACGGGAAGCTGAAGCGTACCGTCCGCTAAGCGGCGACGTACACGACAATCATCCATCCAAGCGCCGCCTCGTTTCTTTTCACGGGCATAAAGGTCTAAGAAGAAGCGTGCAATCACCTCGCCTTTACGCCGAATTTCAAACAACCGTGCATCTTTATGCCAACGGTCGAACTCATCCACTTCACTGATCTCAATATCAAATAGTTTTCCTGCCACAGTAAACAAACCGTTCAACACTTTAGGTAGCGGGAAGTAAGGGCGAACCTGCTCTTCAGAAATTGCGTATTTAGCCTGTTTCAATTTTTCACTAAAGTAAGCAAGATCCCACGCTTGCAGATCCTCAACCCCATATTCCTCTTTAGCGAAATCACACAGCTGCTGATAATCTTGCTTAGCTACAGGCAAGCTTTTCTCGGCTAAATCATTTAGAAACTGTACAACCTGATCGGTTGTTTCAGCCATTTTAGTAGCAAGGGAGTATTCAGCGTAGTTATCGAAACCTAATAGCTTCGCCAACTCTAAACGGAGCTCAAGAATCTGCGTCATTACAGACGAATTATCCCATTTTCCCTCACCAGGCCCCTGATCTGATGCCCGTGTCGCAAAGGCGGTATAAACTTCTTTGCGTAATTCACGATTATCCGCATAAGTGATCGTTGGCAGGTAAGATGGAAAATCTAAAGTTACTAACCACCCATCTAAACCTTTTGCTTCAGCCATCTGTTTTGCCGCAGCTAAAGCCATCGGCGGCAAACCCGCCAGCTCGCTTTCGTCGCTAAGTAGTTTATTCCATGCGTTACTGGCATCTAATACATTCTCGGAGAACTTCGTCGTTAGCTCTGAGAGCTTCTGCTGCAGCGCTGCATAACGTTTTTGATCATCACCATTCAATGCGATACCGGATAAACGAAAATCCCTTAGGGTGTTAGTAACGACCTTCTGTTGAGCTTCATCTAACTGTTTGAAATTTTCACTCTCAGCAAAATCATTGAACGCTTGGTAAAGCGCTTGATTCTGTCCCATCTCAGTCCAATATTGGGACAACTTAGGCAGACAAGCATTATAGGCGTCTCTCAACTCATCCGTATTAACCACCGCATTCATATGAGACACCGGCGACCAAGCTTTTGCCAAGCGATCATTCATCTCCTCCAACGGAGCCACAAGATTATCCCATGTAGGCGATGTCATTGAGCCTAAGATTCTCTCAACCTCTGCTCGGCCATCCGCCAATAACTGATCTATCGCTGCTTCGATATGATTAGGTTTAATCGAACTAAAAGCAGGTAATAATTGCGGCTCAAGCATTGGGTTGCTCATCTAATATGCTCCTAAAGAAGAGGGGTAATACCTCTTTAATGGGATCAAAAATGAATTTTTCAATTATAATTCTATTTAAACTTCCTCTTATAAATTTGCCATAATGGTTTCCTTTAAATCATATTCGAGTAATAAAGTATGAAAATCCGTACCTATCAAGGCATGACCCCTAAACTAGGAGAGCGTGTATTTGTCGATCCAACGGCGGTCGTGCTTGGTGATGTGACTTTAGGAAACGATGTATCAGTTTGGCCTCTCACGGTCATTCGTGGCGATATGCACCGTATCAGCATAGGCGATCGTACAAGCGTACAAGATGGTTCCGTGCTACATATTACTCATGCAGGCCCTTACAATCCTGACGGCTATCCGCTTATCATCGGCTCTGATGTCACTATCGGCCACCAAGCAATGTTACACGGCTGCACTATTGGCAATAAAGTTCTTGTCGGTATGGGCGCTATGATTATGGATGGCGTCATCGTTGAAGATGAAGTGGTTATAGGCGCAGGCTCTTTAATTCCCCCTGGAAAAAGACTAGAAAGCGGTTATCTATACGTGGGGCGCCCAGCCAAACAACAACGTCCATTAACTGAAAAAGAACGCGCCTTTTTCAGTTACAGCGCATCTAATTATGTGAACCTAAAGGATAAGCACCTTGAAGAAGACTACGCTAACTTATAGCGCTCTCGCTCTACTTATCGGTTGCAGCGGCTGTAGTTATAACACCCAAAGTACGCCCAATTCTTGGCTAAAAACACATGGCTTATCAACACCTACAGACTTAGGAGAGATGACCTTATGCCAAAACTTTGGTTGCACTAAATCCAAATCTATACAGTTATCAACCGATGAACTTAAACTCGTTCAATTACTGTTCACCCCATTACCTACTAACGCTGCGGCAGAACGAGAAAGGATCGCTCAAGCGATCGGACTATTAGAAAAGATAACAGGCCCCAGAATAGGCACGGAAAACGATTTAGCTAAAAATGCTTTTGGCTTTAGCTTTGAAAGCAATCAACTCGACTGTGTTGCCGAATCAAACAACACAAGTACTTATTTACTCCTTCTACAGAGCTTAGAACTGCTTAAATACCACCGAGTGGGCGGTAATATGCATCGTGGTTTGTTCACTCTCCATGCTCCCCACAACAGTGCCGCAGTGATTGAGAACGATACGGACCATGCCTATGCAGTAGATTCTTGGTTTCGCCCTAATGGAGAAGCCGCATGGATTATCGAATCAGAGCACTGGCTTTCAGGCGCAACGCCATAAATAGATTATATTAGCCTTTTCGCTATTGATATTTATTCTCATTACGATTATCCTTCGAGGAAGCTTATTATTACTGTAAATAAATAGGAATTGATTTATGAATTTTCGCCAGTCATTCGTAGCGGCAGCTATATCGGCTATCGTATGCGGTCCAGCTCTTGCTTCAACGCCCGCCCAGTCCGATATACTCGACAATTACGCTAACATTGCACAAGCGACTTATGAAGATTCGCTACTAACGGCTCAAGAGCTCAATAAAGTTCTTAATCTTTTCCTTGCCAAACCTACCGAAGAGAATCTAAAAAAAGCTCGTGAAGCGTGGATTGCAGCACGCGTACCTTACCAGCAATCGGAAGCTTTCCGCTTTGGTAACCCTATAGTTGATGATTGGGAAGGCAAAGTTAATGCTTGGCCACTAGATGAAGGACTAATCGATTACGTAGCAGCAGGTTATGGTGCGGAATCAGATGAAAATCCATTCTATACAGCAAATATTGTTGCCAACAGTAAACTTAAAGTAGGTGGCGTTGAGATTGACGCATCTAAAATAGATAAGAAGCTACTCGCAGAAACGCTACATGAGATAGACGAAGTAGAAGCCAATGTAGCGACGGGTTATCATGCCATTGAGTTCCTTTTATGGGGCCAAGATCTAAATGGCAACAACCCAGGTGCTGGTAATCGCCCAGCGACTGATTTTGACCTTGAAAATTGCACACATGGTAACTGTGATCGTCGTCGCGACTATTTAATGGCTGCGACAGAGCTTCTGATCGATGATCTGCAAGAGATGACAAACAATTGGGCTCCCCAAGGACCTGCGCGTACTGAACTATTATCCAAGGCACCTGCAGAAGGTATAGCAACAATTCTAACAGGCATGGGTAGCTTAGCGTACGGTGAACTGGCGGGAGAACGCACTAAGCTAGGCTTAATGCTGCATGATCCTGAAGAGGAACATGATTGTTTCTCCGATAATACACATAATTCCCATTTCTACGATGCGAAAGGGATTAAAAATGTCTATTTAGGCGAATATACCCGCGTTGATGGCTCCACAGTTTCTGGTGCTAGCCTTGCGGAACTGATCAAACACCAAGCCCCTACTGTTGATAAGGATCTTAGAAACAATCTAGACAAAACCGAAAGCGCTGCTCAAGTAATGGTTGATGAGGCAGCAAAAGGCAATACTTTTGACGTACTTATCGGTGCGAACAACAAAGAAGGCAATCAAGTAGTTCAGACTTTTGTCGATGCGCTCGTCGCTGAAGCTGAATCTATTGAAGACGCAATCGCGGCGTTGAAACTTGAAGGCATTGAGCTAGAAGGTTCAGATAGTTTAGATAACCCAGCATCAATTAGTGCTGAGTAACCAAGCTGAAGGCTAATCATAAAATCCGGGGCCTAAGCCTCGGATTTTTCTTTTCATAGACGATTAAAAAAACTGTGCACAAATTATTTCCACTCCTATATCTACTTTTTTCCTTCCAGCTCTTCGCATCAGAGAGTTCAACGGTAGGTTTTACAGCAGAAGAGATCGAGCAGGGTGGTGCAACAACTCATCATAATGGAAATAATAGACACAGCTTCAGCCACCCAGCCGCTAATCTCGCATTTAAAAAAGAGTTAGATTTTAAGCTAGGGAATAGCATATTCAAAAAGTTGTGGGTACCTGCGCCATCCTCAACCACCGCTAGTGATGGCTTAGGCCCCCTCTATAATGCTCGCTCCTGCATGCAATGTCATATAAGAGACGGCCGAGGGCATACGCCGGAAAGCAACTGGCCAGAAGATAACGCAGTTTCACTTTTCTTACGTTTAAGTATCCCACCTCAAAATCAACAGCAAGAGCAAGCCTTAGCTACAGGGGAGGTCGGTGTTATCCCTGAACTGACTTACGGTACTCAGTTGCAAGACTTTGCGGTAGCAGGATTAAATGCCGAAGGACACATACAAATAAGCTATAGCGAGACAGAGATCACCTTAGCGGACGGAGAATCCGTTTCCTTACGTCGCCCCAAATACTCAATCAGCGATCTCGGATATGGCCCTCTACATCCAGAGACTTTATTATCACCTCGTATCGCCCCCGCGATGATTGGTTTAGGTCTCTTAGAAAGTATTCCTGAGGCCAGCATTTTAGCCCTAAGCGATCCTAATGATCTTAATAACGATGGTATTTCAGGCAGGGCAAACTGGGTTTGGAACCAACAAACCCAGTCAACAGCACTCGGGCGATTTGGCTGGAAGGCCGGCACACCAACTCTAAACCAACAGAACAATACCGCTTTTAATGGAGATATAGGCATATCCACTCCCTATGCAACAAGTCCTTATGGCGAGTGCACACAACAGCAAGAAAGCTGCTTAAACATGCCCAATGGAAATAGTGCTCATCTTGACGGCGTTGAGGCATCCGCAAGCATGATAGAGCTATTACTCTTCTATACACGTCATATTGCCGTTCCCGCTCGCAGAAATGCTGACGATCCAGAGGTTTTAGCGGGCAAAGAAATTTTCTATAACAGCGGTTGCGCTAACTGCCACCAGCCAAGATTTACAACAGCAAACATACCCGAGCTACCTGAATTAAGTAATCAATTAATCTGGCCTTATACAGATCTTCTATTACATGACATGGGGGAAGATTTAGCCGATAATCGCGCCGAGTATTTAGCTAACGGTCTTGAGTGGCGAACACCTCCGTTATGGGGCATTGGTCTAACGGACGTTGTGAGTGGAAAAACCCACTACTTACATGATGGTCGTGCACGCACTTTACTTGAGGCAATCCTCTGGCACGGAGGCGAAGCGGAACAAGCAAAACTGTCCGTGACAAATATGTCAAAAGCAGATCGAAATAACCTTATTAAATTCCTGGAGTCTCTATAAATGAGCCTGCTATCTATTACCCGATACAGCGCACTCAGCCTAGTATTTTTACTGAATGCGCCAATTGCAGCAGCAGAAATCAGCCAAGAGCGTTGGTTAAAACTCAATCAAGCCGCTGTAAATGAGCACATACTTCCAAGCTACAATGCTTTAGCGGAAAAAAGCAAAACCTTAGCGATGGCTAGCGCCTCACTGTGTGCAGCGCCATCCGAAGAAAATTTGAGGAATGCTGAAGCCCACTTTATTGACACACTGAATGCATGGCAGGGTATACAGCATGTGCAGTTTGGCCCTATTGAACTATTAATGCGTAATTTTACGATTCAATTTTGGCCAGACAAGAAAAACCTCACTTCAAAACAACTGAATATTATTCTTAAAAATCAAGATCCAGCATCACTGGAGCCTGAATTTTTCAGAACAGCAAGTATTGCAGTGAAAGGCTTACCTGCCATGGAGCGAATTCTCTTTGCTGATGACGCGTTAAAACAGATAGAAGAGAATCCATATCGTTGCCAATTCCTACAATCGGTGAGTGATTATCTAGTCATTCAAACGGACAATACTAATAAGGAATGGCAAGAGTACAAGCAGGAATTTAGTACACTCATTTCCGAAGAAGGTATCTACGAAAATGCTCAAGAAGCGAGCATTGATATTATGAAAGCTCAAGTCGAACCACTGGAAGTGATTCGCGATCTAAAAATACTTAGACCACTAGGTAATAAAGGTAAAGCAAAGGCTCGTCGCTTAGAAAGCTGGCGTAGTAAAAATGCACTTCAAAATATACAGATGAATATCCAATCACTCCATCACCTCTACAGTGGCCTTAAAGATTACAATCTTTTCCAGTTGCTGAAAGAGGAAGGTGCGAACGATTTAGCAGACAGTATTGAACAGCAATTCATCACTATAGAAACCACCTTAGGAAAGATACCTACGCCACTATCGCTGCACCTTAAAGAGCCAAAGGTGAAAGAACAGCTATTACTTATCGCTCAAGAGCTTAAACAACTACACGAAAGCCTTGATAAAACCATGCCTGCACTAGGTCTTCAGCTAGGATTTAACAGTCGTGACGGGGATTAGTCGTAGAGAATTTAGCCTGCTGTTAGGTTGCTCTTTACTAAGCCCTTCGCTGCTTGCAAATGGGAAACAGTCTTTATTTGCTTCCGCTGCAAAAGCATCCAATGGTGCATATGAATTACTGGTGATCGATCAGGCAGGGCGTCTGCACTTACGTCATGAGTTACCAGCACGAGCGCATCACATTGCGGCCCATCCTCATAAACCGCTATTAGCCGCTGTAGGTCGTCGCCCAGAAATATTTATTGATGTGGTCAACTACAAAACAAAGCAGCTAGAAACTCGCATTAGAAGCGCTCAAGGACAGCACTTTTACGGCCATGCAATTTATTCTGCAGATGGTCGCTGGCTGATCTCAACTGAAAACGAGATTGCAACAGGGCAGGGACTAATTGTTATTCGTGATGCTCTACATAACTATGCTGTTGTACAACAATTTAGCTCTGCGGGCATTGGCCCCCATGAACTAAAAATGATGGCCGACGGGAATACTTTAGTTGTTGCTAATGGGGGAATTCTTACCCATCCTGACCAAGGCAGGGCAAAACTCAATATAGATGTTATGCGCCCATCACTAGCCTATATAGACATCAAGACAGGTCAATTGAAAGAACAGGTCTTTATGCCAGAAGAGTACCACCAGCTGAGCATTCGCCACTTTGATATTAATCAAACAGGCAGGGTTGTCATAGGACTGCAATACCAAGGAGACAAAACAGACGATGTCCCTTTAGTTGCGTTCCATACCCAAGGACAACCTCTAGCATTAGTTCGCGCACCGATTAGCACCAATATGGCAATGAAACAGTATTGCGGTAGTGCTCGTTTTGATAAAAGCGGAAAAGTTGCAGCGATATCAGCCCCTCGTGGCAACTTAATTACCTTTTGGCATGCAGACACCCAGCAATTTATTACATCAACCACAAGCAGAGATGGTTGCGGTTTAGCGCAAACAGAGAAACCTGAAGAGTTCTTAATCAGTACGGGCAGGGGATACTGCTATCGCTATAACTGTCAAACCCAAAGCAAACACAAGATAAAGCTCAATATCCCTGTACAGACTGCTTGGGATAACCACATGTCAAAAATTTTAGCCTAGGCGACCGCAATCTAAGCCTAGGTTCATTATTTTTAGCGGCCTCAGCTATACACATATATGTTAACAAAATGTTACAATATAACTTACTACTATTACATAAAGATGAAGGGAAAAACCATGAAAAAAAAACAGCCATCGCCACATGTGTTGCAGCGGCTCTAGCAATATCATCTCCTGCATTTGCGGACGTTGCAGAAGAATTAGCAGCAATGAAAGCACGCATTGCACAGCTTGAATCTCAACTAGCCACTCAGCAAGAAACGCTAGCTAAGCAAAAAAACGTTTCTAACACTAGCTCTGGTGGTTTTGCTGATAATGTAAGCGTTTCTGGAGCAATGGAAATTCTTGCTACTCACTCTGAAGAAGACGGCGGCAATAGCACAAATGATGTCGTTCTTGACACATTTGAATTAGGCATTGAAGCTAAAATTAATGAAAACGTAACGCTTTCTTCTTTAATTGAGTATGAAGACGACAAACTAGACGTAACTGAAGCTTATGCTGTAATTGGTGCTCCAGATAGCAACCTAGCCCTTACTGTAGGTAAAGCACCTGTTCCATTCGCTGTTATTAACAGCAACTCATGGACTGATCCACTAACTGACGATGCTTTCGATATCAAAGAAGGTATGGCGATGGTTAGCTGGGGTAACGATAGCCTAACACTAGACGCTTATACTTTTAATGGCGCAGAAGATGGCGATACCCTTGATACTGTAGGCCTAGGCGCAGATTTCGCTGTAACTGAAGGCTTGTCTTTTGGTGCAGGTTATCTAAGCGATGTTGCTGATCTAAACGGCCTTCCTGCAGGTGATGCATGGCGTTTAAACGGCCTATATGAAGCCGGTGCTCTAGCCCTTTCTGCAGAATATATTGATATTGATGCTGACAACACTTCTATCGATCCAACGTTCCTACACCTAAATGCAGGTTATGCAACTAACGTGTTTGGCGCTGACGGTCAAATTTTCGCAGGCTACAGCGAAACAGATGATGGCCAGAATGTTGTAGACCTAGCTGAAGAACGTATTGTTCTAGGTGTAGAGCGCTCATTCGGTGAAAATGCATCTGTTGTTGCTGAGTACGTACGTGAAGAATCATACAGCAATGAAGAAACTGATACTTTAAACCTTGTCCTTGTGACAGAGTTCTAAGTAGCTATACCTAAAGGTTTAGTGGCATAAATCTGAGCAAACCGTGGATCAACACTGTGGTTTGTTTGGAGTGTGACAGACCGGCATTGAATCCCCCTTCTATCATCAATGCCGGTCGTCACAATTTGGTATAGCCATAGTGTCAACGTTCCCGTTGCACTAATAGCGTGCATATTATCTGTAAAGCGTCAGGCATGGAACTAACTTACACCAACTTTTACACTTTTTAATCACAAGGTATAAGGTTTAGTCCGCTTTAGCACTAGATATTTCGCGTAAGCGTTTAACCACTTGGGCATTAATACTTCGCTGGGTAAATGTACCATCCTCTTTCCGCTTACCGGCTTTACGCCCCATCAAGACTTCTAGGCATTGATCCACGTGGGAAACTGCATAAACAGAAAACTCACCTTGCCTAACCGCTTCAACCACTTCAGCCTTTAACATTAAATTACGAATATTTGCCTTAGGAATAACCACTCCCTGTTCGCCATTCAAGCCTCGTGCCTTACATAGATTAAAGAAACCTTCTATCTTCTCGTTAACACCACCAATGGCCTGTACTTCACCATACTGATTGATTGAACCCGTGGTTGCATAATTCTGACTGATTGGGATATGGGTAAGCGCAGAAATTAAAGTACAAACCTCTGCTAATGAAGCACTATCACCATCAACATAACCGTAAGATTGCTCTAGAGCTATACTCGCAGACATCGCCATAGGGAAATCTTTAGCGTACTGATTGCCCAGGAAACCACTGAGGATAAGTACCCCTTTCGAGTGAATAGGCTGACCTAAAGTCACCTCCCGCTCAATATCCACAATACCGCGATTACCGGGATATACCGTCGCAGTAATGCGTGCAGGTGTACCAAATGCCACATCACCTACTTGAAGTACAGTTAAACCATTAGCTTTACCTATAGCTTCACCTTCAGTATCGATCAGTACTGTTTCTTCTACGATACCTTCTTCAATTTTCTCCGCCATCCGTGCTGTACGACGCTCTTTCGCATTCAATGCCATCTCCACATGATCAGCATTGATTAGCTCATCTTCCTCTTTGATCCGTTTAAAATCCGCTTCACAGAGCAGATCAACGAGTTCACCAATATGGGCGGAGAGCAACTCTTGGTTTTGAGCCTGCCGAGAACTATGTTCCACCAACCGAGCGACTGCACGGCGTGTTAGCGGGGCCAAACCCTCTTCATCAGCTAAAGTTTTCATTAGCCGTGCATAACTGCGTACCATCTGAGGTGTACGTTTTACATCCTCATCAAAGTCGACCACCACTCTGAACATCTTTTCAAAGTCATGGTCGAGCTCTTGTAATAAGTAATAAATATCACGAGAACCGACTAGCACAATCTTTACTGTCAAAGGCACCGCTTGCGGCAACAGGGTGATAGTACTGATCCCTGTATATTCACTGGCAGGACTTTCGATACTAATCTCGTGGGATTTCAGTGCTCGTTTCAATGCACCATAGACAAAAGGCTGCTCCAATAATTTTTCCGCTTCCATAACCAAATAACCGCCATTAGCCTGATGTAATGCACCAGGACGAATAAGCTTATAGTTGGTCGATAGCGCACCCATCTCCGTATTATATTCAACGCGGCCAAATAGATTCTCATAACTCGGATGAGCCTCGTAAACAACGGGAGCGCCTTTGGTTTTAACATTATCAACTAGCAGATTAACCCCGTAATTGCTTTCCATATAGTTACGTCGGGCAGCATCAGTTACAGGTTCTAAAACTTTGTCATCACCGACAATTTCACTACAGTTTTTGACCAACGAGTTTTCCATCTCAGCCAAATAGTCCATGGCTGCAGAGAGATTGGCATATTTCTCTTTAATCGGTTGGAATAGGGGGGAGATCGCTTCTCTAGTTGTGTCTCGATCAAGGTTTTTTAACTTTTCCGCCGCTTCACGACGCCATTGAGGCAAGCCAGTTAGTGCTTCATTTAGCTGATCTTCTAACTCAGAAATAGCTCGAGTAAATCCAGCTCGTGCCTCTTCAGTTAGCTGAGAAAAAGCTGCCTCATCCATTGCCTGCCCATCAGCAACGGGAGTAAACCCTATAGTCCCAGCATCTCTATAGACAGCAATACTGTGTTCACGCGCTTCGCGCTCAACGGCATCAATCGCATGATCATAATAACGATTAAAATCGCGCTCGATTTTACTTTTCATGCGCTGATAAGTTGGGCTTTCAAACGCCGCGGGCATCTCAGTTAAAGCGCCTTCAATAATATGTTTAATATCACGCTTAAACTGCTGTGCCTTCCCGGCGGGAAAACTGATGGCCAAAGGGTGGCGATTATCTTTTAAATTATTAAGGTAGATCCAATCGGTCGGTTTCTTCTCTTTTTTGGCAACCGCTTTTAGGTTTTCCATAGCAAAAGAAAAGCGTCCAGTATGAGGCGTTCCCATAACAAACAGGTTATAACCTGGACGGCGCATACCAATACCAAACTCCATCGCCTCAAGCGCCCGATCCTGCCCAAAAAAGCCGGTAAAAGGTTCAAGTGTTGATGTGGTTTTAAAAGGTAGTAGTTCAGGATCACAGCTACAATAGAGCTGCTCAGTGGATAGTCGGGTTTCCGTTACCATATGGCGCTCCCGCTGATGACTGGGGTCATTAAGAAATCACAATTTTTACCTGTGTTTCTTGAAGTTATACCCCCCAGAAGCGCCGCTTGCAAGCTCTGATGGAAAAACAAGGAAAGATAACAGTTGTATTAAAATCAATCAGTTAATAGATTACGAAGCTGTTTAATTACCGACTGAGAATCAGGTTCAATTCCGCGCCATATTTGAAAGGATTGTGCGGCTTGCTCAACGAGCATACCTAATCCATCAATTGATTTTTCTGCGCCTTTATCTGAAGCCCACTGACAAAAAGCAGTAGGGGAGGCGGAATACATCATGTCATAGCACCAAGCATGATCAGCTAAAACAGAATCAGGAATGGGAGGCACTTCTCCCTGAAGGCTTGCAGCGGTCCCATTGATAATCAAATCAAAACATTGTCCACCCAATGTATCATATCCAGATCCGGAAACATTACCTAAATGAGCAACCAGTTCGGCCAATTCAACCGCTTTTGAAACAGTTCGGTTTGCAATCACTAATCGCTGTGGCTTCTGCTCTAAAACAGGCTGCAACACGCCCCTCACCGCACCACCAGCACCCAGAATAAGAACCCGCTTACCTTCAATCTTGCCGCCATGGTTACGCACAATATCTTGCACCATACCTACACCATCAGTGTTATCACCACAGAGCTGCCCCTGCTCATCGCGATAGAGTGTATTCACTGCTCCGGCAAGTTCTGCACGAGGAGATCGCACGGTAGCTAACGCCCAAGCTTCCTGCTTGAAGGGTATAGTGATATTCAACCCCTGCCCATCACCGGATAAAAATGATTCAACAGTTTCAGCAAATTTATCTTCCGCTACAGCAATCGCCTCATAGATCAAATCTTGACCTGTATTTTCAGCAAAAGCCGTATGAATCTGCGGTGACTTTGAATGCGATATAGGGTTACCAAAAACGGCATAACGATCTGTCATATATCTGGACTCTTTACATTGCTTGCGTAATGTTAAACATTCAACCAATCTGTAGGTTTTAAATAACGCTCATATAGAACAGATTCTTCAGTGCCTGCTTCGGGTTTCCAATCATAGCCCCAACGCACTTCGGGAGGCAGTGACATTAAAATTGACTCTGTGCGCCCGCCAGACTGAAGACCAAAAAGCGTTCCGCGATCATAAACAAGATTAAATTCAACATAACGTCCACGACGATGTAGTTGGAAATCCCGTTGACGCTCGCCGTACTCCTTACCTTTATTACGCTCAATAATTGGGATGTAAGCTTTACTATAAGCGTTACCAATAGATTGCATCAAAGCAAAGCTTTTTTCGAAACCATACTCATTTAGATCATCAAAAAATAACCCGCCTATTCCTCTTGGCTCATCACGATGCTTCAGATGAAAATACTCATCGCACCATTTTTTAAAGTGTGGATAGATATCCTCGCCAAACGGGTCACATGCGTCTTTAGCGGTTTGATGCCAAAATTTACAGTCTTCATCATTGCCATAGTAAGGCGTTAAATCAAAACCACCACCAAACCACCAAACAGGATCTTCCCCTTCTTTTTCTGCAATAAAAAAGCGTACGTTAGCATGCGAAGTAGGGATGTAAGGGTTTCTTGGATGGATAACTAAGGAAACACCCATCGCCTGAAAGTTACGCCCGGCCAACTCAGGTCGATGTGCAGTAGCAGAGCCCGGTAACTTATCACCAAAAACATGGGAGAAGTTAACCCCGCCTTTTTCAATGATGGCTCCATCCGCTAATACTCGAGTTCGCCCACCGCCGCCTGTTTCACGCTGCCATTCGTCCTCAAAGAATTCACCACCGCCATCAACCTTTTCAAGGGCATCACAAATAGCATCCTGAAGGCCTAACAGATATTCTTTTACAGCTTCGATATTTGGGGCGGACATAGTACTCACTCACTTATATATTCAGACCCTAACGATACGGTCCGATTTTAAATCTTTAATTTGGGTTGGCTGAGACAATCCGCCTAAGCAACCAGGCAAAACATAATCAAGCTCACTGCCGAAGTAAGTATTTACTCTCAATATATCTTTGGCAGGACAATGAGCTGAAGGATTAGCAGAAGTGGAAACAATGAAAGATCCGTAAGTTTCAGTTAAGCTTTTAACAAGTAAGTGATCACTCACTCTTACAGCAACTGAGCTATGTTTCCCTTTAATCCATCTGGGGATTATATCTTTTTTGTCCGGTAAAACCCACGTATAAGGCCCCGGCCAACTAGCCGTTACTTTATCGTATTCTTCCGCACTGAGGTCATCTAACAGAAATTGTATTTGAGACAGGTTTCCCGCAACCAAAACAAGCCCTTTATCGACAGGGCGTCGTTTAATTTTGAGCAGGTGGGAGACTGCGTCTTGGTTAAAAGGGTCACACCCTAATCCCCAAACCGCTTCGGTAGGATAGGCGATAACACCTCCATGTTCTATCGCCCGAACAGACTGGTGAATATGCCACCAGCCTAAATTCTTATTACAGTTCACCGTTCTGGAGCTTTTCCTGCAGTGCTGCATCTTTTGCAACAATAGAATCAGTATTAGCTTGTCGCTCTTGCTTTAAACGTTCCGCAAGATCAGCATCCGCTACAGCCATAATCTGTGCACCCAGGTAAGCAGCATTTTTAGCGCCAGCTTTGCCTATAGCAACTGTAGCAACAGGAATGCCGCCCGGCATCTGAACAGTAGAAAGCAATGCATCTAAACCATCAAGCGATGAATTAATTGGCACACCAATAACAGGTTTAGTTGTATTCGCAGCTACGGCTCCTGCTAAATGAGCAGCCATGCCGGCAGCACAAATAAAAGCTACAGCACCACGAGCATCGGCATCTTTAACATAATCATGCGTCTGAACCGGAGTACGGTGTGCAGAGCTAACTTTAATTTCGAACGCAACGTCCAATGAGCGCAATACGTCAACCGCAGCGGTCATTACAGGTAGGTCAGAATCCGACCCCATTAGAATAGCAAGGAATGGTTTGCTCATGTCTCTCTCGGATAGTTAAGTTAGGATGCTGAACACTAAATGTTCAAAGCCTGCTTTGCAACAACTGTTCGGTCATAGATATAGACGAAAAATATATAGAAAAATCGACTGATATTCCTTTTTATTTCATGTTAGGCGATCCAAGCTCTTTTAGCACTTAATATAGCCACCCTCTCTTTGCTCTATAACGCCTTTCAATTCCATAGAGACAAGTAGCTGGCTCAACTCAGCAATGCTTAAACCACTTTGAACACTTAGCTCATCTATGCAACAAACCTCATAGCCTATCTGTTCTAAAACGCGGCTCTCGGCGCCACTCAATTCAACCAGTAAATTACTCTGGGCACTATTGTCTGGGCTTCCTCTATTTTGATCAAACTCCTCATTTAGATAATAACCTAATAAGGGCGCAAGTTGATCGATCATCTCTTGCGCTGTTTCTACCAATACTGCCCCCTCTTTAATTAGCAAATGGCAACCTCGACTTAAAGGATTATTTAATGGGCCCGGTAGGGCAAAAACCTCTCGACCATGCTCCATCGCCATTCTAGCTGTAATTAAAGATCCGCTTTTCGGAGCAGCCTCAACAACCAGCACACCTACACTCATACCACTAATTAAGCGATTTCTTTTTGGAAAATGGGGCGCTATAGGAGGGGAGCCTAAGAAAAATTCACTTACCCAAGCACCTCCGTTTCTTAAAATATCTACAGCTAACGATCGATTTCGGGCTGGATAGATCCGATCAATGCCGGTACCAAAAACAGCGACAGTAGGCTTCTCAATATCAATACACGCCTTATGGGCCGCGGCATCAACCCCCAAAGCCAATCCCGAATTAACAACAACGCCATTTTTAGCGAATTCTAAGGCAAACCCATAAGCTTGCTTTAAACCACTTACAGACGCGTTCCTACTACCGACAATCGCTATCTGGGGTAGATTAAGTGCTTGAACATTCCCACGAACAAACAGAATAGGAGGAGGATCATAAATTTCACGAAGTAATTGAGGATAATCAGAGTCGGTGATAGGTAGGATATATGCGTCATCAAAAGATGCTTGCCACTGCAACGCAGTATCTATAGCTTGATGAACAAGCCCTTGAGAGGAGCTCTGATATTCACACAGCGCATCTATAGTTTTCTGTTTAAGACCTAACCGCTGCCATTCGATTAAAGGCGCGTTAAGAAGCTTTTCTGGCGTCCAGCCTTTCTCCCATAACGTTTTAATCGAAGCCGGCCCAAGGCTGGGCAGGGCGGCAACGGCGATCCAGTCCCTTGGATCTGCCGTCATTTTTATTTCCTTAAATTATGGTTGGCGCAAAGTATCGCCAATAGAAACGACATCTGTGCTTTGCATAACTAAACCATAGCTTACTTTTTCGAATACTTTAAACACCATCAATTCGCCCGAGCGTTCACTAGGCAAAGTGACGAACTCTTTAGTCACAGGATCCTTAAGACGCTCACCTTTACGGTAAATAGCAAAAACATGCCCAGGCTCTAAACCTTCACGGACACCGCGGTTAATGGCAACAACATTGAACTGTCCACCATCTCTAACACCACCAAGCACTTTAAGAATTTTACCTTCAATTCCATCAGGAGAGGGTTGAGGATAAAAGATAGACTGTATACGAACCTCTTCGGTCGGTACCACTCGATCCAATACTCGAATCTCTTTTTTAGATTTCACAACATCAAGGGTAATAACATCCTCTGTGTGAGTTTTCACATCAGCATCCGCTACTTTAGTTAGCTCGAAACCTAAAACCTCTTCCGTATCAGGATCTACGTATTCGCCATCTGCACGATAGATGCCTTGTCGACGCTGCTCTTCTAACAAACTACCTCGAGCATAAATACGATCACCCGCACCGGCGATGATGCGTGCACTCTTACCACCTAATACATAAGGTGCATCCTTGAGAATATCTTCCTCTAGCACACGGTTATCATTCAAAAAGCTGATAATATCGCGTAGGGGTATCGCAGGGATAGCCTGATCTAGCGGAGAGGTTCGCGCACGAGGATAGATTCCACTATCTCGACGAACACCAAGGCGAGGCTTACCATCCACCCAAGTTAAATAGATAACATCACCAGGGTAAATAAGGTGCGGATTATCAACTTGTGGGTTTACGCCCCAAACTTCAGGCCACTTCCAAGGGCTTTGCAGAAAGCGCCCCGATATGTGCCATAAAGTATCGCCTTTAACAACAACATATTCTTGTGGATAGTCATCACGAAGAAGCAAACTATCCTCGCGTGTTTCAGCACTAACATGCGTAATAGAAAGCACCACAAAGGCAAGTAATCCACATAACAATTTTTTCATGTCCAGTTCCCTTATTACCCCAAGCCATAAAACTATCAAGCTAATGAGGTAACGACAATGCATTGAGCGTTCTAATCAGTATAATAGGCAGAATAATATTTTTCGCTATCGATCTCGACATATTATTTCGGCCAATCTGCTGAAAAATCGAGCAATTTAATTAGAAACAAAGTTACTTTCTTTCTAACGTTAGCATGTATCAATGAGAGATACCTGCTAGATAGCCTCACACAACTGTAGAATAGACATTAAACCATGGCAATATTAACCATTCTAGAATACCCAGATCCTCGCCTGCGTACTATCGCAGAACCTGTAGAAACGGTTGATGATGCCGTACGTGCTCAAATTGATGACATGCTCGAAACTATGTATGCAGCCCCCGGCATAGGTTTAGCAGCAACGCAGGTAAATATTCATAAGCGTATTGTTACTATCGATATTTCAGAAGATCAAAACGAGCCTTTAATTCTGATTAACCCTGAATTTGAAATACTTGAAGAAGAGTTACACAAATATCAGGAAGGCTGCTTATCTGTTCCTGGCTTCTATGAAGATGTACAGCGCCCACAAAAAGTTAAGTTAACGGCGCTCGATTACAATGGTGAGCCATACGAACTTATTGCTGACGACCTTTTAGCGGTTTGTATTCAACATGAATTAGACCATTTAAATGGCAAACTCTTTGTAGATTACCTCTCCATGCTTAAGCGCAATCGCATTAAGAGTAAGCTTGAAAAGCAGCACAAAATGGCAAAGCACGCATAAGCGCAATCGACTACACTCTATTCTCAGGCTTGCGCTTAACACCGCAGGCCTGTTTTATTTGATTTGGATAACTTTTTTATGGCTAACACCCCACTTCGTATCGTCTTTGCAGGAACGCCAGACTTCGCCGCGTACAATTTACAAGCGCTGCTGGATAGCGACCACCAAGTGATAGCGGTGTATACCCAGCCTGATAAAAAAGGAAAACGCAAAAACCAGATGGCACCAAGGCCGGTTAAAGACCTTGCTCAAGCCCATAACATCCCTGTTTTTCAGCCCACCAGCTTAAAAACCAAGGAGGAACAGCAAGTACTCGCTAACCTTGAAGCCGACATTATGGTTATTGTTGCTTATGGAATGCTCTTGCCACCCTCCATATTAGAAACTCCCCGTTTAGGCTGTATTAATGTGCATGGCTCACTTCTGCCACGCTGGAGAGGTGCAGCCCCTGTAGAACGCTCTATGTTAGCCGGTGATGCAGAAACCGGCGTCACCATCATGCAGATGGATGAAGGTTTAGATACCGGCAACATGCTTTTAAAAGCCGCAACACCTATAAATGAAACAGATACAGCAGCGTCCCTTTTTGATCGTTTAAGTGGCATAGGTGCAACCGCCTTAATTGAAACATTAAACGGCCTATGTGAAGGAAACATTGCTGCTGAAATGCAAGATAATGAGTTAGCAACTTATGCCCACAAGCTCAGCAAAGAAGAGGGCGTGATCGACTGGAACCAATCAGCAGAAGCTATTGATCTAAAGATTCGCGCATTGAGCCCGCGTATAGCGGTTACTTTCCAGCTAGAAGGTGAAACAATTAAGTTGCTTGAATGCGAACGACTAGATCAACAAGGTGTAGCAGGACAAATTCTTCCCTCTGATAAAAAAAGCATCGTTGTTGGCTGCGGGGAAGGGGCTATCAAAATCAAGATGCTGCAACTCCCCGGTAAAAAGCCTATGGATGCAGCTTCAGTACTCAACTCTAAACGTGAACAGTTTAGTGCTGGCGTACAACTAGGATAACTATAATGACATCCAATGTCCGTGCCTTAGCCGCTCAAGTGTTGACTCCTTTATTGCAGAACAAAGGTTCGCTCAACACCCAGCTCCCCGCTATTGAGCGACGCTGCCCAGAGAAAGATCGCGCCTTACTTCGCGAACTCTGCTATGGCACTATGCGTCACCACCCACAGTTAAATTGCATAATAAAACTGCTTCAAAATCGCGCTTTCAAATTTCGCGATATAGACATTAAAGCGATTGTGCTTCTAGGTTTATACCAACTTCAACATACACGCATTCCCGCCCATGCAGCCATCAGTGAAAGTGTTGAAGCTTGTAGGGATTTAGATAAGGAGTGGGCGGGTAAGGTTGTGAACGCCATTTTACGCCGCTTCCAACGGGAACAAGAGGAGTTGATCGACTCATTATCAGACAACGAATCTTACCAATTTAACCACCCCGAGTGGATGATCGCTAAATTAAAAAACAACTGGCCGGATCATTGGCAACAGATCCTAAAAGCCAACAATGAACAAGCCCCTCTAACGTTAAGAATCAACGCACTCAAAACAGATAGAGAACGCTATTTAACTCAGCTTGAACCCATCGTTGATGCAGAGAAAACCGAATTTAGTCCCACAGGAATTCGCCTATCCACCTCATTAAATATTGAATCACTGCCCGGTTATGAGGAAGGCGCCTTTAGTGTGCAAGATGAGGCGGCCCAACTATCGGCCCAACTACTAGATTTGCAGGCAGGTCAAACCGTTCTCGATGCTTGCGCGGCCCCAGGTGGAAAACTATGCCACCTATTGGAAAGCGAACCCGCTCTAGCCTCCGTTGATGCCGTTGAACTAGAAGAGAGAAGAGCAGGGCGAATCGAGGAAAACCTAGAGCGCTTAGATTTAGATGCCAATGTAATTATTGCTGACGCTTCACATCAAGAGTGGTGGGACGGAACACTCTACGATCGAATTCTATTAGATGCACCCTGTTCAGCCACCGGCGTTATTAGACGCAATCCAGATATTAAATATTTACGCCAAGGTGAAGATATTCATGAAACATCTAAACTACAATTATCTATCTTAGAAAACTGCTGGTCGATGCTCAAACCCGGCGGAAAATTACTCTATGCAACTTGCTCCATTTTCCCGCAAGAGAATGAGCGACAGATAAAGCGCTTTATTGCACAAACAGACAATGTAACAGAGATAAAAATTGATGCACCTTGGGGAATTGCCCGCGAGCATGGACGTCAATTATTTCCACAAATCAATCGCCATGATGGTTTCTATTATGCACTGCTGGAAAAACAGAGTAAGCTCACTAAAACGGCGACTCTACCGCCTCTAGCAGCAGTAAAAGGCTGATAATGAAGATTATTATTCTAGGTGCCGGGCAAGTTGGTGGCACACTGGCTGAGAATTTAGCCCGAGAAGATAACGACATCACTGTCGTCGACACTGATACGAATCGACTGCGAGAGCTTCAAGACAGACTCGATATTCGTACCATCGAAGGCAAAGCCTCATATCCAACGGTACTAGAACAAGCCGGTGCGGTAGATGCTGATATGTTGATTGCAGTTACCAATTCTGACGAAGTTAATATGCTCGCCTGTCAGATTGCACAAACACTGTTCAACACACCAACAAAAATCGCCCGTGTTCGCGAGCATGACTATCTCAATAAAAACCAGAAAATTTTTGGTGAAACAGGCATTCCAATTGATGTGCGAATCAGCCCTGAATTTTTAGTTACCAAACATATCAAACGCCTTATTCAAAACCCAGGCGCCTTACAGGTTCTCGATTTTGCCGATGGAAAAGCACAACTTGTAGCAGTAAAAGCCTATTATGGCGGCCCACTGGTAGGACGCGAAATATCTTATCTACGTGCACATATGCCCGCCGTTGATACCCGCGTTGCAGCTATTTTCCGTAGTGGCAGCCCCATTATCCCCAAAGGGGATACAGTGATTGAAGCAGACGATGAAGTCTTCTTTATCGCTGCACGGAAAGATATTTTGGCAGTAATGAGCGAGCTACGCCGCCTCGACAATCCCTACAAACGAATCATCATCGCCGGTGGCGGTAATATAGGTGCCCGCTTAGCGGAATCTATAGAAGATCGCTACCAAGTAAAGATTATTGAACGGAACCTCGAACGCTGTAACAAACTGGCCCGCACCTTAGATAAAACCATTGTACTTCAAGGAAGCGCCTCCGATAGAGAGCTTCTAATCGAAGAGAATATCGAAGATACCGATGTATTTTGCGCTCTGACTAACGATGATGAGGCCAACATCATGGCCTCAATGCTCGCAAAGCGCCAAGGTGTTCGCACAGTAATGACCCTTATCAATAACCCCGCTTATGTAGATCTAGTACAAGGCGGCGCCATAGATATTGCCATATCCCCCCAACAAACAACTATTGGCGCACTGCTAACCCATGTGCGACGAGGTGATGTTGTTGCAGTACATGCTTTACGACGAGGCGCAGCAGAAGCCTTAGAGGCGGTTGCCCATGGGGACAGCTCATCCTCAAAGGTAGTAGGTAAAGCTATCGAAGAGATCAAGCTACCTGAAGGCACAACCATTGGAGCCATTGTTCGTAACGATCAAGTACTAATCGCTCACGATGATGTTGTCGTGGAAAGTGGCGACCATGTGATCTTATTCCTTGTAGACAAACGACGAATTAAAGAGGTTGAGCGACTTTTCCAAGTTGGCTTAACTTTCTTCTAAGCGGTAATTGATCAAATGCATTACAAAGTAATTCTGCGCATTCTTGGTATTTTGCTGATGATATTCAGCTTTTCCATGTTGCCGCCTTTAGCTATCTCATATATTTACGCGGACGGCGCTGAATTCGCATTTATCGCTGGTTTTTTTATCACACTAATAACCGGGTTTATTATCTGGATTCCGGTTTACCGTGTTAGACAAGATCTTCGCACGCGAGATGGTTTTTTAATCACAGTATTATTCTGGGCAGTGTTAGGTTTTTTTGGGGCTTTCCCCTTTATGATCACGGAGGATCCCCACCTCTCTTTCGTCGATGCTGTGTTTGAATCTATGTCTGGTTTAACCACCACCGGAGCAACCGTTATAACCGGTATTGATTATCTCCCTAAATCGATTCTTTTCTATCGTCAACAACTCCAATGGTTAGGCGGTATGGGTATCATCGTATTAGCTGTGGCGATTCTGCCAATGCTGGGTATCGGGGGCATGCAGCTATACAGGGCAGAGATACCTGGGCCGGTAAAAGATTCTAAACTTACGCCGCGTATTACTGAAACTGCCAAAGCCCTTTGGTATATCTATCTATCCCTAACAATCGTTTGTGGTGTAGGTTATTGGCTAGCAGGCATGGACGTATTTGACGCGGTGAGTCATAGCTTCTCCACCGTCGCGATTGGTGGATTTTCAACCCACGATGCCAGTATTGGTCACTTCAATTCAGTCACTATAGAGCTGATTTGCGTGTTCTTTATGATTGTCTCGACCGCTAACTTCGGTTTACACTTCTTTGCTTGGCGCCAACGCTCTATCAGCCATTATTTTAAAGACCCCGAATTTAAATTTTACCTTTCAACATTGGTCGGCATCACAATAATTGCCCTTATAGCCTTAATCGTCACTAATACTTATGAGCCTGCAGAGTCTCTTCGTAAAGCTCTCTTCATGGTAGTCTCTATCGCCACAACAACCGGATTCGCCACCGCTGATTTTGCCCACTGGCCAGTCATGCTGCCATTTCTTCTCTTCGTCGCCACCTTTGCCGGCGGCTGTGCAGGCTCAACCGGCGGCGGTATGAAAGTGATACGTGTTTTACTTATACTCAAACAGGGTTATCGTGAGATTCAACGTCTCGTTCACCCTAACGCGATTATTCCCGTTAAACTGGGTAAAAAGCCCGTATCCGATCGCGTATTAGAAGCGGTCTGGGGATTTTTCTCGGTTTATATGATCGTATTCGTTGTCATGCTACTTGCATTACTCGCTACCGGTTTAGATCAAGTAACAGCTTGGTCAGCCGTAGGTGCAACCTTGAACAATTTAGGTCCGGGCCTTGGTGGGGTTTCAACCCATTACGGTGACTTAAATCAGCCAGCAAAATGGGTGCTTTGTTTTGCAATGCTGCTAGGACGATTAGAAGTATTTACACTGCTTGTATTATTTACACCTATATTCTGGAAACGATAAATAACCTGTAAAATAGATTTTAAGTTATTAAAAAGTTGAGACCTAAACCATGCGTTATACCGTATACCTTTCTGGCGAAATTCATTCCGACTGGCGCGACCAGATCAAAAAAGCTATTAATCAAAACGGCCTACCGATCGACGTCTTAACACCAAATACAGACCATGAATCAAGTGATGGCTGCGCTACCGAAATTTTAGGCCCAGAAGAGTCCAATTTCTGGACCGATCACAAATCAGCAAAAATGAATACTATGCGCCACATGACCGCTATCAAACGCGCAGATATAGTGATTGTTCGTTTTGGCAATAAATACCGCCAATGGAATGCAGCTTTTGATGCGGGCTTTGCTATTGCTAATGGAAAATCGCTTATTGTGGAACACGCACCAGAACTAACCCATCCACTCAAAGAGATCGATGCCTGTGCTCATGCCGTTGCAGAAAACACCGAACAGGTTATTGAGACCCTTAAATACCTCTGTTTAGATTACTAATTTTCCACCTTGAGATTGGGCAGACTATAGTTCTGCTCAATCTTTTCACTAAAAAACCCTTTTTATACCATCTTCTCTGCATTCCTAAGACCGATTGATCATTTTTTGTTGTATAATTGCCGGCTAATTTTTCGGCCAATTTTACAATGGTGAACTCTGTGACTGATAAGGCAACCCCAGACGTAAGCACATTTCAGGGGCTGATCCTTGCTCTCCAGGAATACTGGGCAGAGCAGGGTTGTGTGATCGTACAACCGCTTGATATGGAGGTTGGTGCTGGCACCTTCCATCCATCTACTTTTCTTCGTGCCATCGGACCAGAAACATGGCGCGCGGCTTATGTTCAGCCAAGCCGCCGACCAACCGATGGCCGTTATGGCGAAAACCCTAACCGTCTTCAGCATTACTACCAATTCCAAGTTGTACTGAAACCATCCCCAGATAACATTCAGGAGCTTTACCTTGGCTCTCTCCGACACATGGGTGTAGATCTAGGTATCCATGATGTTCGTTTCGTAGAGGACAACTGGGAATCACCAACTCTGGGCGCTTGGGGCCTTGGCTGGGAAGTATGGCTTAACGGCATGGAAGTGACTCAGTTCACCTACTTCCAACAAGCCGGTGGGCTTGAATGCTACCCTGTTACTGGTGAGATCACCTACGGTTTAGAACGTATTGCTATGTATCTACAAAATGTTGATAGCGTATACGATCTTATTTGGGCTAAAAACTCAGATGGCACAGTCGTTACTTATGGCGATGTATTCCACCAAAACGAAGTTGAGCAATCTACTTACAACTTCGAACATGCCGATGTACCTAAACTATTTGAACTGTTCGATCATTGCGAAGCTGAATGTAACAAGTTACTTCACCTTGAAAAGCCGTTACCTCTGCCCGCTTACGAGCAGGTTCTAAAGGCATCTCATACCTTCAATTTATTAGATGCTCGCCATGCGATCTCAGTAACTGAACGCCAACGTTTTATTCTACGTGTACGTACTTTGGCACGTGAAGTTGCAAACGCATATTTCAATACGCGTAAAGAACTTGGATTCCCGCTAGCACCTGAAGCAATTCGTCAGGAAGTACTGGCTAACTGCGAGGAGAGCAAATAATGTCACATCAGGATTTTCTCGTAGAACTAGGTACCGAAGAGCTACCACCTAAAGCACTTAAAACGCTGTCTAACGCGTTTACCCAAGGCATTACCTCGGGTCTAAAAGAAGCGGGTGTAGGTTTTGGCGACGTTAAAAGCTACGCTTCACCACGCAGACTTGCTGTACTGATTAGCGCACTCGATGAGAAACAGGCCGACCGAGATATTGAGCGTCGCGGCCCATCAGTGAAAGCACCAGAAAAGGCTGTCGAAGGCTTTGCCCGTTCTTGCGGTGTTAGCGCCGATCAGTTAGAAACCATCTCAACGGATAAAGGTGATTACTTCAACTTCCGCAATACAGAAGAGGGGAAAGCAACAGCACTTCTTCTTCCAACCTTAGTTGAAAACTCACTAAACAAACTACCTATCCCTAAACGTATGCGTTGGGGTTCTTCACGGGTTGAGTTTGTCCGTCCGGTTCACTGGCTAGTGATGCTATTAGGCGATGACGTTATTGATTGTGAAATTCTAGGGCTTAAATCAGGGCGCAAAACCCGTGGTCACCGATTCCATTACAACAACGATATTGAGTTAATCACACCATCTGAATATGCGGCAACGCTAAAAACACCCGGCATGGTCATTGCGGATTACGAAGAACGTCTTGAACTAATTCGCCAGCAAGTCATTGCTGAGGGTGAAAAAATCAGCGCCACTGCTCAAATAGATGAGGATCTACTGGATGAAGTAACCGCACTGAATGAGTGGCCCGTTGCTCTAACCGGTCGTTTTGAAGAGCGCTTTTTAGATGTACCTGCGGAAGCACTGATCTCTTCAATGAAAGAGCATCAGAAATATTTCCATCATTTAGACAGCGAAGGCAAGTTGCTGCCGAACTTCACAACCATCTGCAATATCGTTTCAAACGATCCGCAGCAGGTTATAGAAGGGAATGAAAAAGTTATTCGCCCACGTCTATCCGACGCGGCATTCTTTTTTGAGACCGACAAGAAGAACACACTTGAGTCCCGCGTTGAAAAATTAAAAAGCATTGTCTTCCAGAAAGACCTCGGCACTCTGCATGATAAAGCGTCACGTATCAGCACCCTTGCTGGTAAAGTGGCTTCCGTACTCGGTGAAGATCAAGCCAAAGCAGAACGGGCAGGGCTTTTAGCAAAAACCGATCTAATGACAGATATGGTTTATGAGTTCACCGACCTGCAAGGCCTAATGGGTTACCACTACGCGCTAAACGATGGCGAAGATAAAGAGGTGGCGCTTGCCCAAAACGAACAATACATGCCACGTTTTTCTGGTGATGAACTACCAGAAACAGCACCTGGTATCGCTGTAGCCATTGCGGATCGCTTGGACACTCTAACAGGGCTTTTCGGTATCAATCAGCCACCGACAGGGTCTAAAGATCCTTTTGCTTTACGTCGTGCGGCTTTAGGTGTTCTACGTATTATTGTGGATCGCAACCTTGATTTAGATCTTCGCGAACTATTAACTATCGCTGCCAACAACCACACAAGCTTACCGGCTCGTGATGGCTTGGAAGATAAAGTTCTCGACTTTATGCTTGAGCGATTCCGCGCATGGTATGAAGATGTAAACATCAATGCCGAAGTGTTCTTGGCTGTACTGGCAATCAAACCTACTCGTCCGTTAGATTTTGATCGTCGCGTCAAAGCCGTGAATCATTTCCGCAGTCTAACAGAAGCCAACGCATTGGCAGCAGCGAATAAGCGTGTATCCAACATCCTTTCCAAACAGGGTGTAACAGGCATATCTGATGTTAATCCAGCTCTTCTATCTGAAGCAGCAGAGAAGTCGTTAGCAAGCGCAATTGATGCACAGAAAGCAGTTCTAGCGCCACTATTTGCCGAAGGTAAATATCAAGAAGCCCTAGAATCACTAGCAGGACTTCGCGCTCCTGTTGATGCATTCTTCGAAGACGTAATGGTTATGGCTGATGACGAGGCGGTTAAAAATAATCGTCTAGCGCTGCTTAGTCAGCTTCGCGCTCTATTCTTGGGTGTAGCAGACATCTCCGTTCTCGGATAAGACTCCGCACTCAGTTATAATAAAAGCCGGCCATTACGCCGGCTTTTTTATTGACGTTTCACGTGAAACACAGATCAACTTAACAATGGCAAAAACTATGGCACTTATCGATCCAAACAAACTTATTATTCTTGACCGTGATGGTGTCATCAACGAAGACTCAGACCAGTATGTAAAATCACTAGAGGAATGGATTCCAATCAAAGGAAGTATCGAAGCGATCGCTGACCTATCAAAAGCCGGTTACACCCTTTGCGTGGTAACCAACCAATCAGGACTAGCCAGAAATTATTTTGATGAAAGCACGCTACATGCAATGCATAAGAAGCTAACGAATCTAGTCAGTGAAAAGGGCGGAATCATACACACAATAGAATACTGCCCTCACGGCCCTGACGATAATTGCGAATGCCGAAAACCACTTCCCGGCATGTTTAAAAAAATTGCAGAGACCTTTGAGCTTTCAGATCTGTCAGGCTCATACACCATTGGTGACAGTGCCCGCGATCTTGTCGCAGGATGCGAACTTAATAGCCAGCCGGTTTTGGTAAAAACAGGTAAAGGGCTGAAAACACTCTCGGCAACAAACCATCCAGAAAACACATTAATCTTTGATGATCTTAACGCCTTCGCAAAGCATTTACTCTCCAGTCACTCACTCAAAAACTAAGACAAAGAATGCCGAGATAATTTTCCTGCTAGTCGGTCTTATAAAAAACTCAGTATTTCACGTGAAACACTGAGTAAAAAACCGCAAAGCAAGGAAGGCGGCTTACACGGAATTATTGTTAGCAAAGCTTAAAAAGCGTAGCTCACTGACAACTTAAGACTGTCAAAATCAACTTCGTTAGGATTCAATTTACCCGGCACAGCAACCTCAGGTAGAGGATCGAAACTTAGATCATTGATCTGAATATATTCACCCTTAACTGACCACTGCTTATCCACTTGATACTCAAAGCCCGCCCCCAAAGACAGGCCAACTTCTGACGTATCACCACTTCGCATAGGCGGGGTAAATGGATAACTATTGTGGATATCAAAATCTAAGACTGTCGCGCCCGCAATTCCGTAAACAGAAAACTTACTTGTTACATCAACCCCAGCTTTAAAGTTAATACCATAAGAGCTATTAAGCTCTAACTGAGTTTGCAGCATATTATTAATGTTAGTTGTCTCAGCATTTTCATCATTATAAAACGCTTCCGCCACAACGAATGCATCATCCGTTAAATGCAATTTATAACCAAGATGTACACCAACAGCCACATCCGTTTCTTCTGCAAAACTGGTAATACTTGGGCTAGTAGCGCTACCCGTATTACGTTCGATGCTGTGACCAAACGTAGAGCTCAGCAACTGACCACCCACGTAAAAACCATCAGCAGCCATAGCGCCCGCACTCATCACCGACGACAAAACAACAGCAGAAACAACCGCACTTAATTTAGCTTTAGAACTGTTCATTAAATCTCTCCGTCTAAACGACCAAACAGAGGCCGCCATATAATTTCAGATCGGAACTAGTTTAAAAAAGAGGACGGGAGAAGGTATCAAGGGCACTTAACAATTAGATGTTAATTCTATCCAGAGTTATCACAGAAAAACCAAATAACCCATATTTCGTGATACTCCTGTGAGAACTGATCGATAGAATTAAATCACCAATTAGCTGTCATACCAACTAAGCACAACAAGAAAAAATAGATTCTCACCTACGAGCTGATACCAATGGAAAACAAAAAAATACTAATTGTAGAGGACCAAAAAGATATAGCCGACTTGTTGAATCTTCATCTCGGTGATTTAGGCGCGATGGTGACACTTTCTAGCGAAGGTAATGATGGGCTACAAAAAGCACTAACCGAAAGCTGGGATTTAATCATTCTCGACATACAACTTCCTGGACCTTCAGGGTTAGAAATTTGCCGCCGCGTTAGGCGAGAGCAAATCTATATACCTGTGTTATTACTCACATCAAGATCAAGCGAATTGGATAGGGTGCTTGGCCTAGATCTAGGTGCCGATGATTACATCACAAAACCCTTCAGTGTAATGGATCTTATCGCCCGTGTCCGAGCAGTATTTCGCCGTGAAGCAGCCATGCATAAAACAACCAACAGCAACAAGCGAATAATAAAAGCAGGAGAGCTAACAATAAATGAAGATCAGCGCAGTGTATTTTTAGGCAAGGAAGAGATCGATCTAACGGCACGCGAGTTCGATCTACTCAAACATTTCGCCTCACACTCAGGGCGAGTTTTTAGGCGTTCAGAACTCTTAGATCAAGTTTGGGGCTATGGTCATGACGGCTACGAACATACCGTCAATTCTCATATAAATCGACTTAGAGCGAAAATAGAGCAGGACGCGAACAATCCAAAACAGATCGTCACCATTTGGGGTGTAGGTTATAAATTGGAAACCTTAGGCACTAACCTATGCTTATCCGATCCCCTTTAAGTGCAGGCATAACTCGCACACTCAGCAGCAAGCTATCCATTGCACTCATACTCATTCTCATATCATCCAGTGTCGCTATGTTCTTTGCTGGCCAATTTTGGATGAAACGCTACAACGAAGAGATAACCCAAAAGATAAATGCCAGTATCGTAATGTACATTACAGACGCCTACAAACTGATCGACAAAGATGACGAAAAGCCTAATCTCGATGTGATAAAAAAGCTTTCTAGCCAAGCGATGATTATCACCCCCATAGCCGAAGTTTATCTACTAGACAGCACTGGCAGAATCATCGGCCACGCATTACCGGAAACAAGCATCCAGCAAAGAACAATTCCTTTAGGGCCAATTAAAACCTTTATTAATGGCGATGCAGAATTCCCACTCCATGGCATTGACCCTCGCGACCCCACACAGACTAAAATATTTTCCGCCGCCCAAGTGCTTAACAATGGAACGCCTCAGGGCTACCTGTACGTAGTATTAGGCAGCAAGATACACCAAGAAATGAGTAAAGATATAAAGTCCAGCCACAGCCGCTCTATGGCGGTTATGACCCTTTCTATGATCAGCCTAGCTGCCGTCACAGCAGGTCTCTTAATCTTTAGCTTACTAATAAACCCCCTCAGCAAGCTAAGCAAAAAGATAGGTCAATTTTCCGAACAGCAGCTAGGGAAGACACTAGAGATTAAACACGAATCTCTAAGCAAACCCTCAAAGCCGCAACCTGCTAAAGATGAGATCGACCAGCTACAGCAAGCCTTTACTCAGATGGCAGCACAGATTGAGCAGCAGTTTGATCAACTAAAGGACGCTGACAATTCACGCCGTGAACTGATTGCCAATGTATCCCATGACCTAAGAACCCCATTAGCATCGACCCAAGGCTATTTAGAAACATTACTCATCAAAGACAAACAGCTTACCCAAAAGGAGCGCTTACACTATCTAAAAACAGCGATCAGCAGCACAGGTCGTTTAGGCCTGTTAATCGGGGATCTATTTGAACTGTCAAAACTAGAGGCATTTAACGTAGCTCCAAAATTTGAAACCTTCTCCTTAGCAGAGCTCGTTTACGACACCTTACAAGAGCTGGAGCTGGAGCTAAAAGAGAAGGGCATCCACTATCAAGTCACCACCCCCAATCATAACCTTAATGTGCATGCGGATATCAGCCTTATCCAGCGGGTCTTTGAAAACCTAATTCGTAATGCTATCGCTTACACCCCCCAAGACGGGAATATTGTTTTTCAACTAGAACCCCAAACAACATTCACAACAAAGGCAATTAAAATCAGCATTAGCGATAATGGCGCAGGCATAAGTCAGGATGATCTACCCCATATATTCGAACGCTTTTACACCAACCCAGATAAAAGCAGAGAAGCGCATAATTCAACAGGGCTAGGTTTAGCTATAGTTAAACGGATTTTAGAACTCCATGACAGCCCCATCAAAGTACGCAGCACCCTCAATCAGGGCACCTGTTTTGAGTTCTCATTACCATTCGCAACCTGAAATTATTACAAAAAACAGGTCGATACAGGGGCCCATAAACAATCCAAACATGACCTAAAAAGGCTGTCGCTCACTTACAAAGCTAATGGTATATCAGTCACCTTTGTAATAAGGCTAAAAATCCAATACCGCAAGTTTGGTAAATTAAGGACAGAGGAGGGAGCTATGAAACCTGATACCACAGAAGCCATGCAAACACTCATCAAACAGATCAGAGAGACAACTCCATTCGACATGCCCGTTGCATTAATGTGTAACGGCCCTTGTACCGGCTGTGCTAAAAAGCTCTTAGATTATTTAGATATGGAACTGCTCGATAAAGAGAAAAATTTAAAGGAGGGCGAAATACCCAACCTTGGGGATATAGACAAACTGGACAAAACAGCCAAGAAAATCTATCGATCACTGCAAAAGAACGGACTTGTGGATTAACTAAAGGGAAGGCAAAAACAACAATTCGCAGGAAGTAACAACAAGGTTTCACGTGAAACACATAAAGTATTTTACTGATGCTGACTAATGAGCGTGCCTTAAATCTCCGGCCGTTATAAACAGAACCACAGATGAAAAACCTATTTCCGTTTAAACACCTCAGTAAAAACCGACCGCCCTAACCCAGCACTAATCCCTTTTCATCTGACTAATTTCAACGCTTAAAACCTAGGCTGCCCGCTGTTGATCCAAAGCATTTCAGGTGCTCATAATCTCATTTATTCAAACTTAAGATATATGCTCTAAACCCGAGAATATGCTTCGAGTTTAGAGCTCAACTAAATAACTCAGGAAAGGTATTTAATCAAAGGGCTGAGGCTTAGGAGTTGTCTCTGTAGATGGTGGCAAGATCGGCAACTGAAAAGTAGGCTGATCGCCTGTTAGTGTTCTTAAAAAAGCGACAATCTGCGCATTTTCGTCATCACTAAACTTTCGCCCTAACTGTAGCCGACCCATAATATCTACCGCCTCAGTCATTGTTTCCGCTTCGCCATCATGGAAGTAGGGGTAGGTCATTTCCACATTGCGTAATGTGGGCACCTTGAACTTAAAACGATCCGCATCCTTTCCTGTAACAGCCGCTAACCCTTCAGCAGCACTCGTTGCCTCATAGGGCTCAACCAACCCCATTTTCTGAAAGGAGTTACCACCAACAGCCTCGCCATTATGACAAGCGATACAACCGCTGCTTTTAAATAGGTTATAACCCGCTAATTCATTATCGGTGATCGCATCCTTATCTCCCAACAACCACTGGTCGAATCGAGAATTAGGTGTAACTAGTGTTTTTTCAAATTCGGCAATAGCTTGAGTCACCTGATCAATATCAATTTTGTCTTTACCAAAGACCTCTTTAAACTCATTAACGTAAGCAGGGATTGACTCCAAAACATCAATTGCTAAGGTGTGGGTCGATGCCATTTCACCAGGATTAGCGATAGGACCACTCGCCTGAGCTTTTAGATCTTTAGCACGGCCATCCCAAAATTGCGCAATATTTAAGCTGGAATTTAATACAGTCGGTGAGTTAATTGGACCTTGCTGCCAATTATGCCCAATAGAAGTCTTTAGGTTATCTGTACCTCCCATACTCAGGTTGTGGCACGAGTTACAAGAAATGAAGCCTGATTTTGACAACCGAGGATCAAAATAGAGTTTTTTCCCAAGTTCAACTTCAGCTAAGTTAATCTCCTTAACTGTAGAAATAGGCTGAATAGGCTCCTGTGCCTGTGCAATATTTCCGCTCACTAAAAATCCTAGCGAGGCAGCTAAAATAGAGAGAGTTTGAATATTCATAGGTTTACTCTTATTGGAATTTACAGCAAAAATAAAAGCGTTGCTGCTTCGCCTAATACTGACTAAACGGACCCAGCCATCCCGCGTCCATTTCCTCTACCCATTAACTAACAACCACAAACAGCTAGTTCATTAGAACAAGTAGCACACAGATTTTGAGTCAACATTTGACTTGAAAAAAGGATTTCTCAAGGAGCAAACAACACCATTACCAAGCCAACATATCAGCAATATACATCACGCTAATTCCTCTTCTATTGACGCCCGACAACTAAATCGTGTCTATTAATTAACTGATACGTTTCACGTGAAACAAGCGTTATTCGAAAGAGAGAAGGGCAGATACAAGGCGGTATGGGAACAACTTTACAAGGACAGAAAGATTAGAAAACGAAGAGTTAATTCTTTAAAAAGTAAGCTTAGTTTAAGCCCGCCGGATAGCTTTATAGACTAACGGCACAACAACTAACGAACTCAACACCAGCAAGGCACAAGATTGAAAATAGATATAACGATAGGGGTGAGACCAACCACCACTAAACTGATTTCCCATAAACAATGTGTTTAACAATAGAAACACAAGAAAACTTAAGCTTAATGCAACAACACAGGAAGAGGTCCACTTACGTAAAAGCAGCATATATATAAGCGCAGACGGCAACATAAAAAATGAGGCTACGAACACAGCAATGCCCCAGCCAACACCCCCTCGTTGAGGGTAGCCAAGATCTGATGCGATCCCACTGCCTAACCAATATAAAAGATATAAGGCAACGGTAGCGAGCAGACTGATTCCTATAGCTAAGATTATTCTCATAATAGCGTTAGCACTTTTACCAAGCCCCACAAATTTAGCCGATTGAATTTATTAAAAGCAGATACTGTGTTTTGCGTAAAACAATCATAAAGTAAAAATTCCATTTCCACTTCCTACACAGGCTTTCTGCAAGCAGGCATAGATATACAATCTTATCGCTGAAGGATTCTATACCCACTCATAAAATACTTATCCATTTAGTTTATTCACTTTTTGTAAACCGGTAGCCAAAGACGAGTAGGGCAATGCCGCTATGTTTTTTAATTGCCGCGAGTGCAACAGTACAACGACAGCACTACAGCAACACGACAGCAACAGTACAACTTACCACAAAGCGTTTACCTCCTAAGTTAACACCACAGATAATACCCTGACCTTGTTGCGCCTAATCGACGTTATTGTAAAAAATAGTGGAAATTTCGGCTTTATATAATCACTTCTGAGGGGTTTTAAAGAAGGCCTTGACGGATTGCATAACCCAGGAAAGGAGGGCAGCAGAGGGCCCTATAGCGCCTGTAATGAGCTAACTATTACGCCTACAATGAAAAAACAGCCCGAAGGCCACTGCTGTCCCATAGTTTTGGATGGTAAATGAAAAAGCCTGAGATCCACTGGTAAACTGTTGTTACCACACACCAGTTA
>NZ_LUTR01000024.1 GCF_001597725.1 Neptuniibacter marinus
AGATTCGACACCTTTATCAAAACGGGTAACTCTCTCTTTTTCAAGATGATGTGTCAGATCTAGTCTGAGCTAATTCACCTTAGCGCTAAGGTGCTTTAATATCCGCTTCACTCTCAATTAAAATGCCCTGCTCATTCAGATTAATATCCATCTTCACTCGCATATCCATATTTTTCAATACGTCTAGCTGCTCAGTGACTTCTGGATCACCTGCCATCTCTAGAATAGGCAGTATCGGCTCAAACATTTTTTTATAATCAACAGAGAAGCTCAATAGGCCATTACTTTCGACAGTTTCACCTGCTAACTGATCAGCAATCGCCTTCCCTTTCTCTCCATTATAAACAACCAAATGCTTACCTTTTAAAGCCAACATAGGTTTAATATCAACCTCGGTTGGAAGAGGCATAATTGTCGATAGATCAACAGGGCTTCCATCTGTAGGTAATTGCAGTTGCGCCAATTGTGGAACAAAAGCTTTAGCCATATTAAACAGAACAGCTGGATCCTCTGCACTCAAAGAGACGATACCATCTAAAGAGTTTAACTTAGGCGCTGAAGAGTCCATAGAAATAGAGAAATCTTGAACCCCAACCGCTACACCTTTAACCCCTTGCGCCATACCGGTAAACATACCTAAAGCAGCAGGGTTAGCTTGCTGAATATCCGCCTGCATCTCCAATAAAGGTTCACACTTATAGCTTGGCTCAAGCATGTTGCTCCAGATTGATGATAATGCGGGACCTAACTTATTCGCATCAAGCCCTAAGCCCATACCAAACACTTGCGCTTCACTAAGATAAGAAGGAATAAAACCCTGCATAGAAGTAAGCGCATCAAGCACAACTTTATTATTACTTTCCACCACTAACGCAGCCTTCATATAGCTCCGTTCAGAGGTGATTTTCAAATCATCGTGACTACGTATACCTGCTACTGTGCGCGGCCAGTTAGCTGCCATCGCTCCCATCTCAGCCTGACATTCAGCGGTGCGAACCCTATCTAGATCCGTCCCCTTTCCTTCCATCTCCATCGCTTTAGTCAACATAGATGCCAATCTATTGCCATCCGCCGTAGTAAATGCAGTGACTAGCCCTTTATGATCAAGATAAGAAAGGGTTGCATTAATAAAGCCATGTTTCGTTTGAATATCTTCCAAAATACCAGCGTCCTGCAACGAAGCTGCTGGTTTGGTTTGCGCTAAAGCCAATTCAACGTCCGACTCAGTATTCACATGCGTATTAATCGTCCAAGTCGCCCAGCCATTTTCATAAGCAACAAGCACTTCAAACTTTTCACCCTTAGCGTTACTTTCAAAGCTATACGCTCTATATACCAACTTATTTAATGTACGCGCCTCATGCTTAAAACCACTCTCCTGTTCAGCCTTATCTAAAACTGCCCACAAGCCCTGTTCATCGGTCACTTGATAACGCACAACTGGCATAAAACCGACAGCATAAACAAACGTTTTTATCTGATCAGGAAGCCCGAACGTTTTCTGAAAACTTTCTACTGAATGCGCAGCTTCAAAATAAGACTTAACTAAACTCGCAAAAAAGCGCTCCTTAGGATCTGTTCCATCATCCAGTTCTTCAAGCAAATCATCCGGAATTTTTGCTTGGGGAAACATTGTAGAATTCAGGTAATCCTTAAGGGGAAATGACTCAAGTTGACCTGAAAAGATCACACTATCCGCAGGCACGTATGCTAAAGGAGAGTATTCTGAAGAACCTGACTCGCCTTGCTGATTGACCATATAACCAACTGCACCAGCGGCAATGACTGCGCCGGCAATAATAATTTTACGCACCGTTTAAAGCTCCATTTTAATGTTTGTAAGAATCTTAACTGATCATTTTAAAACTGTCCCGATTTAGCCTAGAAAAATCGAGGCTATTCGGTATAAAAATATATACATAGTGACTCAGGTCTATAACCTAACACAGCAATATACACTCAATCTAAAGTTTGCCCCCCTATTCAGGGCCGTTTATCATGCAGGTAATGAACCTAAAGTCAGGTTATTAAAACACTGAGTTATAAAATGACTATCATCCGATAAGGGGAATTTGTGAATCCAGTCAGTTTGGTCTTATTAATTAGCATCGCACTTTTAGTGATTTTATGGGTACGCTCACTACCTAAGAAGAAAAAGCTGCCTGCGGTCATCATGATTATTCTGACACTCATTGCACTTTTTGTTCTACTGATGGCTATCACTGGACGCTTAAGCTGGGTCGCTGTTGCCTTTACAGCTCTACTACCTTTTGCTCGCCACTTAGTTCCGACCCTATTAAAAGTGCTTCCTTTTCTGAATATCTGGAATAAACATCGAAAAGAAAAGCGTCAACACAATAATAATCGAAGCTCAGCCAACCAAGGCCCATCCGGCAATAGTCAAAAGGTACGTGAGGCTTATGAAATTTTAGGCTTAAAGCCGGGTTGCTCTAAGGATGAGATCATTGCGGCCCATCGCCGTCTAATGCAAAAAAACCATCCAGATCGAGGAGGCAGTGATTATTTAGCGGCCAAAATAAATCAAGCGAAAGACACGCTACTTAACGGTTAAATCGACGATGTACTCGCTCAGGTCCAACTCGCTCAAGCCTAAGACCATCTGCGCCATAAGTAGAACTATACCCTTTAACGACTAAGCCTCCTCGCTTATCACGCCGAAATATAATCAATTCGTTACCTTCGCGGCCATCAATTTCTGTCAGATGAACTACAATTTTCCCTGCACTAAGGTGCCTCCATGTTCCTTTCTGTACAATCAAGGGCTGGCTATTTCGATAATCCTGAGTCAACAAAACGGTTTGATCAGATGATAAATCAAGGGATAAAAATCGATCTAACCCATTAGCACCTGTTAATAATGAAGTATATAACCCAGGTAACGTTCTGACCTCTAAGTCTCCTTGCCGAGCACAACCTGTAAACACCTTGCCGTTCAATACCATTCGGCTAGTGTATTCATATTCAATATCATACTGATCCCGACACCAGCGTTTTTCCAATGTTAGGCTTACCGTAAAAGCTTCAGCTCCTTCCAAATGGCTACTCCACTCAAAACCATTCCCTAAATTAATCGGTGACTCTTTAGGAAATATCAACTGAGATAATCTTCCATAATCCTGTACATAGAGGCCATCACCTCTAATGTCAGCAATCCATAAAGGGCGATCCCCTGCGGCTCGGTATTCATTGCCTGACAGCTCATAGCTACATGTGGATTGGTTCCCGCCCATTAAATGCACTTGATAGACCTCCCAAGGCTCACCAGGCACAACATGGTCTCCAGTTAACTCGGCATAAAAAACCGGAGACCCCGTTTGATTAAAACGTTTCTTTAGCTTGTTGGTATGATCCTGAATTGACTCTTCTTTGTTAACATAACAGGCTTGAAATTTTAATTCGCCATTCTGCAAAGACACTATACCTCGACGAAACAAAGGACGATCTTCGTCCGTTAAATCCGACGGTGTCGTTTTACAGCCCGATACAATCAGACAAGCGATAACAATGATAAATTGATGCTTCAACGTTATATTTTTAAAGAAAATCATATGGGTATTGCTTGAGATAGAATGAATGCCGATAATAAGCCAATAGTTCATGGAGGGCAAAAAATGGCAAGGCCAGCAGAGTTCGACCGCACGGATGTATTAGAAAAAGCGATGGACGTGTTCTGGAGAACCGGCTACAACGCTTCTTCAATTACAGATCTAGTCAAAGCAACGCAACTAAAACCCGGTTCACTTTATGGTGCATTTCAAAGTAAACGCGGATTGTTTTTGGAAGCAATCGACACTTATAGTAAACGTAGTGTTGAGCGTATCACTGCAGTGCTTAGCAAATCTGAATCCCCTCTACAAAATATAGAATCATTCTTTATTATATTCTGTGAGGAGCTAGAAAAAGATCAGATAGGCAAAGGCTGCTTCATGATTAATACAATGCTAGAACTGGCTACCGAAGATGATGAGATTAGAGAACGTGTGAGCATCTATTTAGATCAAGTCGAGCAGAGCTTCTGCAACACGGTTAGTAAAGCGCAACAACTAGGTGAGATTGATCCACACAAAAGTGCCGCAGATCTAGCGACCTATCTAATGACCAATATTTGGGGGTTGCGAGTATTAAGCAGCAAGCGCCCTAATCATAAAAAATATAAAGCGGTCATTAGTAATATTCTTTTAACCCTTACCTATTCACATCATTGATTAAGGACAACCTCAGAACTTATGTAGTTTGATTGAATAATTGATCAGACTACACGACCTTTTCCAATGCCCCACCCATCCAGCTTTTATTACCCCTATATCCACTCAGAAAACCCAGATACCCCATCACTGAAGAATATTTTTTAGTTACCTACCTTCTGTTAGATAACTAAATTGCTCTGATACCCATATAATAAACCCTACAACTGAATAACTGTTCTCTTGGGGCTCATCCTATGAAACTAGTCACTTTTAAGCACGATAACCGTGTTTCTGTAGGGATTCTCTATCAAGGAAAGATCATTCCTGCATGGTCAAACCCATTAATGCCTCAAGATATGTGTCATTTCCTATCCGGTGGGAAATCCCTACAAGAAAACCTACTCTCGTACGCAGGTAAAGCCGATATCCCCCAAGAAGAGGCAGAACTACTTGCACCCGTTCTTAATCCCCAAAAGTTTCTTGGTGTTGGGCTTAATTATGCTGACCACATTGCAGAAACAGGCTTAAAAACGCCTGAATTCCCCACTATTTTTAACAAACAGGCCAGTTGTATTATTGGTGACAGCGCGGCTATCCACCGCCCCTCAGTCTCAAATAAGCTTGATTACGAAGGCGAGCTAGCTTTCGTCATTGGGAAACGATGTCGGCATGTTCCTTACGAACAAGCTCAACATGTTATTGCGGGCTATACCATTGTTAATGATATCTCAGTACGTGACTGGCAAATTAAATCCCCAACATGGACTTTAGGAAAATCCTTTGATACCCATGGTCCTATGGGGCCTTGGATAACAACCGATAATATAGACCCTCACGCATTAGAACTTAAAACATGGGTTAATGGAGAGTTACGGCAACACTCCAATACAAAAAACCTCATCTTTGATTGCTATGCCCTAGTTGAAACACTCTCGACAGTCTGCACTTTAATGCCTGGTGATGTTATCGCGACGGGCACATGCTCTGGTGTAGGAGTATCAATGAAACCACGAGGCTACTTAAAGCCAGGCGATACTGTCACTGTCGAAATTGAACATATTGGACGTTTATCAAATAACATCATTGCAGAGCCCACTACTCCGCTCTATTAAAGCATCTAAACAACACTTTATCACAGCCACTATTTATAGGTGTCTCCATTTGGAAACCTTCTAACTTATTGTTTTATATAAATAAGTATATTAACCACTCAATTACTGTCTGCAAATGGAGACAGTATTGAAGAGATAAACATACTAAGTTTAAGCAGGCCTTTCCAAAAAAGCCAAAAACACAATATAACTAATTGTTTTTAAATGCTTTTAAAAATATGGCACAAGTATTGATATATCTAGTTCGATTTTAAACTTTCGAACTGCCATATTTTATCTAGGAGATAAATCATGAAAACAATTAATTGGGTATTTGCTTCACTAATCGCTACTTCTTCAACTGTTGCACTAGCAGAAGAAGCACCAACAACTGCGGTAGAAACTCAAACTGAAGTTACTACAAGTGAACAGCCTGCAGAGAAAAAAGTTTTTAACAAACTTGATGCAGACCAAGATGGAAAAATCAGCCAAGAAGAAGCAAAAAATTACCCTAAACTGGTTGAAGGTTTCGATAAAATCGATGCCGATAGCGATGGTTTTTTAAGCCCTGAAGAATTCACTCGTCCACACAAAAAATCATAATCGGACAATCATAAGTTTTCTGGGAGAATCATTATGAAAGTAACAACATGGGCACTTGCGTCTCTACTAGTTATTTCATCATCAGCAAGCATCGCTGACACAGTAATTGCTGCAAAAATCCAATCGGATGATGCGCAGCCCGATGTGATGACTAATGAACAACCTAAAGCGCCTAGTATTTTTGAAAAGCTAGATGGAAACAAAGATGGCAAAGTAAGCCCACAAGAAGCGCAAGTATCCCCCGCTCTTGTAAAAGGTTTCGATAAAATCGATACCAATAAAGATGGCTTCCTAAGCCCTGACGAGTTTTCCCAACTTCAGGTTAATGCAACGCCAGCCCCTACTTTCATAGTAATGGCTTCTCTACAAACGTTGTAAACGGGTTCACTAGTGTGTGGAGGGGTAGCTTAAACTGATTCCGAGACAGCCTCAGTTAGTTATCTCTCCTCCTTCTGGTAACGGTTGAGTAGAGCATCCATGTCCACAAACATAGCCGCCAGCTCTACTTAACAGGCTAGGAATCCTCCACGGGGTTCCTAGCCCCCCTAATTTTTTCAAACCACCTCAATTAGTAAAAACAGATGGAAATACTATCCAATTAAAGCTCTATTCATGGATAATAGACATACACTTGTTAAATAAAATACTCTATTAAATGCCAAATCATAACCGGCGCGGTTGGCGCTTAAGTTCACTAAAGCAGTTAGTGTTACTTTCCTTCTTAGTAGTGGTCACACCTTTTGGTATCTTGATCTACTATGCAACAGATGCCCTTGTTGAACAATCAGCAGAGGGGCGCGTACTTGCTAAACAAGCACTAGAAGTCACTCGCCGTGGGCAACGCTTAGAAGGCCTAGCCGAAGACATTACTCGCTCTGCCCGTCAATACCAGATTCTCGCCAAGCCAGAAATAAAACAACGCTTAACTCAAAACCTGCTTGATTACCGAGAACAACTCTCGATCCACAGCTTCATACTGACCCAAGTTGAGCAGCTTAACCAAATCAGTACACTCTTAGATAATATTGAACAATATCAGTCAGAAGACGCTAATAACCTACTCGGATTAACACGCGAGATAAATCAGCAGGTTGACCTGATTCTTGACCAGCGATTACAAGCGCTCAACTCAACCGCTCAACATACACAAACCCAGCTAAGTACACTTGCGATCATTTTATTGGTTATAGAGATGCTGCTGATCCTATTTTTTAGTTTTAGCATTATTCGCCCGGTTCGCCGCATTGCAGATAGAATACAAGCACTAGGTACAGGTGAGGAATATACTGGAGCAATGGTAGGAGGCCCTGACGAGCTGGTCGAATTAGAGCAACAGCTTGATTGGCTCACCGATCGCTTAGCCGAAGTAGAAAATGAGAAACAGCGCTTTTTACGCCATATGTCCCATGAATTAAAAACGCCCTTAACCACTTTACGAGAAGGCTCCGACCTATTGGCAGATCAGATCACTGGGCCACTAAATACAAGCCAAATGGAAGTCACTCAATTACTACAAAGTAACTCAAGGCAGCTACAATCATTAATAGAACAGCTGTTAGACTACAGCCGTTTACATCAAAACGAATCTGTTAATTTTCATCGCGTCAAACTACTTCCAGTCTTAACTGAAGCGATCGAGCCTTATAAATTATTACTTGAGCAAAAAAAGATACACCTTAGCCTTCCTAAGGAAGATCATGAATGGGTCACCGACCGTGCTATGTTGGTAAGAATTATAAGCAACTTAGTCTCTAATGCTGCGCTATATGGGAGTAATGAAGGTGATCTCACGCTGAGTATTAGCCAAACAAATGAACACTGTCTTATTAACGTAGAAAATGATGGCCCCACTATCCCTCTTAAAGATGTTCCTCTGCTATTTGAACCGTTTTATCAAGGCCAAAATAGGCGACAAGGACCAGTAAAAGGCTCAGGTATAGGTCTAAGTATTGTCCATGACGCAGCCGAGTCCTTAGGCGCAACGGTTAAATTAGCAAAGAATGAAAATCACCGCGTTGGTTTTAGCGTTTGCCTTCCCATTTCGGAGCACCCTATTAATGATTAGATACATTCCTCTCACTTTATGCCTATTCATCTTACAAGGCTGCGAATTGAACGAAACAAAACCGAGTATTGAAGTAGAAACCATTTCAGAACAAAAAAGCTGCCGAATAGAGCCTGCTAATCTCGACCGTTTACAAAAAATAGAAAAGCTCTTTTTAGAAAACCCTGAACGACGTAGCCGAATAATGCAAAATGCTATCCGAGATAAAGACCAGACGCTTCTTGCTTTGCTGCTCTCAACACCGCTATCCTCTAAAGAACAGCTCCAACAAGCAAAACGCTATTACGCCAAATTTGTACTTTATCCAGATAAAGCCTGCCCTGGCGATCGATATTTCGACTTAAGAGATCAATTAACCTCTGCCCTACTGTGGATGAGAGCTGAGCAAGACAATCTATTACAAGAAAACAAAACATTGCAGATTAAAATAGATGCCTTAACTCAGATAGAAACTGATTTAAGTAAAGACAAAGAGATTCAGGAATGAAACCTCATATCCTTTTAGTCGATGATGACGCCTCTTTGCTAAAGCTTCTATCAATGCGTTTAGAGGCCAGTGGTTACCAGATTAGTTGTGCCGAAAGTGCAGAAGCGGCCCTAGAGGTGTTAGACGATAAGATTGATCTTCTGGTTACCGATCTACGAATGGAAGGTATGGATGGTATGGCACTGTTTAAACAAGTGCAGCGCCTTTATCCACAGCTCCCTGTTGTTATTATCACTGCCCATGGATCTATTCCTGAGGCCGTCACCGCTACCCAACAAGGCGTATTTGGTTTTTTAACTAAACCGATTGATCGTGACCAACTGATGCAAAATATTGAAGCCGCCTTAGCAAGCATCAGTCGAAGCGAAGGGGAATGGCGTAATAATATTATCAGCCGTAGCCATACTATGGAGCAACTACTCCAAGAAGCAGAGCAGATAGCCGCTTCCGATGTCAGTGTACTGATAACAGGAGCGAGCGGTAGCGGTAAAGAGCTATTGGCCAATGCCATTCATAAAGCGAGTCCACGTAGTAAAAAACCCTTTATTGCCATTAACTGTGGCGCACTACCAGAGCAACTACTGGAATCAGAACTCTTTGGGCACAGCAAAGGAGCCTTCACTGGCGCAGTTAATAAACACGAAGGGCTATTTCAAGCTGCAAATGGAGGCACCTTATTCTTAGATGAAATCGGTGATATGCCAACGCCACTTCAGGTAAAACTATTAAGGGTGTTGCAGGAACGTCAAATCCGTCCCGTTGGGAGCACCGAAACCATTGCCGTGGATGTCCGTGTTATTTCAGCGACGCATCGAGATCTTGAGCAAGCGATGCAAGATAATAGTTTTAGGGAAGATCTTTTCTACCGCCTAAACGTAATCAATCTGCACTTGCCTCCCTTAAAGGACCGACCTGAAGATATTCTTCCTCTCGCGCGCTATTTTGTTGAACAAGCAGCTCTAAGGCACAACCCAAAAGTCAAAAACATCTCAAGTGCAGCCCTACAAGTACTTGCTCAATCCTCATGGCCCGGTAATGTTCGCCAGCTCGAAAATATTATTGAGAAAGTCACGGCATTAAGCACAACCCCAATCATTTCTGATACAGCTATCCACCGAGCATTAGCTAATCAAGAACAGGTCATTGCTAACTTTAATGATGCTAGGGCTGAGTTTGAAAAGAGATATCTCTGCAAAGTACTGCAGATAACTGAAGGTAATGTTACCCAAGCTGCGAAAATCGCCGGACGCAACCGAACCGATTTTTACAAATTACTGAAAAAACATGCACTGGAAGCTGCTGATTACAAAAATGCGGAGTAATCCATTACATTAATCCAACGCGATTACTGATAATCATCCGGTAGTTTAATACCCATGGTATTTGCATCCTCTTGTGCAAGCGCCTTAAAACGCTCTCGTACTTTAGAACCTTTAGGTTTAGTCAGATAAAATAGCCATTTACTCGCAATTTCAGGTTTTAGCTGATGCTCCTCTCCCCAAGATTGGATAAACGTAAAGAGTGAGTCATCGCTTTTATCAGGCAATGCGACAGGAACGGGGTTATCCAACTGCTCCCCTGCTCTTACCCGACGACAAAGAACCTCGTAGTTATATCGAAAATCAGGATATACATCCGCTGCATCTTCTGTACGTAGACGGAACCATCCCGTCGCTTTGCCCGCATGGTAAATGGCAGGGTGAGTCCACTGATGATGGGAAGCGCTGTCAGAAAAATTACACGCTTCTTCATAAGCATGTTTAGCCATGGGAAGGCCATAGTCTCCCGTCAAGCTTCTTAAAACTTTAATGAATTCAGAAATAGTCGGCATCCATGCACTATTTTCTTTACAGTAATCAATCGCAGCCACCAGCTCATTTTCAGTATAACCATCTAAGCTAAGTGCCCACTCTCGTTTTGCTATACGGATCTCATCTTGAGTTTCAAAACAGCTTTTAAACTTATGCCCATAGATCGCCATGAATCGGGCAAAGATCATATTTACAAAAGTTTTAACTTCAACACTCAGTTCGCGATTTTCCTGCTGTGTTTGATCATCACCAGTCTGTGTCTTTGATGTCCATGACTGCTGCGGTAACCCGTTTTCGCTTCTCTCGAGTATCTCGGCGGGGGTCTTCATGACTTAAACCTGCTTTTTGTTCATTATTGATACGTTGTTGGCGACCCTCTTGGGTTTGTTTCTTAACCCACTCACGTTTCACCCAACCTAAAAATTTCTGATCCCAGTTTGTCTCTTTACGATCTTTATCTAACCAATAGAGAACGAACTCATCCAAACAGCTTAAGGCAAACTGCTGTGAAATATTGTGCCTTGGTAAAAGCGCATACAAATTTTCCGATGGCTGCCAGCCTAACTCCATACCATGTAGCTGCTTATTACGCTGTTCATGTTGCTGGAATAACGCTTGCAGTTCATCGCCCTGACGTACTTTTTTAGCCCACCCAATACTACCACCAAAGGTAGGAGCGGGACCGGCATTAGGCGTCGACGTTGTTTGATAAGTACTAACCGCAGCATCAGGGTAGTAAGGCGTATCCTGCTGTGATTCTATCGACTGACTCTCCACATAATGGTCTTCATTTGTAAATTTTTGAGGTGGCGCAATTGCACGCTCTTCAACAACAGGGAGCCGACTCACCATCTCAACATCTGATGTGCTATCGGCCCCATCCTCCTTTACAGGAAGGAACGTTACACGTACACGGCCATCCTGAGAAAAAGCGACATCAACATACTCTTCCGCGACTAACAAACTGGTTAATTGAGCCAATCGTTCCTCATCCCAATAGGGTGCTAACAATAACCACTGCTGACGAGAAAGAATAAATTCGGAAGTAGCATTATTCAGATTTTCAAGCTGTAAACGCTGTTGATAAATCGTTAGCAATACAGCAGCTTCAACACCTACTTTATGAATAAGAGAGGGATAAAGCACAATAGGTGTTTCAGGAAAAGAGTAATTCATTAAATAGAACTGACCTTACAAATAAAAAAGCCGCAGTCTAAGCCACGGCTTTAGACATAACATTAAATGATCAACCGTTTTGAGCGAAGTTCTCTACTGCACGTAAAACATCACGACGACTAATCTGGCCGATCAGTTTACCATCTTTTACCACAGGTAAACGGCGACGTTTATTATTAATAAACTCTTCTGCCACTTTAATAATATCCGCATCATGGTTTATGGTGTAAACCTCTTCAGACATATACTTGCCCACAGTGCCGCCCATCTCTTCTTCATGATACGTTAGCGTGAGAATGGCTTTTAAACAATCAACTTCCGACATCAAACCAACCAAATTACCTTTGGTATCCAAAACCGGTGCCCCGGTAATATGATGCTCAAGTAGTAAGTTGATCGCTTCAAAAAGATCAGTCTCAGGCGTAAAAGTGATTAAATCAGTACACATATAATCCTGAGCTTTTACGGATCTCAACATTAGCATTCCTCCAAGGCAATAGACATCAATTACCGAATATCATAAAACCGGGAAACCTATCGCCCTTATGGCGAAACATGCCCGACACTGTCTTTATATTTACACCTAAGCGCCTAAGCCGCAACAAAATAGAACTGATCAAGATCAGCTTAATTGAATACAACCGTCTTATTACCATGTACAAGCACTTTGTCTTCTAAGTGCCAACGCAAACCTCGCGACAGTACAGTTTTTTCCACATCACGACCTAAACGCACCATATCCTCAGGCTCATCACGATGAGTAATTCGAATCACATCTTGGTCAATTATAGGCCCTGCATCCAATTCCTCTGTCACAAAATGGCAGGTTGCACCAATTAGTTTAACACCACGCTCATGGGCTTGATGATAAGGCTTAGCCCCAGCAAACGAAGGCAGGAAGCTATGATGAATATTGATAATTCGATGTGTATAAGCCGCACAAATATCCGTAGGTAGTATCTGCATATAACGAGCTAGCACGACGACATCAGCATCATGTTCTCGAATAAGATGACTGACTTTGTCAAAATGCGGTTGTTTGTTCTCTTTATCGACAGGCACATGATGGTAAGGAATTTTATGCCACTCCACCATACTTCTTAAGTCATCATGATTGGAGATAACACATACGATCTCACAATCTAATTCCCCTTCATGATAACGATAGAGCAGATCAGCTAAGCAGTGAGACTCTTTACTGGCCATAAGAATAACTTTCTTTGGCTGGGCCGAATCGGTTACTTCCCAATTCATATTGAACGACTGAGCTATAGGAGCAAAAGCCTCTTTAAACTCTTCTAGGGAATATGGCAGCGTCGTAGCACAGACCTCTACACGCATAAAAAAATAGCCGGAGCTACTATCAGAATGTTGATTAGCATCAGAAATGGAACCACCATGGCTGGAGATAAAATTACTAACCATCGCGACAATCCCTACCCTATCTGGGCACGATAACACCAACCTGAATTTACGTTCCATTAATCCCTAACTCCACAGCAAAAAATCGAGTGGACATTCTAGCAGCAGTTATCAGTGCATTGTAATTATTATAAACACCAAAAAATAATAACTATTTTGATTTTTTAACAATACTTTTCCATTCAAGCGTTCCCTCATATACTGAAAGAAGTAGGGAGACCGATTAGATGAATTACACACCAGAAAGAATGAATCCTTTAAAAGCCTGTCGCTTGGGCTTAGACACCCATCAAGAGCTCACCATTTATTTACGACAAGATAGCCCTGTATGCCGTTCAGAAGGTTTTTCTGCGCTCTCTCGCGTACTTGTTCATACAGACCATAAACATTTAATCGCTACGCTACATATGGTGACAGGCGATCTTTTGAGCCCCGGAGAGATTGGCTTTTCAGAATCCGCTTGGAAACGGATGGAACTCGAAGAAAACGTATCTGTATGGCTATCCCATCCGAAGCCCGTGCAATCACTCTCATATATCAGAGCTAAGGTATATGGTAAGGAACTGTCCGGAGAACAGCTAAAAGAGATCATTGATGATATTGTCGCCGGACGCTATGCGGATGTACATTTAGCCGCTTTTATCACTGCATGTGGTGGTGATAATTTAAATATCCGCGAGATCACTGACCTCACTAAAGCCATGGTAAATTCCGGCAGTAAAATAGAGTGGGGCCTACCTTTAGTTGTTGATAAACATTGTGTAGGCGGACTTCCGGGAAACCGCACCACCCCGATTCTAGTATCTATTTTAGCTGCCGCTGGGCTCATAATGCCTAAAACATCATCCCGGGCGATCACCTCCCCTGCGGGCACTGCGGATACGATGGAAACATTAACAAATGTTGATCTTAGCTTAGAATCTATGCGTGCTGTGGTCGAAAAAGAAGGTGCCTGTCTTGCCTGGGGTGGCTCAGTTAAGCTATCGCCCTCCGATGACCTTTTGATTCAAGTTGAGCGCGCACTAGATATTGATAGTGAGGGCCAGCTGATCGCATCAGTACTGTCGAAAAAGATTGCTGCTGGAGCGACCCATGTAGTCATTGATATACCTGTCGGCCCTACCGCAAAAGTAAGAAGTCGTGAAGCGGCAGAAATTTTATCCAATAATTTTAAAGCGGTAGCAACCACCTTAGGCTTAACAATCAGGGTACTCTTTACCGATGGTTCGCAACCGGTTGGACGCGGTATAGGCCCATCGCTTGAAGCAAGAGACATCCTCGATGTATTACAAAACACCCCCTCAATGCCACAAGATCTCCGACAACGTTCAGTGGAAGTGGCTGGGGCTATGCTGGAAATGGCGAAAGACCTTCCCCCCGGTGAAGGCATAAAAGAAGCTTTAAGTATTTTGGATTCAGGTGCTGCTTGGGAGAAGTTTCAAGCGATCTGTTTAGCCCAAGGCGCCTTAAAGTCACCTCCTATTGCTCCGTACCGGTATGAACTCATCGCCCATACCCACGGGACGGTAAAATGCATTAACAATAGAAAACTCGCCAAAGTCGCCAAACTTGCCGGAGCACCAGCGGACTTAGCCGCTGGTGTAGATTTACACTGCAAAATTGGTGACCCTGTTATCCACAATCAACCTCTTTTAACCATTCATGCCGAAAGTTCAGGTGAATTAAGCTACGCCGTAGAATATTTAGAAGACCACTTAGATGTTATTGAACTGATAGAAAAACCAAAAGGCTAACCCATGAAACCACTATTATTTAATCTGAACTCCGATACGCCATTGGCCAACAAGGTCGCAGATAGATTGAAAGCTGATTTGGGTGAGCTAGATACCAGACTCTTCCCGGATGGGGAAAGTTATTTGCGCGTTTTAAGTGACTGTAAAGATCGCTCGATCATTGTATTCTGCAATTTATATCAACCTAATAATAAAACACTAGACCTTATCTTCTTAGCCAACACTCTCAAGGAACTTGGCGCTAAGCATATAGGCTTAGTGACACCCTACCTGCCCTATATGAGGCAAGATAAACGCTTTAAGCCCGGTGAATGTGTTACGTCTCGCCCCTTTGCTCAACTGCTATCTACTCATTTTGATTGGCTCGTCACCCTAGACCCTCACCTCCATCGCTATCACTCACTGGATGAGATCTACAGTTTAGAGGGCCATGTAGTTCACGCAGCGCCAATGATTGCCAACTGGATCAAAAATAATATCCAGCAACCTCTTTTGATCGGCCCCGATAGTGAAAGTGAACAGTGGGTGTCTGATGTTGCTCAACTGGCTAATGCGCCCTTCCAAGTACTGTCAAAAGTGCGTAAAGGTGACTATCAAGTGGAGGTCTCACTCCCCGATGTGGAACAATGGCAACAACATACCCCTATTCTGGTCGACGATATAATCTCCAGTGGAAAAACAATGCTGCAAACCGTTCAGCATTTACATTCAGCAGGTCTATCAACACCTATCTGCATTGGTGTGCACGGCTTATTCTCTAATAACGCATACGAAGAACTTACGGCAAAAGCTAAGGTCATCACTTGTAACTCTATCCCTCATCTAAGCAATCAAATAGATATCAGTGACGCACTCTCACATGCTATATCTGAGCATCTATGAATCAGTAATGATGAAACGAATAAAGCTATTCCCAAGGATTACCCACTAAAAAGTATGATATTTCAACCTGACTATTGGCTAAAAAATAATTTTATCTCTGAACAAGAATCTAGCGCCTTCTTATCGCTCCTAATTGAACAAATTGCTTGGCGACAAGATAAAATTCGCATGTTTGGAAAGACTGTCAGCATCCCTAGACTACAAACCTTTATGGGTGATCAAGGTATCAACTACACCTACTCAAACCTCAGCCTTAAAACCGAAGAATGGCATCCTGTAGTCGCTGAAATTAAGGAACGTATTGAGACACTAACAGGCCACTCTTTTAATTCAGTACTACTTAACTACTATCGTGATGGAAACGACAGTATGGGTTGGCATCGAGATAATGAACCTGAATTAGGTAAAAATCCGACTATTGCCTGCGTATCCCTGGGTGCATCGCGAACATTTACACTTAGAGATATAAACAACAAGAGCACAAAACAACAACTGACACTCAAAAACGGTTCTCTATTATGGATGGGTCCACAACTCCAGCAACAATGCCAACACGCCCTCCCGAAAAGGCTTAGCTGCAAAAATCCGCGGATAAGTTTAACGTTCAGGCAGATTCAATCAAAAACATAAATAGACCTATGACTAATAAATAAGGCTATTACGCTATAGTAAAGTGCAACCGCTTGGTATTATGTACAGATTCATAATAATTAAGATTGGCCAATGAATAGCTGCTCCATCACTCAAAACCCAGAAATTACTGGTAACCCTAATGCCCAAGAGCTTAATACTATTTTAAAGCTCCAAAGCCAGGTATTAGAATACGTTGTACAGGACGCTCCTCCTGAACGAATCTTCGATGCTATTTGTCAATTTATAGAACAATCTGTGCCTGATTGTGTCGCATCCATTATGCTTTTTGATGCAACATATGAGTCTTTAAATGTAGCCTGCGCCCCCAGCTTTACTCGCGAAGCTATTGACGCATTTAACGGCCTAAAAGCAAACCTTGGCGAAGGCTCTTGTGGGTCATCCGCTTTTTTAGGTACACCCGTACTTAGTATAAATATTGAAAATGATTCACGATGGAATAACGTGCGCCACATAGCCAAAAAATTTGGCATAAGCGCGTGCTGGTCTTACCCCATCCTATTAGATACAAACAAAGTACACGGTACTATCGCTATATCGTCTTTTGAGTCGCGAAAGCCTAACTCCTTCCACATACAGCTTCTGAAAGCAGCAGCTAACATCATTGGCATTGTGCTCAAGCGGGTAGCCTCACATAAAGCCCTAACTCATACCTCTAGTCTCCTACAAAATATTACACAAGCAATGCCTGGTGTGCTTTATCAATACCACTTAACCACTGATAAAAAGCAAAATTTCACCTATCTCAGTCCAAGTATAGAAAAAATCACAGGTATCACACTGGAAGAGGCTTATGAAAACTTCGACCTTGTTTGGAACCAAGTTCACCCTGAAGACCAAGCTCAACTGTGGACAAGCATCATCGATGCAAGCACACACTCAAAACCTTGGTCCCATGAATTTAGACTTTTTCATAAGCAGGGGGGAGAACTAAAGTGGCTTCGCGGCTCATCCCTTCCGGGTCAACAGATATCAGATCAGGATCAAATTTGGAACGGTGTGCTGTTAGATATCACACCTGAAAAGTCATCGATTGAACAGCTAAGATTGGCAGGAATCGCCTTCTCTAGTACTACCGATGGCATCATGATAGCTGACAAGAACAATAAAATTGTCGATATAAATAGAGCTTACGCCATTATCTCTGGCTATAGCCGCGAAGAACTTATTGGTCAAAGCCCGACCCTTCTAAAATCAGACAAACACAGCTCAATATTTTACCAATCTATCTGGGAGTCCTTAGACAAAGATAAACATTGGCAAGGCGAGATTTGGAACAAACGTAAAGATGGTAAAGTTGTTCCTCATTTAGTCAATATAAATGCTGTTTTAGATCCTATCAGCGATGAACTAACCCACTATGTCAGTGTACTATCCGATATTAGCAGCATAAAGGCATCTGAAGCTAAACTATCCCATTTAGCCCATCATGATACTCTGACCAATCTACCTAATCGTTTACTCTTTAGCGCACGACTAGATCACGCCATTACGCACCGAAAGAAGAATGAGAAAGTAGTAATGTTGCACCTAGATTTAGACCGCTTCAAACACATCAACGATTCCTTAGGTCACACTTATGGGGATCAGCTTCTAATACAAGTAAGCGAGCGTCTAACTAATACATTAAATCCAGCCGATATTGTAGCTCGAGTTGGCGGAGATGAGTTCGCTATTCTTGTTGAAGAACTTGAAGATACAATCGATGCCTCAGCCGTCGCAGACAAAATTGTTACCGCGATGGAGCAGCCATTTGTATTGAATGGTAATGATTACTTCACTACAGCAAGCATAGGTATTGCTCTCTCGCCAGATCACGGTGAAGATATTGATGTGTTCACTAAAAACGCCGATATCGCTCTCAATCAGGCAAAAGATTTAGGCCGTAATAACTATGCTTTCTTCCAGCCAGAATTATCCGAAAGCGCGGAAGAATGGATCAAGCTGGAACCCCAACTGCGCAAAGCGATAAAAGAAAATCAGTTTAGGCTTTTTTATCAACCGCAAATGGACCGCAGAGGAAATAACATTGTTGGTGCAGAAGCACTCATACGCTGGCAACATCCTGAAATGGGCCTTATCCCACCGATTCAGTTTCTGAATATTGCGGAAGAGATGGGGCTGATGAAAAACATTGGTAACTGGGTATTAGAGGAAGCCTTTAAGCAACTTGCTCTCTGGAGACAGGCAGGCCTGAGAAATTTCAGACTTGCAATCAATTTAGCAAGCGATCAAATAACCAAACAAAGCCTACCTGATAAAGTCAGCGATTTATTACAGGAATACAAAATACCAGCAGAGATGATCGAGTTAGAAATCCTAGAAACCTTTCTACTCGAACATAAAACCGCATCGACTGAAACCTTTCATCAGCTTAGGGCACTAGACATACACTTAGCACTTGATGACTTTGGAACAGGCTACTCATCACTTAGCTATTTAAAACAATTACCAATCAATAAAGTTAAAATCGATCAATCTCTTGTCAGAGATATACCTGAAGATGCGAATGACGAGGCAATTGCCAAAGCTGTTATTTTACTTGGGCACACACTCGACCTTACAGTCTGCGCAGAGGGTGTAGAAACACCTGAACAACGGGCTTTTCTAGAATTAGAAGGCTGCGACCAACTACAAGGCTACTTATTCAGCAAACCGATTAATCAGGAGGAATTTAGCACCTTACTCCGTAAAAATAAGCGGCTAGTCTCTCTAAATAGCTAACTACTCTAGCACCAATTTTATACTTGTTATTTTCCCATTCAATAAATGGTAAAACCTTGAAGCAGCTTTATCAATGATAAGCATGCTGATGACTTTCCTTCTTAGTCCTCACCAAAACCACCTTTCCCTCTACTTTCAAACATTTGTTTACTTTTTTTTCTGGAAATACTCAGCCTTACATCTACACTAATAAGGAATGACATGTTCATGAAGGGGAATAAAACAATGGGCAAAGAAAGCTTATCTGCGCTTCTACACGAGTGGGAAAATAGAGCTCGAAAAATCAACGGCCGCCAAGAGGAAACACTATCTATATACCAATCTGATTCAGTAAAACTAAAAGCGTTAGCCACTATGTACAACCTACCAAAAGCAGATATTGTTGCGGCACTCCTTCACGAAGCCCTCAATGAATTAGAAGCTAAAATGCCCTATGTTCCGGGTAACAAAGTAATAAGAATTGAAGATGGTGAAGAGATCTACGAGGATAAAGGGCCTATGCCTCGCTACCTTGCTGAGCAAAAAAAGTTGTTGGATGTAAGTTAAATTACTCATGCAACGATAATAGATAAACTCTAAATAACGGCATAAAAAAGCCACCAGCTTTCACGGGTAGCTTGATAGGTTTATATGCAGGGATAGATTACAGGGTTTTCAAGTAAGCAATCAGGTAGTCCTGCTCTGCTTTATCTGTAATTTCTACGTGACGCATACGTGTGCCTGGTACAAACTGGTCGTTACCGGCAATCCACTTACGTAAATTATCTTCTGTCCAAGTAATTCCTGAATTACGTAGTGCATCAGAATAAGCAAAACGTGGTAATGAAGCGGCTTCACGACCAACTACACCAATCAAACTTGGACCGAAAGCATTTTTACTTGCATCTAAAGAGTGACAAGCTGAACACTTAGTGAAGATATCTTTACCTGCAGCTTGCATCATTGCTTCAGTATCTGCTGCCACAGCAACTGAAGACAAGGATAGTGACGCAACAAGTCCCATTAGAGCTACTTTAATTTTCATTTTCATTCCCCTCAAAATGAATAAAACAATTAAGCGTAAGTATATGCTCTATTCTCTACACAACAGTTGATCTCAAACATGAAATGACCATCTAATAAAAAATAAGGGTTAAATCACTCTACGGGTACCAGACATAAAAAAACGCAGCAGTAGAGTATCTCCTCTACACACTGCGTTTTTGAAAGAATAACTTACGAAACGTTAAACTTGCTTAGCGATAACATCTTTCCACTTAGCAGGACCTGTTGTATGAACAGACTCACCTGACGTATCAACAGCAACAGTAACCGGCATATCTTTAACTTCAAACTCATAAATAGCTTCCATTCCCATCTCAGGGAAGGCTAGCACTTTAGATGAAGTAATCGCTTTAGATACTAAATAAGCAGCACCACCAACAGCCATTAGATAAACCGCTTCGTTATCTTTAATCGCCTCAATCGCAACAGGACCACGTTCCGACTTACCGATCATACCTAATAATCCAGTACTTTCTAAAATCTGACGCGTAAATTTATCCATACGTGTCGACGTTGTCGGGCCCGCAGGGCCAACAACTTCATCACCTACAGGATCAACAGGACCTACATAATAGATAAAGCGCCCTTTCAGATCGACAGGTAGCTCTTCACCATTATTAAGCATCTCCACCATCCGCTTGTGGGCTGCATCACGTCCAGTTAACATCTTGCCATTAAGTAATACAGTCTCACCAACCTTCCACTCTTTAACATCTTCAGGTGTGATCTCATCTAAATTAACGCGACGAGTTGTTGCTCCCACTTCGAATGTCACTTCTGGCCAATCATCAAGATTTGGTGGTGTCAGAACAGCAGGGCCTGTTCCATCTAAGGTAAAGTGTGTATGACGTGTTGCCGCACAATTAGGGATCATGCAAACAGGTAACGAAGCAGCATGGGTTGGATAGTCCATAATTTTGACATCCATAATGGTTGTTAAACCGCCTAAGCCTTGAGCCCCTATACCTAAATTATTAACCGCATCCATAATTTCTAGGCGCAGTTCTTCAACTCGATTTTGAGGCCCACGTTCACGCAGTTCGTGAATATCTATAGATCCCATCAAGGATTCTTTAGCCATAACCGCCGCTTTTTCTGCCGTACCACCAATACCTATACCTAGCATACCCGGTGGGCACCAACCTGCCCCCATAGTAGGGACGGTTTTAACAATCCAGTCGACAATGCTATCGGATGGATTCAACATAACCATTTTAGATTTATTTTCAGAACCGCCGCCTTTAGCTGCAACCTGAACATCAACCTTATCGCCATCCACAATCTCATAATGAATAACAGCAGGCGTATTATCTTTTGTGTTTTGGCGCTTACCCGCAGGGTCTGCCAGAATTGAAGCACGTAGCACGTTATCAGGGTTAAGGTAAGCGCGACGTACACCTTCATTAACCATATCCGTTACATTCATGTCAGCATCCCACTGAACATTCATACCCACTTTCAAGAACACGGTCACAATACCGGTATCCTGACAGATTGGACGCTTACCTTCAGCACACATGCGAGAGTTAATAAGGATCTGCGCCATCGCATCCTTCGCCGCTGGGTTTTCTTCTTTTAGATAAGCTTCATGTACACCCTTGATGAAATCAAGCGGGTGGTAATAAGAGATGAACTGCAAAGCATCAGCAATACTGCTAATGAAATCGTCTTGACGGATTACGCTCATGCGGGGGCTCCATATATGGCTTTATTGTCATAAGGGATGAGTTTTGAAAATATTAGACTAAAACGAGTTTGAGTGGCTATCTTCACTTAACTACTCCATCTAACATCATCACCCATTAGTGCTCTCTCTCGGGAAAGCTTGAACTGCTGCAGAGTATACACCAAAAGTACCAATAAACGGTGTCGGGCATTGGTATTAGTTAACCATTTAGCATATCTTCAATTGTTATCTAACGAGCTTAGATATAGGCGGTAAAAAAGTAATAATCTATGACGATAATCAAACAAAAAGCTCAATTAAAAGAGTAAGTAATAAAGTTAGAGAGCTAACAAACAACAGTAAAAAAGCCCAAAAACAAAATAACCTCGCCCCGTCTCAGGTGTTAACTGACGGCGAGCGTCCCTTTCTCTATGTAAAAAGCGACAAGGTAAGATAACAATAGGCAAGGTCAGCAATAACCAATAGCTCCACGGCAATATATCCGCTAGGCCCAGCAGAATGGTGACGAGATAGATCGCAGCAATCATCATCTTATAAATTAAGATCGCATTATCGTAACCAACTCTCACCGATAAAGTTCGAATACCTTTATCCCGATCATCTTCATAATCCCTTATTTCATTACTTAATAGCAGCAATGAAGTAAACAAGCTAACCGGAATCGAGAGAAAGAAAACATCTACTTTCACCACTTTCGTTTGAATAAAATAAGCACCCAACACCATCATGACGCCCATTAACCAAAACACAAAGAAAACAGCTAAACCTCGATGTTTATAGTTAATGGGCTCTAAGGTGTATCCCAAGGCCCCAAACAATCCAACAACGCTAAGCACCAGTAAAAAAGGTCCAGACAGGTAGATAAAATACACACCTATGCAACTGGCGATAAGGAAGCAACACAAACCGATTCGAAAATTTATCTTTATCTGACGATGGACTGTCTGATATTGCGGTCCGCTAAGAAACGTTAAATCTGAAAAGTCATTTATAAGGTTCACACCCGCTTGCAATAACAACCCCGCCAAAAGAATAAGGAAAGCATTAAGAGGGTCAGAAAAACCCTCTCGATAAGCAGCAACAATACCGGTCAAACAGACGATAAACGCCACGCTAAATGAGAATGGCCGTAACGCTCGGCTAAAACGATACCGCTCAACAAGCATCATATTTTTTGATGGCCTGTCCGTTAAGCCTGACGGCTATATTCAGGGGCATTGGGAAGATCGCGCATCATCAAGGCATATTCAGGCTCACAATCTAACGCCATAGGGATCTTCATTACATGACCCGATCCTGGCGCAACATCGGCTTGCTTACCTTTTTTATCGATCATCTCATCTAATCTGAATTTATGGTTACCTTGGGGCGTCATCAATTCAAGAGTATCTCCTTTTAAGAAGCGATTTTTCACATCAACCTCCAACATACCCGCTTGTTTATCGTACCCCATAATCTCGCCAACAAACTGTTGATGGACACCCACCGAATTACCCGTTTCGTAGTTTTGATACTCATCATGGACATGACGGCGATAAAAACCTTCGGTATAACCTCGGCTGGCAAGATTTTCCAACTCATCCATCAATTTCATATCAAAAGGTTTACCCGCAACCGCATCATCAATCGCTTTACGATAAACTTGAGCGGTTCGTGCAACGTAGTAATGGGATTTTGTTCGTCCCTCTATTTTTAATGAATCAACCCCCATCGCAGCTAAGCGATGTACATGCTGAATGGCACGCAGGTCTTTTGAATTCATAATATAGGTGCCATGTTCATCTTCGAACGCGGGCATAAATTCACCGGGGCGCGTCTCCTCTTGCAATAGGAAGATACGATCAGTTGGCTCGCCCTCACCTAATGCAGGCTGACTCCCCTGCGCAAGCGTCTCCAATTTAGGATCAAATTGTTCAACCGGAACGACATCACCGGACTCATCCACTTTGGCTTCATGGGCGTCATACTTCCACCGACATGAGTTGGTACAAGTGCCTTGGTTTGGATCACGTTTATTAATGTAACCCGATAACAAGCAACGTCCTGAATAGGCAATACACAGCGCCCCATGAACAAACACCTCAATCTCCATCTCTGGACAACGCTGGCGAATCTCTTCCACTTCATCTAAAGACAGTTCACGTGAAAGAATCACCCTCTCGACACCCATGGCATGCCAAAACTTAACCGCGGCCCAGTTCATGGTATTTGCTTGCACAGAAAGGTGGATCGGCACATCAGGGAAGTGCTCTTTAACCAGATAAATCAATCCAGGGTCCGACATAATTAAGGCGTCAGGCCCCATGGCAATGATCGGACGAAGATCATCAATATAGGTTTTCAACTTGCTATTGTGAGGCAATATATTGCTGGCGAGGAAAAACTTTTTACCTAATTGATGCGCAAGGTCAATCCCTTCGCCCAAGTTTTCCATATTGAAGTCGTTATTGCGGACACGCAAACTATAACGAGGCTGCCCGGCATATACTGCATCTGCGCCATAGGCAAACGCATATTTCATATTTTTTAGTGTCCCCGCTGGAGACAAAAGTTCTGGAGTACGCATAATGAGGTGGTTTTTCTATAAGTCAGATAGAATAAATAACGCTAATTATTCAATTAGGCTAAATCCTGTAAGGGAATCTCAAATAATGGCGTGTAAATAGAGCCGTCCTCTCCTTGTTTACTTTGGAAAAGAACCACTGAATCAGCAAGACTGAACATATCAATAGCCGGCCAACTATCAGGCGCGTTAAACTTGTTAATACCCGGTAATCGTCCTAATGTGACATGAGGTTTAAAGTCTTCATCTGTATGGTTTACACCTGCTGTATCAGCAACATCGACCATTAGATGATGCAAAGATTCTAACTCTTTATTCACATCGGGAAGTGCGGCAATTAATGCCAAGCTTCTGCTAACACGATAATACTCAGCCGCATTTATATGCACTTGGAAAGAGCTAAAGTCAGCCAGTTTCTCCCGTGCACAGCGTTCGAGTTCTTCCACCTGTTCAAGCGAGACCTCTCCAAGAAAGCACAATGTCAGATGATAACGATCTGAATCCACCCAACTAATTTCTGTTTTTTTGTCGTAAACACACAGCGTATCAGCATGATCAGCCAACCAACGCACAACTGAATCAGGTAACGTTAGTGCAAAGAAAGCGCGGATCTTCATGGAGGCTAAAATTATCTCGTTTAGGAATAAGCGTGTATTCTGCCTTCAAGGGCCTGACTTAGCAAACCCTCAACGGCTATCATTTTGCTAGCTATACACCAATTGATTACTTTTGTTCCAATTGGAGCTGCAGATTATTCAATTTTTGCTTCACTTGAAGCAGATCTTGATTAAGTTGCCTGCGTGTACCATCAAACGCCCGCACAGCCTGCTCATTCACTTTTACTCGCCGCTCTAAACCAGCAGTGCTTTTACCTTCTAATTTCGTAACACGATCAGACAGCGACCTCTGAGTTTTAATAACCTCATCTTGCTGATCTTGATTAATCTCATTACTGGTTCTTACTTCAGTTTCTATACGTGTGACCAGTTTATTAATTTTTTCTACTTCAGCATTAACCGACTTCTTTAACTTAGCGCTTTCTGACTTCAAGCTTGATAATGCTTTTAACTCTTTTGCTTGGTTCGCCACAGTCGCTTGCAAGGTTTTAATTGTAGCTTCTTGCGTCTTAATTTGGTTACCCTGCTCTTTAATTAGGGGCGCATTCTTCTGGTGAGCGATCGCCCATAACTTAGCAATCTCTGAATCTAACTGTTTATCTTTTTGTTTAAGACTCTCTTCCAAAGAAGAAACATTACCTTGAATCGCTTGGCCGGACTGCTCTGCACCCTGCTCTGTTTGCTTTAAGAGCTCTCGTAATTCTGCGATCTGTTTTTGGGCTTGAGTAAATGTTGCCTCTTTCTGTTTTTGGGCATCGTACATATCAAAACCAAAGTAACCTAATGCAGATACCGCAGCGATCAGCACTATACTCACTAATGCCTGCAAAAAGCCCCCCGAACGTTGAACTTCAACCACAGGTGCCGCTGAGTTTCCTTTTTGAGAAGGCGATGCAGATTGGGGAGAACGGCTCTCGTCTATAGGCTCCGCTGGCCCCATATTTGGCACATTAATATCATCATCACGATTCATGGTTATCCATTCACCCATCACATAGAAAGTTAGATTTTAAACTTATTTTACGCACAAATAAAAAGCCCCGCAAAATGCGGGGCTCAGTATTTATAAATAGCCAACAGACGACTCTAATTAGCTATTTACTACAGTAAGGGGATGATTTACATCATGCCGCCCATACCGCCCATACCACCCATGCCGCCCATATCTGGCATAGCAGGAGCTCCACCTTCTGATGGTTTATCAGCAATCATCGCTTCTGTTGTGATCATCAAGCCTGCAACAGATGCAGCAGCCTGAAGAGCAGAACGTGTTACTTTAGCTGGATCAAGGATACCCATATCGATCATATCACCATATTCACCAGATGCAGCATTGTAACCAAAGTTACCTTCACCCTTCTCACGAATATTCGCAACAATAACAGATCCTTCATCGCCAGAGTTAGCAACGATCTGACGAAGCGGCGCTTCTAATGCACGGAACGCAAGCTCAATACCAACGCTTTGATCATGGTTATCACCTTTAAGGTCTTTAACCATATCCATAGCACGAATAAGCGCAACGCCACCGCCAGGAACAACACCCTCTTCAACAGCAGCGCGAGTAGCATGCAGCGCATCTTCTACGCGTGCTTTCTTCTCTTTCATTTCAACTTCTGTTGCTGCGCCTACTTTAATTACCGCAACACCACCAGCCAGTTTAGCAACGCGCTCTTGCAGCTTTTCACGATCATAGTCAGAAGACGTTTCTTCCATCTGAGCACGGATCTGATTAACGCGAGCTTCAATCGTATCAGCAGCACCAACACCATCAACAAGCGTTGTATTTTCTTTAGTGATAGATACGCGCTTCGCTTGACCTAACTGTTCTAATGTTGCTTCTTCTAGCGTCAAACCCACTTCTTCAGAGATAACCGTACCACCGGTTAGGATCGCGATATCTTCAAGCATTGCTTTACGACGATCACCAAAACCAGGTGCTTTTACTGCAGCAACTTTAACAATACCGCGCATATTGTTCACAACCAATGTTGCTAGTGCTTCACCTTCAACGTCTTCAGCAATAATAAGTAGAGGACGAGATGCTTTCGCTACCTGTTCCAAAATAGGAAGAAGATCACGAATGTTAGAAATTTTCTTGTCAACTAACAAAATAAAAGGCTGTTCAACTTCAACAGACATGCTTTCCTGGTTGTTGATAAAGTAAGGTGATAGGTATCCACGATCAAACTGCATACCCTCAACAACAGCCAGCTCATTCTCAAGCCCACTACCTTCTTCAACAGTAATAACACCTTCTTTACCTACACGATCCATTGCTTCGGCAATAATTTCACCGACCTGAAGGTCAGCATTTGCTGAGATCGTACCTACCTGAGCAATCGCTTTACTATCCGCACATGGAACAGCCATTTTTTTGATCTGTTCAACAACCGCAGCAGATGCTTTATCGATACCGCGTTTAAGATCCATTGGGTTCATGCCTGCAGCAACAGATTTCAAACCTTCATTCACGATCGCTTGAGCTAGAACAGTCGCTGTTGTAGTACCATCACCCGCAACATCGTTAGCCTGCGACGCAACTTCTTTAACCATCTGAGCGCCCATATTTTCGAACTTATCCTCTAGTTCGATTTCTTTCGCTACAGATACACCGTCTTTAGTTACTGTTGGTGCGCCAAATGATTTATCTAGTACAACATTACGTCCTTTTGGACCGAGTGTTGTTTTAACTGCATCAGCAAGAATATTCACGCCGCTAAGCATACGTTGGCGTGCATCGTTTCCAAATAATACTTCTTTAGACATCTTGAAAATCCTATATTCAAAAATTCTTTAAACAAAACGTTCTACTGAACGTAGATACCTGCGAAAAGTTAAGCTGGAAGATTAATCTTCTAGCACACCGTAAATTTCGCCTTCGCTAAGAATAAGTAGCTCCTCGCCGTTTACTTTCACAGTATTGGCATAACCACCGAATAGTACTGTATCCCCAACCTGAACAGTCAACGCACTACGCTCACCGTTATCTAGAAGTCGGCCTTCGCCTACAGCAATAACCTTACCTTGGTTAGGTTTTTCCTGCGCGGAACCTGGCAACACAATACCGCTGGCAGTAGTGGCTTCTTCTTCGTTACGACGAACAACTACACGGTCGTGAAGTGGACGAATTTTCATTTTGTTTTTTCTCCTGATCTCTGTCTGACCAAAATCAACATTATGTTAGGAAATAGAGCAATTCATAGATTTAAAGAATCACCCTTTGAATAGCTAAATTGGGGCATTAAAAATGAATTCAACACCCCATCGAAAAAAAGTTTCGATGGAACAATTAATCTTTACGCTCAAACTCACCATCAATCACATCTGCCCTAGGCTGCGGAGGTATTTTTTGCTCGCCATGATGCTCAAAGGGGGGAGCTGAACGATTAAAAGGATCATTAGAATAGAAGTGAGCGGAACCCGAGGTATGTTGCTGAGACGCCATAATAGTGAAACGCCCCATTAGCTTAGATGCAAAAGCTTTACGTGTATAAGGCAGCAAACAGCAAAACCCAAGAATATCTGTTACAAAGCCAGGTGTAATAAGCATGGCCCCGCCAACGGCTAACACAATGCCTTCAACCATCTCCTGACCTGGAATTTCACCTTGATTAGCACGTTGCTGAGCCCTCATCAACGTTGATACCCCTTGATAACGCAACATATTCACGCCAATAAACGCCGATAGCAGCACCAGACCGACCGTATTCCATATACCGATCGCATCACCTACATTTATAAGCACTGTGATTTCAATAATCGGGATAATAATAAACAGTAAAAAAAGAAATCTCATGGGCGCCTCATTGTGAATCAAAACACAACTAAACAGTAAGCAAAATTAATACAAAGTCAGCTGCAATATGCTTTATTTCTATGGGCACAAGCTTGCTTTTTCAAGTCTTATCGATATTTAAAATCATAAATTTGTATTAAGCCATGAAGTATTCATAAATAAAAAAGCATTACTACGAAAGTACAAATCTACATTGCAGCGCAATATTTAAAAGAAAAAACAGATACTTAGCAAATGCGTAATAAATCCAAAAAATACAGTCAAAAGTATATAAAACCTATTGATAAATGAATCATACAGGCTAAATGTGGACATTTGTGCAAAAGCGTTATAAGTTTAAATTCTGCACAATGACGCAATGCACAATAACATTCAGAGTCAAACCGAAGTAAGGGTAACCCTCAATGGAACTCAAAGATAAAGTAATTGTTGTAACCGGCGGTGGCCGTGGTCTTGGTCGCGCAATGGCGCTTGAACTAGCTTCTCAAGGTGCCAAATTGGCATTAATTGATCTTAGCCAAGAAGACTTAGACACAACTGTAGGCCTTTGCATGGAAGAAGGTGTTGAAGCTCGTGCTTACATTTGCAATGTTGCAAAAGAAGACGAAGTGGAAGCAACATTCGCTAAAATAGTAGCAGATTTCGGCTCTCTCAACGGTTTAGTAAACAATGCGGGTATTACTCGTGACGGTCTATTCCTAAAAGTTGATCGTGAAACAGGTAAAGTTGCTAAGAAGATGTCTATGGATCAGTGGAATCTGGTTATAGATGTAAACCTAACGGGTACTTTCCTATGTGCACGTGAAGCCGCTGCTCAGATGATCGATTTAGGTGTTGAAGGTTGTATCATCAATATCTCTTCAATATCACGTTCAGGTAATATGGGCCAGACTAACTACACCGCAACAAAAGCTGGCGCACAGGCAATGGCTGTCACTTGGGCTAAAGAGCTTGCTCGTTACAAGATTCGTGCCGCATCAATTGCACCAGGCTACATCGGTACTGAGATGGTAATGAGCATGAAGCCTGAAGCACTTGATAAAATCGCGGCAGGCATTCCAGCTAAACGTTTAGGTAAACCAGAAGAGATCGCTAAAACAGTTACTTTCATCTTTGAAAATGACTACGTTAGCGGCCGCTGCTTTGAAGTTGATGGCGGTCTGCGCATCTAATTTCGAGCAATTAGCACAAAAAAACCGGCTATTGCCGGTTTTTTTATAACTAATTTTTAAGATTAACTATTTTTGGCTCTTACGAAAAAGAGCTTTTCGGCCCTTTTTGTTAACAGTAATTCTAGAAGCCTAATTAAGCGCCAATCACTCCGCCATCATCACGGGTAATAACAACAATAGTTGAACGCGGTTTACTCATCCCACCTTCTGGAAAATGCGAACCTTTCAATTTCTCACCTGGATGCTGGATACCAATAAACATAGTTTTATAGTCAGGCGTAAATGTTAACCCCGTCACTTCTGCTGCCACTGGCCCCGTAAGGAAACGATGAACCTCACCGCTTTCAGGATCACCACACAGCATCTGGTTATTGCCCATACCTACAAAGTCATCTTTATTGGAATATTTACCATCGGTCATAATCCATAAGCGACCACTTTCATCAAAACCTAAACCGTCAGGACTATTAAACATATTATCTGGGGTTATATTATTGCTACCCGCCAACAAACCGCTTGAGTGCAATGTTGGGTTACCCGCTATCAGGTATAAATCCCAATTAAACGCAGACTGAGTATGATCACCATTCATTGGGCTCCAACGAACAATCTGTCCATACTTATTATTCTCACGAGGGTTCGGCCCGCCAATAGGTTGATTCTCTTTTTTACCACGATTTTTATTGTTAGTCAGAGTGCAGAAAGCGGTCTGTTTATTAGGATGTACTGCTACCCACTCGGGGCGATCCATGGTTGTTCCACCCACCTGAGTGGCGGCTAAACGGGTATAAATCAATACTTCAGCTTGGCTGTTAAAGCCATTCTCTGGTGTTAACCCATTTTTACCGAAAGTAAGCTCTATCCACTGACCTTTACCCTTTAACTCGCCATCAGCCGCCATAAATTTGGCAACGTATAAGGTACCCTCCTCAAGTAAACGACGATTATGTTGATTGTTGTTCGCTATATATTTATCTTTAGAAACAAACTTATAAAGATGCTCACCGCGCTCATCATCACCTAAATACACAACAGCATGACCGTTCTTATCGATCATAAATGCAGCATTTTCATGCTTAAAACGTCCTAACGCGGTACGCTTTTGTGGTTTAGACGTTGGATCCATTGGGTCAATCTCTACAACCCATCCGTGACGATTTGGCTCATTCGGATTTTGAGACAAATCAAAGCGCTCATCATGCTTACTCCACTGATAGGTTTTATCTTCTACTTTAATACCGTAGCGTTGCAGCTCAGCAGGCACAGCATAAGTGTCATCATTGGAACCAAAGTACTTATGAAAGTTTTCTTCACAAGTGAGATATGTTCCCCATGGAGTCTGCCCATTAGCGCAGTTATTAAATGTGCCAAGAACCTCCATGCCTGATGGATCCGCAGCGGTTTTTAGCAACTCATCGCCCGCAGCAGGGCCAGTAATCTGCATAGGCGTATTTGCTGTAATACGGCGGTTTAGTTTGCCTAAACGGTCCACGCTCCAGCCTTTAGCCGTTTTTTTAATTTCAAAAACAGACACACCATGGGCGTTTTGCGCTTTTAAAACATCATCCGCAGTAATTGCTTTACCTTGATGATCATATAAATACTCAACATTGGTATATTCATTATTGACCGCCATCACCGCGCGATCATTAGAGAGAGGGAATAAACTCATCCCATCGGTATTATCGCCAAACTGCAGTGCCTGACTTGCCGCCGGAGCCTTGCCTGACGGATCAAATTCAGGAGCATTGTCAAAAAGAGGATCACCCCAAGATATTAAATTAGTTACTTTATAGCCTTCAGGCACAACAACAGAATCAGCAGTACTTGCCGGTACAGGTTTAAAACCGATCAGTTTACTCTTAACTGAAGCAGACATTGCCGCCTGAACCGATTGGGCAATGGGCGACATACCAATAAAAGCACCTACACCCAGCGCTCCCATTCCCGCCATAAAACCACGACGACTAACAGCTGTGTTAGTCATGCGTGTAAATTCAGAATCTTGCTCTTGATTCAAATTACTACATAGATCATGTGAATTGTCGTAACCCATTTTACTCACCTATTGAAATTAAAAGGAGCGGCTCAAAGTTAAATGTTCTTCTATAAACACAGCAACTAAAGAGTTTTTAAACTGCTTAATCGAAGTGATGCAAGATAGAAGGTATGAGTGACAAAACCATGACAAATAGAGGAACAAAACAGATGAAATAAAAGTTTAATTAATTTTTAACATAAGCCAAAAGTAGCCGAACATACACGATATATCCATATATTTCATATAGATAGATCGACACAAAAACCAATAATCCGATAAAAGCAGTTAACCTTTCACGCAACCGTCACAATAGATCCATAGGATCCCGCCTCAATTCATTATTGAGTAGCCTATAGGAGTCGACACCCGATGTTTAACCACCCAGGTAAACACACCCTAATTGCATTAGCGCTAGCCTCTGCTGCAATGACAACCCATGCAGACACATTCAACCGAATCGCCACTTTTGCAAACATTCACAACCTACCTGCAGGTTCTGACGTTGCCACAGAGACATCAGCAGAAATTATTGCTGCAACACAAGATGGAAAATCACTTGTGTACTCTGATAGTCCTTTAGGTGGTTTAGGTTTTATTGATATCAAAAATGCATCAATGCCTAAACCGGGTGGTTTTGTTTCTCTTAATGGAGAACCTACATCGGTTGCAGTTACAGCAACGACGGTTCTTGCTGGCATCAACACATCAGAGAGCTATATCAAACCCAGCGGCAAGCTAGTATCTCTAAGCTTAAACGACCATAAGATCATCGCAAGCTGTGATCTGGGCGGTCAGCCAGACTCTGTAGCAGTCTCAAAAGATGAGAAATATGTTGCCATTGCCATCGAAAATGAACGCGATGAAGATCTAAATGATGGCGCTCTGCCACAACTACCAGCAGGCTTCCTTACTATTTATCCGTTAGAAAACGGCAACCCCGTTTGCAGCAAGATGAAAAAAGTAAATATGACAGGTATGGCGACTATAGGCGCTGACGATCCTGAGCCAGAATTTGTTGATTTCAACGAAAACAATGAAATCGTGGTCACTTTACAAGAGAACAACCACATTGCCATTGTTAATGCGGAAACAGGCACAGTAATTAATCATTTTTCAGCAGGTTCAGCAAAACTAACAATGATTGATACGAAGAAAGACAAAGCCTTTGATTTTTCCCAATCACAAACTCGCCTACGTGAACCCGATTCGGTTAAGTGGATCGACAATGATCGCTTCGTTACTGCTAACGAAGGTGATTTCCAAGGCGGCGCACGTGGGTTCACTATTTTCCACAAGAATGGCGAAGTCATCTATGAATCAGGGTCTGACTTCGAACACAAAGTGATTGCAACTGGACACTATCCAGATAAACGTTCTGGCAAAAAAGGTAATGAACCAGAAGGTGTTGCAATAGGCAAGTTTGGTAAAGAGACTTACATCTTCATCTTATCTGAACGCGCATCACTAATCGGCGTATACCGTGATACAGGCAAAGCCCCTGAATTTATTCAGATGCTCCCTTCAGGCATTGCACCTGAATCAGCAGTTACCATCCCAAGCCGCAATCTGTTAATCAGTGCCAATGAAAAGGATTTGATTGAAGATAAAGGTCCGCGTGCCCACGTTATGATTTATGAGCTAAGTGATAAAACTGCGGCTTACCCACAAATTATGTCTCAGCATGATGATAAAGGTATGCCTATCGGCTGGGGTGCACTTTCAGGCCTAGCTGCTGATCCGAAAAAAGCGGGTCACCTATTTGCAGTAAACGATAGCTTTTATGCAAACCAACCAACTATTTTCAGTATTGATGCAACACACAAGCCTGCCATCATAACTGAAGCTTTAAAAGTCACTCGTAATGGCAAACCTGCTAAAAAGCTAGATCTAGAAGGGATCTCTATTGATGGCGATAATGGCTTCTGGCTAGCCTCTGAAGGTAACGCTAAGAAAAAAGTTCCTCATGCTATCTATCATGTCGATACTCAAGGCGAAATTGATCAAACAATCGATTTTCCTAAAAGCCTTTTAGCACATCAAAAACGTTTCGGCGCTGAAGGTATCACGCAGGTCGGTGACACTTTATGGGTTGCTATCCAGAGAGAATGGGCTGACGATCCTAAAGGGTTAGTAAAACTACTTTCTTATGATCTAAAAACAAAACAATGGGGTGCGGTGCACTATCCTCTAGAAAAAGCCCAAACAGGTTGGGTTGGACTATCAGAGGTCACTGCCTACAACGATTCGCTCTATATTATCGAACGTGATAACCAACTAGACGAAAATGCCAAAATCAAGCAGCTATACAAGGTTAGCCTTGACGACCTAAAACCTGCTCCGATTGGCAGCACCCTACCTATAGTGAAGAAAGAGCTTGTAAAGAACTTCATCCCAAATCTGAAATCACTTAACGGCTACGTTACCGATAAAATTGAAGGTTTTGCCATTGATGCTTCGGGTCACGCTTACGCTGTAACTGACAATGATGGTGTAGATGACAGCTCTGGTGAGACTCTGTTCTTCTCTGCTGGCAAATTATAACGCCCACGCTTAAAACGACATCTCTTAAGGTAATCCAACCTTAGGAGATGTCTTCCTCATTTATATACCTATAAAAAAACAACGCCCTATCTATTTAAAAGTTTAAAAGTTTAAAAGAAATGTAACAAAAACAAACAAAACTGAAACCTAATTGAAATAAACAGCAACTATTATTGCGCTGCAAAATAAATTATTAAACGTAGAACAAACCAAGGACATAACATTGTTTTCATTACAGCCACTAAAAGTATCAATATTATTTCTGGCAACATTATTTTCATCTTCATTTGTTTTTGCAGAAAACATATTAAACCTCTCGGAAGGGGTTAATTTACTTGCAATTAATGGAAAAGAAGCTAAGTCACCTAGTTTCTTTAATGACCACAGTGCCTATAAACTTCCTAATGGGATCAACCAGATTGTTGTTAGTTATACCGCTGAAATAAAAAACGGAAGCGAATATGAACTTGAATATACTAACGCTTTTGTTTTGTTATTCGATCAAAAAGATGAACAGTTACTTATCGCGGCCCCAGAAATAAAAAAGATAAAAGATATCAAAGAATTAGAAGAAAAAGGAAACTGGATACTAACCGCTAAAAGTGGACAGCCCGTCGATTACAAAGTCTCTTTAATAAAAAATAATGGCTTTCAATTAAGTAGAGATTACGAACGGGAATTAGAAGATTTTAATAAAACGGATGCCGCAGCAGCACTGCCTAACAAGCCTTTATTCAACCCAAACCAATTAACCAAAAACAATACGGCAAAAGCGAAAAATAATAATACTAACGCCAAGAAAAACATGCCTGCTCAGATGCTTATATTTTGGTACAACCAGGCAGACGAAGAAACAAGAAAATCTTTCAAAAAATTAATTAACAATCATTAATTAAAAACCTCAATTAAGAAAATTAATTATTTATTTAAAACTCTTGGAGAGTATTGAAATGAAAAAGCTGATTCTGGCTTCCGCTATTGCCGCTCTTGCAGCAAACTCTGCTACTGCAGCGACTATTTATGAAGATAAAGGTCTAACTTTCAAAATTAAAGGTGACTGGCAGGTTCAGCTACGTGATAACGCTAGCAAAACCAAAGACGCTGAAGTTGAGTTTGACGACCTAGAGATCAAAAACTCTATAATTTACGATCTAGGTAATGGTCTGACTGCTTACGGCCAACTAGATTTTGGCTTTAAAAAAGCAGCTGAAGACGACGGTACCGACGGCGATCAGCTAGAAGAAGCTTACTTAGGCCTTAAATCTCACGGCTACTCTGTTCAAGTTGGTAAAATGGACAATGCTGCCGATGACTTTGGTATTGAAAATGCAATTGAAAACAACCTAGGCGACGACGTTTTTGATGAGTTCGGTTCTGTAGATGGCGACGACGTTATCCGTTTTGATGCTGATTTTGATGTAGCACACGTAGCGATCTCTCACGAGCTTGAAGCTGATGGCGAAAAAAGTGCTAACGGCGAATCAACTGAAATATACGTTGAAGGCGGTTTTGACGCGATTACTCTAGGCGCGGCATACCAAACGCTTAAAGCAACACCTACATCCTCTTCTGTTGATGTATGGGGTGTAAGCGCATCTTTTGACGCTGGCTTCGCTGAGTTTGGTGTTGATTATGGTGAGTCTGATCAAGGTGGATCAAACAACGATGTTGCAATGACAAACCTTGTAGCAACATTTAAAGCATCAAAAACCACAAAAATCGCGGTAGGTTATGTTGACCATGACTATGATGCAGCAAATATGGATGAAGATGCTATCTACGCAAACGTTGTGTACAAATTCCCTGCCCAGAAAAACGTTTCTGTATTTGCAGAAATCACTAACCGTGACGACGACGCAGGTACTGATTACGACCTAGACGTTCTAGCAGGTATGCGTATTAAGTTCTAAGCAGATATAAGGCATCGGTTTACTTCCCCCCTTCAGTAAACCGATGTTTTTATGAAAAGCCCAACAATCTAGCCGAGTGTTGGGCCTTTTTGTTTTCATTCTTCCGCTCATCACTTCTCTTATAAACCTTTTAGAAACCATTGCCTTGCTGACAGCAGATAGGGACAATAGACGCTTATTCATGGAAGGCGTTCTCAGATGTCATCAGTCGAACCTCAGCCGGTATCTTGGCTTCAATCCGCAAAAGTTTATCTACACCCCCGAGCCATTACACTTCTTCTTTTAGGCTTTTCATCTGGGCTGCCCTTATTATTAGTCTTCGGCACACTATCATTTTGGTTAAGAGAAGCTGGCGTTGAACGCAGTGTAATAACTTACTTCTCATGGGTTGGGCTTGCTTACGGAATCAAATGGCTCTGGGCTCCTTTAGTCGACTGCCTGCCAATCCCACTTCTTTCACGTTTGCTCGGTCGCCGCCGTAGCTGGCTATTTTTAGCTCAAAGCATGTTACTTGCGGGACTTGTTGGCTTAGCCTTTTCTAATCCTCTAGAGCATCTGGAATTTATGGCGTTTATGGCCGTATTAGTTGCGTTTAGCTCAGCAACTCAAGATATTGTTATCGATGCTTACCGTATAGAGTCAGCTGAGGAACGCCTTCAAGCGGCGATGGCGGCAACTTATATGGCAGGCTACAGAATCGCCATGATTGTCGCGGGCGCAGGAGCCCTCGCCATTGCAGCATGGGTTTCGCCTACACCGGACAGCTATGACCAAGACTCATGGCGGATTGCGTATCTAGCTATGGCCTCTTTGATGCTAATTGGTATTGCAACAACCTTATCGGTATCTGAGCCTCAAGCGATTTCTATTGACGAAGAGACGCTTGAACAGAGAAATAAGGTTATTCAATACAGCGAAAAATATGCCCACCTACCGAATATCCTTTCGCGGTTTATCAGCTGGGCTTATGTCGCCGTGGCCTGCCCCTTTATCGACTTTATAAAGCGTTACGGAAAACAAGCGATTATCATTTTGGCCCTGATTGGCACCTATCGTATATCTGATGTGATTCTTGGCATTATGGCGAATGTGTTTTACGTAGATATGGGGTTCACTAAAGGGGAGATTGCACAGATCATAAAGATCTATGGTGTGGTTATGACGATTGTAGGAGCCGGTTTAGGTGGCATTTTAGTCAACCGTTTTGGTGTAATGAAAATCCTATTTACAGGGGCTTTAATGGTCTCTTTGACTAACCTGTTATTCGCATGGTTAGCCACACTTGGTCATAACACAACCGCACTCACTATTGTGATCTCTTTGGACAACCTCAGCGGAGGCATTGCAACCGCAGCATTTATTGCTTACCTATCCAGCTTAACCAATATCCAATATTCTGCGACACAATATGCGCTTTTTAGCTCAGTCATGCTGCTGTTCCCTAAATTTTTAGGGGGATTTTCCGGTGGCTTCGTTGATGCCTATGATTATGAATGGTTTTTTATATCTGTTGCTCTTATTGGGCTACCCGTACTTTTACTGATTGTCTTAGCCGCCAAAACGATAAAACCCACAAATGTAAATGATAATTAATATCATTTACATTTAAAAAATACTGTACTATGCTCAACGCTCTACTTCAGTTCACTTAAACAAGGAGAAGAGCATGACCTACGTAATTGATGCTTGGTTTGAAAGAAGTAACCCTTACCTAAGAGTGATTCATCGCTCTACCGGTATTCCTATCGTGCATTGGCAGGGTAGCTCACTAATGAGAAAGCTAGAGAACGGTAGTATCTGTGTTGAAGACTTTGCCGAAAGCCCCTCTCAAGAATTAGTAAAGGAGCTTTTTTTATTGGATTGTCTTGAGCAAAAGGGAGAGGTTTAAAACACCTCCCTACTCATCCCTTTAGTCTCGGAAATTATTAAACTGCAAAGGAAGCTCTAAATCGGCTTCACGCAAAAATGCCATGACGGTTTGCAGGTCATCTCGTTTTTTTCCTGTTACCCGGACTTGGTCACCCTGAATTTGAGACTGAACCTTGAGTTTTGCATCTTTAATCATTTTGACAATTTTTTTAGCAAAAGGCTGATCTAAGCCTTGTTTAAGAACAACCTCTTGGCGAGCTCTCATATTGGCTTTTTCTGGATCTTTGACCTCTAGACAACGAATGTCAATTTTACGGCCAACCATCTTTGTCCGCAGAACATCTAATAATTGCTGTAATTGAAATTCTACTTCTGCATGCATAATGACTGAGCTATCGTTTTGCTCAAAGCGAGCATCAACCCCTTTAAAATCATAGCGCATCTGTATTTCACGATTAGATTGATCAACAGCATTGGAAACTTCGTGCATATCCAATTCAGAAACGATATCAAACGATGGCATCTATTAACTCCTCAATTTTTTCAAATTCTAGCTGACCTGTATTGGCTTTTCACGTCACGATAATCATAAAATCTACAAACAGGTTAGAATAGACAATAATGATATGGAATTTTGCTCTAATTCCACAGCCTACTTTGATGGAGATATAATGAAACAACCATGGTATATCCTAGGTGCAGGGGCTATTGGATCATTATGGGCCTGTCATCTTACCGATCTAGGCTTACCTGTTAGCTTGATTCTGCGCAATCAAGCTAAAGTTGATCTGTTTCAGAAACAAAATTCAATTTTACTCGCAGGTCAGTGTTATCCAATGACTGCAGAGCTTGCTAGCGCTCCTAAAACAATTAAGCAGCTTATCATTACGACTAAATCAATCGATACAGAAAATGCCTTTAATAGCATTAAAAACCGTTTAGACCCTCACGCTAAAATCATCGTTTTACAAAATGGCATGGGCAGCCAACAGTGGATCCAGTCACAATGCCCCCATGCAGAGGTTGCTTGGGCTTCGACAACCGATGGCGCTTGGCTCAAAGCCCCCTTTAATTTGCAGCATGCTGGTAGAGGAGTAACACAGATAGGCGCTCCCGACCAAACATATACCTGGATCGATGACCTAATAAAGGGCGGTTTCCTCAATGTAGTGCAAGATAAGAATATTTCATTAACCTTATGGAGAAAACTCGCCATCAATTGCGCGATTAATCCTCTGACCGCTATCTTTGATTGTAAGAATGGTGAATTAATTAATAACCCTAACTACCTTTCAACCATGGCGGCAATCTGTCGAGAAGTGGAACTCGTTGCACACGCATTTGATATTGACCTTTTTGATGGCCCACTAATCGAGCAAGCCTGTCATGTAGCAGAAATTACTGCTGAAAATTACTCATCGATGCTACAAGACGTGCGCCAGGGCCGCCAGACAGAGATTGATAGCATAACGGGCTACCTTTGCCGTCAGGCGAAAGTGCAAAATATCCCTGTCCCCATCAATTTGGCATACCTTAAAAAGATTCAGAAAGTTCACCGATAGTAAAATTTCACCTCAAAAAGATAAAGTAGCTAAATCGCGGACAAGTTTGTAAAAATGAACCTAACATCGCTTTCTTGTTATTATGATGGAACCCTTTACCCTAAAAACAATCCAATTAAAGTATTCACTAATATAAGGCCCCTCATGTCTAATAGATTGACACGTATCTACACGCGTACAGGTGATCAAGGAACTACTGCCCTAGCCAATGGCAAACGCATTAGTAAAACAGCCCCACGCATTGAAGTATTAGGTACGGTAGATGAGCTCAATAGCTGTATAGGGCTGATTATTTCAGGCCTAGACCCAGACGATCCTTTACACTCTACTCTAACATTGATTCAACACCAGTTATTTGATTTAGGCGGTGAGATCGCAGTGGCTGATCAAAGCTATACAGTTATTGATCAAACAGAGATAGAATACTTAGAGCATCAGATAGATAAACTTAATGCTGAACTTCCTCCCCTTAAAGAATTTATTCTTCCGGGTGGTTCAGCTTCAGCTTGTTATACTCATTTAGCCCGTAGTATCTGCCGACGGGCTGAAAGACAAATTACAGCACTATTATTGGATGACGAAGAACAGGTTAATTCAGATGCAGTGGCTTACCTAAACCGTTTATCCGATCTACTTTTTGTGGCAAGTAGAACAGTTGCGCTGAGGCAGGGCGGCAAAGAAATCCTCTGGCAACCCAGAGATCAACGTAACCGCCTTTAAAAGGAGTACTTTATGAAAGCAATATATGGTCTTGGTCTACTATTTTTAGCCTCATTCACTTGGGCTGATTGCTCCACCGAGCAAACCTTGTGTGAAACACAATGTGCCGTTGTACATTTCACAGATGAGGCAGCCGAGCTAGGCTGTAAATCCAAGTGTGTCGCCAAACGCGCGCTCTGCTCAACGGAATCTGGTGCAAAAACAGCCGTTGACGCTGGAGGCGAGGTAATCGATTCAGGTGTTGAGGTGAGTAAAGATGCTTGGCAAGATACTAAGTCTTTCGTTAAAGGTTTGACTGAATAGTTACCTGAGTAGTTACCTGAGTAAGATTCAATTCAGCCCCCTAACGCTTAGCTTTACTATCAGCGTACATTAACGCTAAGCGTGTTTGGGTGGCGAAGCGATTGAAAATATTAAAATCATTGTCCGATACTGGGCCGTTACCTTTCAAACGATCGGCGTACAACATACCAATTACCCGCTTACCCATGACTAATGGAATCAGTACAAATCCTTGGCATTCAGTTTGGGAGACAAAGTCTTGAGGTAAACGGTCGCTCCAACCCTCGTCCTCAAGATCATTCACTAAAAGTGTAACCTGCTTTTCCATCACTCTAAAAAATAGATCACCACCTTTACTAGAGCGATCACGCTCAAAATAACGCTGCAAGGCTTCTATTTTTTACCTTCAATCATCTTAACAGCAAGATGGTCTTTCTTTTTATTAAGCAGACAAAGTAAGCTTCGATCAAAATCACTACACTGATGAATCGCCTCTACAACCAATTTAAATATATCGTGTATAGTTCCTTCAGAACCGATTAATTCAGTCAGCTGATTGAGATACTCTAACTGCCCCTGACTACATACAACCGGTGTATCAGAGCTTTGTATATTATCACTAAGTTCAGATTCACCTTGCTCAGCTTCATCATGGGCTAAAAAAGCTAATTTACGCACCATCTCATCTTTAACAGCATTACCTGACTCAACATATTCCGGAATCAATAACTGAGCTTTGAGACCATAAGAGCGACTCACCTTAGAGACCTGCCGGAAACATTGTATGGCGACCTCTCCTACATCATCAAAGGATATGCCTGAAACACCCGATACTGCATCGATCAATTGATCATAAGATAGTTCATCACGTATATCGTGCCCATAAATCTGTTGAACTAAACCATTACAAAGAAACGGTAGACTAGTCAGTAAGTTACTATGCTCATCAAGTTTATTCATATCCACTTCAGACATGGTCTGAAGTACCTGTTTAGGGTACCCCCAGCCTGCAGCCATTTCTCGGCCTAATGCGTTAAAACTAATGCCTAACACCTCGGTCTGGATAAGTGGCCAGCTTTTATTACTGGTTTTTTTCAAGCTAAGTAGCTTTCGATATTCATCTGGTAAAGTACAAGCAACAACGATCTCACCCAAACCAAATAATAATGCTGCAAGATAAGCTTCTTCAGGATCTATACTTTTTTTACTTTTCAGAGCCAGTTCTTTCGCCATGTTTGCGCTAAGGAACTGCTTCATCATCATCCCAGGCACATCAAGGTCTGGATGCTCATCATGAAAGCTCTCTATCAGCTTAAGCGTTAAACTGATGCTCTTAATCTGGTTGAACCCCATCAGCACAACGGCACGGGATATAACACTTACATTCCCTTGTCCCCGTTTATATGCCGATGAATTAGCAAGTTTCAATAAACGAGCAGACAAGCCCGTATCTTTCATGATTGCCATAGCCAGCGCCATAGCATCGCCCTCATCCGAGGAACTAATTTGTTGAATACGATTAATCGTTGCGCTAAACACAGGGAGGTCGCCTAAGCGATCAAGGCTATGATGAATATTCTTAAGCGTTTCTGTGTACTTCATAATTTCCCGTTTTAAGCCAATGTCCTTAATAGAGTAAGGCTCACTATGTGTTAGCACTCAACTCATGGAAAGACTAAATAGGAGACTTCACATTACTGCTAATTAATTGTGGCCAACTGTGTTCCAAGTCGGCATCAAACCTTAACTGAGTAAAGTAAGCATAGTCTACTTTTATTCTTCCCCAATACTGGGGCTTAATATCAAGTAAATCAGCTACCATTGCTCTAATTACTCCACCATGGGTAACGATAAGTATTCGCTTCTCATCTCTCGCTAAAAGCTGTGTCTTCGCAGCCCGAACTCGGCTGGAGAAATCAGCAACAAGCTCACCTGACGGGGGCGGATTAGCTTCGGGATCTAACCAAAAATTATCAGCCAAATGGGACTGTTGAGCATAAACAGCTTCAAACCGCTGCCCATCCCACTCACCAAAATTGTACTCTTGTAGCTGATCAAGTATCAAAAGGTTAAGACCTAATCGCTGGGAAACCGTTTCTGCTATATAACGGCAGCGCTGAAGCGGTGAACTCACCACCAAATCCCAGCCAGGATTATGCTCGATAGCAGTTAAACTATCACGCATACCCTGTTCTGAAAGTTCAGAATCAGTATGTCCTAAATACACACCCTTCAATTCAGGTTCGCCATGTCGCAATAGGTCAAACTGCGTGGATTTCAGCAAAACAATTTTCTCCGCCAACTTATTGGCTGACACCCGCATCAGCAAACGTGGCCATATCACGATGCAGCGCGCATGCGGTTCTCATGATATTAACGGCGACAGCCGCACCACTGCCCTCCCCTAAACGCATACCTAAATCAAGCAGAGGCTGAATATCTAAAGAGTCTAAAATACCTTGATGGAACGCTTCTGGCGAACAATGGCCAAAGACCATCCAATCTTTACTATTCGGGTTAATCTGAATCGCAATATAAGCCGCAACCGTACTAATAAAGCCATCCACCACTATAGTGATACCTAGATTAGCCGCCTTTAAATACGCTCCCACCATCGCTGCAATTTCAAACCCTCCTAGGCATTTTAGAATATCCATTGGTGAGGAAAATTGCGTTCGATGTAAAACCAATGCTTGATCAATCACTTTGGCTTTATGCTGAACCCCTTGCGAACTTATACCTGTCCCTGAGCCTGCAACATCGGCCCCACTCAAATCAAGAAAAGCAGCCATAAGCGCTGAAGCTGATGTGGTATTAGCAATCCCCATCTCGCCCGCAACAAATAACTCAACCCCTCGGCGCCCTGCTCTAATTACCGCGTCCGCTCCAACATTAAGAGCGGCTTCTAATTGAGGTACACTCATCGCCGCTGTCTCAGTAAAGTCAGAGGAGCTAGCGGCTATAACTTTACTAATCACATCAGGGTGTTCAACAGGTGTAACCGTACCAAGATTAATAACCTCAAAATCAGCGTTTAACTGTTGGGCTAAAACAGAAATTGCAGCCCCTCCTGATGCAAAATTAAGAATCATTTGGGTCGTAACTTCTTGAGGAAACGCGGACACTTTCTGTTTCGCTACACCATGATCCGCTGCAAAAATAGAGATGGCTACACGATCACATGAGGGACATTCAACCGCTTGCAATCCTGCTAAACGAACCGCTATATCCTCCAATAAACCTAACGAACCTGGTGGCTTAGTTAATTGTGACTGCCGTTCAGTTGCTAGCGCCTTATAATGGAGATCAACGGGCTGAACACTAATCGCTAACCAATCTTTTAAATTCACAAACCCACCTGTTTTTCTGTTTTAACATCTAAAGGAATACCTGCAACACTCAAGGTAACGCGCTCCGCAATTTTGGCCAGTTCTTGATGTAAACGTCCAGTATTATCTTGGAATTGACGGCTTAGCTCACCCATAGGCACTATCCCCCATCCCACCTCATTGGAAACTAAGATCAAATCACCTTTAAAAGCCGTAACCACCGCTATCATATCTTGCATTCCTTGCTGCATGACTGATAAATCTTTTAGCAATAAATTGGTAAGCCAAAGCGTAAGACAATCAACCAAAACAGTCTCACCGGAGCCGCTTAATTCAGAAAGCGCTTGGGGTAAATCAATAGGTACTTCTTTAACCCTCCATTCCGCTGGACGATCTGAGCGGTGAAGCGCGATTCGCTGCTGCATTTCCGCATCACCCGCATCGGCTGTAGCAATATAAATAACAGGTTTATTAATCGCTGTAGCTCGCTCTTGTGCCAAACGACTCTTACCAGAACGAGCTCCCCCTAAAATCAATTGCCGCACACAACCTCCCAACAGACTATATTAACTATACTAAACCGCTACTCTAACCTGTTTATAGGATAGATATTTATTAACATGTATAAATAATACATAATATAAAAATAGATCCCTAGTATAACACTAGAGTCCTTCAGCGGAGATTTCGATGATTCAATTACAGGAACGCAGAGAACCTTCAGCTTTCTCGCTTTTCAATCTAGGCTTTAGGCCATTTTTCTTAGCCGGAGCTGCCAGCGCTGTTATCCTAATTACTCTTTGGCTTGTTATATATAGCCAAGGTTACCAACCTCATTATTATGATTTAGCTATCACTTGGCATGCTCATGAGATGATATTTGGATTTAGCATTGCCATCATTGCAGGTTTTCTGCTCACAGCCGTTCGCACTTGGACTAATGTACAAACCCTGTATAGCTGGCCCTTAGCAGCGCTTTTTTTAGTGTGGCTCTTAGCTAGGCTACTCCCTGCATTTGAAAGCATACCCAAAGCAGTCATCGCTATTACAGATTTAATCTTTATACCTCTCGTTGCCATCAGCATCGCTTGGCCCATTATTAAATCCAAGAACTATAGAAATTTTCTATTTCTCCCTATTCTTTTCGCCTTTTTTATCGCTAATTTACTCATCCATCTAAATCTAATGGGCATAACAGAAGACACTATAGCAACAGGCATTCAATTAGGTTTATTTCTGATTGTTATGATCATTAGCATTGTCGGCGGACGCGTTATACCCTTTTTTACAGAAAAAGGGGTCGCAGGCACTCAAAGCAGAAAGTTTCCAATAATTGAACGCTCAATTATTCCGATGACCGCCATTTGGGTTATATCTACGCTGACCAGCTATACGGGGGTTATTGTTTTTTTCAGTGCACTTGTTGGGCTGATGAATTTAATTCGGCTCGGCGGGTGGTTCAGTAACAAAATATTTACTGTACCACTGGTTTGGATCCTTCAGCTTAGTTATCTTTTTATCACTTTTGGCTATCTACTTTATGCTTTAAGCACCTTAAACTTGGTTAATCAGTCTATCGCTTATCATGCGTTTGCTACCGGGGGGATTGGCGGACTTACCTTAGGGATGATGTCTAGGGTCTCCCTCGGCCATACAGGACGAATGCTAACCGCTGGCCCAATGATAATATCTGCATTTGTATTACTTATACTCTCTGCGGTATTCCGTATCAGCATTGATATACTGCCCTTACCCTACATGAGTACTTTGCACATTTCTGGCAGTCTTTGGGTTATCGCTTGGGTTTTATTCTTAATTAAATACACAACGATTCTAATCAAACCAAGAGTAGATGGGATCTACGGATAAAAAAAGGCCTCATATGAGGCCCTTTTTTAACCTTAAGGGTTATGCATTAAGATCAATAACAACACGGCCCTTTACTTGACCATTAGTGATTTTCTCTGCGTATTCAGGCACATTATCTAAAGCAATTATCTGAGCAATTTCACCTAAAGCATTCTCTGGTAACTGAGTCAGTAAGCGTTGCCAAGCCATATTACGACGCTCGTAAGGGCAACTAACCGAATCGACACCTTGAAGGCGCACATTACGTAAAATAAAAGGCATAACAGTAGAAGGGAGTTTAAAACTAGCCGCTAAACCACAAGCGGCAACAACACCGCTATAATTTGTTTCAGCAATCATTCTAGCTAGTATAGTATCACCCGCTGTATCAATAGCCCCCGCCCATCTCTGTTTCTCTAAAGGTCTTGGCGGCTGAGCCATCTCATCGCGACTCAAAATTTCACTTGCACCTAAACCACGCAGGTAACCTTCAGTCTCAGCACGCCCAGTAATCGCTGCTACCTGATAACCGAGTCCAGCTAATATCGCGACTGCAACACTCCCTACTCCACCCGCAGCACCACTCACCACTATAGGACCACTCTCAGGTGTTACTCCGCCCTCTTCTAAAGCCATAACACATAACATAGCAGTTAAACCGGCAGTGCCTATTTGCATAGTACGAATCGGATCCATACCTTCAGGCAAAGGTACCAACCAATCAGCTTTCAAACGCGCATACTGGGAATATCCGCCCCAATACATTTCACCTACGCCCCACCCCGTTAAAACAACCTTATCTCCCTTTGAATAACGCGCATCTGCACTATCTTCGACAGTACCGACTAGGTCTATTCCAGGCACCATTGGGAAATTGCGAATGATTTTACCTTTACCTGTAACAGCCAGACCATCTTTATAGTTCAACGAAGAGTAATCCACTTTTATAAGGACATCTTCTTCCGGTAGGTCGCTCATCGCTAACTGCTCAATAGCAGACGTTGTTTTACCTTCATCTTGTTTCAAAACCAGTGCTTTGAACATACTAATCTCCGTTGAACGCTTCAATAAGTTAATTTGTCATACAAATATAAAATACTATAAATATTGAATCAATAGGCTATAATTAAATTTATCTTCTACCTTAGGTTAGTAAAGAATTTAAACGAGCGGAGTAAAAGGTGAATTTAGAGATAGGGCCAATCAACAAAAGCAGCTTATCAAAACAGGTAGCTGACCAGCTTCAAGAGGCAATTTTAGAAGGTACTCTGAAAGCCGACGACCGACTTCCCACAGAGGAGGAGCTCGCGCAACGCTTCCAAGTATCTCGCCCAACTATCAGAGAAGCGCTTAAAAGATTAGCCGCAAAAAACCTCATCCGCTCACGCCGCGGCCCAACGGGAGGGTCCTTTGTCAATCATTTAGGAACAAATGAACTCAGTGACCACTTAACCACCGCCACCACCCTTTTTGTCAGTATGAATGATGTCTCATTAGATGAGATCAGCAGCACTCGGCTTGAAATGGAAAGTTACTGCTTTCGCCTTGCCTGCCAACATCGTACCGAAGAGGACCTTAAACGATTAGAACAGCACCTCATCTATCAAAAAAATAAAAATATCAGCCCTGAAGAATTCTGTGCAGCAGATGTTCGTTTCCATCGTGCAATTGCGGATTCCAGTCACAATAAAATGCTGAGCTTTATTATGTACACTCTAATTGAAGCACTTCAACCTGTATCAAATATGATCGCTTACAGGTTTAGAGAAAGAGAAATCATTACCAGTCAGCACGAGAGAATATTTAACGCTATCAGCAATCAAGACAGAAAATTAGCTTGCGCTATTTTAGAAGAACAGATTAATTACCTGCAGCAATTACATGAAGAAGCCCAAGAGAACCACCAACAATAACAAAGCATATGATGAGTTCCGAAAAGCTAGTTCCTTATATAAAGCACCAAAAAAACACCTAAACGACTACAAAAAGTAGAATGCTCAAACCATAGGCATCACGCAAGATTTGTTTTATGCTAAGCACTTATTATACAACAGCCAAAACAAGCAATTTCTGCTACTCAAACTAAGCTCTGGGCTGCCTAAAATAGGGAGCAACTCTGTAGAATGAATGGCATAGTGTATCAGTTAATATTCGCAAGTTATTAAGGAGATCCCGTGGAAGATTTATGGTTAATCAGCATTATTTCTTTACTTATAGGTGCTGTTATCGGCTTTTTAATGGGGCGCTCAGGCAACACCTCTAATCGCCAAGCAGAACTTACTGAACAATTAGACAGTACAACCAAAGAGCTTGAGAACTATAAAGAAGAGGTCAATGAACACTTTGAAAAAACAGCTGCACTAGTTAACAACCTCACCAACAGCTATAAAGAAGTTCATGAGCATTTAGCAACCAGTGCCGTAGATTTATGTAAAGCAGGTACCATTGATCTCGCCTTAGAACCGGCTATGCATGCAAAAATCGAGAGTCAGGACAATGAGTCTGAAGAACCTGCTGAAAAAACAGAAGAAGTTACAGCTGACATTCCTCGAGACTACGCACCCAAAAGTCCTGAAGATGAAGGCACCTTATCTGAAACCTTTGGTCTGAAAGAAGAAACCGCTGAGGAAGAGCCTACTAAAGAAGGGAATGAATCTACTACAGCGGAAATAGTACCTCCTATTGCCAAGAATAAATAAGCCATCATCCTTTTATCTCGGCACCAGATTTTCGTATATCAATTAAAGGTTGCGCTATTTTTAGCCCAGCCTTTTTTTGTATTTATTGCTTTTCCACGAGCAAAAAAACAGAAAAAACTGCACAATAACCAAGTCCCCTCTGGAGTGTTTTGCTAAACGACTAATCCATCAGTGGGCGGATAAGAATAAATGACGAACATAACCACTATTTGTAGGTCTTATTAAACGGCCAATCTCTAAGCCATTGTGCAACAAGATCAAAGTTGGCCAAAGCTTAACTTTAAATGCTCGTCCCAACGGCTTACCCTTCCCATCATATAGTTTGATATGGGTAAGCTCAGGGTGATCTTTTAACTCCTCCTGCACTATCGGCTGTGCTAATTGACAATGCGGACACCAAGGCGCACCAAACTCAAGTAGAATATTTCCCGGCATCTCATTAATTTGCTCAAGAGTCGGCGCTTCTTCTAAATAATTTGCGTTAATTTCAGTTTGACCTCTACTCATATAAATTAAACCCCTCATATTTATTAAAATTAACCGAAAAAACGCCATGCTATGACTCCCACCGTTATAACAGAACAATACACTGCCTCTAAGTCAGACAAGCTTTAGACGGTTAATTTAGTCTATACAGGATTATCTATCTCTATATAGTGATGCTCTATACCAAAATGCAGCGCAAGCGCCTCTCCCAGTGCTTGCACACCATACCTTTCGGTGGCGTGATGCCCAGCGGCAAAGTAATGAATACCATTCTCTCTAGCACTATGGACTGTAGGCTCAGAAATTTCACCTGAGATGTAAGCATCCACCCCTAAATCCACTGCTTTATCTATATAGCCCTGAGCGCCTCCTGTGCACCAACCAATCGTTTTAATCTTATGCTCGCCCCCACAAATCAATAGAGGTTCTCGTCCTAAAATAGAACCTATATGCTCTGCTAACTGCTCTGCAGTAAAGGTACGCTGGAACTGGCCAATATTACCAATACTCCGAGGGTTATCAGGCTCCAGCCCTGACAGTATTTCAATCCCTAAGCGTTCTGCCAATTGCGCATTATTACCCAGTAACGGATGTGCATCTAAAGGTAAATGGTAAGCGATCAAACTGATATCATGGTCAAGTAACGCCTTAATCCTTTTTTTCTTAATTTTAGTAATACAACTATCTTCACCTTTCCAAAAAAAACCATGATGAACCAAAATAGCATCCGCCTTCTCAGCTATAGCTGCCTCAATCAGCGATTGAGATGCTGTCACACCAGAAACCAGCTTACCTATGACCTCTTTTCCCTCCACCTGAAGGCCATTGGGACAATAGTCTTTAAACTGCGATGGCTCCAAAAGAGCATCGATATAATTCATTAAATCTTCACGTTTCACTGACATTATTATCTTATCCATTCACAAAACTTTAATACGCCGTATAATTCTATGCTTATTCTGGGTAATTGATTACATAAGACATGCGTAAATTAAATTTTCTTGTTTGGCCGGTTCTAGCAGGAGTTCTCGTAGCGGTGTTACTTCTACAGCTATTCCCCAGCCTACTTTCATCAGAATCTCAGGCTATAAAATTCAGAGAAGCCCCCACTATACCTAAGAGTGGCATAGGGCTAGGACCAGTCTCATATGCTGATGCTGTCGAAGTTGCCGCACCAGCGGTTGTAAACATTTATACACGTACTATTATTCAACAGAAAGTACACCCTCTCTTCAATGACCCTTTCTTTCGTAACTTTTTTGATGCTGATAGCATCCCCCAACAAGAGAGAATCCAATCAAGCTTAGGCTCTGGCGTTATCCTTACCTCCCAAGGGTATATAGTTACTAACAACCATGTAATCACCGGCGCCGATAGTATTATAGTTGCGTTAAAAGATGGCCGTGAAGCTGTAGCTGAAGTGATTGGCACCGATCCTGAAACAGACTTAGCCGTTCTAAAAGTTGCCATGGAAGACCTTCCTAGTATTGCTCTAACCCAATCAGATAATAGCCGAGTGGGTGATGTTGTTTTAGCCATCGGCAACCCTTTTGGCGTCGGCCAAACGGTAACTATGGGAATTATAAGCGCAACAGGCCGTCATAGTTTAGGCATCAATACTTATGAAGACTTTATCCAAACAGATGCTGCCATCAATCCAGGCAACTCTGGTGGTGCACTAATCGACGCATACGGCAACTTAATTGGTATTAATACAGCTATATTCTCAAAATCGGGTGGATCCCAAGGCATTGGGTTTGCCATTCCTTCCAATTTAACAAAACAGGTTATGCAAGATCTGATCAAATATGGAAGGGTTGTACGTGGCTGGCTGGGGATTGAGATTCAGGAATTAACACCGAAACTAGCTGAATCCTTTGGCCTTAAAAACATGCAAGGGCTTATTATTGCGGGCGTATTTAGAAATGGACCAGCACACTTAGCAGGGCTTCAGCCTGGCGATGTTATGTTAACGATAAATAAACAACCCATAATGAACGGTAGAAAGTCTATGACTGAAATCGCTCGTTTCAAACCCGATGAAAGCATAGATATTGAAATACTTAGAGATGGTGAAAAACTTTCTTTCAAAGCGGTGATTGGTGAACGACCTAGAACACAAGAGCAATAAAATAAAAAAACAGGCATTCGCCCACTGCTGTCCCACAATTTTTTAATCATAAAGGGATCCTCATCTGAGGGTTCCTTTTTTTTCGCTCTGGCGGTGACGGGTTTAGTAACTCTTTCAGAGCTTTTCGTTCAAATAAGCTTAGTTGAAGAATCCGCATTACTCTCTGTACGGTCCACCCCTTTTT
>NZ_LUTR01000025.1 GCF_001597725.1 Neptuniibacter marinus
ATCATCACCAGCGATTCAGGCTCACTACCGAATACAAAGCGTCTCACCACCTCTACGAGCACGCCCACAGCCAAGATCAGTTGCAGTACACCAGCAAGATGCGCGGCACGTACCTGCATTTTCACGCTATGTCCAACCGCATAAAGGGCAAGCCCGTACACCGCCGCATCGGCAAAATTGTCCAGGGATTCTCCAATCAGGCCGGTGGACCGGGCGATCAGACCGGCAGTCATTTCCACCACGAACAGAAGTGCATTGATGCCGAGCAACCAGCGCAGGGTCCCGGATTCTTGCTTAGCAGAAGCTGCCGAAAACTCGGCGGCCTTGATGGTCTCCGGATTTGCAGCGACGGTTTCCTGAAGCGAGGCGCCTAGCCCCAAGGTCTTCAGTTTCGAGGTGACGGGCTCGACCTCGCCGTCATGCACGACCTTCAGCCGGCGGTTCGACAAGTCGAAGGACAGCGCCCGAATCTCCTCAAAGCCGTTCAGGGCTAGGCGAATCATTCGTTCTTCTGATGGACAGTCCATCTTCGGCACGGCATAAACACTGACCCATCTCCCTGGCGCCTCGGAGGAGGCCTGTATATCGGTATCCGCTGCGGACGTTGCATCACCGCCACAGGCGCCACCACAGGATTTGCTCATGATACGACTCCACTTGAACAATGTTGTGGTACCATTTTAAACTATAAAGCTACTATAAGGTCAATAGAGTAAAGAATCCGTTGGGGAGGAGGCTGATGCGCATTGGTCAGTTGGCGCAGTTGGTAGGGGTCGAAACACAGACGATCCGCTTCTATGAACAGCAGGGCTTGTTGCCGCCGCCTGATCGGCAGGACAACGGTTACCGTGTCTATACCGAGAAGCATGGTGAGGGGCTGGCCTTCATCCGTCGCTGCAGAATCCTGGGCCTGTCACTGGCTGAGATTCACGAACTACAGAGCTATCAGGACGACCCTCATCAGCCTTGTACCGCCGTCAACACCTTGCTCGATGATCACATCTCTCATGTGCGGTCGCAGATAACCGCTCTGCAAGCGCTTGAGAAACAACTCGTTTCACTGAGAGCGAGTTGCAACGATGACCGGGAAGTTGAGGCGTGTGGGGTTCTTGCTGGAATTAGCGAAGGAAACATGCACCAGCAGTAGGTGAAGCATCAACCAGATAATCCGATGAGATGCCGGTCTGTCTCACTCTCATGCAAAGGTAAGATCAACCATTTAATCCGCTTACCCCTTTTCTGTAGGAGAGGCATATTAATAATTATATTTTTTGGCTACGGTTACTGGTGAGGGAAGAGCTCTCTCGCTCAAAGCTGGTTGAATTTATGGACTATTTTTGATTTCTCTTCAGATTCAAGAATGTTTTGTTGGTAGGGATTACATTGTGCGGAGCAATATTTCAGGTTGGATGCTTGAGGAATACCTTAAGTTGAACTAGGTTTTATTGTGTAAGTGCTCAAAAAATTATAAGACAGCAATCCATCTTCACTCACTTAATGGATTAAATCGGTGGCGAAAAAGAATGTACCTAATATAGCTTATGAGCTTGAAAAGTTAACAGACAGTATTGAACAAGAAGACTTAACGTCTAAAGTTTGGAGCTTACCTAGCGTCTTTTATCTGATCTCCTTCCAGCTTTCGGCCCTTGCGGCTATTCTCTCTGTAGTTGTTTTATATGGATATTGGATGGATGTTGAGTTTTTATATCGACCTATAATGCAGGAGCCCGCTACGCACCCCGTCACCGCGTTATTATCTTTATCTCTTGGTATCTCCATTTTCTTGCCGAATCATCGACCCATTATTAATTCCACTAAAAAAGTAGTTGTAATAGTCTGTGGAATTATCGTCCTTATGGTCATTATTGACTATGCCTTTAATACAGACCTTATGCCGCCTAATATTATTTTTAAGCAAGAGGTGTTTGATTCTAATGGCTCTGTTTTTGTTAATTACTTAAGCGTTAATACTGCAATTATGCTCTTGATGATCAGCAGCGCGGTGCTGGCTGATATATATGGGAGACAGAATGTTCAGCAGCTAATAGCTTACTTGGCAATCTCTATCCCATGTATTTCCTTTATTGGATATGCTTATGGGCTGGAAACATTCTATAGCCATATGTCTTTATATACGGCGATAATTGGCTTTCTATTGGGGTGGGCTGTGTTAGCGAGAACCTCAAACTATGGCGGTTTAAAAGCGATTTTAAGTCCTTATTTAGGTGGGAGTATCGCTCGCTATCAATCAATCAGTGGGATGTTACTACCGTTCTCTGTTGGTTTGTTTTTTGTCTCATTATCTAATGAGCTGAATTCTTCTTATATAGCGATGTTTGTTATATTTGTGACATGGTTTCTTGTGTTAATGATTGGCATCTCAGCTTATGTTCAAGAAAAAATTGACGCCGCTCGACGGGAAGTGACTGAAAAGTTAATTTTAGCCGCTATTACAGATCCTTTGACCGGTTTGTATAATCGCCGTCAGTTTTTTTATTTGGGCATGAAGGAGTTGAGAAGAGCGCATCGTTCGGGTAGTGCTGTAGCTGTATTGATGATTGATATAGATGATTTCAAAATCATTAATGATACTGCTGGCCATGATGTAGGGGATCAAGTACTGATTGCTGTTTCAAATACCCTGTCTGCCGTTTTACGAGAATTCGATTTAGTTTGTCGGTTTGGTGGGGAGGAGTTTTGTGTTCTCATTACCGATACTTCGAAACAAGGGGTTGAAGAGGTTTGTAATAAAATCAACTCAACAATTCGCGGTTTAGATATTAATTCTTGGACTGATTTACATGGTCCGGTAACTGTGTCTATAGGTGCTTGTTTAATTGAGAAAAAGATAGATTTAGAATCTGCCTTGAAGGTTGCTGATGCGGCTATGTATCAGGCTAAGAGCTTGGGTAAAAACCAAACCTATTATTCTCTAACGTTTTTGAGTGTCGATAATGGGTTGCAATAAGAGTATTTATGGATAATTTTTACCACGAGCTAGAAGGTTTTTCTAATACGGTTCAGATTGTTGACAATCGTCACTATCAATCTATACCTGATGATTGGTTTATCTCTGTTATTGATGTGCGAGCTTCGACTGAAGCTATTAAGGCAGGGCGCTATAGGGATGTTAATTTTGTTGGCGCGGCGGCTATTACCTCCCATTTGAACCTTATTAGCCGTGATCTGCCATTTATGTTTGGTGGTGACGGGGCAACGATTTTAATTAAAAAAAGTATGTATGGAGTTGCGCAGGAAGTACTTCAATCTTTGAGCTTTTACGCTAAAGAGAGTTTTGACTTTGACCTGCATGCAGGGCTTGTGCCTGTTAGTGCTGTTCGTGCAATGGGTCGAGATGTAAAGGTTGCTAAATATTTATCAGGTGAGAGTCCTCCGCAAGCTATGTTTAAGGGCGGCGGGGTTAGTTTAGCTGAGTCTTTAGTGAAGTCCTCCTCTGAGTATCGAGTGGCTCCAAAATGCTGTTTTTCTAAAGAAAAAATATTTGCTGGCTTGTCTTGTCGCTGGAAGCCAATCCCATCGTCGACAGGGGTGACTTTGTCGATTTTAGTTCAGCCTATGCAGCTCGATGATGAACAAGCCGTTAAAAGGGCAATTGCAAAGTTTGAGAGCCTGCTAGGGGCCTCTTTATCCTGCCTGAATCCAATCAATATGCAGCAGGCGAGTTATGAGTCGTTTTTTAAGAACTTTAAACGCCAACTAAGTATTTCCGAGATCAAACCGAGCAAAGCCTTTTTCGCAGCAATGGGTGAAGTGTTTATTTCGATCCCGTTATTCCGTTTGGGGCTGTATAAATATTTTCCTCAACTAAAAAACTATATGGAAAAGATCTCTACTCATTGCGATTTTCATAAATACGATGACACCTTAAGAATGGTGATTAATTGCTCGGAACGGGAGCATAGAGCGCTGGTTGCTTATTTGGAATCAGAATATGAGCAGCAGCAGATCTTTTTTGGGGTCAGTGCATCTGATGCCGCTCAAATGACTTGTCATGTTGAGAGTATTGCCGACGGCGAGCATTTGCACTTTATTGATGGTTCGGATGGAGGTTATGCGATGGCCGCGGTTGGCCTGAAAAATCAACGTTTGGCGGCTCAGCAGTGATCAAAGTTGCTTTTTAACGGCATCAAGCTTCTCTTTGAGGATTTCAATTTTTCCGACTGTATTTGCTTTTTTCGGGCGGCTTTCATCTACGGTATTTATGCTTTTTAATAAGGTGGAAAGTTCCCTAGAGCGCAGTTTGAGCTCTTTTTTAACCTGTTTATCAATATAACCTAGCTCCTTTAGTGCTTGTGTCGCTTCATGCATTAGCTCAGGCAAAATATCGATAATATTTTTTTCATTAGGCATCTCTTCTAAATGCTCTTGAAGAGTGTCTCTCGCAGTAAGCCAGGCTTCGAGCTCATTAATCTCATATGTGGATAAGAGCGCTGCTACATGAGGGGCTACTTGGTTTACATTAATATCAAAATCGACGATCAGCTTCTCTTGCCCTGCTATTTCGCGAATACATTTTACTTTGCTGTCGGTGGTAATAAACTTCATACAGCTCCCCTCTATTCAATAAGTGGTTTGTGCGCATCTAGCTCCATTACCAGTTGCATAATTTCTGGGTTCTTTTCGAAACGCTCTTCTTCTTTTGCTTGGCGGAGATACTCTTCTGATACGTCAATTGCCCGAAGTAAATATTCATACGCTATATGATCTGCTTGTAGATCAGAAAATGCGCAAGCTAATTGGAAGAAAGCGTGGCCATTATCGGCCTCTAGCTCCAATGCTTTGTTACATAGAGCGATCGCCCACTGTGGATTGTCTAGTTCAAGTGCTGCGTCAGCTTTGTACGTTAGTGCTTCTGCGCTGTCGGGTCTTAATTCAAGAATTTGGTCATAGAGCTTTATTTTCTGCTCCCAGGATGCTTCTTGTCCTGCTTTTAACCAGTAGGCTTGCACTTCGTTGGTTGTTTCAATTTCTTGCTGATTTTCCTTGATGACGGCGGATTTAGAGATCAAGCCTCTTTCAAGTTCATCTAGCCGAGATTCATAGTCGATAATGAGCTGGCTAATTTTGGTTTCAGCATGGCCTTGAATGTTGTTGCGTATATCACGCAAAGAGTTCCAGCCGACGAGTAGCAAAGCAGAGCTTGTCGCAGCAATAAGATAGAAGAAGTAAGTGACAGTATCTGTGGCATAAGTGGCTGCAATTTCCGCTACATGAAGCTGCCTGTCTGTGATCTCTTTGGTGTATTCAACCCTAAGATTTTGCTGTTCAATCCTAAGCTGTTTGAGCTCATCAATAATGTAGCGCTCTATAAATGGGTTATATAAAGGTTGTTCTAGTGTATTGATTTTGTCTTCAGATACAGTGTTTTTAACTGTCTCAGTAGATGAAGTTTCTGCCCAGACGGCATTAAGGCTTAAAATAATGAATGAGATGAGTAGGATAGATATTCTTCTGAACACAGTGTTTAAGCCTTGAGTTGGTTTTTAGTCATATGCCGATGTTCCACCCTATATGCAGAAAAGGTGATGCTTTTGCATTGGTAGTTAGGCTGGGGTACCTGTTCGAGCGTCGCTCTTAGCCACACTGACATAGAGATACCCCAGCGTCTACGCTGCTGATCACTTTACGGCTCTTTTTAGCGGTTAAACAGCTATTTTGCGGATAACATCGCCGTGGTTTTCCTCTTCAATTAGCGCGACATGAAGTGCTTTTATCCCCTTCTCATAGTCGCTTTGTTCCACTATACACTGCATCTCTACTTGCCTAACGGATTGATGGAGGGCGAGAATGTTGATATCAGCGTTTGATAACGCCGAGATAGTTTTTGCCAGAATACCTTTTACTTTTATATCTGAGCCAACTGCAGAGATTATAGCGATCTTATGCATGCTTACTTCTGCAGAGGGATACTGCTGTTCAATTAATCTCATGACACGGTTAATTTTTTTCCGTGTACTAACCGCATAAAACGTAATGCTGTTGGCATCGGCATCTTTATTGACGATGGATATTTTTAACTCTTTCATCAGTTTTGAGATATAAATATCGTAGTCTGGGCTGCCCAGCATCTCTTGGTCAAAAATTTCGATGCCGACTGCGTCGTTACGTCCTGTAATAATCTCTACGCAAGGCCGAGGGTTACAGTAATTGTTATCAATAACAGTACCTAAGTGTTCAGGCTCGAAAGTATTTTTAATACGAATGGGAATGCCCGACTTACGAATCTCTCGTGCGGCTCTAGGGTGGATTGCTTCCATACCTAAATTGGAGAGTTGATCAGCAACGTCAAAATTAGTCATACCTATAGTGACGACATTCTCTTCGCCTACTAATTTAGGGTCTGCGCTGCTTAAGTGAAACTCTTTATGAATAACCGCTTCGCGGGCATTTGTTAAAGCCGCAATTTTTGCGAAGGTCATCTCACTATAACCGCGATCAAAGGTTCGCATCAGCTGTTCTTCGCAATGAGTATAGCCGGTTACAATTAATAGCTCTTTACTTGGGTCTAATGGCAGCAGGTGATGTTTTATCATTTCATCGACAGGTAGGGACTGCTCTTGCTTCCAGCCAGTTAGATCGACAAACCGCGCAGGGAGCTCATTCTGTTGGAGTAGTTTGACTGTATTGTAAGCACTGTGCGCTTCGCCAATAGAGGCAAGCATCTCACGTATCGTGGATAAGTGTTCTTCCAGTTGAAAATGACCATAGGAACACAAGTTATGTAGATTTTTCATACAGCGTTCAGTATCGGCTATGCGCGCAGAAATAAAGGTGTTAGCAGCGCTGAGATCATCTCCGGTAAACATAAGCTCATTGATTTCTAACAGCTTTGTTTTTACTTTAGCAAGCTGATCGATCCATGCATCTTCTTCTTCGGCTTCAGCAAAGCAGCTATATACCCCGGCATCACCTGTCTTTTTATGTTCGAGTAACAGGTCTGTAACGCCGCTATAAGCGGAGACAACAAATATGCGGTTAAATAGGCTGCCATTTTTTTTGCGTAACAAAATATTATTTAATACTTCTGTAAAACGGCTCATTGAGGTGCCGCCAATCTTTTCTACTGTATGTGTCATTGTGTTTCCCTAAGGTGTTGATCCTTCTTTCTTTTGTTAGATGATCTGTTTAGGAAAACCTTCGCCTATGGTTTTTCACTGAAAATCGGATCTAACATCGTGCGGTTAATAGTTGCGATTTACCCGTTTACTGAATCTTTGGGGGTGGCGGTCGCCTGTGTTTTTTAGACAGAAAAGAACAGTAAATACTTTCTTTAGCAAAGACTGCCTCTATTCAAGAGGGTTTGAAAACCACCTAATGAAGAGCCCTATCAGGTATGTTACTTATCTAAATGAATTACAAATTTACAATGTAATTCATTTAGATGAGTCATGTCATGCTTAGTTGTGGGCGTGGTGATTCTATTTTACTCTGCTTAAGATTAGCTTTCGTCTATTGGATAAACGCCATTCTCATCATGAACTTCCAGCCCTGTTAAAGGCGGGTTAAATACGCAAGCGAGTTTCAATTCTGTATGTGCCCGCAGCATGTGTTCATCATTTTTGTCTAGAATATAAATAGTGCCAGGTTTAATAGAATGAATCGCTGCGTCTTCTAGCGTCTCTACTTCACCTTCTCCACTAATACAGTAAACAGATTCCAAATGGTTTTGATACCAAATATGGGTCTCTGTACCCGCGTAGATAGTGGTGATATGGAAGGAAAAACCCATATTATCTTCTTTAAGCAGTAGTCGAGTGCTTTCCCAATGTTTGTCTGGGGATACTACGCGTCGTGCGCTCTGTTCAGCTTCTTTCAGTGTTCTAACAATCATTCTTGGTATCCTTAATTAGCCGATTTCGTGATAAACGTCGTCAAAGTAACAATTATCTTCTGGCATTTTTGATTCAATGGCACAAACTGCTTTAACTGCATTCTCAACGATATCTATGCCTCGTTTGAGATTTTCGTCACTGATAGTTAATGGGCAAAGAAACTTAATGACCTGGTCATCGGCACCGCTGGTTTCAATCATTACACCCTGCTGGAATGCGATACGTGTAATTTTACTAGCCAGTTCACCATTTACGCAGTTGATTCCTTGGAACATACCGCGACCACGGGTACTGAAGTTCCCTTCACCATATTCTGCAACAATGCTGTTTAGACGTTGTGAAATATAGTTGCCTTTACGTTTAACGCTGTCAGCGAATGTGTTGTCCGACCAATAATGATCGATGGCCGCTTTAGCAGTGACGAAGGCAAAGTTATTACCACGGAATGTACCGTTATGTTCACCGGGTTTCCATTGATCGAGCTCTGGGCTAATCAGTACCACAGCAAAGGGTAAACCGTATCCACCAAGTGATTTTGATAGCGTGATGATATCAGGTTTTATACCAGCTTCTTCAAAGCTGAAGTAGCTGCCTGTTCGTCCACAGCCTGCTTGGATGTCATCTACGATCAGAAGGATTTTGTGCTTTTTACATACGGCTTCTAAATTACGTAGCCATTCGAAGCTTGCGGCATTAATGCCACCTTCACCTTGAACTGTTTCTACGATGACAGCGGCGGGCGTATCAATACCACTACTTGAGTCCATGAGTAGTTTTTCTAGATAAGCTGTTGTGTCAATGTTTTCACCAAGGTAGCCGTCATAAGGAACACGGCTAACGCCATTTAAACTTACGCCTGCAGCACCACGGTGGTGGGAGTTACCTGTTGCAGCCAGTGCGCCTAAGCTTACACCGTGAAATCCATTAGTGAAGGCAATAATGTTTTCTCTACCAGTAATGTTGCGTGCTAATTTTAATGCAGCTTCAACCGCATTGGTGCCTGTTGGCCCAGTAAACTGAACAACATAGTCGAGATCCCTAGGTTTAAGGATTTTTTCGTTGAATGCCTCTAGGAATTGTCCTTTGGCTGTAGTATGTAGATCCAAGCCATGCGTAATGCCATCGCTTTGAATGTATTCGAGGAGTTTTTCTTTAAATAGGTCGTTGTTGTGCCCATAATTTAACGTACCTGCACCTGCTAAGAAGTCGAGATACTCTGTGCCGTCTTCTGAATAAAGGTACTCGCCTTTAGCGCGGTTAAAAACACGCGGAAATGAACGGGCATAGGACTGAACTTCTGATTCGATCTCATCGAAAATTTTCATTATGTAAATCTCTTAATTAACTTTTTGTAACACTCTTTAACGCTATTTTCTAAGCGGTAAGAGGATCAAATGATTTAGCGGGGCCTGCTAGATAAAGTACTTCATCTTCATGATCTTTATCTAAGTGCACACCGCTTTTGAATAAGGTCTTACTGTCAACGTCCATTAGATGGTCGTTAAAGAAGCGTTCAAATAGCTGTTTAGAAGCAGAGTTACTTGGTGAGATTGTGGTCTCAAGGTAACGAATGCCAGGATTGCGACTAAATAATTGGGCGAGCATTTTTTGTGCAATGCCTTTGCCTCTGAACTCTTTATCTAATGCGACCTGCCAGATGAATAAGGTTTCTGGGCGATTTTGGGGAATGTATCCAGAAATAAATCCGACAATCTTATTGCTAGATGTTTCAGCAATAATAGAAGTATTTGAAAAGTCCCTGCACTGGATCAAATTACAATAAAGGGAATTTTGATCTAGAGGAGGGCAGCGCTTTATAAGTTGATGTACATCCTGTCCATCAGCTATTTGGGGTTTTCTGTATGTGATTTTATCCATAGTATTCATATCGATTAGCCTTGCTAATGTTTAGTAATACTAAACATTTTAAAGCGTTTTTTCAAGAATTATTCACTAATATCCCAGAATATTACTGATTTTATGTGTTTTTTGGCGAGTTTCTATGATTTATATATTTAGTTTTACGAAGTAAATTGTCTCGTATATACTTTTGACTGTACTATTTTTGCAAAATTTGATGAGTGCTTTTGATAGATGGAAAAGAGTCAAGAGGCGTTAGTTTTGTTGCGCCAAATTATTAGAGTAACCGATATGCAGGAAAAAGAGATTAGCCGTAGTACGGGGTTGACTCTTCCGCAATTGATGGTAATGCAAACCCTGCGTCAGATGTCGCCTATCACTACAGGTGAATTAGCCAAGGAGATCTCCCTTACCCAAGCAACGGTTACAAGTATCTTGGATCGTTTAGAGAAAAGGTGCCTTGTCTCCCGTGAGAGGGGGGTGGAGGATAAACGCAAAGTTTGGATTAATCTAACCGAGCAAGGGTTGGATTTAATGAAGGGTGCGCCAACCACTCAACAAGATATTTTTTCCCGCCGTTTTGATGATATGCAACAGTGGGAACAATCAATGGTTGTGGCTGCTTTAGAGCGAGTTGCTTTTATGCTTGATGCGCAACATCTTGATGCTGCACCTGTGCTTGGTATAGGTCAGCTTGATAGAGGAATGAACTAACTAAGTCTGCACTCTGTTACTTAGGGTTGAGTCTATTAGACTCAATCCATCTTGCTTTACAATCTTTTTTACTTCTTCTGCGATCCCGATTCCTGTCGCTTTTTTTAGCACCGCTTTGTTCTTTAGCTATAGCTTTTATACTGCTAAAACAGATCGTTTGTGCGACGCAAAAAAATAAGCCCCGAAGATTAGGTTGTGACCTTCGGGGCTAACTTATCAGGTAGCTAAACTGTTGTTAGGCGGCTGAAGTTGGAGTGTGCTCTTCTGTCGGGGCTGTTTTCTTCGTTGTCAGGTACAACCAAATAAACCCCGTTACACCCGCAGAAAGAGAGGCGAATAAAATGCCTGTTTTGGCCATTAATAAATCTTCCGGGTAGTCGGCAAAACCTAATTCTGCAATAAATATCGACATTGTGAAGCCGATCCCCCCCATAAATGCGACACCAATAATGTGATGCATATTGAGGCCTTTAGGAAGGTTGCAGACGCCGAGCTTGACTGCAACCCATGTGAAACCGGCTATACCGATTAATTTACCTGCAACTAAGCCAGCACCAATACCCATTGCAACGGGATGGACAATGATTCCGCCAATATTTGACCAATCAATCGGAACTCCAGCATTAGCTAACGCGAAGATAGGGATCACTATATAAGCGGTTAATAGGTGCAGTTTGTTTTCTAGAATTTGAGCAGGTGCTTGCACTAAGTTGACACCATCTCCTAACGCGCGAACTCTTGAGCGAAGCGCATCGTTGACAATGATGTTCTCATCTTGCTTGTAAGCATCTTTAATTTTTTGCACGCCACCATTTATAAGCGATAAAAAGCGCTTGGGGTCGTATTTGGGTTTCATTGGGATGATAAACGCGAGAATAACACCGGCAAGTGTTGCATGAATTCCGCTCTTTAGCATGGCAATCCAAAGGAGTACACCTATCAATAGGTAGGGCGATAGCCTGCGTACTCCCGCTAAGTTTAAAGCGATAAGTGTGAATATAAAGAATCCTACGAGTGCTAGCGCCATCATATTCAAGGTGTCGGTATAGAAAAGAGCGATGACGATAACGGCACCTAAGTCATCTACGATTGCCAAGGCAACCAAGAACATAAGTAGACTTTGGGGAACGCGGTTTCCAAGTAAGGCTAATGCTCCTAATGCGAAAGCAATATCAGTTGCCATTGGAATGCCCCAACCATCACTAACGTGCCCTGTTGGATTAATAATAACGTAGATTAATGCAGGTACTAACATGCCTCCTACTGCCGCAATAATAGGGAGTAGAGCCTGTTTTACATTGGCTAATTCGCCAACCAGTAGTTCCCGTTTTAATTCTAAGCCTACAATAAGAAAAAAGATGGCCATCAAGCCATCATTAATCCAATGATGCAATGACTTAGAAAGTTGGAAATTTTCTAGGCCAATGATTAAATGGGTTGTGAATAAATGGTGGTACATATCTCCAAACTGGCTATTGGCAATAATCAAAGCAATTACCGCACAGAGCATCAATAAGACACCACTGGTTGTTTGTCGATGGATGAACTCTTCTAATGGGGATAAAACCTTATCAAAAGCACGTTCCCAAGGTGCAATATATTCCTTTCCCAAAAGTCGACGTTTCTGCTTCATCTTACTCTCCCGCTTAATAACCATTTTGATATTAAGCCCTTCAACGTTATTGTTCGTTGATAGGGTTAATATTCAAGTCGTATAACACTCATAATACTGTAATTTCTATTTATAACTACAGATCTACATAGCGAACTCTTGTTTAAGATACTGTGTTCTTGGATAAATAAATACAAATGAAAAAGCTAAACTAAGCTGTACAGATTAAAGTCTGAAGTGCTTAATAAATTATGCAGATCAGTTTAGACTACTTTTGATAATTCTTCTTCAAAAATAGAGAGTTACTTATTGCTCTCTTAAGGGTAAATCTATACTCCACAGCTTGTGATGAAAATACTTGATGGCAAATATTTTTTATCTGCATTTGTCATTAATTTCGATTTGTTTTTTGCATATTACCAATCGGATTGCTTTTTTATACGGCGGTGGCCGATTTAAAGGTGAAAAGATAGTTTAACCAAAGGTAAATCAGAGGTTAGGTAACTGTTTGGGGAATTGGATTTTAAAATAACTATGTGTATTTAAAGTTTTTTGTGGTGTGAGCAGGTTGAAAGGCGCTTGCGGACAAACCCCTTTCTATGTCTTTTAGGTTGGAGTTTTATGCATCGTAATTTTGTGGATAAAGTGCTTTCCGTGCTTTCCGTGCTTTCCGTGCTTTCCGTGCTTCATCATCTAATACTGATTTAAACTCTGAATTCGTGTGGATTTCTCTTGCCTGTGTCACGGAGGGTCGACTATTAATGGCATAAAACCAGCGATTAAGGTTGGGGTATTGCTTTAAGGCATCGTCACCGAGTATAGGGATAAATTTATCGATCCAGCCCCGCGCAGCCATATCAACAATGGTGTAGCTATTGTCCACGATAAACTCAGCATTTTTTAGTTGCTTATCAAGCACCTGTAGTGGCGTTAATTTCGCTGCATTTTTTTGAGCGGTTGTTTTTTTGGTAGCCTAACCTCTTTTAAATGGTTGTTCAAAATCAATTTAATTTAAGATCAAGTAATACAGCCCATATAGAGAAATATGTTGTGCGTGAAGTGATCTTCTGTATTGGCGAATAGACTACATACTCGATTTATGCATAAGATTTAAAACGTATTTATAGGTGCTTTAGTAGGATCTAGTCATATTTGGTAGTTAAAGAAGGGTATGTATTAAGTGAGCTGGATAGCACGTTTTTTAGAGATGCAGATTTTTTAGAGATGCAGAAAAGGTGAGTGAGCTAGAAATGAGTTGTAAGGGAATTTAAGAAGTGGTGCCCAGAGACGGAATCGAACCGCCGACACGAGGATTTTCAATCCTCTGCTCTACCGACTGAGCTATCTGGGCTACTCAAGTGGCGCGTATTAAACCGTCTTCACGTAAAACTGTCAACCACTTGTTAGAAAAAAACTATTTCGAAGGAGGCACATAGCCTTCGGCCTTCTCGTAGTCACCGCCCGTCATGAATTTTTCCATCTCGGATTGTAGATATTCACGGGTTGACGGGTCCATTAAGCTCAAATGTTTTTCGTTAATAATCATGGTTTGGTGGTCGGTCCACTCTTTCCATGCTTTTTTGGATACGTTGTCATAAATATCTTGGCCTTTCGAACCAGGATAAGGAGGACGGTCTAGCCCCTCAAGTTCCTCTTTGTATTTTCGACATAAAACAGTACGGCTCATTTGTGACTCCGAAAGCGTTCAATTCTGGGTGAGTTGGCGAGTGATTCCAGTAGTTTTTTAACTGGTGCAGCTAAGCCAACATTGTCTGGTTGCTGTATGTTATACCAGAGCATAGGTTTTCCTTCCATGACACAGTCTGTAGGGGTATTTATTTGTGCTTGTACCGGTGTGATATCTAAATGGAAGTGACTAAAAGTATGGCGGATTGGAGCTAAGGTTTGAATCGACGCCTGGTCTAGCTCTAAGCCTGTTTCATTGAAAGTATCTCTAAGATCAGCCACTTGTGGAAAACTCCATAAGCCGCCCCATAAACCACTAGGTGGGCGCTGATAAAGTAGTACTTCATCTTCTTTATGTTGTTGCAGGATCAACATATAAGTTTGTTTAATTGGCAGGGTCTTTTTCGGCTTAGGTGTAGGCAATTGATCGGTTTTACCTAGCTCCCATGCTTTGCACCCTTGTTGTAGTGGGCAGAGTAAGCAGCTAGGTTTGCTTCGAGTACAAAGGGTGGCACCTAAGTCCATCATCGCTTGGGTGTAGTCTGCTACTCGTTCTTGAGGCGTATTTTGTTCTGCATATTGCCACAAGGTTTTCTGGTTTGCGGTTGTACCTGGCCAGCCTTCTATTGCATAGAAACGCGCGAGTACTCTTTTAACATTGCCATCAAGAATGGGGGCCCACTTGCCCGTACTGATCGATAATATAGCACCAGCAGTAGAGCGGCCTATTCCAGGTAGTGCTTCTAGTTCAAGAACGGTTTCGGGGAACTGTCCGTTGAGTTCATTGGCGACTATTTGGGCCGTTTTATGAAGATTGCGGGCACGGGCGTAATAGCCTAAGCCTGTCCATAAGTGGAGTACTTCATCTTGCTCAGCTTTAGCTAAAGAGCCTACAGTAGGAAAGCGTTTAATAAAGCGCTGGTAGTATGGAATAACTGTAGTGACTTGGGTCTGTTGAAGCATTATCTCCGAGATCCAAGTGTGGTAAGCGTCTTTGTTTTGCTGCCATGGAAGGTCATGGCGGCCGTGCTGGTCAAACCAGTCCAGCACGGCGCTTGAGAAGTTCTCAGAGAGCATTATATTTAGAAGAGCCCTTTAAGTTTGCTATCAAGCTTATCTTTAAGTTTCTCTTTGGCTTCTTCCTTTTTGGCATCAACTTTTTCTTTCACTTCTGCTTTTTGAGCCTCAACTTTTTCCTTTACCTGATTTTTTAGCGCATCGCTAATAAAGCTGAAATCAGGTTTACACAGTTTTATCGGATCGCTATCAAAGCTACCTTTACAATCGACTGGAATCTCTACGCCTTCAAGTTTGTCAGGGAAGGAGCAGGTTTCCTTAAATAGATTCTTTTCGACCATAAAGCCTAAACGGTAATCAAGAAGCTGTTTAGGTAGGTTTACTGTGCCTTTGCCGCTTAAGCTCATCGCATCCAGAGCGGCTTTTAAGTCTTGGTTATTAATGACACCATTTTTAATATTGGCGGATGCACCCATATTGGCAAACGGAGTGGATTTATCCACTTCCTGAGTGTTTACGCCGAGAGAGCTTATATTGTTAAGGCCCTGACAAACCGTTTGGGCCATATCGATACCGTGCAGTTCGCCATCTTTCATGTTGACGTCTGCTGTACCTGTAACGCTGTTAACAAAATCAAATACAGAGTTACCGCGTAAGGTTAAATTGGATTTAGAATTTAATGAACCGGTAAGCTGATCTACATCCGCTAGTGCTTTGAGCATCTCACCGATCTGGATACCTGAGATAGATTTCTGTGAAGTAATGACCGGAGTGTTGTTGCGCACATCAAGAGTCACATTATTTCTAACGCTACCTTTGTACAGATCCGCATCAATTTTGCTCGCTTTTATTAACCCATTATGAGCACTTACTTTTACTAAAATATTACTTACATCGAGGTTTGCGACATGCAATGATTTTAAGCCAACGCTAAGGTCGAGAGCTAATGAGCGGAGAGTATCGATGGGTAATATTTCATCTTTTGAATAGCCGGTATTAGCCGTTGTTGAAGCACTTTTTTCCGCTGTAGAGGCGTCTGATGCTTTTTTATCTGTTGCTGGTGGCATGTAGCGATCAGCATCTAGTTTGTCTCCTTGAATATTCAGGCTGATGTTGCTGTTCGCTAAGTTAAAAGCTGCTGAACCACTGAACTTAGTGTCATCCAAGGTCAGGTTCAATGTTTTAGCTGTTACAGTGTTGGCGGGACCTGCCAGCTCTGTATTGAAGCTAATTGCTGAGAGAGCATCAGAATCTGTAGTTTCAATCTCGGCTTGTCCTATAGCGGTCAATAATTTATTGAGATCAAAGGATGCTACAGATAGTTTACCTGTGATAATCGGTGCCGCGAAGCTACTTACCGCTAAATTACCTGTAGCCTTTAGATTTGCTAAGGAAAGGGTTAGGTCAGCTAGGGTTAGCTGTTGTGTTGCTAAATTAGCTTCTATGTTTGCTGTGCTTGTGATCTCTAAGCTTTTGCCCGCTAAAGGTTTGCCCGATAAAGTAAACTTACTATCTAGGCCTTTAATTTTGTAAAGCTGGTTATCAAGATCTAAGAAAAACTCAGCAGATAGATTAGCCGCAGCTTTTACCTGTTCTTCACCTTTGACTAGTTGCGTTGCATTGAAACGTAACTCTGCAGGGAAAAAGGCATTAGTAACGACTTGGCCAGAACTCATATTAAAATCACTTAGCAGTGCTTGAGTCTCTGTGCTTTTATCTAAATAGTTAATATTACCGTTGCTTATTTGGATACTCTCTATATTAAGAGCAATCGCTGGAGATGATGACTTTTCCGTGCTGGCTTCAGTTTTTGTACTTGTCTCATCTTCACTAGAGACTGTACTGCTAACCTCTGCGAGCCAGTTTGTTGAACCATCTTTCTCTTTAACAAGGTTTAGCTGAAGTCCATCGACAACGATGCTCTTCATCTCAACCTTACCTGAGATCAGTGCGGGAATACGAACCGCTAACTGTGCCTTGTTTAAGCTAGCCAGATCGTTTTTACCTGGAAACTTAACATCAATTTTATTAACTTCTAGCCCAAGCCAAGGAAAAACTGACCAGCCTATATCGCCATTGATCTTAAGCTCAATGCCGCCTTCTTTTAACGCTGCTTTTTCAATTTCAGGCTTATATTCATTTGGGTCGAAAAACGCGCCGAGAATAGCACCACCGGCGACAATCAATACAACCACCAGTACGCCTAATCCGGCAACAAGTTTCAGCAAACCTTTCATTATTCTCTCCTTGGCTAGGGGTTTGATCTGTGAGGATAAACAGTATTAGTGAAGTTTCAATCTTTTACGCTTAAGAGGGGATGAATAAATTTTAATAGCAGACTTGGTTTTTGCCATTTTCCTTAGCTTTATAGAGAGCTTTGTCGGCTTGTTTTAGCATTAGCTCTTGATCTGGGAAGTTTAAATCCAACTCGCCGATACCCATACTTGCTGTAATGGTTAAGCTATCACTGCTGGTGATTTGGACGTTTAATTGTTCAAGTAGCAATCTATAGCGCTCGGCGATATTAATAGCTCCAGCTGTTGTAGTTTCTGGAAGTATGATTAAAAACTCTTCACCGCCATAACGGCAGATGATATCGCTGGTTCGTGAATTGTGTTCAAGCGTTTGAGCAGCCATTTTTAAAACCACATCACCTGAACCGTGACCATAAGTGTCATTAATACTCTTGAAGTTGTCTAGGTCTAATATGATAAGGGATAGTGGTCGCTTTTTTCGTATCGCATCTGTGCAAAGGTTTATTAACTGTTTGGTCCCTTCTCTGCGATTATAGATACCGGTTAGATCGTCATAGGAAGCTAAGCGTTGGAACTTGTTTTCTAGGTTCTTCTGTTCAGTAATATCAATAATTGCACCAATTAAGCCGGCAACAGCTCCCGTCTCATCACAAAAGGTTGCCTTGTGCAGTTTGACATAGCTGCTATCTTTATCGGAACGATGAATAGGTGTTTCATTAATCTGAACACCCGGTTCATTGATCAACTGTTTATCTAAGATGGTAAAAACATCTGCAACCTCTGGGGCAAACAGTTGATAAGCGGTTTTGCCAATAATAACTTCCCTTTCGACCCCAGCATATTCGGTATAGGCTTTATTGCAACCAAGGTATCTGCCATGAATATCTTTGTAATAGATAGGAAAAGGTAAAGCGTCTATCACTAAGAGTAGCGCTTTATTATTGTCCCGCAAAAGTTGATGTAGCTTTGTATCATCCATCTGAATTATGTGCCTAGCTTATTTGCTCTCCTTTCAAGATAGTTCATCTATGCAACTTTTGCTTGAAACGAATGCTGATGTAACGGTGCATGGTGATGACTATGGTTGTATAATTGCTGCTCTGATAATACTAGCGGGAGATAACCATGGCGGAACGCACAGCCAAGGTAAGCCGAAACACTTTAGAGACGCAGATCACTGTGTCCGTAAATATTGATGGTACTGGCCAATTTAAGGCAGACACCGGTGTGCCTTTTTTAGAGCATATGATGGAGCAGATCTCCCGTCATGGCCTCATTGATCTGGACATCCAGGCAAAAGGTGATAACCACATTGATGATCACCACACAGTAGAAGATATAGGGATTACTTTAGGTCAAGCGTTTAAAGAAGCGGTAGGTGATCGTAAAGGCATTATGCGTTATGGCCATGCTTATTGCCCGCTGGATGAGGCCTTGTCGCGTGTCGTTATCGACTTTTCCGGCCGTCCAGGTTTAGAGATGAAGGTTGATTTTACCCGTGGAAATATAGGGCGTTTTGATACTCAGCTGTTCTGGGAGTTCTTCCAAGGCTTTGTAAATCATGCGGGTGTTACGCTGCATGTGGATAACTTGAAAGGTTTTAATGCTCATCATCAAGCAGAAACGATTTTCAAAGCTTTCGGTCGTGCGCTACGTTATGCATTAGAGATAGATGCGCGTGCGGCTAATGTCATGCCTTCTACAAAAGGGTGCTTATAAACTATGTCGAGCGTAGCTGTAATCGACTATGGAATGGGCAACTTACACTCAGTTGCCAAAGCGTTGGAGTCTGTTGAGCCGGGTGTTGAGGTTCGAGTAACGGCGGATCCAGCGCTGGTGGCTAGTGCTGATCGAGTTATTTTACCCGGTGTGGGTGCTATTCGTGATTGCGTTGCTGAGATGTTGCGTCTTGGGGTTGATAAAGAAGTCACAGAGGCTATTGAATCGGGTAAACCGTTTTTAGGTATTTGTGTCGGTATGCAGGCGCTGATGAAGCATTCTGAAGAGAATGGTGGTGTTGAATGCTTGTCGCAGTTCGACGGAAATGTGAAATACTTTGGTGATAACTTAGAAGAAAATGGCCAGCGCCTAAAAGTACCACATATGGGCTGGAATGAGGTTTCTCAGTTAGGTGACCATCCGTTGTGGGCTGATATAGCTGATGGCAGCCGCTTCTATTTTGTCCACAGCTATTATGTGGAAGCAAAGCGCCGCGATCTTGTGGCGGGTGTTTGTCATTATGGTAAGCAGTTTGATGTGGCGTTGGCGAGGGGTAATGCTTTTGCCGTGCAGTTCCACCCAGAAAAAAGCTCAAAAGCGGGGCTGCAATTGTTGAAGAACTTCCTTAACTGGGACGGTAAAATCTAATGGCATTAGCAAAACGCATTATTCCCTGCTTAGACGTAGAAAACGGTCGCGTCGTTAAGGGTGTTCAGTTTGTCGATATTCGTGATGCAGGGGATCCTGTGGAAGTAGCTAAACGCTATGATGAACAGGGGGCTGATGAGATCACTTTTCTTGATATCACTGCAACTCACGAAGGTCGTGACACTATGGTTCATACGGTGGAACGTATGGCTTCTCAAGTGTTTATCCCGCTGACTGTTGGCGGCGGTATTCGTACCTGCGATGATATACGCACTATGCTTAATGCGGGTGCAGATAAAGTCTCGATTAACTCTGCTGCAGTATTTAATCCTGAATTTGTAAAAGAAGCCGCCGACCGCTTTGGTTCTCAGTGTATTGTGGTCGCAATTGATGCCAAGAAAGTTTCTAACGAGGGTGAAGAGAACCGTTGGGAGATTTTTACCCATGGTGGGCGAAAACCTACAGGCATTGATGCGGTCGAATGGGCGCAAAAAATGGTTGATTTAGGTGCTGGCGAGATATTGCTAACCTCTATGGATCAGGATGGGGTGAAAAATGGCTATGATCTTGAGGTCACGCGTGCAATCAGTGAAGCGGTAAATGTGCCGATTATTGCTTCTGGTGGTGTTGGTAATTTAGATCATCTTGTTGAAGGCTGTATTGAAGGAAAAGCGGATGCCGTTTTAGCGGCTTCAATTTTTCATTTTAATGAGTACTCTATTCCTCAAGCAAAAGAGCATATGCGTAAAAATGGTATAGAGGTTCGCCTTTAAGAATGTTTTCCTAGGCTACTTGATAAGTAAAGCTCCGAAAGGGGCTTTTTTATTGTCTGCGGTAAGGGTGATTGGCCATTTCCTGATTCAGCTTTACTCAGGATCTGGGGCTTATTCGTTATGATTTATGTAACTGTTGAACTAAATCAATTCTTATTATTAATAATATACGATTGTTTTATTGATGATACTTGTTGATAGAGGCTAAAGTACTATGACATGTTATTTTCATAGAGGTCCGGCATGAACACTAAAAACAATAAACGTCTTTATAGTCGCGCTAAGGCTCAGCTTTGTTTAGCGATCGCTATTGGTCTTACCTCCTTTTCAGCTTCTGCTGCTTTACTTCAGATGCATGAAGGCGAACTGTTAAATTCTTGTCATCTGTTACATAAAAATTCAGCTTCAGCAGAAGCGCTTGCTTGTGCGACCTATATCAGCGGGTTTTTAGATGGTGCGTTAATTACAGATAAGAACAACGCTGACGAACTAAAACAGGCGGAAAAAAGTGGCTTTATGGAGCGGGCATTACGTACGCGATTGGGTGATCGAGGTTCGGATGATAGCTACCTTCATTTTTGTGTGCCGAGTTCAAAAGCTAGGGCGGATGTGATTGAGCAATTAGCACCTTATCTTTCTGATAGAGATGATGATGCGATAGCACTTAAAAATTCTATTTTTACCGGCCTTAAATCAGAATTTCCCTGCCAAAAAACACCTAAATAATAGCGTTCTTTCCCTTCCCGAGACAGAGGGAAGGGTTTTTATGTCCTTACGTCGTTAGGCAAGTAGAAGAACTTTCTTCACCAGCTTTTCGATACCTGTCGCTGCTTCTGTAATTGAGCCTGCAAGCATATAAGCGGGGGTTGTTACGACGTTTAGGGCTTCATCGACCACAATATCGTCAACTGCGCAGTTGATATGAGTGCCTCCCATCGTTTCTGCAGCATTAATTGTGTCTATATCATTCCCTAGGGTGAATTTAACGGTATTTCCGAATAGCAGTGGGCTAATCGCTGGCGTTATACAGATTAAACCTACCGGCTTGCCTGCTTTATGCATTGCCTGAGTGAATGCGGCAACGTCGCTATTCACTTGGCAATTAGAACCGTTGATGGCGAAATCTGATAAGTTTTTAGCTGCACCAAATCCACCTGGGATGATTAAAGCATCATAATCTGCAGCTTTGGCCATCGCTAAGTCGATAATGTCTCCGCGAGCTAAACGCGCGGCCTCTATTAAAACGTTGCGCGTGTCACCTTCGGTCACTTCACCTGTCATGTGGTTGATAGTATGTAACTGATCAATATTAGGAGCCATACATTGATATTCAGCCCCATTTTTTGCAACTTCTAATAGAGTGAGTACTGATTCATAAATTTCAGAACCATCGTAAACACCACAGCCTGATAAAATCACAGCGATTTTTTTCATAACTTTAAGTCCTTTAACTTTGCATCATATGAGTTCGGTCATACCCTTTTGGGTAGAGATTAAGATAAGATCTATTTTATTACTATTATGATAAAGAATGACCGAAAAATAGGTTTAAACTCAGTTTTAAGTCCTGATGTCATATGCTTGTCATCTTTTTTATGTCCAATTCACCTATACATATTAGAAGGGAGTTGTCGTGTCCTTTAATAACAGCCAACGTTTTTTTCCAGAAACCCGTATGCGTCGTATGCGTGCGAGTAATTTTTCGCGTCGCCTTATGCGTGAAAATGTTTTGACTCCAGATGACCTTATCTATCCCGTTTTTGTGATTGAGGGGGAGAACGAAACAGAGCAAGTGGCTTCAATGCCGGGCGTGGAACGCATGAGTATTGATTTGTTGGTAAAAGAAGCTAAAGCGCTTGAGTCGCTCGGTGTGCCTGCGATGGCGTTATTTCCGGTAACGCCTTTAGATGTAAAAACTGAGTTCGCCGAAGAAGCTTACAATCCCGATGGGCTTGCGCAGCGAGCGGTTAAAGCGATTAAGGATGCTTGCCCTGAAATGGGCATTATGACGGATGTGGCATTAGATCCATTTACCACCCATGGACAGGACGGCATTATCGATGAAACCGGTTATGTTTTAAATGACCGTACCGTTGATACACTCATTAAACAAGCAGCTTCCCATGCAGAAGCGGGGGCTGATGTTATTGCTCCTAGCGATATGATGGATGGTCGTATAGGTGCGATTCGTGATGAGCTAGAAAGTGAGGGTTTTGTTAATACCCTTATTATGGCCTATTCTGCTAAGTATGCGAGTACTTACTATGGCCCTTTCCGCGATGCAGTTGGTTCTGCTGGAAATATTGGTAAAGGTAATAAGTTTAGTTATCAAATGGACCCCGCGAACAGTGACGAAGCTTTGCATGAAGTTGCATTGGATTTAGCTGAAGGCGCAGATATGGTCATGGTTAAACCAGGGATGCCATATTTAGATATTGTCCGTCGCGTAAAAGATGAATTAAAAGCCCCTACCTATGCTTATCAGGTCAGTGGTGAATACGCTATGCATATGGCGGCCTTTCAAAATGGTTGGTTGGATGAGCGTAGTGTGATGTTGGAGTCGCTGGTCGCATTTAAGCGGGCTGGGGCTGATGGTGTGTTGACATATTTTGCTAAGCGTGTCGCGCAGTTATTAAATGAATAGTTGTCCCAATATATCTTGGGGCGCACTGATCTAGGAAATAGGCTGAGTTTGTATGGTTGATACAGTTGGACAAAAAAAAGCAGAAGCTGCGCTAACACAAAGTGAGGTTGCTGCTGCGTTTGAGCACAGTGAAGCTGCGGCCGCACTGCTTGAAAGCCGTGAAAATGTAGCGATTACAGAGCAAGAGGTTGAGGAAACACCGGTAGACCTAAAAGCGCCAGAACTATATATCAACCGCGAACTTAGCCATCTTCAATTTAATATTCGAGTGCTCGAACAGGCGCTGGATGAACAGCACCCTCTGCTTGAACGTTTGATGTTTCTGTTAATCTTCTCTAGCAACCTTGATGAATTTTTTGAGATTCGTGTTGCTGAGCAGATGAAACAGCTGAAATATGGCCGAGAAGCAGTAGGGCCTGATGCGATGCACCCTAATACAGTGTTAGATCGTATTAGTGATATCTGTCATTTGGTTGTTGATCGTCAATATCGAATTTTAAACGATATGCTCTTTTTGGAGATGGAAAAGGAGAATATCCATTTTATCCGTCGTCACTTATGGACAAAAGAGCAACGGGCTTGGGTTGAAGCTTATTTCCAAGAGAAAGTGGTACCGGTGATTAGTCCCGTAGGACTTGATCCATCACACCCATTTCCTCGTCTTGTTAATAAAAGCCTAAACTTTATCGTTGAGCTTGATGGAAAAGATGCCTTTGGTCGTGAAACGGGCATGGCTATTATTCCTGCGCCTCGTTCCCTGCCGCGCTTAATTCGCCTGCCTGATGAGTTGTGTGATGGTGGGGATAACCTGATCTTCCTGTCTTCTATTATCCATGAATTCGCAGATGAGCTGTTTCCTGGTATGAAAGTCGAAGGCTGTTTTCAGTTCCGTATCACCCGAAATGCTGATATGTCATTTGATATAGAAGAGGTGGAAGATCTAGCAAACACCTTACGTGGTGAACTTCATTCGCGTAAATATGGTGATGCTGTACGACTAGAGGTTGATCAGCGTACACCAGAAAAATTAATTGAGTTTCTGCAAAAAGAATACAAGCTTGATGAGTCTCAGACCTACCGTGTTAATGGCCCGGTGAACCTGACGCGTCTAATGGCTGTTCGAGATTTAGTTGAGCGTAATGACCTTCGTTGGAAGCCATTCTCACCGGGTGTGCCTGGTAAACTTAAAGGTGATAATGTTTTTGATGCATTGAAATCTGGCGACCAACTGTTAATGCACCCATTCCAATCGTTTACGCCAGTGGTCGATTTACTACGTCAAGCGGCTAAAGATTCAGATGTTGTTGCTATCAAACAAACGCTTTACCGTACGGGTGTTAAATCCGATATTGTTAATGCTCTAGTTGAAGCTGCTCGGTCAGGTAAAGAGGTGACAGTTGTAATCGAGTTGAGAGCTCGCTTTGATGAGGAGAGTAATCTGCATTTAGCGGCACGCCTGCAAGAAGCCGGCTGTCTCGTTGTGTACGGTGTAGTGGGTTACAAGTGCCATGCGAAAGCGGTGCTTATTATCCGTGAAGAGGGACAAAAGCTAGTACGTTACTCCCATTTAGGTACAGGTAATTATCACTCGGGAACAGCTCGCCTTTATACCGATTATAGTTATTTAACTGCCGATCAAGAGGTGGGTGAAGACGTACATAAAGTCTTTCAGCAGCTAACGGGTATGGGTAAGATACAGAAGCTTAAAAAACTGTATAACGCACCCTTTACATTGCATGCAAAAATGATCGAGCTGATTCGTAATGAAGCCCGTTTAGCTAAATCAGGAAAGCCAGGTCATATTATGGTTAAAGTTAACGGCTTAACTGAGCCTAAAATGATTCGAGCGCTTTATGAAGCCTCGGCTGCGGGTGTTAAAGTTGATCTAATTATTCGTGGTATGTGTCGCTTACGTCCGGGCATCGAAGGCTTATCCGATAATATTCATGTACGTTCCATTATTGGACGATTCCTTGAACATACTCGGGTCTATTATTTTGGTAATAACGGTAAACCAGAAGTATTCTGTGCAAGTGCCGATTGGATGGAGCGTAACATGCTTAATCGTGTGGAAACCGGCTTCCAAGTATTTGGCAAGCATGCAGAACGCTTAAAACGCGAACTTGATTACTATATGAAAGATAACTGTCAAAGCTGGGAATTGCAGGCAGATGGTAGTTATCTGCAAAATCAGCCAGGTGAGAATGAAGAGGTTTTCTCTGCACAGCAGACATTATTGGAAGAGTTTGCTCGATAAAGAGAGCTGTAGTTTTAGAGTAATAACAAGCCCAACCTAAGTGTTGGGCTTTTTTATTCTTACCAGATTTAAGTGATCTTAATTATCCCTATTTTAATAAAGCGGTGTAACCTTCTTTATAGTTGGGGTATTTAAAGATGTAGCCACTCTCTTTTAAACGTCGGTTGCTGCAACGTTTACTACCGGCTCGTCGGGTTGCAGACTCAGAGGTTATCTTGGTATTGAGTCGCTGAGCCATCCAATGGGTTACATCATACATTGTGGCCGGAGTGTCATCGGTGGCGAGATAAATAGTCTCCAAGGGTTCGCCAGCTAAGGCTTTTGTGATTAAGTGTGCAAGCACGCCAGCACAGTCATCACGATGAATTCTATTTGTAAATTGTATAGGGGAATTTGGAGCCGCATCGCCTCGTCTTACTCGATTTAATAAGTGATTACGCCCCGGTCCATAAATTCCAGTAAAGCGTACCACCGTCGCTGGGTATTCTGTACTTAACGCTGTTTCTTCCGCTTCTAACATTATCTGCCCACTAAACGTAGAAGGTAAACAAGGACTTTGTTCATCAACCCAGCTGTGATCATTTTGGTGGTAGGCACCTGAGCTAGAGGTAAAAAATAGATGTTTAGGTGGAGCGTCTAGGCTGTTAATAATATTTTTTAGGCCATCCACATAAGTTTGTTGATAATCTTCAGGGGTAAAGCTAGGTGCAGAGGCCGCATAAACGACAATATCGCAATGAATATCTTGTAACTTTGCTTTCAGATCATCAAATTGTGATAGATCTGCGCTTATTCCTTGGATGCCTTGCGGAAGCTGGTTTATATTACGTCTCAGGCCAATGACTTTTTTTCCTTGAGTAGTTAATAACTGACCTAAGGTTGAACCTACATCGCCACAACCTGCGATCAGAATAGTGTGTTGTTGTGTATTCAGTTGCATAAGGCCTCCAATTAACCAAATGGCATCATAGCAAAGGATAACGCTGAATGACTCTAACAGAACTGCGATATATTGTGACGTTGGCCCGAGAACAGCATTTTGGCCACGCTGCAGAAAAATGCTTTGTCAGCCAGCCCACCTTATCTATCGCGGTCAAAAAATTAGAAGAGGAACTCGGTGTCCCTCTATTTGAACGGAGTAAAAACTCAGTCCGTTTGACGCCAGTAGGTGAGAAAGTTGTCCAGCAGGCGCAACGTGTTCTAGAGCAGGCTGATACAATCAAAGACTTGGCGCTGGAAGGAAAAGATCAATTAAAAAGCCCGTTAAGGGTCGGAGCAATTTATACGATTGGACCTTATCTATTTCCACATCTTGTATCAGAAGTGCAGAAGTTAGCACCGAATATGCCGCTGTATATCGAAGAAAACTTCACAGAAAGCCTGCGTTTGAAGATTCGTAATGGTGAGCTAGATGCGATTATTGTTGCTTTGCCTTTTAGTGAGCCGGATATCCTTACACGCCCTTTATATGATGAAGATTTTGAAATGTTGATGCCAAAGACCCACCCTTGGGCTCAATATAAAACGATTAATAGTGAAGAGCTGCCACAAACACCTTTGTTATTGCTGGGTGAAGGACACTGTTTTCGCGATCAAGTATTGGAATCCTGCCCAACGCTTTCGCAAACCATGCATGATCAACATACCATCACCGAGGGAAGTTCACTTGAGACAATACGTATGATGGTGGGGTCAGGGTTGGGGTGTTCAGTATTACCCCAGTCAGCTGTTTATGGCCCCGCTGCTTCTGATCTTGTTGTTACGCGTCCCTTTAAAGATCCCGTGCCGCAGCGAACTGTTGGGGTAGCATGGCGTGCGAGCTACCCTCGGCCACAAGCAATCGATGTATTGATTGAGGCGATTGGTAGTTTTAACCCTGCGAGTAAACGATGACGACATCTCTAGCCGATATACCGGTTAGCGAGCTTAAAGGTGTAGGAGCTGCACTAGAAATTAAGCTCCATAACTTAGGTATTCGTACCTTGCAGGATCTCCTTTTTCACCTGCCTTTACGATACCAAGATCGAACGCATATTGTGCCTATAGGTGCTTTAAGGCCGGGAGATGAATGTGTTATTGAGGGTGAGGTAAAGCTTGCTGATGTGAGCAAAGGGCGCCGCCGTAGTTTGCTTTGTCGGATTCAAGATGGGACAGGTATGCTGACCCTACGCTTTTTTCATTTCTCTGCGGCACAGAAGAATAACCTTAAACCGGGGGTACGGATCCGCTGTTTTGGTGAGGCACGTACTGGTGCGAATGGTTTAGAGATTGTTCACCCTGAATATAAAAAGGTTGATCCTGCTGACCTTGTGCCAGTGGAAGAACACCTTACGCCGGTCTATCCCACGACTGAAGGACTTCATCAAGGACGTTTAAGAGCCTTAACTGAACAGGCGTTAGGCTATCTTGAACAGGGCGCTTTACAAGAACTTGTCCCCGAATCGTTAAGGCAAGGTTGGCAGTTTCCGGGGTTGGATAGCGCCGTTGCCTTTCTACATCGACCTCCGGTTGATGCAGAAAAACAACTTTTATTAGAAGGTATGCATCCAGCGCAGAGACGTTTGGCGTTTGAGGAGCTGCTAGCCCACCACCTATCGCTGTTGAAGCTACGTCAAAAAACTCGTCAAAAAGGCGCACCAGAGTTACCGGGCAGTGGTGAGCTGAAAGATAAGTTTCTACACCAGTTACCTTTTCCGCTGACGGGGGCTCAAGCTCGAGTGAGTGACGAAGTCGCTGCTGACCTCTCTCAAGCCTTCCCTATGCTGCGTTTGGTTCAAGGGGATGTAGGTTCAGGTAAAACGGTTGTGGCGGCTCTCGCGGCTATTCAGTCCGTCGAGAGTGGGCTTCAAGCTGCGGTCATGGCTCCAACTGAGATCCTTGCGGAACAGCATTTTTTGAATTTTAGCCAATGGCTAGAACCTTTAGGGGTTAAGGTCGCTTGGTTAGCGGGAAAGCTCAAAGGTAAAGGGCGGAAAGAACAGCTTGAGTTAATCCGTAGCGGTGAGGCACGGGTGGTTGTAGGTACCCATGCGCTTTTTCAGGAAGAGGTGGTGTTTTCTGACTTAGGATTGATCGTGATTGATGAACAGCATCGTTTTGGCGTGCATCAACGTTTATCTTTGCGGGAGAAGGGGCGCAATGGTGAATTGGCGCCTCATCAGTTAATTATGACGGCGACACCTATTCCGCGAACCTTAACAATGAGCGCTTACGCAGATTTAGATTGCTCAATTATTGATGAATTACCACCCGGTCGAACACCTGTTAATACAGTGGTAATTGCTGATAACCGCCGCGAAGAGGTTATTCAGCGGGTGAGGAATGCCTGCAAAGAAAAGCGTCAGGTTTATTGGGTGTGTACGCTGATCGAAGAATCTGAAGCTTTACAATGTCAAGCAGCAGAGGTCACAGCTGAAACGTTAAAAGAAACTTTATCCGAACTAAGAGTGGGCTTAGTGCATGGTCGTATGAAGCCGGCAGAAAAAGCAGAAATTATGCGTCAGTTTAAAGCGGCTGAGTTAGATTTGCTGGTGGCCACTACGGTGATTGAAGTGGGTGTGGATGTACCTAATGCTAGCGTGATGATTATTGAAAACCCCGAGCGGCTTGGTTTAGCTCAGCTCCATCAGCTACGAGGACGTGTAGGGCGAGGCTCGGTAGAGAGCCATTGTGTGTTGATGTACCATGCGCCACTTTCTAATCAGGGGCGTGAGCGGTTAAGTGTGATGCGGGAAACTACCGACGGTTTTCGTATTGCCGAGAAAGACCTTGAATTGCGTGGCCCCGGTGAAGTTTTAGGAACAAGACAGACAGGCGTAATGCAGTTTAAAATGGCGGATCTACAACGGGATTCTGACCTGTTAGTGCGGGTCAAAGCCTTAGCCTCTCAAATGCAAGATTGGCCTGACAGTTCTGAATCTCTGGTCCAGCGCTGGTTGGGTCGGGGTGAGGATTATGGCAACGTATAATTATCCCAAATATCAATAAGCTTTTGCTGATAGATAGTTGTGATATTCCATTGATAATGAGAAGTGCTTTGATTAAACCGACAGAACAGCAATTAGAACTTATATGCCAGCAACTAGGGCGTACACCACGAGGTTTAGCAGGAATTGCCGTACAGAATGAGCAGGGTGTTCCCCTCGTTTTACAGATGGAGGCTTTAGTTGATGATAAGCCGTTTCCGACTCTATTTTGGTTATCGAGTAAAGATATCTACCAAGCGATAGCGGAGATTGAGACTTCAGGAACTGTAAAGCAGTTGGAGCAGGAGTTGCTGGAAGATGAAGCTCTTCTTTCTGAGCACCTTGCCGATCAGCAACGTTATGTGGATCTGCGCTGGTCCACCGTAACTGATGATCAAAAATCACGAATTGATCATTTAGGTTTTACTCATCTCTATCAACAGTATGGGATCGGCGGTATCTCCCAGTGGGACAAAATCCGCTGCCTGCATATGCAGTATGCCTATCATCTGGCTGAAGGCTCCGTGATTGGACGAATATTAGATCAGCGCTTTGATCTTGCCTCCCTACAAGTAACACGTTAAATGACCAGTAGAAATCTTATCTACGGAAAGTTGCTAACTTCTTGTTTATACTCAAGGGGCCGTTGTCGTTAATTACACAGGAGTTTTAAATGCTTAGCCGGACTATGCGCAGCATGTGTGGGTGTTTTTTAGTACTCTTTGGTTTATCACTGCATCTTAACGCGGCTACGGTTACTTATGATTTTAGTTCTGGTAATCACACCTCTTTACGAGGTAGTAATACAACGCTTACTGCGACTAGTGATCTAAGCAGCTTTACTGACTCCAATATAAATACTCAGAACGGTTCAAGTGCCAGTTATAGCGCCTCTACTCGCCGCCATTATCCGAAAATGTTGTATCGATTTTCGATCAATGAAGATGCAGCCGATATTAATTCCATTGCCGCTACATGGGTCGGGCTGGGTGATCATTCGAGTAATGATCAGCGGGGTGCTCGACTCTATATCCGTAATTTTAATGGTAGTTTCGAGCGGCTTGATAGTAGCAGAAGCTCAAGTCTTGATACGTTGACTGGATCGGTCTCTTCTAATATCTCTAATTACATCGATAATGGAGAAATTGAAATATTATCGGTTAACCGTGGGCGGAAACAGAATAATAATCAAAGCGCTACACACTATACCGGTTATGTGAAAATTGAGTTAGAAACCACGTCAATAGCTCTGCCTAGCCCGCGTTTAGAGTATCAGTTTGATGACTGTTCACTGGCAACGGGTGTAACCGATAGCGCTGGGTTTTATGATGGAACGGCTAATAATACAGACAGCCTGAGCAGCGAAAAAGTTATCAACAGAGGCTTGGATCTTAGTGAAACCGGCACGCTTGATTGGATTACTGTGCCGCAAAGCGCAGTAAACGGGTTAAATGACTTTAGTTTCTCTATTTGGATTAAAACCGCCGTTTCTAAATCTCAGCAAGAGATTTTTCATGCCTTAGGAAGTTCTACCAGTGATGATGAGATTGAGATCTATCTCGTTAATAGTACTCAAGTGAGGCTGAACGTAGGAGATAGCGGTACGACAATCAACGCTGGCACTACACTGACCGATGACAGTTGGCATCATTTACTCGTAACCCGTAGCGGCAATGGAATGTGCCTCTATGTCGATGGCGGGCTCGCGGGTTGCCACACCTCAGGTAGTGCAGGACAGATTTCGATCAATAATGCTTCGGCGGTTGTGATAGGACAAGAGCAAGACGCCTTTGGCGGGAGTTTCAGTAGCAGCCAAGCTTTTGATGGTTATATGGATGAATTTAAAATTTATGCTGCTGAGTTAGATGCCTCTCATGCTAGCCAAATCTATATGAACGAAGGTAATGGTTTAAATGCCGACGGCAGTGCCCGCGAACCAGTAACCTGCATTAGTGTATTACCGACGCCATTAGCAGAATATCGTTTAGATGAAGGGAGTTGGAGCGGTGCCAGTGGTGAAATATTAGATAATGTGGGCAGTAATAACGGCTCTATTGTTGATACTGGTAGCGGAAATGTCAGCAGTATTTTTGACGGTAAGATCTGCCGAGCAGGGACTATCGGCCAAAATACATCAACCGCTGAACAGTATGCGATTGATACCACAATCGACATTGATGACCAGGTAGGTAATACAGGGACGATCAGCTTTTGGTACCGGTCTTCTACCACATGGGGTTCAGATGGTCGTAAAGTATTACTTAGTGCTGCAACAGCGAATCCAAACAATAAGTATTTTTTCTTAACAGAAGAGACAAATAGCCGTTTAAGGTTTGGTTTGGAAAATGCCTCGGACGCTGATTATCGCTTCTTCTCCTCAAATACATTTAGCTATGGTTCATCTGATTGGGTGCACCTTGTTGTAACATGGGATATGAACAACCAGCAAATGCAGCTATTTGTAAATGGGGTACAGGAGATAAACAGCAGTATTCCATCAAATCAGGATATTGGTGAACTGCTATCGCTTTATGTAGGTGATAATCGTGGTAGTTATATTGCGGGTGCAGGTGCCAATTCTGCACATGGTGATGTGGATGAAATACTTATCTTTGATTCTGTATTAAGCAACGCAGATATATCTACTATCTACACTAATCAAAATGCAGGCAAAAACTATGATGGTTCTTTGCGGTCCGGTTGTGTTGCGTTAGCCGATTGGCATTTTGATGAAAGTGGTTGGAATGGAACCGCTGACGAAGTTGAAGATAGTAGTAGTAATGATAACCACGGAGTGGCTCAAAATGCTGATACAATTTCCTCTGGAGCTATTTGTCGGGCGGGTGATTTCGATGGTATTGCGGATTATTTATCGGCTACTGATCTGTCGCAGTTACAGACGACTGCGAGTTTGAGCTTTTGGATTAAAACCACTCAAGTTGGAAATAATGTAGCTTGGCGAGCACCGGGAGTGGCAGGTATAGAGGAAAACGGTGGTGCTGATGATATCTTTTGGGGGTGGATCGATGCATCAGGGCATATAGGGTTGACCGTGGGAGATGATTACGGGACGACCAAGTCTAATGCAGTGATCAATGATGATGATTGGCACCATGTGGTTTTAACACGAGAGGCAGTGTCGGGTGAATATAAAATTTACATCGACGGAGCGTTGGATAAAAGCGGAACAAGCTCTACGGGTGATATTGGTAATGGCTTTTCATCCATCGGACGTATGGAGAATACCCAAGGGACGCCCGTTTACTTCGAAGGTCAGTTGGATGAAGTTATTATTTTTGAAGATGTATTAGCCGATAGTGATGTCAGCGATATCTATGCCAATCAAGTTGCGGGTAAAAACTGGAATGGTACTCTTCGAGAAGAGTGCGCTTCGGCAGTCTCCTACTACGAGATCAGCCATAGCTCACCTGCTCTTACCTGTGAAGCGGCGACTGTAACCATTACAGCTAAAGATGAAACAGGACAAAGTATTGCGCCTGAAAGTGGCACCACGATTAGCTTATCGAGTGAATTAGTTTCTGGTGCTAATGTAGCCAATACCTTTAGCCCAGCAACCTACACCTTTGATGGCACATCCATGGCGACTACGGTTCAGTTGATACGTACCTCCGTTGGAGTGCTTGATATCGATGTGGATGATGGCTCGGCAACGGATCGTGACGGAGATATTACTGATCCCGATATTGAGTATGCTGACGCCGCATTTAAGTTTTATGCCGATGGAGTGTTGGATGGGATCGATATTCAGATTGCCGGTAAGCTGAATAATATCGCGCCGAACGCCCAAGTTGTAACAATTAAAGCGATTCAGACTGACCCTGACACGGGTAGATGCACGGCATTGAAGCCCGGATCGGGCATTAATGTTGGATTTGGTTACCAATGCATATCGCCCAATACGTGCGCTGCTGATGATGCCTTGTTTGTGAACGGTAATGGGACTCCTGCGCCTGGTGTTGATCTAGCAGGAACTCCAACTTATGTTACTTCTGCTGTTGATTTCAATGCTGCCGGTGAGGGTGAAATCGTTTTTGATTATAGAGATGCTGGGCAAATTCAGCTGTTTGCGCAAGCCGAGGTAGAGGTGACCGGAGGGAGCGGTACAGCGACAATTGCGGGCAGTAGTAACTCGTTTATCGTTAGACCTTTTGCCTTTGGGTTTTCTTCTATTCAGGCCGGTTCAGTAGATAATCCACAAGGTGATGAGACTTCAGGTTCTGGCTTTACCTCTGCTGGAAGCGATTTCGATGTCACTGTTAATGCCTATCTTTACCAAACGGCTTACGACACAGATCAAAATGGTGTGCCTGATGCAGGTGTGGATGTCACTGTAGGTAATGACGTGACGCCTAATTTCGCTGGCGATGTTGAGTTAAGTGTTGATTCTTTTACACCGGCGAGTGGTATAGAAGGTAATTTAACAGGTGAGACTCCTCTAACGTTTGAGTCATATTTAACCCGAGGTGGCACGGCAGTCACCGGAACTCTTCAATATGATGAAGTGGGTAGTATCAATATAAAAGCATCCCTTGCTAATTATCTGGGTAGTATCGCCGGGGATGTTACCAGTGTGCCAGTCAAGATTGGGCGTTTCTACCCCGACCACTTTGCGATTGTTAGTGATAGTATTGTGGCAAGTTGCTCATCTTCATTTACTTATATGCAGCAACCTTTTGCTGAGTTTAAGTACACTATAGAGGCTCGGCCAGCAGGGGTAACTGATAGTACGGCGAGTGATGAGCGTCGGATTACTCAAAATTATGATTATAACGAATACAGCGGGACTGCAACTATTCAAGCAGAAGCTGAAAATGATAATTTAGGTATAGATTTAGGCGGGAGGCTGGGAGGTTATTCTAATAGTGATAATTGGCAATTGGGTGAATATACCTTTGATAGCACAAGCACCTTCTTTAGCCGAAATCCAGATGCGGCGGGGCTAGAAGATGGCCCGTTTAATAAACTTCAGCTAGGCCTAAGTATTTCAAGTGAGCGAGATACTAGAGGGTTCTCTACGAGCGAACTTACAATGAATGCTGCAGATAATAACGATTGCGTTGTCGATGGTAACTGTTCAGCGGCCGCTATAGGTGGAGAGCAAATTCTGCGTTATGGCCGCCTGCAAATTCAATCAGTTCATGGGCCTGAGAGTGAAGATCTTGAGGTACCTTTCTCTGTGCAATATTGGGATGGTAGCGCTTTTGTAACTAGCCTTGACGACAGTTGTACGGTAATACCTTTAAGCTCAATTGCTTTCGATAGTACTCTAAGTGGAGTGACTGATGCCGAGCGAACAGTGTCTGTTGGCGATGGTAGTACGATAGGCTCGTTAAATATTACAGGTGTTAATGCTGCGGCAACCGCGGGTGAATTTAATTTAGGCTTTAGTGCGCCGGGCGTTGGAACTGGAGGCGATGATAATACAGGATCTTTCCCTGTCGCAGTGGTCAATCTTGATGCTTGGTTACGCTATGATTGGAATCAAGATGGTAGTGGCGATGATGCTAACCTTCCGGATGCAATAGTGACGTTTGGACGTGCACGCGGCAGTGATCGTATGATCTTCTGGCAGGAGCGTTACCAGTAAGCTTGGGTGGTCTTTAGACAATAAAAAAGCAGGCTAGGCCTGCTTTTTTATTGTACCAAGGGAAATACAATTAGCCGGTAAGCTTAGTGTACTTTTCCATTAGCTGTGCTTCAGTTTCAACATGATCCGGATCTTTAGGGATACAGTCAACTGGGCAAACTTCAACACACTGTGGTGTGTCGTAATGACCTACACACTCAGTACATTTTGAAGGCTCAATCTCATAAATTTCATCACCTGGAGAGATTGCCTCGTTAGGGCATTCCGGCTCACATACATCACAGTTGATGCATTCGTCAGTAATGATCAATGCCATGGTGGCTACCTCACTATCACTCTATAAATTAATGGTCCAGGTGCTCACTCAGGACCTTTGCCACCGAAGGGTGTACAAACTTACTTACATCTCCACCCAAGCTTGAGATCTCACGGATCAGCGTGGAGGAAACAAAAGATAAGTGTTCCGCCGGTGTTAAAAAAATACTTTCTACATTGGGTGTCAAATGTCGGTTCATCGCAGCAAGTTGAAACTCGTACTCAAAATCCGATACTGCACGTAACCCACGCAAAATAATATTAGCGTTCTGTTGCTCAAGTAGTTCTGCTAATAGACAATCAAAACCTACAATGACGATGTTATCAAGGTGTTCAGTCACTTCACGAACCAATGCTACACGTGTTTCTAAGGATAGCATGGGTTGTTTTTTGGGGCTTTCAGCAACTGAGACAACGACTTTATCGAAAAGTTTGGCTGCACGTTGAATAATATCAGCATGGCCATTCGTTATTGGGTCAAAAGTTCCTGGATAAACAGCAATATTCATATATGGTTCACAGGAGTTATTGTCTACTTAAAACTCGCTAATCAAGTTCTAGTGACATAGCAAGTTTGCGATTGCGGCATATTATCCGAATTGTTCGGGCTGTACAAATACTATAATGGAATGTGTTGATCTCTATCGGTTATAAAAAAACAATTTATTATTACAAATAACTATAAGTATTTTAGGGGTATTAGTGTGATTCGGTCATGGAGAATAGGTTTTGTTGCTCTGATATTGGTCGCTTTATCAGGGTGCCAAGCTTTGCAAAAAGTTGATCAGGGTTTATATCAAGTGGCGGAGTCTGTTAGTGAGCGTGATCGCATTACTGGGCGGCGTAGTTTGAGTATGGCTAATCGTAGTGCGCAGATCGAGCAGGGAAATGCCTATGTTGAAAAGATCATCGCACAAGAGCAAAAAAATAAACGTCCGATCAATGCAGCAATTAGCCGGACGCAATATCAGCGCCTTGTTCGTGTCTTTGACCGTATTCACCAAGTCTCTCATCTGAAGCAAGAGCGTTGGCAGCCGCTGCTAATTAAGCGTAATTCATTTAACGCATTTACTACAGGTGGCACTTATATTGTTGTTCACTCGCAGTTGATGACGGATTTGAAAGATGATGCCGAGCTTGCCGCTGTACTGGGGCATGAGATAGCACATACTGTGGCTAATCATGTTTATGAGCGTCAAACACATGCACAGGTTAGTGCCTTGGTTGGTTCTAATTCTGCGGGCCGTAGTGGATATCAAGCTGCATTTACCCATGAAAGTGAGCGAGAAGCGGACCGTATTGGTATTTTGTATACAGCGCTGGCGGGTTATGACCCTCTCGCTGCAAGCCGTATTTGGCAGCGTAAATATACGCAGGAGGGGAATGCTCGTGCGCTGTTTCACCATGATCACCCTGTGAATGCCGAACGTTATCAAGAAGCAAAAGCTGTAGGTACAAAGGTACTGCCCTATTACAAAAAGAATCAAATTAATCCACGCGCTGCTGCCCTGCTAGATAATAATGTGCTGTGGCAAAAAAATAATAATGAAGTTGCTGCAGGTGAAGGGGGTGGGGTTACAGCATTGTTATCGACTGCTCTAGGCGCATATGTTCAGCATCAGCAAGCTAAAGGTGAAGAGTTACGTCAGCTTCAGCAAGCGAATTTTGTTAAGTCGGTGGAGTCTGTTCTCAAGGTTGAGTCAACGCGTAAGGCGGGGTCTCATCTTTTAGATACCCGTTGGCGCTATGCTGCTAATGGACCTACTTTAACTAATGTTGTGATGGGGTTGTATCTAAAACGTAATGGAAAAATAGAGCGTTATGTTTCCCATGTGAACGGGTATATAAAACCAGGACAAGTTTTTACAGCGAAGTTTTCACTGCCAAACTCGCTTAATGTTGATGACCTTAAAAAATACAGCGCCAAGTTATATTTAGACGATGTGCAAGCTGCACGTTAATTTTACTTTATATAAGTGTTTTTATAAGAGACTTAATCTTTCTGTAACTTATTGAGTGTAGTGACTACTATATAATGCGTATCTGATTTAGTGGACGGTAGTTAAAGGTATATGTCACGAAGGACCAAAGAAGAAGCAGAACAAACACGCCAGTTGCTTTTGGATACAGCATTAACTTTATTTGCTGAGAGAGGTATCTCTAATACTAGCTTGAAGGATGTTGCGTCAGCGGCGGGGCTGACTCACGGTGCGCTTTATTGGCATTTTAAAAACCGTACCAACCTTGTTGAGGCGCTGTATGATGAATGTCGTTTTCCTATAGACGATATATTTATCGATCAGCTGCAATCGGCACGACAAGATGCGTTAGAGTCATTGGGTGAATTTATCACGCAGTGGAGCGCGCTCATATTAGCCGAAGGGCGCCCTGCACGTATCTGGCAGGTTTTCCATCAAGGTGTTGCTCACACAGTTGAGCTACAAGCAATCTCGGATAAGATTCGGGATGAACACCGAGAGTGGTTACATCTATTAGCAAAAATTGTTAAAAAAGCACGTAAGCAGAAGCGGATTGCTCAGAAGCCTTCACGGGGAGGCGATCCTATACCGGCCGCAGCTTTAGGTTTGATTATGGGTATTACAACAAGTATTCGTAATACGGGATCTGGATTGGTCGATAGTAAGCAGCAAATTAAATATCTTACTCAGCACTTTTTATATGGTTTGGAGATATAAGCAGAATAATAAATGCTTATATCTCAGATTCTGAGATTCGTTGATATAGGCGGTAAGTAACCTGCCCCGCCGTTTTTTTACGATGCTCATGCCAATGGGCTGGAACGTTGGGGTCTATAAGTTCTGCTTCGGTTTCAATGTAGATATAAGCGTTGTCGCGGAGCAAATTTCTCTTTTCCAGTAGTTCACAGCAGGGAGCTATTAGGTTTTTCCTAAAGGGTGGGTCCATAAAGATTAGGTCATACTGACTTTCCTGATCTTGTAGTCGAGACTCCAGCCATTCTAGTACATCAGCTTGAATAACCTCTCCATTTTGAGCTTTTAAACGCTGTAGATTGTTATTTAATTGACGAGCGGCTGCCGTATCTTTCTCTATAAAGGTGGTACGTTCCGCTCCTCGAGAGAGAGCCTCCAAGCCCAGAGCACCACTACCGCTAAACAGATCTAAAGATTGAGCGCCGGGTACAATCGTTTGTATCCAATTAAATAGTGTTTCTCTGACACGATCAGGTGTAGGGCGTAAGCCTTCTATGGCTAAAAACTCAAGTTTACGTCCTCTCCATTCACCACCAATAATACGTAGCTGAGAGCTTGGTGCAGATGGTTTGCCTTGTTTGCGACGAGGTGGGTTTTTATGGCTCATTTATGGTCCTTAAAGCACTGGTGATTGGAAAAGGCTAATAGGTTGCGATCTATCCAGTGCTTGCTGTGTCTGCTTAATAATATCATCCGCGTCTTGATCTAGAATCTGATCAATATAGATTTCCATTGTATCAGTTGGCAGCTGATAAAAAGCGATTAAGCTCAAAGCGGTGACTTGGTTCATATTGTCACGCATACGTTCTTGCCAGTTTGCTGCGAGTCGGTTTTTACTCTGCTCAACTAAATCCTCATTAATCTGTTGCTGTAGTTGAGGCAGAATAGGCTCGGGGTTCTGATCGCCTTCAAAAATAAGCGCCTGAAAACCTATATCCTTGAGGGAAGCCCAGAGAATGCGGAAGTTTAGTTTGTGTTGTTCTTTGTATTCGGTCAGTAGATCTTGCACGACTTGAGCGGTAATGCGGTGCGTAACAAAGTCCTGTGATGCTCGCGGAGGAAGAGATTGCCCAAGCAGTAAACGGAATCTATCGCCTAGGCTTTGTTCGCGAACCAGCGCGGCGCTATTAATTTGAGCTTTTTGGGTTTGGTGTGATTGTAGCGAGTGTGGCAGTTGCTCCTCAATAACCTCAACATAATCCTCCGCATCCTCTCCACTGATAGCAAATATAGGTGCGTCAAATAACCCAAGATAGGCGTCGTTAAGCAGACTGAGTACGGCAGTATTATTACTGGGTTGGAGTTGTTGATAGAAATAGTTAATCAATTTTTGTTCTTCTGATTGATCAGCCAAATAGTAACGTGCCTGAATTTTTGTAAACGGCTCCTTCCAGCGAACACTATCAACCGGCTTATTTAGGGTTTGCCATATAGTGTTGAGCTCTGGTAATGGTTGGCCGCTAGCCCAAGATAAAGTAACTTCGATACGGTCTTGCTTAGGATTGACGTTATAACTATAGGTGGGGCTGGCTAAAGACCGTAAACGTTGCTGTAAAATTAAGCTTTTTAATTGCTGAAGTTGTTGTTGAGTATTATTGAGCGCTGGCTGAGTAGCTAAAAGAAAAACCAGCTGCATCGGTTGGTCGTCCAGTTCCATCCAATAGATGGTTTTACTGTCGTTGTTTTCGATGCTGTGATACTTAACCGCACCGGGTCCCATCGATGAAAGAATAAGAATGGCAATGAGGCTGAACCATACTAAGCCTACAAGATATTTGCGATTGAAAATGGGGCGGTACTCGTTTGTCATCTTGAAGATTCTCAGGCACTAAATGTTCATATAACGGCGCTTTGGCTTAAACCAATTTGGCCTAAGCATAAAGATAGAACCGCTTGGGTCTCTGATCTGGGTTATGCTGCCGATTTACTGTGATAAGATACCAGACTTTGTCGATGAACTGCTGATTTTTCAGTTGTTATAAGGTAATTGAGAGTGGATAGCGGATGTTAAGTTTACAAGAGATGTTTGTTGATAAAGGTTGGGATACCAGTTACATCGCTTATGCCGGTGCCTTTATTACAGTTGTCGTGTTGGCGGGTATCTATCGTTATCTTCGTGATGACAATTCATCCGATTGATTTGCTATTGGCAATAATCGAATTTTTTAAGCTGAGGTTGGGGTTGTCTAACGCCTTAGCATGAGGACGTTAAATGTTTAAAAAACTGAAATCCATGTTCGGAGGCTCTTCAGCTGAAGAAACCGTTGAACATAGTGAAGTAGAAAATAACTCAGTTGAGAAAGTTGAAGAGAGCCAGCAGCCGATCGCTGAGCTAAAAGAGAATCAAGCAGAGCAGCCAGCGGTTGCAAAAGCTATAGATGAGCAAGATTCTGTTGCTACGGAAAAGGTTGAACCAGAAATAGAAACCGTTGAGCCGGAAACCGTTCCTGAAACTATTGCCGCTGAAGTTTTTAAAGAGACGCCTACGCTCTCTGAGGAGCCGGCTGAAAGAGAAGAGATAGTTGATGCGATCATAGATGAAATACCTGAACCTAAAGAAGCAGAGGTCGACCTGAAAAGCGAAGATCAGGTGGAGGAGAAAAAAGGCTTCTTTGCGCGAATCAAAAAGGGTTTAAGTAAAACTAAAGCAAGCTTAACTGAGCAGCTAGGTAACATCTTTTTAGGCGCTAAGGAGATCGATGATGATCTACTTGAAGAGATTGAAACCCTACTGTTAATGGCCGATGTTGGGGTTGAAGCAACCTCCGATATTATTGGTCGTTTGACAGAAAAGGTTGCCCGTAAGCAGTTGGGCGATCCACAAGCATTGCAGGCGGCCTTAAAAGAGGAGTTATCAACTCTTTTACATCAATCAGAACAACCATTGCAGATTGATTGCAGTCAAAAGCCTTATGTTATTTTGATGGTAGGTGTTAACGGTGTCGGTAAAACGACGACCATCGGTAAGTTGGCTAAGAAGTTCCAGAGTGAAGGTAAGTCGGTCATGTTGGCTGCGGGTGATACTTTCCGTGCTGCTGCGGTAGAACAGCTACAGGTGTGGGGCGAACGTAATGAGGTTCCCGTCGTAGCTCAACATACAGGAGCTGATTCTGCCTCGGTTATCTATGACGCAGTACAATCGGCACAAGCGAAGAATATCGATATTTTGATCGCTGATACGGCAGGTCGTCTACAGAACAAAGATAACCTGATGCAAGAGCTTGAGAAGGTTGTGCGAGTAACGCAAAAGCTATCGCCGGAAGCGCCCCATGAAGTTATGTTAGTACTTGATGCCGGTACAGGCCAAAACGCACTGAGCCAAGCTAAGATTTTTAAAGAGAGCGTCGGCGTCACAGGTATCTCACTGACCAAGCTAGATGGTACAGCTAAAGGTGGGGTAATCTTTGCTATAGCTAAGCAGATGGATCTGCCGATTCGCTTTATCGGTGTTGGTGAGCAGATTGATGATTTGCGTCCCTTCAACTCCCAAGAGTTTGTTGACGCTTTGTTTGATTAACCCTGTTTAGCTAACTTTTATACACGTGATTGGGCATAACCGTAAGCGATGATTAAGTTTGATAAGGTCTGCAAACGCTACCCTGAAGGGCATGATGCCCTTCGTGATGTTAGCTTTAGTCTCAATCGAGGGGAGATGGCTTTTCTGACCGGACATTCGGGTGCAGGGAAAAGTACGTTACTGAAGTTAATTATGCTGATGGAGCGGGCTAGTCGAGGGCATGTTTCTGTCGCCGGCCAAGATCTGGCTCAATTTAGCCATGACGATATTCCCTATCATCGACGTCGTATAGGTGTTGTTTTTCAAAATCATCAACTTCTTTTTGATCGGAGCGTATTTGAAAATATCGCTTTGCCGCTACATATTTCTGGGTATGAAGATGCTGATATTGGAAAGCGTGTAAGGGCTGCACTAGATAAAGTGGGCTTATTGCATAAAGAAAAGCTCAACCCTATTACTTTATCCACAGGTGAGCAGCAGCGTATAGGTATTGCCCGTGCGATTGTGCATAAACCTCAAGTTCTATTAGCGGATGAGCCGACAGGTAACTTAGACCCTGCGTTGTCTGAAGAGATTATGCGTCTGTTTATGGAATTTAATCTCCACGGTACTACGGTTTTAATCGCAACCCATGATTTGGCTCTAGTATCACGTATGGCCTATCGGACGCTGACCCTTGATCAAGGGAGATTGATTAATGTCTAACCGTGAGCCGATTAAACGAGGGGCGGAACGTCAGAGGCCACCAGAAAAACCCGCAGTTGACGGAACTGTTGCTCCTACACATAAAGGGGCAGCAAAGCACAAGGTTGATTTTGTCGCAGAGTTTAAAAGCTGGGTTCGTCATAACAAAAGTACGGCAAAGCAATCATTGCAGCGCTTGTGGTTAACTCCTCTGCCTAGTTTTATGACATTGGCGGTGCTTGCTATCGCTTTGGCGCTTCCTGGTTTAATGTTTGTTGGCCTAAAAAATATAAATCAGCTAAGTGGTGAATGGAAAGGCGATCCGCGCATATCTCTCTATTTACAAAAGACTCTGCCTGCAGAAGAAGCGGAACGCTTTAGTCAGAAAATGTTACTACGAACGGATTTAGCGGCGGTTGAGTTAGTCACTAAAGAACAAGGTCTGCATGAATTTCAGCGCATATCAGGCTTTTCGGATGTGCTGGAGTTCCTCGATAAAAATCCGTTGCCAGCGGTTGTTGTTGTACAGCCATTGGATAACAAAAAGTCTGTCCTAGCCGCGCTTCAGCAAGAACTTATCGCACTTCCAGAGGTGGAGGACGCAGTACTTGATATGGTGTGGGTTGAACGTTTAGCTTCCTTTGTTCGTTTGGCAAATCGTTTAGTATTGGTCTTAGGCGCCTTATTAGCACTTTCCGTTTTGCTGGTGGTGGGTAATACAATTCGGTTGTCTATAGAAAGTCGTAAAGATGAAATTCAAGTGGCTAAATTAGTAGGCGCTACAGATGCTTGGGTTAAGCGGCCATTTATCTATACAGGCTTTTGGTTTGGGCTGATCGGCTCATTTATCGCTTGGATATTTGTGGAGATTAGCTTTCTTTTGATTAGTGCCCCAGTAGGGCAACTTATTGAGCTATATCAAACAGACTTTGAATTACAACGCTTAGGCTTTATGGATAGTCTATCCTTGATTGGTGTTGGAGTTCTGCTTGGTTTGTTTGGGGCGCGATTAGCGGTTGGCCGTCATTTGAGAGAGATAGAACCCCAGTAAATCGATTTCATCGAGCGGTAACATTTGCGTTTTATCCTTTTCCTCGCTATATTTTCCGGTCCGTTATACTTAGTAACGGAAATTAGATTGAACTTTTGTACTATAAATTGAGTCATATTTGCGAACTTTAGAAGATGCAAAAATGATGCGAGGTCATTAATGAGCACTAGCTTACAAGTTATTGATACACTTTCTCCGGGACGTAATCTGGATGCATATATGCAGTCTGTGACTGCTATACCAGTATTAAGCGCCGAAGAGGAGCGTTCTTTGGGTGAGCGTTTGCATTTTGATGGTGACGTAGAAGCGGCCCGCCGTTTAGTTATGTCTCACCTACGCTTTGTTGTTCACGTTGCTAAAACCTATTCTGGTTATGGTTTACCTTTAGGGGATCTAATTCAGGAAGGTAATGTCGGATTGATGAAAGCCGTTAAGCGCTTTGATCCTACCATGGGCGTGCGTTTGGTCTCTTTTGCTGTGCATTGGGTTAAAGCCGAAATGCATGAGTTTATCCTGCGTAACTGGCGCATTGTTAAAGTAGCGACCACTAAAGCTCAGCGTAAGTTATTCTTTAACCTTCGTTCAAAGAAAAAAGGCTTAGGCTGGATGACTACGGATGAAGTTAATTCTATCGCAGAAGATTTAGGTGTAGATGCTAAGGTTGTACGTCAAATGGAAGGTCGCATGGCATCCGTTGATACGGCATTTGATGCGCCTGAAGGCGCTGATGATGAACAGGCTGCTTGGGCGCCTGCGCACTTCCTTGAAGATAAAAGTGCAGATCCATCGCAGCAAGTAGAAGATAGCAACTGGGAGCAGGACTCTCAGCGACGTTTGATGAGCGCCATGTCTGATTTGGATGAGCGCAGTAAAGATATTCTAGCGCGTCGTTGGTTGTCTGATGATAAGGCGACTTTGCATGAGTTAGCTGCGGAATATGAGGTTTCAGCCGAACGTATCCGCCAGTTAGAAAAGAATGCGATGAAGAAGATCCGCATCTCTATGGAAGCGTAGCCAGGACTATTTTAGAAAAAGCCGCGCAAAGCGGCTTTTTTGTGCCTGCAATCTAAGTGTTTGGTGCAGATCTCCTAGCTACATGGATGAACTATTTCGGTATAATCTTTAATATATCTGGGTTCCTAATGTCAAAAAAACTTATATTAATGATCTCGGCAATGAGCGGTTTCTTTGCCGTTGCCTGCGGAGCGTTCGGTGCGCATGGCTTAAAAGATCTGCTTGAGCCAAGCTTATATGCAGTCTATCAAACCGGTGTGGAATATCAGTTTTATCACACTTTTGCACTGCTATTTATTGCGTCAGCTCCGGCGAACTTATCCAGTAAGTATTTAGGATGGGCGGGTATCGCATTTACATTAGGGATCCTACTTTTTTCCGGCAGTCTTTATCTGTTAGCGTTGACGGGCATTAAGGTGCTTGGGGCGATAACCCCATTAGGTGGCGTGGCTTTCTTATGTGGGTGGGCGCTCGTCGGCTATACAGCAATTATTTCGAACAGGAGATAAATCAATGCAGATTCAGGTAAATGGTGAGATGCTGCAAGTGCAGGATGAGATCACCCTTACTGGCCTGATTTCACAGCTTGAGCTTGGTGATAAACGCATTGCTATTGAGCTTAATTTAGAAATCATTCCCCGTAGTGAACATGCAGAAACAGTATTGAAAGAAGCGGATCGCGTTGAAATTGTCCATGCGATTGGTGGAGGTTGAGGTCGATCGTTTTAAGCCTAAAATCGACTCATAATTACTACAACTTTTTTGGATATAGATCATGTCTCATCAGAATGACCCATTGATTATCGCAGGGCAGAGTTACAACTCACGTTTGTTAATTGGTACTGGTAAATACAAAGATTTAGAAGAAACCCGTGTCGCTATTGAGGCCAGTGGTGCCGAGATTGTGACTGTAGCTGTTAGACGTACAAATATCGGACAAAATCCAGATGAGCCAAATCTACTGGATATTATCACGCCGGATAAATACACAATTTTGCCTAACACCGCGGGCTGCTTTAACGCCGAAGACGCAGTGCGTACCTGTAAATTAGCGCGTGAGTTAATGAATGGCCACGATCTAGTAAAACTTGAAGTTTTAGGTGACCAGAAAACGCTTTACCCAAATGTGGTTGATACCATTAAGGCAGCAGATAAGCTGGTCCAAGATGGTTTTAAAGTGATGGTTTATACCAGCGATGATCCCATCGTAGCACAAGAACTTGAGAGCCTTGGCTGTGTAGCTATCATGCCATTGGGTTCTATGATTGGTTCGGGCTTAGGAATTTTGAATCCGCATAACATCAACGTCATTATGGAAGACGCGAAAGTGCCTGTATTAGTGGATGCTGGTGTAGGTACAGCTTCTGAAGCGGCTGTGGCAATGGAGATGGGTTGTGATGCGGTGTTGATGAACTCGGCTATTGCCGGTGCCCGTAATCCTGTTTTAATGGCGTCAGCTATGCGTAAAGCCATTGAAGCGGGCCGTGAAGCATTTCTTGCGGGTCGTATGCCACGTAAACGCTATGCCAGTGCATCTTCACCAATGGATGGCACTATTATTGGCTAGGCTGCTGTCATTACCGCAGTGACTACAGCAGTTACGCTCAATTACGGAATATTTTTTAGCCTGATCGAAAGATCAGGCTTTGCTTTTTAGGTCAGGTTGATGTCAGAAGAGAATAAGGTCGAACAACAGCAGGATGGAAATCCCGCTGAAGAAAAGCATATGCGTACGGTTAAAAGCTTTGTACTACGCGCGGGTCGGATGACCGAAGGGCAGCAGAAGGCGATGGATGATGTCTGGCCAATCATGGGGCTAGAGCTGAAAAATGGCCTACTGGACTTTAACCAAGTGTTTGGTCGCGAAGCGCCTGTAGTTCTTGAGATCGGTTTTGGTATGGGCGACTCATTGGTTGAAATGGCCAAAGATCAGCCTGAAAAAAATTACATAGGTGTTGAAGTTCACCGCCCAGGTGTTGGCCGTTTACTCAGTAATGCGGAAAAGGAAGGCCTAACCAATATCCGTGTCTTCTGTGAGGATGCCATTGAAGTCCTAGCCCAATGTATCCCAGATAATAGCCTAGACTGCATACAACTGTTCTTTGCTGACCCCTGGCATAAAAAGCGTCATCATAAGCGCCGTATCGTACAACCTGAATTTGCACAAACCCTACGCCAGAAGCTAAAAGTAGGCGGAGTCTTCCATATGGCGACCGATTGGGAAAATTATGCGGAGCATATGATGGAGGTGATGAGCGCCGCTGACGGCTATGCTAATGCCGCTGGCGAGGGCCAGTACTCGCCTCAACCAGAGTGGCGTCCGGTGACCAAATTCCAGAAGCGCGGAGAGCGTTTAGGCCATGGAGTTTGGGACCTAATGTTTGAGAAAACCAGCTAAGTTATTCTTGCTTTATGACAGACCAAAATAAAAAGGCTGATGCAGTGCATCAGCCTTTTTTTATTGCCGAATAGGTCTGGATTGTCTCTTAGCGTTATCTTTAAAGCCATAGGCTATGTACTTGTTTTGCGATCCAGACTGCGTTACAAAGATAAGCAGATCAGACAGGTGGATGTCTGGCATAGGGAAATATACAGAGCCTTTATTATTGAGGTGTATATCAACTTCTAATACCTATGCTTATTTTGTCACGGAAGATAGGGATTCAACTCTTAGTTTTTCCTTCCTTTTTTAATCGCCACCCGTTTTTGCTTACACTGGGGAGATACGGTCCTCTTATGTGCAAATGTTAAAGCGCAACCTGCTCGACCCCTGGTTGTTTTGAGTGTAAAATTCACCCTAAGGGTGAATGCCATTGGGAGGGTTGCCCAAAAGGTATCCTATTTTGGAAATAGATTTTAGAACAAATAAACTTGAAAAATGCTTCAGAAATAGTGGCCAAGCGAATAAAGAGTTCGGTGTCCAGGTTGGCCGTAAGTACATTCAACGTATTAACTTGATTAAAGCGGCTAAAGACCTAAATGCAGTGATGAAACTGCCTGGTTTGCGTTGTCATCCTTTAAAAGGTGACCGGAAAGGTCAATACGCAGTAAACCTTACAGGTTTTTATCGGCTAATATTTACGGTAGAAGGCGATAAGCTAAATATCGCAATGATTGAAGATGTGAGTAAACATTATGATGACTGATCAAAGTTATATGTCTGATTTAGCCATTCCTCCAGGTGAATACTTGGAGGAGGTACTTGATGATCTAGAGCTTAGTCAGGCTGAGCTAGCTCGTAGAATGGGAAGACCTCCACAGGCTATTAATGAGATTATTAAGGGTGAAAAAGCAATTACGCCTGAGACAGCTATTCAACTAGAGCAAGTTGTAGATGTGCCTGCTGAATTTTGGAATAATTTAGAATCTGGATATCGTTTAGTTCTCGCAAAAGAACAAGAAATGCTTAAAGCTCAACAAGAAATCGAGGTTGTTTCTAAATTCCCATATCTTGAAATGAGCAAGCTTGGCTTGGTAAAGAAAACTCGTAATGCTATTGAAAAGGTAAAAGAACTCCAAAAATTTTTTGGGGTATCTTCTTTATTTAATATTGAAAATGTCAAAGAGTATTCTCCCGCCTTTAGGTTATGGGAGAACGAAACAATTAGTAGAGAGGCAATTGCGGCTTGGTTGAGAACAGGGCACTTATTGGCGTCTTGGCAAGATGTTGCTGATTTTGATAGGAACACTCTCAAAAATAACATAGCAAATATAAGAGCTTTAAGTTTAGAGTCAGACCCTAAGAAAATGCTGAGTTCTTTGAAATCTCTATTGGCTGTTTGTGGTGTCGCATTGGTTGTTATTCCGCATTATCCCCGAACTTACGTTACTGGTGCTACGTTTTGGTATGGAAAGAATAAGCCGGTGGTAATGATGTCTATGCGGGGAAGTTGGAGTGATATATTTTGGTTTAGTTTAATGCACGAGCTGGGTCATATATTACTTCATAATAAGAGAATTACTTTTATTGAAGGGGGTAATAATAGCAGTCAAGATTACAAGGTTCAGGAAGAGGATGCTGACTATTTCGCTCAAGAAATATTAATTCCGAAACTTTCTTATGATGAATTTGTATCTAAGTTTGATTTTGGTCCGGCTTCCATAGCTATATTTGCTGAGTCTATAGGTATACATCCGGGTATAGTCACAGGCAGGCTTCAGCACGATAAATACCTAAGCCATTTACAACATCATCATAGAACTAGGTATAAGTGGAAATAACACTTTAACATGGTATTGAAGAGAGGCTTGTAACGTTGGGAGTTTTTTAGGGGTGTTTTTGGCGATTAGAACACAACAGGGGCAGGTCTCGCTTTTTCCACCTCTTTAAGAAAATATCACGCCGATCAATCGTTTGCTAGGTACAGAGCTATGTCGAAAAAAGTTGTTACTTTTGAGTACGAGAAAGAAACTAAGAATAGTGTGCGTTATAAGGAAGTACCTGACGAAGGGACAGCCCCGATTGTTGGTTCTCTTTATGTTCAGATGTAGTAGCTCAGACTTGATCTGACAGTTACCCGTTTTTTATCTGGTGTCTGTCAGTTTAGATCTGGGCTAAATTCT
>NZ_LUTR01000026.1 GCF_001597725.1 Neptuniibacter marinus
TAACTGGTGTGTGGTAACAACAGTTTACCAGTGGATCTCAGGCTTTTTCATTTACCATCCAAAACTATGGGACAGCAGTGGGCATTCGCCTGTTTTTTTTATTTATATAAGAGACAAGCGTTTAATCTTTAATTCGGTACTCAGCAGAACGAGCATGAGCGGTTAAACTTTCACCCCGAGCTAATACCGAAGCAACTTTCCCCATCTCAGACGCCCCATCTTCTGAAAACATAATCAAAGATGAGCGTTTTTGAAAATCGTACACGCCTAAGGGAGAGGAGAAACGCGCAGTGCCTGAAGTTGGTAGTACATGGTTAGGACCTGCACAGTAATCCCCAAGCGCTTCAGCGGTATAACGACCCATAAAAATCGCACCAGCGTGACGCACTTTAGGTAAAAGGCTTTCAGGATCTTCTACCGATAGTTCCAAATGCTCTGGCGCTATCCGGTTGGCAACGTCCATAGCTTCATCTAAATCTTTCACTTTTATAAGCGCTGCACGTAGACGTAACGAGATTTCAATAATCTCTTTACGTTCCATCGTCGGCAACAGCTTATTAATGCTTTGTTCTACAGCATCAATAAAGTCAGCATCAGGCGTCACTAAAATAGGTTGCGCATCCTCATCATGTTCAGCCTGAGAGAATAGATCCATAGCAACCCAGTCGGGATCCGTTTGACCATCACAAACCACAAGGATTTCAGAAGGCCCAGCAATCATATCGATGCCAACAGCACCAAAGACCGCACGTTTAGCTGTAGCAACAAAAATATTTCCTGGACCTACGATTTTATCCACTTGAGGAATCGTATCAGTACCGTAAGCAAGTGCCGCCACAGCCTGCGCCCCACCTATACAGAACACACGATCAACGCCCGCTAAACAAGCCGCAGCCAAAACTAGCTCATTCACCACACCACCAGGTGTCGGCACAACCATGATGATCTCTTCTACACCGGCAACTTTTGCTGGCATCGCATTCATCAGTACAGATGAAGGATAAGCTGCTTTACCACCTGGAACATAAAGCCCCACGCGATCAACAGGTGTAACTTTTTGACCCAGCATAGTGCCATCAGCTTCAGTATACTGCCAAGACTCACCTTTTTGACGTTCATGATAAGTCTGAACTCTTTGCGCTGCCGTTTCTAAAGCTTTACGTTGATCTGCTGGCAATCCATCCAATGCTTTCTGTAAACGCTCAGCGCTCATTTCAAGCTCAGCAATACTGCTAACCGAGGTACCATCAAAGCGGTTGGTATACTCTACAACAGCGCTATCACCTTCAGTACGAACACGATGTAAAATTTCATTTACTATTTGATTAACTTTATCATCAGACACCGCTTCCCAAGCCAACAGCTTGTCCATCTGTTCGTTGAAGTCCGATTGGTTTGAATCTAAACGCTTAATATTTACCTCACTCATTTAGTAACCTCCGCATCACGACGGTTAATAGCATCAGCTAGCTTATCTAAAATGGGTTGAATCTGACGATACTTCATTTTCATAGACGGCTGACCAACGACTAAGCGAGAACTGATATCTGCAATCTCCTCCATTGGCTCTAAACCATTAGCACGAAGCGTATTGCCCGTATCAACAATATCAACAATACGGTCAGCTAACCCCATTAATGGTGCGAGCTCCATAGCGCCGTAAAGCTTGATAATATCTACTTGTGCACCCTGTTTCGCAAAATAATCGCGGGTAACATTAACGAACTTACTAGCTACCTTCATACGACCTTCGACCGGCTGAGCATCTGTCGGACCAGCAACCATCAGTTTACATTTCGATATTTTAAGATCTAAAGGTTCATAGAGACCTGCTGCACCATGTTCAAGCAGTACATCTTTACCTGCAATCCCCATATCTGCACCGCCATACTCAACATAAGTTGGGACATCCGTTGCGCGAATAACAACCAATTTTATGTTCTCATGGTTAGTATCAAAAATGAGTTTACGGCTGCTATGAATATCCTCAGCTGGAACAATGTCAGCTTCTGCCAATAAGGGCAGTGTTTCTTTAAGGATACGTCCTTTAGACAGGGCAATCGTAAGTTGCTGCTTCATAGCTCTATTTATACCTGTATTTAACCTGGTACACGCTTAATACGTGCGCCTAATAACTGTAATTTCTCTTCTATACACTCATAACCACGGTCGATATGGTAGATACGATCAATAATCGTATCGCCATCAGCAACCAGCCCAGCAATCACTAAGCTTGCCGAAGCCCTAAGATCAGTTGCCATCACGGGAGCAGCTTGCAATCTTTCTACCCCTTCAACAATCGCGGTATTGCCATCAATATTGATTTTAGCGCCCATGCGAATCATCTCTTGCATGTGCATAAAACGATTTTCAAAGATAGTTTCTTTTAGAATACTGACGCCTTCAGATACCGCATTCATAGCAGAAAACTGTGCTTGCATATCTGTTGGAAAAGCAGGATACGGCGCTGTTGTAATGTTAATCGCCTTAGGTCTTTGACCTTTCATATCCAGCTCAATCCAATCCTCACCCGTTGTAATATGTGCGCCCGCTTCTTCAAGCTTCTGCAATACCGCATCAAGAATTCGAGGATTCGTGTTTTTAACTTTAACCTTACCGCGCGTAGCTGCCACAGCAGTTAAATACGTTCCGGTCTCTATTCGGTCAGCGACAACAGGAAATTTACAACCATGTAAAGTCGCCACACCATTAACGGTAATGGTGTCGGTCCCATGACCACTGATATCAGCCCCCATCGCGATCAAGCACTCAGCCAGATCAACCACTTCTGGCTCACGAGCTGCATTTTCTATAATACTCTGCCCCTCAGCTAGCGTAGCGGCCATCAGAATATTTTCAGTACCCGTTACTGTGACTGTATCAAAAAAGATACGCGCACCTTTTAAGCGACCATTACTTTTAGCGCGAATATAACCCGCTTCAACAACCACATCCGCGCCCATAGCACGCAAACCTTGGATATGAAGATCCACAGGACGAGAACCTATAGCACAACCACCAGGTAAAGACACTTCAGCCTCACCAAAATGGGCGAGCATTGGGCCTAATACAAGAATAGAGGCCCTCATTGTTTTTACTAGTTCATAAGGCGCAACTAACTGTGTAATCGTATTCGCATCAATCTCAACATTAAGCTTTTCGTCAATAACAAGCTCAACACCCATACGGCGAAGCAACTCAAGCATGGTTGTAATATCATGCAAATGAGGCAGGTTGCAGACAGTTACCGGCTCAGATGCTAGTAGTGTCGCAGCCAAAATTGGCAGTGCCGAGTTTTTTGCTCCAGAGATTTTCACTTCGCCCCTGAGCGGCTCGCCACCGGTGATCATTAATTTATCCATAGTATGTCCAATCGAGGATTTAATTCTGTGTCGCTTTCCACTGCTCTGGTGTGTAAGTCTTAATGCTCAGCGCGTGAATTGTTCCATTCGCAATATATTCGTTCAAGCAAGCATAGACTAACTGCTGACACTTAACAGGCCGTAAACCTTGAAAAAGCTCACCTACCACTGTTACCTGAAAATCGCAGCCTTCACCTGCGGTCGTTACGGTACAATCTTCAAGTTGAGATTCTATAATCTGCTTAACCTGTTCAGCCTGCATTAAAAGCTCCTGATCGAATGCTACAGATAGAAAAAAATAAGGCGGAAATGATACCGGATCATGATAAAAAAGGCGATGCTAAGCATCGCCTTAATTCAATACCTACAAGCTGTCTTAAATAAACTGCTTTTCCAACCCAACAAGCTCAGCAATACCCTTCATTTCTAAAGGAAGATTAATCGCTTTCAATTGGATCTCTCGATCTTGCACATAACGCAAACAGCAAAACCAAAAAGAGAGTGCCGAGCTATCAACAGCGGTTACTTCAGAAAAGTCGATCTCAACAATACCTTTACAACCACTTAAGATATTCTCGGCTTTTTTACGGGCCTGCATAATGACTGGAAATCTAAACTCCCCTTCCAGACTAATCAATTGTTCATTGATCTGCCTAACGTCTGTCATTACGCGCTGTCCTTTCCTGGATCAACCTTGTCTTTCCAGGTAGAGATAACCAATCCTACATCACCCTTATTGCGCTCCATTAAGTCCGCAAATTGGTTTTTAAAGCTCAGGCGAATATTAATAGATCCATCAAGAATAGCATTGACCAGCCTCCAAGCACCCTCTTCTTTCTTCATGTAGTAAACCAAAGAGTACTTTGTACCATCTGCAGAAAACACATCTACAGTGACAATTTGTTTATTGTTATCTGGGCTCTTTTTACGCGGAGGCACCATCTCGTACTTATCTATTTTGAAACCGACTAAAGCTTTTGCGTAAGTTTTCAACAAAGTCGTTTTAAAAACACTAGAAAATTCAATACGCTGTTCTTTTGAAGCACGGCGATAATATTTCCCCATCACCTGCTTCGAAATATAATCAAAATCAACAATCGGAGATAAAACTGTATCAATTTCAGCGACTAGCTGATCCTCTTGCCCCTCTTCGACAAGTTCTTCACGCTCTAATAACTTAAGAACATTCTGAGTCGCGGTCTGAATAACCCCACCCGCTTCATTATACGTATCGACCTCAGCTCGAACGGACATACTCAACAACGCAATAAAAGCAATTGCTAAAAACGTTCTCACTTGGCTCACCATTTGATAGAACATAGCCTTATTCACTCACCTCATTAAATAGGAATTTTCCTATTAGTTCCTCAAGTACCAACGCCGATTGAGTATCCTCAATATAGGCGCCATCTTTAAGATTTTCATCTTCAGCCCCTACTGAAATGCCTATATATTGCTCACCTAATAGGCCCGCAGTCAGAATTGAAGCCGAACTATCTACTGAAAGGAAATCTACATTGCCATGAATATTCATGGCGACACGCGCCATCAACATATCACGATCTAATGTAATATCTGCCACTTCGCCTATTGCCACACCTGACATAGTCACTTTTGCACGCGGCGTTAAACCACCAATATTTTCAAAACGAGCATAGACAGTGTAAGTGTTGTCAGAATTAGACAGGTTTAAACCACTTACGTTCAATGCAAGCCCAACTAAAGCAACGACGCCGGCCAAAACAAAGGCACCTACGCTGATCTCCAAGATCCGCATACGCATATTAAAGCTCTCCAAACATTACAGCAGTAAGAATAAAATCTAGCCCAAGCACCGCCAACGATGCATAGACCACAGTTTTTGTTGTTGCCTGACTAATCCCTTCCGAAGTCGGCATACAATCATAGCCTTGGAACACAGCGATCCAAGTAACAACGAAGCCAAAGACAACGGCCTTTATAAGACCATTCAAGACATCATCATAAAAATCAACTGAGTTCTGCATGTTAGCCCAAAATGAGCCATCATATATACCCAGCCATTCAACACCAACTATCGCACCGCCATAAACACCGACAAGGGCAAATATAGCGGATAAAATAGGTAAGCATACAAACCCTGCCCAAAACCTTGGTGCCACAATCCGTCTTAAGGGATCAACACCAATCATTTCTAAACTTGATAACTGCTCAGTCGCTTTCATTAGGCCAATTTCAGCCGTCAAAGCAGATCCTGCTCGCCCAGCAAACAATAACGCAGTTACAACTGGCGCAAGCTCTCTAACCAAACTCAGCGCAACCATCTGTCCAACCGCTTGCTCAGAGCCATAGTCAACTAAAATTGTATAGCCTTGTAAACCAAGCACCATACCAATAAACAAACCTGATACCACAATAATAATTAGTGATAACACACCCACAAAATAAACTTGTTTCACAAACAGTGGAAACATAATTACCGGCTGGGGCTTAGCGACAAGAGATTGAAACAACATCATCCCTGCTCGGCCAAAAGCGGCTAATTTACTTAGTGCAGCGTGACCTAATAACGCTAATTGATTCATTATCCCTGACCTCTTAACAGATCGGTTTCATAATCACCCGCAGGATAATGAAACGGTACAGGCCCGTCAGGTAATCCATGCATAAACTGTTTAACCTGCGGCGAATCATCTTGACGCAATTCTTCCGGTGTACCTGAAGCGATCACCTTAGAGTCCGCAATAATATGGATGTAATCAGCAATACCTAAAGTTTCCTGAATATCATGGGAAACTATAATACTCGTATGCCCTAAGGAGTTATTTAAACGGCGAATAAGATTAACCAAGACACCCATTGCGATAGGATCCTGACCAGTAAAAGGCTCATCATACATAACAATATCAGGATCGAGTGCGATAGCTCTAGCCAACGCAACTCGACGGGCCATACCACCAGATAGTTCACTAGGCATAAGGTTATGCGCACCCCTTAAGCCAACAGCCTGAAGTTTCATTAATACGATATCGCGAATCATATCATCGCTTAAATCTGTATGGACGCGTATAGGGAATGCAACATTTTCAAATACACTTATATCAGTAAATAAAGCACCACTTTGAAAGAGCATACCCATACGCTCACGTACCGAAAAAAGATCGCTACGGTTGAGTTCTGGAATATTTTCATCATCAACCAATATAGAACCTGTATCAGGTTTCAACTGACCGCCAATTAATCTAAGCAGTGTTGTTTTACCTGTTCCTGACGGCCCCATTATTCCGGTAATTTTGCCACGCGGAATTTTAATATCGACCTCATTATAAATGGATCGATCACCACGAGAAAAACTCAGCTTTTGGATATCGATGACGACATCATCAAATTCGTTCATAAGATTCCGTTATAACTTTGAAAGGAACATTTCTATAGCTCCATTCAGACTTTGTTAACGTCCCTTTATCTAGTGCGTACCCTAAAGGGCTGGCAACTATACCATTTCGTTCTAAAAACGGGAATATTTTCAAACATGATGCTCTGTATTGATTTAAACAAAGATAGCATTCTGTTTTAATACCCCTCTTCAATTCTACTGGAACAACTTCTATCTATGTTATATCCAATTTTGGCACTCATCTCTGGACTTATTCTATTGGTATGGAGTGCAGATAGATTCGTTATAGGGGCCGCCGCCACAGCAAAAAATTTCGGCATGTCCACAATGCTGATTGGCTTAACTATCGTATCTTTTGGCACATCTGCACCCGAAATACTCGTATCTTTTATGGCCTCCACATCTGGGGCAGGCGACCTAGCTATTGGTAATGCACTGGGATCCAACATTGCTAATATTGCATTGGTACTAGGCATCACCGCACTCATCGCACCCTTACCAGTAAAATCGGGCGTACTAAAAAAAGAACTTCCTTTACTTTTAGGGGTGACCATTTTAGCAGGAGTCCTATTATTCGATCTCCATCTAGGACAATTAGATGGCATTATTCTATTAATTGCTTTAGCTGTATGCCTTTATCTTTTCAGTCGTTTCCAGAAAAGCATGCCTAAAGATGCTTTAGTCGAAGAAGAGGAAGAACTTCCATCCTTAGAAAACCGAAAAGCTATTTTTTGGTTAATCGTTGGCTTAGTGATCCTTGCCTGCAGTTCAAAACTATTAGTTTGGGGAGCCAGTGAAATCGCTTACTCTTTGGGTGTAAGCAAATTAGTTGTCGGCCTAACCATTGTAGCTATAGGAACAAGCCTGCCTGAATTAGCAGCCTCGGTGGCGAGCGCGTTAAAGAACCACCACGATATAGCTATAGGCAATATTGTAGGTTCAAATATATTTAACTTAGTAGCCGTTATGGCTATACCTGGGCTTATCGCCCCTATAGGGATGGCCGAGATTGTTTTTCAGCGAGACTATGTTGCAATGCTAGGCTTAACTTTCTTACTTCTAGCCTTCGCATTATGGCAAAAGCCTCCATCCATTAATCGCTTCGAAGGGGCGATTCTGGCCTCTGTCTATGCAGGCTATCTTATCCTGCTATACACTATGACCGTTTCTTAAGATAAAGTTGATCACAAAAATGAGCACACCTGACTTTTTACATTCAGCTAAACGAACTATTACGCTAGAAGCCGCCGCTGTGGCCGATTTACTAAAATATCTCGACCACAATTTTGTTCATGCCTGCCAATTGATGCTTAATTGTACAGGCCGGATCATTGTTACCGGTATGGGAAAGTCAGGTCATATTGGCAAAAAAATCGCAGCGACTTTGGCCAGTACAGGTACTCCCGCATTTTTCGTTCACCCAGGGGAAGCGAGCCACGGCGATTTAGGCATGATCACCGCCGATGACGTGGTAATTGCCCTATCAAACTCGGGTGAAACAGCAGAAGTCATTACAATCATTCCTCTACTCAAAAGAATGAATACACCTTTTATCAGCATAACGGCCAACAAAGAATCCACTTTATCTCAAACCTCTGCTGCTAACCTCCACATCGGCGTAGAGGAGGAAGCCTGCCCCCTTGGCCTTGCACCGACCTCAAGCACAACCGCACAATTAGTACTAGGTGATGCCCTCGCTATAGCACTACTTGAAGCAAAAGGTTTTAGCGCCGAAGATTTTGCATTTTCACACCCAGGCGGGACTCTAGGCAGGCGATTACTCCTTAAAGTTAGCGATATTATGCATTCAGGCGAAGCCACCCCTTGCGTAACCAGCGGAACATTATTAAAAGAAGCGCTTTTAGAAGTAACCCATAAGCGTTTAGGTATGACTGCCGTAGTTGATGACAACAAGCAGCTTATTGGCATATTTACCGATGGTGACTTACGACGCTCGCTTGATGACGATGTAGATCTCCACAAAACCGTCATTGATGATGTAATGACACCAAACGGTACAACAGTAACTGCTGAAATGCTTGCAGCAGAATGCTTACAAATTATGGAAACAAAAAAAATCAATGCACTGATCGTTACCAATGAAACGAATCAGCCTATAGGCGCTCTCAATATGCACGACCTATTAAAAGCGGGAGTTATTTAGTGTCAGAGTCTTCATTGCAGCAATTAAAAAACATCACCCTTGCGGTATTTGATGTCGATGGAATACTTACCAGCGGCCAGCTGCTATTTTTAGCGGACGGCCAAGAAGTCAAACAGTTCAACACCTTAGACGGGTTGGGTATTAAGCTACTAATGCAAGCGGGTATCGAGACCGCCATTATTACCGGCCGGCGCTCGCCCCAAGTTGAATTACGCAGCCAATCCTTAGGTATCAACTACCTTAAACAGGGCCGCGAAGACAAACTGGTTGCTCTCAACGAGATATGGGATAAAACAGCCCACAACGCATCAACCACCGCTTACATAGGTGATGACTTCCCTGATCTTTCAGCCATTATCCAATGCGCCTTTGGTGCGACTGTTCCTAATGGCCACACTTTCGTTAAAAAACACGCAGACTGGTGTACATCCCGTCAGGGTGGCGAAGGCGCTGGACGTGAATTTTGCGAGTATATACTTGAAGCACAAGGGAAATTGGATCAACTCAAACAGATGTATTTATAAATGCTAGATCTCAGCAATAAGATAAGAGTGGCACTCGCCGCTATTATTTTAATACCTGTACTACTTTATTGGGGCTTTGCATCCTCCCCCAATGAAGGCGCACGTACAAACAGTTCGCTGCTAAACGGAATAGATTACTTTGTCGAAGAAGCAACCATCAAAGAGTGGAATAACGAAGGCAAAATTTCAAGAGTGTTAAATACAGCCAAGCTAGAGCATTACCCTAATCTGAGCCTAAGTACACTAGATCATCCTGAGAGTCTTAGTGTTAGAAATGATGGTTCCAAAGTTAAACTTACATCAGACACAGGCACGGTTTTAGATGATAATAATCAAACAAACCTTGCAGGAAATGTCATAGTTAATGATAATCCTGATTCTATATCAGCAACCATACTTAACACTGAGCAACTTACAATCTATCCTGATAAAGATTATGCAGAAACTGATGAGCCCGTTAAGATCACATCACAACAAAGCATACTTGAAGGCGTAGGTATGGATATTGACTTCAATAATCGAGTTCTTAACTTACACTCCAGGGTAGAAGGGACCCATGACAATGCTAAATAAGCTCTATAATCTAGCCTTCATTTTTTTGGCTTTTGCAGTGTCGAATGCTTATGCCCTTCCTGACGACCAAGAACAGCCGATTTACATTACGGCAGATACTGCGCAAATTGATGACAAAACAGGCATCACCACTTACAAAGGCAACGTCATTATTAAACAAGGATCACTCCTCATTGAAGGAGAGCACGTTGATATGTATCGTGGTGAAGATGGAGTTGAAAAACTCATTACCAAAGGAAGTCCTGCACATTTCAGACAACTTCCTAGGAAAGGCGACCCATACAGCGACGCTTGGGGCAAGCACTTACTTTATCAGGTAGATGATCAAAAACTCACTATTACCGAAGAGGCCAAGGTTGTCCAAGCAGAAGACACTTTTACTGGAAACAAGATCGTTTATGATCTAGACAAGTCGATTGTGAACGCATTCGGTGGTGCAAGCAAAGACGAAACTGGTGAACCGGGACGTGTAAATATGGTTATTCAACCTAAAAAGAAAAATAAGGCCAACTAACCCTATGAGCTTATTAGAGGCCAAAAATCTTGCCAAGCGTTACAAAGGCAGGGAAGTTGTCAAGGACGTTTCACTAGAGATCAAAAATGGTGAGATCGTTGGCCTTCTAGGCCCCAACGGTGCAGGAAAAACGACCTGTTTTTACATGATTGTTGGTCTTGTGCAGGCCGATAATGGCGCCGTTAAAATCAAAGGACAAGACATTAGCGCACTACCTATGCACGGCCGTGCTCAACAAGGTATTGGCTACCTTCCCCAAGAAGCATCTATATTTAGAAAACTGTCTGTGAAGGACAATCTACTTGCGATTTTAGAAACAAGAAAAGACTTAGATAAACACGCTGCCCAGTTAAAAATGGAAGAGTTGCTTGAAGAATTCCATATCACACACATAAAAGACAGTATGGGCATGAGTCTTTCTGGTGGAGAACGTAGACGTGTAGAAATTGCACGGGCATTAGCAACCGAACCCGAATTTATTCTATTAGATGAACCTTTTGCAGGTGTTGATCCTATCTCAGTGAATGATATAAAGCAGACCATTCGCCATCTTCAATCAAGGGGCATTGGTATATTAATTACTGATCATAATGTGAGAGAAACCTTAGATATATGCGAAACAGCTTATATTGTTAGTGAAGGTACAATCCTTGCTAACGGCTCACCAGCCGATATTATGGCAAACGAAGCAGTAAGAAATGCTTATCTGGGCGACCAGTTCACACTTTAAGCATATACTTAGCTATAAATGAATTATGTAGTTTCAGGAGTTTGTCCCTTAGTATTATGAAACAAGCGCTTCATCTAAAAATTGGGCAACAGCTCACAATGACCCCACAGCTACAGCAAGCAATTCGCTTACTGCAGTTGTCTACGCTTGATCTTCAGCAAGAGATTCAAGAAGCATTAGAGAGCAATCCTATGCTTGATGTCTCTGAAGACGAGCACGCCTCGGCTTCCGAGACTCAAGAGAGCAATTCACAGGCACCAGAGACAGAACCTGAAGCTACAGCCACCGCGACAGCTGAAGCCGATCTTGACGATAACATTACAACTGAAGATAACTGGAATGAGAAAATACCAGAAGAACTATCAACCGATAGTAACTGGGAAGACACATTCCAATCATCTGGCCCTAATCTAAGCCAAAGCAAGGAAGATTTTGATTCCTTTGAATCTAATGATACTGCAGAAGAAACACTGCAAGACCACCTTCATTGGCAATTAAATCTTACGCCAATGAGTGATATTGATCGTCTTATTGCAACAAACATTATTGATGGCATCAATCCTGATGGTTATTTAACCATCACCCTAGATGAAATTTTAGATCACTTCCATGCGCAAACAGGTGAGCAGTTTGAAGAAGTAGAGCTGGATGAAATTGAAGCCGTTCTTCACCGCATACAGCAGTTTGATCCAGCAGGTATTGCCTGCCGTGACCTCAGCGAGTGCTTAAGCATACAGCTCCAACAGCTACCGCCTGAGACACTCTGGAAAAATGAAGCGATCAAAGTTGCGCAACAATATATAAAACTACTCGGCGCGCACGATTATCGTCAATTGATGAGAAAAACACGCTTAAAAGAGCCTCAACTGCAGCAGGTCATCCAACTGATACAAGGGCTCAATCCTAAACCAGGCGCTTCAATCAGTAGCAGTGCAGCAGAATATGTTATTCCCGATGTGCTTGTGACCAAGCAACAGGGAGAGTGGCGCGTCCACCTCAACCCGGAAGTATCCCCTAAGCTACGTATCAACTCAGGTTACGCAGGTTTAGTGAAACGGGCCGATAATAGCTCCGATAACACCTACCTAAAAAACCACCTACAAGAAGCTCGATGGTTTATTAAAAGTTTACAAAGCCGCAACGAAACCCTATTAAAAGTGTCTAACGAGATAGTAAAACGACAAATCGGCTTTCTTGAACATGGCGAAGAAGGCATGAAGCCAATGGTGCTTCATGACATTGCTGAAGCAGTGGAAATGCATGAGTCCACTATATCTCGAGTGACTACACAAAAGTTCATGCACACACACCGTGGAATATTTGAACTAAAATACTTCTTCTCGAGTCATGTAAGTACAGCAACAGGGGGTGCAGCGTCCTCAACCGCTATTAGAGCGCTTATCAAAAAAATGGTTGCCGCTGAAAACAACGCGAAACCATTAAGCGACAACAAAATTGCGCAATTTCTTGATGAACAAGGCTTTAAAGTGGCTAGACGTACAATTGCGAAATATCGTGAAGCGATGGGAATTCCACCATCGAATGAAAGAAAACGTTTAGTTTAATAAAAGAGTGGCAAGAGTAGTATGTCACTGCAATAAATAGGAGAAACCTATGCAGATCAACATTACTGGACACCATGTAGAATTAACTGAATCAATGAATAATTACGTGCTCTCGAAACTACAAAAAATTGAGCGTCATTTTGATAACATCACCAATGTGCAAGTCACACTCAGCGTAGAAAAGCAACGTCAGAAAGCTGAGGCGGAGATGCACTTAGCAGGTGCCCAGCTCTTTGCTACACATGAACACGAAGATATGTACGCTGCAATTGACGGCCTTACTGACAAGCTAGATAGGCAAGTCATTAAGCATAAAGAAAAAACTAAAACTCACAAATAACTGGTCTGTACCCAAAAAATTATGTTGCTTCATGAACTATTAACCCCCTCAAGCGTCCTTTGTGGCCTTGAGGGTGGTAGTAAAAAGCGAATTCTGGAAAATGCTGCTGAAATAATATCGGAACAACATCCCGATATGAGCTCATCATCAGTATTTAACGGACTTCATTCGCGCGAAAAGCTTGGTAGTACAGGAATAGGCGACGGGATTGCCATTCCACATTGCAGGCTGGCAGAATGTACTGAAGCTAAAGGCTATCTAGTAAAACTAGACACACCTATAGATTTTGATGCTATTGATGGAAAACCCGTAGACCTTCTATTTATTTTGATTGTTCCTGAAGACTCAACATCTGAGCACTTAGCTACACTAGCCTCAGTTGCAGAGCTCTTTAGCCAAGAAGAAGCCAGAACAAAACTAAGGGAAAGCCAAGACAGCCATTCTCTATATGAGACATTATGTGAATTGAGTGCTGCCTAGGAGTTAAAATGAAGCTTGTTGTGATTAGTGGTCGTTCCGGCTCAGGAAAAAGTACAGCATTACAAGCTTTAGAAGATATTGGTTTTTACTGTATAGACAATTTACCAGCTCTTTTGCTACCCGACCTTGTCCAACAAATGAGTAGTGATCCTAGTCACCCTGAACAGATAGCAGTCAGTATTGATGCGCGTAATTTGCTCAGTAACTTAGCCAAATTTCCAGATATCTTAAATCAACTTCGCCAAGATCATTGGGCTGAATATGAAGTTATTTTTTTAGATTCATCGGAAGCAACCCTCCTCAAACGCTATAGTTCAACCCGACGTAAGCACCCCCTTTCAGATACCCATAAGAATCTACAACAATCAATTAAGTCAGAGCTAAAGCTTTTAGAGCCTATCGCAAGCCTAGCCGATATTCGAATAGATACTACGCGCCTATCCCTGTATGAACTTCGAGATACAGTCAAACTGCGGGTTGCCAATCGCAAAGCCCAAACATTATCGGTCCAATTCGAATCGTTTGGTTTTAAACATGGCGTCCCCTTAGATGTAGACTTTGTCTATGATGTACGCGCACTACCCAATCCTCACTGGGTTCCTGATCTACGTAAGTATACCGGTCAAGAGAAACCGGTTCAGGACTTCTTAGAGGAATCACAGGAAGTTCGAGAGATGATAGAAGATATAACCAGCTTCCTTGAACGTTGGCTTCCCCGATTTTCAGAAAATAACCGTAGTTATATTACGATTGGTGTTGGCTGCACAGGTGGGCAACACCGATCTGTTTATATTAGCGAACGTCTAGCTTCTCATTTCTCTCAACATATGGATAATGTCCATGTTCGTCATCGTGAATTGAGCTAACTATCATGCAAGAAAAAGAACTACTCATTATTAATAAACTTGGTTTACATGCGCGAGCAGCCGCTAAGCTTATCGGTGTAACATCACGCTTTTCATCCGAAGTTTTAATGGAGAAAGACGGACGCGCTGTAGATGGTAAGAGTATTATGTCTGTAATGATGCTAGCAGCAAGTAAAGGCACAACGTTGACCGTTAAGGTGACAGGAAGTGACGAAGAGACTGCAATATCCGCCATTGAAGAACTGATCAATAACAGATTCGATGAGGAAGAATAAGGCTCTCTCGATTAATTTTTAGGCTTATCCCTTCAGCTTCCGTTATAATCAAAGGATTACATTCTATTTACTCTTCTACTGAAAAAAGAAGACCTAGCAAAGTCCATAAGCGATAAAACCATGGCCGCTGAAGAAACAAAATCACATTTTGATAAGCTTAACGATGCCTTAGATAGTGGTGAGTTTCGTCAAATTCGCTTCACCTTAAATAAGACTTTGCGACCAACCGAAGTTGCCCGCTTAATTGAGAAATCACCTCCCAAAGAGCGTCAGATCCTTTGGAACTTAATCTCACATGATTTAGAAGCCGTAGTACTCCAGCATTTAAACGACGATATCCAAGCGGATATCTTAAGTCGCATGAATACTGAAGAGGTACTAGCACTTACCGAATCTCTTGATTCTGATGATATGGTAGATGTGCTACAACAGCTACCTAATAGGGTAATGAAAGAAACCCTGCGCATCATGGACAAACAAAATCTGTGTAGGGTTGAAAAGCTGCTCTCTTATCCGGAGGATACTGCCGGCGGCTTAATGAATACAGATACAACAACTATTCGTCCAGATATTAGCGTCGAAACAACCTTACGTTATATTCGTCGCCACGATGAAATCCCCGAAATGACGGATAGCCTCATTGTTGTCAGCCGAAAAGACTCATATATAGGCCTACTACCCTTAACCAAACTATTAGTATCCGATCCCTCAATCAATATTCGAGAGATCATGAACACCGATATAAAAGCGATCAATGCCCAAATGCCCGACGACCAAGTGGCGGCTTTGTTCGAAGAACATGATCTAGTATCAGCCCCTGTTGTTGATGACAATGGCAAACTGGTTGGTCGTATTACGATTGATGATGTGGTCGATGTTATCCGAGAAGATGCCGATCATTCATTAATGAGCATGGCAGGCTTAGACGAAGATGAAGATACCTTCGCCCCAGTTATGAAAACCACACGGCGTCGTGCAGTTTGGCTAGGTATCAATTTACTCACTGCATTTATCGCTTCAGCAGTAATTGGTTTATTTGAACAGACTATTGACAAAGTTGTTGCCCTCGCCGTACTTATGCCCATTGTTGCCTCCATGGGCGGTATTGCTGGCTCACAAACCTTGACGCTTGTTATCCGTGGTCAAGCATTAGGGCATGTAGAACGATCAAATGCTCGATGGCTACTTAACAGAGAGGTCATTGTAGGTATATTAAATGGCCTACTTTGGGCTGCTGTCATTGCTGTAGTCGCGACAGTATGGTTCCAAGATATAAATCTCGGCATCATCATCGCTCTGGCAATTATCATTAATTTAGTTGTAGGTGCTATCTCTGGCACCTTACTACCTATAGTGTTGAAATCTATGGGCATAGATCCCGCCTTAGCCGGAAGTGTCCTGTTAACAACCATAACCGATGTGGTAGGCTTCTTTGCCTTTTTAGGTTTAGCCACCATTTTTTATGCCTGAGAAAACTCATGAGCGATAACGCAATATTTTCATCCTCTCATCTAAACGACCAAGATGAAGAGTTAAGCAAAACAGAAGCAAAACGCCAAATGCATGCCCTGCAAGCATTAGGGGCACGCCTGACAAAGCTTAATAAAGAACAACTTGAAAAGATGAAGTTAGATGAACGCTTACATCTAGCCATTGAAGAGTTTCATCGTATTAAGTCAAATGGTGCTCAGAAAAGGCATCTACAATATATCGGTAAAATAATGCGCACAGAAGATACCGATAAGATTGAACATGATTTAGGCCTATATGAAGCAGGCCAACAAGCACACACTCAAACTTTTCATAAACTGGAACGCTGGAGAGATCGCCTTATTACTGAAGGCAATAGTGCGCTTCAAGAGTATATAAATGAAAACCCAAGCGCCGACGTACAGCATTTACGTCAACTGATTCGTAACGCAAAAAAAGAGTTAGAATTACAAAAGCCACCAGCAGCAGCCAGAAAGCTTTTTAAATACCTACGTGAAGTGGCTGGCGCTTAAAAACCGGCCGTTTTTCTATGTTGCATAACTGGCATCGCCTCTCGTCGCTTATGCAGCATAGGCAAATTGATATCGGCTAGCACAATCCCCTTTCCTGCACGTTCCCGCAAAGCTAAAACTTCGCCCCAAGGATCAACAATCATACTATGCCCCCAGCTAGAGCGCGTTTCTGAGTGCTTACCACCTTGATTCGCTGCAAGTACATAACATTGGGTTTCAATCCCTCGGGCTCGTAGCAAAACCTCCCAGTGCGCCTCACCGGTCACATAGGTAAATGCCGAGGGTACAACAAGTATCTCTGCACCTAAGCCTCGCAGTTTTTGATAATGCTCAGGGAAACGAAGGTCATAACAGATAGACAACCCTATTTTTCCAAACGGACTATCAACCACAACAAGTTGATCTCCGGCTTCGATGAAATCAGACTCGCGATAACTACTATGCCGATCCTCCACATCTACATCAAAGAGATGTATTTTATCGTAGCGACCGACTTGAACCCCTAACTCATTAAACACCAAACAACTGGCATAGACCTTATCGCCCGAACGCGATAATAGAGGTACGCTGCCTGCGATAATCCACAAATTATGTTTTTTTGCTAGGCTAGCAATTGTCTTCTGTATATTGCCACTACTCACCTCCTCTCGCGCTAAAGAGACAAGGGCTTTGGAATCTAACAACGCAAAATTTTCAGGAAGGAGTAAAAGTTTAGCTGATGCGGACGCCGCTTCTTCAGCTAGCTGCGCGACTGTTGCCAAATTATCGGCTAACACCTCCCCCGACACCATCTGAGCTACAGCTACTTTAACCATGATCATTATCCATTACTGATGGATTTTTTTTATTTGCAGGTTTAGTCGTTTTGCCATCATCAATCACAATTGAAGGATCGCCCCAATCACCGGACAAATGGTATTTTACGGTAGTAAACTTAGCTAAAGGGTCGCCAACAAGCTTATCAAACAAAAATACAGCACCAGCAACTTGAGGCGCACCTAGCAAAACACTCACTAATGGAATATTACCCGTTACCGGCAAAGCCACCTCTATATCTTTATCCACTGTTTCATTGACTAAGTTTAAACTACCTTGCATCACCATATTGGCCGAAGGTCCCGTCATAACAAAAGGTGACGAAGTATGAGCTATGCCTTGCTTGATCTTATAGCTGGCTTTCATTTCATCAAAAGCAACACCACTTTCAACTAGATCGGTAAAATCCAATCTTAACCGACGCCCCAAAGATTGAAGGTTTAATATGCCGAACACACGTAAAATATTACCCGACTTGCCGACATCCAAAATACGCCCTTGCTTGGCTGTAAATTGTAATTCGCCATTTGCGTCTGCTATATCAAACGCCCAAGGTGCATGATTCCAAGATAGCTGAAGATAGGAATCTAAACTTTTTGTCTCAATCGCTTTCACATCAAGCGCCTTAAGCAGCTGACTAAAATTACTGCTATTGAGTTTAAGCGTAAGATCAGAAACCTCGTTATCGCCCGTAACCCAGCGCAGCCCTCCACGCACCTCGGCCCCATGTATATCAGCTTGGATATCTTCAAGTCGAATATCATTTTCATAAGGTCTTAATTTAAAAGACCAATTACCTAATGGCTTGCTGCCAATAAACAGCTTTTTGATATTAAAATCCACCGAAGGGATCGATGCAGGATCTATATCAACAGATTCAGGAAGGGCCTCATCTTCAACTTCAGCATCCGACTCATCACGTTTTAGTCTTAGCTCTGCCAACTCTACTTTATAAGAACTGCCTTCATTATTAGGCAACCACAATCCACCTGTAAGCTCCTTGCTTTGAGCGCGCAGCATCCAACCTAAAGGTTCAGGCTTCAAAGAGAAAGAAAGATTATTGAGATCAAAACCTCCCGCACTGAAGCGGGATAACGATAGCTCTACTTGCTTAAGTTTACTCCCCGCTAAATTACTAGACTGAGCCCCGCTTTTTCCCGCAACCCCATTAAAGCCTAAACCCGATAAAAACCCATCGAGCTGAGCATAGTCAAGATCAGCAAGAGCTCCATCAACCCAAATACCAGACTCTTCCGGTATCTCTGGCTTTGCTCCTCCTAAACTAAACCTAGCACGCTCAAGTCCTTTATCATTATCAATCAGCACGCCTCTTAACTGGTTCGCTAAATTCAAACGTACAACACTACGATCATCCGCATAAGTAAGACCAAGGTCACTGACCACAGTTAACGGCATAGTTTGTGATTTAGTTTTGCTTAATGGCGGAAATGCATTGATCTGCGTTCCCTTTAAATCGCTCTTGATAACCAATTGATTACAAACTTTGCCGGGGCAAAGATCCAAACGAGCATTGTATTTAAGTGGTCCCTGCAATAATGATAAGAAATCAGATTCAAGCCAATTTGCTAGATAGTCAGAGTTAACACTACCATCAATACTCACTTCAGTTTTGTTAACTTTATTCGAAATCAAACGTGAGGATATATTAGCGGTAACTGGCTGCTCAAATAGCTCCGCTTTTAATACGTCAGACGAAAGGCCGATACTATAATCATAATTAATAACGCCATTTATTTTACTGAAACTGATCTTATCTTTTACCGATTGGAAGCGACCTTGTTTAATCTCCGATTTCACAAAAACCTGCGGCTCAGATTTACCTGCTAAAGGTAAATTTAGATTAACTAAAGTACTTATAGGTCCGGAAAGGGCCCAATCACTAAAATCATCGCCTATCTCTGTTCTTAAATCACTTTCAGTTAATAGACGTTGTAAATCTATAGCATCGCCGTCGACAGATCCTGCAACAAATAACTTGTCTGAAGATTGAGGTAGATGAATCCATGCAAAATTTAAAGCAGAATCATAAATACTGCCACCGGCAGCCTCAGCCACCAGCTCACCATTACGGAAATAGATAAAACCATCCGCTTGTTTTATCGCAGGCCAGCCAGGCTGGTATTCAAAGGAGGCATCAGCTAAATCAAAGAACAACTGAACTGTCGGTAGCTGATAATCTGGCAACCGGGCACGGGTAACACCATTTAAGACGAAACCAGCTCGTTTAATCTCTCCTTGTTGAATCGCTTTAACTAGCCACTCATAAGTTTCAAGTCCAACCTCTTTAGGCGGAATATAATACTTTGCCTGTAAGCCATCAGCGCCTTGCAAACCTATCTGTAAATTAAGCAAAGGCTGCTCATCTCGATCAAAAGGAAGATAAAGACTAAAGCGTCCTGCCGCTGTTAACTTATCATTAGCTAAATTCAAAAGCTGGGAAGCAACCACTATTCCTTTGTCTTCAAAGCGCCAACCAATAACTCCTTCTGCATCATTATAATCCCACGCCTGCTCAAACAAGGTGGGATAATGCATTAAGAAGTCACTGCTTGCTAAGTGAATCTCACCTCCAGCTCGATTAACCATCAACAAGCCATTAATCCCTTTTATTTCAGGGACATCAGTCCAAGCATTAATACCAACATTCTCGAGGTCAGCCGCTAGTTCAAAATCTTGCAACTTAGCAAAGGAGGGCCAAGAAACCAAAATATTTTTAACTGTACCAACGGGAGAAAGACCAGAAAAAGCAGACTGTACCTCTTCAGGAAGAAACGGCCTTTTAAGTAAAAAATCAAATGTAGAAGCCAGCTCTATTTTATCAACCATTAAGCTCCGCGGTTTAACAAGGTAGCCTTCGCGCTCAAAATCTAAACTAATCTTGGGTATCTCAATACCACTGTTCTCACTATCAACTTGAAAGTCAGTAATTTGTAACTGATAGCCACGATCTCGACGATTTAATGCCGTCTGTACAGTAAACTGCTCTAAAGCATAATCTTGGTATTTAAAATCCTGAATTAATGTTCTACCGGTGAGGTAGGTTAAGCGGCCACGATAAGACTGCCCCCATACTTCTTGGGCCCCATTCAAACTATCTAGTTGAATATCGACAAGTTTAAGCCAAGGATTAAGCAGTTGCTCATCTACACCCTCAAACTTAAGATAAAAATTGACCGCTTTTTTTGAGGGATTTCCTTCAGCTTCAGCAAGAAATTTAAGCGCTGCTTGTCCTGAGGTGGAAACCAAATCAGCATCAACTTTCAACTGGTGAAGTACACCATCATGCTGAAGGCTAAGTTGGATTGGTGCGACTGATACCGCATCACCATGCTTAGGTTGCATTACAATACGGGTATCGCTCATGTTAATGGAGCTTTGCTGTAATAAAAAAGCGAGAAAACCAGAATGAGGCAGTTCAATTTTAGTAAGGTCCGTCCCATCATTTTTCTCACTACCCGCTGCATTTTGCTCTCCAACAGCGACCTCTTGAGAAAGGTCATATCTCAAAGTCATACTCTTGAGATCAAGCTGTGAAAATATAAGAGTAAAAGCACGAATTGACGCTGCAGGATCAAACTTCACATCCCCACGTAACAGCACAAAAGATAACTCCGGCTGATCTGCAAGCTTATCTACTGACAAACCATCTATAGAAACAACAGGTTGCCATCCATCCCACCGACCTTGCAGATCCGCTATATGAACTTTTGCATTCAGCTGAGAAGAAAGAAAAGCTTCTACGTCTTGACGGTAAAGACTTAGATCATCAACCAATACTTTTAATACAATACTTGCACAAGCTAAAAGCGCGCACAAAAAAGCCAGCAGCCAATAAATAAACCACATAACCGAATGAGCATGACGTTTCACTATCTACACCTACTATCGTAAAACAACATCAAAACTTTCCGCGTTATACATAGGCTCAACTTGAAAACGAATGGTTTTACTAATAAATGATTCAAGCTCCGCCACATGGTTTGAAGCATCATCTAACAGATAATCTACAACCGCTTGCGCGGCCAAAACCAAATAGCTATCGGTATCATAAGCTCGGTGCTGTCTTAAAATTTCACGAAAAATCTCATAACAAACGGTTTCTGGAGTCTTAATTGACCCCCGCCCTTGGCACTCAATACACACATCGCATAGAACCTGTTCAAGACTTTCTCTAGTCCGCTTACGTGTCATTTCAACAAGTCCTAAATCTGACACACCTGTCAGCTTACATTTTGCATGATCCTTCTCTAAAACCCGCTCTAAGGTTCTTAAAACTTGGCGCTGGTGATCTGAGTCTTCCATATCAATAAAATCGATAATGATAATACCACCCAGATTACGTAACCGCAGCTGACGACCAATTGCTGTTGCCGCTTCCAAGTTTGTCTTGAAAATAGTCTCTTCTAGGTTTCTATGCCCAACAAAAGCTCCGGTATTAATATCAACCGTTGTCATCGCTTCTGTCTGATCAAAAATCAAGTACCCTCCTGACTTAAGTTCCACTTTCCGACCAAGTGCTTTTTGAATCTCTTCTTCAACATTGAACAGATCAAAGATAGGCCGTTCACCCGGATAATATTCTAATTTACCTGCAACCTCCGGCACGAGAGCATTAACAAAGTCCTGAGCCTTCTGAAAGGTTTCTCGCGAGTCGATACGAATTTTTTCGAGACCACCGTGAGCCATATCGCGCAAAGCTCGCATATTAAGAGGAAGGTCCTCATAAATCACGCTAGGGGCTTTTGCGGATTTGATTTTAACTTTGATGGAATCCCACAAACGGCGTAAAAACTGTATATCCTCAGCCAGTTCTGCCTCAGCTGCGCCTTCAGCAACAGTACGAAGAATAAAACCTGTCGGCTCTTCAGCCTCATCGGTCTCTGATAAGGTTTGAACTATACTGCGCAACCGATCACGCTCTTCGACATCTTCAATACGCTGAGAAATCCCTATATGCTCATTTCCTGGCATACAAACCAAATATCTAGACGGCAAAGATAAGTGAGTTGTTAATCGTGCGCCTTTAGTCCCAATAGGGTCTTTAGTAACCTGCACAATCAATGCTTGCCCTTCACGTAACATCATCGCAATTGATGCATTACTTTTTTCTTCGGGCGTCACATTCTGAGCTAAAACTTCTTCAACATGAATAAATGCAGCGCGCTCCAATCCAATATCAACAAAGGCAGCCTGCATTCCAGGAAGTACTCTAACCACCTTCCCCTGATAAATATTGCCCACGATACCGCGGCGGTGAACTCGTTCGATGTAGACCTCTTGAGGCATACCGTTTTCAATCACAGCAACTCGGGTTTCCATTGGTGTGAAGTTGATTAAAATCTCTTCGCCCATGACTGTTCCTTAAATATCTTTATGTATGCCAGATTTCTACGTCTGCCAGCTTCAACAATTCTGCCGTTTCAGATAAAGGCAAACCGACAACAGCGGAATAACTACCCTCAATACTGTCAACAAATACGGCACCTAAACCTTGAACCCCATATGCGCCTGCTTTATCTGCTGGCTCCCCAGTTTCCCAATACCGATCACACTCTTCTCGAGAAAGTGTTCTAAATTTCACATGAGTTGTGACCACACAACTATAGATTTGTTCTCTACACACTACAGCAACGGCAGTGATAACCTGATGAGTCCTACCCGATAGACTCATCAATATATTAACAGCATCCGTTTTATTTTGCGGCTTACCGATAATCTTACCCTCTAAAACAACCGTCGTATCCGCACCTAATACAACCCGCGGCTGCTCAACCTTATCGTGTCCAGCCTGCGCTTTCGCTAATGCGACTCTTTTTACATAAGGTACAGGTTGCTCATCAGGTATAACATCTTCACAAATATCAACAGGACTAACGTCAAACTGCACACCAATCTGCGCCAACAACTCTTTTCGTCTTGGGGAAGCAGAAGCAAGTACTAGTTTCACTTTAAAGCCTCAAATATTTATTTAATCCGGAATAGACGACGAATGCCACGTAAAACCACAAACAACCATGGCCATAATACAGCACTAATAAGACAAGGAAGGAGGAAAATCAGGTTATCACCCGTATATCCAGTGAAAGCCTGCATCCAATGAAATAATAACTGATTGATACCTACTAACACCATAACCATGAGTGCTTGCTGCACAACTGGAAACATCCGCAAACGCTGGTGTAATAGCAGTGTCAAAAAGGCGATGATCGTTAACGAAAGAGCATTTAATCCAAGCACACTCCCCTTAATCACATCAAGAAAAAGGCCTAGAAAAAAAGCGACACCCATTCCCACGCGATGCGGAAGAGCCATCACCCAATAGATCAATATCATAGCGACCCATTCTGGACGAGCCCATTCAAGGTAATAAGGTAACGGAATTTGACTGAGCATCAAACCCACAAGAAAAGTGGCTAATATAATCAATCCGCCACCGCCGCTAGGAGCTGGAGCACCAGAATTCACCGCTCCTCCTCTGAGGCTGTAACTGGATCTTCTGGCTGTGTATCAGCTGACACAATGGGAACCTCTGGCATACTAACCAACAGCAGATGTCGAGATTTATCCAGTAGCGCTGTTGGCTTAATGCGTACCCGAGCAAACTGTTGACCCGGATCACGTATAACTTTAGAAACTATAGCCACAGGGTAACCTCTAGGAAAGCGTCCTCCGAGGCCCGAAGTAATCACTAAATCATTTTCTTGGATATCCGCGGTATCGGGCACATGGTCCAATTCCAATTCATCGAGATCCCCTTTACCTATAGCTATAGTCCGAAATCCATTACGATTAATCTCAACGGGTAAAGCATGCCTTGCATCAGTGATCAGCATAACTCGACTAGTATAGTAAGAGATTTCAGTGACTTGACCCATTACACCACCTGCATCGAGAATTGGCTGGCCCAGCACTACATGATCTTCACTACCGCGATTAATAATCACTTGATGCTGGAATGGGTCTGGATTGACACCAATAAGCTCAACAAGCTGAACCTCTTCATCAACTCGATGACTACCTTTAAGCAACTCACGCAATCTATTATTTTCAAACCATAGTGCATCATTTTGCTGAACTTTACGTTCAAGCAACAAAGCTTCAGACTTAAGCTTGGCGTTTTCTTTTACCAGCAAACTCCTATCAACCACAATGTCTGAAACCTCACCAGCAAACCGGCTAGGTACATCAATTACCCATTGTAACGGAGTCAACAAGAGAGAGAGATAGGCGCGACTTTCTCTTACTTTTGCGGAATAGAGATCCGCAGCCATAAGCACAAAAGCAATAATAATAAGGAGAAGGAAGCGGCGACCAGAAGACCGTCCGCGAAATATCGATTTAATAACCCACCTCCTGGCGAGCTCTCGCACATAGGAGGCGGGATATAAAAACTAAAACACTGACATCTGGCATAAGTTAATCATGACTTACCAGCTCAAAACCATGCTTATCAAGCATCTCTAATGCACGACCGCCCCCACGCGCTACACAAGTAAGAGGATCTTCTGCAACAATCACCGGCAAACCAGTTTCTTCACTAATAAGACGATCAATGTTTCGCAACAAGGCACCACCACCCGTTAACACAATACCGCGTTCAGCAATATCTGATGCCAATTCAGGAGGACACTGTTCCAAGGCACTTTTCACTGCCTGAACAATCGCAGACAAAGGCTCTTGCAAGGCTTCTAATATTTCGTTGCTATTCAAGGTAAAACTACGAGGAATACCTTCAGCGAGATTACGTCCACGCACATCAATCTCATGCATCTCTGTAGATGGATAAGCTGTACCAATCTCTTGCTTAATGCGTTCAGCCGTTGAATCGCCAATTAAACTGCCGTAATTTCTGCGCACATAAGTAACAATATACTCATCAAAACGGTCTCCGCCCAAACGGACAGAATCTGCATAAACAATCCCGTTCAACGAGATCACTGCAATCTCAGTGGTACCGCCACCTATATCGACCACCATAGAGCCACTCGCTTCATCCACCGGCAAACCGGCTCCAATAGCTGCAGCCATAGGCTCATCAATCAAATAAACTTCGCGCGCACCCGCACCCATCGCCGATTCTTTAATAGCACGACGTTCCACTTGTGTAGATTTACATGGAACGCATACAAGCACCCGCGGGCTAGGTGTAAGGAAGTTGGTATCATGAACTTTACTAATAAAATATTGCAGCATTTTCTCTGTAACATGAAAATCTGCAATAACACCATCTTTCATTGGACGGATGGCTGTAATAGAGCCAGGAGTTCGGCCTAACATTCGCTTCGCGTCTGCACCAACCGCAGCGACGGATTTCTGATTACCCGTCTGCCGTATCGCAACAACAGAAGGCTCATCCAGAACAATATCCTTGTCACGAACATAAATCAGTGTATTTGCTGTGCCTAGGTCTATAGACAAATCACTGGAAAAAAGACCACGAATTTTCTTTAACATGTAAAGGGAGTCCTAAGAAATCCTGCAGGTATAGCCGCTATATCCTGAAAACACGTAACTCTAACAATGGCACGCGTTTTGAGCAAGGCGTAAATAAGTAAATCTACCGAAATAACTTACTTATTTATCCTTCAGGATACAGCACCAATATGATAACGTATGCCTTTATTTTTTTCCTTTGTTATTTTCATTGATAACACCTCAAAAAGTGAGAGTAGATTATGTCTCTGGACCGCACTGATGTGGACAAAATCGCCCATCTGGCGCGACTTCAAATTGAAGAACAAGACGCTCCTGAATACGCGCAAAATTTGTCAAATATTTTAGATCTGGTTAACCAGATGCAAGCCGTTGATACAACGGATGTGTTACCTATGGCTCATCCTCTTGACGCAGCACAACGTCTTCGTAGTGATAATGTCACCGAAGATAATCAGCGTGAACTTCTACAATCAGTCGCTCCCGCCGTTGAAAACGGCCTATTCCTCGTTCCAAAAGTGATTGAGTAAAGCGGTAATTAGCAACCACTTCACCCATCAGGAATACATTTAAAGGATAAGAAGTCCATGTTTGACAAAACACTCGCCGAATTAGCAATAGGGCTAAAAACCGGCCAATTCAGCAGCGTTGAGCTGACTCAAGCCTATCTTGCACGCATCAAGGCTGAAGATGATAAATACAATAGCTTTATCACGGTTACAGATGAACTTGCACTAGAACAAGCCGCTAAGGCAGATGCCGCCATTGCGGCAGGCAATGCTGGCACCTTTACTGGCTTACCTATCGCCCACAAAGATATCTTTTGCACTCAAGGCGTTCGTACCAGTTGCGCATCAAAAATGCTTGATAACTTTGTTTCACCTTATAACGCAACAATCGTCGATAAGTTTAACCAAGCGGGTGCCGTAACTTTAGGTAAAACAAATATGGATGAGTTCGCCATGGGCTCATCCAATGAAAGTAGCTTTTATGGTCCATGCAGCAATCCATGGAATACTGATTATGTACCTGGTGGCTCATCCGGCGGATCGGCAGCAGCAGTATCGGCCCAACTAACACCCGCAGCGACTGGCTCAGACACTGGTGGTTCCATTCGCCAACCAGCAGCTCTATGTGGCATTACAGGCCTAAAGCCAACCTATGGCCGCGTTTCACGTTACGGCATGATCGCCTTTGCATCCTCATTGGACCAAGGCGGCCCAATGACCAAAACGGCTGAAGATGCAGCCATCATGTTAAATGTGATGGCAGGGTTTGATCAGCGCGATTCCACGTCAGCAGATCGTGACGTACCCGATTACACAGCAGAACTCAACAAACCACTTGAGGGCCTGCGTATCGGCCTGCCTAAAGAGTTCTTCAGCGGCGATATCAACGCAGATATTGCAGCACAGACTCAAGCGGCCATCAAAGAGTTTGAAACACTAGGCGCAACCGTTAAAGAGGTTAGCCTACCTAATACAGCACTCTCTATTCCCGCTTATTATATTATTGCGCCAGCAGAAGCCTCCTCAAACCTATCTCGCTTTGACGGTGTACGTTACGGCTATCGCTGCGAAAACCCTACGGATTTGGAAGACTTATATAAGCGATCACGAGGCGAAGGCTTTGGCCCTGAAGTAAAACGCAGAATATTGGTGGGCGCTTACGCCCTATCTGAAGGCTTTTATGATGCGTATTACAATAAAGCCCAGCAGATTCGCCGCCTTATTCGGGATGATTTCAGCAAGGTGCTAAGTGAAGTCGATGTCATTATGGGCCCAACAACACCTCACCCGGCCTTTAAGATAGGCGAAAAATCATCTGATCCTGTCGCAATGTACATGGAAGATATTTTCACCCTCTCTCTCAACCTAGCAGGCCTTCCGGGCATGTCTATCCCGTGCGGCACCATTGATGGTCTACCCACTGGGTTACAAATTATTGGCGACTACTTTGCCGAACAAAAACTATTAAATGTTGCTCACCAGTTCCAACTAGCAACTGATTGGCATAAACAGTCACCACAAGGCATCTGAGGGGTTAATTATCATGGAATGGGAAGCAGTAATCGGGCTAGAGATTCACGCCCAACTAGCTACAAAATCCAAAATTTTTTCCGGTGCCAGCACAGCGTTTGGCGCCGAACCTAATACACAAGCGTGCGCAGTAGACCTAGCGCTACCTGGCACACTCCCTGTATTTAATGAAGAAGCATTAAGAATGGCCGTAAAGTTTGGCCTCGCCGTTGATGCCGAGATTGGACGAAAATCTGTCTTTGATCGTAAAAACTACTTTTATCCAGACCTACCAAAAGGCTATCAAACCAGCCAACTTTTTCACCCTATTGTTGGTATTGGCCATATTGATATCACGTTAGAAGATGGCACAACAAAGCGTATTGGCGTAACACGCGCCCACTTAGAGGAAGATGCAGGTAAATCTCTACATGATGAGTTCCCAGGCATGACAGGCATAGACCTCAACCGCGCCGGCACACCACTACTTGAGATTGTATCTGAACCTGACATGCGCAGCGCTGAAGAAGCGGTAGCTTATGTACGCAAAATTCACTCTCTGGTCACTAGTCTCGGCATCTGTGATGGCAACATGTCTGAAGGTTCATTCCGTTGCGACTGTAACGTTTCCGTTCGTCCTAAAGGCCAAGAAGAATACGGTACACGTACTGAGACAAAAAACATCAACTCATTCCGCTTTATTGAAAAAGCCATTGTGGGTGAGATCGAACGTCAAATAGACCTTATTGAAGATGGTGGCCGCGTAATACAAGCAACACGCCTGTACGATGCAGACAAAAATGAAACCCGCTCGATGCGCTCAAAAGAGGAAGCTAACGATTACAGATACTTCCCCTGCCCTGACCTTTTGCCAATCGTCATTGATGATGAGTACATCGAGAACATACGCAACACATTACCTGAGTTACCTGATGCGCGAAAAGCTCGCTTTACTGAGGAATACAAACTCAGCGAATACGATGCAATGGTACTGTCTGCCGATCATAATATGGCGACGTACTTCGAGATTATCGTTGAAACAGCTAAGGATGCGAAGCTTGCAGCTAACTGGGTGATGGGTGAACTATCTAAACTACTTAATCAGCATGATCTGGATATCACCAACAGCCCAGTTAACGCAGAGCAGCTAGGTGGATTACTACTACGTATTAAAGACGACACTATTTCAGGAAAAATAGCTAAACAAGTATTTGAAGTGATGTGGTCTGAAGGCGGTAACGCTGATGAGATCATCGAATCCAAAGGCTTAAAACAAGTTACCGACAGCGGCGCTATCGAACAGATTGTCGATGAAGTCATCGCCAACAATTCGCCACAAGTGGAGCAATACGTTAACGCTGAACCTGATAAACGCGGCAAGATGATAGGCTTCTTTATGGGGCAAGTCATGAAAGCGTCTCAAGGCAAAGCAAACCCAGGTCAAGTCCAAGGTATTCTTAAGCAAAAGCTCGACGCACTGGTAAGCTAACACTTTAACCATCACAAAAAAACCGCGCTTATCGCGGTTTTTTTAGCGTTAAAAATCAGATAAAAAAAGCCCGTCAAATGACGGGCTTAATACTAGTATGTAACATCAAACAAGGAGCAAAACTTAGAAGTCGAAAGTTTTGCTAATGTAGAAATTGATAGTGTCTTTGCTACCGATTGTGCTATCAGGATCGATATAAGCAACACCCATATCTAGACCTTCATAAGTAGTACCGTAACCGATTTCCCAATAGTCGCCATCGTAATCATCGCCAAATGAACCGTATGTAAGGTAAGCACCTTCATATTCACCTGTAAGGGCTAGGAACGTGTAATCTAGCTCAGGCGTACCACCAGAAGTGTCTTCAGTACCAACAGTATATTCTAAGCTTACAGGACCATAACCAACATTAAAGTTGATTTCATGGAAATCAGTAGCGCCACCTTCTGTATATAGGTAACCAGCATAGCCAACGTAGTAGGAGAAATCTTCTACTTCACCAGCATAACCGCCGTAAACATCAATCTCTTGCTCGCCATTGTTCAATGAAGCAGCCCAAGTACCTACAGAGATACCATTACCTGCATCATAATCCAAGCCACCCATCATGCTTGCGCCACTCACGCCCTGATCAGTACCACGGAAGTAGTAATCACTCATTGCACCGATGTTAGCAGACAATCCTGCTTCAGCCATAACAGAAGCAGACAATAGACCTGCAGCGATCAAGGTTTTTGTAGTTGATTTCATCATTAATTTCCCCCTAGGATAAAATGAAATTCTTTAAACTACACCCTATAAAGCACAGCACATGCCAATAAAATAATTTATATTAAAATCAATAAGTTAATTAACGTAAATCTCTATAAAACCAAATAAAATAGATCAAACACGCTACTGGCGCACCAAAAAGGCACACACCATTTGTTGCATCGCACCAAATGTGAACTTTTTGTTACTAAAAGAACTCATACAGATTACAGTATTAAAACGGCTTAGCCATAAACGAAGGAAATAGGATATGAATATTGCAACATTTGCAGCGGGCTGCTTTTGGGGAATAGAACTCCACTTTTCAAAGCTCCCAGGTGTTACCGGCACAGCAGTCGGCTATATGGGTGGCCATAACTCAAATCCAAGCTATCAAGATGTCTGTACTGGAGATACCAACCATGCAGAGGTAGTTCAAGTAACCTTTGATAAACAAGAAACAAGTTATGAAGAACTATTAAATGCATTCTGGGCAGCACATAACCCAACCACCTTGAATCGCCAAGGTCCCGATATTGGCACACAATACCGTTCCGCAATTTTTTATCATAATGAAGCGCAAAAAACATTCGCGGAATTAAGCAAAGAGAAACTTGATAATAGCGGTTTATTACCCTCAAAAATCGTTACAGAAATAGTGCCTGTTGAAACTTTCTGGCCCGCAGAGGAATACCACCAAAAATACTTAGAGAAACGAGGCATGGGTGGATGTGGAATTTAAAAACACCCTTCTAACCTATCTTCCATCGGCTTATCAATACCATAAAGGCGCTCGCTGGAGCGCCAAAATTTAGGTACTTATTTCAGAACAACACACTTCAAACAATGTAGAGAGAACCCCTAAAACAGAGCTTTAACTACTCTACACCCAGTATCATCCATACCAACCACAACAGAGGCTACCTTATGCTAGGCATGGAACTTAATTCAAAACAACTAGAAACATTAAGCCAAGTAAACTCGCACCGGCTAACGCAATTAACGGAAATTCTATTCTTGATTTAAAAGTACGCGTGTTCACACTTACCTCCGTTCGAATAATAACAATGAGAACCATTATCATTAAAAACCCAGTAAATGTAAATAGTTCTTATTACCAAATAAATAATTTTATTCCTCATCAATACCTCCAAAAATCTCTGTATAATTCCCTTTTTGAATATTTTAAAAACTGAATAGCTCGGCATAAATAGCCTTTAGGGGGCACCATGTGTGAAGCACCTACATTAGACCTTAAAAACACTGTATCTCCAGAAGAATGGGAAACTCGGATAAATTTAGCAGCATGCTACCGTTTGGTAGAAAATTTGGGCTGGGGAGATCTAATTTATACCCACATTTCTGCAAAAGTGCCCAATACTGGGCACTATTTGGTCAACGCTTTCGGCCTGAGCTTTGACGAGGTTACTGCTTCCAATCTCGTTAAAGTCAATTTAGATGGTAAAATTCTGGATGAGACCCCTTTTGATATAAACCCTGCAGGTTTTACTATCCATAGCGCTGTCCATGAGGCCCGTGATGATGCTCACTGCGTAATTCATCTCCACACGAATGAAACAATTGCAGTAGCAACACTTAAAGAAGGACTCCTTCCTCTTTCTCAATATGCTTGCTTTTCCCTCTCCTCTTTAGGCCATCATGGTTATGAAGGTCTTGCGGTAGATCATGCAGAGAGAAGGCGTTTACAGAGTGATATAGGAACACATAACCACTTATTACTCCCTAACCACGGCGCACTGACTCTTGGCCCCACTGTCGGTGATGCGTTTATGCGTATGTATGATCTTCAGCGTGCTTGTGAAATCCAATTGATGATACAAGCAACAGGTGCAGAGGCCATTCCTATTGCTCCTGAAATCGTTGAAGGTATATATAAACAGGCTAACGTTGTGCATTCAGGCTCAACTGGCGGACAAAAATCTTGGCCTGCCATGTTGCGTAAAGCCTACAGACTTGACCCAACTTTTGCCTCTTAACATCGCTATATAATTCAGATAACAAGCTCCCTAGATTTGTTATAAAAGGTTAAATAATGAAAATTAATCGCGTAGAAATTTTTGATATCCACTGTCCAGACCGTCCCGTATGGAACCCCGTTTTTATTCGCATTCATACAGATGAAGGCATTAGTGGCGTAGGTGAAGCTGGTTTAGCCTATGACCTTGGTCATAGCGCTGCAGCACATATGATCAAAGAGTTTGCAGAAGAGATGCTCATTGGTAGGGATCCATTTCAAACAGAAGACCTATGGAATTTAATGCTACGCGGTAGTTTTTGGGGCTTAGGTGGTGGCCCTATTATTTATTCTGCTATGAGCGCAATAGATACCGCACTCTGGGATATTAAAGGTAAGACATTAGGCGTGCCCGTCTACCAGTTACTAGGTGGGAAAGTTAACGATAAGCTTCGTACTTATGCCAGCCAGTTGCAGTTTGATTGGGATGCAGATTTCGCACGTTTAACCGACCCAGAGGATTACGCAAAAGCAGCAGAAAAAGCGTTAGCTGAGGGTTATGATGCGGTGAAAGTTGATCCGATCATGTACGATGCTAAAGGGGAAACCCATTTTGATCGTACTAAACTGTTTAGCAATCAAGATATGAAAATGTTCCGCGAGCGGCTTATGGCTATTCGTGATGTGATGGGAGACGATGGCGATATTATTTTTGAATGCCATAGCCTTCCTGGTGCATCCACGGCAATTCAATTAGGTGAGATCGTTGAAGAAGCCCGTTGTATGTATTTTGAAGAGCCGGTTAACTACCTTAATTCAGAACTGCATAAACGGGTAGCTGATAAAGTTAATGTACCTATTGCCGGTGGTGAGCGTCTCTATAATCGCTGGGGTGTACGCCCATACTTAGAAGATCAAAGCTTAGATGTACTGCAACCTGATATAGGTCTATGCGGCGGGTTTACAGAAACGAAAAAGGTATGCGACTATGCTGATGTATATGATGTCCGTATCCAAGCCCATGTATGCGGCGGCCCTGTAGCAACCGCTGCCTCGTTACATCTGGAAACAGCCATTCCAAACTTCTTAATTCATGAACATCACACATATGCTATTAAGAAATGGAACCGAGAGCTGTGTATTCAAGATCCTCAACCCGTTGATGGTTTCTTCCAAGTATCTGAAGCCCCCGGTATAGGGATTGAGCTAAATGATGAGATTGTTATGCGCTCACCAAGAATGGAAATAAAATAGGCTATATATTTCCTATAGAAAAAAGGCTCATAGGGTTTCTCTTATGAGCCTTTTTAAAACAAATAGATCTCAATCAAATCCATATATACGTTTCGCATTTTCATAAACAAGCTTCTCCTTTTCAAGATCTTCCCATGACATCTCATCTAAATACCGAGACCATAGTTCCGAATAGCTACATGAAAATTCTGATACAGGGAAATTACTAGCCAGCATCACTCGGTTCAAATCAAATTGTCGAATAACAAACCTTATCAGGGGCTCAATTGCTTCTGACGTCCAATCCACATTCAGCATCTCCCACCCTGAACATTTGATATAGCATCTAGGCTGGCGTGCTAATAGAGTAACCGAGTCCATCCAACTTTCTGATAGTTGATCTGATGATCCACAATGATTGATAACAACCTTAAGCTTAGGAACAGAGCATAAAACCTGATTTAAATGCTTAACTGCAGAGCGATCAGTTAATGGAAGTTGAGCTTCAAAGAGCAGACCTTTTTCAGAAATAAGGGATAAATGCTTAACTACACGCTCATTATTTAAAATCGCTTCAGCATGTTCATCAAGAATATGACGTATACCTACAAGTGATTTGAATTGCGCTAATCGATCTAATTGGGCGGGGAAGTGATTGGATGTTAAATCAGCAAAGGCCACGCTTTTAAAAGGTAGCTGGCAATGCTGCTCTAGCCATTCCAACTCACGCCAAGGTGATGCATTATCAAAACCGGCCTCTATATGCACAAAACCGGCAAGCTCCATTACTTGTCGACTAGCGAGATCTGATTCAAAAAAACTACGTCTAATTTTTTCTTTAAAAGGCCACTGAGGCTGATGATCAGCCTGCAGCCAGTCATAATCGCCCTGCTGTAAATCGATAAGGTGAATGTGGGGATCTATCACTCTACTCATAAAACACACTAAGCCTGATGAATATATTATTGTGCGGTATAACCACCATCAATAACCTGAGCACTACCAGTAATAAACTTAGCCTCATCGCTCCCTAAAAAAGCGATTAATGATGCCACCTCTTCTGGTTGACCGATTCTACCTAAAGGTTGAAGCCCTGCCTCTTCTGCATGAATAGCTGCTTTATTGGCTCCCGTACGCTTACAATAGCGATCTATTGCCTGATGGTATAAAGGAGTCTCAATAGTGCCTGGACACACTATATTCGCTCTAATCCCATAAGCGGCATAATCCAATGCGGTTGTTTTCGCCATCGAAGCTAAAGCCGCTTTGCTCATGTTATAAACAAATGAGTTTTTCTTACCCACTAGCGACTGATCAGAACCAACCAAAACAATTGAGCCTGATTGCTGCGTTTTCATAATAGGCAATACGGCTTTGAGTAGATAAAAAGCACCTTTCACATTGATGCTCATTACGCGCTCAAACTCGGCATCTGAGGTATTTTCAATAGAAGCGGACAAATGTATCCCAGCATTAGACACAAGCACGTCAATGCGGCCTATACTCTCTTTAATCTGCTGAATAGCGCAATCTATTTGCTGCTTATCTGAAACATCGCATTGGATATAAACAGACTGATCCTCGGCTAAAGTAGTTGGCTTCAAATCAAGATTCACAACAGAATAACCTTGGTCTAAAAACTTACTAACAACCGCTCGCCCAATACCGAAAGAACCGCCAGTTATCACACAGACTCTACTCATTTAGCTATTCCTATATACAGTCAAGTTAGCTACTTTCCGCCACAACAAATGCAACAATATAGTCTTTTTCGTCACTGTAACTAAGTTGAATATTTCCTGCATTTAAGCTGGCAGCTCGTTCAGCTGCTCCTAAAGTTAAAACGACTAAAGGGCGCCCCAAACTATTTTTTGTGATTTCGATATGCTTCCAACTCACTCCTCGCCCTATTCCAGTACCTAGCGCCTTTGTCACTGCTTCTTTTGCAGCAAAGCGTTTAGCTAAAAACAGAGCGGGGTCGTTGGCTTCGGTACAAAGATCAAGCTCGTGAGAAGTCAGAATTCTCTCTGCTAGTTTGGGTGTTCTTGCCCAAGCTTTTCGCAAACGGCTAATTTGAAGAATATCTGTACCAATACCGACGATCATTTTTTCAGCGCATCTCTTAATGGCTGAATACGCGCTTGCGTTTGTAGCATCTGCTGTTTCATCTCAAACACCGCGTCTTTAAGGCCAACAAACAAAGCCCGAGCGATAATACCATGCCCAATATTAAGCTCATTCATCTCTGGAATTTCGGCGATCTGCTCAACATTATGGTAGTTCAAACCATGCCCAGCATTTACAATTAGGCCTTTTTGATACGCATAAGCAGCCGCATCCTTAATTCGTCTTAATTCCGCCGCCTGTTCTAACGAATGTTCCGCATCAGCATAAGCACCTGTATGTAATTCAATCACCGGTGCTCCACAACGGATTGTCGCATCTATCTGCTCAGGAGCCGGGTCGATAAATAAAGACACTTCGATACCCACCGCACTTAAACGACGACAGGCATCTTTAATTCGAGATTCCTGCCCCGCTACGTCCAAACCACCTTCAGTCGTCAGCTCTTCACGTTTTTCAGGCACAAGACAACAATGGGCAGGCTGGACTTTTTCTGCGATACCGATCATTTCATCAGTCACGGCCATTTCAAAATTCATCCGTGTCTGTAGCGTATCTTTTAACAGAAAAACATCGCGATCCTGAATATGGCGACGATCTTCACGAAGATGAATAGTAATACCATCAGCGCCGGCCTCTTCTGCTAATGCAGCGGCCTGAACCGTATCCGGATAACGGGTCCCTCTTGCTTGGCGAATCGTTGCAACATGATCAATATTTACACCTAACAAAAGACGGGACGGCTCTATCACCTTGTGCTCCTTACATTTTTTGAAACAGTTCACGACTGCGTAAAGGTTTATAACCAAGTACTCGATCTATGAGCGCGCGCATAAGGCGTTTCGATGCTCGTCGCACTTGGGGATTTTCATAATTATCATCTAAAATTGCGTTTAACTGCCAGCCATAAAAACAGAAAGGCTTACGTTTGTCACTTATATCACGACTACTTAAAATGGAAAATCCATGTTCAGGATCCAATAGGTAGATCTGCTCATCCTGTTGATTGCCTAACTCTGGAAGGTAACCTAACTCATCTAACAAGCGATGCTCAAAAGTACGCAAAGCACCTTCTATATCTTTACCCGATACAAGCTCATTAAGTACATACTGATAATAGACATAAAGCTGGGGGTGAGGATCAAAAGGCTGGAGTGTTCGCGAGAGCAGTTCGTTAACATACAAACCACATAATAAAGCATCACCGTTAAGAAACATCATCGCGGCGACGGGCTCTGCCTGGGTAATGGTTTTTAACTCATTCCGTCCTCGCCAGCCTATTTGTATAGGTACAAAAGGCTGAACGCTAGCCCGAAATTTAGATTTAGGGCGACGCGCGCCTTGAACAACAGCGGGGATTTTCCCATATTCCAAAGTAAAAAAGTCAACAATGAGACTGGTATCTCGATAAGGGCGGCCATGAAGCACATAAGCCGCCTGCTGATCTGTTTGACTCATACTGTATGCAAATTAGCTATTATCGTAACCTAAACTACGCAAGGCTCGTTCATCATCAGCCCAACCTCGGCGAACTTTTACCCAAAGATTAAGCATAACTTTACAATCAAACATACGTTCCATATCTAAACGCGAATCACGACCAACGGTTTTAATTCGTGAACCTTTATCGCCAATCACTATACGTTTTTGACCATCTCGCTCAACAAGAATTAATGCACTTACGTGAAGAACACCGTTTTGAGCATACTTAAACTCTTCTATCTCAACGGTTGTGCCATAAGGGATCTCATCACCTAAGTTACGCATCAACTTCTCCCGGACCATCTCTGACACCATAAAGCGTGAGCTTTTATCTGTTACTTGGTCTTCAGGAAAGTGGTGCATCCCTTTTGGCATATGTTTAGCAATCAATTCTTCTAACTGCTCAACATTATGACCATCTTTTGCCGATAAAGGCACCATCTCTGCAAAATCCATACGTCCGGCATGAGACTGCATTTGAGGGAGCAAGGAAGCTTTATCTTTTAATTGATCAATTTTATTAACTGCTAAAATAACCGGGCAGCGAACATGTTTCACTTTATCTAAAACAAGCTGATCTTCTTCAGTCCAAGCCGTACGATCAACAATAAAGACCACAAGGTCCACATCACGCAAAGCATCCGAAGCCGCTTTATTCATATAGCGGTTAAGCGCTTTTTTACCTTCATCTTTATGTAAACCTGGCGTATCAACATAGACAATCTGTAGATCGCCCTCTGTCTTAATCCCCATAATTTGATGACGTGTAGTTTGTGGTTTACGGGAAGTGATACTCAACTTCTGACCCAGTATATGGTTCATGAGCGTTGATTTCCCTACATTAGGGCGACCTACAATCGCTACAAAGCCACAACGCTGATCAGGGTTATCAGATCGCTCATCTAACAGGTGCATTAAATCTTCAGCCATTTTACTTTTCCACCTGCAAGAGAATGAGTGCATTTTTAGCTGCTTCTTGTTCCGCCTGACGACGGCTACTACCTACACCTTTAGCAGCTTGCTTTAGGCCATCAACACTACATTGAATATAAAATGTTTGTGCATGGGCCTCACCTTCCACGTTAATTAATTCGTATTCGGGTAATGATAAACGACGCGATTGCAGAAACTCCTGTAATTGCGTTTTTGAGTCTTTCATAGACTCGTTCAGATCAAGTTTGTTTAACCGTTCTTTAAACCAAGACAAGACAAAACCACGTGCAGTTTCCATATCTGTATCAAGGTAAATAGCACCAATAATCGCTTCAACGGCATCCGCTAAAATTGAGTCGCGGCGATAACCACCACTTTTAAGCTCACCACTACCCAAACGAAGGTAGTCGCCTAAATTTAACTCGCGCGCAACTTCAGATAAGGTAACGCCTTTGACCATACGAGCACGCAGACGGCTTAATTCGCCCTCTTTGGCCTTAGGAAAGCGTTTAAAAAGATCATCAGCTATAACAAAATTGAGTATGGAATCGCCTAGAAACTCTAAACGCTCATTATTCTTTTTGCCGCAGCTTCGATGAGTCAATGCTAATTCAAACAATGACTCATCGGCAAAGCTATGGCCTATACGACGGGATAATTCAGATGCTGGTTTTATCAAGGTGCTATTGCTTCATATTGCTTTTCAAATTTAACCATTGCGTCAACGTTATAAAACATTGGAACACGTATTTCATAATCGAGGACAAAACGAATCACGCCCTCTTTTTTAGTAATGATCAAGGAATCTTTATGGGGTAACTTCACTTGATTGATACGAAACTTTTTACCAATATCTAACTTCAAACTACTCATACTTTTTGTCAATTCATCCCTATCAGTACTTACCTGAGTCAATACTGAATCGATCGTATTATACTCCAGATAAGCTGGATACAGCTTAAATGCGACAGAAAAGAAAAAGCCTGCGACTAATAAGACAATCAAAATTGAGAAAAATGATGCGCCGGTTTGTTGCTTACGAGTAGGTTTCATTCCATTCTCCATTCCATTACTCAATCACACGAACATCGCCAAATTTTGGCCAGCTCAAGAAAGTCGGCCAATGCATCCATACAGCAAATGCCTTACCAACTAGTAAGTCCTCAGATACAAAACCCCAGTAACGACTATCGTTACTATTATCACGGTTGTCACCCATCATAAAATAATGGTTGTCAGGTACTGTCCATTGCATATTTTGAGACGGTCGCGCCAAGTCTTTATTAATCTGATGCTTAACACCGCTTAGATTTTCTTCTAAGAGCTGCTGTACCGGACGATTCGGCGGCAGCTGAGCCAATAGTTTTTGAGGTTGCGCTTCCCCATTAATAAAGATCATTTTATCCTGATAACGGATAACATCACCCGGCAAACCAACCACTCGCTTAATATAATTAATCGACGGATTCTCCGGGTATTTAAATACAATCACATCACCACGCTCAGGCTCATTGATCTCCACAATCTTAGTATTCAATACAGGCAAACGTAACCCATAATGAAATTTATTAACTAAGATAAAATCACCTATTTTTAAGGTTGGCAACATTGAGCCTGATGGAATTTGAAAAGGCTCAACCAGAAAAGAACGCAGCACCAACACAATAAGTAACACAGGGAACATCGATCTACCTGTGTCCACCCAACCTGACTCACGCTCAATTTCAGCTTTAACCGATTCTGAAAGCTCACCATCCACTTGATTAGCTGCTGCACTCAGTTTAGCTTCACGTTTAGGCTTAAGTGATACTTTATCGTAAAACCACACAAGCCCTGATATAAACGTCAGTGCTACAAGTATTAGTGCAAAATCAAAATCCATCTATACTGCCCTTAAAAATTAACTATCTACTTTTAGTACGGCTAAGAAAGCATCCTGAGGTATCTCTACATTACCTACCTGCTTCATGCGTTTTTTACCTGCTTTCTGTTTCGCTAGCAATTTTTTCTTACGACTCACATCACCACCGTAACATTTCGCTAACACGTTTTTACGTAATGCTTTTACCGTTGTTCGTGCGATAATTTTACCACCCAATGCCGCCTGAATAGCAACATCAAACATCTGGCGCGGAATAACTTCCTTCATTTTTTCACAAAGCTGGCGGCCTTTATACTGAGCATTATCTCGATGCAAAATAAGAGCTAATGCATCCACCTTATCGCCATTAATCAGGATATCCATACGAACCAGCTGGGCCGGCTCAAAACGGACAAAGTTATATTCAAGCGATGCATATCCACGGCTAACCGACTTTAAGCGGTCAAAGAAGTCTAAAACCACTTCAGCCATGGGCAGTTCATAAGAGATCTGAACCTGATTACCTACATAGTTCATCTCTTTTTGAACGCCGCGCTTTTCAACACAAAGACCTATCACTTGCCCTAGATAATCTTGCGGCACAAGGATATTCGCTTCCACTATAGGCTCGCGCATTTCATTGATAGACCCTGGATCTGGTAGCTTGGACGGGCTGTCGATTTTAACAACATCACCGTTATTCATTTCAAGCTCATAAATTACCGTAGGTGCGGTGGTAATTAGATCAAGATTATACTCCCGCTCTAAGCGCTCTTGAATAATCTCCATATGGAGCATACCAAGAAAACCACAACGGAAACCAAAACCAAGGGCATCTGATGTTTCAGGCTCAAAGAACAACGAAGCATCATTCAATGTAAGCTTATCAAGTGCTTCACGAAAATCTTGATAGTCATCAGAGCTTGTTGGAAACAAGCCGGAGTAGACCTGAGGTTGAACCTTCTGGAAACCAGGTAGCATATCAACTTCAGGTGTTTTCTGATGGGTTAATGTATCACCCACAGGAGCCCCATGAATATCTTTAACACCGGCGACAACAAAACCTACTTCCCCAGCCTTAAGCACGCCAGTTTCTTTCCGTTTTGGCGTAAAAATACCTACAGATTCAGCTTGATAACTCTGCCCTGTAGATTTAACTAAGATCTTATCTTTCTTACTTAATGTTCCCTGTTTAACACGTACTAAGGAAACAACGCCTAAATAATTATCAAACCATGAATCTATAATTAAGGCTTGAAGTGGTGCATCTACATCACCTTGCGGTGAAGGGACATCTCGCACAAGATGCTCTAGTACATCAAGCACCCCTAAGCCACTTTTTGCTGAGCAGGTCACGGCTTCTGTCGCATCAATACCAATAACTTCTTCAATCTCCATACGAACCCTTTCAGGCTCCGCTTGAGGCAGATCGATTTTATTCAGAACAGGCACAACTTCTAACCCTTGTTCTATCGCCGTATAACAGTTAGCGACAGATTGGGCTTCAACACCTTGTGCAGCATCAACAACTAACAAAGCCCCTTCACAAGCCGCAAGGGAACGTGACACTTCGTATGAAAAGTCAACATGCCCAGGCGTATCGATAAAGTTAAGCTGATATGTTTGCCCATCTTTAGCAGTGTAATCCAAAGTCACACTCTGAGCCTTAATGGTAATACCACGCTCACGCTCGATATCCATTGAATCGAGCACTTGCGCCTCCATTTCACGTTCACTAAGGCCACCGCACATCTGGATAAAGCGGTCAGCTAAAGTCGACTTACCATGGTCAATATGGGCAATAATTGAAAAATTTCGGATATGTTCTAGGCTGCTCACTTGATGGCTACCATTACTATTAACTCGCTGGAAAGGCGCAAGTTTACAGTATTTGCTCTATATGAGCCACGAAAAATAGAGTGCATCTTTTTCAATATTTTTTATGATTTTTTTCACCTACAAAAAATAAAATAAAGGGGTTAAAACCCCCCTTTATTTTTAACCTTTTCACTCTACTCTTAAAGGAATAAACATTGGACTACCTCTACGCACAATCCGCATAGGTAAGGAACGATTGACAGGAAGAGAGCTTGCAATCCGATTAAAGTCGGCAACAGAACCAACCTGCTCGCCGTTTAACATAGTAATCACATCACCAACCATTAAACCAGAATTAGAGCCAGCCCCTGGCATAACGCGACGCACAACAACGCCAGCACTCACTTGCCATTTTTCTCGTCTCTGCTCATCTAATTCTACTACATCAACATTCAGGCGATTTAATGTATCTGCGTTATATTTATCCTGCCCTGCACCTGCTAGCTGGTTTTGATTCGGTAAAACACCAATCTTCACATTGATTGTTTGCTTTCTTCCAGCGCGCATTACTTCTACTTTGGCTCTAACACCTGGTTTAACTTGCCCTACATAATGAGGGAGATCAGACGACAGCGTTACATCTAATCCTTCAAAACTTAAAATCACATCACCCGCTTGCAAACCAGCTTCATCGGCGGGACTATCAGGCAAAACCTTCGCAACCAATGCGCCTGCGGGTTTATCTAATCCAAAAGATTCCGCTAAGTCCCTATTTACTTCTTGAATAATAACGCCCAACCATCCACGCGTAACATAACCATTGGCTTTCAACTGATCGGCAACATTCATAGCCACATCAATGGGAATAGCAAATGACAACCCCATGAAGCCACCAGAGCGCGTGTATATCTGCGAATTAATACCGACAACCTCACCATCAAGATTAAATAAAGGCCCACCGGAATTACCTGGGTTAATCGCTACATCAGTCTGAATAAAAGGAACGTATGTCTCGTTCGCCAAGGCACGTTCTTTCGCACTAACAATGCCGGCCGTAACACTATGATCAAATCCGAAAGGCGATCCTATAGCCAGTACCCACTCACCTACTTCAAGATCTTTAGATTTACCTAATTCAACGGTTGGCAGGTTATGAGCATCGATTTTAAGCAATGCCACATCAGAGCGTTTATCCGAGCCAATCACTTCAGCTTCTAACTCACGCCTATCAGCAAGTCGAACAATGACTTTATCTGCATCAGCGACAACATGATGATTGGTAAGCAAATAACCATCTTCAGAGATAATAAAACCGGAACCTAAAGATTGAGGGGCTTGGTGCTTTGGCCTCTCTCCTTGCTCAAACTCCGGCATTCTAAAAAAATGCTTAAAAATTTCGGGAATCTCTTCTCCATTAGGACCAACTAAAGAGTAGCCTTTAGAACTATCAGCTTTCTGGATTGTACTAATATTTACAACCGCGGGAGAAGCTTCTTTCACAAGAGATTTAAAGTCAGGAAGGTTGGCAGCTGAGACCGAATGTGCGAACACAATAAAAAAAGAAAAAATGAATTTAGATAAATATTTCATATCAAAATCACCTATAACTATCAGAAATAAAATTAAATTACTTTCATTAACGTAGGCTGGTACTTATACGAACGGAATAGAGAATAGCTTCCAAAACGAACAAGCAAGAAGCCTACTAACAAAGAGGAAAAAGATATTAAAATCATCCAGCCTTCGGAAAACGCCAAGGCATCAGAAATAACCGCTCCCGCAAAAAGACCAATAAGCGGTATAAGGTACATAAAGACAGTAGCCTTAAGAAAGGCACCCTCTTCAATTCCGATCAGCACATCATCATCGGTAATAACAGATAAGTTGTCTGGATTATTCACTCGAAAAATAAAACGTTTACCCTGACCTACTGATGCTAACAACTTCTGACCGCAACCATTTTTAGCTGCACAACTCGCACACGCACTTTGCTTGACTGTCTCAACCCATACACCTTGCGAGTTAACATCAACGACTTTCCCGTTTTCTTGAATCATTTTTTCACTACTGAAGACGCAATTCTTTCAGCGATCATCAAAGGGACATCACCAACAACGGTAACAAATTGATCGCCAATTCTTTTACCTACTGCAACCATATTTCCAGACTGGGCAACCCCTTCTGAAACTGATTGATGTCCATAGTTTTCAACACAAACACTAAACGTATTACGTCCGTTACTAAAAATTTGCACTTCCGCGTGAGGCATTACATCACTACGTAACCCACTAAAACCGTCTGGAAGCCATGAAGCCTGCCAATTCGGTTTTTGTTTTTTCAGCATATGCTCATGCTGTTCAATATAACGATCTATACCTTGAGGTAAGCGGATAATTTCAGGCTGCTGACTCTCAACTTCGATATTAGAACGGTTGCCAAACTGCGCTCGAACAATATCATTAGAAAGCGTACCCGCTGGAAGAGAATAGCTCGGACGGTTATCTGCAATAGTCGACTCTACAGGCTGAGAAAGGTTCTGCGCCCCAAGAATAACCATCGCCGTTACTGATGCCGCAGCGGCCATACTTGCTACTGGTTTCCAAAGAAAATGAGATTTACTCACCGCTTTTTCTGAATCAGTAGATCCATCTTCCAAATGAAACTCAGGCTCAGATTCCAAAGCAGACATAACACTGGAACTTATATCTACAGCGATTCCATTACCATCTTCGCTACGTATAGCAGACCGAATTAAATGGTAACGCTGCCAAGTTTCTGCAAGCTCAGGTTCGCTCTCAATCCGCGCTAATGTACGGCGGAGTTCAAAATCAGTTACTTCACCATCCATAAGTGCAGAAACAGACTCAATAGATCGATCAGTCATAATTGTGTACCTCAAATTTCATCATTTCTGCAATCAACTTGCCATTAAAGGCATAATTTCTTTATCTAATGTTTCCCGCGCCCTGAAAATCCTAGACCTTACCGTCCCAACGGGACAATCCATAACGCGCGCAATCTCATCATAACTCATACCCTCAAACTCTCTCAGGGTAAGCGCCATTCTTAAATCTTCTGGTAATCGATTCAACGTACGCTTAATCACTAAGTCCAACTCATCTTTATAAAGTTCATTTTCAGGCGTCGCTATGTCTTTCAATTGATGATCACCCTCAAAAAACTGCGCATCGTCAACATCAACGTCTATAGGTTTACGACCGCGTGAAACCAGATGGTTTTTAGCCGTATTAATGGCTATACGGTACAACCACGTATAAAACGCACTATCACCGCGAAAATTTGGAAGTGCTCGATATGCCTTAATAAAGGTTTCTTGGGCTACATCTTGAGCTTCATGGAAGTCATATACATAACGACCAATTAACGCAATAATCTTGTGTTGGTACTTTTTAACCAAAAGATCAAACGCTGTTTTGTCACCTGCTTTAACGCGTTCGACAAGTTTTTGATCAACTACTGTTTGGCTCTCATTTGACACTCGATATTCCTTAGATTCTTTCCATGAGACTCATTACTATAAGCATAGAGGCTAAAGCAGCCAAAGTATCTCTTTTGCTTCTACTATATTCAACTCTCATCAAGAGTGTCGGGACAACTACTATGAGCTTAGAAATAAGATGAAGTTCCCTCAACACGTAAAAAAATGCTAAATTGCGCATTAAAAGTTCTAACAATTACCATAAAACACTATCCTCTACAGAATTTCTGTCAGTAAAATAGCCCGACAGCAATTTCTACTTTCATATAAAGAGCAACCAAATGACACAACACCACCACTACGACGCTTTAATTATTGGTAGCGGAGCCGCAGGCCTAAGTATGGCGTTACACCTCGCTGAAAACGCGCGCGTGGCGGTTCTTAGCAAGCGAAAACTAAAAAGTGGATCAACTTGGTTAGCTCAAGGTGGTATTGCCGCAGTCTTAGATACAACCGACAGCACACAAGCTCATATAGAAGATACGATGACAGCAGGAGGACAATTAAGCCGCCCTTCCGCCGTTGAATTTACGGTATCCCATGGCAAAGAGAGTATTGACTGGTTAATTCAACAAGGCGTTGCCTTCACACAAGAGAGTGATGATTACCATCTAACAAAAGAGGGTGGCCACTCCCATCGAAGAATTATTCATTCTGCCGATGCAACAGGCAAAGCACTACAAAGCACACTGATAGATCGTGCAAAAGCATCGCCGAATATAGACCTCTTTGAAGATCACATCGCAGTTGACCTTATTACCCGCCGCAAGCTCAGTCTGGCACACAACCGTTGCGTCGGAGCTTATATATTGAATGGAAAAACAGGCCACGTAGAAGTATTTCAAGCACCCCATGTGGTTTTAGCAACGGGAGGTGCTTCTAAAGCCTACCTTTATACAAGCAATTCAGATGGCGCAACTGGGGATGGTATTGCCATGGCTTGGCGTGCGGGCTGTCGGGTGGGAAATATGGAATTTAATCAATTCCACCCTACCTGCCTTTACCACCCCCAGGCAAAATCCTTTTTAATTACAGAAGCCGTTCGCGGTGAGGGTGGAAAATTATTACTACCTGATGGCGAACAGTTCATGCAGAAATTTGATAAGCGTGGTGAATTAGCGCCTCGAGACATTGTCGCTCGCGCTATAGATCATGAAATGAAACGCTTAGGTTGTGATTGTTTATTTCTAGATATATCTCACAAACCCGAATCGTTTATACGCGGGCACTTCCCGACCATCTATAAACGGTGCTTAAAGCTAGGTATTGATATCACTAAAGAACCTATCCCTGTCGTGCCCGCTGCCCACTATACCTGTGGAGGCATTGTTACCGACGAAAAAGGACGAACCGACATCCCTGGCCTCTATGCTATAGGCGAAACCTCATTCACGGGTTTACATGGCGCGAACCGGCTAGCCAGCAATTCATTACTTGAGTGCCTAGTCTATGCAAAATCAGCATCAGAGGAAGTTTACAGCTCCTTGGTAGCACCTCTCGATAAATCATTAATCCCTGCATGGGATGAAAGCCAAGTAACTGATTCTGATGAGGATGTGATTATCTCCCACAACTGGGATGAAATACGACGTTTTATGTGGGATTACGTGGGTATTGTGCGTACTACAAAGCGCCTACAACGGGCAAAGCATCGTATTGACCTTTTACACCATGAGATCAGCGAATATTACAGTAACTACAAAATCAGCAATGACCTTTTAGAATTACGCAATTTAGCCGTAGTGGCAGATTTGATAATACGCTCTGCTATGCTCCGTCACGAAAGCCGCGGGCTACATTATACTCTCGATTACCCAGAACTAGGCGCAGAGCCCATAGATACCATCCTGACCCCTATTAACTTTTCTTGGAACTAAATCAAAGATAAAGCGAAGCAACGCCACTGTTATTGAACAGCTTCGCCATTAGACTTTACCGAACAGTGTAAAGCCAACACTCTTAGACGACGAAATTCTTGAGGTGTGCAAGCATCCCAGAACACTATAACGGGAATAGGAAATAGACGTTCTTCAACTTTACATTGTAAACATACAACAATGGGTAAAACAGACGCCTGTTTTAGCTCCACAACATCCAAGCGCACACCATCTCTCTGGAAAAGCTGGATACAACCTCCTTCAGCTGACCAGGCTATAGAGGCGATCGAAGACGAGTCTCTACATAGCCTATTATAAATAAAATAAGCAAAACTCATTATTACAAACAAAGAAAAGAGAGATTTATGAAACGTAGGGATAAGCGAAACAAAAATAGAGTACAGCGCAATAAAATACACCCCACTACAAAGATAGAGTAGAGTGCGAGATTGTCTTATATATAGATTACTTAGGTTGAACACGCTCTAATATAATCCTCACAATCCGTTGCAAATCTAAATCATCAGGTACCGCCCGCTCCATAAGCCAAACAAAAAGATCCTGATCTTCACAAGCCAGCAATTTCACAAAGCGATCTTGATCATCCTTTTCAAGATCCGCAAAAGCTTCTTCTACAAATGGAACAAATAACACATCAAGTTCCAGCATGCCCCTACGACTCTGCCACCTTAAACGACGGATATCTTCTTCTGTATACATAACACCCACTATAGCTGACAATAATTTTATACTAGAAATACTGACTAGCGATAACTCTAATTATGAAGGTAAGCACAAAAAAAAAGAAGTCGAATACAACAACATTATTCAGATTAAAAGTACTTACCTTATATACACTAGAACTCTATGCATCTAAGCCTCTTACTTCCTACACTCCAAGCCCCAGACGCAAAAAACCCCGGCTACATAGTAACCGGGGTTTCTCTAAATAAATGCTTGGCGATGACCTACTCTCACATGAGGAAACCCCACACTACCATCGGC
>NZ_LUTR01000027.1 GCF_001597725.1 Neptuniibacter marinus
CGTCACCGCCAGAGCGACAAAAAAGGGACCCTCAGATGAGGATCCCTTTATGATTAAAAAATTGTGGGACAGCAGTGGCCCGGAGGCTGTTTTTCATCGCATGAGTTAAGCTATTTATTCATTACCATCTGAGTCAGATGTAACGGCGCGCTTAATTTGTTTAAGGCTTCCGTGACGCACATCAGTACCGCTAACAAGGTAAATCAAGTGGGTTGCCATCGCTCGGGCATGTTCAGATATACGCTCTAGGCTACGTAGTACCCAGATTACATTCATAACGCTAGAGATTGAGCGTGGATCTTCCATCATAAACGTTGCAAGAGAACGCATAGCCGAGCGGTATTCCTGATCGACAGATTTATCCATTTTTGCCACACGGTAAGCGAGCTCCGCATCATTACGAGCAAATGCAGTTAATACATCTTTAACCATTTCACGGACTAAATTGCCAATATGGCGAACCTCTTGGTAGCCGCGAGGAGAGCTGCCTTCTTCAACCAACTCAATGGCATGGCGGCAGATACGACTTGCTTCATCGCCCATGCCTTCTAAGTCTGAAACCGCTTTTGATACAGCAATAATTAAACGTAGATCGCTTGCAGCCGGTTGACGGCGAGCAATAATCATTGTGCATTGCTCGTCTATAAGAACTTCCATCTCATTCGTTTGTTTATCAACTCGACGAGATTGTTCAGCGAGTTCCGCATCACCATTTAGTAGCGCATCAATACAATCGTGAACTTGACGTTCGACCACGCCGCCCATGGTAAGGAGCTGAGTACGAATTTGTTCCAGCTCTTCATTGAATTGCTGGGAGATATGCGTGGAATAATCTTCTGTTTTAAGTTCCATGATTTTTATCCTTCCCCAAATTAACCGTAGCGGCCAGTGATGTAGTCTTCAGTTTGTTTCTTTTCAGGGTTAGTGAAAAGCGTATCAGTTACACCAAATTCAATCAGATCACCCATATACATGAAAGCCGTGTAATCAGATACACGGGCTGCCTGCTGCATGTTGTGAGTTACGATCACTATAGTGAAGTCTTTCTTCAGTTCGTGGATCAACTCTTCAATTTTTAGTGTAGAGATTGGGTCTAATGCTGAAGCGGGCTCATCCAATAGCAATACTTCAGGTTTTACCGCAATGGTACGTGCAATAACGAGACGCTGTTGCTGACCACCGGACATACCTAATGCACTTTCATGTAGACGATCTTTTACTTCGTCCCATAACGCCGCAGATTTTAGTGCCCATTCAACGGTTTCATCGATAACGCGTTTTTTAGTGACGCCTTGAATACGCAGGCCGTAAGCCACGTTTTCGTAGATCGATTTAGGGAACGGATTTGGTTTCTGGAACACCATCCCTACGCGACGGCGCAGTTCAGCAATATCGACACTACGATCATAGATATTATCTTCATCAAGTAGAATCTGGCCTGTGATATGGCAATCATCAACCAAATCATTCATGCGGTTGAAGCAACGTAATAATGTTGATTTACCGCAACCGGATGGACCGATAAACGCTGTTACACGATTTTTCGGGATTAGCATATCAATACCGTGTAGGGCTTCGTTATCGCCATAACGCAATTTTAAATCTTTCACCTCAAGCGCCAAGTTTTCTTCCTTGAGGTTTAATGTTTGGTGGTCACGCTGCAAAGAAGAGATATCAATTGCGTGTGTTTTAGCTTCGCTAGTCATTTTAGCAACCTTTTAAAAAATTAAGTCCGACTTCTAGTTACATTTCAAGCGCTTTGAATTTTTCACGCAGGTGATTTCGAATCTGAATTGCTGTCAAATTTAGCAATGCGATTACGATCACTAGCAGAAGCGCCGTTGCGTATACCAGCGGACGAGCCGCTTCAACGTTGGGGCTTTGGAAACCTACATCGTAGATGTGGAAGCCCAAGTGCATAAATTTCTGATCTAAATGTAGGTATGGGTAGTTCAAATCCAATGGTAGGCTTGGTGCCAGTTTGACCACACCAACCAACATTAATGGCGCTACCTCACCGGCAGCTCGCGCAATAGCCAGTATGACACCGGTCATTATGGCGGGGCTTGCCATTGGAATAACGATTTTCATCAGGGTTTCGAACTTCGTTGCACCGAGTGCTAAAGATCCTTCACGAACTGCGCGAGGGATACGTGTTAAGCCCTCTTCAGTCGCAACGATAACCACTGGAACGGTTAACAGTGCCAATGTAATAGAAGCCCACATAAGGCCGGGTGTTCCGAATGTCGGAGCTGGCTTTGCTTCTGGGAAGAAGGCGTCATCTATATGACCACCTAAAAAGTAAACAAAGAAACCAAGACCAAATACACCGTAAACGATCGAAGGTACACCCGCTAAGTTGTTTACCGCGATACGGATAAGGCGGGTAACAAATCCTTGTCTTGCATATTCACGTAAATATACAGCAGCAACCACACCAAATGGCGTAACGATAACAGACATGATGAGAACCATCATTACTGTACCGAAGATTGCAGGGAAGATCCCCCCTTCAGTATTAGCTTCACGTGGATCTGTTGAGACGAACTCCCAAAGTTTTTGGAAGTAGTGCACAAGTTTGCCACCAAGGCCCATATCATTCGGCAGGAAAGCACGGACAATTGAGGCTATTTTAAATTCAACAACTTGTCCATTAGCGATCTCAGCGGTAATGCTGTCACGATTAATTGCTTTGTATAGTGCGAGTAGTTCACTCTGAAGACTCTCGTATTCAGCATCTAATTCTAGACGGCGATCCGTAATTGCTTGGTAGGGTGCAGTCTCTACGACCTCTTTTAGCTGTAATGAGCGTTCTTTCAAACGAAGACGTTCAAGCTCATAGTTGATTGAGCTAATTTCGCCCTTCTCAATATGATCAATCTTCTCTTGAATCGACGTTACCCGCTCAATACGGTTTTGTAAGGCATCCCATAAAATCTGGTATTCAGGGTTGCTTTCGTAACCGTCATGGCTAGCAACTAATTTCCCTTCTTCCTTAATGCCGCGAAGGTAGCCGTAAAAATTACCCCATTCACGACGTTCTGCCGTAAATAGCATTTCCGGTTTTTCTTGGTTTCCAAGAAAATCATCGATAATCCAAATGAAATCGGTACCACCGTGATCACGGTTACCTACTTTCATAAGGGAGCGATGCATCTCTTCAACATTTTCAGCAACGGTGACACCGCTTCCTCGCAGCTGTTCTGCAGGAACGATCTCTGTTTGTACGCGTTCACCAATTAGACGAACACTGTGATCATTTTCGACATAGGTACCTTGAACTACATCGGCAGGCCAGAAATGTCCCAAACCACGAACGGCAATTAGGGAAAGTAACCCAATTACCATGATTAGACAGATCGCTACGGCACCGGCATTAAGCCATACCCAAGGTGCGCCGGATTTTGTCCATTCTGAAAAAGACTGTCGCATTAGAATTATCCTCTATTACGCACGGGTTAAAGTGAGCCGTATTTCTTACGCAAGCGCTGACGAACCAGCTCCGCTAGCGTATTCACCATAAAGGTGAATAAGAACAATACGAACGCGGCCAAGAACAAGATACGGAAGTGGGTGCTACCTACTTCAGACTCTGGCATCTCAACAGCTATATTGGCTGCCAAGGTACGCATGCCTTCAAAGATATTCACATCCATGATCGGCGTATTACCTGTCGCCATTAATACAATCATTGTTTCACCTACCGCACGACCCATACCTATCATGACCGCAGAAAAAATACCTGGGCTTGCGGTCGGCATAACAACACGCACTAAGGTTTGCCATGGCGTTGCTCCTAGAGCTAATGAGCCATAGGACAAGTGTTTTGGCACAGCAAATATCGCATCTTCTGTAATTGAGAAGATGGTCGGGATAATTGCAAAGCCCATGGCCACACCTACAACAAGCGCGTTACGTTGGTCGTAAGGAATACCTAACTCACTGGTTACCCAGTAGCGCATCTCTGTACCGAATAGCATCTGCTCTAAATAAGGCGCTATAGCAAAGCTAAAGTAGGTTGCTAGGATAATGACGGGTACTAACAGAGCGGCATCCCAGCCATCAGGTATAAGATACCTAATTGATTTTGGTGCCCCAGACCAAGCAAAAGCGAAGGCGATAATCGCCGCAGGTAGGACAAGGAGTGTGACGAATATTCCGGCGAGGTTGACCTCCATAAAAGGCGCTAACCATAAGCCTGCTAAGAAACCTAAGATAACGGTTGGTAAAGCCTCCATTAACTCAATGAAAGGTTTTACCTTGCGGCGCATCGCTGGAACCATGAAATAAGCGGTATAAATAGCCCCGCAAATCGCAAGCGGTGTGCCAAATAGCATGGCATAGAATGCCGCTTTAAGAGTACCAAACGCTAGAGGCATCAAGCTGTATTTAGGTTCAAAGTCATTTGTAGAAGCAGAGGACTGCCAAGTGTACTCAGGCTCTTCATAGCCTTCGTACCAAACTTTTTCCCAAATAGCGCTCCACGAAATTTCAGGATGTTCGTTATGAATCGCCCATAAGGTTAGCATATTGTCCTGTTCTACTAGCAGTGCGTTAGAACGCGGCGCTAGTGCAATCATATCGGCATTGCCTTCAGTGATTGCTGCACTTAATGAGGTACGATGTGCCGTTGTGCTGAAGAACGACAGTTGTCCTTCTTCAGAAATAGTGACAAAACCTTTACGGCGGTGTTCAATTGAGATTGAGCTCACCGCAGTATTACCATTTTCGAAGCTACGAACCTTAGTCATCACCCATTGGTTTTTATCATTACGTACTAAAAACCACTGGCTGGTTACACCTAGATCATCAGAGATAAGCAGTGAGTTACCCCCTAGTAGCATTTCGAATGAAGTAATATTGCCGGTAGTCGCGTCAATAAGCTGAGTAATAGCGGGGCCGCCTTCAGCCTTCATATTAACAATACCCAGCTTGCCACCATCACTAGCAATCATCATCCAGTTGCGATCAGGCATCAATAAAAGCTTTTTCGCTGAGATGTTCATGTTAGGTAGCGCAAAGGAGTTGGTTTCTGCAGACACTTCATCGGTGATGATATTGAGTGAAAGAGTCACCTCTGTAGCTGTCAGCTTAGATTTCTGGCCCCCGACGATTGTCCATTCGTCTTCACCACCATTTAAGGCGAGAACGTCCACTGGACCTTCACTTATAGTGATTGGCTCAGTGCCAAGAGGGTAAACGACCTCAGGCGAAATGACGCGAATACCATCAGGGTATGTGGATTTGTAGGATTGTTTAAATACTAGCGCTTCACCGTTGCTGAAGCCTAAGGCAAAAATACCACTGTATTCTGACGCAATAGCAAAGCTAGTAACGGTTGCACCGGCAGGAACATTAATAGTCTCCTGCTTGATTACATCACCGTTAAGAGTATTGAAGAACACAAGTTGGCCTAGATCTGTGATCCGTAAACCTATTTCCGCTTGTTCCTCCATTGTAAGGTAAAGTGTCTTACCTTCGCCTGGGACGGAATAGGGTGCAACCTGTTGATTATTCTCCTGCCACCTTTCTATATCTGCTGATTCAAATAGAGGCGCTACTTCATAGAGTAGATAGAAGAAGATCAGCAGAATGGCTACGATTACACTGATTCCACCGAAGGCTATGCCTGCCGCTGCAAACTTATCTTTCAGTGCGCGTATGCTTCTGTTTCGCTTAGCGGCTGGCGTATTAAAATCCAACTCGGCTGAAGCTATATTGTCTTTACTCATGGCGCGTTGGTCCTGAGGTTAACTGAATTTACGGCGCGTACAATATTAAAAGTTTGTTACACCAATGTTACAGAGGGTGCTTTAAGCGAAATAAGGGGGCCTAAAGGCCCCCTTATTGATGTCAAACGTGTTCGAGGCGTATTACATGCCTAGAGCAGCCATCTGTTTTTTAACTACAGCAGAAGGTAGAGGGATGTAGCCATCTTTAACTACAACTTCTTGACCTACTTTAGACATAACCATTTTCAGGAACTCTTTCTCTAGTGGTGCTAGAGGCTGACCAGGCTTTTTGTTCACGTATACGTAAAGTGAACGCGCTAGTGGGTAAGTGCCGTTAAGTGCATTTTCTGGTGTAGCTTCAACAAATGCAGTGCCTTCTTTCTTTGTCAAAGGAAGTGCGCGGACAGAGGCTGTTTTGTAGCCGATACCGGAGTAACCGATGCTGTTCAAAGAAGTAGATACAGATTGAACTACAGAAGCAGAACCTGGCTGTTCGTTAACGTTGTTTTTGAAATCACCTTTACAAAGTGCTTTCTTTTTGAAGTAACCGTACGTACCTGATACAGAGTTACGGCCGAAGATCTGAACTGTTTTATCAGCTAAAGAGCCTGTTACGCCGGCATCACCCCAAATAGAAATGTCGTTTGCAGCGCCACATTTACGAGTAGAAGAGAAGATCGCATCAACTTGCGCGATAGTTAGGCCTTTAACTGGGTTATCTTTATGAGCGAATACCGCTAAGGCATCGATAGCAACAGCTACAGGTGTTGGTTTATAGCCGAATTTTTTCTCAAAGGCTTCTAGCTCTTTGTCTTTCATTTTACGAGACATAGGGCCAATGTTAGATGTGCCTTCAGTTAGTGCTGGTGGAGCAGTAGAAGAACCGGCAGCCTGAATTTGGATGTTAACGTTAGGGTAGTTGCGTTTGAACTCTTCAGCCCACAATGTCATTAGGTTAGCAAGTGTGTCAGAACCTACTGAGGAAAGGTTACCAGAAACACCGGAAGCCTTAGTATAAACAGGAAGGTTGTTATCTAGAAGGTCAGATGCATTTGCAGCTACGCAGGTTGCAGAGATAGCAACAGCAGCAAATAACTTTTTCATAGGTTTCATGTAAAGCTCCAGAGAGTCTTAATATTTGTGTGAAAGTTAATATGCGGAGAACTATAAGGGGCTTTAATGACAAAAATGTGACAACACAAAACATTTTTTAAAAAGTGAACGTTTTTTCAATATGGGGTTTGAATGATTAATACTTTTGTATAGTCTTCGACTAATATTGATAAATAGCCCAGCGAGCTTTGTAAGCTTGATGGCATACGCTACCAAGTGAAGTTGGTTAAATAGCGTTAGTACGCTCCTGTCGAGGTGACTTAATAATGATATTAAATGATGATGAAAGCCTACAGCCAGAAGGTGAGCTGAGTTTACAGCTACCAGCGGCTTGTGATGCCACAAATATGTTTGGTGACGTTTATGGAGGTTGGGTGTCTGCGAAGATGGTACAAGCATCAGAGATATTTTCTGCTCGTCTATCTAAAGGTCGCATCTCTACTGTATCTATTGGTCAGATGGCATTTATGTCCCCGGTTCGTGTGGGCACTATTATGTCGTTCTATACTCAATTGGTAGAGACAGGTCATACCTCTATGCGTATCAAAGTAGAAGCTTGGGGTTGCTGCCCTGATGGTACGGAGTTGCGTAAAGTGACCGAGGCTGAGTGTGTGCAGGTTGCGATTGACGGTCATGGGCATATTCGTGGTTTGGATGCCTTCTAATCTTGTTGATAGCGCAACGTTATAAGTTTGTTAGATCAAGCATTAACCAAAAAACCAATAACCGACACTGATCGCGGCGATAATACCGGCTAAATCAGCCGTTAACCCGCAGGCTATTGCATGACGGGTATGGCGTATTCCCACTGAACCAAAGTAAACGGCCAGCACATAGAAGGTTGTTTCGGTTGAGCCTTGAATAATCGATGCGAGATAAGCAGGGAAGGAATCGACACCATGGGTGTTCATTGTTTCTAACATCATCGCCCGAGCACCGGAGCCGGATAATGGTTTCATGATTGCGGTTGGGAGGGCGTCAGCAAAGCGCGTATCGAACCCTAAAGCACCTAAGCCTTCACGCAGAAGCCAGATAAACCCCTCTAAAGCTCCACTCTCCCTCAGTACGCCTATAGCTACCAGCATCGCAAGTAGATAGGGGATGATCTTAATCGCTACCTCAAACCCCTCTTTTGCACCCTCAATAAATGTCTCATAGACGTTGACCTTCTTTATATGCGAAATCAATAGAAAGCCGATAACGGCGGTGAAAATTGTAAAGTTCCCAACAAGGGAGGATTGGCGCTGTAATTGATCCACCGTGAGGGTGGAGAAATAACCGATAAAGGCGAGTAAAAAGGCAATAAACCCACCGATGTAGAGCAGTGTTACACGTTCCCATAGCGGTATTTTCTGTACAAAGCTTACTGCCAATAATCCTGCTAATGTAGAGCAACATGTAGCAATTAGAATAGGGATAAATACAGAGGTTGGGTCACTAGCACCTTGTTGAGCTCGGTAGAGAAAGACGGTGATTGGGAAGAGGGTAACTGAAGATGTATTTAGGACTAAAAATAGAATTTGTGCATTACTGGCTGTATCTTTTTGCGGATTTAGCGCCTGTAAATCACGCATCGCTTTAAGTCCTAAGGGGGTTGCTGCATTGTCGAGCCCAAGGATATTAGCCGAGAGGTTCATAGTCATAGAGCCTAAGGCTGGATGGCCTTTAGGAACGTCTGGCATTAAGCGAGTAAACAAGGGACTTATTCCGCGGGCGAACTTATCCACAAGCCCAGAGCTTTCAGCTAACTTCATCATCCCTAGCCAAAACGCTAACGTGCCAATTAAGCCAATGGATAACTCGACAGAGAGTTTTGACATATCAAATGTAGATTGAACAAGGCGTTGAAACACACCGGAATCATCTAGCCAAAGCCACTGATACAAAGCAGCACTAAAGGCGATAAGAAAAAAGCTGAGCCATATGCGTTGTAGCATTAGATTCCCTGCTAATAGTCGGGGTCAACGGTCGATTTGAGTATAACGAAACGCGACATCAATGATATGGGCTAGGTTTCTATTTAGCAAAACAGCGGATGATGATATGAGCGATGTTACCGCTATATATCCATTCTGTTTTGAAGGTGTTCAAACTGCTGTTCAATTGTATCTAAGTTTGTGTGCATATAGTCCATAAAGGCTTTCATGGCTGGGGTCGGATATTTTGATTCTGGGTAAACCACAGACCAAGAACGATTTAATGGGAAACCGTTCAATGAGATAGCGTGAAGATTTTTAAGTCTCAGTTCCGCTAGCAAGCTGAGCTTAGGCAGAACCGCGACCCCTAAACCTGCGATAACCGCATGTTTAATGGCTGCATTTGAGCCTAATTCCATCACCCCCTTCAGTTTTAAGCCGTTTTTGAAACAATGATTTTCCAAGGCTAAGCGAGAACCTGAGCCTGCTTCACGTAGTAATAGCTGACTATTAAGAAACTGCTGCGGAGAAATGTTTTTTTGCGTTATAAATGGATGATTTGCAGGTACAACTGGAACTAGCTCATTGTTTAAAAAAGGTAAAACTTTCAGTGGCCTGTTTTCTGGTACAAGGCCCATAATTGTTAAATCATCTCTATTTTCTTCCATACGTTGTAAGGCTGTGGCGCGGTTAACAACGGAAACGGTGATATGAACATTAGGATGTAAAATTGAAAAATCTTTGATCAGATAAGGCACTACATATTGTGCAGTACTAACCGCCACGAGTCGGAGATCGCCTGCGACTTTACCTTGTTGTTCGCTCAGATCGATTTGTAGTTTTTCGAGTTCTCTAAAAATAGATTCAGTGTGTACCGCCAGGGCTTCACCTGCACCTGTAATGTATAAGCGCCTACCAACATATTCAAATAAAGGTGAGCCAAGGGCCTGCTCTAATTGCCGGATTTGCCCACTCACAGCCGGTTGGGTTAAGCCTAATTTCTCACCGGCTTTACTGTAATTTAGTGAAGAATAAACCGCATGAAATACCTGAAGTTGCCGGAATGTTAAGCGATTAGCGATGCGAGGTACTGTGTATTGCATAAGCTATATTTCATTCTATGTATAAGGTAGACCTTATAGTAAAACAAAAAAATAACGATTTCTTCTTTTAGTGATAGCCAATTACGCTGTGATTCTCGCTGTTGAGGAAAAGGTTATGTTGAAAAAAGTTTTGATTGCTAATCGAGGGGAGATCGCCGTACGTATTGTACGAGCCTGTGCGGAGATGAGTATCCGGTCGGTAGCGATCTACACGGAGCCGGATCGTTATGGGCTGCATGTTAAGCGTGCTGATGAGGCTTATTCGTTAGGTGATGATCCATTAGCCGGTTACTTAGATCCTTTGCGGATTGTAAATCTAGCCTTAGAGACCGGTTGTGATGCGATTCATCCAGGCTACGGGTTTTTATCTGAAAATCCTGAACTTGCTCGGTTATGCGAAAAGAACGGTGTAATTTTCATCGGGCCTAAATCGAGTGTTATACATGGCATGGGTGATAAAACTCAAGCTCGTGACAGTATGCGAGCAGCCAATGTACCGGTAACGCCGGGTTCAGAAAGCAATCTGAGTGGGCTAGACGAGGCGTTGGCGCTTGCTAAAGAGATTGGCTATCCCGTCATGGTCAAAGCAACCTCCGGTGGGGGTGGGCGAGGAATCCGTCGTTGCGATAGTGATGAAGAACTGATCACCCAATTTCCCCGTGTCATTTCTGAGGCAACGAAAGCGTTTGGGTCTGCTGAAGTGTTTATGGAGAAATGTATTGTTGATCCTTTGCACATCGAAGTCCAAATTTTAGCGGATAGCCATGGCAATGTAATCCACCTATTTGAGCGTGACTGTTCTATACAACGCCGAAATCAGAAACTGATTGAGATTGCACCAAGCCCTCAGTTATCCCAAGAGAAACGGGAATATATCGGTGATTTAGCGGTACGCGCGGCAAAAGCAGTTGGTTATGAGAACGCGGGAACAGTGGAGTTTTTGATCTCGGGTGATGATGTCTATTTCATGGAGATGAATACGCGTGTTCAGGTTGAGCATACTATTAGTGAGCAAATTACTGGGGTTGATATTGTTCAAGAACAGCTGCGAGTGGCAGCGGGTTTACCGTTAAGCTACAAACAAGATGATATTCAATTTCGTGGTTATGCATTGCAGTTCCGAATTAACGCGGAAGATCCGAAAAATGACTTCTTACCTAGTTTTGGCCGAGTGAGTCATTACTACGCGCCTGGGGGCCCAGGTGTGCGAGTCGATACGGCTATTTATACCGGTTATGAGATACCGCCTTATTACGATTCGATGTGTCTTAAATTGGTTGTTTGGGCCCTATCTTGGGATCAGGTGATCGCCCGTGGTCAGCGTGCATTAGATGACATGCGTCTACACGGTATTAAAACGACCGCGGATTATTATCAGCAGATCCTACGCCATCCAGATTTTAAGGATGCCAATTTTAATACGAGTTTTGTGCCGAATCATCCAGAACTGCTGGATTACTCCGTGAAACGTCACCCAAGTGAAATAGCTTTAGCTATTGCGAGCGCTATCGCCGCCCATGCTGGTTGGTAAGAGAAATAGGATTAAGTTATGACTACGAAAAAGATAGAAATTACCGATGTTGTTCTGCGAGATGCGCATCAGTCTCTTATCGCTACCCGTATGCGAACAGAGGACATGCTACCTATTTGTGAAAAATTAGATAAAGTGGGATATTGGTCGTTGGAAGCATGGGGTGGAGCAACCTTTGATGCCTGCATTCGCTTCCTTAAAGAAGATCCTTGGGAGCGTTTGCGTCAACTTCGTAAAGCCTTACCTAATACCCGCCTTCAGATGTTGCTACGAGGTCAGAACTTACTAGGCTATCGCCATTATGCGGATGATGTTGTCGACCGTTTTGTGCAGAAAGCTGCGGACAATGGTATTGATGTGTTTCGTGTCTTTGATGCATTGAATGATCTTCGCAACATTGAGCGTGCGATGAAAGCCGTTAAAAAAGCAGGCAAACATGCGCAGGGAACTATCTGTTATACCACTAGCCCTGTGCACACTAATGAACTCTTTGTACAGCAAGCTATTGATCTGAAAAATATGGGGGCTGACTCGATTGCCATAAAAGATATGGCAGGTCTGCTTAGCCCTTATGATACTTATGCTTTGGTTAAAGCGATAAAACAGGCCGTTGATCTACCTTTAGTGGTACATAGCCATTCTACATCAGGACTTGCACCGCTCTGTCAAATGAAGGCTATTGAAGCCGGTGCTGATGTAATTGATACCGCGATCTCCTCATTTGCTGGTGGTACAAGCCATCCTGCGACTGAATCCCAAGTGGCTGCGTTGAAGGGCAGTAAGTTTGATACAGGATTAGATCTTGAGTTGTTATCGGAGATAGCAGATTATTTCCGAGAAGTACGTAAAAAATATCATCAGTTCGAAAGTGAGTTTACACGCGAGGATATATCAGTACAGATCAATCAAGTTCCAGGCGGCATGATGTCTAACTTAGCAAATCAGCTAAAAGAGCAAAACGCATTGGATTCTATTCGTGATGTGTTTGCTGAAATCCCCCGTGTAAGGAAAGACCTCGGTTATCCACCATTAGTTACGCCAACCTCTCAAATTGTTGGAACCCAAGCAGTCTATAATGTATTGGCGGGGCAGCGGTATAAAACAATTACTAATGAAGTTAAGCGCTATTTACTCGGTGGATATGGCCGCCCACCTGCGCCTGTAAATGCTGAGCTACAACAGCAGGCCATAGGCGCAGAAGTCAGCAATGAAGGACGTCCAGCGGATTTATTAGTACCTGAGTTCCAAAAATTAAGTGATGAGATTGGCTCGCTGGCTAAAAATGAGGAAGATGTACTGACCTACGCTATGTTCCCTGATTTAGGCAAGGAATATCTACAGCAGCGTGAAGCGGGAACCTTAGAGCCTGAGGTTCTGACTGCTCTTAATAGTTCGCCAGCTCCCGTTGCAGCGTCTGAATTTTTAATCGATGTTCACGGCGAGAGCTATGAAGTGGCTATTACAGGTGTGGGTGATGCGGGTACTGGAAAGCGTAAGCTTTATATATCACTTGATGGTATGCCTGAAGAGGTTGTGTTCGAAGCCTTAAATGAGTTTGTTGCTGATGATACCAAAGGGCGAAAACGTGCAACGGACCCAGGTCATGTTAGTGCGGCAATGCCGGGTAATGTAGTTGAGGTATTAGTGCAAGAGGGTGACACAGTGACCGCAGGTCAAGGGGTTATGGTGATTGAAGCGATGAAAATGGAGATGGAGGTTCACGCGAACGTGGATGGAACGGTTAAGGCGGTTTATGTTCAAAAAGGGGACCGTGTTACCCCTGGCGAGATTCTGATTGATATTGGTTGAAAACCCCATTAGTCTGCGGATCGAGTTATTGATTTCGCAGACTTTTTTTAGATACGAGTGAGTTATTATGGAAAAAATCATTAAGGGTGTGCTGGATTTTAAACTCAATGTTTACCCAAAGCGGAAAGATCTTTTTGGTGAGCTTGCTGATCAAGGGCAGAGCCCAGAAATACTTTTCATTACCTGTTCCGATTCACGGATTGATCCTAATCTAGTTACAGGATCCCATCCTGGGGATCTCTTTATTTGCCGTAATGCAGGTAATATTATTCCGCCTCATAATAATGAAACCGGTGGTATGACCGCTTCGATCGAATATGCGGTAGCTGTACTAGGAGTGCGGCATATTATTATCTGTGGTCATACCGACTGCGGTGCGATTAAAGGCGCATTGGATATTGAGGCGTTAAATGGGTTGCCTCATGTTAAAGAGTGGCTTGGGCATTGCCGTTCAGCGATGGAGATTGTTCGTGAGCGTAATGGAATTCCTTGGAACCAAGGAGTTGATTCTTGTCATTTAAATGAAGCGATTGAAGAAAATGTACTGCAACAAGTTCAACATCTTCGCACCCATCCTGTTGTTGCCGCTAAATTAGCGACGGGAAAAATTGAGATTCATGGTTGGGTTTACGATATTAAGTCAGGTTCCATACGCTGCTGTCGCCATAACGATAATGAATTTAGCGACTTTCACGAGCTTTATGCGGAGCTGATTTCTAGTCTTTCGGAATAGGAATCATCTTTTATAGGTTTCCGCTGCGTATGGCTCGTACTAGAGCTACTAGCTGAGTGATGCGGGCATTACTCAGTTGTCGATAGTCTAAATAAGGACATAGAATCAAAGGTTGTTGAGTACTGACTGCAAAATGCTCATCTAACCACGTTAGGTGAGCAAGCTTTAATTGTTTAGCGTAGGCCTTTCCTGCCACTATATGGATGGTATCTGCCTGTTCGAAAGAGGGTGGAGAGAACAGCAAAGCTTCTCTGCTTTCTGCCTGAAATAGAAAGATGTCGCGGTAATCCTGCCAAGTGAATGTTGCATCAAATTGTTTATTTTCTTGGTAAAGCTCAAATAGAAACTTAGCACTTACATTAAATATTTTACGCCAATGGTTACCCGTTGCTTGCCCTATGTAGTGTGCTTCCTCGGGCCGAAGTGCTTTGATGGTTGATAAGTTTTGGTAATCATCAAGGGGTGGCCTATTAGCAATATAGATAGCAAGGTTAAAATCTTTAGCGCCAAAGCCGACCATACAAAATGTTCCGATGTTAATGAGGAGCGTTATCGTTATTTCAGGTCAAGTAGAGTAGCCTAATGTCGCTGCTCTATCTCATTCATTAAGATTGAATCTGCATCAAGTGTATTAATGGAAACCTCGCCATCAACTGGAATATCCCCAGTCAACTGTAAAGCGATATAGCGCATACAACAGACTCTTAGAAAGGATGTAAAGTTGCCTAAGTCATGCCCTGCATCGATTGATTCATGATAAAGACGGGTAAGCATCTGGGGAATATTCATCTGATCCCGCTGAGCGATATTTTCTAGAGTACTCCAGAAATAATTTTCCAGACGAACGCTAGTAACCATACCGTCTATACGAAGAGAGCGAGTGCTGCTTTTCCATAACTCAGGATTCGCGTTGATAAATAATTTACACATGAAGAGCGGCTACCTGATCTAAAGGATAGGTGTTTTATTATAGAGGTTTTTTAAAGAGCGACTACCTTAAGGGGTAATCGCTCTTAGTCTTACTTATTTAGTAAAGCGATAAACTGAGATAGCCATGCTGGATGAGCAGGCCAAGCAGGGGCTGTTACTAAATTCCCATCAGTAATAGCGGCGTCGATCGCTATCTCTGCATAAATCCCACCGGACTGGTTTATTTCAGGCATACAAGCGGGATAGGCGGAGCAGTTTTTCCCTTTTAATACGTCAGCGGCTGAGAGTATTTGTGCGCCATGACAAACCGCAGCGACTGGTTTGTTCGTTTCAAAGAAATGCTTCACCATTTTTAGAACATTAGGATTAAGGCGTAAATATTCAGGCGCCCGTCCACCTGGAATAACTAAAGCATCGTAATCGTCTGGCTGAATATCGGCAAAAGAGGCATTCAGGGTGAACTTATGGCCAGGCTTTTCGGTATAAGTTTGATCTCCTTCAAAGTCGTGAATTGCTGTTGCGACAGTGTCTCCCGAAACTTTATTTGGGCAGACCGCATCGACGCTGTGACCGACGGCTAAAAGTGTTTGAAAGGGCACCATTGTTTCGTAGTCTTCAGTGAAATCACCGGTGATCATCAGAATTTTTTTATTGTTCATGGTTTGCTCCGTATGAATTTAGGTTTATCTCTTCGCACAAAATAACAGGCATCAGATCAGAGGAGGTATTAGAGGGTTACTACGTGGTTTTATGGTGTAAGGGTAAGTACGGGGACGATATACGGTGAATCGATGTCGTTTAATTATTAATAACTACGTTAGTATAAAAAAACTGTAGTTACTTATTAAACGATCGTTTTAATGTAACAAATAGGCTTTATTTATCAGATAATTAGTGGTTTTTACTTTTCTACAAAGATTAGATCTTGAAAAGAGTAACTAAATGCGAGAGTCTATGGCAGGGCTGATTTACTATAATAATAGGTAGTGTATGGATAATCAGATTAGGCAGACAGATCTCAAACAAAACCTTTTTATGCTAAAAGGTTTCACTAGGGTGTTCTCTCTTCAGACTCATCGTTCCTTGAGATCTAACCAGAATAGCTGTGAGCAATATGACGGGTAATCTTCAGCTATTACTGGTTAATGGTGATCTTGAACAATCGGAGACACTATCTACTTATTTAACAGAAAATACTGGCTTTAATGTTATTGTGGCACGCTCAGGTACTGCTGCGGTTGGAATGTTAAAGCAGTTACGAATTCATTGTGTTGTTAGTGATATTTATTTAGAGGGACTAGATGGTTGGCGATTAGCCCGTATGGTTCGTTCAGGCATATTTAATTGTAGTGCCGATATTCCTTTTATTATTGTTTCCTCTACCTGGTGTAAGCGCATTGCTGAAAAAACAGCTCGTGAGTTCGACATCGACCATCTTTTACCTTTCGAACAGTACCCCCGCCTTAAAGAATTATTGGAACAGCCAGCTGCTCTTCATCGGGAATTACGTAAAGATAGGATTTTAGCTATAGAGGATACGGCTGAGACTGCACACCTTGTACAGAGAATATTACAACAACGTTTTGAAGTTGATATAGCCTCAGATGGTATCAGTGGTTTAGCACAATGGCGTGAGAAAAAGCATCCAATTGTTCTACTTGATGTGATGTTGCCGGGCATGTCGGGCCCTGAAGTTATGGAGCAGATATTAGCTGAAAACCCTGCGCAAACTATTGTAATAATGACGGCTCATGGCACTATGGATTTGGCCGAGAGTTTAGTGCTACAAGGTGCCGCTGACTTTATTAGCAAACCGTTCCAAGCTAATCAATTACGTAAAGTGTGTGAGATCGCGGCACATAGAGAAGATTTTCTTATCAGTAATGAGCAGTTTGCAGAGACGGTTGCTCATCTGGAAGAAAGTAAAGAGGCACTGGAGAGTTTAGCGCAAGAGCACAGGAATATTCTTGATAACCTGACTACCGGTGTTTTAGAACTTGATAGCCAAGGGCGTATTGTTTTTGTGAACAAAGCTTGGTTACAAATGATAGGTGAAACTGAATTTAGCGCTTTGGGTAGTGACTTTATTGATGTTGTGTATATAGACCCATTAAGTTCGACACATGAGATTAAGCATGCGCTTACCCGTATTATTGCCAAGCCGAGTGAACGTTTTCGACTCGAATTTAAAATTAAAGATAAGTTTAACGAGGCGATTTGGGTTGAGGCTCGTTTCAATGGAATGCAGCGTAAAGGGCAAGCGCTGTCAGTTTTTGTAGCGGTTGATGATATATCGGCTAGACGAAGAGCTGAACAGCGCCTAGAACATTTAGCGATGCATGATAGTTTGACGGGGCTACATAACCGTTACTTCTTTGATAATGAGTTAATGCGCGTGGCAGCTTTTGCTCGTTATAGCCAGATCCAGTATGCATTGCTGTATATAGATTTAAATCATTTCAAAGCGATCAATGACACCCAGGGGCATCAGAAAGGCGATATTGTTCTTAAAGATGTCGCCGAGAAATTACAGCAGCGTATGACAGAAACAGAAAGCTTGTTTCGTATCGGAGGTGATGAATTTATTCTCCTTTTAAGTGATACCGATTCACAACAGGCTTATGATATTGCTATACATATTTGCAAGCTGATTGAGGAGGAGCAATATCAGTTTGATGATCAGGTTTTTAAAGTTAGCTGTTGTGTAGGTATCAGCTTGATCGATGGCAGTCTTGAGAAGCCACAAGATTATTTACAGCGAGCGGACATCGCCTTATATGTAGCTAAACGTTATGGCCCAGGTGGTGTTCATTTACATACTGAACAGGATCAAGAGGGCGATGATGTACGCTTGAGTATGCACTGGTTGTATACCGTAAGGCACTCCATTGAACGGGATGATATCGTCCTTTATTATCAACCGGTTTATCACATCCCCACTGGTACTATTGCTTATTATGAGGCGCTTGTACGTTTAGTGATTGACGATAAACTTGTGTATCCGGGCGAGTTTATTTCGGCTCTTGAGCGTTTTCAGGAAGCGTCGTTATTGGATAAGCATGTTATATCGAAAGCGATAAAAACCTTAGCGGATTATCCGAGACTGCCTAAGCTTGCAATAAATTTATCGGCTCAAGCCTTCCATAATGAGCAACTCGTACCCTTAATAGAGCAAAAGTTAGCTGAGTATAATGTTGATCCGGCGCGGGTTATTTTTGAGCTGACAGAGAGTGCGAGTTTAACCAATTTGAGTGCGACCCAAGCTATGGTGAAAACTTTAACTGAAATGGGTTGTGCTTTTTCTATCGATGACTTTGGCACCGGCTTTAGTACCTTCTCTTATCTAAAATCATTCCCTGCGGAGACAGTAAAGATAGATGGTTCTTTTGTTAAAGAGCTGAAGAATAGTGATATTGATCGTGCCTTAGTCCGCTCTATTAGAGACGTGGCATGGACGCTTGGAAAAATGACAGTGGCTGAATTTGTTGAAGATCAAGAAACGCTCGACCTATTGAAAGAGTTTAAGGTTGAATATGCCCAAGGTTATTTTCTTGGTAAACCCGCCCCCATAGAAGCTTTAGGTATCTAGTATCTAAGGGGTTTGCCGGAGTCGCAAAATGTTGGAGATCGAACTCCCTATTGATATTAATCATAACTCTCTAGATCAGAATTCGCGGGAGAGTAATCAAGCGACCTCTCTCGGTGAAGGCGCTTGTTATAGTGATTTACTGGTAGAGTATCTCAATCAAATTAATGTCAAAAAGGTCTTTGGTGTCCCTGGGGGGGCGATTGAACCCTTTTTTGATGCCGTAGCTAGACAGTCGCATGCAAGACAGATAGATATGGTTATCGCTCGGCATGAAGCTGGAGCGGCATTTATGGCTGATGGCTATGCGCGAGAAGTTCACTCTCTCGGTGTGTGTTGTGCCACGACAGGGCCGGGGGCGACAAATCTTATCACCGGCGTAGCAAGTGCCTATGCGGATAATATCCCGATGTTGGTTATTACTGCTCAAACGGCACTTCCAAAGTTTGGCAAGCAAGCTTTGCAGGATAGCTCTAGTACCGCAATTGATACTGTAGGTATGCTGCGTTATTGCACTAAATTTAATACCTTGATCTCTCACCCTGATCAGTTCGAACATGCGCTTATTTCCGCTATTATGGCGGCAAATACAGCACCAAGAGGCCCTGCACATCTGAGTGTGCCTTCTGATATTTTTAACACCCCTCTTGTTGAGAAACCTATAGTTCGCTCCCATGCTTTGCGTCAACATTTGGTGACTAGTGACCCAGCTAGCCAAGACAAACTGCGACAAGAGCTCTTAGCGGCCAATAGAGTTGTGATCTTACTAGGTGACAACTGTTATCAGGCCAGCAAACAGATTATTCAATTTGCTGAAACCTTTAACATCCCTGTGATTAGTGGGCCTATGGGGAAACGTTGGATTGATGAGCGACATCCGTTGTATTGTGGTGTCTTTGGTTTTTCTGGCCATGATCAGGCTAGAAAGCTTGTTATGGATCAGCAGTATGATTTGTTGTTAGCGGTAGGTACCCGATTAAGTGAACTAGGAACTAATGGTTGGACGCCCTCCATACTTAATAACAAGCTGATTCATATTGATAGTATCTCGCAGTATTTCAATCAGTCGAGTATGGCCCGACTTCATGTGTTGGGCCCTCTGCCGCAATTATTTGCGAAATTAACGACTCAACTTCAGGGTAAGGAACGCGTTGACCGCTGGTGGGAGTGTGATACTCGTACAGAGACAGGGCTTTTAAACCAAGCAGAAATGGATCTTGCGCGTAGCTCCGATCTACCCTTAAAGCCGCAACGCCTATTTCATTATTTAGGTGAAACACTTCCTGAGCAAACAAGAATTTTTATTGATGCAGGTAATGCTTGGGCTTGGGCGACTCATTATATGTTGCGCAGTGATGATCAAGGTTATTACCGTATCGCTATGGGTTATGGTTCTATGGGCTGGGCTATAGGCTCATCTGTAGGGTCTGCAATTGCCAACCCTAATGCGCCCCATCTATGTATTACTGGAGATGGTAGCTATCTTATGAGTGGTCAAGAAATTACGGTGGCTCAGCAGCAAGGTGTGCCTTTAGTGATGATTATCTTAAATGATAGTGCGCTAGGAATGGTCAAGCATGGCCAACGTTTAGGAGGGGCTGAGCCTATAGGTTTCGCGCTTCCGGTCATCGATTATGCCGCGATGGCCTCTTCAATGGGTATCCAGAGTATAGGTATAGATTCGTTTGACGCGCTAGATAAGCTTGATTTTTCCGCGCTATTTTCTCGTTCGGGTCCCACATTAATTGATGTAAAAATCGACCCTGAAGAGGAGCCGCCCATGGGCGAGCGGATTAAAGGATTAGCCTCGAGTAAGTAAGCCGCTGTTTAAGTTAAGGGCTTGGCAAATCACGAGGCGCTACACCTGTGTAGATAATATCTTGGCACTGTAAAGGCAAATAACTTCCCGCTGTATTATCTGCCGCTTCGGCATAACAGGCGTGGACTCCAGCACTTACCCAAAGCGCCATAATGCGGCTTAGATCTGGATCAGAAAAACCTTGGTCGGCAAGAAAGGCTGCCATATATCCCCCAAAGTTAATCGACTCACCTTCTTGAATCGTTAAATATTCACTGATCTCTAGTGCTAGGCTCTCATGGGGGCCTATCTCGAAACCTAGTTCTCTGCTTAAGCGATACATTGCTGTAACACGCTCATCCCCTTTAGCTATAGGGCGGGCAAAGCCAGGGAGACTGTGATTATTCCCTTGTCTGTTTTGAATAAGTTCAAATAGCGTTTGCCCTTGATTTTTATCTTCTCGGGCTTGTTGAATGAATTTTAGACAAGGGGTGATAACGCCTGGGCCATAAAGTAATGCATCTGATGCTTGGATTCCTGCACTAATCGCTGCGACAGGGCGTGTTTTTACCGATCCGGCTAATGCCGCTATTTGATTGCACCATATACGTGAATCGGGCCAGCTCAAACAGCTAAAACAGTTTTCCAACCAAGTGGCTAAGTTTTTATCAGGCAGACGCCCCGTGGTATTTAAAACCAGCAGTTGGAACCAAGATATTTGACCGATTAGGTCGTCCATCATCGAGTATCCGTGGTTATAGACTGCATCGCCGATCTTCCAGCCCCCTTTATTGCTGGTGATTTTATTTCGATGTTGATCCCAATGCTTCCAGCAGGGATCCGTCTTATTTGATGACATAGTTTTCCTCGGCTAGGAAGGGCATTTCAGTAATCGGGCTATTCGATTTTTCTGCTGCTTGTGCTGCAATACCTGGTGCACAGGCTATTTGGAAAATAAGTTCCCCTGTATAGGGAGTAAAACCTAAGTCGAGCAGACATGCGCCAGCTAGGCCTGCGATTCTCCAGCTTAACGTTAGCTCTTCATCTATACCGTCCAGCATCGCGTGCGCCCAACGTAAGTGAGGGCCCGGAGAACAGTGATTAAAAACGTTATCGGCGATTTTTTGTGTATAGTTATCAATGCTGCCATAGAAGGTACCAAACCCTGGCGCTGGAATAATGTCTCCTTCATCGGTTTGAGCTACGAGTATTTTGGCTGCTTGGGTTAATGCTTGTGCGCCCATTCGAGGTGTGACTTGCTGATTATTTTGTAGGTATTTCATCGCTTGGAACACCTCATGGCTACCTCCTTGTTCACCACTGAGTACGTTTAGTGACAAAGGAAGAATGTGGCTAACATGAGTTTTACTTACAGCGGCATTCATTGCAGCTCGACAGGCATTATGCCGAGGTCCGGGATGAATAAGGCTTGTTAATAAATGTTCAAATAGCTGATGCTGCTCGGGAGTAGGTAGTTCACCCTGAAACATAAGGAAGAGCACTTCGGTATAGCTGCGATTATTAATTAAAGCGAGGTGTTCGTAACCGTGGCAGCGTGCCTCACTTACAGTGTATGGATTGGTTGTTGAGGGTGTTTCCTGCCAGATGGATGTGCTAGTTTTTTCACAGAAGGCATCGTTACGGCTATGTTCATCTACTTTTTTTACCATGGTTACTCTAAATCTCTATAGGTAAATTTTAGAAGCGATACTCTATTTCAGCCCAAATACTTCTGCCTTCGAGTGGGTAATCATCAGGAATGGAGCTGCTTGAAGGTTCGCTTGCATAAGTATCAAACAGATTTTTTACGATCAATGCGAGTCGTACCTGTTTTTTTAACATGTCGTGTGTGACCTTCGCATTGACCCAATGGTAATCGCTGACCTTAGCTCTATTGTCCCCTTCCTCTCTTTCTCTAGAGCCTATCCAATAATGTTGGAGAGAGCCTGACCAGTTAGGTGACAGTGTGTAATTTAAGTCTATATAAGTGCTATGTTGAGGTACGTTAGCAACAGGCATATTGGTATCTGCATTTGTTGCATGTTGGTAGGCATAGTTGGCGTTGAGGCTGAGCTGTGGATTAATTTTCCAATCCCACTCAAGTTCAGCGCCGTAACCATCTTGATTACCTATATTTTGATATTGGATCATACTCCCGGTGGTTACCGTATCAATAAGGTCTGTGGCGGTATAACTGTATAGACTGAGTCTTAGGTTGGTATCGAAATGAGGGCGATAATCAAAGGCTAATTCATAGGTCTCGATCTCTTCCGGTTTTAAGTCAGGATTACCCAAAGCCGCTGGATTATTAATTAGATGTTGTTCACTGAAAGAGGGTGCACGGAACGCTGTGCCGTAAAGTAGGCGGGTTGTTAAGTTGTGTTGAGTAAGCCACACCAAGGCCAGTCGAGGGTTGAGGGTGTTACCAAAATCTGAATAGTTATCCCAGCGTAAGCCGGCCGTAAATGACCAGTCATTATTTAACTGCCACTGATCCTGGGCTGACAGAAAGTATGCAGTTCTTCGTTGGGGTTGCAGATAGATATCGGCACTACCGCTTACGTTAGTCAGTGTTCCGTCTACTGTACCTTCTGAGCCATCGATAACACCGGGGCCAAAGTTTTTATACTCTTCAGTGCGGATCTTGTCTTGGCTCCAGCCTGATGCAATCCTTATAGTGTGATTATCGTAGCCTGAATAGATACCGGCGAGCTCTAAACGTGTAGTTTCAGCTAGGGAGTAGGGGTTGCCTATATACCCATCAGTAAAGGTGACAAGGCCGGAAAAGGGGTCAGAAAAGGCGTTTCCATCACTCCCAATCGGTAAGGCACTACCTTCTGGGAAAAGTAAGAAGTAAGAGTCACTAACCGTTCTCAGGTAAGATAAATCAGCTTTGAAATTGAAATGATTTGTTAGATCTTTGTCATAGTTAAGATGAGTTAGAAACTGTTCTGCATTTTGATAACCGGTGGAGTCTATTGCGAGAGATCCCCCTTGGCCGACCCCTGCGCTATCCTGCTTCCAATACCAGTTTTTCCAAGACCAATTACCTAGTGATAGATCAAGTTGTAGATTCGTGACGTCATAGCCCGTTTGTAAGGCGTTAGGGGCTTCGGATGCACTGGTTCCGTAGAGGTCATCGAAGGTTGATTGTAGGTCTGTATTTACAATGCGGCCACTATCTCCATCACTGGTTTGATTGTCGAGTGAAAATGAGACGGAGAAGTCATCCTCAACAAATCCTTTTCGTAGCCAAGTGTCTCTACTGTCAAAACTGCCAACACGTATACCCGCTGCACCTTGTTGGTTTTCTGCTGCCGTGCGGGTAATGATATTGATCACGCCGCTAAAAGCGTCAGCGCCATAGACCGCAGACCCTGGGCCTCGAATAACCTCTATACGGCTGACATTGCTTACCGGCATGCGAAAGGTAAAAGCAAGGCCACCGTTGTAGTTATGTTTTAACTCAATACCGTTAAGTAAGATTAATATCTGTGGGTTGAAGCCTGTTTGTATTCCTCGGACTGAAAGTACGGGGTCTAGGCGGCTTAAATCGGATGGCATTAAGTGTAGGCCGGGTATACGCTCTAAGACTTCGAACAGGTGGGTTACACCCATAGATGAAATCGTTTCTGCGTTAATAACACTGGCTACTGAGGGCGCTTTGCTGATCGGTGTATGTGTTCCTGTAGCAATACTAACTAAGGCCTCCTCGCCAAAGAAATCTGCAAATTCGCTTCCTGGGGCGAAGTTGTTCTCTTCAGCCGCAGTAACCTGGGCAAAGAGAGATGTTAGCAGTGTGAGTATGCTTAGCCTTTTTTTCATAACGCCTACTTTAAATAACCCCAAGTTATTGTAGTGGCTGGTGAGTGAATTACCAGCTTAATACTTTTCTTCATTGGGTATAGTTATCCAGAATGTAAAAACACTACCCTTATTGGGTTTGCTTGATACAGTGACGGAACCTCCCATCATTTCGGCATAGTGTTTTGCTATAGCCAGTCCTAGCCCGGTGCCTCCATACTTGCGTTTTACACTTCCGTCGACCTGTTTGAACTTATTAAATACTTGAGCAAGCTGTTCTTTAGGAATACCTATTCCTGTATCGGCGACTTCCCAATAAATTTTATTTTGCTCCAGATAGCACTTAAGAGAGATCTCTCCCTGCTCTGTGAATTTGCAGGCATTTGATAATAGGTTGAGTAATATTTGCTGAATCTTTTCTTTGTCTACATTTAAGTAAAGATCCCCAGAAGGGTGGTCGATGGTGAAACGATTTTTATTTTTTGCGGCCAGTGGACGTATAGTATTTTCAGTCTCTTTGATTAGATCGGTGAGTGAGCATTGCTGTGCGCTCAGATCCATTTTACCGGCTTCACATTTAGCTAAATCTAAGATGGCGTTAATTAGGTTTAAAAGCCGCTGTGAAGAATGTAAGGCTGAATTAAGGTCCTCAACTTGAGCGTCAAATTCAGGATGTATTTCAAGCTCTTCTGTAACCAATTCAATATAACTAGTTACAGCTTGTAGAGGAGTGCGTAGTTCGTGACTGATATTGGCTAGGAACTCCGATTGAGTCCTCATGGCAACTAATGCTGTATCACGCGCGGCGACTAGTTCATGAGTACGGACTTCAACTTCAGATTCAAGGCCTGTGTTTAATTCTATGAGCTTGTTTTCTTGCTGCTCTAAGGAGTTCATCATGGCATTGAAGCTTCTCGCCATTTGTTGAACTTCTCTAGGCCCTTCTATTTCTGCAACTAGATGATCGCCTGAGGTTTGTGCCTCATTCATCGTTTCAGATAGTTGGGAAAGGGGGCTTGTTAGATGACGAAGTCCTCTATTTAAGAGCCAGATTAACAGTATGGATATGATTAACGTGACGAGCAGATTGTAGATGATGAGGTTATTAATCAGCTTAACAAGGGACTCTTTGGACACTTTAATCATAACGTAACCAAGTAGCGATTTTGTATTGTTCTCTAAACTGAATTCTTGAGCACCGCTATCGTTGCTTAATGGATCGGTATTTTCCAAGTAGACGGGGGCGGCAATAAACCAAGCGCTTCCTGTATTTTTGACTGTCGTGGCGGCGTTAATCGGGAACCAAAGATCTAAGTCGGAATTTTTCCAATCGACATCCCCTTGCTTAAGCAATAGATCTAGGCTGTCTGAGAAAATAGCGACACCAGTAACATCGTTGAAGCCTAGTACCTGGGATAGAGCGTCATGTGCATTTTCTTTGCTTGCAGTGATCAAGGAGAGCACGCTGAGATGGGCTAAGTTATCAGCTATGCGTAATGAATTTTGCTGCAGAACTTGTCGGGATTGATTATACGAGACCCATACCGCGGTGACTGAGCTGGTAATAGAGAGTAGGCAGATAGATACAATCAGAAACAAGAGCAGTTGCTGCCAAATACTTTTATGTCTGTGTCGACCAAAAAATATCATCTATATGCCCTAAAATCCGGATTGAGGAAAAGTCTGATAAAAAGAGTTTTTCATTGTTGCGTTATATTCTAAGCCTAAGTGGGAGGCGGTTCTCAAGTTCACACCCACTTGTCGAGTTAGGGATAGTTCTACACCAGGACCTTTCTCTCCCTTCTTCATATTTGCCACCATACGGGCCAAACGGGAACCATCCTGCATATTGTCGGGGAAAAGGGTAAAAAGGAAACCACGACGGACATGGCCTGGTTTACTCGAGAAAACGACAAAGTTTCTATCCCAAGATTCGCGCAGTAATAGGGGCAATATGACGTTTTCGTTAGCAGTGGTCGTATCTAACGGTAACCAAATAGCATCAGTCAGGCTGTCCGCTTCTTGCAATATTGTTTGATAGCGCTCAACGGCCTCACCTAAATCAGCAACTTTAGCGGTAATGAGCTTTAGCTTCTTTTTGGCGGCTGCGCGTTGTGCTTTTTCAATCAGCCATTCACTTTGGTCTGTGTATACCACGTGAACTTGGCGAGTGTTTGGCGATAGTATTTTTAATTGATCAAACAGGTTTGCAGGATCTGCGATTAAGCTGACACCAGATATATCGTTGGGTCTTATAGGTAGAGCCCCCGTAACAAAAGGGTATTTTCCTCGGAGGGTATTGTTGTATGCATAACCTCTGCGTCCTAAAGTGATAACTCGGTCAACACCATCGGTGTCCATTTTGTTTAGCAGGGCATCGGGAGCTAGAGGTTTATCTATAGAGTATTTAATCACTTTCCCTACATGCTGAGTTTCAATCCCTTCAATTATTTGTTCAAAAACCTGTTGGTAGGGTGGTGGTAGATCGGGGTATATAACCGCAAGCGTTGCCGCCGCTAATGGATAGCTGAGAAAGGTTAAGCATAAGGCTATACAGGGCAAGAGCCATCGACAGATGAGTTGCTTAGGTCTATAAAAAATCCGTTTAATTCTTGCCATAAGCAGTGATTGGTCTGCATCTATTTTGTATGAGATTTAGAGGGAGGAAGGTAAAATTCAGATAGTCTTATTGCTTCCTATGGACCTAACGCGCACTTTTTTGACAAGTATAACCTGAATTGATATTGATCTCGATAGGTAGGTTTAACGGTACAGATAAACCAAGGAAAGGGGCTTTTATACTGCTAAAAACTGTGTCTATTTTTGCATGGTAAGATCAGACAAGGGTTGAGACAAATAAGAATGATCTATCTATAGATCTTGTCTGCTTTATTAGGCTATATGGTGTAAGAGACCCTCCGCGACACTGTAGATATCAGAGGGCCTTTTAGTGACTATTTATAAGCCGATGATTATAAGCTAATCAGGTTTAAAATTTACCGTTGTTGTTTTTCCATGTGTCTTTGGTTGGTATTGCTTCGATGGTGTCCCAATGCTCGGCGATTTTTCCGTTTTCTACCCGAAAAAGGTCATAAAAAGATGTGTGTTGCTCTGCGAAACTGCCTTCGCTCACCACTAAAACAAAGTTACCTTCTCCCAGAACGTGGTGGACTTTTTCATACTTCATCTGAATACCTTGTTTTGCAAGGGCTTCCAATGCTGCCCCTAATCCAGATAAACCATCGGCAATATTAGGGTTATGTTGAATATAGTGGTCACCATTAAAGTAACTTTGTAGTTTGCTCATTTCACCATTGAGTAAAATATCAGTCACAAAGTTTGTAACGAGCGTTTTGTTGGCTGCACTTTTGCTAAGGTCTGTTACCTCTAGAGCACCATCGATCATAGTACGACCACTCGGGTTTGTAGTTTTCGGTGTCTCTTGAAGGTTATCCCAATGTTCAACAATTAAATCATCTTCAAAACGGAAAATATCAAAACCTATTTTAGGTCCAAAGAAATTATATTCCGTATGGGTGAAAACGTAGTTACCGTCTTGGAATGCGCGGACTGTATTTACCTTCGCTGAGTTTGCCGGTAGGGCAGCTAATACTGCGCCGAAACCGCTTAAACCATCGGCAACTGCTAAGTTGTGTTGTGTATATTGGTTAGGGTTTATATAGGAGACAGGCTTTGATTCATTCGTCTCTATGCTTTTAAGCAAGTCGACCACTTTTTGTTTATAACTCATTTGCGTTTCTCCTGTTTCTGCCATTGTGTTGGATACGCATGTAGTGGCGAGTAATCCGGCGATTACCGTGCAGCGTATGGTTTTGATCATTGTTGTTTTACTGTTTTTTAGGTTCATGTGGGTTATGTCCAAATAAGATAGAAACCGCTATTAGCTCGTGGTGTATTTATGTCTAGTTCTCTTTTTCTTTAGCTATCTTCTTAGAAATAGTGCCTTATGGAGAGGTAGCTATATTGTTTATAATGATCAAAATCGAGCGTTTATTAAAAATATGTGATTTGGGAAAGTGATGGAGCCGATTAAACAGACCTCATTTGAAAATAAAGAACTAACCGCTTTAGGTATTGAGCCTATTCGGCTGGAAGATATGCGTGATAAGTTGCCAGCGGTTGCCGAGCGGCTTGAGTTTTACATATTGATATTAGTGACAGCAGGTAGCGGCAAGCATAGTGTGGATTTTGTTGAGTATGGGTTATCGACGGGCTCATTGCTGTTTGTGCGCCCAGGTCAGGTTCAGGAGTGGAGTGATTATGCTGAGTTAGATGCTGAAGTGGTGTTGATTGATCCTAAGTCGTTACCTTATGGCGATAATATGTATGCAGCGGATAGCAGCTTACTGGCACTTGATCGTTGGCAGAATTGCACCTTATTACCTAGCTCGCTTTATGATGACTTATTGGCTGCATTGTTAAGACTAAGGCGGGATTTTACTGCTTTTAATGGCTCCCAGTTGGATATTGCGTTGGTGAGGCATGAAGTATTAAGTATTTTGCTTCGTTTAGCCCGTTGGCAGGATCAGCTCTCATCAATGGTCAGCCTGCCTAGTCGATCACAAAAGACATACCAGCTTTTTATTCAGTTGTTAGAGCAACAATATACTGCGCAGCATAGTCTGAATTATTATGCGCAGCGTCTAGGTTATGCACAAAGTACTTTAAGTCGCGCCTGTCTAAAATATGAAGGGGTCTCTGCAAAAGTAGTTATAGATCGTCGTATTGCTTTGGAGGCACAGCGAATTTTAGCGCATAGTCGTGCATCGGTGGCTGAAGTGGGGTTTTATCTAGGTTTTAGTGAGACGACGAACTTTATCAAATTCTTTAAACGTGTACTTGGCACAACCCCAAGCGTTTTTCAGCGAAATGCTCGGGGAAATCATAACCCTAATCCTATATAGAATAGGGCTGTTTTTTTATATAGTTTGTAGATTTGCAAACCCAACCACTAACCATTTACTCCCTTCATAGTCGAAATTCACTTGCACTCGAGCTTTAGCACCAGACCCTTCAAAGTTTAGCACTGTACCTTCACCAAACTTACTGTGGTTAACACGTTGCCCTAGCGCCAGATTTGTTTCGGGAATTTCACTGCTACTGAGTGAGTTACTACCAAATAGACTACTGCCAGAATCATTGTAGCGGCTAGTCATTGGCCGACTAACGCTAGCGTTGAGGCGCACCTCCTCAATCAGTTCATTTGGAATCTCTTTAATGAAACGAGAGGGGCGGTTGTAATTATCTTGGCCATGTAAACGGCGTGATTCCGCATAAGTGATGTAGAGCTTTTGCATAGCGCGGGTAATCCCGACGTAACAGAGGCGGCGCTCCTCTTCGAGGCGGCCAGGTTCCTCGATAGACATCTTGTGTGGAAAGAGACCTTCCTCAACCCCCGCTAAGAAGACTTGAGGGAATTCTAAGCCTTTGGCTGAATGTAAGGTCATTAACTGGACACTATCTTGGAAATCATCAGCTTGGGTGTCGCCGGAGTCTAAGGCTGCTTGATCTAAGAATGCGGCGAGTGGAGAGTTAAACTCCTCATCCAAAAACTCATCCCACTGACTGTTAAACTGCTTGGCAGCGGTGACGAGTTCCTCTAAGTTTTCGATTCGGGACTGGGCTTTTTCGCCTTTCTCTTTTTTATGGTGTTCAACCAAACCTGCATGTTGAATCACATGTTCTGTTTGTTCATGGAGCAGGGTGTCTTCGGTGTCTTGTGCCATTTGGTTAATTAAATCGATAAATGACTGTAGAGCATTGGTGGCGCGAGCGGGCAAGCGTTTTAGCTCTACAATCTCATTTGATGCGCGCCACATCGAGATCGATTGGCTACGGGCATGTTCACGAATGATTTCCACCGTACGTGTACCTATACCGCGTGTAGGCACATTAATAACACGCTCCATGGAGGTATCATCATCTCTATTGTTAAGTAAACGTAAGTAAGAGAGGGCGTTTTTAATTTCTAAGCGTTCATAAAAGCGTTGGCCGCCATATATACGATAGGGAACACCACTGCGAATCAGTGCTTCTTCAAGTACCCGGGATTGAGCATTAGAGCGATAGAGAATGGCACATTCTCTACGCACATTGCCGTCTTGCACCCATTTGCTAATCTGATCGACGATAAAGCGTGCTTCATCTTGCTCATTAAATGCAGAGTAGAGCGAGATAGCTTCGCCTTCGCCTGCATCGGTATGGAGTTCTTTCCCTAGACGGCCTTGGTTATTACGGATGACTTCATTGGCTGCACGTAGAATTGTTTCAGTCGAGCGATAATTTTGTTCAAGTTTAATGGTTTCTGTGCCGGGGAAATGGATAGAAAGATTTTGAATATTTTCTATCTTTGCGCCACGCCAGCCATAGATGGATTGGTCATCATCGCCTACTGCCATTAGTTTACGTTGCCCACCGCATAGCATCTGTAACCATGCATATTGGATGCTATTCGTGTCTTGAAACTCATCTACTAAAATGTAACGAAAACGCTCCTGATAGTGAGCGAGTAGCGCAGGGTTTTTATCTCTTAGTAGTTCCAGTGAGCGTAGTAATAGCTCGCCAAAATCTATCATACCGCCTCGTTCACAAGCGGCTTCATAGGCTTGATACATGGAAAGCATATTTCGATCAGTTGGATCGTTACGGGGCTCTATATGTTTTGAGCGTAAGCCTTCATCTTTTTTATCGTTGATGTACCACTGGAATTGGCGCGCTGGCCAGCGCTTATCATCCAAGTTCATCTCTTTTGCTAGACGCTTGATGACACGAAGCTGGTCATCGCTATCCATAATTTGGAAGTTTTCTTGTAACCCTGCATCTTGCCAGTGAGCACGTAATAAACGATGGGCTAAACCATGGAACGTGCCAACCCACATGCCTTGTGGATTAATGCCGAGCAACTCTTCTATACGGCCACGCATCTCTTTGGCGGCTTTGTTGGTAAAGGTAACAGCCATAATCGAGTAGGGTGACATCTTTTCGATCTGAATAAGCCATGCAATACGATGGACCAGTACGCGAGTTTTACCAGAACCTGCGCCAGCAAGGACAAGGAGGTTCTGTACGGGCGCTGTTACGGCGCTACGCTGGGCATCATTTAGCGAATCGATTATATGGGTTACGTCCATTGCTACTCTTCAGTCACTGTATAAATAATCAGTGAAGGATTATAACAGTTGCTATGGAGTTTAATAGTAACTAAGGGGGATGGATGAGATGAATTACCTTAATGCATAGAAGGTTAAAGCCCCTGTAAGATGAAAAGATCTATATACAGGGGGGGCTGGCGTAAATTAGTCGGGCAATTGGCTGGGGTGTTGGCGCCTGAATAGTAAAATTCGTTTGAGCTCATCAGGATCTTTTAGTTTTTGTTCACTATTTTGATCTAACCAAGGAATGAGTCGCGAGAGCCAAAAGCGCATGGCGGCGGTACAGCTCAGCACTGCCCAAGCTTCTCGGTCTCCTTCAGTGAATGGGCGAGCTTCATTGTAAGCCTTGAGTAGAGCCTCCTCCCGTTGGTGGTCAATTGAACCGTCGGGGTTGCTACACCAATCATTAGCAACAATCGCTAGATCGAATAACAGAAAGCCGGTAGCTGCGTTGTATAGATCTAATACAGCGCTGACATCGGTTCCCTGAAAAAGCACATTGTCATGGAATAGGTCACCGTGAATTGTGCCTACTTTTATATCACTCGGGTTATCTCTAAGTTGATCAAAGCGTTGTACTTCCTCTTTTAATAACTTTTGGTCATCCGTCGATAGCTTAGGTGCAATCAGCTCACTTTCTCGACGCCACCAGAAAACACCGCGGTGTGCTTGCCGTTTTAAATAGAAGTCGGCGGCGGCAACGTGGAACTCGCCTAAAACTTTACCAATAGCCGCACAGTGTTCCGCTGTTAACTCTGATTGACCAACATGTTCGCCGTAGAAGCGAGGTTGGATGGCTGCTGGACGGTTTTTTAATTTTTTAAGGCCGATACCATTACGATCATGTATCGCAAAAGGCACATCTATATCTCTATCGGATAACCATTGGCAAAGCTCGACAAAGTAGGGAAGCTCTTCATAATTGAGCTCTTCAAAAAGAGTAAGCACATACTCCTTTTGTATGCCTTGCTTTTCCAGGGATAGGAAATAATTGGTATTTTCAATACCGCCTTCAATACCCTTAAAGTTGACCAAAAAACCAAGATCAAAATCGCGTAGAAATTGGTTCAGATCATCTTCATGTAGTTGTGTATAAACAGCCAAAAGTGTTACTCAAATAGTGGTTAGTGATTGCTGTAATTACCAGCGGAATAGCACCCATTTAGGGATTAACATTTGCGACGCTTCTTGGCGGATAAAATTGCCTTCACCCGGTGCAGGCACTAGGTAATATTCTTTGCCCTGTTTTGGAACCACTTTAATCTCTTTTAATTCACCGTTTATGCGGTACTCGTAGTAGGTTTTATCTGAATCATTGTAGATAGTGATCTGTGGCTCATTTTCATCTACAAGGGGAGGTACTTCCGCTTGTGCGAGAGGTGTAATTAATAGTAAAGCAGCTAATAGTAGCTTTTTCATAACGCTTCCTTCTTTAAATATATGAAGACTTCTTCTTTAGGCGATTTAATTTATCGACTATGATCAGTCCCTGATGATAACTAACTCGGGTTTACAGATGAGCGAACAGCGCCAAATATCCAACTCTCCTCTTATTCTAGTCGACGGCTCCTCGTATTTATACCGCGCTTTTTTTGCTTCTCAGCAAGCAGACTTAAGAAATTCAGCTGGTGTGCCTACTGGAGCGATCCGAGTGGTCACTTCTATGCTAAAAAGCCTGATTAAGCAGTATCCAGATAGCCCTATAGCTGTCATCTTTGACGCAAAAGGAAAAACCTTTCGTGATGATATTTATAGCGACTATAAAGCGCAACGCCCGCCGATGCCAGATGATCTTCGCAGTCAAGTAGAACCAATTCACCAGATAGTGAAGGCGATGGGTATGCCTCTGATTGTAGAAGATGGAGTTGAAGCGGATGATGTTATTGGAACGCTTGCCTATCAAGCAAGCCAACAAGGCGTTGATACGATTATTTCTACGGGCGATAAAGATATGGCGCAGCTCGTAAATAAGCATGTCACGCTCATTAATACCATGACCGATACATTAATGGATGTTGATGGTGTCAATGAAAAATTTGGTATTCCACCTGAACTCATCATCGACTTTCTCGCATTAATGGGGGATAAGGTGGATAACATACCAGGGGTGGCTGGTGTTGGTGAAAAAACGGCACTGGCGCTCTTGCAGGGTATTGGTGGCATTAAAGACTTATATGAAAACCTCGATAAAGTTGCTGATTTAGGTTTCCGTGGTGCAAAGACCATGGCTAAAAAACTAGAAGAGAATAAAGATAAAGCGGAACTCTCCTATCTATTGGCAACGATTAAGCTTGATGTTGAGTTACATGAAACTATATCGGACTTTAAAAAGCCTGAACCTGACACTGAGGCTTTAATAAAACTCTTCGAAGAGTTCGAGTTCCGTTCCTGGCTTGTAGATCTTCAATCCGGAGGTGGAGCTTCTGCTGAGTTAGTTGCGGAAAACAGTGCGATGCCAGTAGCGCCTGAAAAAGTTGAATATGAAGTTATCTTTGAAGAATCGGAATTAGATCGTTGGATTGAAAAGTTATCCACAGCTGAATTGTTTGCTTTTGATACAGAAACCACCAGTTTGAACTATATGGAAGCTGAGTTGGTAGGCGTTTCTTTTGCGGTTGAAGCGGGCTACGCGGCTTATGTTCCTGTTGCACATGATTATATGGGAGCGCCTGAACAGATTAGTCGTGAGCGCTTGTTAGAAAAATTAAAACCTTTATTGGAAAGCAGTGAGCATAAGAAAGTAGGTCAGCACATTAAATACGACATGAATGTATTGGCTAATTACGGCATTGAGATGCAAGGTATTGCCTTTGATACAATGCTGGAATCTTATGTGCTCAACTCGACCGCATCGCGCCATGATATGGACAGTTTAGCCGATCGTTATTTAGGTATTAAAACGGTTAAGTTTGAAGATATTGCCGGCAAAGGTAAAAAACAGCTGACATTTAATCAGATTGAACTGGAACAAGCGGGCCCTTACGCCGCTGAAGATGCGGATGTTACCCTGAGATTACATCAAGCAATTGCTGCGCAACTTAGCAAAGATGAAAAGTTATCTAAGGTCTTTTCTGAGATTGAAAAACCATTAATTTCTGTGCTTTCTCATATAGAGCGTAACGGCGCTTTAGTAGACCCTAATGTGCTAGGGGAACAAAGTATTGAGCTGGCTGCTCGCATGATTGAATTGGAGCGGGAAGCCTACGAGATTGCAGGTAAAGAATTTAATTTAGCCTCGCCCAAGCAGCTTCAGCAGATATTGTTTGAAGAACAAGAAATCCCTGTCATTAAAAAGACGCCAAAAGGGGCGCCGTCTACAGCGGAAGAGGTGTTGCAAGAGCTAGCACTTGAATACCCGCTCCCTAAATTGATCTTGGAGCATCGTAGTCTAAGCAAATTGAAATCGACCTATACCGACAAGCTGCCGTTGATGATCAATCCACGTACTCAACGTATCCATACCTCCTATCACCAAGCGGTGACTGCGACAGGACGGTTATCTTCAACGGACCCGAATCTACAGAATATTCCTGTTCGTACACAAGAAGGGCGCCGAATTCGTCATGCTTTTATCGCGCCTGAAGGGTATAAAATTGTTGCTGCGGATTACTCGCAAATTGAGCTGCGGATTATGGCGCATCTATCGCAGGATAAAGGGTTGTTAGAAGCCTTCTCTAAAGGAGCCGATATTCATAGTGCGACGGCAGCGGAGGTATTTAAGGTTGAACTCAGCGAGGTAAGCAGTGATCAGCGACGTAGTGCTAAAGCGATCAACTTTGGCTTAATCTATGGGATGTCGGCTTTTGGTTTAGCTAAGCAGCTCGGCATTAGTCGCAAAGAGGCAGGACTATATATAGAGCATTATTTTGCTACCTATCCTGATGTGCAGAACTATATGGATGATGTGCGTGTTAAGGCGCAGGAGCAGGGTTATGTAGAAACCTTATTTGGCCGTCGGTTATATCTTCCTGAGATCAAAGCTAAAAATGCGATACGTCGACAAGCGGCAGAGCGAACCGCGATCAATGCACCTATGCAGGGAACAGCTGCCGATATTATCAAACGGGCAATGGTATCTGTGGATAATTGGTTAGCGAGAGCTGATTATGATGTTCGTATGATTATGCAGGTGCATGATGAGTTGGTCTTCGAGGTACGTGAAGATCAGGTTGATGATTTTGTGGGCGAGGTAAAGCGGCAGATGACGGGAGCTGCTGATTTGGATGTACCACTCTTAGTTGAAGCCGGCGTAGGTGATAATTGGGAACAGGCTCATTAAATTTATATTTAGATTGAACTATTGCTATAAACAAGCGTCACAGATTTAGAGCTATATTTTTTACATTTATTCTAGCTGTAGCTCTTTCCAGCGAGTATGTATTAAAGCCCTGCGGTATCAGTCGTTACTCTTTTAACGATTCCCAGGGCTCTTTTTTGCCTTCTAAATCTCAGCTATTCCATTTCAGGTTGATCATTCTCAGGTAGAAGCCAGCTATCTAACCGCTGACGAAGTTGATCAACATTTTGCTTTTTCAGTGCGGAGAATGTTTGCACTGTCACAAGGTCACCTAATACTTCACTAAGTTCCTTGCGGATTTTTAGCAGTGTTGATTGAGCGGGCCCTTTCTTTAACTTGTCAGCTTTGGTCAATAATACATGTAGTGGCATATGGGAGGATTGGCACCAGCCGATCATCATGTGATCGAACTCTTTCATCGGATGACGTATATCCATAACTAATACGACTCCTTGCAAGCATTGACGCTTTTGCAGATATTCATCAAGATGTTGCTGCCAATGCTGTTTCATCTCAATGGGGACTTTAGCGTATCCGTAACCTGGTAGGTCGACGATACGTAAATCTTCAATATTGAGATCGAAAAAGTTTATTAACTGGGTTCGGCCAGGTGTTTTTGATGTGCGGGCTAATTTCCCGTTGTTTGTAAGTGTGTTAATCGCGCTAGATTTGCCCGCATTTGAGCGGCCAGCAAACGCAACTTCGGCGCCTACATCTTCCGGACACTGATGTAATTTTGCCGCGCTTTTATTAAATCGTGCGCTGTTATAGTGAACGGTTAATTGATCTGATGACATATTTTGGGCCGCTTTTTTGGTAATCGCTACTAAAGGAACAGAGATTGTCGTTCCAGTTTGTGTGGATATTGGTTTATAATTGCGCCAATTTTACCTGCGATCAGGATTTAGCTCTAGTCTGCAGGGAAGTGAGGATAACATTGGTCAACGTAAAACTATTAGTGTTTTACATAGATCAAACATAATTTTAATCAAGAGTCTGGGTTCGTCGATGAATAAACTACTGATTAGCTTGCTTGTGACCATAGGTCTTACTGGTGTAGCTCATGCGGCAGGTGATGCCGCTGCAGGAAAAGGCAAAACGGCTGTGTGTGGAGCTTGTCACGGTGCTGACGGTAACAGCGCTATAGCAAACTTCCCTAAATTAGCAGGTCAGAATGAAGCTTATCTGATCAAACAGCTTAATGAAATTAAAGCAGGCACTCGCCCAATTGTGGAAATGACAGGCCTACTTGATGCGTTAAGTGATCAAGATATAGCTGATATCGCTGCTTACTTTGCAAAACAGCAAGGTACAGTAGGACACGCTGCCAAAGATTTAGTTGAGCAAGGCGAGAAGATCTACCGTTCCGGTATTGCTGCTAAAGGTGTTGCTGCTTGTACAGCATGCCACGCTCCAACAGGTCAAGGTAACGACCAAGCTGGTTTCCCTGCTATTGGTGGACAGCACGCTGCATATACAGAAAAACAGTTACATGCTTTCCGTACAGGTGAACGTGCTAACGATCCTCAAGGTATGATGCGTGATACCGCTGGTAAACTAAGCGATGCAGAAATTAAAGCAGTTGCTAGTTATATCCAAGGACTGAGTAAATAAATTCAGTTCGAGTTAAAAAAAGGCAGCGTAAGCTGCCTTTTTTTGTAGATGTTTTTCTGACAAGATGGAACTTTATCGTCTGCTGTTATGTCTATTCTTAATTCAGTTGATTGTTCGGAGCATAAAATAGAATGAAAAAAATTGGCTTTATATTGATCGCTTTGTTTTTGCCGTTACTTGTTCAAGCAGAAGATTACCGTGAGGGTGTGCACTACGTTAAGTTAACAACGCCTGTACGCACGATTGATCAGAGTAAGGTAGAAGTGGTTGAGATGTTTGGTTATCCATGTCCCCACTGTAATAGCTTCGAGCCTTACATTAAAAGCTGGAACAGTAATCAAGCGGATGATGTGAACTTTGTTCGTATCCCTGTAGTTTTTGGGCGTAGCTGGGAGCCGATGGCACGTGCTTTTTATGCATCAGAGCTTATGAAAACGTTAGATAAAACGCATGAAGCTACTTTTCATGCGATTCATGTTGAGCGTCGTCGCTTTTCTGGTATGAATGACTTTTCTGAGTTTTACGCAAATTTAGGCCTTGATCGTGGCCAGTTTGATAAAATGTATAACTCCTTTGCGGTTAACATGAAGCTAAAGCAAGGCGACTCTAAGCTGCGTGGTTACGGTGTTGAAGGTGTACCGGCAATGATTGTTAATGGCAAGTATCGCATTAGTGCTCAGATGGCGGGTGGTCAGCAAGAGATGTTAAAAGTAGTGAATTTCCTAATTGAGAAGGAACGCTCCGCAGCCGAGTAAACCTAAAGATTTAAAAAAACGCCCTTCATGGGCGTTTTTTTATATCTGTTTGCTATAAGCCCTAGTGCGAATTAGTTAGTTAGACTAACATAAGTTCAGACTGGATTTTTGGTTTCGATGTCCTGGGGATTTAGAGTGGCAGAAGAAAAAGTTGATTGGAAAAAGAAATATAGGGAATTGACTCAAGAGTTGGAACAACAAGAGCGCAAAAGTGCCGATGTTGAGAGTCAGCTGCGTCAACTTGCTAGCTATTTGACGGTTGCCCTAGAAGGGGAAAGTCCGCAGTTTGATACTGAATTATCCCAGTTGAAGCCTCTACTGCAGAAAGCGTGTATGGAAAACCTATCTGCTTTGAGGCAAACGACCAAACGTGTTGAAAAGCAAGTTAAAAGTAGAGTTGAGGTTAAGGATAAGCAAGCGCAAGAGGTTGTTGCTGCACTGTTAAAGTGGGTACGCATGTTACGTACCCAAGTACAAAGTAGCGGTGCCCAGAATGTTCTTGATTCGCTTGAAACTCGAAGTCATGACATCAATGATAAAATTTATGGGCTGCCGGGTTTACTTGATGACTTGATTGAGTTGCAAAGTCATGTTGAGAGCGGCAGTGAGGGTGATACGGCTTTTGAAAAGAGTCATTTCTCTTTAGACAACACCGCCTCTACCGATGCGCTCGGTGAGGAAGTTCGCATACTGTTAAAACATATAGGGACCGAGCTTCTTGAGCTTATAAGTGGGCTTAGCGTTCCGAAAGAAGATGCGCCTGATGCACGAGAGTTAGTTCAACGTATTGAAAAAGGTTTTGAGCTGCCCCATTTACCTGAGATAGTTCACCTTATTGTTCAATTGGTTATCAAGTCGACTAGTAATACTAGCGATGATTTTGAAAATTATTTAGTAGAATTAAGCTCTAGATTGACCGAAGTTCAGACCTTTGTTGTGGATAGCCGTCAAGAGCAGCAAGAGATTGGTCAGAATCAGCGAGAGCTTGACCAGCAAGTGCGCCAAGATGTTAAGCAACTGAACCATACGGTTAAAAATACGAATGATTTAAAGGATCTCAAAAACGCGGTCTCGTTTCAGTTAACCGGTTTGATGCGAGCAATGGACAGCTTTAAAAAGAAAGAGGAGGAGCGTGAAAGTCGGTTGCAAGGTCGATATGAGGATCTAATCTCAAAAGTTGATGAGATGGAGCAAGAAACCCGCAAGGTGAAAGCTCATATGGAAGAGGAGCGTCTGCGCGCAAGGACTGATCCGTTGACTGGCTTACCAAACCGTGCCGCGTATGATGAATATATTGTCCAAGAATATGAGCGTTGGTCGCGCTACCGTACGGCGTTTACTGTTGTTGTTGCGGACCTAGATCTTTTCAAAAGTGTAAATGATAACTTTGGACATCTTGCCGGTGATAAGGTTTTACGTTTAGTTGCTAAGGTTATTACCAAAAGTATTAGAGTGACTGACTTTGTTGCTCGTTATGGAGGTGAAGAGTTTGTTATTATCCTTCCCTCAACATCGGTCACTGAAGCCGTGCAGGCGATGAATAAACTAAGACTTTCATTGGCGAAAAGCCCATTTAATTTTCATGGTAAGCCTGTTGGGATCACAATGTCTTTCGGGGTGACTGAGATTAAAGAAGGTGATTCTTTAGAGGAAGCTTTTAACCGCGCTGATGCGGCACTGTATCAAGCTAAGGAAGATGGTCGTAATTTAGTCCGAGCTAACTAGCATCTGCTGCTGTCTTTGTTGTATTAATATAATTTTTAATTAAGGTTCCTCTGCTGTGAAGCGTCTTTCACGTATTCTAAGAATAATCCAAGTGTTTGCTCGTTATCGTCTTGATACGATATTTTTAGGGTTGTCTTTACCTTGGTACGTTCGTATTTTATTTTGGTTATTACCTTGGCGTTTGTTTATTCGCGCATCTAAGCCGGAAGCGGTTCGTATCCGATTGGCTTTAGAGGCTTTAGGACCTGTTTTTGTTAAATTTGGTCAAATGCTTTCCACTCGCAGAGATCTTCTTTCCGATGAACTCGCGGCAGAGTTGAAAAAATTACAAGATCGAGTGCCTCCTTTTTCAGGCCCTCAAGCCCAGAGTTTAATTGAAACTGCATTGGGGCAGCCCGTGTCTGAGCTATTTTGCCGGTTTGAGGTTGAGCCATTGGCGTCGGCGTCCGTTGCTCAAGTTCATGAAGCGACTATGTTTGATGGGCGAGATGTGGTTGTTAAGGTTATCCGTCCAGGAATTAGCAAAACGATTAGAAAAGATGTAGATCTCCTATTTACCTTAGCGCGCCTTGTACATGGCGTTTGGGCTGAGGGAAGGCGTCTTCGGCCTGTAGAGGTTGTGGCTGAATATGAGCAAACTATCTTTGATGAATTAGATCTGCGTAAAGAAGCGGCTAATGGTTCGCAGCTACGACGTAATTTTGATAATAGTGATGTTCTCTATATCCCCGAAATTTACTGGGATTTTACCCGTTCAAATGTGCTCGTTATGGAGCGTATCCACGGCATTCCTGTGGCCGATCTTGAACAGTTAGCGGCTCAACATACAGACATGAAGTTGCTTGCAGAGCGGGGCGTAGAGATCTTTTTTACCCAAGTGTTTAGGGATAGCTTCTTTCATGCCGATATGCACCCAGGCAATATTTTCGTTTCTCGCAACAACCCTTCGCAGCCCCAATATATAGCGGTGGATTTTGGGATTATTGGTTCGTTGACACCGGAAGATCAAAGTTACCTTGCACGAAACTTCTTAGCTTTCTTTAAGAGAGATTATCGTTTAGTTGCTCAACTGCATGTGGATTCAGGTTGGGTGCCTGCAGATACTAATGTTGATGCATTTGAAACAGCGATTAGAAGTGTCTGTGAGCCTATATTTGAAAAGCCATTAAAAGAGATCTCTTTTGGGCAAGTTTTACTTGGGCTATTTCAGACTGCACGGCGTTTTAATATGGAAGTGCAGCCACAGCTGGTATTGCTCCAAAAAACATTGTTAAATATCGAAGGGCTAGGCCGACAGCTTTACCCCGACCTTGATCTATGGAAAACCGCAAAGCCTTTCCTGGAAAACTGGATGAAAGAGCGTATGGGGCCGAAAGGCGTTTACCGCACTATTAAGCAGCAAGCCCCCGATTGGTTAGAAAAACTTCCTCATATGCCGCAACTTGTCTTTGATGCTCTAAATCAGGTGCGTAATTTAGATAATATTAGACTAAGGGATCTGCGTGCTTATCAACAAGCGAAAGATGAGTTAGAGGCTAAGAGTAAGCATCGTACCTATCTAGCGATACTTTTTATTGGCGGTAGTGTTATTACAGCGAGTCCAGAACTACAGGTTTGGTTGTGTGAGTTACCTGTAAGTAGTTGGCTTTTGGCTATTTTGGGTGGTGCACTTTTATTTAAACGAGATTAGGCTATCCCTCTGGGTATGGTGGAAGTAATATTGTTCGGGTATGCTTCCGCAACAAAAATTAGCATAGATAAAAGAGCGATATGAGATGAGTGATGTATTAACTCAGCTGGGCAAGGTATTAGAAGAGCGGAAATCTGCATCTCCAGATAGTTCATATGTCTCAAGCTTACATGCGAAAGGTTTGAATAAAATTCTTGAAAAAGTGGGCGAAGAGGCGACCGAAACTATACTGGCTGCAAAAGATGCGCAGGTTAGTGGTGATAACAAAGATGTTATTTATGAAACAGCCGACCTTTGGTTTCATAGTCTAGTTGTGTTGTCACATTTAGGTGAGAATCCTCAGGTAGTATTAGATGAATTGGCGCGACGCTTTGACCTTTCTGGCTTAGAAGAAAAAGCATCGAGAGTAAAAGGCTAAGGTCTATTTGATAAATTAAGGTGATCTTATCGCCTCTGATTTCACGACGGAGAATAACAATGGGTTTAGGCGGTATTAGTATTTGGCAGCTTCTGATTGTTCTTGCCATTATTGTTTTGATTTTTGGTACTAAAAAATTCAAAAATATTGGCAGTGACTTAGGTGGAGCAGTCAAAGGCTTCAAAAAAGCGATGAGTGATGAAGAAAAAGCTCAGGAAGAAGCTGATAATAAACAGTTAAAGCAGGATGATGCCGATTTTACTGATGCGAATAAAGCAGATGTAAAAGAAGAACAGAAAACTGATAAATAGTTGGCCACGATAAATGTTTGATATCGGTTTCGCCGAAATATTGATTGTTGCGGTCGTCGCATTGGTTGTTCTGGGCCCAGAAAAGCTGCCGTCTGCTGTACGGACTCTCGGCCTCTGGGTGAGTCGTATTCGGCGTACCGTCGGTGCTATTCAATCAGAGATAAGTGAAGAGCTTAGAATTGATGAGGTAAGAAGGGCGACATCGATTAAAAAAGATGAACTAGAAAAAGAGCTGAACGATATGCGCCAGCCGTTTGGTGTATTGGATGATGATTCACCTATTGCGGCAAAAACGACATCGCCTGAAGAGTTGAAGGAGTCAGAAGGGACGTTAGCAAAGACTGATACGGTAGCCGGTGACGAAATGGGCAAGGTTGATAAGTAATGAGTAATCAGCAGAAAGCCTCAGAGAAAGATCAAGAGTTGCCTTTAATTAGTCACCTTGTCGAGCTGCGCCAGCGATTAATGTACGTATTATTAATCATCTTTGGTGTTTTTTTAGGGTTGTTCTATTTTGCCAATGACCTTTATACCTATCTATCTACACCCCTGACTGCATTGCTGCCGGAAGGCACTAGCATGATAGCAACCGATGTGACTTCGCCATTTTTTGCGCCATTCAAGTTGACGCTTGTTGCGGCAATTTTTGTAGCAATGCCTTTTATATTGCATCAAATCTGGGGATTTATTGCGCCGGGCCTCTATCAGCACGAAAAGAAATTTGCTGTCCCTTTGCTGGCTTCTAGTATTTTTCTGTTTTATGCAGGCATTGCCTTTGCTTATTTTGTTGTATTTCCACTGATCTTTGGTTTCTTTACCAGTGTTGGGCCGGAAAATGTGGCAGTGATGACGGATATCAGCAGTTATTTAAATTTTGTTCTAAAACTATTCTTTGCATTTGGAATTGTTTTTGAAATACCTATAGCCACCTTATTGTTGATCTGGTCAGGTGCGGCTACCGTTAAAGGGTTACGGAATAAGCGTGCCTATGTGATTGTTGGCTGTTTTGTTTTAGGTATGTTGTTGACGCCGCCCGATGTCATTTCGCAAAGTTTATTGGCACTACCTATGTGGCTACTCTTCGAAGCTGGAATTATCTTAGGTGTTATTTTCGTGAAGCCTACTAAAGATGAAGAAGATGGCGACGCTGACGATAGCGAAGAAAAAAACGACGATGATGACTATACATACGAAGAAGATTTTGAGCGGACGATGAGAGATATGAAAGATTAAAAGCTCCTCTGTTTAATTGAAGAGAGTATTCGGGTGCCGCTTATGTAACTAAGCGGCATTTTTGTATCTACAATAGATGTTTTAGGTAAAATTGATCGCGGGCTAACCAGTTTTCTGATGATTGCTCGCTTATTTAATCTTTTTACCTTTATTTCACAGTTTTTTAAGATTGCCTGTTGACGTTGTTTGGGAAGTGTCTATAATTCGCCGTCCTTGCTAAGGGAGGCCTGCAAAGCAGCGCTGAAT
>NZ_LUTR01000028.1 GCF_001597725.1 Neptuniibacter marinus
CGTGCGGAAGCGGTGGTTAATAATCCAGATGAGTTTACCTTCCGAAATGAGCGTAACTCTAAAGTATTTGCTAAGGGGTAGCGATTCTCTATGGTCATATCTGCGAGAGGTTTAATCCTCTCGCATTCATTCTGTTTTTCTTTTTAAGCGGTCGCGTATTCAACCAGAGGAATAGCGCGAGTGACTATCCAATAGCTTGATACGGCGAGCGTACCTAAAGAAACATAATAAGGAAGCGGTTTGTTGAATATAAGCTTCTTACTGAGCAGTGAAGTAAGTACAAAAATCACTATATAGATAAATAACTGTCCTGCCTCTATTCCAAGATTGAAACCGAGAAGGTTAATAAGACTCGTTTGAGCTCCCTCCTGTGCTAGTTCGCTAAATACAAATGAGAAACCAAAGCCATGAATAACGCCGATAATAAGTAGGGGTGTTGTGCCTAAATGTTGTGCTTTATTAAAAAGCAGTGCGATGGCTGTTATGCCAATGGTTAGAGCAATTAAGAGTTCGATACATGGGGTAAAAAGAGGAGATGATATCGGTGCGCTGTCTCCTACGAATAAACTAAATGAGTGTCCAATCGTAAAGGCTGTGGCGAGTGATAAAAGCCTTAAGAAGGTTGGAGCACTAAAAAACAATAAGACGACGAAAAGCACGTGGTCTAAACCAATCAAAATATGACTAAACCCATCCTTAAATCCGCCCATTAATTTATGAGAAAGCGTAGGCTGATGCTGAGAGGAGTAGTCTAAAACCCCGACGGTAGTTTCAGAGATCTGTTGCTCATCTATGTGGAGAGTAATGATGTTAGCTAATCGAGTGATGGCGTTAAACTTATCTCCTAAATAGCTTGTGATCGTAATATCATTTTCGACAATTGATGTATTCGGCAAGCGCAATTGAATATCAATGCCTGAATCAAATAGCTTGGTTGCGTCGGGAGTGATGACCAGCTCTCCGTTAAAATTTTCTAGTGCAGTATCTAGGTCACTGAATGGTTTCCGGCTATCGGTATTAAAAATATGTATCTGTTCAACAGAGAAGGGCTGAGTAGCGCCATCTTTTGTGAATGTGTAGCCTTGGCTGATGTAGTTTTTTAAACGATCAAGCGTTGTTCGCACTTCATCATGCTTAATAAAATAATCATTCCCTTCAGGTGCAGCTCTTTTTTCTGTGAACGGTAGGTCTTGATTGCTATCTATACCTTGCCATGTGTTGTCTAGAAGGACTAGAGGTAGGGGCATACGCATTAAGGCAATAGTGTCTTGGTTGTCTTGATAAAGATGGATTATACGGGGTTCAAAATGCGTGAAATGCGCTTGAGCGATTGAACAGAATAGTAGTGTAAATAGTGCGAATATTTTTTTCATTATTTTGGCCACCTTCTATTCATAGCACCACCTTAAAATGGAGGGGCTATGAATAGGGTTCAAATAGTAGAGTGAAGTATCTGTTAGTAGCGCGGGTCCCACATTCTACGACCGGTTTCTTTTTCATAACCTTGGCCAAATGGGTAGCTAACAATCTCAAGCTGCATTCCCCATGGCGCCATGAAGTAAACCCAAGTTAGGCCTTTCATTCCAGTGTCAGTAAAGGTATGAGGTTTACCCAGTATTTTTATCCCTTTCTGTTCCAAATATCCTACGGCTTTTTCCATGTCATCAACATAAAATGCAAGATGATGACCACCTATATCACTATTGCGAGGGGGTGTTTGCTTTTGATCAGGTGCGGAATATTCAAAAATTTCTAGGGCTGGGCCATTACCGCAGCGCATAAGGTGAGCTGTTTTTATGACGGCTTCCTTATCAACATTAAGGTTTTCTGTCATCCAATCATCTTCGAAAGGTCCAAAGGGTCCGATTGAGAAAAATGACTCACAGCCAATTACATCTTTAAAAAATGCAGTAGCTTCCTTCACGTTAGGAACGGTGAGACCAAGATGTTGAACGCCGCGCATACCAGGCATTCCTGCCTGGGCGATTTGGGATGCCAAAAGGAAGATAAGTACTGTAAGTATTTTTGTTTTTTTCATGTGTGTATTCCATGCTTTATTGGTGTTTATCTGGGAGGAATACACTTTTTGTGCCAGTTGTTGGGTTGCTTTTTATACCCTACAGCTTATGCCCTACAGTGTCCGTATCTATTATGTTTTTTTAGGTATCGTGAGATGAAATATATTATTGAGCCACTCTGTTTCAGTCTTTTGAGTCAAAGTGTTTCATTATGTTTGATAGGACGGCTCAACTTGATTTGAGTTTGTTCTTATAAAGTATCTGTGAGCGGTAAGTTGACTTGGTGTTTGCTTAGAACCCCTGCATAGCAGGGGCGGGCACGTATGTATTAAGATTTTTTACTTAGCGGTTAGCAAAGTACATTGTTACTTCGAAACCAATTCTAAGGTCTTTATAAGCTGGTTTTGTCCAGTTCATCGTTATTTCCTTTTTCAGTGTTTTTTAATAATTATTCGTGTGGCACTTCAGACCACAATTTGTAAAAGCAAAGATTATGCCGCATAGAGAGTCCTTGGTTTGGGTTTTAATAAAATATCAATTTTATTAGATGTTTTAGAGGCTAAAATCGCAGTACATAGGGGAGGGAGAGTGGGTAGAGCTCGTAACTGGTGAGAAGCCACCAGGTAGATATCTATTTAGATACCTTGTGTGGTTACTACAGAGTGTTTCATTTCTTGAGACATACTGTGACGGTAGTGTTTTTTTTACGCCTAAGATGATTTCGGGATTGATGTTAATTCCCCTTTTTATTCAGAGGCTTATGTGTGTATTTTTTTATTGGTCTAGGTTTTGCTTTGTTTGTGGCTAAGGTTAAGGTGATTATTTAAATAGTAGGTGTATATGGACGTTAACGTACTTTTTTTATGTCTCATTTATCTGGAAGTTGAAAGTTAAGGTTGTTGTCACCTCCGCTTCTGCGCTCCCAAAGCAGAACTTTTGAGCGCGTATAACGCGCTCCTTTTTATTTTTTGGAGTTTTCCGTTGTTATGCAGAAAGTAAGTATTAAACAGGGAATAAAACAAAGAGGTCAGGACAAGGTTGACCGTATTCCTGTAAAAATTGTGCCCACAACTAGAGAGGATCAGCTTAGAAAGCCCGATTGGCTTCGTGTACGCTATAACAATTCACCCAAGGTTGATGGGATAAAGCAGACCTTACGTCAGCATAGTTTAGCATCAGTCTGTGAAGAGGCTAGTTGCCCTAATTTGTATGAATGTTTTAGTAAAGGTACTGCGACCTTTATGATTATGGGAGATATCTGTACTCGCCGTTGCCCTTTTTGTGATGTTGCTCATGGACGGCCCAATCAGCTGGATAGCGATGAACCGGCAAAACTGGCTGAAGCGGTTACGAGTATGGGATTAAAATATGTCGTGATTACGTCAGTAGATAGAGATGACCTTCGTGATGGGGGAGCTGGTCACTTTGTTTCTTGCATTAAGGAAATTCGTCAACGAAGTGAACATATCAGAATCGAATGTTTAGTACCTGATTTTCGTGGTCGATTAAACGATGCTATCGATAAATTTAAAGATTGTGTGCCTGATGTACTGAACCATAATCTCGAATCAGTTCCGCGTCTTTATAAAAAGATTCGTCCAGGTTCTAACTACGAAGAATCGTTGCGCCTGCTTAAAACCTTTAAAGAGCACCATCCTGAGATTATGACAAAGTCAGGTATTATGTTGGGGTTAGGTGAAAGTGAAAGCGAAATTCATGAGGTGATGAGGGCGCTGAGAGAAGCTGATGTGGATATGATTACCATTGGTCAATACTTGCAACCGAGCAAGCATCATCTCCCTGTTGATCGCTATGTAACACCTGAAGAGTTTGATCGATTACATGATATGGCAATTGACATGGGGTTTGTGCATGCAGCATGTGGTCCTTTGGTAAGGTCTTCCTATCATGCTGATGAGTATTCGTTCTGATGGGACGTGTGAACTATAATGTACGACATTGTGACGTTAAATATGGCAAAAAACGCTTATGGTTTAAGGGTATATTGTGGTAATTTTGGTAAATAACTGTTGCATATATGCCCTGATGTGCCGCAGACTGACACAACTATAAATATAAAAATCACCTTGTCTTATGCATTATATAAGCTAGGCAAGGAGTGAGCAGGTGAAATAATGTCTTCTAAAAGTGCAGATCGTTCTGATACTAAGAGTTTTCACAGGATGAAAACTCCAAAAAGCGGAGATACTTTAACTGATAGATACATTGAAAGCTCTTGGGAGCGGTGTCGAGACAGATATAAAATCTCGGAACATGTTGATGTGGAGTTGGTAGCACTAACTGATTCTGAAATTAAAGAACACCAAGGGCCTTTAGAAAAGCTATTAAATGATTCGGTCGAAGTTTTTGATAAAATTCGAACCTTATCTAAACATAGTGGTTATACCGTTCTTATTACCAATGAAGAAGGTGTTGCGGTTAAATCATTTGCTGAGTCAAGTGTAGGCCATGATTTGGTAGCAAAAGGGCTACGACAAGGTACTTTGTGGTCAGAAAGCATTGTTGGGACAAATGGCGTAGGTACATGCTTAACGGAGTGTAGTCCCGTCACCGTTTATGCTGAAGAGCATTACGGTAGTAACTTACAGGGATTTAGTTGTTCAGCAGCACCGCTGATCTCTCCAGATGGAACACCTTTTGGTGCTATTGATGCTTCCACCTTTGCGACAGGGAATCGTTTGGGGCAGGCGCTGGCACTAAATATGGTGTGTGAAACCGCCGATGAAATCGAAGCGATAGTGTTTAAAGATGCGTATGTTAATCAACGTGTAATTAGCTTTTCGGTTTCACCTGTTGTTTCTATTACAAAAGCCTTAGTTGCCGTTAATGAAAGTGGTACTATCGTCGCTGCAACGACCCCCATTCTATTGACATTAGGCTGTCGCGATCGCTATGAAATTGTTGGCAAAAAGTTTCAAGATATTTTTGATTTAAGCTTCGAGCAGTTAGAGTCGGCCGGATCGGGCGCTGTTGAGCACTATATGCAGGTTATGGGTAAGCCTTACAAATTTCATGCGAGCTTACTACAAAATACTGCTTACTCTGTGCAGAAGTCGCAGCCGAGGATTGCGACATCAAGACCCTTAACGGTTGAAAGCTCTGTGCCAACCGATACCCCCTTAGTGTTGGCTGCAGGTAAGGAGCCTGCACTGTTAAGACAGGCAACGCGCTGCCAAAAAATTGTTAATAAAGGCATTAGCATTCTTTTACAAGGGGAGACTGGGACGGGTAAGGAAGTTTGGGCACGTGCTTTGCATCAGAGCAGTAACCGCGCGGACAAACCATTTATTACGTTGAACTGTGCAGCTATTCCTGAATCGTTGATAGAAAGTGAGTTATTTGGTTATGGTGCTGGTACGTTTACTGGCGGCCTTAAAACTGGCAAGGTTGGTAAAATTCAAGCTAGTGATGGTGGTACCTTATTTCTTGATGAGATAGGTGATATGCCATTAGAGCTGCAAGCTAGTTTGCTGCGTGTACTGGCAGAAAGTGAAATTATCCCATTAGGTGAACATGAGCCTGTCCCCGTCAGTTTAAATGTTATTTGCGCGACTCACCGTGATCTAAAAGAGTATGTGGCCCGTGGAGAGTTTAGGGAAGATCTATACTATCGTATTGGTGGCTTCCAAGTCTCATTGCCGAGCTTGCGTCAACGTAGCGATCAACAGGTAATTATAGATAAAGTGCTAAGTGGCCTCTGTCTTGATGAAGGGGAAGCTGAGACTGTAGATATTGATCAGAAAGCGATGGATATCTTAACTGCCTATAGTTGGCCTGGAAATATTCGACAGCTTAAAAATGTTCTTCAATATGCCTTATGTATGAAAGAAGGAGATATTATCTGCGTCGAAGATTTACCTGATGAGGTTTTTTCAAATGAAGAGCGTTTGTTGAATGAGCAAGAGCTTAATAGCAATACTCCGCCTTTACGGGTTTTATCTATTTCAAGTGAATCTGGAAACCTTTCAGAGAAAGAGGCGTTGGAAAATATATTGGAGCAACATCGTTGGGTTGTTACCCGCGCGGCTAAAGCAATGGGCGTGAGTCGATCAACGCTGCATCGCAAAATTAAAAAATACGGACTTCTGAGTGAGGATCAGCTTTCAGATCATTGATGCTGACTCCATTGCTTAAAATAGGCCATGCCAAACGCATGGCTTTTTTTTATCTTTTTAATAAGAAGAGGCTGATTTTAATCATTGAAACTTCTTTGTAAATCGACAGTCAGAGGGTGTTGAACTGCCTTGAAATAAATAGAATTGACCTCATTTTTCAAGCGTTAACCCATTGAATTAACATAGTTAAAAGGTTCTAGGAGTAATGGAATGACAGCAGATGTGGCAACTGAGACCGTTGAGGCGGTTGCGTTACAAGCGAAAGTGATGAGCCTGTCTGAGGCATTAAAAAAACGTGTGGTAGCTCAGGAAGAATTAATAGAGTACTTGTTAATTGCGCTGCTTACCGATGGACATGTGCTGTTAGAAGGTCCACCTGGACTCGCAAAAACCCGTACGATTCATGCATTAAGTGACTTGCTCGAAGGCACCTTTCATCGCGCACAGTTTACACCAGATCTGTTACCTAGTGATATTACAGGTACGGAGATTTATAACACTCAAAAGGGGGAGTTTAGTTTTCGCCCGGGTCCTCTTTTTTGTAATTTACTTTTGGCTGACGAGATCAACCGAGCACCGGCTAAAGTGCAATCAGCGTTGCTGGAAGCGATGGCCGAACGCCAAGTAACGGTGGCGGGTAAAACATACCCTTTAGCTAAATTTTTTATGGTGATGGCAACACAAAACCCGTTAGAGCAAGAGGGAACGTATCCTCTTCCAGAAGCTCAATTGGATCGTTTTATGTTGCATATTAGGGTTGATTATCCAGATCACGAACAGGAAAAAGAGATTCTCTCTCTTGTGCGAAATGAACACACATCAAGCCTAGGTGGCCAAACCAAATTGGCGGAGATTGCTTTGACTGAAGATGATCTCTTTCGTGTTCGCTCGTCCATTATGGGTACCTATATGGCCCCTAACCTTGAAGACTACTTAATTGCGCTTATTATGGCGACTCGCGAGCCAGAGAAGTATGGGGATGATCTTAAAGGGAGTCTTGTGTTTGGGGCGAGTCCACGTGCCACAATCGCTTTAGATCGGGCGGTCCGGGCAAAAGCATGGTTAGCGGGTCGAGACTTCGTAACACCGGATGATATTCAAGAGATCGCCCCCAGTGTGCTGCGTCATCGAATTGGTTTAAGTTACGTCGCAGAAGCTAAAGGGCTAGATAAAGATCAAATGATTGCAGAGCTTATTGCTCGCGTGGCTGTACCATAGTAGTAGGCGGTAGTTTATATGTTTCAGGGAGACAGTAGCCCAAGGCCGGTTCCGGCTGCCCGTAACTTACTAACCTTAGATGAGTTAGTCAGCTTACGGTATTGGCCGCCAGCAAGGGGGCAGCAACGTGAACGTATGGCTATTCGAGAAGGCCATCACTTAAGCCATATTCGAGGTCGGGGTATGGAGTTTGATGATGTGCGCGAGTATCAACCTGGTGATGATATTCGACATTTAGATTGGCGGCTTATGGCTCGAACCGGCGAAGCGCATACGAAGCTGTATCGAGAAGAGCGTGAGCGCCCTGTCTTTGTAGTGACAGATTTGCGACAACCAATGCATTTTGCAACGCGAGGCCATTATAAATCAGTGTTAGCAGCTTACGCTGCAGCGATGGTTATGTGGACTACATTGGCAAACGGGGATAGAGTGGGTGGCCGTATTTTGGCTAATGACTCGGGCGATCTTTTTAAGCCAACAAACAACCGCCAACAAGTAATGCAGATGATCTCTGCGCTATCCCAAGGGTTTACCGATAAATCGGATACTCTCACTGCGTCATTGACGACTCAATTAATAGAGATTGAACCTCTTTTAAGTAGTGGAACCCTTATTTATCTGTTTAGTGATTTTCATGATGTTGATCCAATGCTGCAGCAACACCTTATGCGTATAGCACAGCGTTGCGAGCTAAAAATGGTGCTTATCTCTGATCCTTTGGAAGCGAAACTACCTTCGGGTAAGCATTATCGCTTTATGGGTAAAGGTCGTGAAGTTGTAATCGATGCCAATGCAAAACAGCAAGCGAACTATCACGCACAATTTCAACAACGGATAGATCTTTTGGAGCAGCTACGAAACCTCCGAGGGGTTGAATTTGCTCATTGGCACAGTAATCAGCACCCCTTATTCAGCTTAGATGGAGGACCTAATGGATTATAGTCAGATCCCTCTACGTGATATGCATACGCCGGATATGATCAGCTGGTGGCCGTTGGCTTATGGTTGGTGGTTATTAATTATTAGTCTGATCATTATTGTTGTATTTTGTGGCTGTTATTTGCGGAAAAAACTGAGTGACCCTCGACGTTATGCACTGGAGGAATTAAAGCTGCTTGAACAGAATTTCTTGCAAGATCAAGACGGTAAACGGTTAGTCATGCAAAGTAATGCACTGTTGAAACGACTTGCGCTTTCCCTCTACCCAAGGGAACAGGTCGCCCCTTTGTCGGGTGCTCGTTGGTGTCACTTTTTGCAAGAAACTGGCGCGGCACCTGATTCCGCTGTACTTGACGTGTTAGCCCAAGGCCCCTATCAGGAGCAACATTCTGGCACTATAGATGGTGCTGCCTTGATTAAGTTTTCACGGCTATGGATCAAACAGGTTAAAGGGGCTTCTCATGCTTGAGTTTGCTTGGCCTTGGTTATGGTTGTTGGCACCACTGCCTTTATTAGTAAGAATGATGTTACCCCCAGCAAGTGGCAGAAATCATAATGCTTTATATGTTCCCTTTATTGATCAAATGGAAAACGCAGTGGGTGGGCAGCATAGCCTCGTTGGTCGTAATAGCTATACCGGCTTTATCTTAGCGTTTATTGTTTGGCTGTTTTTAGTCGCGGCTGTTACGAAACCGCAGTGGTTGGGTGAACCCATTCCACAGCAATTAGAGGGTAGAGATTTAGTACTGGCTGTTGATCTGTCTGAAAGTATGTTTGAAACGGATTTTGAGCTCAACGGTCAGTTGATTAATCGCCTTGTTGCTACCCGAATTGTTGCGGGGGATTTTATTGAACGGCGGCAAGGTGATCGTGTCGGTTTAATACTGTTTGGTGAAAAAGCCTATGTTCAAGCGCCTTTGACGCATGACCGGAAAACTGTGAAAGCGTTACTGGATGAGGCTCAAATTGGCTTAGCGGGTAAGTCAACGGCGATAGGAGATGCGATCGGACTTGCGGTTAAGCGTTTCCAAAAGTCTGATAAGAAACAGCGAGTTTTAATATTACTAACTGATGGTACGAGTAATGCTGGTGCTTTAGACCCATTAGTGGCTGCTGAATTAGCAGCTAAAGAAGGCTTTAAAATTTATACCATAGGTGTCGGGGCGGATACCCGCTTAGGGTTGTTAGGGGCTTTTTCGGGTTTTAATTCTTACATGCAAGCATCCTCTAACAGTAATATTGATGAAGCTACGCTCACCTCGATTGCAGACAAAACGGGCGGTAAATATTTCCGTGCACGGGATATCGATCAGCTAGCTGAAATTTATGAGCTGTTAGATGAGCTCGAACCTATCTCGCAAGATAATGAGTTTTTTCGCCCCATTGAGTCGCTTTATCATTGGCCTTTGTTAGCGGCGTTACTCTTAGCTTTTATCTTGCTTCTTTTCTCTTTTAAGTATGTGAAGGAAGGGTAAAGGATGGATTTTTTTACGATGTTAACTACATTTCATTTTTTACAGCCCAGTTGGCTTTTGCTAATTCCTGTAACCGTCGCCGTTGCTTATTTTTCTGCTAAAAAGCGTGTCAATCGTACCTACTGGCAAGCGATCTGTGATCCTGAATTAATTCCTTTTCTAGAGCAAAAAGGCGAGGGACGTTCCTCACGGCTCTTTATAAGTTTGCTAATAGCAGCCTTACTATTAATTGTGGCTGCGGCTCAGCCTGTTTGGGAAAAACAACCTCAACCTGTTTTTAAACAAGGTAATGCGTTAGTCATTGCGTTGGACCTTTCTGCATCAATGAATGCCGAGGATATTAAACCCAGTCGGCTGCAGAGGGCTCGCTTCAAGATTGAAGACTTATTGGCACGTATACCCGACGCGCAGGTAGCGTTACTGGTTTATGCTGCTGAAGCGTTTAGCGTAACTCCGCTTACGGATGACAGCGATACCATATTGGCCCAATTGCCAGCAATGGTCCCTGAGATTATGCCTGTTCAAGGGAGTCGAGCGGATAAGGCGCTTATACTAGCTGATCAGCTACTAACTCAGGCAGGTATCGCACGAGGTAATATTTTATTGGTAAGTGATGAAGTTCTCCCTGTAGATATTGCAGCCATTGCTACTCGTCTAAAAAGCCAAGGTCGTCAGATCTCGATTTTGGGGGTGGGTACTGAGCAGGGTGCACCAATTAATACAGAACAAGGCATATTAAAAGATCAAAATGGGCAAGTCATCGTTGCTAAGGTGCAGGCGTCGCTTATGCAAGAATCTGCAGGCCTTGGTGGTGGCCAAGCAAAAATGATTACGGTCGATGATAGTGATATTAATTATTTGGTTGCTCAATTTCAGCGAGATGAACAACGGCCGGCTGAATCTAACGAAAAAATGGATAGATGGGTAGCTGAAGGACCTTGGTTTATTTTGTGTGCTCTGCCGTTTGTCTTAATGGTTTTTCGTCGGGGTGTCGTTGCGCTACTTATACCGTTGTTGCTTCCTATCGTGCTGCTCGGAGGCGGGGGATATAGCAACTCAGCAGAAGCAGAACCCGTTAAGGCGACTGACCATAAGGGCGAGGATAGTGTAGCGAGTAGCCGCCAAGTGTGGGCAGACCTCTGGCAAACGAAAGATCAGCAAGCCTTAGCGCTTTATCGGTCAGGGGATAAGGCGGGTGCTGCAGAGGTCTTTGAAAACCCGAAGTGGAAACAGTTTTCATACTATGAGAGTGGTCAATATGATAAGGCTGAAACGGTAACTGTAACACCTCAGACACCTGCTGAATGGTATAACCTTGGCAATATTTTAGCGCGTAAAGGCGAGTTAGAACGTGCTTTAAATGCCTATGATCAGGCTCTTGAGGCGCAGCCTGATTTTGAGGATGCGCGTTATAACCGTAACGTGGTAGAAGAGTTGTTTAAACAGCAATCGAAGCAGAAGCAAAATAATGCCACGCCTAACGGGCAGCAAAAGGAAAACTCCCAGAAAAACAATGGAGATGGTTCTGACAACGAAGATGCTAACGGCCAAAATTCAGAGGAAGGTATGGCTAGCGATAGTAATACTGAAGGTGCTGGGGCACAAAATGGCTCATCGCAAAAGGCTAATCAGCAAACAGGTGGTTCTGACAATCAATCCCAAGTACCAAAACAGCACACAAAAAACACTGTGTCTGATGACCAGGTTTCCTCCGAGGGGAGTCAGGGATCTAGCGAACAAGATAAATCGGCTGCTGATGAACAGCTACAACAAGCCTTAAAAGATAAGATCGATCAACAATTGAAGGATGAGTCGGATTCGACTGCAGCCTTGAATGATATTGAAGATAATACCGCTGATGATAAAAAAGTGAGGCCTAGCGGGATAGCGCCTACCGGGAGAGCAGAACAAATAAGCCAACCTTTAGATGAGGCGGAGCAAGCGCGACAGCAATTATTGAACCGGATTGAGGATGATCCTGCTGGACTGTGGAGAAGGAAATTTATCTATCAATATCGTCAGCAGTCTAGTGGGCAAGCGGTTGAGGAGAAACAGTGGTGAGATTATTTAGGTTATTATCAATTGTATTGATGTTACTGACCAGCGTTCAGCTTCATGCGGCTATTAGTAGTCAGATTGATCGTAATGTGGTTGAGCAGGGACAAACATTTTTATTAATGCTGAGTTTCACACAAAATGATTTAAGAGGCGTAGATCTATCGCCCTTAGAAGAAGACTTTGAGATTATTAGTCGCAGTCACCAATCAGGAACCAGTATTATCAATGGTGAATTGAAAACGAGTACCAAACTTATCATTACTTTAGCGCCAAAACGTGCGGGTAAACTAGAGGTCCCAGCTGTAAGCCTTAATAGCCAACAAAGCCAATCGCATGAAATAGAAGTAAAACCCGTTAAACAGCTATCGGCGGTGGATGGAGGAGTTGAGTTACTTTCCACCTTGTCCGACTCTGAGCCTAGGGTGCAACAGCCGATTATCTATCAAATGAACCTTGTCTTAGGACAGCGTATTTATAATGCGTCTTTTCAAGAGCCAACGATTAAACAAGGTAAAGCGCTGATTCAGCCCTTAGGTGAACAGCGCCAGTATCGCCAAACATTAAATGGTCGAGAGATGTTGGTTGTTGAGCAATCATGGCTTATTATCCCTCAGCAAAGTGGGGCGTTAAATATTGAGGGAGCAAAACTTAGTGCTGAAATACGTAATGTGAATGGTAGTATTGATCCGTTTCGACGTATGAATGATCCCCGTGCTGTACGACGTATCTACCTTTCTGCCGATAGCTATACCGTAGAGGTTACGCCGATACCAAAAAGTTTTAGTGGGCGGGATTGGATTGCAGCCACTGATTTGAGCCTTAAAAGCGAGATGAGTAGTGATGATTGGAAGGTTGGTGAACCGGTTACCCGTATTATTACGCTTCAGGCCAAAGGTATAGGTCAAGATCAACTTCCCGAGATTGTTTTACCGTCGTTGCTCGGTATTAAACAATACGCAGCGAAACCAGTTTACGAGCAAGATCAGAAAAACAATGAATTGGGTGTCACTATGACACAAGAGATAACTATTATCCCGAGCCAGCAGGGAGAGGTTATTTTGCCAGAAGTTAAGTTGCCTTGGTGGAACACTGAAACAAATAAAGAAGAAGTGGCGATTTTACCCAAGCAAGCCATTAACGTTCTACCATCTGATTTAGGTAACTTTACAGAGAGTACTGAGCATAGCCCAAATACTTTAAAGGCAAATACACCGATCGAAGAGATTGCTCCTTCCTCGGTTCAGAATAAACAGAGTATAACGCCGGTATCACCATCACAATTAAGTGCCGATTATCCAGCAACGAAAGAGTGGGCTGCAAGTTATAGATCTTGGATATTAATTTTCGTCATGGTTGTGGTTGGTGGCATTTTAGGAAGTATTATTACGATCTTATTTTATAAACGTTCTAGGTCATCGGTGGGCGATTCTACTCTCCATAATGCTCAGCAGAATAGCAGTGTTTCACGTAGCTTAAATACTTTGCAGAAAGCTTGTAAAAGTAACGATCCACATCGTGCTCGTGATGCATTATTAACATGGGGGCGAGTTGCGCTGGATTGTAAGCATTTAAATAGTTTGCAGCAGAAACTACCATCTGACGTACGTGATCTTATTAATGAACTCAATAGCTGTTGCTACGATAAGGCGCGTAGAGATTGGAAGGGGGATAAGCTTTGGCGGGCAATACAAGGTTATGACTTAAAAGGGGGTAAGTGCAAGCTAGATCACTTAGAACCTTTAGTTCCTCGTATGGGTTGTTAGCGCTTTTAATCGTATTTCGTACAAATAGTTAAAGGCGGGTATACCGCCTTTTTTTTTTCTCTAAGTAGTGTTACCTTCCGTTCTATTGATCTCAATTGATTGCTCATTTGAGTTATAGGTTGAAATGAACTGAATTATACTTACTTGCTTTTTTATTGCGCCGCATCATTTTTTTATTGTCCTGTGTGTGATTTATTTCGCTATATCTCAACCTAATGATAGCCTTTGAAGATATTTCTAATATACTGAAATAATAAGAATAAAATTATATTTAACTATTTCTTGTTGGTGACTTAAGCTTAGCTTATTAATGTGTAACAAAGAGTTAAAAAGTGTGTAGTATTAATTTTTATGTACACTGCAATAACTAAAGAATACGGTAGCAGGGGATTAATTAGCCAAGGAACAAATCGAACATTTGGTCGATATGGGAGCTTAGGATGCATTGCACGGGTACGGAGCGAAAATTTTCAAATCAACTAAGGCTGATCTCTACGACGGACCTGAAAGGCCAGATTACTTATGCTAATTCTGAATTTTGCGAGGTATCAGGCTATAACGCTGATGAATTAATTGGTTGTCAGCACAATATTGTTCGTCATCCGGATATGCCCCCAACTGCTTTTTCTGATCTTTGGGATCATGCAAATAAAAGTAAGCCATGGATGGGATTGGTTAAAAATCGCTGCAAAAATGGTGATTACTACTGGGTGCAAGCTTACATAACCCCTCTCTTTGATAAAAAGGGAGAAAAGGTTGGCTATCAATCAGTTCGAACAAAGCCGACAGATGAACAAATCATCCATGCAGAGAAGGCTTACGCAAAAGTTTTACGTAAACCTGCTTCTATCAAGGCAACAAGCCTTGTGACTAAGGTTATGTCAGTTACATTACTTTTTGCTTTAGCGATGATTGTTACGGCGTTTAGTCCAGAGAATGCCATGCTGCAAGGTCTAGTGACGATCGCTCTTTGCGTACTTCTGCTGGTTACTAATTATTACCTGCTTTTACCCCTTAAGCGAATTAGGCAATATAGCCAAGCGATCTATGTTAACCCGTTAGCGCAATATGCGATGACCAGTAGTATGAATGAGGTTGGTTCTGCGGAATTAGCTAATTATATGATGCAGTCACGTCTTCGAACGGTGATTGGGCGGGTAGAGGATAGTATCGATCTTTTAAGTCACTTTATGCAAGCAACTCAAGAGTCTATTGAAGAAACCACACAGGGGATAAAGCAACAGAACCTTGAGAGTGATATGTTAGCCAGTGCGGCGACGCAAATGTCGACGACTGCCCATCAAATTGCGGAGAATACTGCTCAAACCTCAGAAGCAACACAATCCACCGCGCAGTTAGCAAATACAGGCAAAGTAATTGTTGGCGATATGATTGAGGGTATTAAAGAGCTTGTTGGTGAGGTAGAGCATGCAAGTGACTCATCCGAAGAGCTTAAAGTAAAGGCTGCTGAGGTCGAGCAGATTGTTAATATTATTAACAGCATAGCTGAACAGACTAATTTACTGGCTCTAAATGCGGCTATTGAAGCAGCCCGTGCTGGTGATCATGGGCGTGGTTTTTCCGTGGTTGCTGATGAAGTGAGGGGCTTAGCTCAACGAACACAAGAGTCGACAGGGGAGATAGGTTCGACAATTGATGCTATCCAAAAGCAAGTATCAATGACCGTCGATATAATGGCTCGTTGTAATCAACACGCCCATGCGAATATAGAACGTGCGGAAAATACTGGGCGTTCATTTGATAATGTAGATGAAGCGATGGTCAATATTACTGATAGATCGACTCAAGTAGCAACGGCTTCAGAAGAGCAAAGTGCGGTTGCTGAAGAGATCAGTCAGAATATTTTTAACATCCGTGAAGCGGCAAGAAACAATAGTGAAATATCAAAGCAGATGATGGATTCTTCTGAGGAATTGGCTAACTTAATTGTAGATTTGAGGTCTATGCTCAAAACTATTTAGCGGGATTTTCTGCCGATTTTTTATAATGCAGCCCCTTACATAAGTAAGAGGCTTATCTACAAGTTATATGGTTGTTGATAATTAATTGTCGGTATAAATGTAAGCTGGCATATTAAATAGTATAAGTGTCATAAAAAAAGTAAGCAGTAATGGCGATACTTGCAAAAATAACCAATTGGCGTACAGCTTGCTGCGGAAGCTTTTTGGATAAGATTGCGGCAACATACCCACCGGCAAGGGAGCCTAAAAGTACTATAGTTCCTGAATACCAATCAATTGCCCCATCAATCATAAACAGTATGATAGCAATGAGTGATACTAAAGAAGAGACTAAGAGTTTCAGTCCATTCATCACGTTAATATCACTATAACCTGCAAGGGCTAGATAGCTTAATGTAATAATACCTAGGCCCGCATTGAAAAAGCCTCCATAAATAGCAACGCCCAGCAGTAAAAGTGCCAGTAACAGAGTTCCCATAGATGATGCATGTCTATGCATAGTCGCCAGCTTTTTTAGTGAGCTGTTTAGTTGTCCGCCAAAGATAAAGAGAAGTGTTGCGAATAGTAAGAGCCAAGGAACAGCTTCCATAAAAACGGCTTCGGGGGTTTGTAGTAAGAGCCAGGCCCCAGCAATTCCGCCTATTAAACTCAGAATAGTTATTTTTAGTAGCTCTTTTTTATGCGCCATAATTTCTTTACGAAAAGCAAAGGTTCCGCTGATATAGCCTGCGCTGGATGCAAACGTATTTGTGGCATTAGCGATAATGGGGGGAACACCAGCAAATAGTAAAGCTGGGAAGGTGATAAAGCTTCCTCCACCGGCCACGGAATTTAAAATCCCACCTAAAAAGCCTGCAATAAAAAGTACTAATAATTCGAAAGTCATAAGCGGGTAGTCATTTAGTAAAGAGAGATTTAATTGAGTATTTTCGCATTTTAGGGAACAACTAGAACCCGTATTTATACGTAGTTCTGCTCTAGTGAATAGATTTTAGGTTATATAAAAAGGGATAGGTAGAGGGTGATCAGTCGAGCACTTCGCCTAGTTACAATATTTGTTCCTATAGGACGTTAAGTTTCGGCTAAAGAGAGATTAGATTCCGTAGTAATGATCTTCATTAATGCATCTATACCTGCTTCAAGGGAGTTGTTATTGTCAATATATTGCATTGAATCATCCTGTAGTAGGTGGAGAAGTGATGCATGTTGTTTTAGACGCTGATCTATTTCAGTCAGTGATTCTCGCCCTCGCTGAATAAGCCGTTTTTTTAATTGCTCCGTTTCTACAGTGACCATGATCGGTGTAATCGATTTGAAGCGCTCCTTCGCTTCGGCTAAATGGCCTCTAGAGCCGTTGATGATCACACGATGTCCTTGGGCGACCCATATCTCTACCTCCTTCCCTATGCCATATAGATGTCCATGGGAGGCCCAGTGCATGCAGAACATTTCATTATTTTTGCGTAACTCAAATTCTGATTCAGTTAAGTGAACATGGTTTTCGCCACCGGCACTAACGGCGCGTGTAATATAGCGGTGTGCAATAAATACATTATGGCTATGTTCCAATCGTTGGCGACAACCTTGGAGAAGAGAATCTTTTCCCGATCCTGATGCGCCCATGAGATAGTACAAATGTCCGCTCATTAGTATCCTTAATAACCGCTGATATTTACTCTATTTATACAGGATAAATAGACTATATTTTGCATTGGCTTATATTATTTCTAATTTGCGGCTCTCGTTATCTCCAGAATACTTTTTCAGATTCTAGTTTTGCTTGCTTAAGAGTGAGCCCTATATCTCTTAGTTGATCAGCATTTAGCAGGGCTAATTGTTTTCTGGATTGATAATTATGCTGCCACAGTTCTAATCGCTGTTTTATATTCTGTAGAACAGAATTTAAATTAAAACTTATCTGAGTTTTCGATTCTAAGTGGCTTTTTAAGTATGATCTAGATAAAGGTATCATGGTATCCCCCTAAAAATAGGTTGCATTTTGTTGTTATATAGTTAGATTTTCGTCTATTTTGAGGGTTTAGTCGCTATACTGACAAACGATATATTTTTAAATTCACTTAAGAAAAAATTAACTATGACTAGGTTGCCACCATTAAAAGCTCTAAGAGTATTTCAGTTTGCTGCAGAGAGTGGCAGCTTTAAATTAGCGGCAGAAAAGCTTAATGTGACGCAAGCGGCCATTAGCCAGCAGATAAAACTGTTAGAAGATTTTTTTGGTGAACCATTATTTTTACGCCTTAATCGAGAAGTGCGGGCAACCCCATCTGCTCATAGGCTTTTACCTTATATTCAGCAAGCTTTTGCTTTAATTGAGGAGGGTAGTAAAACCTTGGAGCAGGACTCTTTTTCCCATCAATTGAAAATCACGTCCATTCCCTCGTTTGCCGCTCAGTGGTTAATTCCTAAATTAGGCGCCTTTCAGACACAGCATCCCGACTTGAGCTGTTTTGTTTCCACCTCTCTAGATTTACATGATTTTAGTGATGACTCTCAAGACCTTGCTATTCGGTTTGGTTCTGGAGGGTTCGTGGGATTAGAGGAGCGAATGATCGCTAATGATTATATCTTGCCACTTTGTCATCCCATGTTATTAGAACAGCTTAATAGGGGAGAGAGGACGATTGATGAGATGCCTATTCTTTTGGATAGCTCACAGGAATTAGAGACTTTAAATAATGCTTTTAAAGCTATGTTTGGCGGAACCAGTAAGGTCGCTTTACAAGTAAAAGATTCAAGCCTGCTTATGAATGCAGCCCTTAATGGTCAAGGCGTTGCTCCAATTCGTTACAGTTTAGCATTTGAGTTAATTCAGAGAGGGCAGTTGGTGTGCCCCGTTAATTTTTATTGGCATTCTGTTTTTAGTTATTACTTAGTCGCACCGGAAGCTTATTTTCAGCGGCATAAAGTGAAAGTGTTTAGCCAATGGATTATTAACGAAGTATCGGTGATCGAAAGCACTTGGCAAGTATATAAACAGAAAGCAGGGCTGCAATTACAAAGGCTTTAGCTTGTAATTGTTTACTGCTGGTTGATCTATAACTGGCATGAAGACTGCACTAATTAAATGCAAATTATAGAATTCCGTGCTCAATTTGATCGCGTTCTCGCTATATAAAGGGTCTGGCGTATATACAAGCAACTATATAAGTACCTATACAGGTAACTATACAAACAACTTAGGTTTGCTTGATCTTGATGATGTTATTTATTGATGCATTGTTTTTGTGCGCTAATGCTCTTTGGTGGTGCGATTTTCTGTGGGCATTTTCTAGTGGTGGGTGAGTATGAGTGCTTCGCAGCGCATTTTAAAAGAGCGGCGACATTACAATAAATGGGTAGCAAACCAAACATTAGAGGACTATGCGCTGCGTTTTACTGCGGTGGGTGGTCGTCATATGAGTATTTCCAAGGTGGGGATGACAGCTCTTGGTGCTGCTTCGTTTTTGGCTCTCGAAGGTTTAGCGGCGGCGGTTACGCTTAGCTATGGCTTCACTAATACCATCACGGCCATGTTGGCTGTTTGTTTGGTTCTGTTTGTCACCGGCTTTCCTATTGCTTATTACTGTGCGAAACATGGATTAGATATAGATCTACTTACCCGTGGCGCTGGCTTTGGTTATTTGGGGTCGACTATTACCTCGCTGATCTATGCCTCCTTTACCTTTATTTTCTTTGCCATTGAAGCCGCTATTCTCGCCTCCGCTTTAAATGTTTTGCTCGGGATTCCGTTATTTATTGGCTATGTTATCTGTGCGGTTGCTGTTATCCCTATTGTGACCCACGGTATTACTGCAATCAGTAAATTTCAGGTAGGCACTCAATATATATGGCTGCTCTTACAATGCTCAGCTTTGGCCGTGGTGTTGATCTACGAATACGATAGTTTAAAGGGTTGGACTGAATTTGTAGCACCGCAAGCGCCCCAAGGAGATAGTTTTAACTTAGTGTTGTTTGGATCTGCTGTATCTATTTTTATTGCCTTAGTTGCGCAAATAGGTGAACAAGCCGATTACCTACGTTTTATGCCCCCTAAAACCCAAGAAAATCGAAAACAATGGTGGTTTTGGTTAGTGCTCTCTGGCCCTGGTTGGGTCTGGGTTGGGTTTATAAAAATGTTATTAGGCTCATTTTTAGCTTATTTAGCCTTTACTCAGCTAATGCCATTTGAGCAAGCTACAGATCCTACCTATCTCTATCAGCAAGTGTTTCTAACATTGACGGAATCACCGGTTATATCATTGATTCTTGCGGCGGTGATGGTGATTCTGTGTCAAATGAAGATTAATGTGACTAATGCATATGCAGGGTCTATCGCCTGGTCAAACTTCTTTTCCCGTTTAACCCATAGTCACCCTGGCCGAGTAGTGTGGTTGGTCTTTAATGTCTCTATCGCCTTGCTATTGATGGAGCTGGGTATATACCAAGCCTTAGAAGCGATTTTAGGTACCTTTGCTATCCTTGCGCTGGGCTGGTTGGGGTCACTATCAGCGGATCTGTTAATTAATAAACCTTTAGGTTTAAGCCCTAAAAATATTGAGTTTAAACGTGCTCACCTATATGACATTAACCCTGTAGGCATCGGCTCTATGCTGATTTCAACCATATTGGGTATGCTTGCCTACTTGGGCTTGCTAGGGGAGCTGGCTAAGCCTTTATGTCATTTTGTTACTTTGCTCTCCTGCTTTATCTGTGTGCCGTTGATCGCATGGCTGACCAAGGGACGTTATTACATCGCTAGAGAATCAAGCAATCTGAGCCATTTCTTGAGCAAAGAAAAGCGTATACATCCGGCAGCATTAACAACATTGACCTGCGGTATTTGTGAGAACAAATTTGAATTGGAGGATATGGCTTATTGCCCCGCTTATGAGCAGCCGATCTGCTCATTATGTTGCTCATTGGATGTGCGTTGTTTAGATGGCTGTAAGCCAAAAACAGGTTTTTCACAAAGTGTATTAAAAAATTTATACCGTTATCTTCCCCGTATGGCAGTACGCTCGATCTACTCTAGATTAGGGCGGTTTATCACTTGGGTGTTTAGTGTGAACCTCGTTTTGGGCGGATTGCTGTTGCTAATCTATATTCAGATGAAGCCCGCCAATGCCGCGGAAATTTTGTTACTTGAGAAAACCTTTATTTCGTTGTTTATTACGCTGTTTATCGCCTCAGGCGTTGCGACTTGGGTATTTTTGCTTGCACACGAAAGTAGAGTCACAGCACAAAAAGAGTCTAACCGGCAAAGTTTAAAGCTTACCCGTGAGATCGATGCCCATGAGCAGACGGATAAAGAGCTACAGCAGGCTAAAGAACATGCTGAGCGAGCAAATGCTGCCAAAAGTCGTTATCTAACAGGTATCAGTCATGAACTTCGTACTCCTTTGCAATCAATTTTAGGTTATGCGCAGTTACTGGGAGAGAAAGAAAGCATTGCAGACGAACATAAACGCGGCTTAAAGATTATTCATCGTAGTGGGCAGTATTTGACTGATTTAATTGAAGGTTTACTTGATATATCAAAGATAGAAGCGGGCCGATTGGATCTATACCGTAATCAAGTGAAACTACCTGAACTTATCGATCAATTGGCGCAAATGTTTGGCGTACAAGCGGAACAAAAGCATCTGAAATTTACCTGCCGAATTAATAATCCTTTACCTGATGTCGTTATTACCGATGAAAAGCGGTTACGACAGATCTTAATTAATCTCCTCTCAAATGCGATTAAATACACACCCCAAGGTAATATCGATTTTGAAATAAACTACCGCAACCAAGTAGCAGAATTCTGTATCCGTGATACAGGTCCAGGAATAGATGAAGATCACTTGCAGCGTATTTTCGATCCTTTTGAAAGGGTCCGCAATAGAGATACGGCAAGCCTTCCAGGAACGGGGTTGGGGTTAACCATTGTAAAATTGTTGGCTGAAATTATGGGCGGAGATCTTCAGGTGGATAGTCAGCTTAACAAAGGCTCTGAATTTAAAGTTAGCCTATTATTACCTTGGGTTGATAGTGTGCATGAGGATGAGCCTAAATTACGTAAAGCTATGGGCTATGAAGGATTCCAACGCACGATCTGTTTGGTTGATGACGATCCGGTTTTACGCGGCTTATTGTCAGACCTGTTAGTTCCGCTGGGGTTTAATACGGTGGAAGCCCATGATGCCTATAGCTGTCTCCAATTGGTTAAAGAGGTGAGGCCAGACCTTTTTCTACTGGATATATCTATGCCCGGCATGAGTGGCCTAGAGCTAGCAAGTCAGCTTAGAGAGGAAAGGTATAGAGAGCCGATTGTGATGCTTTCGGCCGATGCGCAGGAGTATAATCAACAGGAAGATTATAAGTTGGTTTATGATGATTACTTGGTTAAACCGGTGAGTAACCATCTCTTGTTGGATAAGCTTGCTCAGCACCTTGATTTAGATTGGGTGTACCGTACTGAAACTTTAAACGTTGTTGTTCCAAGTAGCTTGCAAATTAATTCGGAGGTTGATGCTGGAACTCCACTTGATAACTTGAAGAATCGGACAGATTTAGCGGCAAGGCCCCCAGTTAAAAATCTTCCTAAGCACAGTCTGTTGTTAGAGCTTAAAGCCTATGCTGAAATGGGTTATCAAAAAGGTGTTAATAATATATTACAGCAGATTGATGAAGAGGGTATTTTGAACGCTGAAGCATTTGGGCATTTACAAGGTTTATCCCAAGCATTTCAATTTGAAAAACTTGCACAACATATCGAGGCATATACGTTATGAATACCGCTCTAGGGAAAGAGATCGTGCTGGTGGTTGATGATTCACCTGACGCATTGAGCCTTATTAATGATGCTTTAGAGCACGCGGGTATGGATGTGTTGGTTGCTCTAGAGGGACGCCAAGCACTGACGATCGCAAAAAGGATACGGCCTGATATTATCTTATTAGATGCGATTATGCCTAATATGGATGGTTTTGAAACCTGCTTAGCGCTTAAAGCGGACCCTTCACTAGCGTCAATCCCCGTGATTTTTATGACAGGTTTAACAGATACCTGTGATGTTGTTCGAGGGCTAGAGGCGGGAGGTGTTGATTACCTTACAAAACCTATTAACCCAAGTGAGTTATTAGCTCGCATGCGGGTTCATTTGGCTAATGCGCGTCAGGCGGTCAGTGTCGAATCAGCACTTGATAGTAGTGGTCAGCACTTAGTAACAGTGGATACACAAGGGGTGATGTTATGGGGGACACCGCAAGCCCATGCTCTGTTGGCAAAAGCGGGCATTGGTTCGTTGGGTCAAGCTAAAGCGCTGGTGCCGCAAATTCAGCGTTGGCTTGAGCAGCCTAAACTTGCTCAAAATCAAACTTTAAAGGTAAAAAACCTTAGTTATCCTTTAGAGCTTAAACTCGTCGCATACCAAAACAACAATCAGATATTGGTTAGGCTGATTGATGGAAATCGGCCTACAGGTTCAACGCTGTTAAAAAGTAAGTTATCCATTACGGAAAGAGAATCAGAAGTACTGCATTGGATAGCCAATGGTAAAACGAACCGTGAGATTGCTGAAATTCTTGAGATGAGCCCTAGAACAGTGAATAAACATCTTGAGCAGATATTCCCTAAATTAGGGGTAGAGAATAGAACCGCTGCTGCGGGAGTTGCCTTGAGAGTGTTGGCCACTGAATAAAGAATATCTGTATATAACTCATATGCTTGTATAGACTATTTCGAGTGACAGAAAGCGGATTTGAATGCTCTTATTTCTTTTAAAGTCGCTATACTTTAGATTGATATAATGCCCGTGTTCACGTAAAAAATCGTCTATTTCCTATTATTTATCATCCTTCATGTATCACTTTTCGACGGCTAATATTTCTTGTTAACCTATGTTTAATCAATGAAATAAACACCTGTATTTATATGTAAGTAAGACAATTTAACTAAGACTAAAGTCTTTTCTTTCTTTCGGGAAAATAGTCGTTAAGTTCATAAAACAGAGACTAACAATTTTTAAGATAAGGTTTATGATGGATTATAGTGGGGACTGTTGGTACATACCAACAGATAGAGGGGAGTTGTTATGCGTTGTTTTAAAAGTGAATTTTATTCTTTTGCTGCTTTAATTTTGTTCTTATTTATTCCAGCGGCTCAGTCTGCAGAGCAGCAGGTAGAACCAATAACGCTTTATACTGTTAACTACCCTCCTTATTCTATCATTCGTTCAGATGGAGCCTTTGAAGGGGTTGATGTGGATGTAGTTCGAGCGGCATTCTTAGCTGTAGGTATCAATATCCATTTTAAAACAGCGCCCTGGAAACGAATCTTAAAAAATATACAGCATGGCTACATTTTGGCCAGTATAACCTGTTCAAAACGCCCTGATAGGTCAGCGTATATCAAGTATAGCGATCCAATAAGTGTTGCTAATCAAGTTGCAGTAATGGCTTCTGCAAGTGACGCTAGCGCATTGGTGAAATTTTCAGACCTTAATAAATTTGAGGTAACGGTTGTTGATGGCTGGGGAATTGAAAAGGAGCTGACTGACTCAGGGATAGAACATACGACCACACCGAGCATTAGTAGTGGAATTAATGCCGTTTTAAACCGAGGGGTTGATGTTTTCTATAACGGGGATGCAGCAACATTATTTGTCGCAAAGAAGTTAGGTGTGCAAGACCAGATAAAAATAAAGCACTTTGTTGATCGAGAAGCGACCCTTTTTCACCTCTGCTTCAGTAAAAAAAATCATAATACAGAGTACTTAGTTCATCAGTTTAATAAGGGACTAAAGGTTATTAAAAAAAATGGTACGTATCAGGCTATATATGAAAAATACTTGTCATCAAATTTGATCACCAATTATTAACAGGGTATGAGAATGGGGTTTGAATTTAGACACAGGATTGCATTTAAACAAGCTCGGACAGTGTTACTGATCTCCTTGGTTTTAGGACTACTCTCTACAAGTATCCAAATATTTCTTGATCTTAGACAGGAAAAGATAAGTTATCTTGCTGGAATCGAACGCGTTATTGCCCTGCATAAAAAGACAGCAGAGCGTGCGATTTATAATTTGAACTATGTAAAGGCAAGTGAAATTACCGCGACATTAATTTCTCACCCAGAAATATCTGAAGCAACGCTTGTCGATGACTTTGGGGATCCGTTATCACATGATAAACAAGAAATTTCCTCGCCTAACACCTTTTTTTATAAGCTAGGGAACTATTTCTTTCAGTTTAATACCCATTACGAATCGATTTTAAAGATTGATAACTCCCAAACGGGGGCTGCAAAACTTATTATAGAGTTGGATTCCACCTACATTACGCATAATTTTGCGTTACGGGCTTTTATCGGTTTGGTATTTGGTTTGCTGTACAACGTGTTGTTAGCTTGCGTGTTTTTATTCTTTTTCTATCGTTACTTATCGCGTCCTATATTAGATATTGTTAAGTGGGTTGATCAATTAAATACCCATAATAACCTGCCTTTACCTTATAAAGGACGTGATGAAATAGGGGATCTTGTAGCGAGTTTTTCTAAGCTTTGGGATGAGCGACGACAGGTGACCGATCGTTTAAATAATACCATTTCAAAACTTTCTAAAAGCAAAAACTTTTCACGAACATTAATGGAAAATGCTGGGGATGCAATGTTTCTCTGCGCTCCAGATGGCACAATAATAGATTTAAATCATCAAGCTGTTGAAACGCTGAAAAGTGATAAAGAACATATTTTGGGTAGTAAGCTTTCCGTTTATAGCCAAAATTATTCAGAAAATGATTTAGTAGATCTTTTTTTATCAATAGATGAAAAACACGTTTGCACTTTCGAAGATATTCAAATAGATATGCATAAAAAGGTGTTTCCTATTGAGGCAAGAGGAATAAGAATTAAGCAAAACGATAAAGATTATATTCTTATTTCCGCACGAGATATTAGCGCACGAAAAGAGTCAGAAAAGCAGATCTTTGAACTCGCCTTTTTTGATACCTTAACGGGGTTAGCCAATCGTAGATTGTTTACGGATAGATTGTCCTCTGTTATTACCCATCATCAAGTGCATGATATTCACGGTGCTGTGCTTTATATGGATTTAGATCGTTTTAAAACCATTAATGATTCATTGGGCCATAGTATCGGTGATAAATTACTCTGTGCTGTTTCGCAAAGGTTAACGGCGATTGCTCCAGTAGGAACAACATGCGCGCGTTTTGGGGGAGATGAATTTGTTATATTACTACCTGAAATAGGTCCTACTGTTGTTTCCAGTGCGGAAGTGGCTGTACACATTTCTAAAAAAATAATTGATGCTATTGCTGCCCCTTTTGAGATAGAAGGGCACACTCTTTATTGCACTATAAGTATAGGTATTGCGGTCTTTCCTGAAAAAGAGCTAAGTGCTATCGATATCCTCCGACATGCGGATATTGCGCTCTATCGCACAAAAGCGATGGGGAAAAATGGCTTTCAGTTCTATGATCCAGAGGTGCAGTCCTCTGCGCAAGAACGCTTACTGATTGAGAAAGGGTTACATAAAGCATTAGATAAAGGGGAATTTCAACTCTGGTTCCAACCTCAAGTGAAGTCGGACGGTTCCGTGTTTGGTGCAGAGGTTTTACTCCGTTGGATGCATCCTGAAAAAGGGGTTATTAGCCCAGATGACTTTATTCAAATTGCGGAAGAAAGTGGCCAAATTATTGAAATGGGACAATGGGTGTTAAATGAAAGCTTTAACCAACTTGCGCAGTGGAGAGAGAGAGGCTTCCCCGAGGGCTGTCGACGTTTAGCGATCAATATTAGTCCGTTACAATTTATGCAGGTTGATTTTGTTGGCCGAGTTTTAAAGCTTTTAACTGATTATCAAATACCAGGTGAGCTGATTGAATTAGAAATTACCGAAAATATGCTGCTAAATAACTTTGATATCGCTAGTAATAAAATGAGAATTTTAAAGCAACGAGGGATTTCTTTTGCCATTGATGATTTTGGGACAGGCTACTCGTCACTTAAGTATTTACGTTATATGCCTTTAGATATACTTAAAATTGATCGATCTTTTGTAACAAACCTACGCCCATCTTCAGAAGAAGCGGCCATTGTAGAAGTTATTATCGCCACAGCGGATAGGCTCGGATTGGCAGTGGTTGCTGAAGGAGTTGAAACTGTAGAAGAGAGGGATACCTTAATAGAGCTTGGGTGCCATCGTTTCCAAGGTTATCTTTATTCTAAACCACTTCCAGCCGCACAATTCTATGAGTTGATCAGTGAAACGCGGTTGAGTGTTTAATCTTTAGCTTAGAGGCCTAAATAAGGTCTATTACACCAGATTTAGGCCGAACAGAGCGGATTGCAAAATTCAACGGTTGGGTTGCTTAATGGCTAGGCTTAGGTGTTGGCCTTTTCCTAACACGGCGTGTTGGCCGAGTTGTTACCGAAGCGCCGTTCGTTGTTGGTCTACTAGTGGAGGCTCTACTATTAGATATCCCTTGGTGTTGCCCTTGAGACGCCACGTTATTTCCACTACTTTGCGAACCTGAATTCGTACCCTTTGCTGTTCTTGATCGTGAACTGCTGCTTCCATTACCTGAACGGTGGGATTTATTTTTACCTTGTGGTTTATGGCCGCGTGCATTATCTGCTGAACGCTGTCCATCTTTATGTCCACTGCCACCGCGTTTCTGGCTTGGCTTTCTTTTGCTTGGTTTCTTACTTAAATCGGATTCAGGTAGCGGATGTACTGGTGAGAAACCATTTAGTTCCTTACGCTCAAGAATTTTACCAATCAAGTGTTCGACTGCTGCCAAGTGTTCAAATTCATCAGCGCAAACTAAAGATACCGCTTCACCTGATGCACCGGCGCGGCCAGTACGGCCAATACGATGGACATAATCTTCAGGCACATTCGGTAGATCAAAGTTCACTACATGGGGTAGTTGGTCAATATCTAAGCCGCGTGCGGCAATATCTGTAGCGACTAATACCTTAATTGCACCGCTTTTAAATTCAGATAAGGCCTTTGTGCGTGCGCCTTGGCTTTTATTGCCATGAATCGCCGCTGCAGTAATCTTGGCTGCATCTAACTGCTTAGCTAGGCGGTTTGCACCATGTTTAGTACGTGAGAAAACAAGCACTTGTTCCCAGTCATTAGCTGTAATCAGCTCAATAAGTGCGGGTGCTTTCTTGTTTTTATCAACGGGAGTTATCCATTGCTTAACGGTGGTTGCGGTAGAGTTGACCGGTGTTATGGAAATCTCTACAGGATCATTAACTAACCCTTTTGCTAACTTTCGTATTTCTGCAGAAAAGGTTGCGGAAAAAAGAAGATTTTGGCGCTGCTTCGGTAGGACCGCTAAGATCTTTTTAATATCGTGAATAAAGCCCATATCTAACATACGGTCGGCTTCATCAAGCACAAGAACTTCCAACTGAGAAAACTTAATAATGCGTTGGTTGTATAGATCAAGTAAACGCCCTGGGGTCGCAACAAGAATATCCACACCGCCGCGCAGTTTAGCGATCTGCGGGTTGATCTTTACGCCACCAAACACAACGGCAGAGCGTAATGGTAAATTCTTTGAATAATCACTTACACTTTCAGCAACTTGCGCAGCCAGTTCGCGGGTAGGCGTTAATATTAACGCTCTAATCTGATTCCCTTGTGCTGGCGTGCCAGTACTTAAACGCTCTAAAAGAGGCAACGTAAAGCCTGCTGTTTTTCCTGTGCCGGTCTGTGCGGCAGCCATTAAATCTCTACCCTGAATGACGGCAGGAATGGCTGCTGCTTGAATAGGGGATGGGGTGTCGTATCCTTTAGCGGAAACGGCATCCAAAATTGGGCGTGAAAGGCCCAGGTCGGCAAAACTCATTTGTTGCTCTCTATATGGTATTTACAGAATTGCATTAAAACTTAATCGAACGCGCAGTTCGAAAGTAAGTGCTATCGCAGTGTTAATTCTATTTGTTTGTTATCTAGAATCGATGTGAAAGGAAGGATTCACTCTATCTAAAGCTCTCTGAAGGCCCCTGCATAAATGCTAGGAAGTGCTTGAAACACGGTGCCAACAGGTCTTTTAGAGTAATTAAAGCTTTAAGACTCGTTCGCTTTGATCTTCGGAACCTCGCAATTATAGCACTGATCGGCGCTTAGGCGTAGCAAGGATTGATAAAACTTCAATTTGAGCTGCGAAAAAGCACGGCTGACGGCGTATTCTCATACTATATACGTCAAATGACGTATAGGTGTGCGTCAATCACCTCATACCTGTTCGGACCTATATGGAATAGCCTTATTGCATCGCACAAAGAAGCCGTTTTATTGAAAGCGGTTTGACTGGTGCAGCTAATTTTATAATCAGGGGAAGGGCAGGTATGAAACTTAAAAGTATTGCGGCAGGGGTTGCACTTTCAATAGGTGCTTCAGTGATCAGTATTAGCGCTATCGCGGCTGAAACGATCAAAGTAGGTGTATTACATTCGCTATCAGGCACTATGGCTATTAGTGAAACAACACTGAAAGACACTGTCCTAATGATGGTTGAAGAGCAAAACAAAAAGGGTGGTTTGTTAGGAAAACAGCTAGAAGCCGTTGTTGTTGACCCTGCCTCTAATTGGCCTCTATTTGCAGAAAAAACACGTGAACTACTAACAAAAGAAGAAGTAGATGTAATCTTCGGTTGCTGGACATCTGTATCACGTAAATCTGCACTACCTGTGTTAGAAGAGCTAAACGGACTGATGTTCTATCCTGTTCAGTATGAAGGTGAAGAGTCATCTAAAAATGTATTTTATACAGGTGCAGCGCCAAACCAGCAGGCTATTCCTGCGGTTGATTACTTAGCAAATGACCTTGGTGTTGAACGTTGGGTTCTAGCAGGTACCGACTATGTTTATCCACGTACAACCAATAAGATTCTTGAAGCTTACCTTAAAGCTAAAGGCGTAGCGGCTGAAGATATCATGATTAACTACACGCCTTTTGGTCATTCTGATTGGCAGTCAATTGTATCGGATATCAAAAAGTTTGGTGGTGAAGGTAAGAAAACAGCCGTGGTTTCTACGATCAACGGTGATGCAAACGTCCCTTTCTATAAAGAGCTAGGTAACCAAGGTATCTCTTCTGAAGATATTCCTGTCGTGGCTTTCTCCGTAGGTGAGGAAGAGCTTTCAGGTCTAGATACTACACCGCTTGTGGGTCATCTAGCTGCTTGGAACTATTTCCAGAGTGTTGAAAATGATGCGAACGCTGCATTTATTAAACAGTGGAAAGCGTTTACAAGTGAAGAACGTGTAACTAACGACCCAATGGAAGCAACCTATATAGGTTTCAACATGTGGGCTAACGCGGTTACTAAAGCGGGCACAACAGATGTTGACGCAGTAGAGCAGGCGATGATCGGTCAGGAAACCCCTAACCTTACCGGTGGTATGGCTGTAATGAACAAAAATCACCACTTGAGCAAACCGGTTCTGATCGGTGAAATTCAGGATGATGGTCAGCTTGAAGTTGTTTGGGAAACTGATGGTGTTGTTGCCGGTGATGCATGGTCTGATTTCCTACCAGGTTCTAAAGACCTGATCTCTGATTGGACTAGCCCTATTAAGTGCGGTAACTACAACACCGTAACTAAAGAGTGTTCTGGTTCTAAATAAACGACCAGTAGTAAGTAGTGGAGGTCTCTCGTTCATGAAAAGTGACGGATACCTCCACAAGTTTTACGAAGCCTGTTTGCCAAGTAAATATAAGCTTTAACTACGTTAATAAGTGGTTCTCTTTGATTAAGTGTAGCCACTTTCCATTCCTGATTCGCTGATACTACGGTTACTTTTTACCCATAAATCGGACTCAGCGGTCTATACAGGAGAATTCACGTGAGACGTCTGTTTGCCACCCTGTGCTGCTATGTTGCTGCGTCCCTAACATCGGTTTATGCAAATGAGCCAATAGAGGTCGATGCTGATCCCGCAACTGTCGCGGCAGTTTCCTCCCCCCCACTTTCAGCAACAATGGTAGAAACTGAAGAGCCAGTTTCTGTTGCTGGGCTTTTAATAAATTTAACAGAGGTCAAGCTAAGTAAAGCGCTGCCTGTACTTAAGCAACTAGAAATACTAGGCGGCTTAGATATGCTGCCGATGTTTAAAGGCATGCTAGAAGGTGATTTGTATTTTGTTAAAGCCAGTAAAGAGGTGGTCATCATCTCTACGGTTGATGGTGAATTAACAGCGCAAGGTGTTTTAAGCAAAAAGCAGTTGGCCGATGTAAGTAAGAGCCAGCTCAAAAAAATTCGTGTAAACAACAAGCTTCGTGGTTTTTTAAAGCAAGCTATCGCACGTTTACATATCTCTCATCCTGATTCTGATAAGCGCTTAGCAGCGGTGCAAACCCTGTTAACACATCTGTCAGATGACACTATCGCTACCTTAATCGCTGCCCGTGTAAATGAAGCGGATGAAGATGTTCAGGCTATGATTGATTTGGCACTGGCCTTATATCAAGCAGATTCAAAAGACCCCGCTGAACGCCTTATTGCCGTAAATATTATGGCCGATAGTCTTGAAGGTGATGCAAGAAATAAACTCGTAAAACTTGCTGAAAATGATACAGATACACAAGTTAAAGTAGCCGCAGCCAAAGCACTAAAACAGATTAATGAGAAGATAGAGTTTTATGGTTTTATTGATCAGCTCTTCTTTGGTTTAAGTTTAGGTTCGGTTCTTCTATTAGCTGCAATTGGTTTAGCGATCACCTTTGGTGTTATGGGTGTTATCAATATGGCCCATGGTGAGATGATCATGTTGGGTGCCTACACGACTTATGTTGTGCAGTTAATGATGCCAAATGCGATTGAATATTCACTATGGGTTGCGATACCCCTTGCGTTTGTTGTGTCTGGTTGTGTCGGTATTCTGATTGAACGTGGTGTTATTCGTCATTTACATGGTCGCCCATTGGAAACTTTACTCGCGACCTTTGGTATTAGCTTAATTTTACAGCAGCTAGTCCGTACTGTTTTTTCTCCCCTCAACCGTCAAGTGGCATCACCGGAATGGATGAGTGGTTCATTAGAAATTAACCCTATTTTGAGCTTAACCTTGAACCGCTTATATATTTTGGCCTTTGCGCTTTTGGTTTTTGGTTTATTGCTGATTATCTTACGTAAAACCTCCTTAGGACTTAATGTACGGGCAGTGTCCCAGAACCGTGATATGGCAAAAGCCATGGGTATTCGTACCGATTGGGTCGATGCTATGACTTTTGGCTTAGGTTCAGGTATAGCCGGTATCGCCGGTGTTGCTTTAAGTCAGTTGACCAATGTTGGTCCTAACTTAGGACAAGCCTACATTATCGATTCGTTTATGGTCGTTGTATTTGGCGGGGTGGGTAACTTGTGGGGCACCCTTGTCGCTGCGTTCTCGTTAGGGATAGCGAACAAGTTCTTAGAGCCGGTTACCGGTGCAGTGCTTGCGAGTATTTTTGTACTTATCTTTATTATTCTCTTTATCCAAAAACGTCCTAAGGGCTTATTCCCCCAGAAAGGGAGGGCTGCAGAATGAACCAGTTAATGCGTTTTAGCCGTTTACATGGTGACAGTAAAGTTGCGCCATTTGTCGCGATCTTAGTTATTTTAACGTTGTTAGCGTCTATGGGTAATCTATTGATGCCTGAAGACTCAGCGTTTTATGTCAGCACCTATACCATCACTTTATTAGGTAAATACCTATGTTATGCCATGTTGGCCTTAGCGGTTGATGTGATTTGGGGTTACTGCGGAATATTAAGTTTAGGCCATGGGGCATTCTTTGCTTTAGGTGGTTACGCTATGGGTATGTACCTTATGCGCCAGATCGGTGATCGCGGTGTTTATGGTAATCCAGAGCTGCCTGACTTTATGGTCTTCCTTAACTGGACTGAGCTGCCTTGGTTCTGGCAGGGGATGGATCAGTTCTGGTTTGCGATGCTGATGGTCTTGCTTGTCCCTGGTATTTTAGCCTTTGTCTTTGGTTGGTTAGCATTTCGTTCCCGTGTAACGGGTGTTTATCTATCCATTATGACCCAAGCTTTAACTTATGCGTTATTGCTTGCCTTCTTCCGTAATGAGATGGGTTTTGGGGGTAATAATGGCTTAACCGACTTTAAAGATATTTTAGGCTTTGATCTGCAAGCAGATACAACCCGTGTCACGCTTTTCGCCATAACTGCGCTGCTCTTAGCTGTGATCTTAGTGGTGAGCCACAAAATTCTACAATCCCGTATGGGTAAAGTAATTGTTGCCATTCGTGATGGTGAGAGTCGAGCACGTTTTATTGGTTACCGTACCGAGCGTTTTAAAGTCTGGTTGTTCGTTTACTCTGCATTGATTGCGGGTATTGCCGGTGCGCTGTATGTACCTCAAGTGGGGATTATCAACCCCGGTGAGTTCTCTCCACTTAACTCAATTGAGATGGTGATCTGGGTTGCTGTTGGTGGTCGTGGCACATTGATTGGTGCCATTGTTGGTGCGCTGCTTGTCAACTTTGCGAAAACTAAATTTACCGCCATTATGCCTGATGGTTGGTTGTTTGCTTTAGGTGCGCTGTTTGTCTTTGTCACCCTTTATCTACCTCAAGGGTTAATGGGTCTATACCAAAAGATGGTCAACAAGCGCCGTTCTGGTGGTGGCGATAATGATGCTAGGCCAGCAGATGATAAGGTGGATACCGCACCTGCAATTAAAGGGGGTGATGCATGAGTCCATTAACTGATGTACGCGAAATAATGCGTAGAGACCAAGTGTGGTCATTTTTAAAAGATGAGCAAAAGCCGGTTGATGTTTCCCATGACGTTATTCTTTACGTTGAAGGGCTTAATCTGAGCTTTGATGGTTTTAAAGCACTAAATGATCTGAACCTCTATGTAAATGATGGTGAGTTACGCTGCTTAATTGGTGCCAACGGTGCGGGTAAAACAACCTTGATGGATGTGATTACCGGTAAGACAACACCCGATTCCGGCAGTGTTTATTTTGGCCAGAGCATTAACCTTTTACAGCATGATGAGGCCGATATTGCACAGTTGGGTATAGGACGTAAGTTCCAAAAGCCAACCGTGTTTGAGGCCCATAGCGTATTTGATAACTTAGAGTTATCGCTCAAACAGCAAAAATCAGTTATCCCTATGTTATTTGCTCGATTAACACCAACGGAAATTGATCGTATTGATGAAGTACTCAATGTGATTGGTTTAAAAGAGCAATGCTTTATGCAAGCAGGGGCTTTATCGCACGGCCAGAAGCAATGGTTAGAGATCGGTATGTTACTGGTTGCTGAGCCTCGATTGTTATTAATTGATGAACCTGTAGCAGGTATGACAGCCCAAGAGACAGAACGGACCGCCGAGTTACTTACCTCATTAGCGGGTGAGCGTACCGTGATTGTGGTAGAGCATGATATGGAATTTGTGCGCAGTATCGCCCGTACTGTAACTGTGCTGCATCAAGGCTCTGTACTAGCAGAAGGTACGATGGATCAAGTTCAAAATAACCCTGATGTTATTGAAGTTTATCTGGGAGAAGCACCATGATAGAGATCTCAAAAGTTAATCAACGTTATGGTGGAACTCAAATCCTTTGGGATTTGGATTTGGATATTAAACCAGGCTCCTGTACCTGTATTATGGGACGTAATGGGGTGGGTAAAACGACGCTGTTAAAATGCCTTATGGGTTTGCTGCCGGTCGAGAACGGTGAAATTCTACTTGAAGGTGAGCCTCTGCATACAAAACCCGCTCAGTTTAGAGCGCCGGCAGGTATAGGTTATGTGCCTCAAGGTCGAGATATTTTCCCAACCTTAACAGTGGAAGAGAATCTTAGAATTGGCTTACCTATACGTAAAGATAAAGCGAAACAAATACCGGAGAAGATCTTTGAACTCTTTCCTGTATTAAAGGAGATGCTTCATCGCCGCGGTGGTGATCTATCAGGGGGCCAGCAACAGCAGTTGGCGATAGGTCGTGCCTTAGTGATTGAACCTAAAGTGTTGATCTTGGATGAACCTAATGAAGGTATTCAGCCTAATATTGTGCAACAGATAGGTGATGTTATCCTCAAACTTAATCAGGAAGAGGGGCTAACCGTTATCTTAGTCGAGCAAAAGTTAGGATTTGCACGTAGAGTAGGCAAAGAGTTTCGCTTAATGGAAAAAGGCCGTGTGGTTGCCAGTGACCAGATGGCCAACTTAAGTGAGGAACTGATAAAACAGTACCTTGCTGTATAAGATAAGCATTAGCCTTGGAATTAGGTTCGAATATAGATGAATAATTGGGTAAACCCTATAACAGAACGATTACCTAACACAGGTAAAGAGTCAAAGTGGGAAGCCGAACTTAGCCTTGGGTTAAGCAAAACCACCCGCGGGTCAGTTCTTAAAACCTGTGCTCATAAAGGCCCACTTTATGTGCAGAAGGCGTTTTATCCAGAAGGTAGAGATCTTGCTCATCTTTACCTTCTTCATCCGCCCGGCGGTATGGTGTCGGGTGATGATCTACGTATCAATGTAGATATGTCACCTAATGCCCATGGGCTTATCACTACTCCCGGTGCGGGGCGGGTTTATAAAGCCCGTGCTGATAAAACACTGCAAACTCAGCATATTCAATTGCGTTTAGCATCCGGCAGTAGCTTAGAATGGTTACCTTTAGAAAATATCATCTACCCCGGCGCACATACTCAGTTGCATACAGATATTCATCTTGCTGAAAATAGTCGCTTTATTGGTTGGGAGATTAGCTGTTTTGGTCTAAAAGCCAGCCAGCAACCCTTTAACCATGGCCAATTAGCACAGCGTTTGCAGATCTTCCAAGCGGGACGTTTAAAAGTACGCGAAGCCTTATCACTTAATCCAGAACAGCATCATTTTATGCATAGCCGTGCAGGTTTAGCGAACCGATCGGTAAATGCCTTGCTCATTGCAGGCCCGTTTTCAGGTGAGAATCAAGTCGATGAGCTACTTAGCGCTTTGCAGACGCAATGTACTGAATTAACAAAGGTAAAAGCGGCGAATAACCCACCGCCTGCACTGGCTGCGGTTAGCTTGAACGGCGAATTTATGCAGATAAGGTATTTAGGTGATTGCTCGGAACAGGCTCGCTTATTGTTTACTCGTTGCTGGCGTTTATTACGACCTGCGTTGATCGAACGGGAGGCGTGCGAACCAAGAATTTGGGCAACCTAAAAGCCCGCTATAAAACATAACAATGAATTGTAATGAAGCATCCAAATTTAATTACACCTGGCCAAAGAGGTGAGTAATGGAACTGTTACCAAGAGAGAAAGATAAGTTGCTGGTGTTTACGGCAGCATTACTGGCAGAGCGACGCCTTAACCGTGGCTTGAAACTGAACTACCCCGAAGCGATGGCCTATATCAGTATGGAAATAATAGAGGGCGCACGTGATGGAAAAACAGTTGCGGAATTGATGAGCTACGGTAAAAGCCTTTTAACAGCTGAGCAGGTGATGGACGGGGTACCGGAATTGATCCACGAAGTACAAGTGGAAGCGACATTTCCCGACGGCACTAAATTAGTCACCGTTCATAACCCAATTAACTAAATGTTGATGGCGCGAAGAGGATAGAACCATGATTCCAGGCGAGATTCAGGCAGCAGAGGGAAGCATAGCGCTTAATGCTGGCCGTAAAACGCAAACCATCCGAGTTGAAAACAGTGGCGACCGTCCAGTACAGGTAGGCTCTCACTATCACTTTTTTGAGGTTAACCCCGCATTAGAATTTGATCGTGAAGCGACGAAAGGTTATCGCCTGAACATAGCGTCGGGTACTGCGGTAAGGTTTGAGCCGGGCCAAGGCCGTGAAGTTGAATTGGTTGAGTATGCGGGCAGCAAAACGATCTATGGATTCCGCGGCGATGTAATGGGAGCGCTTGAGCTCGACGAGTCATCTTCAGGCGCCTCATCAAAAACCTCATCAAAAACAATGGATCGCACTAGTTATGCGCAGATGTTTGGTCCAACAACCGGGGATAAGGTTCGTTTAGGTAATACAGATCTCTGGATTCAGGTTGAGAAAGACTTCACCACCTATGGCGACGAAGTAAAGTTTGGTGGTGGTAAAGTGATTCGTGATGGCATGGGACAAAGCCAGCTTACCAACGATATCGCCATGGATCTGGTTATTACCAATGCACTCATACTTGATCATTGGGGTGTAGTTAAAGCGGATGTGGGCATTAAAGAGGGGCGCATTGCCAAAGTAGGCAAAGCGGGGAACCCGGATATACAAGATAATGTGGATATAGTGATCGGTCCCGGAACCGAAATTATCGCAGGGGAGGGTTCTATCCTTACCGCGGGTGGTATCGATGCGCATATTCACTTTATCTGCCCTCAGCAGATCGATGAAGCCTTGATGTCGGGTGTAACTACGATGATTGGCGGTGGTACAGGGCCAGCAACCGGCACTAATGCAACAACCTGTACACCCGGCCCGTGGAATATTGGAAAAATGCTACAAGCAACCGACAATATGCCGATGAACTTAGGCTTTTTAGGTAAAGGGAATGCAAGTTTACCTGAGGCTTTAGAAGAGCAACTTGAGGCCGGTGTTTGTGGTTTAAAACTACATGAAGACTGGGGAACGACCCCAGCGTCAATAGATAACTGTTTAACCGTTGCTGATAAGTACGATGTACAAGTAGCGATTCATACCGATACGCTGAATGAATCGGGGTTTGTTGATGACACTATAGGTGCGTTTAAAGGCCGTGTTATCCATACCTACCACACAGAAGGAGCGGGCGGTGGCCATGCGCCTGATATTATTCGGGCCTGTTCCTATCCTAATGTGATGCCATCATCCACTAACCCTACACGTCCGTTTACGGTAAATACGGTGGATGAGCATTTGGATATGTTGATGGTTTGTCATCATCTAGATAGCAATATCCCTGAAGATGTGGCCTTTGCCGATTCCCGTATTCGTAAAGAAACCATAGCCGCCGAAGATATCTTCCACGACCGAGGTGCCTTCAGCATGATCTCCTCCGACTCCCAAGCGATGGGACGTGTTGGTGAAGTGATCACCCGTACTTGGCAAACAGCCCATAAAATGAAAACGCAGTTTGGCTTATTGGCAGAAGATCTAGCCGGAGGTACTGATAATTTTAGAGCCAAACGTTATATCGCTAAATACACGATTAACCCGGCTATTACCCACGGTATTTCGCATGAAGTCGGTTCTATCGAACCGGGCAAGTTGGCGGATTTAGTGTTGTGGAAACCGGCGTTCTTTGGTGTAAAACCCTCCATGATTATTAAAGGCGGTATGATTGCCGCCGCGCCGATGGGGGATCCAAATGCTTCAATTCCGACTCCACAACCTGTGCACTATCGTCCTATGTTTGGTTCTTGTGGTTCAGCACCCGCTAAAACCAGCGTAACTTTCGTCAGTCAGGCCGCTTTAGATAATAATATTGCCGAGAGCTTAGGCTTGCAGCGTCGTTTATCTGCCTGCGCGAACACACGAAATATCAGCAAATCCGATATGGTACTCAATGACTGGATGCCTGATATTACGGTTGATCCACAAACCTATGAAGTCCGCGCAGATGGTGAAATGCTAACCTGTGAACCGGCAGAAGAGCTGCCTTTAGCACAGCTATATACCCTGTTTTAAGGTTGTTTTATAAGCGCGAGATTTAATAAAGAGTGAGACGTTAGATGTTAGAAGTTTATGAACGTTTAGGCACACACTGCCATCATCAAGCGGATAGCCGTGTAGTGCTAACCCATGAGCAGCGTGATCGAGGCCGCCTTAAATTGATCAGTGATCAAGGTGAAGAGGTGCGTGTTTTTCTTGAGCGCGGCAAACCTTTGCTGGTGGGCGAATATCTAAAAACCACCTGCGGACGTTACATCAAAGTGGCGGGCGCTGTTGAATCGGTTGCCTTAGCCTCAGGTGATGATTGGCACCAATTTTCCCGTGCTTGTTACCACTTAGGGAATCGTCATACAAAAATAGAGGTGGGTGAGCGTTGGTTAAGAATTAAGCCCGATCATGTACTAGAGGAGATGCTAGTACAGTTAGGTTTAGTCGTTACGCATGAAGAAGCGATCTTTGTTCCTGAATCTGGAGCTTATAGTCATGGTCACTCCCATCACTAAGGCGACGATGCTGCAGCCAGAGCCTATGACGCCAACGACTAAGTCTGTTGAGGACGCAGAGGCCATTTTAACGAATGATCGTGCCCTGTTCCGTTTAATGCAGCTTAGTAGTGCGAGTTTACCTGTGGGGGGATACTCCTTTTCTCAAGGTTTGGAGTACGCCATTGATTGCGGTTGGCTTGGTAAACAGGTGGATGTCCATGAATGGTTGGAGATGCAGTTATTGCATGCGGTCGCCCAAGTAGATCTCCCAGCACTTAGATTATTGATGGATGCAGCAAACCGCAAAGATTGGGACGAGGTTAAACGCTTAAATGATCTGGTATTAGCTTGCCGCGAAAGCAAAGAACTTAGGCTAACCGATACCGCAATGGGCGAAGCCTTAGTTCGCTTACTCAATAGCTTAAATATAGAGCAGCCTTTTGCCCATGGCCGAGGCAGCATTCCTGAAGAGGTTAGCTTTATAACGCTATTTGCTATCGCCGCCGCCCATTGGAAGATCAACTACGCCAGTGCAGCCTTAGGTTTTGCATGGTCTTGGTTAGAAAACCAAGTGGCAGCGGCCACTAAGCTAGTACCACTAGGGCAGACCCAAGCACAGATCTTATTAGGTGATCTGCAACCTATACTAAGCCGCGCCTTAAAAATAGCTGCGCCAATAGAAGAAGAACAGATCGGCGCTGGCTTACCCGCATTAGCTATCGCGAGTGCCTTACATGAACAACAATATTCACGGTTATTTCGTTCTTAATATTTATACAAACAGAAAATAACTGCGGAATAACGACAGAATGACAACAGAGGTAAACAATAGATGAGTAAACCAAAGCAAACACTACGAGTTGGCGTAGGTGGCCCCGTCGGATCCGGCAAGACGGCACTGTTGAGATCACTCTGTGCCGCTATGAAAGATCATTATGATATAGCGGTCGTCACTAATGATATTTACACCCAAGAAGATGCTAAGTTTCTCACCGAACATGAAGCGCTTAGTGCAGACAGAATTATCGGTGTAGAAACGGGCGGTTGTCCCCATACTGCTATACGTGAAGATGCCTCAATGAACCTCGCCGCAATCGACCAGCTAATCGAACGTCATGGGGATCTAGATGTCGTCTTTGTCGAAAGCGGTGGTGATAACCTAAGCGCTACCTTTAGTCCTGAACTGTCGGACCTTACTATCTATGTGATTGATGTATCAGCAGGTGATAAAATCCCACGTAAAGGTGGGCCGGGTATTACCAAATCGGATCTACTTATTATCAATAAAATCGACTTAGCTCCTCTTGTTGGTGCATCTCTTGAAGTGATGGATACCGATGCAAAGCGAATGCGTGGTGACCGTCCATTTGTATTTGCTAATCTAAAACAAGCGAAAGGTTTAGATGATATTATCCAATTTATTATTAGCGAAGGCATGCTAACGGCTAAAACTTTACCACCTGCCGTTGCTGTTGTTTAAACATGGCTTACGTATTCAAAAAAGGGGAAAAGAACATATGAAAAAAATTGCAAAAGTAGGGATCAGCACATTAACCGGCGCTGCTGCATTAACGTCATCACTACCTGCACTAGCGCACTCAGAACACGCCAGCATTATGAGCGGTATTGTTCATTTTATGACAGAGCCGGATCACCTAGCGATCTCTGGTTTAGTGTCTCTAGCCTTAATTTTTATCGTTCGTCGAATGGGCAAGAAAAAGGTCTAAAGGCATCCTAGCCAACGAGTAAAAGAGGTGCCAACCTTTAATAGGGCTTCGGCCAAAGGTTGGCCTCCTACAGAAATACGCTGATGTAGATACTCTGTTAATGCTCAAGCTTTTTTTCACTGAAATTGAATAATTTATCAGAATCAAAAGCTTCGCATTGA
>NZ_LUTR01000029.1 GCF_001597725.1 Neptuniibacter marinus
AAAGAGCGTTGCTTGGAACCAACCTAACGCTGCGAAGCGTTTCGTCTCAAGCGAGGCGCATATTCTACTTTGCGCCGTTTCAAAGTCAACCGTTATTTTGTGTTTTTCTGAATTAATTCGCAATCAATTCCAACACAACAACCAACCTTGAAACTTTCAAACCAAACCCAACAAAACCAAAGGTTTTCAAGGAGTTAATTCAACCTTTACTTAGGTCATTCAGCGCTGCTTTGCAGGCCTCCCTTAGCAAGGACGGCGAATTATAGACTCTTCCCAAACAACGTCAACAGGCAAAACTAAAAAACTGTGAAATAAAGGTAAAAAAACACCTTAGTTAAGAGTTTTGTTCAAACAATAAACAAAATATTCAACTTAATAAGCCATATCGGTAATAGATCAACTTACCTAATCTACTCCGCTACTCTAGTCCCTCACCTACCCCGACCCAAAAGCAGACGAAAGAAGCTACAAATAGATTTGCCCTAAACGCCGATCGCAATTACAGTTTAAGCATATATAAAGCTCTTAATTGAGGTTATACATGTACAAAATACCCTCTTTGCCTACAAACAAGACAAAACCTCAAGCTATTGCAATTTTGACCAGTGGCGGAGACTCTCCAGGAATGAATCCTGCCATTCGAGGCGTTGTTCGTGCAGCCCTACATAAAGGTATAAAAGTTTACGGTATCAACAAAGGGTACAGCGGCTTAATTATTGGGGACATGGTGGAGATGGATTCCGCATCCGTTACTAACATTGTTCAACGCGGGGGGACCTTATTAAAAAGTGATCGCTGCTTAGCATTCAAAGACCCAACTGTCCGCCATCAAGCCGCCCTAGTATTAAGAGAAAAAAATATCGATGCGTTAGTTGTAATTGGTGGCGATGGATCTCTTACCGGCGCTCACTTACTAACACAAGAAAACGATATCAAAGTGATTGGGCTACCCGGCACTATTGATAATGATATTTATGGAACAGACGACACTATAGGGTTTGACACAGCCGTTAATACAGCTCTAGATGCAATCGACAAAATACGCGATACAGCCCTCTCACACGAAAGCCTCTTTTTAGTCGAAGTCATGGGACGAAATTCAGGCTTCATCGCCACACATGTAGGTATAGCCTGCGGTGCAGAAATGGTTGTTGTACCCGAATATGAAATCAAGCCTGAGACCATCTGCTTTCAGCTAGCCAATAACCGCTTATTAGGCAAAGGAGCAAGCGGTATTATTGTTGTTGCTGAAGGCCAAACCCCTGGTCTAACAACCCACTTAGCCAACGTATTAGCTCAACGTCAATTAGAAGCGAAAGTATGCATATTAGGCCACATACAACGAGGTGGTAGCCCGTCCGGCCATGACCGCGTGCTAGCATCTTGCCTTGGTTCAACTGCCGTTAATTATCTATGCGCAGGCTATAATGATGTGATGATTGGAGTACGAGATAACGCCATAACAGAGACTCCATTAAAAGATATTATCGAAAAAAACAAAAAGCTCGATGATACATTTTTTGAATTAGCCTTACTTCTGCATAAATGATCGCTGACTATATGATCACCACTCCAACAACCTTCTAAGTTTATAATAGCTTCCTTATGAAGATAATTATTCGGTCTATAGAAAAACAGTATCAGCAACTACTTGATCAATCCCAACTATCACCGGACCTTGCACAAACAGAGGTTGTTAAACAACTTCAGCAGCAACTAAACCACCTTTCTCATAAACCGATAAAGTGGGGTAAAAGATGGTTCGATAAACCGCCTTCTAGCCTTGGCATTTATATCTGGGGGCCTGTAGGTCGAGGCAAAACAATGCTAATGGATCTATTTTGCCAATGCCTAGCACCAAAGACTTATATCAGACTCCATTTTCATCGCTTCATGGTGATGGTTCATCAACAACTTTTTTTACATTCAGGAAAACCCGATCCTTTAGCTCATATTGCCAACAAACTGAGTCTTAAATACAAGGTAATATGCTTCGATGAGTTTTTTGTCTCTGACATTGGTGATGCCATGTTATTAGGACGGCTTTATCAGGCTCTGTTCTCCAAAGGGGTCACCATTATCAGCACATCAAATATAGAACCCGATGATCTATACTCAGACGGCCTTCACCGTGATCGATTCCTGCCCACGATCAAATTAATCAAGGACAATATGCAGGTCATTCCTCTAGATAATGGCAACGATCACCGCCTCAGTTACTTAGCTTCAAACCCAGCTTATTTTATTCAAGATAACCAAGCCTTAAAAAAGATCTATTACAAACTAACCCAGCACGAGGCACAGCCTAACAGCAACAGCGTCACACTCTGCGGGCGAAAAATTAACTGCATAGCTAGAGACGATTCTGTAATTTGGTTTGATTTTGCCGAACTCTGTGTGGGCCCAAGATCAGCACGAGATTACATTGAACTTGCTTCGAACTATTCACACCTCATTTTAAGTAACGTCCCACGCTTTCAAGGCCAAAGCAAAGAGCAGATAAAAGCGAGAGGAACGGAAGATAGTTATGGCTTATTTAACACCACCGGCTTAAGAAAGGTCGTGCAAAGTAATCATGATGATCCAGCAAGACGCTTTATCAGCCTAGTTGATGAGCTTTATGACTGTAGAGTAAATTTATATCTCAGCGCAGAAGACACTGCAGAGCAACTCTACAAGGGGGTTCTATTGAAAAAACCATTCAAGAGAACACTCAGTCGCTTACATGAAATGTCTTCCACCGCCTATCAAACAACACCCTCTTACGCTGTTAGCGAACGTAAGGATTACTCTTAATCTCAACACCCAATGTTGAGCGCGGGCCATGACCAGGAATAAACTCGACAGATTCACCTAAAGGAAACAGCTTCATTTTGATAGAATCGATCAGCTCTTGGTGATTACCTTTAGGAAAATCAGTTCGACCAATAGAGCCATGGAATATTACATCTCCAACCAATGCCATCTGATCTTTCTCATTATAAAAAACAACATGACCTGGAGTATGTCCGGGACAGTGGATTACCTGAAAAACACCATCACCCACCTTAACCTCATCTCCATCATCCAACCATCGATCCGGCGTAAAAGAGTCACAATGTGGAAAATTAAACATTGAGCATTGCTGCGACATGCCTTCTATCCAAAAAAGATCACCTTTATGAGGCCCCTCAATAGGGAGACCTTTATTAGCCGATAACTCAGCCGTGCCACCAGCATGATCTATATGGGCATGAGTAAGCATGATCTTTTCCACCAGCACACCCTCCTCTTCAACCGCCATTAATATCCGATCCAAATCACCACCAGGGTCAACAATCGCTGCCTTTTTTGTATGCTCGCACCACACTAGAGTGCAGTTTTGCTGGAAAGGCGTTACAGGGATAGTCCGATATTTCATACTCATCTCTAATATAAACGTGCGACAAAGGCTCATTATATCAGCGGATATAGATTAAAAGACAAGATCTAAAGCGTATCTCTCCACTATCCATAATAATATTTATTTTCACGAGAAAGAAATACAACACCGCTACTGCAGAAAAGGGCATAATGAATAATTAATACAAAGACTTGTTTTTTATCACCTTTCTATTCAAAGTTAACATTTGAGCATCAAATAGAGTGGCTATTATGAAAAAGCACAAACATGAAGCAGAGCTAGTCAAGGAAGCACTTCGCATCGGCTCCATTTACATAGAAAAACGGGGTGCGGGCCAATTTGAATCTACAGATAGCGCATCAAATAAAATTACTGCCATTTATAGATTATTAGTACAAGATGGGCTCATTCAGCCGCTAGCCAAAGGCCAAGACAACGAAATCAACATGAGACATAAGCTGGCACTCTGGATCGAGAGACAACTTCCAGCAGAGCACCCTTTAAAACAGAAATAGTAAACCTCTCTTTCGGTAGCCCAGCCATCCCTAAGGATCTGTGACTTTGCGTCCTAAGATTACTCTAAGTTTGCCGTTATCGAGAGAGGATCTATTCGCTGGAACAAGACTTAAAATACCTCTACACTTAATTAGCTAACCAAATGTTCAGGCTCTTCAAGTCCTCTACAAGGTTAGCAGAGTTACAAGATTTTGCTAAATAATGATTTCAAATAAATGACAAGAACTAGACTAATATTCACAGACAACTAAATCAGTGACAGAACAAAGGCCAAACGCTAATGAATCATCCGATAAACGAGCCATCTCCAAGTAATCGCAACGATTTTTTAGAATGTCTTCGCTTGATTGAACGTCTTCACCGACGAATCTTAGATATTCTAAAATTCAGACTTGAAGCACTCGGATATACGGATATCAACAGTGTACAAGCACTTCTTTTACATAATATTGCTGACCGCGAGATGACCGCTGGTGAACTGCGCACACGCGGCTATTACTTAGGCTCGAATGTTTCATATAATCTAAAAAAAATGGTCAGCAACGGATACATAATTCAAGAACGCTCAGAACATGATCTACGCTCAATCCGCATAAAACTAAGCCCTAAAGGCCTAAATATACATACTCTAATTTCTGAACTTTTCGATCAGCAACTTGAATTAATCAATGCCGAGCAAGTGTTACAAGGGGGCGACTTTAACCCACTACGCGAACAGCTCCGCCATTTAGAGACTTTTTGGGATCAGCAAGTTAGTTGTTACTAGCCTCTTTTTCTTTCTGGGCCTCAAGATACTGCTCATCTAATTGTCCATATTGACGCTTATATGCTTCAGGATCTGAGCGCCATAAACGATACAACTTACGATCATTTGCAGCTAAAGGCGGTGGAATTTCTTTTCTGCGACGGAAAGCATTCAACGTCACCACGCCAAAAGCAAAAACAATCATAAATCCGACTGCGATATAGCTTACCCATTCATCTGACACATCATTCTCCAAAAACATCTTCAAAATGACACAAAAAAGCCGCTAAAGTAGCGGCTTTTTAATAGTGCTACTCAACTATACCTTATGATAAATTTCAGCACCTGAATCTTTAAATTCAGCTGATTTCTCCTGCATCCCTTGTTCAGCTTGTGCATTAATCGCTGCAACCTGCTCAGCATCTAACTCACGAACCTCTTGAGATATTTTCATAGAACAGAATTTAGGCCCGCACATTGAACAGAAGTGAGCAACTTTAGCCGACTCCTTCGGTAATGTTTCATCGTGATAAGCACGTGCAGTATCAGGATCCAGACCTATATTAAACTGATCTTCCCAGCGGAACTCGAAACGAGCTTTAGACATCGCATTATCACGAATTTGAGCACCTGGATGACCTTTTGCAAGATCAGCAGCATGTGCAGCGATCTTATAGGTAATAATACCTTCTTTCACATCATCTTTATTCGGAAGACCCAAATGCTCTTTTGGTGTTACATAACAAAGCATTGCACAGCCATACCAACCAATTATTGCAGCACCAATACCTGACGTAATATGGTCATAGCCGGGTGCAATATCAGTCGTCAACGGACCTAAGGTATAAAATGGCGCTTCATGACACTCAGTTAGCTGCTTATCCATATTCTCTTTGATCATATGCATAGGCACATGTCCAGGCCCTTCAATCATAACCTGCACATCATGGTTCCAAGCAATCTTAGTTAACTCACCTAAGGTCTCCAGCTCAGCAAATTGTGCTTCATCATTGGCATCGTACACAGAACCTGGACGCAAACCATCGCCTAATGAGAAAGAGACGTCATAAGCCTTGCAGATCTCACAGATTTCTTCGAAATGAGTGTAAAGGAAGTTTTCCTGATGATGTGCCAAGCACCATTTCGCCATGATAGAACCACCACGGGAAACAATACCCGTCATACGTTTAGCGGTCATCGGTACATAGCGCAGCAATACACCAGCGTGAATTGTGAAATAATCCACACCCTGCTCAGCTTGCTCAATCAACGTATCTTTAAAGACTTCCCAGTCTAAATCTTCAGCAACACCATTTACTTTTTCTAGCGCCTGATAAATAGGCACTGTACCAATAGGTACCGGCGAATTACGCATGATCCACTCACGGGTCTCATGGATATTCTTACCTGTAGAAAGATCCATAATGGTATCCGCACCCCAGCGCGTACCCCATGTCATTTTCTCTACTTCTTCTTCAATCGAAGAGCTCACTGCAGAGTTACCAATATTGCCATTAATTTTGACAAGGAAGTTGCGGCCAATAATCATCGGCTCCACTTCGGGATGGTTAATATTGGCAGGAATAATTGCGCGACCTTCTGCCACTTCTTGACGAACAAACTCTGGTGTTATTTCATCCGGTAAATTCGCACCAAAATTAAACCCAGGATGCTGTTCAGCAACAACATTTCCCTCAGCCCGCGTTTTCGCTAACTTCATATTCTCGCGAATCGCTATATATTCCATCTCAGGTGTAATTATACCTTGGCGTGCATAATGCAGCTGGGTAACATTCTTACCTTCTTGCGCGCGTAACGGCTTACGCGTCAATTCAAAACGTAGCTCATCTAAACGCAGATCCGCAGCACGAACACGGCCATACTGAGAGGTAAGCTTATCAAGCTCACAAGTATCTCCACGCTCTAAAATCCACTGATCACGTACAGGCGCCAACCCTTTACGTACATCAATCACTGCATCCGGGTCAGTATATGGACCTGACGTATCATAAACATACAAAGGATCATTTCTCTCTCCACCCATATCCGTTGGCGTATCATCAAGCGTAATTTCACGCATAGGTACACGGATATCTGGGCGCGAGCCTTCAACGTAGACCTTTCTAGATTTAGGAAACGGCTGCACCGAATCACGGTCAACCTGTGCTGTCTGGCTCAATGCCTGACTCTGTGGTTCTAATTGCTTATTATCTTCCATCATCCAACCTGTCATTATTGTTTCTTCACAGCACAAGTAGCGATTGCTACCAGATATTGTGGAAGTGATTAACTGGGCCGTGTCCTGCACCCACATTCAATTGATCAGCCGCTTTAATCGCCGCTGTAATGTATTCTTTTGCTCGTGTGACCGCTTCCAGAATGGAGCAGCCTTGCGCTAAATACGCAGTAACAGCTGACGCTAAAGTACAGCCCGTACCATGAGTATTCTTGGTTGCTATACGCACACTTGGGAATTCAGTAAATGTAGTACCATCAAATAAAATATCTGGAGAAGACTCGCCTTCAAGGTGACCGCCTTTTAAAAGTACATTTTGAACGCCTAAAGCATGTACTTGGACAGCCATTTCACGCATACCTTGAATAGATATGGGTTCCTCTACACCCAGTAAAGCTGCAGCTTCTGGAAGGTTTGGTGTAACCACGTAGGTTAAAGGTATCAGTTTATCGATTAACACCTCTACCGCATCAGAAGATAACAAAGCGTTGCCACTTTTTGAGATCATCACCGGATCAACAACCAGCCTCACATTATCAACACCTGATAAAAACTGAGCCACCCGACCAACCATCTCAGCACTACCTAACATGCCTGTTTTGACAGCATGAATCTGAATATCAGCAAAAATAGTCTCTAACTGCAGAGATACAAAATCAGGTGTAACAGGATAAATACCCGCGACACATTGGGTATTCTGGGCAGTTAATGCGGTTATTACGGAAGCACCATAAACACCCAGGGCGGAAAAGGCTTTCAAGTCAGCTTGTATACCTGCCCCTCCGCCAGAATCGGAACCAGCGATGGTTAATACATTAGATATTTTAGGTGTGTTAACAGACATGACTGACCTCAATTATCATACTGAGGCCAGAAAAAATTATTGAATTGATTTGAGATTATCAACATCTGGGTTTCCTACGCCGGAATAAACCGGATCAGGTTCAACGGGTATAGTCTCAGCCCTATAGGGCACCCCGACCAAAAACGCCTATCAGTTTAAGTCCCCTCCCCCCATATGTCCAGTAAACAGAAAAAACTCATGACTAGCCAAAATCTAAGATACAGGGTCAAAAAAAGAAACTTTATTACCTGCTACGTAATCTAAACCCAGAGATCAACGATCACAATGCCCCAACTGGACAAATATCAAACAGATAAAATATCAGGGTTATCCATTCGATAACTATCTTTTTGCCTCCATCAAAAGATAGGAAATCGTCAAAAGCCACCTAATAGATTAAAACAAGCGTTCCACTCACAATTCAAACTGAAAATTTCCATTAGCTTAGCTAGACCGAAAATTAGGAATTTTTCTTATATCAATACTCCCCGTAAAGGGCATAATTGAATACGTGGATCTCCTGTTCATGGAACGAATACGAAGGATGGCCTCGAGAAGCGGAAAGGAAGGCATGATGCCCTAGGATTTTCGACCGCAAGGATTATGGAAGCCAATAGAGGGGATTCTTCAAGGAATGAAGTATCCCCTTACCCCCCCTTTTTTACATATCTCAATTTAACTAAGCACTAATCTCTAAAGACTATATTACTTACAGTTAGATACGTCTATAAAAGATTAAGGCGGTCTTAACGAGAAGGAGTGACGCTATATGAGCTATTCCAAGCATCATCCACCACTGACTGCACCGTTCGATTACAACCAGCTGCAATCCATTCAGCTAAAATAGTCGCCAAATCAGGAAACACTTTAGGCTCAGGCATAGGTAAAGCTAACCACTGAACAAGTCGCTCGGATTGCAAACTATCAATCACAACCCCTAACCCTAAATATTCGAGTATCTCAGCATTAGATTCCTGCTCTGCCTGCCCGACCTGTGGCAACGTCAGAATTTTTTTACCGTACTGAATCGCCTCACTCAACAAACCAAAGCCAGAATTACAAATCACCCCCGAACAGTCAGACAAGTCGCGGTGAAACCCATCACGCGAAAAAGGCCGAACATGCATATTCCCATCATCTGTCGCTTTATCAACTCGCGCATAGACAAAAAATTCGCACTCGGTATACAGCTGCAACGCCCGACAAATTTGATCTACATTATCATGTGGTAAATAGACAACGACTTTATTGTCACTTTTAACGGGATCGAACAACGGCGCTTGAATCAACGGCGGGCAGATTGCATGGTTAAAATGGTGCCAATGAATACCAACAGACACTTTAGCAGGTGCAAAGCTTTTGATTTGATGTCTAAAAATAAAGCCTGTTTTTGAATCAGGCAAAGCATGCAAAAAAGCATATTGGTGAGCTATACCCACACTAGGAACCCCTTTGAGCTTGGCCGCCCAAGCAGTCACGGGCTCAAAATCGGTGATCACTAAATCGTATTGATCCAGATTCAAAGCAAAAATATCTCTGACCAATTTTATTGGATTATTACCCGTAAAGGTTTTCCACTGATTAACTTTACTACCTTCCATATAGAAGGTTAAACCTTGTCGGCACTGGTAAGCACCAAAGGGCTCCATATTGAACAACTCTTCAGGATTTCGACCACTAAATAAATAATCAACATCCACACCTGCTTTCTCTAAAGCGGGAGCCATCACCCTGGCACGTGTGATATGGCCATTACCTGTCGCTTGAACACCATATAAAACTTTCATATTTTAGAACGTAACCAAAGTAGGCAAAAAACTTAATGCAAACGTTGCACTGCACAAACCTAAGGCAGCACCCGCCAAAATATCAGTAGGATAATGAACGCCTAACAATATACGAGAAACACCCACCATCAACGCACAACCATAAGCGAACTCAGCATAATCAGGGTAGAAATTAGCAATAAGGGCTGCAAAAACAAAAGCCGCTGCGGAATGCCCTGAAGGAAAACTAAACTTATCAGAAGGTACTATATAAGCCTCAATAGAAAGAGACTCACAAGGGCGATCCCGTTTAATAGTATTTTTAAGTATTAAATACAGAGGTAATTCGATTGAGTAAGCAAACAATCCGGCAATCAGAAAAACGAGCCCAGACTCTGACTCGAAGATTGCAAGAAAAACACCCACCAGCAAATAAAAGCCGCCATCACCTAAACGAGAAATTTGACGGCTAATTAAAGCCATTTGAGGTGCTTTAGGCAGCCCTAAACACCAATTAAATGCCAAAAGATCAAACGCTGTTAGAAACTTTATAGCACTCATATTCGGAGTTCTCCAAGTACTCTAGTCATACTTGAAGATAATGAGTAACTAAGGTGACATTCCGATGAATGAGTATTTACATTTTTATGACAACGATAAATTAAAGAACGGCGTCAGCCATCTCTTTCAAAAACTGCTTTTCAAACCACTGAGCGGCCATTTCAACAATAAGCTTAGGCTTCATTAATGGCACCATATGCCCTTCATTATCAACAACTAATAGTTCCAATGGCTGGTCGCAGTAACTCATCACCCGCCGAGAATAACTAAGAGGCAGCACCTCATCTTGATCGCCATGTAAAATAGCAGAAGAAAAGTCAAACTTTTGGCTAACAATATTACAGCGGTAATTAAATAAGCTAGAAAGGGTACGAAGCGGATAATCAAAAACAATCAAAGGATCATTATTGATTTCTTGTGCGGCTGGATGACCTTTTAGTAACTGCTCAAAATCTACAAAGTTTTTAAGAGGGACTTTATAAGTAGGCATCATTAGAGAAGAAGCCCATGTCCAATTCCAGCCCATACGATAACCCATATCAGGCGCTACATCAGGTACCAATAACGTGCCACATAGAACTGCACAAAGACGATCATCTTGTTCCGCTGCAGCCATCGCAAGCAACGCGCCAATAGAATAGCCATAAATACCAAACGGCCCCTCGAAGCGTTGCTGAAGCACATCAAGCACTTCCGATACTGCTTCACACATCTGTTCAACGGTGTAATCCCCTCGAGAACCCGCCGAATATCCGTGCCCTAAAGGGTCAATACCGACCACATTGAACCCTTTTTTAGCCAACTCCGACAATAACTCAGCGTAAAGCTCGCAATACGTGCCAATACCCGGTAAAAAAACAATCGTGGGAGCATCAGGAGAGTACTCATACAATTCACAGTGAATCGCTTTCTCTCCTACACAAAACGCGGTCCGGTCCTGTAAGTAAGATTCAATATTTAGCTTCTTTCGCAGATTAGCGCGAAATACACTTCCTTCTTGCGATAAAACGGGAGGTCTAATCTGTACTGTCATAAATAATCTCTGGTTATGTCTGGCAATGCTTACAAAAAACGGTAGAGCGTTGCCCTAATCGCACTTCAGTCAAAGGAGCTAAACAATTAACACAAGGCTCCCCTTTACGGCCATATGCATGCAGTTTTTGCTGAAAATACCCTGGCTTACCATCACCTCCAACAAAATCTTTCAGCGTAGTACCTCCCTGCTGTATTGCGGCGGCCAGTACACCTTTAATCTCATTAACCAATATCAGCAACCGCCTCTTAGAAATTTTTCCTGCAGATCTTCGCGGATCTATACCACTTATAAAAAGCGCTTCCGTAGCATATATATTCCCTACACCCACTACGATCTTACTATCCATAATTAAGGACTTAATAGCCACTTTTTTGCCCGCACAACAGCCCGCCAAATAATCAACATTAAATGCCTCACTTAAAGGCTCTGGACCCAGCTTATAGAGCAATTCATGGTGCTCACCTTCTGGCTGCCATAAAACAGAGCCAAAGCGGCGCGGATCGGTTAACCGAAGAACCTGATTATTAGTAAAGCAAAAATCTACATGATCATGCTTTTGCGGGACTTTATCTTTATCTACAATTCGCAAACTTCCAGACATTCCCAAATGAAGCATCACCTGCCCACCGTCAACGCAAACAAGAATGTATTTCCCTCGACGAACAACATCAACTACCGTTTTCCCTTCTATTTTTTCAGCAAGGAAGTCAGGTACTGGCCATCTTAAATTCGGATTTCTCACATTCAAGGCAATTAATTTCTCCCCCTTAATGTGAGGGCGAATACCACGACAGGTCGTTTCTACTTCAGGCAATTCAGGCATGAATACAACTAATTTAAATAAATAGATAAAGAAAAATCACTATCAGATTAACACAAAAACAAGTAATTAAATGCTTCAGCTAATCCACAGTACAAAAACGGCGTGGTAAACTTCGCCTTAACTTAACAAGCTCATTTATTAGGTAGTCTCAATAGCTTATGGATTTTATCTGGATACTTTTTGCATTTGTCTGCGGCTATACGCTACGTTTAATCGAAATGCCACCACTAATCGGCTACCTTTTTGCCGGCTTTTTCCTCAACTTCCTTGGCATAGAGCCTGTTGATAGTCTAGATAGCTTAGCAGACCTGGGCATAACTTTGATGCTCTTCACTATAGGTTTGAAACTAAACATAAAAGACCTAATTAGAAAAGAAGTATGGGTAAGTAGCCTGTCACATATGGGCCTATGGACTCTATTGATCGGATTGCTATTTTTATTGCTGTCGGTCATGTCCGCGCCATTCTTTACTCAGCTAGACCTGAAATCAGCAGCCCTTATAAGCTTTGCACTCAGCTTCAGCAGTACTGTATGTATAGTTAAACTGCTAGAAGAAAATGGTGAAATGCAAACAAGGCACGGCCAACTCGCCATTGGCGTTTTAGTAATGCAGGATATTGCGGCAGTCCTTTTCTTAGCTTTTGCCACAGGAAAAGTCCCTTCTATCTGGGCATTAGCTTTATTTGGCCTACTTTTCATAAGACCCCTATTAAACCATTTACTCATGCGTGCAGGTCACGGGGAACTACTTCCACTATCAGGTTTTTTCTTGGCTCTCGGCGGTTATGAGCTTTTCACTCTTGTTGGCGTAAAAGGCGACTTAGGTGCTTTGATCTTCGGCATGCTATTAAGCGCTCACCCTAAAGCAAGTGAGTTGACAAAGTCGCTTCTGAGTTTTAAAGATTTATTCCTAATCGGTTTTTTCTTATCTATAGGTTTCACCGCTCTCCCTAGCTGGCCGATGTTTGGAATGGCCCTTGCGCTAGCCATATTAATACCGCTGAAGTACTTCATGTTCTTCTTACTGTTTACCAAACTAAATTTAAGAGGACGATCCTCGTACCTTGGCGCCCTCGCACTCAGTAACTTCAGTGAATTTGGCTTGATCGTAGCTTACCTTTGTGTAGATAACGGCTGGCTAAATAAAGAGTGGCTCGTCATATTGGCACTGGCCGTATCGATCTCATTTATAGCCACAAGTCTCGTTTATCGATCAGCACACTCAATTTTCGCCCGCTACAAAAATAATATAAAAAGCTACGAAAGCAATACACCTTTACTGAACGATATATTTGTTCAACCTAAAGACTCAGAAATATTAGTCATTGGACTTGGGCGCGTAGGTAAAGGCGCATTTAGGGCGCTTCACAATATTGTCGGAGATAAAGTATGGGGAATGGATGCGGATCGAAACCGTATCAAGAAATTCCAAGAAAAAGGGTTACATGTATTCTATGGGGATGGTGAAGATGCCGATCTCTGGAGCAATATGAATACTAGCGGTATAAAACTTGTTCTCCTTGCCCTCCCCTCCATTGATGACACTCTAAATATCGCAGAGCAGCTACACAGTGCAAATTACTCTGGAACGATTGCAGCCATTGCACGCTTTCCCGATGAGCATGACATATTAGCAGATGGTGGTATTGATAAAGTGTTCAACTTTTATACTGAAGCAGGCGTAGGTTTTGCGGAGGAAAGTCTTCAACTAATTGCTAACGCGAATGACCGCGCTTAACCAGCAGCTAAATTTCAAAACAAAAAAAACCCGATACAAGATCGGGTTTTTCTGAAGAACATAAAATCTTATTTGATTTTATGTTCTTTATATTCAACATGTTTACGAACTACTGGATCGTACTTTTTGAACACCATCTTTTCAGGAGTGTTACGTTTGTTCTTATCAGTAGTGTAAAAGTGACCTGTACCGGCAGAAGAAACCAGTTTGATCTTCTCGCGTGCGCCTTTAGCCATGATTCAGTTCCTTATACTTTAATGCCGTTGGCACGAACATCAGCAAGAACTGCGTCGATACCTTTTTTGTCTATAATACGCATACCTTTGGCAGATACACGGATACGAACAAATTTCTGCTCGCTCTCTACCCAAAAACGATGCCAATGCAGGTTTGGAAGAAAACGGCGACGAGTTTTACGCTGTGAGTGGGAAACATTGTTCCCTGTAACTGGGCGTTTACCAGTTACCATACAAACTTTAGACATATTAATAGCCTTATAAATTAATGGTTACGTATCTACCCTTAATATTTATCAAAATAGCCTTCGTGCTTTTACTGAAAGTAGCCACATAGTGACCTTTCAAGCACCTTGGATATATCTGCACTCATCAGATTCCAAGCTATTCCTTAGGCGGAGCGTCCCGTAACTGAACAAACTACCGTACCGGAGTGTGGATAGAAGGTCGCGCATTATACACAAGGAATACTCTTAGCACTAGCTAAAACAACTTTTATTTATAGTAATCCCCGTTCAGCAAAAGAAACAACCTCTTGATCACCTACAATCATATGATCGATAACGCGTACATCGATCATATCTAGGGCTTTTACTAAACGATCGGTTATTTGCTGATCGGCCATACTCGGTTCTGCAACACCCGACGGATGATTATGCGCAAACACAACTGCAGCCGCATTATTAGCGAGAGATCTAGCCACGACCTCGCGAGGATAAACAGCAGCTGCATTAATTGTCCCTAGAAACAATATTTCAAAATTAATCACCTGATGTTTATTATCCAAAAAAAGACATGCAAACACCTCCCTCGATTGGTGGCGCAGCTTTAAAGTCAAGTATTCTCTGACTTGCTGAGGATTTTCCATAGCATTACCACGCGCCATCGCAGAGCGAAGATGCCTTCGACTCATCTCCAGTACTGCCTGCAACTGCACATATTTAGCCACGCCTAAACCATGCGCTGCACAAAATGCTTGCTGCTCACTTTCAAGCAATACTCGAAGTGAACCAAAACTATTTAAAAGATCCCTCGCTAAATCAACTGCGCTTTTCCCCTTCACCCCCGTGCGCAAGAAAATAGCTAACAGCTCAGCATCAGATAAAGCTGAAGCGCCCTGCTGTAATAATTTTTCCCTCGGCCGTTCAGACATTGGCCAATCAGTAATAGACATACTCAAACTCCTTTTTAAGACCATCAATCCTTGATGTTTTTTTACATAAATAAGGTTCATACAATCTACGAAACTTTTACTAAAAATGGTATGGTTAACATCAGCTTTAATAGCAAGTGTTAACAAACACTTCTCATCCAACCCTATAGATAACAGTATCCAGCAAGTATGCAGAGACTTACTAACAAACGGATCATTTTAGGTATTACCGGTGGTATTGCCGCATACAAAAGCGCCGAATTAACACGTTTACTAAAAAATGCCGGCGCCGACGTTAGGGTTGTTATGACTCCAGCATCCACTGAATTTATTACCCCTCTAACATTACAAGCACTCTCGGGAAACACTGTACATCTTCACCTATTAAATGCTGAAGCAGAAGCAGGTATGGGCCATATAGAGTTAGCAAAATGGGCTGATTTAGTATTAATAGCACCCGGCAGCGCCAATTTTATATCCCGATTAGCTGCTGGCCAAGGTGACGATTTGCTTACCACCCTCTGTTTAGCAACAGATGCTCCTATATGTATCGCTCCAGCGATGAATCAAGCGATGTGGCGAGATGCGGGGACACAAGCCAATACCAACTTACTAACAAATCGTGGCATCAAACTCTTCGGCCCCGGCGTTGGCGAACAAGCCTGCGGAGATAACGGTCCAGGCCGAATGTTAGAGCCGGAGGAGATAGCGAATCTGACGGCTTCACAATTCAATTCAGGCCAGTTGACCGGTAAAACTGTTTTTATCACAGCTGGCCCTACTCGTGAAGCACTTGATCCCGTACGTTACATATCCAACCACAGTTCAGGAAAAATGGGTTACGCTTTAGCTGAAGCTGCGATTGAAGCCGGCGCTAAAGTAAAACTTATCAGCGGCCCAGTGACACTGCCAGCCCCTGAACGTGTAAAAACTGTAAAAGTAGAAAGTGCTCAAGAGATGCTAGCTGCATCCTTACAAGACTTAGCACTCTGCGATATCTTTATAGCAGCGGCCGCTGTGGCAGATTACCGTCCAACGGCCGTAGCGGAACATAAAATAAAAAAAGGCTCTGAAGAAATCATGGAGCTTCATCTGGTTAAAAACCCAGATATAGTCGCAACAATTGCAAACACAGAACCAAAACCATTTACTATTGGCTTTGCTGCTGAAACTCAAGATGTTCTAAATTATGCACGTAGTAAGCTAGAACGAAAAAACTTAGACATGATCATAGCAAATGACGTTTCTCGCACTGATATAGGTTTTAACAGTGATGAAAATACCGTCACAATTGTGACTGACACCAGTACAGAAACATTGCCGCAAACATCCAAACGTAAACTGGCCATTCAGTTAATTAACCAAATTGCGATCCAATACAACAAACATGATATTTAATTTTGTATTGGCTACACCTAATTCATTTTATGCAAATTAAAGGATTAACATGCGCTACACATTAAACGAACTTGATCATGCAATTTTTCGTGCCTACGATGTTCGTGGGATAGTTGGCACAGCCCTAACCGACAGTACTGTTTATCACTTAGGCCGAGCCTTTTCTGCCGAAGCAAAATCTCAAGGCATCAACCATATCAATGTGGCCGCAGACGGCCGTTTATCCAGCCCATCGCTGAAAAAAATATTTAGCCAAGGGTTAATGGATGGCGGTTGCAAAGTGACCGATATTGGCTATGTCCCTACACCGACTTTGTACTATTCAGCCTATCAAAATGAGCAATGCACAGGCGTGATGATCACAGGTAGCCACAATCCTGCTGATTACAACGGTTTTAAAATGATGATTAATGGCCACACGCTGTCTGGCGATGACATACAAAGCCTAAAAACACGAATCATCGAACAAAACTACACTGAAGGTGAAGGCTCGTTTGAAGAGCTCGATATTCGTAAACGTTATTTAGAACGTATTCTCAGCGACATTAAACTGAAGAAAAAACTTAAAGTCGTTGTAGATTGCGGTAACGGTATTCCTGGAGAGCTGGCACCACAACTTATTGAGCAACTAGGCTGTGAAATTACGCCGATGTACTGCGAAGTTGATGGCACTTTCCCTAATCATCATCCAGATCCCGGTAAACCCAAAAACTTACAAGACACAATCGCGATGGTTAAAGAAACAGGAGCGGATCTAGGCTTAGCCTTCGATGGGGATGGCGACCGTGTAGGCGTTATCACCAACGAAGGTAATATAGTCTATCCCGATCGCGTAATGATGCTCTTCTCTGAAGAGATCATTAAACGTAACCCAGGTGCAGAGATTATCTTTGATGTGAAGTGTTCACGCCTACTTGCCAAAGTCATCGAAGAAGCCGGTGGCAAAGCCACTATGTGGCGAACAGGCCACTCCTTAATTAAACAAAAAATCAAAGAATCTGGCGCACTCTTGGGCGGCGAGATGAGTGGACACATTTTCTTTAAAGAGCGTTGGTATGGTTTTGATGACGCTCTATACAGCGCTGCCCGCCTCTTAGAAATTCTTACAAATACCGATAAAACAGCCGAACAGCTTTTTACTCAGTACCCAGAAGATATCAGCACTCCAGAGCTAAACATTACAGTAACGGACGAGAACAAATTCAATATAGTTAAAGCCCTGCAAGAGAAAACATTCTCCGGTGGTATCGCTAACCACATTGATGGGGTTCGAGTTGATTACCCTGATGGCTGGGGTCTTGTGCGTGCATCAAACACTACACCAGTTTTAGTCCTTCGCTTTGAAGCGGAAACTGAAGAAGTATTACAAAGAATAAGAAATGAGTTTGAACAGAAGCTGCATGAAGTAGACAGCAGCCTCGTCATTCCTCATGAATAAATGACTACTACGGTTGGTACTACGCTTGTAGTACTGGCCGTATTTAACCGTTTTTAAGGACCAACTATGCCTCTTACACGCAAAGAAGCCATGACAACCGCTCATGTTCTTAGTGAAGCAATGCCCTACATTCAGCGCTTCGTGGGAAAAACCATCATCATTAAATATGGTGGCAATGCCATGATCGACGAAAAGCTACAAAACAGCTTTGCTCGCGATATAGTAATGATGAAACTGATAGGCATAAACCCCATCGTAGTCCACGGCGGAGGCCCGCAGATTGGCGAATTACTTAATGACCTAAACATTGAGTCCCACTTTATTAACGGCATGCGCGTCACCGACTCCAAAACGATGGATGTTGTTGAAATGGTATTAGGCGGTGCAGTTAATAAACAGATCGTCGGACTTATTAATAACAATGGTGGTCAAGCGATCGGTTTAACCGGTAAAGACGGTAAACTCCTACAAGCTAAAAAATTGCGTATAGAACACAAAACACCTGATATGGAAGCTCCAGAGATCGTCGACATTGGTCACGTAGGTGAAGTATCTAGTGTCAACGTGAGTGTTTTAGATATGCTGGTAAACTCCAATATTATTCCCGTTATTGCCCCTATTGGAGTAGGCTCAGACGGCGCCTCTTATAATATCAACGCCGACTTAGTTGCAGGAAAAGTTGCCGAAGTCATGCAAGCAGAAAAACTAATTCTGCTAACCAATATCGCAGGCTTAATGGATAAAGATGGCAACATCCTTACCGGTTTAACTACCCACGAAGTCGATGAACTAATCAACGATGGTACTATCTATGGCGGCATGCTACCTAAAATCGGCTGCGCACTCAGCGCAGTAAAAAATGGCGTAACAAGCGCACATATTATTGATGGCCGAGTAGAGCACTCATGCATGTTAGAGATTTTCACCGATGAAGGTGTTGGTACATTGATTACCAATCGTGGTTAGAGGCAAGACAATGAACGACAACGAAAAACTTTCTCGGCGTGAGCAGATATTGCAATCACTAGCTCACATGCTTGAAAGCCCAGGACAAAAAATAACAACCGCCGCACTAGCCAAAGAAGTAGGCGTGTCTGAAGCTGCGCTCTATAGGCACTTCCCAAGCAAAGCACGTATGTTTGAGGGATTAATTGGCTTTATTGAAGAAACTGTCTTCAGTCGTGTAACGGTGATTACACAGGTTGAGCCTGACGGCATAAAGCAATGCGAGCAAGTACTTACACTTACGCTAGCCTTCGTAGAACGAAATCCTGGCATGGCGCGTATTTTAACGGGTGAAGCACTTGCAGGTGAAACAGACCGGCTGCGTCAACGTATTAACCAGTTTTTTGAACGCTTAGAAACTCAACTTAAGCAGATTCTACGTGAAGCAGAAGCCAAACATGGTTTACGCACAAAAACGACCGCAGGTGCGTCAGCTAATCTAATGCTATCTACAACAGAAGGTAGAATTAGACAGTTTGTCCGGAGTGATTTCCGTAAAAAGCCTACCGAACAATGGCAAGAGCAATGGCCTCGCCTAGCTGAAGGCATTTTTCGCCAAGCTTAATGACTAAAAAGCTAAAGGGAGATCGCTATCTCCCTTTTTTATTCCAGTTAGCGCTCGACCCTATCTTAGAATAAACAGATTTCATGGACATACTTTTAGAACAAAGCACTCTGCTGCTCCTCTCTTTAGTGGCCAACACTCTGTCAGCCATGGCCGGCGGAGGCGCAGGGCTACTCCAGCTCCCCGTCCTGCTTTTTTTAGGACTTAGCTTTAGCACAGCACTCGCCACTCACAAAATAGCCAGTGTCGCTTTAGGTATAGGTGCAACGCTGCGTCATATAAAAGAGGGACATTTAGATTATCGTTTCTGTGGATATATTCTTTTATGCGGCTTACCCGGCGTAGTACTTGGGGCAGACATAATCTTAAGAATACCTGAAGGCTGGACTATTCTCAGCCTAGGCATTCTAACAACAGGCTTAGGCATCTATTCCCTACTGCAAAAATCTTTAGGGCTGACTGAAGAGCCCCGAAATAGAAACCGCCGAGGCATGATTATTGGTGGCTTAGTCCTTTTCATTATCGGCGCGCTAAACGGCTCGCTAACCTCCGGAACAGGGCTTTTTGTCACAATCTGGTTAGTGCGCTGGTTCGGCCTAGAATACAAAACAGCGGTAACTTACGTTCTGATATTAGTCGGCCTTTTCTGGAACTCTACTGGTGCACTTACGGTTTCGCTCCAGCAAGCTCCCCGCTGGGATTGGCTTGCCGCACTGCTTATAGGCGCAACAGCAGGCTCATACTTAGGAGCGCATTTAGCCATTACCCAAGGAAACAAACTGGTAAAGCGAGCATTTGAAGCACTGACGATGCTCGTAGGCATCAAGCTTATCGTAGATGGCACGTCAATTCTTTCTAATGTTTTATAGCGACAGGCATAGAGACACAATGCCCCTCTTTACTATCGCAAGGTTGATCAACCTTGGGCGGACTGATCATTAGGCGTGTTTGGGAGCGTAAGCTCAAAAGTTCAGAGGCAGAAACTAATTTAATATTTAACTCTGCCAAGATCGGAATAACTTCAGATAAGTAAGCGATAGTTTCAGGGTAAGGATGACCTATGACAACTGCATGGCCTTGTGTAACAGCTAAGCTCAAGGCCTGCTTAAACTGGTTATGAATATAAGCACGATGAGGCTGATTATCTAAAAAAACATCTCTAATCAAATAAGGAATCTTATATTCATGAGCAAGCTGCCAAGCTACTGTATTAGGTGTTGTTAAACTATCGATAAAAAACATATTCCTTTCACGTATAACCGACATAACAATATCCATTCTCTGTCGATCTTCCGTTAAAAGGCTACCCATATGGTTATTCATACCGACAACATGAGGTATTGAATCTAAGTCTTCATTTAAAATCTGATTCACTTGCTGCAAACTATGTTGCTGTGTCAGTGCACCCGGCCCTAAACGCAGCCCTGCCTTATTCTCCATAGGCGCATGAAGAATAACCTCCTTACCTAAACCATAAGCCGTTTGAGCCAATTCAAAAGAATAAGGAGTATGTGGAAGAAATGCATAAGTGATCACCCCTGGCAATTTTATGGCCGCCAGCCCCTTCTCTTTGTTATCCCCAATATCATCAATAATAATAACCATAACGGGGTCTTCATTAGTAAATGCTTGATTCGCAACCACATTGCTGACAAGACCTATAGGCGATGCCAGTAAAAACAGAAGCAATAATTTATTAACGAAGCCCATCATTACTTCTGGACGATCACTAGAGCTTTTAACAGATTCAGCGCTTCATAAAGTTGATAGTCCTGAGCCGCGAGCCCTGCCACATCAGCATCAGTCTTATCAGTTTTACTTTCATCACCATTTTCTAAATGGCCACTTAGATCTCTTTCTTTCAAATATTCAGGGCCATTATCCCGTAGAGTAATATCTGCATCTTTTACCTCTATATCAGGCTTAATACCTTGCGCTTGAATCGAACGCCCTGCAGGCGTGTAATAACGAGCAGTAGTCAGTTTTAATGCACGTTCTTTGGTCAACGGCAGTACCGTTTGAACTGAACCTTTCCCAAAACTCGGCAATCCCATAATAACCGCCCGCTTTTGATCTTGCAGCGCACCTGCGACAATTTCTGAAGCAGAAGCAGAGCCTCCATTAATTAATACCACCATCGGTAGATCGGGTACTAATGTATCTTGCGTTGCGCCAAAACGTTGCTCAGAATCAGGCAGTCGCCCTTTGGTATAAACAATCAACCCATCATTTAAGAAAGTATTACCAATATCAACAGCGGCCTGAAGCACACCTCCTGGATTATTTCTCAAATCCAGAACCACCCCTTTAAGGTCATTTTTCATTAAGCGCTTAAGGTGTTTATTAACCTCTTTACCTGAATCGACTTGAAACTGCGATACACGCAAATAGGCTATATTGTCATCAAGCATCCGGCTTTTAACACTGGCAACCTGGATAACATCCCGTATTACTTCAATCTCAAGGGGTTTATCTTCCCCTTGACGTACTACCGTTAAAATTATCTTGCTGCCGGGCTTGCCGCGCATTAACTCTACAGCTTTGCTCAGATCCATCCCCTGCACAGCGTGATCATCAAGTTTAGTAATTAAATCTCCCGATTTAACTCCCGCCCTTTGTGCAGGTGTATCATCGATCGGTGTAATGACACGGACAAAACCATCTTCAATTCCAACTTCTATACCTAGGCCTCCAAACTCACCGCTTGTATGAGCTTGAAGATCTTCAAATTCACTAGGTTCTAAATAAGCAGAATGGGGATCAAGACCAGCAATCATGCCTCGTAATGCATCCTCTAATAATTGCGCATCATCAACAGGCTCAACATAGGAAGACTTGATGCGCTGAAAAACCTCAGTAAACAACCGCAATTCATCAAGTGGTAAAACTTTTTCGCTTTTAACTTCTTCAGCATCAGGAACAGGCGCTTCGGCAGCAATGACAGATAATGACAAACATCCGCTCATAGCTATACTTATAAGACTGTTTTTTAACCCGCCAGACATAAACACTGACTTCATAATCCATTCCCTTATCAATTATCGACTTAACCAACGCTGAGGGTTACTTGGTTTACCTTTGTAACGTATAGCAAAATAGAGCCCGCTTACTTCATGCCCACCACTATTACCAGCAGTTGCAACAGTATCACCCACGGAAACCCAATCACCCGTTTCAAGCAACAAGCTCTGGTTGTAACCGTAAAGACTCATATAGCCAGAACCATGATCAATGATCAACACTAGACCATACCCGCGTAACCAGTCCGAAAAAACAACTCGACCATGATGTACAGCCTTAACCGGCGCGGCTTCATTAGCATTAATCCATATCCCATCATAACGGATATTATTACGGACAGAGCCAAAAGTCTGCTTAACTTTACCTTTTAACGGCCAAGGCAGCTTACCTTTAAGCTGAGAAAACTTCTTATCGTCTTTAATTAAACTCGAAAAATTAAGACTCTTCTCAATTTCACGCAGTACCGCCTGCAATCTTTTTTGGTCTAATTTGAGCTGTTTAAGCTGTTGCTCATCTGACGAAAGAGTTTTACGCAACTGCGCTAAAGTTTCTTTCCGCTGACTTCTTGATGCCCGAAGCGCAGTCACTTCGCTCTTCAATTCATCACGTTTTAAGACCATTTTCTTTTCAGTTTCGGTCAGTTCACGCTCTGTGCCACCAAGTAAAGCTAATTTTTTTGTAAACGCCTGCATATCATTACGCAGTTCATCATTTATAAAATCATAATAGCGAATCATTCGATCTAAGGTTTCCGGATCTCGCTGTGTCAGCAGCAACTGTAAACGAGCTTGATTACCCATTTTATACTGCTGAGCTACCTGCTGTTCGATCAACTCAGCTCTCTTTTTTAGTTCTGCCTTCAGAGCATCCCTTTTTTCTTCTAAATCTTCCGCATGCTCACTTAAGCCACTCAACTGCTTATCTAAAGCCTGAATTTGACGAGCGAGTTTACCTATAGCAACCTCACTTTTTCTCAGTTCGCCACTCAATTGACGAGACTCTCCTTCCTGCTGACGCATATTTTTTTGTAGCGAAGAGATTCGAGAGGAAAGTTGTTTAATCTGCTTTTCAGTCAACACTTGTTTGTCGGCTGCCTGAAGAGCCGAAGCAAGTAGTCCAAAACAGACCAACGAACTAAGAAGAACGAGAACGCGCAACATATAATTTTCTAAAGAAAAAGGGATAATATTTTATCCCTTTTTTCAGTTACAACTTAAAACGATGCCAATGAATTGCCGCTCATCTCTGCAGGCTTTTCAAGATCCATCATCGCCAATAAGGTTGGAGCTAAATCACATAAGGCCCCATCCGATAAAGTTAAATTATTTTTCCTTGGTCCATCATAGATAAGCGCAACAGGCCAATTAGTATGGGAGGTATGAGGCTGCCCAGTCTCAGGGTTTACCATTAATTCAACATTACCATGATCGGCTGTAATTAAGGCTTCGCCGCCCACCTCTTCCAAAGCGGCGAGTACCTGCTTCACACTTTCATCAAGAACTTCACACGCCTTCACTGCCGCATCAAATTTGCCTGTATGTCCAACCATATCACCATTAGCAAAGTTACAAACGATCAAGTCATATTTGCCACTTTTGATCGCTTCAACCAATTTAGCAGTCACTTCAGGGGCACTCATTTCTGGCTGTAGGTCATAGGTGGCAACATCTGGAGAAGGCACAAGGATACGATCTTCTCCAAGGTACTTATCCTCTTCCCCGCCATTAAAGAAAAACGTTACATGCGCATACTTTTCAGTTTCAGCGATACGAAGCTGAGTTTTACCTAACCCAGATAAATACTCACCTAGATCGTTAGTGATTTTTTGCGGCGGATAAGCGCAGTCTGCATCAATATCGGCTGCATATTGAGTCAAAGTCACAAAACTAGATAATTCTGGGCGTTTTGCACGTTCAAAACCAGCGAAGCTATCTTCAGTAAACGCTCGGGTAATTTCACGTGCACGGTCGGGACGAAAATTAGCACAAATAACTGTATCGCCGTCACTAATAGCGCCCACCGGCAATCCTTGGTTATCAGTGATCACTGTCGCCTGAACAAACTCATCATTTTCATCACGCGTGTAGGCATCGGCTAACGCATCTAATGCGCTCAAAGCCTGACAAGGGGCCTTATCTGATGTCATTGCATCATAACCCAGCTGCACGCGGTCCCAGCGGTTATCACGATCCATGCTGTAATAACGCCCAACCACGGAAGCGATAACACCAACACCTAATTCAGCTAGTTTAGCTTCCGTCAGCTCAATAGATGGTTTAGCAGAACGGGGCGGCATGTCACGACCATCTAGTATGGCATGTATATATACCTGCTTGGCACCACGTTTAACGGCCATCTCAACCAATGCTAGAATATGCTCTTCATGGCTATGTACACCACCAGGTGACAGCAAGCCCAGAATATGCACAGCTTTATCAGCAGAAATTGCAGCATCCATCCCTTTAGTTAAAGCCCTATTCTCAAAGAAGTCACCATCATTTATCGCTTTAGATATGCGAGTGAAGTTTTGATAAACAATTCGCCCAGCGCCGATATTCATATGACCTACTTCAGAATTACCCATTTGACCATCAGGTAAGCCGACCGCCAAGCCTGATGTTTGAATTCTTGAGTTAGGGTTATCTGATAGCAGCTTATCCCAAACAGGTGTATTTGCTGCTTGAATAGCGGATGACTCTGAACTTTCAACACCATAACCATCAAGAATAATTAGTGCTTTCGTTGCGCGCTTTTGTGTCATATCTGCCAAATTCTGTAATTAACGATAATAAAATGGCTCATAATTTTACTGCGAAAGCCCTAACAACGCCATGAATGAACAGGAGGAAAGCAATAAATAATCAAAATTCGACACTTTACTCTACATATCCCCTTATACCGTCAAAAAACGCAAGGTATACTATTGCCCACTTTTAGTGGATCAATAGCATCCTTAGTTTTTTATCGGCCCAAACTTAAGCGGCCTCATCTGGATACGTAATGGACCAATTTATCGAATTTATCAGCAACCACCCTCTTATGGTTGCAGCTTGGGTTTTAACGCTAGGCATGTTTCTCTTTTATGAGCGCAGTAAATCAGGCAAGGCTGTCACTCCTGCTCAAGCAACCAGCCTCATTAATAAAGAAAATGCTGTCGTTCTAGATATTCGCCCCAAAAAAGAGTGGTCTACTGGCCATATTACTGGTGCGAAGCACATCCCTCTTTCAGATCTTGATCACAGAATTGATGAGCTTTCCAAATATCAGCAACGTCCTGTTATAGTCGTATGCAATCTAGGCCAAGCAGCTGGTACCGCTACGCGTAAGTTAAAAACAGCAGGGTTTGAAAATGCGGTTCGCCTATCTGGCGGTATGACTGAATGGAAGAGTCAAAGCCTTCCTATAATAAAAAGTAAATAATATGAAAGATGTAACGATCTATACAACAAAATGGTGCCCATTTTGTATTCGCGCCAAAAAGCTACTTGAACACAAAGAGATCAACTACACAGAAATAAAAGTGGATGGCGATCAAGCTAAGCGCCAAGAGATGACCGAATTAAGCGGCGGTCGTACCGTTCCACAAATTTTCATTGGTGATACACCTATTGGTGGCTGCGATGAAATATTTGCCCTTGAGCGCCAAGGCAAATTAGATGCATTGATAAACGCCAACTAAATATAAAACGCAAAGGAACTAACATGGCCGATAACGAACAAAATACAGCAGCACAAGAAGAACAGGGACCACAATTTGCGGTTCAGCGTGTTTACATTAAAGACGCTTCTTTTGAATCACCTAACTCACCTGAAATTTTCATGAGCCCATGGAAGCCAGAAGTTGGTTTAGAGATGAACACCCAAACAAATCAAGTGGGTGAAAATGCATTTGAAGTTGTATTAACGCTAACCGTAACTGTTAAAAACGATGAGAAAACGGCTTTCTTGGTTGAACTACAACAAGCCGGTATCTTTGCTGTTTCAGGCTTAGGCGAACAAGAGATGCACCATACTCTGGGTGCGTTCTGCCCTAGCATTTTATTCCCTTATGCACGTGAAGCTATCGATGCAATGGTTATCAAAGCCAGCTTCCCTGCACTAATGTTAGCACCTGTTAACTTTGATGCTTTATATGCTCAACAGATGGCTCAAGCGCAGCAAGAAGCATCTGAAGCACAGCACTAAGTATTAGTACACTTATAAAAAAAGAGCCTAATTGTAAAATTAAGCTCTTTTTTTATATCTAACAAATAGTCTCTAACAGTATCATCAGTCCCGCCGCTACGGACCCATCTCGCCCTTGGCCGTTGCAACAGCTGCAGCTTTACGCTTAACTTTATAATTAAGCCAGCCCACAAGATCTGTCCACATTTTATCTATATCTTTTTTCTTCGGCATAATCCCTGCGTAAGGAAGCTCAATAGTCACGACGGGAATATTTTTCACAAACCAACCATAGTTACCTAAAGAGCCAGGATAAGTACCCAACTGACGTAAGTGCAAAGGCCCTAGCTTTCTGGGCGGTTGAATCCCACCATCAAAATCAAGAATCCCATGAGGAGCATGCACCGATACAATCACTGTCGGTTTATAACTATCAATAAGCTCATGTATCACACGGCTTTCAGGCTCACTTAAGGGCTGATGCCCTGGATAGTAACGCAGTCGCTTCTTAGCTTGCTTTTGCCAATGTACTAAAGGTTCTGGGAACTCTGGTGCAGGTAAAAAATTACGATTTAAATCAACTTTATTGGCATTTACGCGAGTCGATTTACGCTGTAATAAACCATCCGGATTAAGTACTGGTAAAAAGTACCAATCAAACTTCCCACTGTGATGTTTATGAAGCGTATTCAGCCATTTAAAGGTAACACTCACACTAGAATATTCATCTCCATGAATCCCTCCAATAAATAAAATACGAGGAGCATCTTCATTGCCTTCACGGGCAGGAAAATGAGTTTCTAAAATTGCATGACCATTAACTGAAAAAAAACGAGGTTCGTTATATTGATGAGTTAGGCACTCCTTCTCAGAAACACTTGCCAGTTTACGCCCAACCGCTTGACACAGGCTTTTAACATCATCATTCACTGCCGCCACTGGTAGTGGGACACACAGCATTGTTAGCGTAAAAAAAGACAGGAAGTATTTAATCATGTAAAAATCCAGCAGCACTCAACCATTGCTTGCAAATTGACCAAATTTCGCATTCTAACATGATTTTAAAGAAAGACTTTGAAGAATCTCTTCTGCTTTACCTGCGTCAATCACACCCTGCATAGACCTTGCAGCAATGGGTACGCTACTGACTAAAGCAGTAGCAGGTATAGATATCCGCTCATCACCGATAATATCTATCTGATCCGATAGAACAACAATGGGAAATACCTGATTTTGGAGCGCCCTAATATTAATCTGCTGCTCAGGAGTTCCCAATATTGAAATATTACGGTTACGATAATCGATCAGACCAAGGCGAAAAACCTGACCTTCGCACTCTGCCACATAAGATTCAATTTTAGTAAAAATAAAAGCATGCTGCATAGAGCAACTCCACCCAAGAGCGTATAAAACGACTATAGCTGATTAACTTTCCTCAGCACCGGAAAAACCTAACTGACGCCAAGCCTCATATACAACTACAGCACAAGCGTTAGACAAATTAAGGCTACGACTATCAGCCATCATTGGCAGCTTAATCCATTGATCTTCAGGTAAGGATTCACGCACATCAACAGGCAAGCCTCTTGTTTCTGGCCCTAGCAATAACATATCCCCTTCTGAAAAGTCGGCATCTACATGCATCCGGCTGCCCTTAGTCGTTAGCGCCCAAACTTTACGCGGTTTAATTTCAGCTAAACACGCTGCTAGATCCTTATGTACTTTTATGGCTGCAAATTCATGATAATCCAAACCAGCCCGACGTAAACGCTTGTCATCGATATCAAAACCTAAAGGTTCAACCAAATGGAGATGAAAACCCGTATTGGCACACAAACGGATAATATTGCCGGTGTTCGGCGGGATTTCTGGTTCAAAAAGTACAACGTGTAACATAAAAAATCCCCGCAACGTTTAAGATGCAGGGATTATATAGGAAACTATAAATGAAAGGTGTAGTTATACAAGGTTAGTGCTAAGCGGCACTATCTTGAGAATCGCTTTTATCATCATCCATACCCAGTTCTTTAATTTTACGAGTTAAGGTATTACGTCCCCAGCCCAGTAGCTCTGAAGCATCACGTCGACGCCCCGCAGTATGCTTCAATGCGGTTTCAATCATGATTTTCTCAAACGCTGGAACAGCTGAATCCAATAAATTCCGCTGCCCCAAGCTGAGCTGCTGATCTGCCCAATTTCTTAGGGACTGCTCCCAATTACTTCCAGCAACTGGCTCTCCGCCCGCCTGCTCCATTAACTCCGGTGGCAGGTCATCAATCAACACTTCACGGCCTGTTGCCATAACTGTTAACCAGCGGCAAGTATTTTCAAGCTGACGGACATTGCCAGGCCAAGCGAGATTACAGATATAGTTTTCTGTATCTGTATTAAGAATTTTAGGCTCAACGCTTAACTCTTCCGCAGATGTTTGCAAGAAATGCCGTGCTAAACGGGGAATATCTTCTCTACGCTGAGACAGGGTAGGTAGATGAACACGAATCACGTTTAGACGATGGAATAGATCTTCACGGAAACGCCCTTCTTCAACAAGCTTTTCCAGATTCTGATGTGTCGCAGCGATAATACGCACATCAACTTTTACTGCTGTATGCCCACCTACACGATAAAACTCACTATCAGCTAATACACGCAACAATCGAGTTTGCGCATCTGCTGGCATATCTCCGATCTCATCCAGAAACAGCGTACCACCATCCGCCTGCTCAAAACGCCCACGGCGTGCTGCGGCTGCACCAGTAAAGGCGCCTTTTTCATGACCAAACAACTCGGACTCAATAAGATCATGAGGAATAGCAGCCATATTTAAAGGAATAAAGGGCCGATCTCTTCTTGGACTATGCTTGTGCAGAGCATGAGCTACCAACTCTTTACCTGTACCCGATTCGCCATTAATAAGAACCGTAATATTCGATTGTGATAATCGTCCAATGGCACGAAAGACCTCCTGCATTGCAGGCGCCTCACCAATAATTTCCGTATTATCTTCTAATACCTGCTCCGCAACTTGCTGGCGCTGCTCAATCGCATGAGCCAGTGCTCGTTTAGCCAATGCAACGGCGTCATCTACATCAAATGGTTTTGGCAGATACTCAAAGGCACCGCCTTGATAAGAAGCAACCGCAGACTCTAAATCTGAGTGCGCGGTCATAATAATAATTGGCACTTCAGGATGACTCTCCTGAATACGCTCTAGCATCTGCAAGCCATCGGTTCCTGGCATACGAATATCACTAATTATCGCATCCGGTGTATCTTTACTTAATCTGGATAACAGAGAATCAGCGGTTTCAAAAGCTTCAGTATATAAACCTTCAGCAGCTAACGCTTTCTCTAGGACCCAACGAATAGATCTATCATCATCAACAATCCAAACTTTACATGGTAGATTCATTGTTAAGCTCCAAAGGGATTAAAAGTTGAAATCTAGTTTCACCAGGGCGTGTTTCACACTCAATCAGCCCTTGGTGTTGATTAATAATTGACTGAGCAATCGACAACCCAAGCCCAGTTCCTTCAGCACGCCCACTTACCATGGGATAAAATATCTTACTGAGGATATCTTCTGGAATACCTGGACCATTATCGATAATTTCGACACTACAAACTAAACGATGCTTTTCCGCGCCTAAAGTTACTTGTCGGAAAGCACGTGTTCTAATCTTAATAGTAGGTACATCTACATCTACATCTACATCTACATCTACATCTACATCTACATCTACATCTGCGCTCAGTATCGCCTGCATACTGTTACGTAGAATATTAAGCATAGCTTGAATTAACTGCTCTGCATCGCCCATAAATTCTGGAATACTTGGGTCGTAATCCCGCTGAAGAAGAATCTCACCTTTAGTTTCAGCTTCGATTAGGTGGCAAACTCTTTCTAAGACAGCGTGAATATTAATCATTTTCATATTAGGGAGTTTTCTCGGCCCCAACAGACGATCAACTAGGTTACGAAGCCTGTCAGCTTCTTCAATAATGACATGGGTATAATCATGCAGACTAGGATCATGAAGCTCACGTTCAAGGAGTTGCGCAGCTCCACGAATTCCCCCTAAAGGGTTTTTAATTTCATGCGCTAGCCCTCGCACTAAAGAGCGAGCTGTATCATGTTGAGTCAAAAGATCCTCTTCCCTCTCAATACGCATCAAGCGATCTCTTGATTCAATCTCAATCAGCAATTGCTGCCCTTCAGGTGTAATCAAAGGATTGATACTGTAATCCACAGTGAGCGTTGCACCACTTAACGTAACAATTTTCGCTTCTCTATGGGTATATGGATGACCGGTCGCTAAACACTCTTGTAAATCTTTCTGCTCCACCGCACACAACGAAAACCACTCAGCTATATTAAGTTGACTCAAACGGCGCATACTTGCTTCCAACAGCATTTCAGCCGCTGGATTCGCATATTCAACCACCATACTTTCATCCAACAAAACAACTGCGGTTGATAGGTTTTCCAAAATCTGTTTATGTAACTCTATTTTTGCCATTAGCCTGCACTCAATATCCGTAAGATTACTACTGCAAAAAGCAAACCAATTTGAATTAATACAAAAAAAATAGCCGCAGGGCGCACCATTACTATATCTAAATCATTATAAGTCTAGCCTAGATAATGCAACACGCCCCATATTGGTGCAAGCCAATATATTGAGTCATTCCCGCCTACACTAACCACCCCTTCAAGCCACCTTATTAAAAGCCTCCCATGAAAATACTCAACTAAAAGCCAAAAACAAAAAAGCCTCCACTAGGGAGGCTTTTTCAGCGAAAGTTTAACTTATACAGAGTAGTACAGGTCAAATTCAACTGGGTGAGTTGTCATGTTCACTTTCTCAACTTCTTCACGTTTAAGCTCGATAAAAGCATCAATCATGTCATTAGTAAACACGTTACCTTTAGTCAAAAATTCACGATCTTCATCCAAAGCGTTAAGCGCTTCTTCTAAAGAGCTAGCAACTGTTGGAATTTCAGCCGCTTCTTCAGCAGGTAGATCATATAGGTCTTTATCTGCAGCATCGCCAGGGTGAATCTTATTCTGGATACCGTCTAGGCCAGCCATCATCAATGCAGCAAAGCATAGGTATGGGTTAGCAGATGGATCAGGGAAACGCGTTTCAACACGACGTGCTTTTGGGTTTGTAACGTAAGGAATACGGATAGACGCAGAACGGTTACGTGCAGAGTACGCAAGCATTACAGGTGCTTCAAAACCAGGAACTAAACGCTTATAAGCGTTAGTTGATGAGTTAGTTAACGCATTCAACGCTCTAGCGTGCTTGATAATACCGCCAATGTAATAAAGCGACATTTCGCTCATGCCCGCGTAGGCATCACCAGCAAACAAGTTAACGCCATCTTTAGAAAGAGACATATGAACGTGCATACCAGAGCCATTATCACCAACAAGTGGTTTAGGCATAAATGTAGCTGTTTTCCCGTAAGCATGGGCAACGTTATGTACACAATACTTAAGAATCTGCACTTCATCAGCTTTAGCTGTAAGCGTGTTTGGACCTACACCAATTTCACACTGGCCCGCTGTCGCTACTTCATGGTGATGTACTTCAATATGAAGATCCATTGCTTCCATCGCATCACACATAGCGCCACGTAAGTCATGCAAGGAATCGATTGGAGGTACTGGGAAATAACCACCTTTAACACGTGGACGATGACCCGTGTTTCCGCCTTCAATACTATGACTAGAAGACCAAGATGCTTCTTCAGAGTCAATAGAGTATCCACAACCACTGATATCAGCGTGCCATTTAACAGCATCAAATACGAAGAATTCTGGCTCAGGACCAAACATAGCAGTGTCAGCAATACCTGTAGACTTTAGGTACTCTTCTGCACGTTTAGCAACAGAACGTGGATCACGCTCGTAACCTTGACCTGTAGCAGGCTCAACGATATCACAACGAACAATAACGGTCGTTGCTTCAGAAAATGGATCTAGAACAGATGCACTGTCATCAGGCATAAGAATCATGTCAGATTCATTGATGCCCTTCCAACCGGAAATGGAAGAGCCATCGAACATTTTGCCTTCTTCAAAGAAGTCATCACCCATATCGGAAACAGGGATAGTAACGTGCTGCTCTTTACCATGAGAATCAGTGAAACGCATATCGATCCACTTAGCTTCGCTTTCTTTGATCAGATTCAGAGTCTTCTCTGACATGTGACTTTCTCCACTTTGTAATTACCAGGCCGATATTAGCTCAGCCTTGAGAAATCAGAATTATAAAATCAGCGAGAATTCAAGCAAGTAATATACCAAAAAGCCACCACTAAGAGCTTCCCGAAATTACTGGCATTACAACGAAAACACCAAAAGCCAGACGCACCAAAAAAAATCACTCGCAACACAATGTGCGCTATATTGGTGCAAATAACAATTAACCTGAGCTTCCACCATGATTCTTGCTTTTATAATCATACTCCAACAGATACGCAAAAACCTAGCGCAAACGCGAGTTTTAGATACAGATCGACCTAGAGATTGATGATCATCACCCCTTATTGATCTTTAAACACACTTTTAGTCCCTTTTGTCTCAGAAATATGCGGTATTTTCTGCATAAATCCGTATAATTCCGCATTCGCAAAAAAATATCTCACAGGTATACACACGTGATTGAAAAGCTAAGAAATATCGCCATCATTGCGCACGTTGACCACGGTAAAACAACCTTGGTTGACAAGCTGCTTTCCCAATCAGGCACATTGGGTCGTCGTGATGAAGGTACTGAGCGCATCATGGACTCCAATGATCAGGAGAAAGAGCGCGGCATTACCATTCTGGCAAAAAATACAGCCATTACATGGAACGACTACCGCATCAACATCGTTGATACTCCTGGACACGCAGACTTTGGTGGAGAAGTTGAACGCGTACTTTCCATGGTTGACTGTGTATGCCTTTTGGTAGACGCGGTAGATGGCCCAATGCCACAAACCCGCTTCGTCACCCAAAAAGCCTTTGACCAAGGCTTACGCCCAATCGTTGTTGTCAACAAGGTTGACCGCCCTGGCTCTCGTCCAGATTGGGTTATCGACCAAGTTTTCGAGCTTTTCGACAGCTTGGGCGCCACCGATGAGCAACTCGACTTCCCTGTTGTTTACGCATCTGCATTAAATGGTATCGCAGGCCCAGAGCCTGATGATATGGCCGATGATATGACACCTCTATTTGAGGCTATTGTCGAGCATGTCACACCGCCGCAAGTTGACCTTGATGGTCCGTTGCAGATGCAGGTTTCTGCCCTAGACTACAACAGCTACCTTGGCGTTATCGGCGTTGGCCGTGTAACCCGCGGTACTATGAAGATCAACACTCAGGTAAAAGTGATCGACCGTGAAGGAAAAATTCGCAGCGGACGCATTCTAAAAGTCATGGGTTACCATGGACTTGAGCGTATAGATGTAGAAAGCGCAACTGCGGGTGATATTATCTGCGTTACAGGTATAGACGAGCTAAACATTTCGGACACTATTTGTGATCCTGAAAAAGTTGAAGCCCTAACAGCCTTAAGCGTCGATGAGCCAACGGTATCGATGACATTCCAAGTGAATGACTCTCCATTTGCTGGCCAAGATGGTAAATACGTAACAAGCCGAAATATCAAAGAACGCTTAGAACGGGAACTTATTCATAACGTTGCCCTTCGTGTTGAAGACGGCGAAACTCCTGAAAAATTCAAAGTATCAGGCCGTGGTGAATTACATCTATCCGTTCTGATAGAAACCATGCGCCGTGAAGGCTTTGAACTTGGCGTATCTCGTCCTGAAGTAGTTCAAAAAGAGGTCGATGGCGAAATCCACGAGCCTTACGAAGATGTAATGATCGACGTAGAAGATGAGCATCAAGGTGCAATCATCGAAGAGTTAGGTAAACGTAAAGGCGATATGACCAATATGGAAGTAGATGGCAAAGGACGCTCGCGTCTTAGCTTCATCATCCCTTCCCGTGGTCTGATCGGCTTCCGCTCCCTGTTCTTAACAATGACTTCAGGCACAGGCATCATGACGTCTGTATTTGACCACTATGGTCCCGTTAAAGCAGGCGAAGTTGAAAGCCGAAATAACGGCGTATTAGTGTCAATGGTGACAGGTAAAGCACTAGGCTATTCTCTTTGGAACCTGCAGAGCCGTGGCCGCCTATGTATTGAACCCAACGTTGATGTTTACGAAGGCATGCTTCTAGGCATTCACAGCCGCAGTAACGATTTAGCTGTTAACCCTATTAAAGGTAAGCAGCTCACCAACGTACGTGCGTCCGGTACTGATGAGAACATTCAATTAACACCTCCGATTAAATTCACGCTCGAACAGGCACTGGATTTCATTGAAGATGACGAATTAGTTGAAGTAACGCCTAATTTCATTCGCTTACGCAAGAAACTACTTAAAGAAAACGAGCGTAAACGCGCTAAAAATAAGTAGATCTTCAGATCTAAGAGGCAGCCCCATTGGCTGCCTTTTTTTTCATTTCAACGTAGATTGCCACACCTCTCCTCTTTATACTGCTGTGCATACAGCAATAGATAGCGGAGACATAATGCGCACCCTGTATCCCGAAATTAGCTCTTACCATAAGCTTAATCTTCCGGTAGATGACCTTCACACCCTTTATATTGAAGAAAGCGGTAACCCTAAAGGGATACCCGTGATTTTCATTCATGGTGGCCCTGGCGGCGGTACAAGCTCCGCGCATCGTCGATTTTTCAATCCTGAAAAATATAGAATCATATTGTTTGATCAACGTGGCTGTGGTCGCTCAACACCCCACTCAGAGCTACATAAAAATACGACAAATAATTTACTGGAGGATATGGAAAAAATAAGAAAGCACCTATCTATCGAACAATGGCTTTTATTTGGTGGCTCATGGGGCTCCACCCTCAGTCTGCTATATGCGCAAGCCTTTCCCGATAAAGTATTAGGGCTGATTTTACGCGGTATATTTTTATGTCGAAAACAAGATATCCAATGGTTCTATCAACGTGGCGCTAGCGCTATCTTCCCCGACTACTGGAAAGAGTACCAGCACCCTATCCCTACAGCTGAACGTCACGATATGCTAAGCGCGTACTATAAACGCTTAACCTCAGATAATGAGATAGCCCGCATGTCCGCAGCAAAAGCTTGGTCAATATGGGAAGGCCGCTGCTCTACAATTGATCCAAATACAGACATTGTTGATCACTTTGGCGATCCTCACTTCGCCTTAGCCATGGCTAGAATTGAAGCTCATTACTTTATTAATAACGCCTTTATTGACGAAAACCAGATTCTTAATAACTGCGAATCTATTAAAGAGATCAACACAACAATTATCCACGGTCGATACGATATGGTCTGCCCTATAGAACAAGCCCAAGCTCTCCATGATCGACTACCTAATTCAAAATTCCATATAGTTCGCGATGCAGGTCACTCCGCTTTTGAAAAAGGCATTACAGACAATTTAATTAAGACAACTGACGATTTCGCTCTCTCTCTGGCGTAACTAGGAATTGATAATAAAAATGAAAGCACTTATACAGCGCGTAAGTTCCGCCTCGGTACACATTGATGGCAACTCAGTCGGCCAAATAGAACAAGGGATATTACTTTTGTTAGGAATTGAAAAGGGAGATACATTCCAAGCAGCCGACAAGCTTCTACAAAAAATTTTGGCCTACCGAGTATTTTCAGATAAAGAGGGAAAAATGAATCTTGACCTTCAACAAACCGAAGGAGGGCTACTCATCGTTTCACAATTCACTCTTGTTGCAGATACAAAAAAGGGATTACGACCAGGGTTTTCGGCAGGAGCTTCTCCACAATTAGGCGAGGAACTCTATAATTACTTTATCGAACAAGCTAAACGCTTACACCCGATCGTTGAAACAGGCCGTTTCGGTGCAGATATGCAGGTCCACTTAATAAATAACGGACCCGTTACATTTTGGTTAGAGAGCTAATCAGCTTTCAACCTACGCAAAAAGGCTTTAGCTTCTGAATTATCATCTAAAGGCCGATTTAAACGGGACGCTTTGTAATGATCATTAAAAATTGAAAAGTAAGCCGATAGTATCTCCGCCCCCTTAATATCATTTACTTGCTGTAGCATCAATGCAGCAACCTCAGCTGTACAAAGCTGCCCATCAACGGCAGCTTTGCGCAAATGGTAGTTAGAGGAAGCGACCACATCAGGTTCGATCACGGGTAGATGATCAAGAAATCGACTCAGACGAAACATTCTTCGAGCTTGACGCCAAGTACCGTCCAAGACGATAAACACTGGGCGCTTCCCCTTTTTCGGCTCATACTTCACCATTCTACCTTCATAGCCCTCCCCCTCAGGAAACACAACATAAGGATCTAACTGCGGATCCGTAATAGCACGGAGCAGCTCATCAGAAGGTTCTGTCCTAGACCACTCAAAACGTCTTGTATCAGCAATACAATCCTCAATTAAACGCCCTGTGTTAGTTGGTTTGAACCCCTCATTATGATGCATTAACAAAAAAAACTGGGCTTCTGACTGATAGGACATTTTAAAATCACAAATACAGACATGAGCAGCTAATAAACAGGATCGACAGCGAAGAACACGAGATCCTCGAGCAACAAAAGGTTTTGGTGGATACATAAATTACTGCAACGTTAAAGAAGAGGTAGAAACATCAGGAGTGAATAACTGATTATCCACACCCCAATCTAATGCTAAAGATCCTCGATGGATAAGGTAGAGCATCTGATGCAATTCATCATAAGTTAAAACACTGGCAGCAAAAGGGTCTTCATCATCAATAAAGAACAATATACGGTAACGTCCATCCTGATGGCTTACATCCAATCGACATAATAGAGATGGGTCTTCGGCAAGCAAGTCCTCACTCTCTCGATCAACCTGCAGTCCTTGACGGGCGCTATCATGGTGAAACTGAGCAAGGTCAGACTTAAGCTGAACCGGAGCTCCAGCAATATCACTCGATGTTTTCTCAATTAACCCTGCCGCTGCCGATAAAAGACGCAGAACAAGCTTACGTGTTAACCAAAAATCGACTCTCTGTAGATCATTACCAAGATTACCCACCATCAAAATACGATCTTCAATATGATCATATTTAAATGTAAACGCAGCGACATTTAACATTAAGAATACTCGTAGTCCATAACAACTAAATGGATATTAAAAACATGTAATATAGGGAGTGATCAGTAGCAATGATAACAAAAATTAGAACATAAACGCATCTTGCATAACACTCCTAAGCAACCTAACACAACTACTAAAAGGTAGCAGTACTTCCTAAGCCCTAACCAAAGCCCCACAAAGTCGTCCCAAGCCCCAGACGCAAAAAACCCCGGCTACGTAGTAACCGGGGTTTCTCTAAATAAATGCTTGGCGATGACCTACTCTCACATGAGG
>NZ_LUTR01000003.1 GCF_001597725.1 Neptuniibacter marinus
TTGCGGGAATAGCTCAGTGGTAGAGCACAACCTTGCCAAGGTTGGGGTCGCGAGTTCGAACCTCGTTTCCCGCTCCAAATTCAGTAGTGAATTTGAATTTTTTGTGTCCCATTCGTCTAGAGGTCTAGGACACCGCCCTTTCACGGCGGTAACAGGGGTTCGAACCCCCTATGGGACGCCATTCTCTTTGAAGGTTTTGCGGGAATAGCTCAGTGGTAGAGCACAACCTTGCCAAGGTTGGGGTCGCGAGTTCGAACCTCGTTTCCCGCTCCAAATTCAGTAGTGAATTTGAATTTTTTGTGTCCCATTCGTCTAGAGGTCTAGGACACCGCCCTTTCACGGCGGTAACAGGGGTTCGAACCCCCTATGGGACGCCATTTCCTTATTTTTCTTTGTTGTATCGTCCAGTAAAGTGAATTTCTGCTCAGTTTTAAGAAAAATCTCTTTTCTTGAACTAGACTACTATGCGTTGTACCTTATTTATTTGAAATAAATATTGTTTTATTTCGAGTCTAGGTTCTTTCACATAGGATGTGGTTGTATTCATTGTATGATCCGACTTTTGTTATTTTTATTATTGTTAGCGCTTCCTCGGATGGGTTTATCTGAGGTGATCGTCAATTCGAGTGTTTCACTTGATAGCGTTAGCCGACAATACCTCCTCTCTATTTTCTCGATGCAAACTCGTGTTTGGCCTGACGGTCAGTCAGTTAGGGTTTATATTCTTCCTCCCAATAAAGCAGAACATCAAATGTTTGTTAAAAAAGAGTTAAAGCTCTTCCCTTATCAGTTAGTGAAAATCTGGGATCGATCTGTTTTTTCTGGCTCAGGACAGTCCCCAATGGTTGTAGAGTCCTTTGACGAGATGCTAGATAAAGTATCTAAAAATAAAGGAGCGATAGGGTATATATCCATGGATAAGGAGGGGAGCAGTGATGCTAAGACTTTACAGGTTAAATAGATGGTTTAGTGTGTTCCTTTTCAGTCTGCTATGGGCAGGTGCTGTTGAGGCAGATGATATTGACTGGGAAGTTAATGGTTTTGTTACTCAGGGCTTTGCGTTAACAGACGATAATAACTTCTATGGTAAGAGTGAGAGCGGAAGTTTTGATTTTAGAGAGCTTGGTATTAGTTCAACTACGCGCTTAAGTGAACGGTTTTTAGTCTCTGGGCAGTTGGTTTCTCGTCGGGCAGGGGAAGTGGATGATGGTAAATTAAGTGTTGATTATGCCTTAGTGGATTATCGCTTTTTGGAACAACAATGGGGACATGCAGGTATACAGCTAGGGCGGGTAAAAAATCCATTTGGTTTTTATAATACGACGCGTGATGTAGCGTTTACACGGCCTTCAATTATGCTGCCTCAATCGCTCTATTTTGACCGAGCCCGAAATCTAGAGCTATCTTCTGATGGCTTGATACTTTATGGAACGAAAATGTTGAGCGGTGGGCGTATTAAATCGGAGTTGTTAGCTGGCGCCCCGCGCAAAGATAAAAATGTGGAATATGCGTATTTGAATGATGATTGGCCCGGTTCATTTGATCAAACTCGAGGCTACCTTTGGCGTACAGAGTATAGTTTGAATGACTATAGTTTTATCGGCGCTTTTACTTATGGGAATTTCAAGTTGGATTTTGATCACCCCTCGACTCCGGCTCCTGGGGCGCCTGGTGATGGTCGTCTCGATCTTGGCGTTATTGTTTTGTCATTACAATACAATTGGGATAAGTGGAGTGTGACGGGGGAGTATTTTCGGCAAGATGTTGATTGGGGTAGTTTAGGAGGCGTATTTTCGCTTAAGCCTGAAACGGCCAGTGAATCTTTTTATCTACAGTTAGAGCATAGGTTTACGTCTGAGTTGTCTATGTTTGCTCGACGAGATGTATTTTATATAGATAAGGACGATAAAGATGGTAAAAAGACGGAAGCGCTATTGGGAGTGCCTGCCTATAATCAATATGCTTTCGATTGGACGCTTGGGGTTGGTTGGGAGCCTTCCTCTCATTGGCTGTTCCGTGCCGAATGGCACAAAGTAGAAGGGACGGGTTGGTTAGCAACACAAGATAATCCCGATCAAACCAAGAAAAAAGAGAATTGGGATCTGTTTCTTCTCCAAGCAACCTATAGGTTTTAATAAAGATGACGGATGTGCATGCGAGTAGTCGCTCTTTTTTTAGCTTGCGCTGGAAGGTATTTATATACTTAGTTTTTGCATTGACTATGGTGCATCTTATTTATGGCTATTACTCCTATTTAAGCTTAGAAAAGAAAAGTGAGCAACAGCGTCTTGAATTTATAAAACGCGATGTGGATGTGCTAGAAGGGCTGGTCGCTACCTCTTATGATCGACTGCTCAATTTAGCAGAAATCATCCCCCTCGTTGTTAATAAACAGTATGAGGGAAACATAAGATCGGAAGCATATACGGAGGTTATCGGAACCCTCTTTCCAGATCTAGTTATGAGTGGATCAATGGATGCTATCTATTTTTATGATAGTGCAGGCAAACTTGTTGTTAAAGACGGTATTTTTGTCGACTTTCCTGTATCTGTTATCACTCAAGTTCAAGAGATTGAATCGCCCGTTAAGTTTTTTCATTGCGCCGAACAATGCTTACGTTTTATTGCTATGCCCGTTACTTTGGAGAATAGCCAAGTTGGTGTAGTCGTCGTTGGGCGTGAGATGCGCGATATCATTCTTGAATTTAACCATCAAACAGGACGAGATATTGGTCTTGCCTTGCAGCCGGCTGAAAGTGTTGATGATGCTCGGTTACAAATGTTGGAGCTTAAGTATTTAACTCAAAAGTCTGAAAATGAAATGTTGTTAAATACATTAGTAAGCGAGCAGCATATCTCTGCCGAAGGTGGGGTGTATGAAGTTGATGCCAATAATCGTCATTACCAAATTCTTTTAAAGGCGCCTGAGGGAACTATTCCTGGTCAAGCTTATTGGATTCTTATAGAAGACCATACAAATACTTATATAGCGGCGAGGGATGATCTAATACAGAGCTTATTGGTTTCTGGCTCAGGACTTTTAGTGGCGGCTCTGTTTTTATTGACTGTTTTGCGCTCACCTTTGAGTGCACTCGCTAAAGTATCGTCGCTTCTACCGCTTCTCGCAAAAAGTTCCTATGAAGATATTCGTTTAGGTATACATACAATCAAACGCAGTAATATTTTTGAGGATGAGTTAGATCTCTTGCAAAATAGTACCTTAGAGGTTTCACAACAGCTTGAGTATTTAGAAACGTCTTTACTTGAGCGAGCGGAAAACCTAACTGAGCGATCAGTCCAGCTTGAGGCTGAGCGTGATTTTGTTACTAGTCTTTTGAATACTGCTGAAGCAATTATTATGACCTTAGATGATGAGGGTAATATAGAGACAATTAACCGTTTTGGTTTAGGCATACTTGGGCTTAACAATGAGGAAGTGACATCACTTAGTTTTTTTGATCTGGAGCATGATCAGCAAGATGTGAAAGAGCATCAAGCGTTAATGGAACGTTTGTTAAATAAGCAAGAAAATAAGATACAGATTTTAGCTGGGATTCGAGCTCAAAGTGGCCAGGTATTACAGATTTCATGGTTGCATTCTGCATTAAATATCCCAGATTCAAATGCACAGGTTTTATCTATAGGTATGGATGTTACAGAACGCCAGCATGCTGAAAAAAGCCTTGAGTGGATTGCAAATCATGATTCGCTCACCGCCTTACCTAATAGATTGATGTTTAATAATCTGGTAGAGCAAGCGCTTGCTCGGCATTTGGGTGGTGAGGATATTATCGCTGTACTTTTTTGTGATTTAGATTCCTTTAAAGATGTAAATGATTCCCTAGGTCATCCGGTGGGGGATGAGCTGTTAAAGCAAGCGGCAGAGCGTATTCAAAATGTCATTAGTACTAGTGACATTTTAGCCCGTTTAGGTGGAGATGAGTTTACTGTTCTGTTGGAAGCGTGTTCCTCAGTTCAAGAGCTTGAGGATGCTGCTGCGCATATTTTAACAGCATTTAGAGAGCCCTTTATCATTGATGGTTACGAAATATTTAGTACCTTGAGTATTGGTATTGCGATCTATCCTGAACATGCTGTCGATGTAACTACGCTTGTGCAATATGCAGACGTGGCCATGTTTGATGCGAAAGAGCGAGGTAAAAATCAGCTACGTTTTTATCATGATGAGCGCGGTAGTGAGCGTTATGAACGCTTTTCTTTAATTAATGATCTGCGACGAGCATTAGAGCGTGATGAGCTTAAGGTTTATTTTCAACCTCAAATAGATACGAGTTCAGGTAGCGTGATGGGAGCGGAGGCGCTTCTTCGTTGGCAGCATAAAGAGCTTGGTATGATCTCTCCCGCCAAATTTATTCCTTTAGCTGAAGAGCAAGGATTGATTGTACCTATTGGCGAATGGGTGTTACGCGAGGCTTGTAAGCAAGGGAAGATCTTACATGATGAAGGTATACATATTTGTATGGGGGTTAATGTTGCTGGTCAGCAGATTATGCATGAAAGTTTATTGTCGACTGTGCAACAAGTAATACATGAGACAGGCATAGACCCTAAACTAGTTGATTTGGAGGTGACCGAGAATTTTTTATTACGTCAGCCTGAAATCACGATTCCTAAGCTGCAAAAAATCAGAGAGATGGGTATCTCGCTCTCTATGGATGATTTTGGTACAGGCTATTCTTCTCTTAGTTATTTGAAAAAATTACCACTCAATACCTTAAAGATTGATCAAAGCTTTGTGCGTGATATAGGGATTGATCCAGAAGGTGAAGCGATTGTGAAAGCAATTATTGTATTGGCAAAAAGTTTAGGTTTAAAAGTACTTGCCGAAGGGGTGGAAACAAGTGAGCAACTTGCTTACCTTAGATTGCACGGTTGTCATTTAATCCAAGGTTATTATTTTAGTCGACCACTGCCGGGCGCAGAGCTTGTAGGTTTTGTCGCTAACCAAGCAGTGGATATAACATTTGAATAAGAGAATAGGGAGTGTATGCTTCTACACTAGTTCTGACTAAATATACTTGCACGTTTGTTTAGGTAATCAAACTCTTCATTATTTTCTTCTGCGCTGAATCGCAGTTCATCTAGCTGTTGGAATTTATCTATCTCGTCGTCGGCCATGTTATGTAGACAACTACCTCCAAAAAACCAGAGTAGATCCCTAGCGATTAAGTGGGCGAGGGCTGGGTACATTCTAAACGCACGTTCTAGAATTTGTTCTCCAGTTATATAGATGTTTTCGTTACCTGCTTCAAAGTCTTCAATAAGTTGTTTGAGGCTAAGAATAAAGGCTTCGTCTTCTTGTGTGATCTCATCATGCGTAAAGGGCTCGCACTTTATCAAATTGTTATATGCAATTTTCAGGAAATTAAGGTGATGAATTTGGTAAGATGTCATTTCGGGCTCCGATATCATGGTGAAGCTATTTTATAAGGTGGAACTTAAGCCTGCTAGTTTGATCTGAATAAATAATCCATTGAAAGCAAATTTGAGTTACTTACAATGTACGGCCGTTGTTTGTATACATAGCTTATGGATTATATGGCGGAGCTGCGTCTGTTTGGTGTAAACAGTAGAACATATACTCTTTAAAAAATTCACGTACACCCCCTTATTTTAAGTCGGGATAGCTAGATGACATTAGCGTTAACAGTTGAAAAGTTACATAAAGTTTACGGCAATGGTTTTGAAGCGTTAAAAGAGATCTCTTTTGATGTGGCTGAGGGCGATTTCTTTGCACTACTTGGACCTAACGGGGCAGGTAAGTCCACGACCTTAGGTATTGTCTCCTCATTAGTTAATAAAACGTCCGGCAAGGTCTCTATTTTTGGTATTGATATTGATGACAATCTGACGGGAGCAAAGCTTAACTTAGGTGTTGTTCCACAAGAATTTAATTTCAATATGTTTGAAAATGTCAAAGACATCCTAGTGACGCAGGCTGGATATTATGGGATTAAGCGATCCGTAGCTTCAGAGCGCGCTGATTACTATCTTAAAAAGTTAGGTCTATGGGAAAAGCGCAATGGCGCAGCTCGTATGTTGTCAGGAGGAATGAAGCGTCGCTTGATGATCGCGCGTGCGTTAATGCATGATCCAAAATTACTGATTTTGGATGAGCCAACGGCAGGTGTTGATATTGAGTTGCGTCGCTCGATGTGGGAGTTTCTGCGTGAGCTAAATACGTCGGGTACTACGATTATTTTAACGACACATTATCTGGAAGAAGCAGAAAGCTTATGTCGAAATATCGCTATTATCGATAAAGGCCAGATTATTAAAAATACTAGTATGCGATCCTTACTACAACAGCTCACGACAGAAACGTTTATTTTGGATATCGATACTAGTTTATCTGAAGCGCCGCAATTAGATGGGTACGTTGTTCGTTTGATTGCAGATAATGTTTTGGAAGTAGACGTTGAGAAGGAGCAGGGTTTAAACAGTTTGTTTGAACGTTTACAAGCTCACAATCTGTCAGTGCGAAGTATGCGCAATAAATCAAATAGGTTGGAAGAGTTATTTGTATCGCTTGTGGATAAAAATCTTAATCAGGATAAAGCATGAACGCCCACGATCTTTTTATCGCCTTTTGGACTATTTTTCGCCGTGAAGTACGTCGTTTTACCCGTATTTGGCCGCAAACTTTACTTCCGCCTGCAATCACTATGACGCTGTATTTTATTATTTTCGGTAATTTAATTGGTAGTCGTATAGGAGAGATGGGCGGTTTTAATTATATGGAATATATTGTTCCAGGTTTAATTATGATGTCCGTTATTACAAACTCATACAGTAATGTGGTCTCCTCATTTTATAGTACTAAGTTCCAACGTAGTATTGAGGAATTACTCGTATCGCCTGTACCAAACTGGATTATTTTAAGTGGTTTTGTCCTCGGTGGCGTAGTACGAGGCTTAGGTGTGGGTTTAATAGTAACCTTGCTGTCCCTATTTTTTACGGAGCTGCAGGTACAAAATCTATTAGTAACTATCACAATCGTTTTCCTGACCGCGGTTTTGTTTGCTTTGGGCGGGTTTATTAATGCGGTATTTGCTAACTCGTTTGATGATATCAGTATTATTCCTACCTTTGTTTTGACGCCACTTACTTATTTAGGCGGTGTCTTTTATTCAATTCAGTTATTACCTGAATTTTGGCAGGGCGTATCTCAGCTGAATCCTATTCTTTATATGGTGAATACCTTCCGTTACGGTATTTTGGGGGTGAGTGATATAAATGTTGGGTTCGCTTTTATGATGATCTTGCTGTTTATTGGTGGGCTCTTCTCTTATGCACTTTATCTGCTTCAAAATGGCAAAGGAATTCGTAGTTAATGAACACAAATGATGATGTAAAAAACTCGCCGTTAGGCCAGGATACTGAGTATATTAATAGTTACGATCCCTCGATATTATATCCAATAGCGCGTGACTTAAATTGGAAAGAGCAGGGTGTTGATCGTACTACGCTACCCTTCAAAGGGGTCGATATTTGGAACGCTTATGAGCTTTCTTGGATAAATCAGCGAGGAAAGCCGGAGGTTCGTCTTGCTGAATTTCGCGTGTTTGCTGATAGTAAAAATATCATTGAGTCTAAATCCTTTAAGCTTTATTTAAACTCACTGAATTTGAGTAAGTTTGAATCGCAGAAAGAGGTTGAGGCCTTATTGATTAAAGATCTTTCTGAAGCGGCGGGAGGGCGAGTTAATGTAAGGATCTATCATCCGGATCAGGCGCCAGAGTTTGGCCAATTCACCGGCTTCTGTATTGATAACCAAGATGTTGAGATTACACAATACACACCAGATCCAGACCTTCTATTTACCTGTGAAGATCAGGTTGAAGAGGTTCTATATAGCCACCTCTTAAAATCTAACTGTCCTGTAACAGGGCAGCCAGATTGGGCAACTTTAGGTATAAGCTACTCTGGTAAGGAGATTGATCGAGAAGGTTTACTAAAATATATAATTTCTTATCGTGAACATGGTGATTTCCATGAGCAGTGTGTAGAAAATATCTTTATGCATATCTGGGAACGTTGTAAACCAGATAGTTTAAACGTTTATGCTCGTTATGTGCGCCGTGGTGGATTGGATATAAACCCATTCAGAAGTAGTGAAATGGAAGATATCGATAATCTACGTTTAAGTCGACAATAACTGGAGCTGTTTATGGATGCATTAGAACTCTTACATAACCGTGTATCTTGTCCCGCCTTGGCTGAACCTGGGCCAACTAAAGCGCAGCTCGATAATATCTACCAAGCGGCGCTTAGAGCACCGGATCATGGCGCGATTAGACCTTGGCGTTTTTTAACAGTCACAGGGCCTTCCCGTGAGCGTTTGGGTGAATTATTTTTACAAGCGGCGTTAGCTGATAACTCTGAGTTAGCTCAAGAGCGTCAAGAGAAAACACGCAAGATGCCATTGCGCGCACCTACTTTGATTGTCGTCATAGCGGCGGTATCTGATCACCCTAAAGTGCCTCAGCTTGAACAAGAGGTTTCGGCAGGATGTGCAGCACAAAATATTATCTTAGCGGCCCATGCTCAAGGTATCGGGGCAATGTGGCGTACCGGTGAGATGGCTTATCATCCGCTTGTTAAATCAGGTTTAGGTGTTAAGGAAGAAGAAACCATTATTGGTTACATCTATTTAGGTACGGCTAAAAAATTACGCAACCCACCTCAGCATGATCAGGAACTTTATGCCACTGATTGGCATGGGTAAAGTGAAAGGCAGCCATTTTTGACAGATTATAATCAAATAGCAGAAGAGTTCCTTATTAAGTTGAGGGGCCAAATTCCATTGATTAATCATTTGGGACTTTTTCCTCTCAAATGGGATGGATCAAGGCTAGAAATGAAAGCCTCTCTTGCGCCTAATGTGAATGATAAAGGCACTGGTTTTGGCGGGTCTTTAGCAACGGTGGCAACCTTGTGTGGTTGGAGCATCGTTACTCTTTACCTCAAGTCTCAGGGGCGGGATGATGATGTTGTCATCCGCGATAGTCATATAGAGTACTTTCTGCCAATTACCGCAGATTTTACAGCGATTACCTCTTTGCCTGATGAGGGGGCTGTTAGCCTGTTTTATCGGAAAATGTTAGAAAAAGGGCGCGCTAGAATGGATCTTATTATCGACATTAAGCAGGATGATAAGATCGCTATGCGTTTGACGGGTAGTTATGTTGCTTTAGAAAAAAGACGTTAATATAAATAATATCCCTACCTAGTCTTGTCCTTTAATACAAACTAACCACTTAGTGCTGAGTGGTTAGTACTTCTATTTAGTTTCTATTTATTGGATACCATCATGATATACCGCTTCTCGTTACAAGGTGTTAAGTGTGCTGGCTGCGTCCGTTCTTTGGAAAAGGGTTTAACTGCGAGCAGAGCGATCGATGACTTTTCGGTGAATTTTGCGGATCGTAGTTTAACGGTCTCTTCTATGGAACCTGTTGAGCAGATCATCAGCACGGTAGAGGAAATTGGTTATGGTGCGATAGAGATAACGGACTCGGATAGTTTAGAGAAAGTTCAGCTAGCTGAGCAGCAGCATTACCGAACAACGTTGATACGTAGCCTTGTTGCTTTAGGTTTTGGGGCTTTGTTAATGGTTCAGATGTGGCTTGGCTGGGTGCCACCTATTAATCAAACCAGTGGGATTTTGTTGGGTGTTATCACCTGCTTATTATCACTTGTGATCATGTTTGCCTGTGCAAGCCATATTTATAAAGGTGCTTGGCGGTCTGCACTTAAGTTAAATTTCAATATGGATAGTTTAATTGCACTTGGAACAGGTGCCGCTTGGTTTTATTCCACAGGGATTGTTTTAGTCTCCCTATTTGGCGTTGTTCTTCCTGAACCTGCGACCCATCTCTATTACGAAGCTTCAGTTATGATTTTGGGTTTTATCTTATTAGGGCAAGCACTCGAAGCAAAAGCGAGAAAGAAAACCGGTGATGCTGTGCGTAGTTTAATGCAGCTTCAACCGAGTACTGCATTACGGATACGCGGTGATGATGAACAGGAGGTCGCCATTGAATTACTCTCGCTACAAGATCTAGTGCGAGTGCGTCCCGGTGAAAGCATTCCTGTTGATGGCGTAGTAGTGTCAGGTGAAAGTTATATAGATGAGTCGATGCTGACGGGGGAATCTGAACCGGTGCATAAGCTTGAGGGAGAGCCGCTGGTGGGCGGAACGCTCAATGGTTCTGGTAGTTTACTAATGAAGGTGGAGAAGGTTGGCTCCCAAACCGTATTGGCTCAAATTATTGAATCGGTCAGGGATGCGCAAAACTGTAAGCCAGAGCTAGGTAAACTGGCCGATAAGATTGCCTCTTTCTTTGTGCCTTCTGTGATGTTGTTTGCAGTGTTGACCGCCTGTATTTGGTTCTTTTGGGGGCCTGAGCCTCAATTAACCTACGCAGTCATTACGATGATGACTGTTTTGATTATTGCTTGCCCTTGCGCTTTGGGATTAGCAACACCTATGTCGGTCATGGTGGCAGTAGGACGGGCAGCAAGTGAAGGGGTTTTGATTCGAAATGCAGATGCGTTGCAATTGGCTGAACGAGTAACAACGGTCGTATTTGATAAAACAGGTACAGTGACAGAAGGTAAGCCTGTAGTTACTGATCAACAGTATATTTGTGATAGTCGAAACATTAGCCAAGTCCGTCAAGCAATTTTAGCGATACAGTCTCGCTCTGAACATCCTCTTGCAGCAGCCATATGCACTCATATGCAGATGACGTTAGATCATAGTGGTGAAAACCTCAGTGTTGAATCGTTTGAAAGCCTCTCTGGCTTAGGGCTTTCTGCTTGTGTAGCGGATAAGCATTGGGTTATGGGTAATGCTGCTCTTATGGCTGAACAGGGTGTTCGTTGTGAGGAGGTTTTACCTAAAGCTAAGCAATGGGCATCAGAAGCGAAATCCTTAGTATATGTTGCTTGTGATAAGGAGTTGATCGCTTTATTGGCTATTGCTGATCAGGTTAAAAGTGATTCTGAACCGGCTATCGAAAAGTTAAAAAAAGCAGGGCTGAATATCATTCTATTATCAGGGGATAACCAGCTTACGGCAGAAGCTATTGCTCTCGAAGTGGGAATCAAGCGAGTGATTGCAGATGTTAAACCTGAACAAAAGCAGGAGGTTATTAAAGACCTTCAAGCACAAGGAGAGGTTGTGGCTATGGTTGGAGATGGTGTTAATGATGCACCTGCATTAGCTCAAGCTGATTTGGGCTATGCGATTGGTACTGGGTCTGATATAGCAATTGCGAGCGCGGATGTAACGTTGATTTCAGGGTCTATATCGAGTGTCTCTAAAGCGATGTCAATCTCTAAAGCCACGGTGAAAAATATCAAACAGAATTTGTTTGGTGCGTTTGTTTACAATGCGGTAGCGATTCCTATCGCTGCAGGCGTGCTATTTCCTTTTATCGGAGTGTTATTAAATCCGGCGATTGCTGGAGCTGCGATGGCGATGTCGTCCATTACCGTTGTTAGTAATGCCAATCGACTTAGGTGGCTTAAAATAGATGGTTAAATTTAGATAGCTAAAGGGGATTGAGTCTTACTATAAAAAAATCTGTTACCAGAATAAGCGAGAGCATAAGATCTTAGTAAGACTCAATACAGAGTTTGTTTATTCGCCGATGCGGCTAATTTTTTCTATTATAATAGGGGACTTTGGTACGTCCCTATGACCGCTTTTTTCTGTTCTAGGTGCACGACTTATTTGAATCGCTAAGTCCATGCCATCGGTTACTTTACCAAAAACGGTATAGCCAAAGCGGTTACCTCTTGCATCTAAATTTCTGTTGTTGACTGTGTTTATAAAAAACTGGGAAGTTGCGCTATGGGGGTAGTTTGTACGCGCCATAGCGATCGTGCCTAGTGTATTACTTAAGCCATTTTTAGACTCATTCTTGACTGCTTCTTGAGTTTCTTTCTTTTCCATCTCTTGTGTAAAGCCGCCACCTTGAATCATAAATCCTGCGATGACGCGATGAAAAATCGTGCCTTCGTAATATCCACTATCCACATAGTTTAGGAAATTTTCGACTGTTTCAGGAGACTCATTAGGAAATAACTCAATGGTTATATTACCTAAATTGGTTTGCATAATAACCTTAGGATTGTCACCTTCGGCGAATGCAGGTGAGATAAATAAGATAGGTAAAATGATGGTTAGCAAAATCTTTTTAAACATAAGAGGTCCATTAGTTTTTATTTATACGTATAGACGCTAAATCTACCGTTTATTCTTTGCCCTGGGTAGGGAAATTTTCAGTGCTGTTTGTGGTTCTAGTTGTGCAAGTCTATAAAAAGAATATCATTTAAGTACAGGAGGCGCCTACTTTAAAAGGAGGCGAGGCTACTTGTATCAAGAAAGCTCAGCGTCGGTCAGTTTTATCTGATCTATACTTTTATGAACGAGAGTGTGAATATGGATATCTGTTGGGGATAGGATTGATGACGCTTAAGAACAGGCCTTTTTAACAATTAAAACTATAAAATCTGGGTATATTTTGAGGTTAATGGCTTATTTTGGCCATTGTCTCTTGTGCGTAGTGCGAACGGTGGAGTAATTCAAATCATGGTAAATGTGACGTTAAACAGAAAATACTTCTGTTAACGCTGGTGCCTCTTCTTACGGTATTAAGTATTGTAATGTTTGTGGCCAATATACAGTTAAGGGAGTTTGGTGAACATCAAATTGAGGTATTTCGTTCGCAGCTGTTGGCGGATAAAAAAGATGCCTTAGAGGGCTATGTCGATCTTGCTCTATCGTCAATAAAGCACATTTATGATCAGTCTTCTGCTGATGATCAAACAGCTGAAGATCAAGCTTTAGATATCATTACTAAATTGGCTTATGGTGAAAAAAATGATGGCTATGTGTTTGTTTATAAATATGATGGGACTAATTTAGCAATCCGTCCTAAGCCTGAATTGAAAGGCAAAAAGTTAATGGGTCTTAAAGATAAAAATGGTGTTTTTATTGTTAAGGATCTGATTGAACAGGCCAAAAAAGGCGGTGGCTTTGTTGAATATGTTTGGGCGAAACCATCTAAAAAAGCGGATATGCCAAAGCTGAGTTATGCCAAGGGCCTTGATAAGTGGCAGTGGATGATAGGTACGGGCTTCTATGTTGATGATATCGACGATCAAATAGCAGTCGCGCAGCAAACTTTAGAAGAGGATATTAACCATATAATGATGGTGTTTCTGTTAGTGGGCGCGGGTTTAGTGGTGGTTTTCGGTGTGATGTCTATTATGTTTGCGAATAATATTGCTAACCCCCTTGCTGCAGCAGCGGAAGCATTAAAAGGTATAGGTGAAGGAGAAGGTGATCTAAGCAAACGCCTGGATACATCGGTTAAAGGAGAGGTTGGAGATGTCGCTTATGGTTTTAATGCGTTTGCGGCCAAAATCCAACTCTTAGTGAGTGAAGTTAAAAGTGTTGTTGAGGAGCTTTCTCGTACTTCCCATTGCATGATCAGTGTTGTAGATGAGACGCGGACTGAGGTGAATGAACAACGCCAAGAAACAGAGCAAGTAGCCGCGGCTATTCATGAGATGGCTGCCGCTGTTCAGGAGGTATCTATGAATGCCACTAATACATCACACTCAGTTCAAGAAGCTGATGAGTTTGCCCAAGGTGGGCAAAAGGTAGTGAATGAAACGGTAGTGTCTATCCAGTTATTGCAAGGGGGAGTCAATGCCGCTTCAGATGTTATCACCCAGTTGGATTGTGATGCTGAACATATAGGCACTGTTGTTAATGTAATTAAAGATATTGCGGATCAAACAAACTTATTAGCATTGAATGCGGCTATTGAGGCTGCACGAGCGGGAGACCAAGGGGGAGGCTTCTCTGTGGTGGCCGATGAAGTACGTACATTGGCAAACCGTACGTAGCAGAGTACTGATGAGATACAGTCCATGATCGAGAAACTGCAGTCTGGTGCACGACAAGCGGTACAAGAGATGGAAAAGAGTCGCATACAAACAGATCAAACGGTAGTGAAAGCGACTAATACGGGATCTCAGTTGGAGAGTATCACGGCATCGGTTAGCCAAATTAGTGCAATGAGTACACAGATTGCGACTGCGGCAGAGGAACAAACGGCTGTTGCCGACGAGTTGGGGCGCAGTATCCAGCATATTGCTGATATTTCTGAGAGGGCTAGTAGTACTGCTGATCAATTGTCAGAGACGACAAGTGAGGTATCCCAGTTAGAGGTACGTTTAAGCACTTTGGTTAATCAATTTAAAGTCTAATCTTATTTTTGTAGTGCTAAAAGCGAACAATTCTGTTCGCTTTTTTATTTGTATTATTAAATAAGGACGCTGTTTATATTATGGCAAAACCAAATAAAAAGGGTCCATCAACAACGGTTAATGTGTATTGCAGTCAGTGTCGAACGCGTCTTTTTAATTACCGAAAGGGAGGAAAAGGGGCGTTGGTAAAATGCTTCAAAGAACGGATTAATGAAGATTATACAACTACCCCTTGTGTATGCCCTAGCTGTAATAGGCTGTTTGCTCGTGAAGCATTAATTCGTGGTACGCCCGCCTACAAGTTGATTGGCGGGAAGGTGTTCGCTAAGTAAACGATTCTGATCTTTAGTATGGTTTGGTGCTAAGCAGTTTATTGTGCCTTCCAGTAAATAGTAATTATCATCTTTTGGAAGAAAACTACTATCTAAGCTTTTATTTGAACTGTCTTGCTGTGTTGGTGGAAGTAGCTTATGGGTATAAGCCCCACCTTTACATAATTCGCGAGCCTTGTGATGCCACATGGCTGTTACATCTTTTAAGCTGCTTTTTTCATTACCATAGTATTGGACGGAAAAACTAGTCGAGGTGAGGGGTGAAAACTTATAGCCTGATAACCCGTCAAATAAGTGGTAGTTGCTGTCACAACCATTTAATAGATAGCTTCCTAGTATTAGTACAACTCCTTTTTTGAAATTAAGCATGACCCGCCTCCGTATATCTATTTGCTATCTTTATCATTACAGATCTGTAATTAATTTAGATTGTTAGAATAAATTAGATTGATTTTTGGTTACAGATTTAGAATTATCTAATTATTCGTATACAGATTTGTTTTTTTTTAACTGTAATGTATTATAAATCAATATCTGTACCACTTAATTGAAGTGTAATGGTGTTTAGCGGTGAAACTGTATGAGCAGTTGTTGGAAGAATTAAGTTTGCGTATTGAGCAAGGGTATTATCCCGCGGGTAGCAAAATGCCTTCTATACGTATTTTGAGTAAAGAGCGTGGCGTTAGCATCTCAACGGTTCAAGAAGCTTATCAACGTTTAGAAGAACGAGGTCTTGTTGAGGTTAAACCTAAATCAGGTTATTACGTACAAGGTCGTTCAGTTGCGCCGACACTGCCAGAAATTAGCCGTCCAGCACAAAGACCACTAGAGGTCTCTCATTGGGAGCAGGTTTATCATCTGTTAAATACAGAGAAGGGAAATGGACATCTCGCATTGGGAACCGCGATGCCTGATGTCAGTTCACCGACGCTTAAGCTATTAAAAAAGGCATTGGTGGATTCTGCAAAGCAGGGGGGAGATGCTTTTATAAACTATTGTGATCTACGGGGCTCTGAAAAGCTAAGGAAACAGATCGCCCGCCTTACTTTAGATTCAGGGTGCCAGTTACATCCCGATGAGATTATTATCACAACGGGTTGTCAGGAAGCATTGGTTTGTAGTTTGCGAGCAACCACGAATCCTGGTGATGTAGTGGCAACAGATTCACCTAGTTTTTATGGTTCTACGCAAGCGATTAAAGCGTTGGGTTTAAAGGCGTTAGAAATACCTACTCATCCTGAAACGGGTATTAGTTTAGAAGCGCTGGAGCTGGCGTTAGATCAATGGCCGATCAAAGCAATTCAGGTAACGCCTACCTGCAATAACCCACTAGGCTATACAATGCCGGAAGATCGGCGAAAGGCCTTATTGCGATTAGCGCAGCAGTTTGACCTACCTATTATCGAAGATGATATTTATGGTGACTTGTTTTACAAATCACCGCGACCACGCACAATTAAATCTTTTGATGAAGAGGGGCGTGTACTTTTATGCTCATCATTTTCAAAAACATTGGCTTACGGACTACGTTTAGGTTGGGTAGCCCCTGGGCAATGTACTGAAAGAGTGCTGCATAAAAAGTTTGTATCAACCGTGAGTAATCCACCGATCCAGCAGGCCGCTGTGGCAGAGTTTATTGCGCAGGGAGGCTATGAGCGTCATATGAGAATTATGCGCGCTCAGTATCAACAGGCCCGTGATTTGATGATTGATCTTGTTAAAATAAATTTCCCTGAAGGGACGCGTATTAGTTATCCAGAAGGTGGTTATTTGCTGTGGGTTGAGTTACCTATTGAGGTCGATACTATTAAGCTCAATAAATGCTTAGAAGAACATAACATTAGTATTGCACCTGGGGTGATTTTTTCTGCTTCAGGTAAATATAGAAATTGTATGCGTTTAAGTTTTGCTAAAAAACCAGATGAATCAGTGACGCAGGCGGTAAAACTTATGGCAAAACAGATACGGGAGTTACTTGCTGTAGGGTGATCTGTTTTGGCATAAGGCTAGCCGACTTGTTTCTATTTAATACTGTTTGAGCCGGCTTAATGAGGAAGATAAAGAGAAACCTAGTTTTAAGTTAAGTGCTTTCGCCTGATGCTTTAGCTCCTTACTGGTGAGTGAACACTCCAATTTACCAGCGAAAATGATCCAGTTCCCACAGCTGGTGGTGCAGCCTCTGATATCGGTAAAGAGCCCTCTTAATATATCAAGGCAGTCACCGGATTGATGCTCTTTCCAGCAATTAAGCACCAGCCAACCGTCCTCTTTTAGTAACGAGTGGGCAGCAGTTAAATATTCTGGAGAGAGTTGTTTAGCATCTAAGCCTTCTTCGCTGTATATATCGCTAAAGATTATATCAACTTTGCGTTTGTGCTCATCATGCAAAAAGTCGTAAGCATCCATATTAATAAGTTCTAAACGCTTACTTCTGGGTAATTGAAAGTATTTATAGGCGGTGTGGATTACATCAGCTCGGAGTTCTATCACCTGTTGTTTTAGTTCTGGGTAATGGTGGTGCAAGCAATTATTCAATGCACCTGCACCTAATCCCAAAGTGATACAACGTTTTGGCTCGGTCATTAGCAGTGCAATTAACATCGCCCGCGCATATTCATGTTGGGGCACTAAAGGTTCACTTTTAAGCCAGCAACTTTGTTCATCGGTATCACCAAATGCAAGGTAGCGTTTGTTGCCATCATCTATGACGCGTATTGCGCCATATTCATCATAGCTACGATGTATCTCTTTCCCATGTATGAACATTTGGCACCTTGCTTGATTAGAGTAGAGCGGGCATTCTATAGCGGTCTTATACTATTATGCTACTTCAGTTTTGTCTTTGATGATCGACAGAATGGGTTGCAGCGAACTAATTTATATTAAACATTCTTTTGGAGAGTTGTGCATGGAGATGCAATGGCCACGTCTATTAACAACTAAACGTTATGGACATGCGGAGCTTGCCGATGAGGAGATCGGTCGTAGTCATTTCCACAAAGATCATGATCGCATTATTTTCTCCAGTGCTTTTCGGCGCTTAGGACGTAAAACACAAGTGCATCCAATGGCTTTGAATGATCATATTCATACACGTTTGACCCACTCTATTGAGGTGGGCAGTTTAGGGCGAAGTTTAGGCATCCGTGTCGGTGAGCAGATTCAGGATCAGTTACCCGAATGGGCCACCGCTTATGATATTGGCATGATTGTACAGTCAGCCTGTCTTGCCCATGATATTGGTAATCCACCTTTTGGTCATGCGGGTGAGTATGCAATAAGGGATTGGTTTAAGCGTCGTGGTGATAGTGAACTACTCAAGAGTTTAAGCCAAGAGGAGCGACTAGATCTGATGACCTTTGAAGGCAATGCGCAAGGGTTAAGGGTTGTAACTAGAATTGAGAATCATCTGTTCGATGGCGGTTTGCGGTTAACCTATCCAACCTTGGGGGCTTTGCTCAAATATCCGTGGAGTGCTCAATATTCTGGCTCAAAAGGGAAGTTTAGTGCCTACTTAACTGAGCTAGAAATATTGAATAAGTTAGGCCGTGAATTAGGTTTAGTATCTTTAGGGGAAAACCGTTGGTGTCGTCACCCCTTAGCTTACTTAATGGAAGCGGCTGATGATATTTGTTATGCCATTGTAGATCTAGAAGATGCGATAGAACTTAATATACTGAGTTTTAATGAGATTAAACCCATACTTCTTCAGCTTTGTGGGGATACCTCATTTGATGATGAGATTTTTACCTCTCAAGCATCTGCGCGACGTAAAATCTCTGCCTTAAGAGGCAAAGCGATGGAGTTTATGGTCTCTTCTGCAGTGCAGGCTTATATGGATAATCAGCAACAGATTATGCGTGGTGAGTATCAAGGTGAATTACTGAGTGATGGAGACCCTGATGTCCGTGATGGTCTTTATATCGCTAAAGCCTTAGCAAAAGAACGCGTGTTTCCAGATACGCGAAAAGCTGAGCTTGAAGTTGGGGCTTACACGACTTTAGGTATTCTACTTGAAGCATTTTGTCATGCGGTTTATGACAATCATCACTTAGATGGTGAGAAACTTAGTTATCGTAGTGAGAGGATTATCAGCTTGATGGGTATACATGCGCCAAAACCGGAGCTTCCTCTCTATCAAGCTTATATGCGAGCGTTAGATTTTATTAGTGGCATGACTGACAATTATGCGACCTATTTGGCCCGTCAGATTGGTGGTTTAAGCTAGTAACTATATTAAAGCGGGTTAGTGCGAAACGAGTAACTATCCTATAATGGGCTTTTAATAATGATAAGGAAAATGGCGTGGCATCGTTAAAAGATCAGTTGAGTGGTTTGGTATATTCAACAGAAAAAGGTGATCTGTGCCCAGGCTGTTCTGAGGCGGTAGATGCGTGTATTTGTGCCTCATTAAACGATCAGCAACGTTTAGACAGTTTGGATGGTATTGTTCGTCTTCGCCGTGAAACCTCAGGTAGGAAAGGCAAAGGAGTTACCACAATTACAGGGGTTCCCTTGGCGGATGTGGAGCTAAAAGCCTTAGCGAAAAAACTTAAAAAAGTCTGTGGTACCGGCGGTGCATTGAAGGATAGTGTTATAGAGATCCAAGGTGATCATCGAGAAAAACTAAAAACCGTTTTGGAAAAAGAGGGTTTTACCGTTAAGTTAGCAGGTGGCTAATATGGCGAAGAAAAAAATATGTACTCGGTGTATCGCGCTACGTTTTGCTTTGTTGTTTATGGCTGTAGTGGTTTTATTTATGCTTAATGGACTTTCACATTTCTTCTCATAACGCCGTGACGTATGTTTTAAATTACAGCGAGGTAGATTGAATGTTTGGCCTATTGTATAAACGGTCTGTCTTGCTTTTACTTTTATTTATACCTACGTTTGGCGAAGCAAAAATCTATCAGTACAAAGATGATTCTGGACGCAATGTTTATGTGGACCGGTTATCAAAAGTGCCTGCAAAATATAGGGACCAATTAGACGCCCGAGACGAGGTAAAAGATCGACTTTCTAGCCAAGCGTTACAGCAACTGTCTAGAGAACGGGATCGTAAACAGTTACAGATAAAGGTAAATGCTGAGCGCTCTAAGATACAAGACGCGATCAAAAAGTGGGTGACGCCTTTTACGTTCCATTCGAACCGTATTCAGCTACCGATTAAATTTGTTTATGGTGCTCGCTCAGTCACTCTGAATTTAGTTATGGATACGGGTGCATCATTTACGGTTGTACATAAATCAGCAATAGGTTCTCTAGGGGCACAGTTTATTGAGGCGGGTGCTGCACGAGTAGCTAATGGAAGTATTGTGCAAACCCAACGGGTGAACTTTGATCGTGTCGATATAGGACCCTATCAAATACCCCATGTGTCTGCGGCGGTTATCGATTATCAAGGGAATTCAGGCGGTAGCCATGGTTTACTAGGTATGGACTTCCTATATAACGCCCAGTATGAGTTAGACAGAGAGAATCAACAGATTATTTGGGCGCCAGCTAAGTATAAAAAACTCCAAGATGATCTGTTAACATTAGATAAACTAGAGCAGCGGCTTCTGAATGAAACCGCCGCTTCAGAGTAAGCATGGCAGGCTGTTATTAAAAGTAACGTTCAACCGTTAATTGCAGATGATCATCTTGCTTAATGCTATAGCTTAGATCCATAGGATCGTTGCTACTAAAAAAACGCCCATCTAAACTGAGTTTCCAGTTGTCACCATAGCGTCGGCTTGCTTCAATAATGAGACTATCGCTGTGATAATCAATGTCGTGGCTTAGGCCTGCCAGCATCTCTGTGCTACTTGCATCGTTGAGTGTTAATCGGGCGCCCAGAAAGAGATCGTTTTGAACTGCGGCGTCAGCATCTTCTCCACGCTCATCCCAACCATATTCCATTAATACGCCGAGATCTGCGACACTTTCTTGAATGCCATAAAAGGTATACTCAAATCCACCTTGGGCGGCCCAGTAGTTTTCGCTATTAGTATCGCGGTTAATGGTTTCTAGTTTCCATAACCAACTATCTATGGTCGCTTGCAGATCAAACCCTATTTGGTCCATCTGTTCATAGTAAGGTGCTAAGTAGGTGTTGCCATTACTATTCTTAAGTAGAAGCTTTGGATCACGGTTAGTACCATGAAACCAGTAAGCTCCAAGATCAAAGTCACCTAAGGTATGGCTCCAACGTATAGCGGTATCTAAATGATGTTCGCCCGCCGAAGATTCATAGCTGGCCTGACCCCTATTGACCACAAGCCCTGAACGCAATCTTCCATCTTCACCGGAAAAGGTTCTTTCTCTAAAGCCGGGTAAAAGATAAAGATCGACTATACCCCAATCTCGAACAAGAGAGAGGTTGATCATCTGTTGGCCTAGTTTATCTTCGCCATCAAAATCTTCTACGCTATCGGTTTGGTTAATAACATCAACCAGATGCTGAAACTCGGTTACCCCCCAAAATACTTTGCGTAGACCGATACGTAGTTCCCAATCTTCACCGATATGGATCCAGCTCAGTTCACGGATATCACCGTGGGTCCGTTCGTTATCGTTTCCATCGACACGCAGATAGGGGGTGAAGGTTAGACTGTCTATGCCATCATTCCATTCCCAATAAAATTCAGGCTCCACTGAGAAAGATAAGTTTGAGCTATAGTCCTGATGTTGGAACTGGGCATCTTGGGAAAAGTAACGTGCTTCAGCACTCACTTTACCTGACATCTCATAAAAGGTTTCTGCTTGAGTAGGCAGGGCTGTTAACAGCCCTGCGGTTAGCAGTAATCGCTTACTGTTCATATTAACGTGCCCGTTTAAGGGTGTTTTTATTGAAATCGTTATCATCTAAACCGGCTTTAAATAGGTAGTCGCTATAGGTTAGATCTGTGCTTTTACCTGATTGGTGGTTAACCATTTTCATTAGGTTCGGACGCCAATGCTTACCTTCGTACTCATTGTACTCATGGTAAGTGAGTGTTTTTAATAGTGAATTTTTACGATCAAAAAACTCAATTTTCCAAGGGCGGTATTCTGCTTGATCTAACCAAGCGATACGGCGGGTATAACCGGAATTTTTATCAACAGGGAACTGTTCAACCACATAACATGTACCCCCTTCGCAGGCCTCATCACGTAAAAAATTATAAGTGTACTTTTCTACTTCGAATGAGGATAAATCTTCGTATGAAAATTCCGAACCCATAAATGGACCTGACTTGTTCCGAGAAGCGATACGTTTAACCCGTTTTAGTTTAGGTAGATATAACCACTGGTCATCAGCACCGATGGCGTGAGAGAAACTGAGGAATGCTGTTCCTTTTACATCCCTAGGTTTATCAAAAACTGATAGGCTTTTATCACCATCATTCTCCATTTCTAATGATTTTAGGCGAATATCTCGAACGCTTTCCTGTCCCTGTTTGTTGCGAAGGATCATATTCATGCTGGCTTGCATATCTTGCCAGCCTTTATCGCTTGCTTTTGCTTCCACGGCGATGCGCGTGCCTTTCTCTTCAGGCGTTTCCGCTGAAGCGATCAATGGTGCCGTTATTAGGCCTAATACGAGGATTGAATTAAGCGATTTTTTTAACAGAGTCATTGTGTTCTCCTTCAGCAGGGTTGCTATTATTTTCAGTGGTTGAGATGTCGCTTTTATCCAGTTTCATTAATAGCGCTGGTAGAAATAAGAAATCGACAATTAAGGCAATAAGAATAGTAATGGCTGTGAGTAGACCCATATCTGCATTTAATTTAAAACTAGATTGGGCGAGTACCATAAAGCCAGCAACCAGCACAAATGTGGTGATCCATAATGCGCGGCCAACACTGGCAAAGGCATATTCTACGGCGGCTTTAGGGTCTTTGTTACGCTCACGGCGTGCATGTAGGTATTTGCTTAGGAAATGTACCGTATCATCGACAATGATCCCTAAGGTCATACCCGCGACAACAGATAAAGCTAAGCCGATTTGGCCATCAATAAAATACCAGATACCAAAGCCCATAGCGGCGGGCGCAATATTGGGAATAAGGCTAATCAATCCAAATTTAACCGACCTTAACGCAAAACCTAGAATAAGCGATATTAAGATCAGGGCAACGGTTGTACCTAATAACATGCTTTTAATATTACGCTGTCCAATATGAGCGAACATTAAATTGGGGCTGGCAATATCGACTTGGTAAGTCGGGGCATGGGCTTTGAACCAAGCATATATGCGCTCCTCAATTTCAATTTGTTCAGTACTGGTTAGATTGCGAAATGTTGCGATAACACGCGTGGATGACTTATCCACATTAAGTTGATTGTTGAGATCTAAGCCGTAGGGCAGTGACATTTCATATAAAAGTAAATATTGCGCAGAAAGTTCACGATCATCGGGTAGGGCGTAGAAGTTTTGATCATCACTATGCATATTTTTATTTAGGCGTTTAATAATGTCCGATAGAGAGCTGACATGGTCAGTTTCAGGCTGTGTACGCAGCCATTCGGTTAAGTCGCCGACCGATCGAAGAAACTTAGGATCGTTTATACCGCTTGATTCTCCTGTCTCAATAGAGATTTCCATTGTTGACATACCTGACAGGTTTTCCTGCATATAGTCAGTTGCTTGCCTAAATGGGACACTGGTATCAAAGTATTTAACAAAGTCATCGTTGAGTGTGTTTTGCGGCATAAATAGGATCACAGTGATCATAATAACGGACATGCTGGGTAGCAGTATTTTACGGTTGTTAACAACAAAGCCTGCGAGTTTGTGCATGAAATCCAGCTTACCTTCCTTGGTTGCCTTAACCTTAAGGGGCAATAAACTTAACATAGCTGGGAACAAAGTGATGGAGAAGATAAATGCCAACATAACGCCTGCAGCCACCATATTTCCTAAGTCTCTAAACGGTGGTGAGTCTGAAAAGTTTAAGCTTAAGAAACCTATAGCAGTAGTGACACTGGTGAGGAAGATAGGTTGGAAGTTAATACGAAGGCTGTCTCGAATGGCTTGTTTTTTCTCTACCCCTTGGCGCATCTCATAAAACATTGTCGTTAATATATGGATGCAATCGGCAACGGCTAAAGTGAGGACCATTATGGGGGTTGTGGAAGAGGGACCGGTTAAGAAAAAGCCTGTGTGTCCCGCTAATCCCATGGTTGAAACAATAGTAAAAATGATGATGACAACAGTGGCAAATGTACCGCTGAAGGTACGGAGTAAAAAAATCATACCTAACAGGACGACGCCAAACATAATCGGTACGAGTATAGCGTTGTCGCTTAATGATGATTCAGCAAAGCTATTATTCATCATCACCATGCCGGATAAGTGAACGGTAATGTCTGGGTTTTTCTCAATAAATTGAGTTTTTATCTCACGTATTTTAGAAACTACATGTGGGATCTCTTCTACTGGATTAATGCCGGGTAGTTGTACAGTGACATTCACCACGCTTACATTGCTTTTAGGTGAGATGATTTTATGCAGTAAAAGAGGCTCGTTAATTGCGATCTCTTTTAAACGGGGCATATCTGCGTTTGTTAGGGTGTCAGCATCTAAAACTAAATCTTCTACAAACATATCGTCTTCTTCAGACCATGTATGTTGGAAGTTAGTAATTGAATCTACGCGCGTGGAAAAGGGTACTTGCCAGGATTCGGTAGTGAGTTCTTGAATCGCTTTAAGTGTTTTGGGTGTAAATACTTCGCCATCATTGGGAGAAATAATAAATGCTACATTATCACTCTTACTATAAATTTTTTGCATCGACTCGAATGCTGTTAGTTGAGGATTTTCCTCACTAAAAAATACACGGTAATCGCTTTTAAACACTAAGTTTTTAGCACCATAAGCGGAGCCAAATACAAACACTATAGTAATTAAGATGACCCAGACTGGATGATCCAGCACAAATCGGAAAAGACGGTCTTTCATTTTCCTTCTCCAGAACCCTTTCCAAGGGATTATGTTGCTCTATTGGCAACTTTATAAGTTGGTTGAATACTTAAAAGTGACGTTTCGTCATTTTTAATGCCATAAAAACGATATAAAGACCGTTTTATTATTTGTTTTGTAGTCGCTTTAATTGCCGTACTTCATCTGCAAACAGTTCGGTTTTATATTTTTTAAGAGTTCCAGCCCAGTCATGCTCTTGGGTATAAGGTTTCCAGTTCAAGCCATCAAGCATCAAGTTAGCGTGATTAATCAACTCTCGTTCTAGCTCCATCTCTGTTCTAACGCTGCATCTATCGAGGGATTCATGGAGTAGAACAATAGTGCCAAAACACATCGACCAGAGAGCAAAGGCCACTTGTGCGGGGCTTAGATGACTTTGCAGTTTAAAATCGCCACTCGTCAAGCCTTCTGATATTACATGTAGAATATTTTCAAGGAGTTTGCCTTCAAGGTGCAGATGTTCTTCGCGACGCTTTTCAGACGATTTCTCACCTATTGATGGGGTCTTGGCCGAAATAACTAGCATAAATTCGGTAGGATTTAGTAGCGCATGCAGCATATAGGCGTAACCTATAGCGAGAATTTTTTCACGGCTACAGCCATCAAATGAAGCGGCGTGATAAAAGAGATTGTATAAATTTTCAACGCTTCTATTGCATAAGCCCGTAAGCAAGTCTTCTTTGCAAGTAAAGTGATTATAGATGGTGCCTTTTGAATAGGGGATTTTAGCTGCCACCTTATCAATCGTTAGGCCAGCAATCCCTTGAGCTGTAATGATCTCTAAGGCGGTATCCATTATCTCTTCTTCGCGTGCTTTTAATACGCAATTATTAATGCTTTTGCTGCTCATTTAATTTGATTCATTATTGTTGACGAATCGTCAAAATATCTTAGGCGTGCTTTTTTTTCAAGCGTTAAAAATGCAACAAACTATTCTTGCTGTTCATCAGAGGGATGCTGAAAAAATCACCATTTTATAGCTGTGAGAGAAAATAAAGAGGGAATAACGAGTTGGTATGGGGCTGTTTTATTTAGATTAAAAGATAAACAAAACAGCCATGATGAGAGAGTGGAGGGAGGTTATAGGTTCGCTTCAGCGAGCTTCAAATCCACTATAGACTTAAGGAGTTTAAATAAACGTATAGACGCATCAATCTCCTCTTTTCGGTTAGTTAAGCTCTCAATATTTAGACCAATGGAAATATTGAGTGGAATGACCGCTTCTAAAATTTGCTCTAAATTATTACGGCAAATTTGCGTAGATTCTTGTAGTGGGTTTTCCGCATCAATAATACGAAATTTAGTAGCCTCGGGGACTGAAATGCCAAGCCACTCCATAAACTCTAATGTTTTACTGCTGCCGCAGGGAGTGAAGGTAAGAATAACCCGTTTAGGTGTAATGCCATCTTGGCGGCATTTACGTGCGTAGCTGCTTAACATATCAATAGTAGCTTGGGCATTGTAAACCGCTTGAGAGACGAAAAATTCGCAGCCATTCGCTGATTTACTAATTAAGCGCTCATGTTCATTGTGTTTGACTGCATGACGTTCTGCAATGGTAACGCCACCGAGTTGAAAGTCAGCAGGGTGCTTTGCGATAGCGGCGTAAGCATCATTTAAACTGAGCTGTATATCTCCTTCGGATGAGGGGCTGCCGACCAATACCGTATCGCGAACACCGTAGGCATTCCATGCGCTATCAAGCCACTCAATAAATGTCTGTTTATCCCGTTGAGAGACACTTTTATAAGTGATAATTGGCTTTTCAGATTTTTCACGTAACAGCTTAGAATAGGCGAGAGGATCTAAAGTGCGCATATATGGGAAAGGTCTAGGGATATCTATTCGGCTACTTTCATCCTGAATGTCATAAACAATCAGGCCGTCAAACTCCACATTCTGAAGGCGACCGAGCAGCTTGTCAGCGATCTCTGATGCAGCATCGTCAGTCGTTGTTGCTTTAGGTGGAGTGGTGCCAAAGAGATAAACTCCGCGACTGTTGTCAGCAAATTTGCTTCTTAGATCCTGTTTCATGGTATTTTTTACTTTTATTACTAAGCTTTAATTGTAGGCTATTCTAACAATTAATTATTTTCATGTAGTTAGCTGAGCGTATGAAATTTTCTCTGATAGTGATGAGTAAATTTAATAGCCAATTTTGTAATGGGGTAGGCGTTTGTCCGAAACTAATTTTAATTTAGCAAAAGTAAGTAAAACTATTGAGGAGTCTTCTGACGGCATCCCCCCTTTAGAACGTTGGGACCCAGCGTTTTGTGGTGATATTGATATGCGTATTACCCGTGATGGTCGCTGGTTTTATATGGGTACGCCGATTGGCCGTCCAGCGATGGTTAAGCTTTTTTCACAAGTATTATGGATGGAAGAGGGAAGGTATTTCTTAAAAACTCCAGTTGAGAAGGTTGGAATTAAAGTTGATGATGCCCCTTTTCTGTTTGTCGCGGTTGAAAAAAAGGAAGGAGATAAAGGGCCTGAATTAGTCTTTACCAGTTTGACGGATGATAAAGTGACGTTAGGTAAGGCGCATCAGTTATGGATTGAGCACAGTCTTGAAACGGGGGAGCCTTCACCTTATATTCATGTGCGTTTTGGCATAAAAGGGTTGATACATCGTAATGTTTTTTATGAGTTGGTTAACATGGCTGAAGAGGTAGAAAAGGGAGGGGAGACAACTTTCATTGTCACGAGCCAAGGTGTTGAGTTTGTTTTAGATACGGTTTGTTAATTATTTTGATCTAGAAATGAACTTAATTCGGTGATTTTAAAGAAAATTATTTTAATTATAGTAAACTATAATAAATTTGACGTGTGCGCTGCTAGAGGTATCAGTAGATGAGTTCAGGGAAACGGTTTTCTGTTCTTTTAATCATTCAGTCAACAAAAGAGATCCAGTCTCTTTGCAATATGGTTAAAAGACATTTTCCACGTTTTTATACTGCTTCTACTGAAGAGGAAGCTATACGGCTTATTGCCAAACATCAGATCGATGTTCTTTTATTGGGCCTTGACGGTATTCAAAACAATGAAGTGTTTTATCTACATCTTCTCAGCGCTAAACAGGATGTAGATAAGATTATTTTTAAAAAAATTGTTTTTTGTAGCCGAGAGGAGCTGAAAGATGCGTTCGGCATCTGTAATAAAGATGTGTTCGACGATTATTTTATTATTCGACCTCTTTATGATCCCTACCATTTGTTACTTCGTTTACGATTTATTCGCCGTGAGATGACGGAAAGAGATGATAGAGGTCTGTTGGGATCGGGGGATTGTAGTGTTGAAAATCTATGTGGGTATTTTGATCAGATCATTAACTGTGATAGTGAAATAGCGGATCTTAATGAAGCTAACTATGCCAAATTAATGGAACTTGTCTCATACTCAATGAAGCATATGAAGGATAAAATAATTGATGATGGCAATATGACGGAGCAGTCACGTCAAAATATTAGTAGCCTTATTGATACCCATGCTAAAGAGCATTTACAGGAAGTGGGTGTGCATCAACAGGGTGCCAATGGACAGGTGAAAAGTAAGTTAAACACAGTTACGGAAGTCGCTAAGCAGAAAAAAGCCAGTTTAGAAGCGGAGAAAGATAATCCGATTGTATTTGACGATAGTAATATCCTTCTGTTGGAAGATGAGGTTGAAGAGCGAGATAAGATTAAGATGATCTTGGAGGGTGCGGGATATAAAGCGCAAGTATCAGGTAGTGCGGTTCATACTATGAAGTTATTAAAAAACTGGAAACCGGATATCATACTGCTTGATTTAACATTGCCAGATATGAGTGCGTTATTTGTTATTGATCAGATCAAGCAAGATCCTGAAATGAGTCATACTCGGATTATGGTCTTGGCTAAACCGGGTGACACTCAAAATGCTAAAGAAGCGATGAAGCAGGGTGTACATGAGGTAATGCTAAAACCATTGGATAAAGATATGCTGCTTTTTAAAATGGGCCATAACTTAGAAGCAGTAAAGAACGAATCCCAATCATCTTGAACTTAGAGCTGCGCTTATGTGATAGATAAGTGTAGTTGTCTTCAAATTAGAGTGGAATAAGTTGTAAGAAAAGCTAGTTCAGCGCTTTTATACTAGGCGGTTTAGCTGTAGTAGCTTAGTACCTTGAAAAAAGGTAATACTTAATTAACCGTAAGTTGGCTGTTTGATAAATTATTAAAATAAAAGTAATTTTATTTTCGGGGGGGAAAGTCTACTTTATCTATGTGGGTGCGGTTTAATCTAGAAAATTACCCATGCGATTCAAGGGGAAATTTGATATAAATGGGTAGGTCAACTTGGCCGTTACTTATCTAGCCTGAGCCCTTAACTAGTCAACTTAGGTTGCTAGAATAATAAATTTGTATGCACTCCCAAAGCCGTTATTTATAGCTCGCACCTAAGGTCTTACCTATAGGAATTGTTTAAGAAGACCCCTCTTAATTACCTTTAGTCAATTAACTTTCTATCCTTTTTGTAGCCACCTTTTATCTGAACTTTGTTGATAATAGTCATTATTATATAAGGTCGTAGTGCGGATAATACTTATCTTTAAGTAATTGATTTTTTAATTTTCAAGGAGTCAAAAAAGTATTTATGGAATACCCTATTCTGTTAATTATCCACCTTAGCTGCGCTATCCTATTTATTGGAGTGGTTGCATTCGAGGTTCTTTTTCTGGAGCCAATCCGTACACATTTACCTGATAGTATGATGGAATTAGTTGAAGCAGGTATTCATACTCGGGCACGTAAGTTTATGCCTTTCGTTGTTGTTCTGCTGTTTATTTCAGGTATTGGTTTGTTGGGGAGGATTTATTGGCATAGTTGGTATCCTCCGTTCTCCAGTGCTTTTTCCACATTACTTACTATCAAGATAATCCTTGCTATCAGTGTTTTAATTCATTTTATAACCGCAATCAGAGCATCGCTGTGTAATAACATGACCTCTCGTCGTTTTCGACTGACGCACTATAGTGTTTTTGCGCATATGATACTGATTGTTATTTTAGCCAAAACGATGCTGCATGTTTAAATGGCAAGCGGAATATTAGAAAAGTTTGTTCACCTTGTGTGTCGAAGGTGTTGGGGTTGTGGGTATTCTCCCTCCCTTATCTGAATAAGGCTTAGTCTTGATTTTTTGTCGTTGTGATCTGCATGCGATCGGGAGAGGAGTGCGCTAATTTCTTATGTGCATAAGCTCTAAGCAATAAGTTTATTAAAGACTGATTCTATGAGTGTGAGGTAATTTTCTTAAAGTGAGAAAGCGTTACACAATGGGCGATCACCTTTGTGGATAATTAACGAATACCACAGCAGCGGAGTAAATCAGAAGAGGCGCTTCCTATTTTATTGCTACTTAATGTGGTTGAAGGAAGGCTAACCATTGAACAAAGCTGATCTGGTTCTAATATAACGCAGTCTTTACCTTTAACACTCAGGCAGCCTGCATCGCGGAATTTTGTTAACATTCGGGAAAGTGTTTCAGGTTCAATGTTTAGTTGCCGGGCTAAGATGCCTTGAGTGAAAGGTAGTTTTAGCCAACGCGTATTCTGAGTTTGGTAGAGTTCAGCTAGAAACATAACAAGTCGTTGCGCCGACTTGTTGACAGTAAGTTGGTCAATACGACTAACAGCAGAGTAAAGGTTATCCGCCATATTGGCCGCAATGGTTAATGCGAAATCAGGGCTTTTTTCAAAGAGTTTAAGAAGCTTGAGGCTATCTAGCTGGAGAAGTTTGCTTTTTCGGACAGCCACCGCTGAGAGTGGTGCGAGTTTATCCTTTTGAAATGCAACCGTTTCAGCAAATATAGTGCCTTCACTGATTTCTTGGTAGACTTTTTCATGTCCTTCGTGACCGAGTCTGTACAGGCGGATACAGCCTGATTGCAAAAGATAATAATGATCCAGCTTGTCGCCCTGATGAAAGACATGTTCACCACGTTGTATAACTGGCCTACGAGCACCGTGGGTTAATGCTTGAAGGTTGTCTGTTTCTAATATACGAAATAAGTTAGTTTTGGCTAAACCTTCCATGAGTGACCCCAATATCAATGCAAATAATAATCATTTTCATAACGATTGTAATGTGAATAATATCTAATCTCAATTGATTGTGTTTTAGTTATTTAAAAAATATGACGTAACAGAAGACTCACTTCTGTTTGTTTAAAGCCAAAAGCCCAATCTAAATTACTCTGATTAATACTATGGCGTATTCTTAGCTCTGGACTTAACTCTGCAAACTCCCAGCCTTTGGCACCTGTGCTTAGGATATATATCTGTTGTTTATCGTGACGTCTTTCACCTAGGAAAAAATCATGTGCGTCGTTCTTGCTATCACGATAAATCGTCTGGGCATTGACGAATAATCCAGCAGGACCGGAGAAAGCATGATATACCCCAGCACGTACTGACCAACTTTTACTACTGGCCTGATCTACATCGTATTTATTTCGATCAAGTGTCAAACCACCATACACGCTAGTACTTCGGTTAGGCATATAGGCAGCAGTAAAATCCCATTGATACGAATCATAATCTGCCCCGCTGCGCTGTCCCTCTGTTGTGTATTCATAACGTTTGGCATCTAAGCCAGTGCCTACTTGCCATTGTTGATTTAATGAATGTTGCCACCCCATTTTAAGACCATGAGCAAGATAGTGACTACTGTCATTACGGTAATAATGTTCAAGGTAAGGCGTTAGGCTGATAGTGTCTTTAGCATCCAAATACTGGTAGCCCAACTGCAAACGCGTTAAGTTAGTACTGTAATCCTGAATCGTGGCGGTATCAGAAGGATTTTTAGTGGGATAATAACTCCCGTAGCTCATCGGTTTAAACGCCACATTATGATTACCAGAGACATTAAAACGGCGTTGAAACGCCAGCTCATAATTGATCATGTTCGATTCAATGGCTTCTGGCATTTGACGTTCAAACAAACAAATCCCTGCAAAACTGCTTAAACAGGTGTAATAGCCGTTTGCCTGGTTAATATTATTGTTGTAACCAAAACCAAACGCCGCACTGCCGTGCCAATCATCACGCATATCGATTGCTTGTTTGTATTGCTGAACCAGCATTTGAGCTTGAGGTGGCAAGCCGGCATTTAATGCCTTTTCAAAACCTTCTAGCGCTCGTTTTTCTTGATAGTCTTCAAACCATAGCCGCGCCAACTCCAATAAAATTCGAGCGTCTTCTGGTTCCAAATTATTAGCGTATTCCATTCGCTGTAGCGCTAGCGAATAATCATTATGAAAACGTGCCAACAAACTTTCTGCCATGGCCACCAAGGCAGGACGGTGATCAGGTAACTGCTGATAACGTTGAATAAAATCCGGTAATAACGTCCACTGATTGCTGTTGATAGCGATGTAAATCGCTGGCTCTAATGAATCTCGAGTTGAAGGCACTTGATAATGTTTACCTTGGTACATCAAAGTCCCCGGAGGGGCGGCCAATTCTTCCTCATGTTGGCCTTGCTGTTCAATAATGCGATGGGTTTCTTCTTGTAGGAAACGGGTATCGTCCTCATCCGCTTGCACAAAAGGCACGATAAGATAAACAGATATCAGTAGCCACACCGATCTGAAACGGAACGTCATAGAATTTTTTCCATTTTAAAGAGTGACGTAATAGAATAGAGGCCAGCGAACTGGCCTCTTGGGGTGTTGCCTCTAAAACGATACGAAAAGAGAACCTTCCAGAATCGCTCAATTTGACGCTTTTCACTGGTTGCACCCAGTGGAGAGTGGTCAAATATTAAGGCGTAATAGTACCGCTGACTTTGCTACCGCCGAAGGCTGTATCATCATAAGTACCATTGGTGTACATACCCGCTAGCGCTTCTGCATCGTTATAGAAACGACCTTCGATAGTGTTAGTTGCAGCTGAATTTCCAAAGGTACCGTCGCTATTGATAGTCGTGGTAGTAGCATCAAAGTCAATGGTTTGAGTTGTCGCACCTACAGTACGGCTAATGCTACCAGTGAGTTCATTACCGCTACAGCCACTACAGTAGTTGGCAGTCAATGTACCTTTATATAGATTCACGCTGTCAGGTAGTCCACCATCCAAGGTTACACCAGATGAATTTGTACCTGTTTGGCTGATGCCAACCACACCATATTCGACATCATCCAACGTTGGCATTTCATCGTTTTTAACTGCATCATCACCTACGTACCAAACAGTACGATCAGCGCTGGTCATATTCAGGTCATAGCTGTCAGCGTCTGGAGAATCAACGGCCGGAGCCCATTCACCAAAATAAACACCACTCTCTGCTGCTAACGGATCACCACTGGCATCCGCCACTTGGCCAATTACCAAACCACCAAATTGCGGAGCAAACGACAGTTTGGTAATTTGTCGCACACTGTTAACCACAAAGTTGGCATCGTTACTGCCTCCTGTCACTGTTTCAGTATCTTTCCATACCTGAGCAATATTAATTGGCAAATTAAGCATTCCTAAATCACCCGGTGTCATAATGGCACCATTTCCATGATCAGTAATTGCATTATTAGAACCATTAATTGGACCACTAGCTACATCGATAGCGGTGCCATAACTATTAAGTTCTAGACCTGAGTCGCCACCACCAAATACCGAATGATTTGATGCATAGGGATCAACTAATAAGTCATTAGAGCTACCACCCTGCACATTCGGTGATGCAGCTATTACAGCATTACTACTCAGTATTGCCATAACAGCCAAAGCTAATGTTGATTTTCTCATTTTCACTTCCTCATATTTAGATTAGTAAAAACTAGTTTTTATAAAAACCAGCAAAAATCGTTAAATAGACTATTAGAATTTCACCTTTAATCCTGCTGTCACTGTACGACCAGGACCCGGCAATAGGGTTTTAGCCATAGGATCGAGATAATATTCATCCGTAATATTGGTGATGCCTAGGTTTAAGGCCACAGAATTATTTACGTTGTAGTTGACATAAAGATCATGCAGTAACATAGAGCGCCAATAGAAAGTATCAACACCATTACTGAACCATGCATCGCTGACGGATTCACCTAACCCCCAATCATCGGGGTTTTCTGAGGACAAAAGCTGATCCAGTTGTTTATTTTCAGCACCGGCGTGATAGACACCGCGCCAACCGAGCTCTAATTGATTACTTAAAAAACGAGCACCCAACCCCATATTAATAGAATATTTGGGTTGCAAACTGCTACCGCTGTAGGTACCTGGGAAGCCGCCCGTCATACATTCAGGAATACGATTGTAGAAAAGGTCTAGGCCAGAGGCATAATCTTTATCACAAAGTTTTTGCTCTAGCCGATAGGTCACTCCTAGGCTACCGAAATAACGGCCTGTATCGAAACGTGACTGGAGCTCTAAACCGCTGGTCTTTTTTTCATCAAACTGGATAACATCATATTGGTCGTCACGATCAATAAAGTCCTTGATTTTGGTGTTGTAATAACTCAAACGTACATCCGCCATATACATATTGGGGAAGAATTGAGTCAGGTCATGGGAATAACCTAGCTCCCAGTTAATGCTGCGCTCTGGTTTGCTAGCCCCATTGATGGCTAATGTCCCTATGGTTCCAGCACCATCAATAACAGCGCTAGACGTTAATTCATTAACACTAGGGAAGCGGGTGGTTTGTGCATAACGTAAAAAACCTGTGCTGTGTGGAGTGATTCGAGCAGTAACACTGAACACTGGGCTAAAGGCATCACCAGACTGCTCCTCAGGGGCTTCCCAAGCTTGGCCAGCATCAAGATCTTGGTAAACAACCGTGTCTGAGCCAGCGAGAACTCCCGGGATATTCTTTATCTCATATTCTCCGCTATTAGCCCCTTGGGCCTCTATCACTTTGTCATAAAGAAGTGCTGTATCGATTTCGCCATTGGCGAAAGGGTTTTGTGAGGAATCAAGCTTGCCATCTTTATAAGGTACAAATGCCGTTTTCTCCCAAACGGGATAACTCCAACTGTTATATTTAGCATGTCCAAGTTGACGTCCATCAAGATACTCTGAAAATTCAGGACTATTAACTCCGTAGGTCTGCAGCATATTAGTGTATTCATCGACCTCTTCAACAGTTAAAGGCTCGCCCCATGTCAGCTCCACACCGTCTTTACGTTGCTCTGCGGCATAAAAGTCATTACCTTCATTACGACGTTTAGCCGTTCCAGTATCCTTACCTGTGTAATTTAGATAGCGTGTTCCGGCAGTCAAAGTAAGCCAATCAGTGGGCTGCCAAGCGAGGTTAAACATCGCCGAATATTCTTTACGTTCACCTGAACGAGGACCAAAAAGTTCACTGGTTATATGCAGATCTGCGCCGCCTAATGCAATACCATTAGCGGCTGCATTGCTGGTTTGTACCTGTTCGTTGAGTTTTTCCTTCTGATAGCTACCACCTAAAATCAGCTGTAGGCGATCGCTCAGCTGAATCTGATTGCTGAAATCAAAACCAGTTCGGTCATGTTGAGTCCATTGTCGTCCTTGACGAATAATGGTGCCGTCGTGTTCTGGTTCGACAAACCAGTCAGCAAATTCTGGGAAGGATTCTACGTTAAAATCATAATCATCAAGTGCTTGTTGCGTATCTTCATCAACGGAGTAACCAAAGGGGTTTACACCACTTTGATAGCGCTCCCCTTCTGTTGTGGTATGCCAAAGGCTGGTTTCTAGGTTCAACCATTTTGAGCCTTCCGGTTTAAAATCGTAACTGAGCTTGTAGTTTTCCGTTACTAGTTCTGAATGAGGTTTTTCAAACACAAATTGGTATTGAGACCAATCAACATCGGGTTGGCTTTGTTCTGCCGCCTCTCTATATCCCCAATAGAGGATGGAGTCACCAGGGACAGTTTCCCCAAAAATTGTATTAGTACGCATAAACTGCAAACCAATTTTTTGCTCATTGGGCAAATACCAGTGATTTTTAATCAGTGTCGTATCCACTTTACTAGCGGTATTAAAAACTTCACTTCCAGAAGGGTACAATTTAATTAAATTTGGAATATATCTATCGGTTGTTGTTGTATCGAAAGAATCATACCCTGAGTATCGGTCTGCATTATTGTCACCTGCGTAATAATTTCCGGTAGTCCGCTCACTTCGTGAGATCAAAATGTCGGTAAATTCATTACGCCCAGCAATAGTTAACATTTCGGAATGGTCATCAAAATTTAAGTGTTCACTGCTACCCTTGTAGCGCTGTTCAGGGTAGGGGACTTCGATACCCATTTGCCCTAATCGGCTTGCTCCAGGAATGTCTCGATAATCTTTGCCGTAGAACGATTCGGCATTAAAGCGTGTGGCGCTAGTATTACCGGATGTCTCGATGTTCGTTTCTATTCCCCAGCTTTCCCCTTCAGGAATAATGTCGTTCGCTTCAATAGTCCGGATATTTACGGCACCACCTACACCACTTTTTATGCCTCGACTTAGCGAAGGGCCTTTTTCCACTTCAATGCTGCGAAACAAAGCTGGATCAACATAACTACGATTACCCGAACCAAACATATGCAAGAAGACGTTGGTGGATTGTTCAGTGCCATCAATGGTTAAAGGGGTTCGACCTTCACCCGTTATACCGCGGATATTAGGCGTAATGGACTGACTACTTCGAGAGTCCATGCTGTACACACCGTTCATGCCTTTGAATACATCGCTAGGGTTAGTCGCTTTAAAACGTTGTAGTTGTTCGCGATCTTGGTAAACACTGGTGACGTTTTCGGTATAGACTTCATCTTTCTTTTCTTCGTCCTTATCGGGGGTGCCTGTTACAAGGATCGATTCGAGTTCGATTGGAGTGTTTTGGGAGGAGTGGTGAGACTTTGTCTCATCTGCCTGTGCCGCGCTTGTGCAGGCAATTGCGAAAGCTAAGGTTGTAACAGGGTATCTCCATCGATGATTTTGGATGGTACACTTTCTCCTGTTGGGGAGCGGTAGCTTCATGAGATGTTTTCTCCTAAATGGCGGCGATAAAAATGGGTGGATCCTAAACATTCACCCACAGTAACCACCCATTTTAATGATAATGCTTCTCATTTTGATATGACAATTGTCATCATCTAAGAAATGATAGGTGGGGTAATTAAAAGCATGACAAGCGCGTGTGCCGCTTTTTAAACAGCTTATGTAACTATTTTTAAGTGTTATTCATGCAGGTGCAGATTATCGATGTGATTGAAAAGTAGTGATTGTGCGTTGGTTTGCTTTTATGGTGCGAGGTTGCGAAGAGCTTATGGAGTGAGGGAGAAATAACACAGAATATTTTCCATGTGTTATCTATTTCTTATAAAAAAACCGCAGGGGTTGCCTGCGGTAAAAAACCAATGTAACGACATTGGATGGTGCTCTAAAAGTATGGGTATACGTCATTTTAGAGCGCACTTACACATTACTGTGTAAGCTATTCCTCGCGGAAGTCGGTTCTCGTTATGCGGCTATGATCTCGACGTTTTCACCTTTTAAACGTACTGGCCATACGGGCACTTGAGTGTTTGAATCCTCAAAGCAGCTCCCCGTATTTAAGGAAAAGTGCTGTTTATATAAAGGTGATGCCACCATCGGTTCACCTTTGATATCTCCGATTAAACCGCGGGCTAATATATTTGCACCGCTAAAGGGATCTTGGTTACCGATTGCAAATACTTCATCTTCATATCCAGGAATATAAAAAATAGCGATTTGCTGATCTTCATACAATGCAGCAACACCTGTGTTAGGTACTAAGTCGCTTTTATTGCAGAGTTTTAGCCAGTCAGCATTTGGGTTAATTGTCATAACATTCTCCTCTTTTCATCAGCGTACTTAATTAAACTGGGCGAATTTGATCGCGTTCGATAATGTGTACAATTTGTGGATCAACCTGTTCTTCCGCATTTACTACACTTCTGAACTGTTTTAATTTTTCCTCGTCTTCCAATGTTGTTTTCCATTCACACTGGTAAGTATCAACAACATGCTGCATTTGTGATTCAAGTTCAGTAGCAATGTTTAATTTGTCATCTAGGACAACCTCTTTTAGGTAGTCTAAACCGCCCTCTAAATTTTCCATCCATACGGATGTGCGCTGTAGGCGGTCGGCGGTTTTTACGTAGAACATTAGAACTCGGTCGATATATTTAACGAGAGTTTCATCATCTAGGTCGGTAGCAAACAGGTCCCCGTGGCGAGGTTTCATACCGCCATTACCGCACACATAAAGGTTCCAGCCATTTTCGGTGGCGATCACACCAATATCTTTACTTTGTGCTTCTGCACATTCGCGGGTACAACCGGATACGGCAAATTTTATTTTGTGAGGAGAGCGTAAGCCCTTGTAGCGATTCTCAAGCTCGATTGCCATGCTTGCGCTGTCCTTCACGCCGAAGCGGCACCAGGTACTGCCGACACATGATTTAACGGTACGAAGTGACTTGCCGTAGGCATGACCGGTTTCAAAACCCGCATCAATTAACTCTTTCCAGATAAGTGGAAGTTCATGCAATTTTGCACCAAATAGGTCGACACGTTGTCCACCCGTAATCTTGGTGTATAAGTTGTATTTTTTACCGACTTGGCCTAATACGATTAGTTTGTCAGGCGTAATCTCACCACCGGCGATACGGGGGACAATAGAGTAAGTGCCATCTTTTTGTATATTGGCCATGAAACGATCATTGGTGTCTTGTAAGCCTACATGGGGCTCATCCAATACATGTTCGTTCCAGCAAGATGCGAGAATAGAACCGGCCGTTGGTTTACATATTTCACAACCTAAACCTTTACCATGCTTGGCAAGTAGATCGGAGAAGCTACGAATCCCTTCAACACGAATAATGTGATAAAGCTCTTCGCGGGTGTAGGCAAAGTGTTCACAGAGATCTGTACATACCTCTACACCCCGTTTTTCTAATTCATGGTCAACGATGGTTTTCAACATCGCTGCGCAACCACCACAACCTGATGCTGCTTTGGTAACCTCTTTAACATCGGCAACGCTCATAGCGCCATCATCGATGGAGCAACAGATTTGGCCTTTAGTAACATTTAGACATGAGCAAATGGTTGCTGTGTCTGGCAAAGCATCGGGACCTAGTACGGGCGCTGACGATCCGTCTAATGATGGTAGGATAAGAGCTTGCGGTTTGTCTGGTAGATCTATGCCATTGAGTGCATATTGAATCAGCGTATCGTATTTACTGTTGTCACCTACTAAAACAGCACCGAGCAGTTTTTTACGATCTTCAGATACAACGATACGGTAGTAAACCTGTGTGTCTTCATCTAAATAACGGTAGCTAATGCTGCCTGGCGTTTTACCATGGGCATCGCCAATAGAGCCAACATCTACGCCGAGAAGTTTAAGCTTAGTGCTCATATCCGCGCCGGTAAATGTAGCCTCGTTTTCTAGATCGCCGACAATGGCTGCAACGGCTGTTTTCGCCATAGTGTAACCTGGCGCCACTAAACCAAAGATTTGATTGTTCCATAATGCACATTCGCCGACGGCATAAATGTTTTTATCAGAAGTTTGGCAGTAGTTGTCAACAATGATGCCACCGCGCTCGCCAATTGCTAGAGCGCTACTACGAGCTAGGGCGTCTTGAGGACGGATACCCGCAGAGAATAGGATTAGGTCTGTTTCTAAGAAAGTGCCATCACTGAAGTTCATACGGTAGGTATGCTCTTCACCTGGGACAATTTCGGAAGTTGCTTTATTGCAATGAACGTCTACATCTAAAGCTTCTATTTTTTTCTTTAAAAGCTCGCCACCATCTTCGTCTAGCTGTACTGGCATTAAGCGTGGAGCAAACTCAACAACATGGGCTTTTAAACCTAGAGATTTAAGCGCGTTAGCCGCTTCTAGTCCCAGCAAACCACCACCAACAACAACGCCGACGGAGGCCGCTTTTGCACACTCTTGGATTTTATCTAAATCTTCCAAGGTGCGATAAACAAAGCAGGCATCACCATCATTTCCCGGAATGGGGGGGACAAAAGGGTATGAACCGGTAGCGAGTACTAGCTTGTCATAGGGATAGCTAGCTTGCTCGGTGATCACCTGCTTTGTATCGCGATCGATCTGCGTAGCACCTTCGCTTAAGTGAAGCTGCACGCCATGTGTTTCATAAAAGTTATCTTCTACTAGGCAGAGGTCTTGGTAGGTTGAATCACCAAAGTACTCTGAAAGATGGACGCGGTCGTAAGCTGCACGTGATTCTTCGGCCAATATATGAATTTCATATTCGCCTGCAACTTCGTTAGCGACAAAGTTTTCAATAAAGTGGTGGCCCACCATACCGTTACCGATAACGACCAACTGCTTTTTGTTTGAGTCCGTTGAAGTAGTCATAGAAGATATACCCATGTCTTGTGTTTGAGTGTCTTGAGAGCAGAACGGACTGCCAAATAGCAGTTGTTGTCTGTTCGCACTCAAATCGATGTTTTGTTTTAGCTGATCGAAATACCACTGCCCCTCACGGACATCACCGTATAAAACGGCGCCGACTATTCGGTTATCCTTCAGCCAAAGTTTTCTGTATTCATTGTGTTGAATATCGTGATAAGTCAGTGTTTCTGTCTCAGGAGAATCCTGAAGCGAACCACATGAAAAAAGGTCCACACCGCTGATTTTTAACTGAGTCGCCACCGGTGCTTCTTGATAAAATTTGGTTTCGTTGAGAAGGCTAGAGACAAGAATATCCGCCTGCTGCCAGATAGGGGCGACTAAACCATAAGTGAATGATTCAAACTGGCAGCACTCCCCTAACGCATAAATAGATGAATCTTTAGTGCGCATTTGGGCATCGACCAATATGCCGCGCTGGTAATCAAGTCCTGCTGTTTCGGCTAATGCCTTATTCGGTGTTACACCTATAGCAGTGACTACAAGGTCGGCGGGTAGCGTTTCGCCTGTGGCTAGTGCTACCGACTCTACCGAATCATTGCCTTGTATCGCTTGAGTGTTAGCTTTAAGGCGGAATTTCAGGCCTCGCTCTTCAAGCGCATTTTGCAACATTTTTCCGGCGGTTTCGTCCAGTTGATGATCTAGTAGGTACTTGCCACGATGAAGAAGCGTTACATCCATACCTTGCACACGTAAGCCTTCTGCCGCTTCAAGGCCTAAGAAACCACCGCCAATAACAACGGCACGTTTCTTTTCTTTGGCAATACGTTGCATCTGCTCAACATCTTTAAATGTTCTAAAGCTCATAACCCCGTTTAGATGTGCGCCCTCAACAGGCAGAGGGGTTGGGTATGAGCCGGTCGCAATAACCAGTAGATCGTAATCTACTTGGACGCCTTGCTCGCTAATGATTACTTTATTAGCGCGATCAATCTGTATAGCGGGATCTTGGCTGTGTAATTTCACACCATGTTCTGCGTACCACTCTGTGGGTAGGGTGATCACTTTATCTTTATCCAGTTCACCGCTGAGTAAGTTGGATAGCAAAACACGGTTATAGCTACCGCCCGGCTCTTCACCAAAAACAGTGACATCAAGCGAGTGCTCCGCACGCTCAAATAAGCGTTGCAGTAACCGGCCTGTTGCCATTCCGTTTCCAATGATGACCAAACGTTTTTTCATAAAAATCCTAAATCCCAAAAATAAAAAAAAGGCGTTCACATTCAACATGTATGAGCATGTTGATGTAGAACGCCTTTGTTCTCAGAGCTTGTTGTGATAACGACTATTAAACACATAATAGTGGTTATTGCTTTTAATAAAGCACGTAGTGTGCCATTTATTAAAATCTACTTTTTTTCAGTGGGTTACTGTGTTTGTTAGAGTGTTATTACGCTGTTTGTAGGTGGGTTTTGGCTTTGTTTTGATGCAAACACCTGTTGATGCGAACTGTTTTGGTGCGACTGAGGGGGCGGTGACCTATGCCGTGTGATCTATTTGAGTAAGAGTTGAACTAGGTTAAGGATCAGCATCAGTGCTGCGACCACCTGCCACGTGAGAATAGGGTTTTTCTCTAGCATGGGTTGATGTTTTATTTTGGCTTCAAGGCTTTGATTGGGCTGGGTGAAATCTTGTAAAAATTCAGATAGAGCTTCATATCTAAAGCGGGGGTTTGGCTGTAACGCCTTTTTTAAGCAGCCTTCGACCCATAAAGGTACACCTTTGCGGTAACGGAGTGTCGGCGTGTAGTGCATTTGGCCATAATTTTTAAGCGTTATATTATTGGTTTTCATCTCCTTGTAAGGCAGATGACCTGTGATCATCTCATACACAATGACCGCGAGAGAGAACAGGTCCGAGCGAAAACTACCGGCCTCGCCAAGTAGGTACTCAGGAGCGACATAGTTGATTGAACCTTGGGGAATTGATTTATCTAGGGGAGAGTTCATCTCCTCAATACCCGCAATTTTCACAGTACCAAAATCAAGAATTTTGATGCGTCCATCTTGGTTAATCATGATGTTTTCGGGCTTGAGGTCTTGATGCACCATGTCGGCCCGTTGGAATGCTCTTAGTCCTTGGATGACCTGTTTGGTTAGGTCCCGCACCTCATCAAGCGTTGGTGCTGGATTATCGTTCATCCATTCGCGCAGGTTCATGCCCTGAATATGTTCCCCTAAGTAGTAGAGGTACTGCTTTTCGCGCAGGGGAGGGAAGGTTTTCATCACATTGGGGTGGTCTATCCGTTGTCCTACCCATTCTTCTCGGATAAAACCATCAAGATAGAGAGGATCTTCCGCGAATTGAAGCGAGGGCGCTTTTAACACATATTGCTGCCCTGAAACGGTATCTTTAACAAGGTACATATGGCTGCGGGTGCCACTAAAAATAATGTCGAGCACTTCGTAATCATCAATTTTATTACCAATGGTCATGACCGGAGGGATAGGTAATTGGGCCAGCCGTGCATGGCTTTCATCTAATGTTTCCGAAGGCAGGTGATCTATGCAGGTGATGAGTGCGGTAAGGTTGTCATCACTACCGCGCTCAAGAGCAAGATCAATGCATTGCTGTGCAGCGGTTTCAGGTGAATCGAAATGTTCTGCAAGGATGGCTTGCAGTTCGCGATTTGATAGAAACTCATGGATACCATCGGTGGTCATTAAGAGCATATCACCCTCTTTTACACCTCGGGTTGCGTAGTCTACGTCTAAATGTTGATCGCCCCCTAAGGCGCGAGATAAGTAGTGTTTTCCACCGCTTTTACGGACATGGTCTTGTGTGAGTTGCTCTAATTGGTCCGCTTGAAAATGGTAAATCCGAGAATCGCCAACGTGGAACCAATGTAGGGTGTTGGATTTAATGATTAAGGCTGAAAAGGTACAGAGTAAGCTGTCTTTTTCGCGGCTATTTTGAATGTTTTCTTTGTGTAGCCAGCTATTCAAGGCGGTTAATACACGGGAGACAGAATTTTTTACGCTCCAGCTATGGGGAGTGCTGAAGTAGTCCTGCATGAAACTGGTGACGCTGGTTTGGCTTGCAATATGGGAGTCTTCGCAGCTGCTCACGCCGTCGGCAATGGCTGCCGCACCGCCTTTAAAGTCAAGTTCAGCATGACTCGGCAGATGGGCGGCAAAGGCATCTTGGTTACGCGCCTTTATGCCTGCACTGGATTGTCCACCAAAACGTAAGACCAACGTTTTCTTACTCATGTTCACTTTTACCTAAACGCAGGGTGAACAATGGGTTCATTGTTCACCGCTTGCTGAGGGTCAGGCCTGTACACGGAAATGAGTCTCGGTAACGTGCTAGGCCTTAGCATGGTTAACTGACTTTAATAAGTTCTACTGTACCATCTTCATTGACCTCAGCCATATGCCCTTTTGGCTCTTCTAAGAAAAGTAGGGTGATAAAGCCAATGACTGCAGTTACCGCAATCACGGTAAAAAAGGTTGAGTACTCAACTAAGGATAATACGGTTAGATAGAAGACGGCGCCAACATTGCCGTAAGCCCCTGTCATACCGGCAATTTGCCCTGTTAGGCGGCGTTTTATTAAAGGTACGACCGCAAAGACAGCGCCTTCACCCGCTTGAACGAAGAAGGAGCACGCCATCGCAGCGGCAACGGCGAGGAAGAGTGGCCAGCTGCTATCGATTAACGACATCACAGCATAACCTGCGGCCAAACCTGCAGTTAAAATTAACAATGTTTTTCTACGGCCAAAACGGTCACTGATCCAACCCCCTCCAGGGCGTGACATGAGGTTCATGAACGCATAAGCGGATGCAACTAAACCGGCATACACCATATCTAATGAAAATACGTCGGCAAAGAACAGAGGTAGCATAGATATCACCGCTAGTTCAGAGCCAAAGGTGGCAAAGTACAGTATATTTAATACTGCAACTTGCTTAAATTTGTAGCGCTCCATCTCGGGGACGGGCTGGGTAAATATAGTTTTGTTAATACGATAAGCACTATAGCAGTCATAGATAAAAATAGCGGCTAAGGTTAGATATATAGCGAACGCAGCTGTATCCGTTAAGATTGATACACCTGCTGGTGAAAGCTTCCATGTGAGCAGCGATAGAGCGGCATAGAGTGGGACCTTCATGATAATCATTAAGATGAAATCACTGGGGCTGGTAACCTCCATACCCCCTATTTTCTTAGGTTTAAAATAGGTTGAACCTTTTGGTGTGTCGGTTACATTTTTGTACCAGATCACACTAAAGAGCAAGCTCATTAAACCGGTTAGACCGACCGCATAGCGCCAGCCATCAGGGCCCCCAAAGATCACGACTAAGGTGGGTAGTAGCATAGCCGCTGCAGCGGAGCCAAAGTTACCCCAACCGCCGTATAAGCCTTCAGCCGTACCGAGCTCGTTCGCAGGGAACCATTCACTTACCATACGAATACCGATAACAAATCCTGCGCCGATAAAGCCGAGTAAAAAACGGGATACGGCGGCTTGCGCAAAATCAGTGGATAGGGCAAACATGAAGCAGGGGATACTGGCAATCGAGAGGAGGGCGGCGTACGTGATCCTTGGACCGTACTTATCCGTGAGCATGCCGATAATAATTCGAGCGGGGATGGTCAATGCAACGTTTAAAATCAGTAAAGTTTTAATTTCTGCGTTCGTTAGCCCTAAGGATTCCGCTATAGCGCCGAGTAAAGGGGCGTGGTTAAACCATACAAAAAAGCTGATGAAAAACGCCATCCAGCTTAAATGTAGAATCTTCATTTTTCCGCTGAAGGAGAAGAGAGTTAGCTTGCCACTATCACTCATGGTATTGGCCTCGATTATAGTTATAGGTGTTGAAACAAAAAAGGCGTTCTACACGTCCCCTCTGATTGTATCGGGGACGGTATGAACGCCTTTGTTCAAGCTGTTTATGTTTTTGCTATCTATTGGTGCGTCGGTTGAGCCTGAGTACAAAACTGTGCACTTATTTGATACACCGATTTACCTTTATTCGCCTTTGAATAGAGGTATACACGGACCTTAGGCTGCTTTTTCCTCGCGTTTTGCTTTTACTGGAGAATCACTATGCATATCTTGCGCCATCTTTTGTGTGCCCTCTTCTTTTTTAGGGCTACTGTCGGGGGTACGCTGTTTTTCATACAGGAAAGTCAGTACTTCATGGCGGTAGTGGTTATATTGAGGGTCGTCCGCTAACGCAATACGGTCGCGTGGGCGGGGGAGGTCAATATTCAGTATTTCGCCGACGGTGGCGGCAGGGCCATTAGTCATCATCACAATGCGATCCGAGAGGAGAACCGCTTCATCCACATCATGAGTGATCATAATAACGGTGTTGTTTAGATCTTTTTGGATCTCCATCAGTGAGTCCTGTAGATGGGCTCGCGTGAGCGCATCTAAGGCACCGAAGGGTTCGTCCATCAACATAACAGTGGGTTCCATTGCGAGGGCGCGTGCGATACCGACACGTTGCTTCATCCCTCCTGATATTTCATCAGGGCGCTTGTCCATAGCATGATCCATATGGACGAGGGCTAAGTTATGTTCTATCCATTCACGCATCTCCGCTTTACTCTTTGAGCGGCCAAAGACCTGTTTTACCGCAAGCTCTACGTTTTCATAGGCGCTTAACCACGGCAGTAAAGAGTGGTTTTGAAAAACAACCGCGCGTTCAGGACCTGGTGAGTTTACCTCTTTTCCGTCTAAGAGGCAGCCGCCGCTGGTGGCTTGATAGAGTCCGGCTACGATGTTTAGTACAGTCGATTTACCGCAACCTGAGTGACCAATTAACGAGACAAACTCCCCTTTGTTAATCGTCAGGTTAATGTCCTGAAGCGCTTTAAAAGGGCCGTTAGGTGTTGGAAAATCGATATCAACTTTTGTTAACTCTAAATGTTTAGGAGGCTGAGCCATAATAATTATCCTTTTTCTAACGTCGCTAATTAGCGAAGTATTGCTGTTTTATCCCAAGACATTTTGCGCTGTAAAAACAGCATGCAACGGTCTAGTAAAAAACCGATCAGTCCAATAACGAGTACGGCCACCATAATTCGGCCAAGGGAGTTGGAGCTACCGTTTTGGAATTCATCCCAAACAAATTTACCAAGGCCTGGGTTTTGGGCCAGCATTTCTGCTGCAATAAGTACCATCCATGCGATACCGAGTGATAAGCGCAAGCCAGTAAACATCATTGGGATAGAGGATGGCAGAACGATTTTGATAATATGGGTAAGCCAGTTAAGGCGAAGTACTTGAGATACGTTTTGTAGATCTTTACTGATTGATGACACGCCGACCGCTGTATTGAGAAGTGTTGGCCATAAGCTACACAGGGATACAGTGATCAATGAGGTGATGAATGACTTCGCAAACATCGGGTCTTTACTGACGTATACTGCACTGACAACCATCGTTACTAAGGGTAACCAAGCCAGTGGTGAGACGGGTTTAAATAGCTGAATCAGTGGATTGAAGGCGGAGTAAAGTGTGCTATTTAAACCGATGAGTATTCCCGCCGGAATAGCGATTAGTGAGGCGATAATGAAGCCTGCAAGCACGGTGATTAGGCTTGTTAAAATCTGATCAAAAAAGGTGGGTTTACCGGTGTATGGACGCACTTTTACTGTAGCATCAGGATTTTTTTCGAGTTTCTTTGCGTTACGTAGCTCTTGGCGCTCGTGGAATTTAACCTCTTTCACCCGCTCTGCTTGATGTTCCTCTATTAATGTAATCGACTGTTGATAAACCGCCGCAGGACCGGGGAAAGTGCCTAGCGAAGTGTGGACGCTTTTGGCCCCGATCTCCCAAATGAATAAGAAAACTAACAAACCAATTAGCGGTATCAGTAAAGACTTTCCCAATTGACTGAAGTTTGCTTTAGGGTTTTCAATAAAATGGCTCAGGCCTATTGTGGCTAAAATTTTACTCATGACATATTACCTTCCGTTGATCTGTTGCCCCTCTGGTACAGAGGGGCTTTGTTGTTAGATCAAAGTGTTTGATCTGGCTTCAGACCGATTGAGAATTTTTCTAGGTAGGCGTTTGGTTGCTTGCCATCAAAGGTGATGTTGTCGATAAAGTGTGTTTGTGGTGCTTTGTAGCCATCTTCGGAGACAAAATCAGGGAACATATCCGCAGTCATTTTACCTTCCTCAATGAGTTCTTTTGCGGCAACTGCATAGATATCTGGGCGGTAAACTTTCTTAGCAATATCCATAAACCACTGATCTGATTTAGGCTCAGCAATTTGTCCCCAACGACGCATCTGAGTTAGATACCAAATCGCATCAGAATAGTACGGGTAAGTGGCGTTATAGCGGAAGAATACGTTGAAATCAGGCACCTGACGTTTATCGCCTTTTTCGTACTCAAAAGTACCAGTCATTGAGTTAGCGATAACATCATAATCTGCACCTACATAATCAGATTTGGATAAAATCTTCACTGCTTCTGGGCGGTTAGCATTATTGTTGTCATCTAACCATTTAGCGGCACGAATCATCGCTTTAACAACACGAATATGGGTATTAGGATTTTCGTCTGCCCAGCCCTTAGAGACACCAAAAACTTTCTCGGGGTTGTTTTTCCATATTTCATAATCGGTTACGACTGGAACACCAATACCTTTAAACACCGCTTGCTGGTTCCAAGGTTCGCCCACACAGTAACCATAGATAGTGCCAGCTTCCATTGTTGCAGGCATTTGAGGTGGCGGAGTCACTGATAACAGTGCATCTGCATCGATCGTACCTGATGTATCGCCGTTATGAGGCGCATAATAACCAGGGTGAATACCGCCTGCTGCTAACCAATAACGTAGTTCATAGTTATGGGTCGAAACAGGGAATACCATGCCCATGTTAAAAGGCTTACCTTCATCTTTATATTTTTCGACAATAGGCTTTAACGCATCCGCTTTAATGGGGTGAACGGGTTTGCCGTCAGGCCCTTTTGGTACGTATGGCTTCATCTGATCCCAAATATCATTGGAAACGGTGATGGCGTTACCATTAAGGTCCATGCTAAACGCCGTGATAATGTGGGACTGAGTACCAAACCCAATGGTTGCGCCTAAAGGTTGGCCTGCAAGCATATGAGCACCATCTAGCTGACCGTCAATAACGCGATCTAAAAGCACTTTCCAGTTGGCTTGGGCTTCTAAAGTGACGTAGAGGCCTTCATCCTCGAAAAAACCTTTTTCGTAAGCAATTGCGAGAGGGGCCATATCAGTTAGTTTAATAAACCCGAATTTTAAATCTTCCTTTTCAGGCTCGCCGATGGCTGCCCATGCAGGGGTTGTAATTAAGGCAGCGGCTAACACCGTACTACTGATAATTTTGCTTAGTAGAGCAGTTTTCTTTTTAAGCATGGTTGGCTTCTCCAGTCTTGAAAAATAAAAAAGGCGCCTAACGTGATCACAGTCTTGTGATTCGTTAAGGCGCCTTTGCCATAAAATAATCGAGCGGGCTTTTCTGCCCGTTTCTGTATTTATCGAGCACTCTTCGTTGAATGGCTCATTTGTTTTTTTATAAAGCATTACCTATGCCAAAAAACTAAACCTCTTTATATACAGATAGTTATATATGTAATCAGTAATTTTTATTACTCTGTTTCTACAAGGGTGCGCTGCACAATAGTGCGTATTTGTGTTAGCAGGGTGCGTATTGATGCATAAAATTAAACGAATGGAGTAAGTGGGTGCCGATTATCGAGCTGTAGGCGAGCGAATGGGTTCAGGGAGAAGAAAGGCAGAAGTTGCACTCCTGCCTTGATGTTTAGCTAACCCATTTTTGAAAGAGGTCTTGGCGGTAAACTGTACGGCTAATGATTGCAAAATCGGCAGGGTTGTCTGCGTCTGATAGTTGCCCACAGTCTAACATCTGGCTAAGAATAAACTCGCCCTGTTTCGGGTCGGGAACATTTACTTGCTTGCCCGCGAAATGTTGTTTCATCGCAAGGGGCGGTGTGTAGTCAGAAAGCGTAGTGGCGGCTTGATCTAGGTATGGGGGTAGCGCAAGGAGTTGGTATAGTTCCTCTTTATTGTTGATATCTTCAACCCATTGGCAAGCTTCATATAACGCTTTTACTAATGCTTGGTGGGTATTAGGGTAGGCCGCTGCCCACTCTTGAGTCACACCAAGAACCTTTTCTGTATGGGCTCCCCATATTTTGTGTCCGGTTGTCAGTAAGCCGCCGATCTTCTGAATGAGCGCTAAACTATTCCAAGGTTCACCTACGCAATAACCATCTATAGCGCCATTAGATAAGCTTGGTATCATCTGGGTTGGTGGAACAGCAATTAATTGCACATCATGTTCTGCATCAATCCCATGTTGTTCAAGCCAGTAACGAAGCTGATAATAATGGTTTGAGTATGGATATACCGTTGCCATGACCGGTTTGACTGAGCTGCTCTTGACCTGTTTTTTAAATTGCTCACCGACTAGTTTGTCGTCTTCCCAGTTATCAATTGTTTTGGATAAGAGGGTATGGAACTCTTCAGATAAAGTGATTGCCGTACCGTTTTGGCTCAGTGCTAGGGCTGTCATCATCGGTGTTTTGTTGCCGTTTAAGCCAAGCGTCGATGCCAATGGCATCGGGGCCAGCATATGTGCGCCATCGTACAGGCCAAAGCTTACTTTATCGCGTATCGAGGCCCAAGATGATTCTTTGCATAAAACGACATCGAGGCCGTGTCTTTTGAAAAAGCCTTTTTCTCGGGCGACCACTAAAGGTGCGCAATCTAAGAGCGCGACAAAACCGAGCTTCAGGTTGTTTTTTTCAAGTGTCAGTGGTGCTGACATAAATTATCCTCTTCTCTCTACTTGCTCAGGCCGTTCGTTAGTTCCAGAACATCAATAACGCTCTGGGCGACATCGGGTAGCTTTTGACCGCGATCCATGGCGAGCTTACGAAGGGTTTCGAATGCTTGTTTTTCATCGCACCCTTGATGCTTCATTAACATGCCTTTGGCTTTTTCGATCACTTTTCTGTCAGCCAGTTGGGTTTTCGCTTTTTCGAGTTCTGCGCGCAGTGAGCTATGGGCATCGAAATGAGCAATAGCGGTATCCATAATCGCTTTTACCCGATCTGGCTGTAGCCCGTCCGATATGTAAGCACTGACGCCCGCATTAATAGCATCAGACATAGTTTTACGATCATTTTGCTGCTCAGCGAAAAAAACGATAGGTCTTGGATTGTTTTTGCTCATCGTTGACATACTTTCGAGTGTGTCTCGATTAGGCGAATCCATATCAATAATAACGATGTCTGGATGGGTATCCTCAACACGTTTATTGAGATGGGTAGTATTGGGTAGTTGGCAGACGACATGATGTCCTAGTGAGTGCAAGGCTTCTTTGAGTGCCTGTACTCTTTCCGGTTCGTCATCTATCAGTAAAACATTTAAGCGATTCACGTTACATATTAATCCATATCCGGAGGTGGATACTGGTTAATTAAGCAATAAATGTTCCATTGTGGTGCGGAAGACTTATTTAATTGTTGTTTGGAGGTACGCTGCTGTGGATAAGTGGGTAAGATGTAGCCTGTGTAATCAGGCGTTGGGTCTTGGCGATATCCTAAATTGGCACAGTGCTTGCTGAGTCACTCATCATATTTATTGATAAAAATGTACAGCATATTTAGTACATAAAAAATTATAGTAGCGCAACGGAGCGCACTTATCTGGCAACTAGCAGATATGTGGCTCCGTGCCGTGTACGCTGTAAACTGGAAAGTGCATCTGGATTTGTGTGTTACAAAGTAGTGGAGGTTTAGATGCACAAAATGACAACGTGTCCATACTGCGGTGTGGGCTGTGGTGTTGATGCTGATATTCTGGATTCCGGTTCAATCGGTGTTAAAGGCGATAAATCTCATCCGGCTAATTTTGGCAGGTTATGCGTTAAAGGCTCGGCCCTGCATGAGGTATTAGGTGCGGGTGGTCGTCTACTTTCCCCTCTTATAAATAATGTCCCTGTTTCTTGGGATAGCGCACTAGATGAGGTCTCTTCTAGATTTCTTCGCACTATATCGGAGCATGGGCCGGACTCTGTAGCTTTTTACTTATCCGGTCAATTGCTCACAGAAGATTATTATGTAGCCAATAAATTGATGAAAGGTTTTATTGGTAGCGCTAATGTGGATACGAATTCACGTCTTTGTATGTCGTCAGCTGTAGCGGGTTATAAACGTGCCTTTGGTAGCGATACAGTGCCATGTTCCTATGAAGACTTGGAAAAAGCGGAACTATTAGTGCTGGTCGGCAGTAATACCGCGTGGAACCACCCTGTTTTATATCAACGTATGCAGGCTGCTAAGAAAAAGAATCCCTCCCTGAAAGTAGTAGTGGTTGATCCTCGCCGAACAGCAACCTGTGATTTAGCGGATCTTCATTTGGCACTTAAACCGAGTACCGATAGTGAGTTATTTTCAGGATTATTGAGCTATCTGGCTGATCAGAATTGTTTAAATCATGATTACATTGAACAATACACAGAAGGTTTTGAACTTGCTTTAGCTTCAGCTCAGCAGCAGTTTGACTCAGTTTCAGCGGTAGCTAAGTATTGCGATCTAGATAGTGATATTTTAACAACGTTTTATGAGTGGTTTGCCCAGACTGATAAAGTTGTGACTTTTTATTCTCAAGGGGTAAACCAGTCTTTTAGTGGCACTGATAATTCCAATGCAATCATTAACTGTCACCTTGCCACTGGTCGTATAGGTTTTGAAGGTGCGGGCCCGTTTTCTATTACTGGACAGCCTAATGCTATGGGTGGGCGTGAGGTTGGCGGTTTAGCAAATCAGCTAGCCGCGCATTTGGACTTCTCTTCACCTGAGTATATTGATCTTGTCTCGCGTTTTTGGAATGCACCGAATATTGCTCAAACCGAAGGTTTAAAGGCGGTTGAGCTTTTTCAAGCCATTGAAGAGGGTAAAGTTAAAGCGGTTTGGATTATGGGGACAAATCCTGCGGTGAGTTTACCTAATACCCATCAAGTGACACAGGCGTTGGAAAAGTGTCCCTTAGTGGTTGTTTCTGATTGTATGGCGAGTACTGAAACCCTTAAATATGCTGATGTTTGCTTACCCGCAACAGGGTGGAGTGAGAAAGATGGCACAGTCACTAATGCAGAAAGAAGAATTTCACGTCAGCGTAGTCTCTTAGCACCTACGGGTGAGGCTAAACATGATTGGTGGATTATTAGTGAAGTGGCCAAGAAAATGGGTTTTGAAGATGCATTCTCTTATCAACATCCAGCAGAAATTTTTGCAGAGCATGCAGCGCTCTCTGGTTTTGAGAATGATGGCAACAGAGATTTTGATATTCGTCTGTATCAAGATATAGATATTGATACTTATAATTCTTTTAAACCTGTTCAGTGGCCGGTGACTCAGGAAGCACCTTACGGGACAGCGCGTATGTTTTCAGATGGCCGCTTTTTTACGCCATCAAAACGGGCAAGGTTTATACCTATTCAGGCTTCAAGCCCTATTCAGCAAGTCACCCCTGAACTGCCTTATATCTTAAATACAGGCCGTATTAGAGATCAATGGCATACCATGGCGATGAGTGGACGTGCGCGCCGCTTGTTTCAACATAGGGATGAACCTTTTGTGGAGCTTAATCAGGCTGATGCGCTAAAAGAGCAGATCTCTGATGGCGAGTTGGTTAAGCTGAGCCATCCTCAAGGGGATTATATTGGCCGTGCTAGAGTTATGGTATCGGAGCAGCGTAGGGGGGAGCTGTTTGTGCCTATGCATTGGAATAATGAATTTAGTTCCTTGGCTAAAATGGGCGCTTTACTGGAACCCGTGACGGACCCTATTTCAGGGCAGCCTGAGTCTAAGCATGGACGAGTCAGTCTTTCTAAACTTAATCCGAGTTGGCAAGGGTGGCTAATGTGTCGCTCTGATTTGGAAATCAATTTACCTGTTGAATACTGGTCCAAAGTACCTAAAGGTGATGTTACTTTTTATTATCTTGCCGATAGTGTTGAGTTGGTTGATGGTATTGCTTGGTGCAAAGAGCATTTAGGGGATGTGTCTATCTGGTTAGAAGATCCGAATAGCCAAAACTTTAGAGCAGCGGGACTAAAAGGCGAAGTACTTGAATGGACTTTTTTTGTTATGCCTTATGGAGAGATACCTTCTACACGTTGGTTGGAGGAGATGTTTTCTGAAGCGGAATTGTCGATTGATCAACGCCGTTTTATCTTGAGTGTAACCGGATGTGAAATTGAAAATCCCGGTGAGATGATCTGTAGTTGTTATCAAGTAGGTAGCAATGCCATAGTAGAAGCGATAGGGTTAGGTTCTAGGACGGTTGATATGCTCGGGGATAAGCTTAAGTGTGGAACTAACTGTGGATCCTGTATTCCTGAATTGAATGCTATATTGGCAAAAGAGCTGAAATAAACAATGATAACCAGAGAGGGGCCATTGCACTGAGTGTAGAGCTTTTCCAGAGTAGAGATAATTATAGGCATCGTTAGGTGCCTTTTTTTACTGACTATCTTATTAGGGAGGTTAAGTATCTACTTAGGCTTTAGGTTTATGCTGTTAAAGGAGGAATAGTGAAAGCTAAAATTATACGTTCTATATACCTCATAGCCGGTTGCTTATGTGTTGTTCTTGGGTTTATTGGCGTAATCCTACCGCTTCTTCCTACCACTCCTTTTTTACTGGTGGCCGCTTTTTGTTTTTCACGAAGCTCTGAGCGGCTGCATAAAACTTTATTGAATAATCGCTACTTTGGGAAATATATACGAGACTGGGAAGATGGCGGTATCATACCGTTTAAAATAAAGGTCTTAGCAACCACAATGATGGTGCTTATGGTGATTTATCCACTGTTTTTCAGGTCATTTCATTTAGGTTTAAAGGCTGGGGTTGTTGTAACGATTGTGATTGCGATGATCTATATTTGGTCGCGTCCTTCTGAATTAAAGCAGCAGGAATAGGTTTAATCTTGTTGTTATCTATCGGGTTTTCTACGTCGAGATTACATGGTTTTATTTAAAACGCTGAGTATGCTGAGTGGCTTTAATATGAAATTTACTCATTAAAAGATTGATAAAATTTTAATCAAAACGCTGCTGTTTTAAAAAAGCCTCATATTCATTATGTTTTATACTGTTTTTCAAACAGTCTGTTTTTTTATTAATACATATTCGCTAAAATTTTAATAAAAACAAACTTTTAAAACGGCCTGTACTCACTATTTTAAAGGTACAAGGTTTGTAATGATTAACTAAATAATTGTGAGTAAAGGCCATGAGTACCATCACTAATAGTTCTTTACATAATTTCAAAGTAGTCATGTTGGATGCTGAATGCCGATATACTAATTGGACTAGAGATATCACGGAGTCTAATCTTTCGTGGGATTTTGTTCGCTTTGATTCTAAAGACAGTTTGCTTTTATGTTTAGATGAGCAGATTTGTGATGCGGTAATTATCCCTTGCTCTATGCGTGCTCAAGTTGATATTGAGTTGATGGCTCAAATAGCTAAACGCCATCCTACGTCTGTTCGAGTGTTTATGGGGGCAGAATATTGGAATGCCGCTCAAAAAGCGAAAGCGGCGGATGTGGCACACCGAATTTATCCTAGCGCTGTAACGATTGAAGGCTTAGGGGCGTCGCTTGAATATCAAATTAAATTACTCCACTTACTTAATCGAAGTTCCTTACAAGCTTATGTAGGGTCTGTTGGTTGCTTGCCGTCACCCCCTAGTATCTATCGTCAACTTACCGATGCTATTAATTCTGATCGCGCAGATTTGGCTGATATTGGTGAAATTGTTGAGCAAGATCCCGCCGTTGTCGCGCAAATCATGAAGCAGGTAAATTCTGCTTTCTTTGGCTTTGAACGCACTATCGTTGATTTAAAAGAAGCGATCTCTATGCTAGGTGTTCGTAACTTACGTAGTCTTGCCTTAAGTAGCCAGTTAAATAACCAGTTTAAAAGCCCAGATGATTGGAAGGCATTTTCATTTGAGCAGATGAATGCGCGCTCCTTAGTTGTGGCTCGTTTGGCACAGACCATCTGTCGTCGATCAGGTGCCAGCAAAGTGATGCAGGATCAAGCCTTTTTGGCGGGTTTACTGCATGATTTGGGTATATTGATAATGGCATCTCATAATCCAGAGCAATATAAAAAACTACTAAATTATGCGGTTAAAAAAAGTAAACCTATCTATTTGGTAGAGAAGGCGGCTTTTGGCTTTTTCCATGGTGAGGTAGCGGGCGCTTTGCTTGCTTTATGGAACTTACCTCCTCAAGTGATAGAGGCGGTGATGTTACATCATGTCCCACATCTATCTAAAGATCATGATTTTAAAGTACTAACTGCCGTGCATGTTGCTGATGCAATGATACCCTCAGTGCATGTGGAAGGAGAGTGTAATCTCGCGAGTAATTTATCACTACGTTATTTAGATCAAGTGGGCGTTATGGATGAAGTCCCACAATGGCGGATTGTCGCCAATGAATACCGTGTTCGCATGGTATCCAACTTATAAGAGAGGATCTCATAAAATCGCTGGTAACTTTGGCCAAGTCTTGCAGGAAACATACGTTGGGGTCTGTAACAGGTAAGACTTGGCGATTTTTTTAGCTTAACAGGGCAACTTTCTTAAACCCTTTTCACTTATCTTGCTACAATCTCACTGATAAATATGAGCTGATATTAGAATGTGAGGATGTGTGAGTAAACCTTTGAAAAGTAGCAGTGATCGATCTGTAGTTAAAACCTCACTGCACGCTCGCAATCTCCATCGCTCACGTTATGATTTTGATCAGCTGTGCAAAGCATCTCCTGAGCTGTTATCCCACGTATATCAAACGCCTAATGGGCAAGATTCCATTAACTTTTCTGACCCGCAAGCGGTTAAATTACTTAACCAAGCTCTTTTGAAAGTATTCTATCAGATAGCATTTTGGGATCTTCCTCAAGGTTATCTTTGCCCGCCTATCCCAGGACGAGCAGATTACATACATCATATAGCGGACCTGCTAGCGGAGAGTAACGGAGGTCGTGTACCTGTAGGTACAAAGGTGCATGGTTTAGATGTGGGAGTGGGGGCTAACTGTATCTATCCCATTATTGGTAGTCAGAGCTATGGGTGGCAGTTTGTTGGCTCTGATATAGATCCTATCTCCATTGCTGCGGTGGGTGAGATTGTTAGATCAAACAAGGTGATGAAGAATAAATTACAGTGCCGATTACAGCCCTCGTCTGATCGAATCTTTGAAAATATTATTCAGCCGGAAGAGTTCTTCCATTTCTCTATCTGCAATCCCCCCTTTCATGCTTCGCTTGCAGAAGCTAGCGCGGGAAATAAGCGTAAAGTGAGAAACTTAAATCGAGCTAATGGAAATGCGGATAAGGCTAAAGAGAAACTCAATTTTGGCGGGCAGGGCGCTGAATTGTGGTGTAAAGGTGGTGAGGTCGCTTTTGTACGCCAAATGATTAAAGAGAGTAAACACTTTGCAGATAATGTGCTTTGGTTTACGACGTTAATATCTAAAAAAGATAATCTGCCGGCTGTTTATCAGGTACTTAAGCAGGTGAATGCTAAAAAAGTTAAAACGGTTGAGATGGCGCAAGGGCAAAAAGTTAGCCGCTTTGTTGCTTGGAGTTTTTATACTGCATCGGATCCTGAGTTTTCCTTTCTTGATCCTTCTTCTGCTTCCTAAGCTATTGATTTTGAGTCCTATCTCTGTATTGTAAAGGTCTTGCTGTCAGCTAAATAACGTCGATTTAGGTTAAGTGCTGGCTTAGTGTATTGCCCCTAATAAGGTGGTTTATATCACATGTTTCGTTATTTCGGTTTTGGCTCCAATATGAATCAGCTCTCCCTACGAGCTAAAGGTGTTGAGCCTTTAACATCGCAGCGAGCGGTTTTGCGCGGTTGGCGTTTGCGCTTTAATGTGCAGCACTTCTTCCGGCAGGAGGGCGGTGTTGGAAATATTGAATGTACCGGTAATCTGAGTGATTGTGTTTGGGGTGTGCTTTATGAGTGTCCAGATGAGGCGCTTGCACCTTTAGATGCGGTAGAAGCTTGCGGCCATGGTTATGACCGAGTCAATGTTGATGTGGAAACAGAAAGTGGAATTATCACGGCGTTTGCCTATATTGGCATAGCTGAGTTTATCAATGAGATGTGTTTACCTAGCCAGCGCTACCTTAATATTATTGTTGAGGGTGCCCGATCAGCAGGACTTGATGCTGAATATGTAACCGCGCTTGCACGTCACCCTGTGCATGACCCTGGCGTATACCCTCCTTTTCAGCCTCCCCAAGGTGATTATCCTCAATTTAATAGAACTTCTTTAGCTCAGTATCCATTGTATACGGTGTTGGATGGGTCTGTTTTTGATATGTCGGAGGCGCGACGACAGCATGAATATTTAAAAGGTTTCTTCGGGGGTAAAGATATGACATTGTTTCATCTAAAAAGGCTAGATTGTAGCGATCATAGTGAAACTATGCATGATGTGAGGCACAGGCGCTTTAATCAGGCCCAGCGGCAATATTTAGACGCGTTTCTACACGAATATGCTCGCGAGTACCGTTATGTTGGACGCTTTGATTACAGCGAAGAGTAAGGAGTATTAATGAATCATTTTCCCCCAGCGCTTGCCCATGGTGCATTAGAAGAGGTATTTCCAGACCTGTTTTTTGTTAGTGGTGCTATGGAGACCGTTTTACAGGAGATGGACTGGGCGTTTAGTCGTAATATGACGGTGGTTCGGGATGGTGAGCGCCTGATCCTTGTTAATAGTGTACGTTTAGACGAAGAAGGGCTTGCGGCATTAGAGCGTCTAGGGAAGGTGACAGATGTTATCCGTCTAGGATGTTTGCATGGGCGTGATGATGAGTTTTATGTGGATCGGTATGATGCTGACTACTGGATTTTACCTGGTATGGAAAGGGGTAAAAGTGTGGAGGACGCACGTGTGCTTACAACAGAAAACCTACCTATCTCAGATGCTTCGCTATTTATCTTTGAAACTACAAAAATACCCGAAGGCGTTTTACACATTGATCGAGCAGGTGGTGTTCTTATCGCCTGCGACGCACTACAAAACTGGTTAGAGCCAGATCAATATTTTTCCGATGCCTCTAAAAAACTGATGCAAAATATGAACTTTTTTGTGCCCGCCAATATAGGCCCTGTATGGGCGCAAGCGGCTGAACCTTTAGGGGATGACTTTAAACGCCTGTTAGCCTTGCCATTTAAACATGCTCTATGTGGTCATGGTGCCCCTGTCTCTGATACCGCGTTCGATGATTATAATGCGACATTTCAACGAATGTTCTCCCTTTAGTGCACAGTGCTAGGGAGCATGGAGTGAGGGGCGTCGGCTTAAAATTACCCGGTTATATCATCGGTTCAGTACTATGGCGGGCTGATGGGCGTGTCGTTTACCGTGCGCGCTGCTTATCCAATGATCTTCCTGTTGCTATTGAGACACTCGATACTGAATTTCCAGAACGTCATCAAGTGGCAGGTATTCGTCGAGAGGGATTGATCGGCCAACATCTATCGGAGGTTGTAGGGGTTCGAAAAGTCCATGAAGTGCTACCCCATGGCAGCGGTAATTTAGCCTTAGTCGGCGAGTTGTTTGATAACACCCTTAAAACATTGCTCATTCGTGAAGGGCGATGGGGATTGCCTGTAACTGATGTGCTCAATATAGCTTTGAGTATAGTTCGAGCTTTAGGCGGTATCCATGAGAAGGATATAGTCCATAAAGCATTAACGCCGGGCCATATATTGTTCGATACCTTAACAAAAGGTGTTTCTATTGCCGGTTTTGGTATTGCCTCCGAATTAGATCAAGAGCGTCAAGCGGTGCAGATGTCTCGTCGTCTCGAAGGGCCTTTGCCCTATATCTCCCCTGAACAGACAGGGCGGATGAACCGTGATGTAGATTATAGGTCGGATTACTACTCGCTGGGTGTGCTGCTTTTTGAGTTATTGACAGGTACACTGCCCTTTCAAGCGGATACCCTGCTGGAGTGGGTTTATAGCCATATGAGCTGTTTGCCGCCTGCTCCAGACGAGCTAAGACCTCAGATCCCTAAAGCTGTATCAGCGATTGTTCTTAAATTACTCTCAAAAGAACCTGAAACGCGTTATCAAAGTACCGAAGGTATTATCTATGATCTCGAATGTTGCGCGGAGAAACTATCAATTGAAGATCACAACATCGAGCCTTTCGAGTTGGGAAAGAATGATGTCGTACAGAAGTTTCTAATACCGCAAAATTTATATGGCCGCGAAGCTGAATTGGCTCAATTATTTGAGTTATTTGAAAGTGCAGTGACGGGACGAACTGAGTTTTGTTTAGTTCATGGTTATTCTGGGGTCGGAAAATCCGCGCTTGTTAATGAGATTGATCGCCCGCTGGTACGCGAACGAGGCTTCCTTGTTCAAGGTAAATTTGAACAGTTTCAGCAAGGGGAGGCTTATACCGCTTTAATAACGGCCTATCGAGGCTTGGTACAACAGCTATTAGCTGAACCTGAAGTGGGACTGGGTGAGTGGCGGAAGAAGTTGCTTGACGCTTTAGGGCCTAATGCTCGTTTAGTGACAGATTTGGTACCCGAACTAGAAATTATTATTGGTCATCAGCCTGAGGTAGCGGCACTTCCTCCCGCTGAAGAGCGCAATCGTTTGCAGATTCTATTAACTGCGTTTCTCCGAGTATTTGCAGGAAAAGGGCACCCCGTTGTTCTGTTTCTTGATGATTTACAGTGGAGTGATGTGCCCACGTTGGCGCTGCTGAAACGCTTAGTTACCTCAAGAGAGATGAGCCATTTATTGTTAATTGGATCATATAGAAGTAACGAAATTGGCAGCGGTCATCCTTTAGGTTTGTTGCTTGATGATTTGAGCAATCAGCATAATATTTGTCAACTTCCTTTAGGGCCGCTCGATCAACATTCCGTAAGGCAGTTAGTGGCTGATGCATTGTGTGGTGAGCTGGATGAAACTTATATATTGAGCGATATGCTTTTTTATAAAACACTCGGCAACCCCTTTTTTATCAATGAGCTATTGAGGCAGCTGCATAAAGAGGGGGCTATTACAGCAGATAAACAGAGTGGCAAGTGGTATTGGGATCTTGATGCCGCCCGTTGGTCAAATGTAAGTACAGATGTTGTTGAATTTATGGTGGGTAACCTCCGTCAGCTTCATCCTGAGACTCAGAATGTTTTACAGTTAGCCGCGTGCATTGGAAGTACGTTTGATCTTCAAACCTTAGCGGCTATTTCTGAACAAAGTATTGATGATACGGCTATAGCACTTTTACCTGCATTGAAACTTCAAACAGTGCTACCTTTGCATAGTGATTATCGTTTGGTCGGGCGGAATTCGGAGGCGTTAGGGTTTAATCCAATTTATAGGTTCCAGCATGACCGTATACAGCAAGCTGCTTATACGCTTATCGACGTTCAGCGTTTACCTGAGGTACATCTTTCGGTAGGGCGTCGCATGTTACGTCATGCTGGTGAAACTGTACCTAATGATCGCTTAATTGATATTGTGGAGCATTTAAACGAAGGGCGTTTACTGATTGAGTCGGAAGCGGAGCGTTTATATCTTGCTGAACTTAATCTACGTTCCGCTGTGCGAGCGAAACACACTTCGGCTTATGAGGTGGCACTGAATTATCTACAAATAGCTATTGGTTTATTACCCGCTAACCCTTGGTGTAGCGCGCCAAAGTTAATGCAACCTTTAGCTATAGAGATCCAACAATGTACTTATCTCACAGCTCGAACGGAGCAGGCAGAAGAGTGGATCGAAATTTTATTAGAGCATGCGCATACTGATTTGCAGAAAAGTGACATTCTGGCCACACGAACACGACAGTATTCGACCCTTGGAAGGATGGAGGCATCGATTCTCTCTGCTATTCAAGGCCTTGCGCTTTTAGGTGTGGAGTTTACCGATAATCCAACAGATGAAGAGGTTGCCGAGGAGCGGCGGAGGGTTAAGATTAACTTAGGTGAACGCCAAGTTGCGGAGCTTGTGGATGCTCCGTTAGTTAAAGATGAGGCTGTTTTAACCGCGATACGTCTTATGATGGAAATTTTTCCAGCCACGTTTCTTTCGGGTTGTGGGAATCTATTTCCGTATCTGGTCTTAAAGGCAGTCAATCTTTCGTTACGGCATGGAAATAGCCCCGAATCCGCTTTTGCATATGCCGCTTACGGCATGCTCTTGTGTGGTGATATTGACGAGCCCGAAGAGGGTTATCAATATGGGAAAGTTGGTTTAGCCTTGAATGACCGTTTTGATGATCAGGCGCTACGGACACGCGTGATTTATGTCTACGCAATGTTTGTTCATCACTGGAGTAATCATTGGTCTACGTTGACCCCTTTATTTCGTAAAGGTATTGAATCGGGTTATCAATCCGGAGATCTGCTTTACCTTGCATACAGTGCTCAAGACTGTGTGATTTGGGATCCTACTCTTGATTTAGAAACGGCCCATCGTCTACATGCGGAAAATTTAGAGATTGTTCGAGAGTGTGCTTATCAGGACTCATTAGATTCTGGTACCTTATTTTTGCAGTTACAGCGTAATTTGCTGGGACTGACGCATACACCGTTTACCTTAAGTGATGATGACTTTGATGAGCAGCGCTGCTTAGAGGGTATGCGTGAACGTCAGTTTATGACAGGGATTGCCAATTATCAGATCTATACTGCGGAGATCTGCTTTTTGTATGGCGATTATGATCGTGCGTTGAGCTTTGTTCGTGCACAGGATTTGATGATCAAATCTTCCATGTCACTACCACAGTTAGTGCGTTTTTATATTGTATCTTTTCTGACGCTTGCAACACATTTTCCATTAATGGGAACTGACGATCAGGCTGAAACAGGTCAACGTTTAGAGCGTGATCTTGCCCGTATGCGGCGTTTAGCAGATAACTGTGCTGAGAACTTCCGTCACCTTCAATTTTTAATGGAAGCGGAGTTAGAAAAGATCTATGGCTGCCCGGAAAGCACCTTAGAGCTTTATGATGTGGCGATTGATGAAGCTAGAGAAAGTGGCTTTTTGCGTGATGAGGCGACAGCATGCGAACGTGCTGCCCGTTTTCTTATCGGCCTTGGCCGTAGACGATCAGCGGAAGGTTATTTGAGAGCGGCCCATCGTATTTATGATCGCTGGGGGGCACACCGTAAGGTGGAATTACTTGAGCAGGAGTTCCCTATATTAACTGAGTGCTCCGCTAGTGCTTATCTGTCAACGGCCAAGCAGGAGATGACAGATCTTGATTTAGCTTCAGTTATGAAAGCGTCTCGTGACATATCTGGCGAAATTTTATTAGACCGATTACTCAAAACCAGTATGAGCATTTTACTAGAAAATGCAGGTGCTCAATGGGGTTGCCTCGTGGTTAAGCACGAGGGGGAATTAGTGGTGGAAGCGGTAAAACTGCCAGATCATTTGTCGGCAGAGGGATTAGCAAATCATTCACTTATTTCAACGGTTGCTGGTGAGAAAATACCTTTACCTGTCACTTTACTAAGCCAAGTATTTCACAATGGTTCTGCGATCGTACTTCATAATGCACTAGACGATGGCTGTTTTATCCATGATCCCTATATACAGGCATTTAAGCCTTTATCTGTGTTGTGTGTACCTATTCAAAGAGAGCGATTTGAGGCTGTGCTTTATATGGAAAATAATCTTGCAAGCGGCGTTTTTAGACATGATCGTGTTGAGGTTATTCGTCTTTTAGCTGCTCAAGCATCTGTGGCCATTGAGAATGCACGCCTTTATGAGCAAGTGCAGGAGCACTCTAAAACCTTGGAAGATAAAGTCGCTGAACGAACGGCTCGTTTAGAACAAGTCAATCAAGAGCTACAAGGGCTAGCTGATCGGGATGGTTTGACGGGGGTAGCCAATAGACGCAGAGGTGATGCTTATCTAGCTGAAGTTTGGGAGCGTTTGCGCAGAGAAGCACACCCACTCACGATTATTATGCTTGATGTTGATCATTTTAAGGCCTTCAATGATAACTATGGACATCAAGGTGGAGATGATTGTTTGATTGCCGTTGCCAAAGCGGTGCAATCTCAACTTCTTAGACCTACTGATTTAGTGGCTCGTTATGGGGGAGAGGAGTTTATGCTCATTCTTCCGGATACCGATTATAAAGGCGCTGCACTTATTGGTGAGAAGGTTCGTTGTGCTGTGCAGGATATGACGATTGAGCATGCTCATTCATCAGCAAGTCATGTAGTGACGGTTAGTGTAGGTACCGCCACTATGATTCCGGTAATAGAGCAGGGGGCTGATAGCTTGCTTCGTGAAGCGGATATTGCTTTATATCGTGCGAAGAGGATGGGGCGAAATCAATTACAACAAGCCTCTAATATTAGTTAATTAATAGCACTAAATAACGTTCTATTAGCAACGACCGAGGACAGCACCACTTACATTTATAAGCTTCATCCTATTAAGCTCTATCGTTTTTTCTCTTAATCTCCAGTCAAAGTTCATTCACTCTGTATAGTTCGAGTCGTCTGCTGCTTGCCACTCAGTAGAGGTGAGTTTGCAAGGATAATTCGCCTTTTTTTGGGGCGCGGATGCTATTTTTGTTTTATTTTGGGGCGGGCTAAGTGTTCTTTGAGTCGATTTTATATTTTTAACTTTTTGTTTTTAAAGAATTTAGTTTGTTTGGCCCTTATTTTGCTTTTGTATAAAGCAATATGCACAAGAGCATACTTAGGTGGATGTGTACGCGAGTTAACACCGCTTATGACAATTTGATCAAATGGGTATCTAGGGTTCCGGCTACAAAGATGTAGTGACTGGACCGAGAGTTACCAACCTCACCTGAGGTCACACGGAGGGATAAAAGCCCGGGAGAACAAAACCTATAGGTGATGTCTCTTGTGCTTAATTTTCGTGAAACTACAAAGGTGAAGTTATGATGAATACCATTCGATCTTTCATGCGAACGCTGTTGATGTGCGCTTCAGTGTTCTCCCTTCTACTCAGTTTTTCCTCAAACCTTCAAGCTGAAGAAAAAAGCGAATTTAAAGTCGCTTGGACGATCTATGTCGGTTGGATGCCATGGGATTATGGCGCAGCGACAGGGATCGTGGATAAGTGGGCTGATAAATACGGCATTAAAATCGACGTTGTTCAGGTCAATGACTATGTGGAGTCTATTAACCAATTCACGGCAGGCCAGTTTGATGCCACTGTAATGACTAACATGGATGCATTAACTATCCCTGCAGCGAGTGGTGTTGATTCAACTGCACTCATCGTTGGTGATTTCTCAAACGGTAACGATGGTGTCGTACTTAAAGATGCTAAAACATTGGCAGACATTAAAGGCCAGCAAGTTAACCTAGTTGAATTAAGTGTTTCCCATTATCTACTAGCACGCGGCCTTGAAACTGTTGGCATGACAGAGCAAGACGTTAAAGTGGTTAATACCTCTGATGCCGATCTTGTGGCTGCTTTTAGTGCCGATGATGTGACAGCGGTTACCACTTGGAACCCTTTGTTAAGCGAAATTACTGCTATGCCAAATGCAAGCAAAGTGTTTGACTCTTCTATGATCCCAGGTGAAATTATTGACCTAATGGTTGTTAATACTGAAACCCTTGAAGCGAACCCAAAACTGGGTAAAGCCTTAGTCGGTGCTTGGTATGAGATTATGACCACCATGGCAGCTAATGATGAAGGCTCAATTAAAGCAAAAAGCTTTATGGCTGAAGCTTCTGGTACTGATTTAGCTGGTTATGAAGCTCAGCTTGCTTCTACAAAAATGTTCTATACCGCAGCCTCCGCCCTAGAATTCACAAACAGCGATAGCCTGACTAAAACGATGCAAAAAGTGAGTGAATTCTCATTTGAGCATGGTCTTTTAGGTGAAGGTGCACCGGATGCGAAGTTTATCGGTATTGAAACGCCTGCAGGTGTTTACGGTAATGCGGCTAATATTAAACTACGTTTTAACCCAACGTACATGAAAATGGCTGCCGACGGCTCTCTGTAATCTCTTAATACACTTATTGCTTAGTCCAACAGAGAACTGGAGCCTAGAATGACACGTCTTATAAACCGTCAACCTAGCCGCTACTCGCGGTTGATGCTTGGGTTACTGCCTTTCATTGTTTTGTTTGTTATATACCTTGTGACATCCGATGCTCGATTGGCTGAAAACCCAAGTGATAAATTACTGCCCTCACTGGGTAGTTTTGCCGATGCCATTGTTCGTATGGGCTTTGAGCCTAGCAAGCGAACCGGCGAGTATCTGTTGTGGCAAGATACCTTTACCAGTTTGCAACGGTTAGGCATCGCTGTTGGATTGAGCGCAACGATCGGGCTAGTGATTGGTGTCTTTAATGGCATGATCCCTTATGTTCGATCACCTTTATCACCCTTAGTGACTGCATTATCGCTTATCCCACCGATGGCTATTTTGCCGATCCTATTCATCACCTTTGGTTTAGGTGAACTCTCTAAAGTTGTGCTGATTGTGATTGGCATAACGCCAGTGATTATCAGGGATATTCAGTTACGTACCGATGCGCTGCCGTCAGAACAGTTGATTAAAGCGCAAACCTTAGGTGGTAATAGCTGGCAGATCATTCTTAGGGTGGTTTTACCACAGACGATGCCGCGCTTAATTGATGCAGTACGTCTGACCTTAGGGAGTGCGTGGCTCTTTCTTATTGCTGCTGAAGCGATTGCAGCGACAGAAGGGTTGGGTTACCGCATCTTCTTGGTACGACGCTACTTAGCCATGGATGTTATTTTGCCCTACGTTTTTTGGATTACAACGCTCGCGTTTGCGATGGATTGGTCTTTAAAACGCATCTCTATATTAGCTTTCCCTTGGTACCACTCAGCGCAAGGAGCTCGCAATGACTAAAACTGAGCCCCCCATTATACAGATCAATAATCTGTGGAAAGAGTACGGCGATAACGTTGTGTTAGAGCGCGTAAACCTTAGTGTTCAAGCAGGCGAATTTGTCAGTATTGTCGGAGCCTCAGGGTGTGGGAAAACAACCTTTCTAAACCTGCTATTAGGCATTGAACAACCGAGCCAAGGCGAGATTCTACTGGACGGCGAACCTTTAGATCCTGAACCGAGTGTCGAACGTGGCATTGTCTTTCAGAAATACTCCGTCTTTCCCCATATGACGGCACTGGAAAATGTGATGTTAGGCCAAGAGTTTAGCGAAAGCTCTCTGAGTAGTCGCTTACTCGGTCGCTTATTTGGTTCGGCGCGCCGTGCTGCAAAAGCGGAAGCGCTGGATATTTTAGAAAAGGTAGGTTTAGGGCCCGCCGCAGATAAATACCCTAGTGAACTATCAGGTGGGATGCAGCAGCGTTTAGCTATAGCTCAAGCGTTAATTCGTAAACCAAGAATTTTATTACTTGATGAGCCTTTTGGCGCTCTAGATCCTGGTATTCGTAAAGATATGCACAAGCTTACCCATAGTTTGTGGGGGGAACAGAAACTAACTGTTTTTATGATTACTCATGACCTAAGTGAAGGATTTGAGCTAGGGAGCCGCTTATGGGTGTTTGATAAAACTCGCCATGACCAACAGGCTCCAGAACGCTTTGGTGCCAATGTAACTTTTGATATTCCATTGAGTACAGGACAAGAAAACCCAGAACAACTCGCTAAATTACAGGCTGTTAAACCGAGCGCAGCTTGAGGAGGAAATATGAACGAAGCAATCTTTACTGATCGTATACCGGGGGCCAGCCATTGGTCCTTGGTTGTACCTGCCGGTCATAGCTTAAAACTGACCGATTTAGAAGGTGGGGCGAATGTCAGTATGTTGTTTTATAACCCGCAAAATCTACTAGAACGCTATAACGCACCGGACTCACTTAAGTGCCAACACACGTTTAAATTAGCCACAGGTAACTGCCTCTACTCTGATATGGGCCGGATCTTCTGCTCTATTGTACGTGATGATACTCAGTGGATTGATACAGTGGGTGGTGTGGCCAATAAAAGCAAAGTGGCTGAAAAGTGGGGCGCACGTGATTATCAGAAAGACCGTAATGCATGGTTGCAAAACGGTTATGACAGCTTGTTGGTAGAAGTTGCTAAATATGGTTTAGGTAAACGGGATTTAGCCGCGAATCTAAACCTTTTTAGTAAGGTCTTTACTGATGACGAAGGCAACTTAAGTTTTGCCGAAGAACACAGTAAAGCAGGCGACGTGATTGAACTACGTTTTGAAATAGACACTTTAGTGGTGTTTACAACCTGCCCCCATCCTATGAATCCTGCGGCTGAATACCCTAATCATCCTATTGAAGTAAGCATGTATAAAGCGGCGCCGTTGACGTCAGACGATACCTGTTTAAATCATCGTCCAGAAAATACACGCGGATTTGAAAACAATCAGCGTTATTTAGCAACGCCTCATGTTTGTTCGCACTAAGGGAGAAATATCATGATTAAAGAGAGTTCATTAGCTGCTGAACAGGCGAGTCAACGGGAAACTATTGATGCCGGTGACTACTACATGAAAGTGGTTAAAGCGGGTCAGGTTTTGCGAATCTTGGATTTAGAGGGTAACCAAGCCGCAGATACCTTGTTTTACAACGCAGATGATCCTTCTGAGCGATACAGTGCAATAGATACGGTGCGAGAGCAGGGTAATGTTTACCTTACCGCAGGCAGTAAACTGTTATCTAATGAAGGCAATTTAATGCTGGAAATTGTTGCTGATACCTGTGGTCGTCACGATACCTTAGGCGGTGCTTGCGCAACAGAAAGTAACACGGTCCGTTATGATCTAAATAAAAAATGCATGCATGCTTGCCGCGATAGCTGGTTATTAGCGGTTGCTGAAAATGAGCAGTTTGGCATGAGCAAACGTGACATTACTCACAACATTAACTTCTTTATGAATGTACCTGTGACAGCCGATGGCGGATTGAGCTTTGCGGACGGGATTAGTGGTGCTGGTAAGTATGTTGAGATGAAGGCTGCCATGGATGTGATTGTACTGATCTCCAACTGTCCACAATTGAATAACCCTTGTAATGCTTACAACCCAACGCCGGTCGAAGTACTGATTTGGGATTAGTTTTTCACTTTGTGTAGAACAAAGTGCTGTCTACTTATTGGCAGATAAAATGGGCGGGGACGACCCCAATTAAGCCCTTAGAGTGTTGCTGGGACGACCCAGACATTCAGGTGAATACATATGTTTTCTAAAGTGCTAATTGCTAATCGTGGTGCCATTGCTTGTCGTATTATTCGCACACTTCGCAAAATGGGTGTTACTAGTGTTGCCATTTATAGTGAAGCAGATGCGGATAGCTTACATGTACTTCAAGCGGATGAGGCCTATTCCTTAGGTGAAGGGGCTGCCACCCAAACTTACCTTGATCAAGATAAAATTATCGCCATAGCTAAACAGAGCGGTGCTGAAGCAGTACACCCCGGTTATGGTTTTTTAAGTGAAAACCCAAATTTTGTTGCGCGCTGTGAAAGTGAAGAGATTACCTTTTTAGGGCCAACACCTGAACAGATGAATGACTTTGGTCTTAAGCATTCAGCTCGTGAGTTAGCCGAGCAAGCGAAAGTACCCCTTCTACCGGGTACAGGTCTATTAGATAGTTTAGAGCAGTCGTTAGAAGAAGCAGAGCGGGTTGGTTATCCTGTTATGTTGAAAAGCACAGCCGGTGGCGGCGGTATTGGTATGCAACGTTGTGATACTGCCCAAGAACTAACTGATGCGTACGACTCAGTGCGCCGCTTAAGTGAGAATAACTTCAGTAATAGTGGTTTATTTATTGAAAAATTTATCCAGCATGCACGCCATATAGAGGTTCAGATTTTTGGTGATGGCGCTGGAAATGTTGTAGCGCTAGGAGAGAGGGATTGTTCCGCTCAGCGTCGCAACCAAAAAGTGATTGAGGAAACGCCAGCACCTAATCTAAGTGATGAAACACGTACAGCGTTACAAAATACAGCGGTACGTTTAGCAGAGCAGGTTAACTACCGAAATGCAGGTACGGTTGAATTTGTACTGGATCAGACCACTGAGCGTTTCTACTTCCTTGAGGTCAATACACGCCTCCAGGTTGAGCACGGGGTAACAGAAGAGGTTTTTGGTGTCGACCTTGTTGAATGGATGGTGAAGCAGGGTGCTAATGAACTCGATCTTGTTAAAGAGGGAGCAGGATTAAGCCCTAAAGGTCATGCGATTCAGGTGCGTTTGTATGCTGAAGATGCAAATAAAGAGTTCCAACCTTGCGCCGGTTTATTAAGCCATGTGGAGTGGCCGGAGATCGACGGTCTACGAGTTGAACACTGGATTGAGGCAGGCGTCGAAGTCTCCCCATTTTTTGATCCTATGTTAGCAAAAGTGATCTTCCATGCGCCTACGCGTCAGCAAGCCTTAACGGGTTTAATGCAGGCGCTATCGGAATCAACGATTTATGGTATTGAGCATAATTTAGGTTATCTACATCAGCTATTAGGTAGCGAGGTTGTACAGAGCGGCCAGGTATTAACACGCTCTCTTAATGACTTTAATTATCAGCCGTACACGTTTGATGTTCTTAATGCCGGTACACAAACAACGATCCAAGATTACCCTGGTCGTGAAGGTTATTGGGATATTGGTGTACCACCTTCAGGTCCTATGGATTCTGTTAGTTTTAGGTTAGCAAATCAGCTGCTTAATAACCCTGTGGATGCCGCTGGGCTCGAGATTATTATTAGCGGGCCAACACTGCGCTTTAACCAAGCGACTCAAGTGGTGATTACGGGGGCTGAACTTGCTGCAACCTTAGAAGATCAGGCGGTACCTATGGGCACCGTGCTAGCTATTAAAGCCGGTCAAACCTTAGCGTTGGGTGCGACAAAAGGAGATGGCGCGCGTGCTTACCTCGCGGTTGCTGGTGGTATTAAATGCCCTGATTATCTAGGCAGTAAATCGACCTTCACCTTAGGACAGTTTGGTGGGCATGCGGGTAGAGCTTTGCGTTCTGGGGATGTACTCCAGCTTGATAGTCGTTTCCAAATCTCTGCTGAGGCCGGTGCACAAGTAAAATCAGCGCCTAAGTTAACAAATGATTGGCAGATTCGTGTTATTTACGGCCCTCATGGCGCACCGGACTTTTTCACAGATAAAGATATTTCTGAGTTTTTTGCCGCAGATTGGCAGGTTCATTTCAATTCGAGCCGCACTGGGGTTCGCCTGATTGGGCCTAAACCTGAATGGGCGAGAACTGATGGTGGTGAAGCAGGTCTGCATCCATCTAATATTCATGATAATGCGTATGCTGTAGGTACGATCGATTTTACCGGTGATATGCCAGTGATCTTAGGTCCTGATGGTCCAAGTTTAGGTGGTTTTGTTTGCCCTGCTACGATTATCAAAGCGGATCTGTGGAAGATGGGTCAGCTAAAAGCGGGTGATACTGTACGATTTTTACCTGTGTCTATTGCCGATGCTGCCGATGCTGAACGTGAGCAGTTACAACAAGTATCCTCTGTTTCTATTCAGGAGAGTGAGCTGCCCCAAGCGGTTATCGACTCACCGATTGTTAAAGTGTTGCCTAAAGAAACCTATGGCGAAAACGTTGTTTATCGTCCAAGTGGTGAAGACTTTCTGCTGGTGGAGTACGGCCCGCAGCGTCTTGATATTAAATTACGCTTCCGTGTTCATGCATTAATGCTGAAACTTCAAGCGCTGAATATCACAGGTATTAAAGAGCTCACACCGGGTATTCGTTCGCTACAAGTACATTACGATAATTTACAGCTACCTATAGCTAAGCTGATTGAGCTGTTAGAGCACGCTGAAGCTGATCTGGGTGATATAGATAAGCTAACGGTGCCTGCACGTATAGTTTCGTTACCACTTTCTTGGGATGACGAAGCAACGCGTTTAGCGATTAAAAAATACGATGAAGTAGTACGTAAAGATGCCCCTTGGTGCCCTGACAATATTGAGTTTATCCGTCGAATTAATGGCTTAGATTCCGTCGAAGATGTTAAGAAAATTGTCTTTGATGCTAGCTACCTTGTGATGGGGTTAGGGGATGTGTATTTAGGTGCGCCGGTGGCAACACCTATGGATCCAAGACATCGCCTAGTCACGACAAAATACAACCCAGCACGTACATGGACACCGGAAAATGCGGTCGGCATTGGGGGGGCCTACATGTGTGTTTACGGTATGGAAGGGCCGGGTGGTTATCAGTTTATTGGTCGTACCTTACAGATGTGGAACCGCTACCGTAAAACTGAGGCGTTTACGCAGCCTTGGTTACTGCGCTTTTTTGATCAGATCCGTTTCTATGAGGTGAGTGCAGAGGAGCTGAAGGAGATTCGTCGTGATCACCCTCGGGGTAAATACCCTGTCAAAATAGAGGAAACTGAGTTTTCTCTTGCTGAGTATCAAGCCTTACTTGATCAGCATCAGGATGAAATTCTGCAGTGTAAAGAGCGTCAACAAACTGCGTTTGAGGAGGAACGTCAACGCTGGGTTGAGAGCGGCCAAGCTAACTTTGAAGCAGATATGATGGTTGAGTCTCAAGGGCTTGATGAGCTGCTTAGCGAACATGAAACCGCAGTGGAAAGCCAAGTGGCAGGAAATATCTGGCAGGTCTTGGTAGAACCAGGTCAAAAGGTCAAAGCGGGTGAAGTCGTCATGATCTTAGAAGCAATGAAGATGGAATTAGAAGTGGTTGCATCTGAATCGGGCGTTATTAGTAGTATCAGCCAAGAAACGGGGGCTCAAGTTCACTCGGGCCAGCGACTTATGGTTATTAATACTCAAGTAGAAACATCAGCAACATCACAAGACACAGGTGCCGTATGAATATGCCAATAACAGTAATAGAACTATTAGCCGCTTATGAATCAGGGCAGTTATCACCGGCCGAGTATCTAACACAAAAATTGACTGAGACGAGAGCAGATACACGTAACTGCTGGATAGAATCTATCTCGGATGAGCAGTTAAATGGATTTCTGAATAACCTAAAAGGTAAAACGATTAAAGAGCTACCTCTTTACGGAATACCTTTTGCGATCAAAGATAATATTGATCTTGCTGGGCTACCAACCACTGCGGGGTGTAAAGCTTATACTTATGAGCCTGACTCCTCTGCTTATGTGGTTCAGGCTCTTATCAATGCGGGGGCTGTGCCTTTAGGTAAAACTAATTTAGATCAGTTTGCAACGGGACTTGTCGGTACGCGTAGCCCGTGGGGCGCGGTGAAAAATAGTTTTAATGATGAGTATATCTCCGGCGGTTCAAGTTCTGGTAGTGCTGTCACGGTGGCGACGGGTCAGGTCTGTTTCTCTTTAGGTACAGATACTGCGGGTTCTGGACGGGTTCCCGCCGCGTTTAATAATATTTTGGGGATGAAGGCAACTAAAGGCATGGTCAGCTGCACAGGCTTAGTACCGGCCTGTAAAACCCTAGATTGTATTACTATTTTTGCCCACACAACGGATGATCTTAATCTACTGTTGGATATCGCCGGCGAATATGATGAGACAGATTGCTATGCAAGGCCTAATGTAGCTTCTAACGATGCCTCAGCTTACCAACCTGAAAACGCGCTTAAAGGTCGTAAGATTGGTGTGCCAGCGCCTGAGCAGTTAGCATTTTTTGGTAATAAGAGTGCCGAAGCGCTGTTTAACGCATCGCTGGATAAACTGCGAGAGCAAGGTGTTGAACTGACCGAGATCGATTTTGATCCTTTTGCCCAAGCAGCATTGCTGCTCTATGAAGGCCCTTGGGTTGCTGAACGCTATGCTGCGATTGAGTCTTTCTTCGAGGAAGATTCCAGCCGTTGCCTGCCTGTAATAGAAACCATTATTGGCGGTGCTGCAGGGAAAACTGCGGTAGATGCGTTTAAGGCGATCTATCAATTACAGGCTTATAAAGTGCAGTGTGATGCGATCTTATCTACTGTCGATGCAGTGGTGATCCCTACCGCGGGTACTATCTATACCATTGATGAAGTTAATGCAGATCCCATTAAGCTAAATTCAAATGTGGGTTACTACACTAACTTTATGAACCTGCTGGATTACACCGCTATTGCGTTACCTGCAGGTATACAAACATCTGGGTTGCCGTTTGGTATTACGCTTTTTGGTCCGGCATGGTCAGATAGAAAACTATTAAGTTTTGGTGGATCTTGGCAGCAAAGTTTAGGCTTACCTTTAGGTGCGACAAATACACCTCTCCCTAAGCTTTTACCTGCGGCGACAATACAAGAGGGCTGGGTAGAACTAGCTGTTTGTGGCGCACACCTTGAAGGCTTACCGCTGAATTTCCAACTGCAGGAGAGGGGAGCACGCCTAGTTCAAACAACGCAAACATCTGCTAATTATAAGTTATACGCACTGGCGGGAGGTCCTCCCTTTCGTCCCGGTTTGATTCGGTCTGAAGGTGAAGGAAGCGCAATTGATGTGGAAGTGTGGACTTTCCCCCAAACAGAATTAGGTAGCTTTCTACAAGGGATTCCGCAACCGCTAGGTTTAGGCAAAGTGGAATTAGCGGATGGCCGTTGGGTGACGAGCTTTATCTGTGAAGGTTATGCGATCGAAACGGCTGAAGATATAACTCATCATGGTGGCTGGCGTAACTATATGCAGGCGAAATCCTAGGACAGACAAGGGTTAGGCGAATAGGGAAGCCCTGTAAGGATTATTGTCACTTTAGGGCTACTTCGATTGTTAATGCCATTGGTTGCTGAGTAAGTTTTTAATTAATTGGTAACGTCGGGGAAGCACGCGGTGCTTCTTCGTAATAAGGTAAATGGTCTCTTTTATCGGCGTATCGATAGCAGCACTTTGTATGCGATCAGGATAGGGACAGGCATTCAGCGAGGATTTTGGAATGACAGTAAAACCTAAGCCCATGGAAACCGGCAATAATATTTGGCTTAATTGATTGATATAGCCGGAGTGGGGAATCTGATCCATAGCTGTAAACCTATCAGGAAAATTCTTTTCGAGCAGTTGGCTCGCATAGTGATGGCCATCAGGATGGTTAATAAAACCGAGTGCTAATAATCCTTGCCAGTCAGATTCTGCTTGAGCCGGTAGAACTAAGCAAAGGGCATCCTCGCCTAGTTGTTCTTGTATAAATAAAGGGTCATTGACCTGTTGGGTGATAATTCCTATATCCGATAGATTGGTTTTAACCCGTTCGATAATAGTGCTATTGGGTGCAGCTTCAATATGGATACTTAGCTTAGGGAATACCTGTTGGAGATCGAGTAGCTTAGGATAGAGTTTCATCGCAATGGAGCCCGAGCAGGCTAAAGAGCAACAGCCACTATTGATATCATCATCGGCAACAATAGCCAGTAATTCAGATTCAGATTGAGCTTGTTGCAATCCGTATTTATAGAGGTGTTCACCAGCGACGGTTAATTCGAACTTTTTCCCATAACGGCTAAGCAGTGGCTTACCGATTTGCGCTTCTAGCTTTTTGATATGTTGGCTTACACCCGGTTGGGTCATGTTTAAGCGTTCGGCAGTTTGAGTGAAGTGATTGGTCTCCACTAAACTCATAAATGTACGCAGATATAAGGTATTTATCATAACTTTAAATTATCAAAATAATCGCTAATTATAATTTAATATTAACATAGAAGCTTTGTAAACTGATCCCAATTACTAACAACTTTGGAGTTGTCCCTGATGACGGATACCCGCTTGCAAACTAACAATTCACTACCAACAGAGATGAAAACTTATCCACGGGCGTTTTCCCATATTGGTATCTCAGTGCCTGACCTTGAGGCTGCAGTAAATTTTTACACTGAAGTACTCGGTTGGTATCTGATAATGGAACCCACCGATGTAGTTGAAGATGACAGCCCTATTGGAGAGATGTGTATAGATGTGTTTGGTGCTAATTGGGGACATTTCGAATTGCTCATATGTCCACCGGTGATCGAATAGGGGTTGAGCTATTTCAATTTAAGAACCAAGAAAATCCAGTAAATAACTTTGAATATTGGAAAACAGGTGTCTTTCATTTTTGCGTACAAGACCCCGATGTGGAAGGGCTTGCAGAGAAGATTGTTGCGGCCGGTGGTAAAAAACGTATGGCGAAACCCCGTTATTACTATCCGGGCGAAAAGCCTTACCGCATGATCTATATGGAAGATCCGTTTGGTAATATTTTAGAAATCTATAGCCACAGCTATGAGCTGCACTATGCCTCAGGTGCCTATAACTAAACGGACAGAATCATACTTAAACGGCCATCATTGATGGCCGTTTTTTTGTTAGTGATAGATATATTAATCGCGGCTCAAACGCCCCAAAAAAGTAATACTAAACCTGCACTGACAACCTAGCCAGCGCGGTGATCACGGCAGCGATCGCCAACGATGAACCCCATTGTGCATGTTGGATCAGTTGCCAAAGGACATAAGGGCCGAGCAATACACAGTGTGAAAGTAATCCCCACCAAAGGTAGTTTGCTTTAAGGCTCACATGACGAGCCAACAGATTCCAAGTCACGTGCATAATCACTGACAACCCGATTAACACATAAGGGTTATCCATTATTCCCAAAACTTATCCCTTCGATATAATATTTTTTATTTTTGACAGTATCATCCACTGAGTATTTTCAACTATAGGCGACAGTGACAGAATTATCTTCTTCCCTCACTCCGCATACCACATATCCTTCCCACTCTCCGCATGCAACATATCCTTCCCACTCTCCGCATGCAACATATCCTTCCCACTCTCCGCATGCCACATCTCATTCCCACGCTCCGCATGCCACATCTCGTTCCCACGCTCTGCGTGGTAATGCGGCTGTATAGCACTCATCGATGCCCCGCGCAGGAGTACGATGCCGAGTGGAAATATCAGCCCCCACGCAGGAGCATGGGGGCTAGCGTGGTGTTCTCCTCGGCGTACACTACTCGTTTCCACTCACATCTCGTTCCCACGCTCTGCATATTACTTCTCGTTCCCACGCTCTGCGTGGTAATGCGGCTGTGTAGCACATCATCGATGTACCCGCGCAGGAGTACGATGCCGAGTGGAAATATCAGCCCCACGCAGGAGCATGGGGGCTAGCGTGGTGTGCTCCTCGGCGTACACTACTCGTTTCCACTCACATCTCGTTCCCACGCTCTGCATATTACTTCTCGTTCCCACGCTCTGCGTGGTAATGCGGCTGTGTAGCACATCATCGATGTACCCGCGCAGGAGTACGATGCCGAGTGGAAATATCAGCCCCACGCAGGAGCATGGGGGCTAGCGTGGTGTGCTCCTCGGCGTACACTACTCGTTTCCACGCACATCTCGTTCCCACGCTCTGCGTGGTAATGCAGTCGGAGATTCGTTAATGTGCAGATGTGGCTAGATGTACCCAAGCAGGAGCATGGGTACAAGAATAAGCTCCCACGCATTGCGTGGTAATTAACAAGGAGGTTAATTAATGGGTCGAAGTCGTTATGTCTTTACTGCACCAGAACAACCACACTTTCTAACGCTAACTGTGTTGCACTGGTTACCAATTTTTACGCGTCCTGATGCGGTTGATATCGTTTTTAATTCATTACGCTACTTAATGGGTGAAGACTTTAAGGTTTACGCCTATGTGATTTTAGAAAACCACCTACATCTTGTAGCGCAAAGCGACCAGCTAGATAAGGATATCGCACGTCTTAAATCATTTACGGCAAGGCAGTTGATTGCTTATCTACAAACCAAAAAAGCAAAAACTATCTTGGATCAACTAGCGTTTTATAAAAAAGCGCATAAACGTGATCGTACTTATCAATTGTGGCAAGAGGGTGTGCATCCTGAACTGATACAGAGTGAGGAGATGATGCGCCAGAAGATTGAGTATATTCATCATAATCCAGTTAAACGGGGTTATGTTGATGAAGCCGTACATTGGCGCTATTCCAGTGCAAGAGATTATGCCGGAATGGTGGGGTTGTTGGATGTTTATAAAGCGTGGTGAGGGAGATGTTTTATACGCAGGCTCTTAACGTTCCCACGCTCTGCGTGGGAACGAGATGTAGATAAACTCCTAGGGATATGTGCCTTGTTTCGTCACCCCGGTGTTAACGCATATCTTAATGTGCAAAGATTCCCTCACCCTTTTGATCAATTAACTTTTTTGCTTTTGTATGCGTCATTTTTACACAGCTCTGCTTGTCAGCAACGCGATCAATTAGCGTATAGCTACGGTGCTGATCTTTTCTGCTGATAACTGCATTTAATCTATAACGGCCAAATTCTTCTTCTGGAAGTGCTGCAATCGTATACCCTTTATAGCGAATAGAGCCTTCAGGTAGAGGGGAAAACAAAGATTTAATTGATCCTAGCAAACTCATTAAGGGTGCTCCTAAATTTATTATTTTTCACACTATGAGCAATATTAGAGGGAAGTGGAATAACCTCAGTACCAAATGACTATTTTTTGTACAACTGGATATAGACTTAAGTTGCAGTGTTTCTGTCTCGTATCTCGTTACCACGCTCGGCGTGGTAATTAACAACAATGCTTCCTGATAACATATTTACTTGCTCTAAACGAAAAATGGGCCGTCAGTGTAGATTTACAATAAAGATTGTGAAAATGAGGGGGTTAAATATGACCTATCAAACAAATAAAGTTTGTGAAAGCACCTTTGGTAGCAGGGAGGCTACTTATCCTTATTACAATAAAGATTGTGATAAGTATACCGTGAAGCTTGATTTCAATGAAGGTGGATCAATTCCTACTATATTTGAATCATTGCTTTGGAGTGGCATTGTTGAAAAGCAGTCTCAATTCATGGAGGATTACCAAAATGCTGACAGTAACTTTAAAGGAAGGACAATAAACTCTACTTTGGTGACGATATTATTGGCACCTCCCTCTGAATCAGTTGGGTCCAATCAAGTAAAGTTCTCTGTTGACGCTCCTAGATATTTAAAAATACTCCGATACACACAAGGCCTTGGAAGATTTAGCCTCCTCACTTAACGAATAATGCAATTAAGAATAATACTCTTTGAAACACATTGCTTCAGCTGTACACCGTACTCTTTTATTACTTCGTTACGTGTAGTAAAAGCAAAAGAAATGTTAACACAAAGCGACATCATGCTAAGGAAACGAAAAGAGCCATAGGTAAAAACCATATGACTCTTTTTTATGCTTTTACAACCAGCAACACGATAGCGTAATAACTTGGTTAAACCTCCCATTGCTTTAACTATGAGGTCTTACTAATGTTTTAGAAGGTTCCTGTTACCAGAAGTTAAGTTGGAATTGCTTCCTTTAAAAAGTTAGAGGTCAATACTCAATAGTTCATCAAGATATTCATCCACTTGATTTATCATCTGTTCGTCAGTACCAAAAAGGCCAAGGTGTCCATCAATGGATATTATCGGTCGCAATTCACTTCCTGGAATCATTTGCTGTTCAGTACGGCAATCATCTACAGTGAAGAACATATCATGACTGATAGGCATTACATACGTTTTGGCTTTGATCCTGCCTAGCGCAGCGGTAAGGTCACCTGCTGTATGACGACTGACATCACCTCTTTGCCATTTCCAAATCATTCTAAGTAGATTGTTCGGATCCATTTGCGCGAAGTATTCAATCATGAAATCATTAACAAAGCCCCTGATGTTGGCGTGCCCAAGATCTTTATGCCTCTTTTTCGCAAAAAAATCAGTGCTCCACCCCATTACTGTCCACAGTTTTGAATGGCGTTCTAAACCTTCAGCCACTTCGGAGCCTAGATTGTAAAAACCATCCTTAAAGTTAGGGTCTGATTCGATGGCTTCAATCAACGTTTCAGCAAAGATGAAGTCATGTTCTGTGTTTTTAGCTGTTCCAGCCAAAGGCGCTGCACGTTTCACAAAATCAGGATAGCGAACGGCCCATTCATAGCTTTGTTGAGCTCCCATTGAACCACCAAAGACTAAAGCAAGGCTCTCTAAGCCATAATGCTCCGTAAGAAGTTTATGTTGGGCTCTAACATCGTCTCCAATGCGCACGAGTGGAAAAAGAGGTCCTTTCAGGTTCTCAGGAGAGTTACTGGGAGAGCTTGAAAGACCACTACCTATTTGGTTGACAATAATGATGAAATATTCAGAGGGGTCTAGAGGTCGACCTTCACCGATATACACTTGCTCCATAATTTTATTGGTACCTGAGTACCAAGTCGGTATAAGTATAGCGTTATCTTTTTCTGAATTGAGTTCACCAAATGTGGCTACAGCCAGCATACAGTCGGGAATATTTCCACCTTCCTCAAGCTGTAAGTTTCCAATATTGATTAATTCATAAGGGCCATGAACTTCTTGGGTGTAATAAATACTCATTTAAATCACCTACTTTAATATGTGTGTAGAACAGCCATTAATCTATTTTAAAACCTGGGTAGCCTTTCTCTGCTACTTCATCACATCTTTTGTGGTAGTCATTAACACCGCCAATATATGATAATAAACGACGAGGCTTGCCTTCTACATTCGAACCCATGTACCAAGAATCAGTTTTTACAACAAGTGTTTTTGAAGCAACTTCATCGTGATGTTCCACCCATGCATTTTCTACTTCTTTGGATACTTCTATTGTTTTCTTGCCGTTTTTTAATGCAAAATCGATACAATTTGTGATCCAGTCAACTTGATACTGAAGACAAGTTGTCATGTTGCAGAGCGCAGCTGATGGGGCAAGAGGTGCGCCAGTGGTAAATAGATTTGGATATCCATGTACTTGGAGGCCCATTGCCGTGGTAATTTCTTGTTGCCATTGATCTTTCAATGAACGGTTATCTCGACCTCGAAAATCAATACGGCTAAGGGCGCCTGAGCCTGCATCAAAACCGGTCGCTAAAATAATCACATCGAATTCATGAATAGTTCCATCTTCAGTTTTGATACCTTCAGGAACAAATTCTTGGATGGGGGTAGTTCTGCAATCTACCGGCTCTACATTATCTTGTAAATAGACTTCAAGATAGTTTGATTCTAATGGAACGCGGTGAGTACCGAAGGTGTAATCATCTTTCGTTGGAATTAAAAGGTTACAAAGTTTTTCGTCATTTCCTAAGCGTTGACGCATTTTATTTCGTACGAATTCTGAGACTTCTTCAGCAATATCTTCATCAAAGAAAATTTCCGAGTAACTAGCTAACCATAATGAAAGTGAGCCCTCTTCCCAATGTTCCTCAAGGACCGCGAGTCTCTCCTCTTCAGTAGATTCATGCCATGGTTTTGCTGTGAAATCATAGTCAAAACCGGCAAAAGAGTTCATTACTTTGTCTTTTGTCTCATCATAACGGTCACACCAATAGGTCCAGTCTTGTTCAGAATATTTCGGGTTTTTCATTGGGATGGCGTATTGAGGGGTTCGACAAAAAACTTTCATCGAGCTAACTTCTGGAGCTATTGTCTGAATTACCTGTATACCTGTAGCTCCCGTACCAATTACAGCTACGCGTTTTCCAGTTAAACTTTTCGCGTCTTTCGGCCATTTTCCGGTTAGATATGTTTCACCTTGGAACGTTTCTTGGCCCTTAAAGCGGTTCTCGATTGGAGCTGACAGCATGCCGCAGCAAGCAAGTAAAAACTGAGTATTGATTAGTTCTCCTGAATCAGTAACTACATTCCATCTATTAGTCTCTTCGTCATAGTGAGCAGACTTAATACGAGTACTGAATTGGATGTCTTTTTTCAGTTCGTGACGGTCGGCAACATAATTTAGCCATTCTTCAGTTTCAGGTTGAGCTGGGAAGCGCTCGCTGGGTTTCCAGGACTTATACATCTCTTCATCAAACCAGTATTGATAGATCTCTGCTTGAGAATCAAAACGAGCACCTGGGTAGCGATTCCAATACCAAGTACCTCCTACACCGGTAGCTGTTTCGTAAGCGCGTACTTTTAGGCCCATTTTTCTTAAATTATAAAGTTGGTACATACCTGCAACACCAGCACCAATCACCATTGCATCTAATACAGTTACTTTATCAGCTGCTGCATTCATATAGATTCTCCATTTTTTATGCTTATTTAGAGTTATTTATAAAAGGGGAAATGTTTATTAAGATAACTTGAATAAATATATAGACCTGTAGAAAGGAGATATTGAATAAAAAGTGTTTTTTTTGGATAATTGAGTGGCTTATGTTGTAAAAAAAAAGCGGACTGGTTAAGTGATAAAATCAGATAACGCAGCCCGCAAAAACAGGGAAAACTAAGTGTTTTATTTCCTGTAGAGGATGTGCAAAGCTAAAACAATGCTAGTGTTTTCAATTAGAATTTAGTTTAAATGTCTTCTAGCGTAGAAATGCTTGAATACGAAAAATAAATCTAACCTTATTTTAGAGCTAGTTTTAAAGGGTGGCAGGCCAGAAAACCGGGGGCGACCGAATATCCCGACCCACCATAAATTAAAGCTAGTAACATAAGGAATTATTTATCTCCTTATCTCTAAACTCGTAATAAATGATGCTCTTTTTTTTAAGAGTATTATTGAATAATAAAATGTATATATTGAAAAATGCGGGAGCTTTCTGATATTTGATAGATATTTAAATAAACTCTGTTGTGCCCGAAATATAAGGCCTAAGCGTTTAGTAAATAACATCGGAGGTTTGCTTCCGTTTTTCATCATTCTATTCAGTCTATGTAGTGTCTTCGAGTAAAACTGACATATGATTTGAGATGAGCGGTCGACCAACCGAATTCTAACTTTAAGGTCCTACGCTTGATGACGGATTGTTTGGGGAGATTTTAAGTATATTAACTCGCGGTAATATTAGTAATAGAACAAGGACTTGAGTGTCTACAAAAGCCTTTGTTATCAAATGATGAGCACAGTAAATGAGGTTAGTTTCCTGTTTTCTATGTAGGTTATATGTTTCGTTTATGGGGAAGCTGTCGTAACAAATAAAAACTTATGAGCCATAAAAAATCTCCGATATTTGGGAGAGCACACTGCTGTATGGTGCTTCTTAGTAACCGGTTTGTATTATTCTGATTATAAATCATACTTTTTTACTTTCTGGTATAAAGTACTTTTAGCTATACCAAGTAGTTTAGATGCTTTGGTCATATTTCCATTACTTGCTTGTATTGCTGCTGCAATACTAGATTTTTCGGCATTTTCCAAACTAATGAATCTAGTGTTGTTTAATGTTGTTGAACCTTGCTCCGTAGGTTCTTCGTTAATGCTTTCATTACCAGTTAAGTATTCAGGAGGAAGGTCTTCAGGTACGAGTATATTTCCCGTTGACATAAACGTCATATATTCAAGGACATTAGATAGCTCTCTAATGTTCCCAGGCCAGGACATCAATTTCAGCTTTTCGGTAAGTTCTTTTGATGCCTGCTTTCGTTCTGTTTGATAGGTTGCACTAATCCTATCTAGAATTGACTCAATTAAGCTAGGAATCTCTTCGTTCCGTTCTGAAAGGGGTTTAAGCGTTATTACAATATTAGCGATTCTATAGTAAAGGTCTTTTCTGAAATTACCTTTGAGTACCGCGAGCTTTAGATCAATATTGGTCGCTGCGATAAGTTTGAAATTTACAGCTCGTGGTTTTGTTTCACCCACGCGATAAATTTCCATTTCTTGAAGAACACGTAAAAATACAGGTTGTATCTCTAATGGCATTTCTCCTATTTCATCCAGAAATAGAACCCCTCCATTAGCAGCTTCAATCTTTCCGATCATGCCGCCCTTTTTTGCACCAGTAAAAGCGCCTTCTACATAACCGAATAATTCGCCATTAAGTAGATCTTTTGAAAATGCACCGCAATTTAAAGCAATAAAAGGGGACTCAGAACTAGTGTATTCCGTATGAATAGCTTTTGCTGCATACTCCTTACCGGAACCAGTATCACCTAATAATAGAATGGGTAAAGGTGATTTTGCCGCTAGTTTTATTTTGTCGTTTTCATGTGATGGCCCTAGGTTTAGGGTACTTATGTTTGGTGAAACGCTCAATGATGTCGTTGTACTTTGCGTATTACCGTTGTGATTAATTATTTGTGATGTACCGTCCCTAGGAATATTTACTTTGAACCCTAGTAGCTTATTTCTCTGTTTTGGATCTAAGATAGGTTGAATATAATCATCCATTGATTGGTAAAAGGCTAGGTGTTCTAAGTCAGGCTTATCACCGCCATACCTTTCTAAATTCAGCCTAAATTTCCTACCGTCTTTATATCTAGGTATAAAGCTTTTTAGTAGTTTTTCATCGTTGGTGTTTGATCTTATAAAACGACCCTGTTTATCGAATAGAAGGAAATTATTAGAACCATTGAATTTAGTGCTTGAAATAAGTGCTTCTTCAATTTTCGACCAACGCAGTATCGTCAATGTTTGAAGTTGAGATTGAATAGTATTTGCCCAAGAAGTAACTAGGGGTAAGTGGAAACGGTTAAAGCTATCTGATAACCCTGAAATATCAATAACCCCGATTCTTTGCATGTCATAAGGGTCATAAATACAAGCAGCAGTACAACTCCAGGGTTTAAAACCTTCACAAAAATGTTCTTGGCCATGCACTTGTGTTGGTTGATTAGATTCTATGGCTGTCCCTACTGCATTTGATCCAGTTACCACTTCCCTCCAAAAACTTCCTGGAAGCAAACTGATATCTTTGGCGCGGTCTATAGTCCTCGGGTCACCTGTGATTGTAAGGTTTAGCGCATTCCTGTCAGTAATAAATAGAACGGTTTCTAAGTCGTTTAATAGTAGTTTCGACTCTTCAATGGTTGAGCGTGAGCACCTTAGCAAGTCTTCATTTTGACTGAGGGTTATATTCATATCATCCTCAGAAGCAACAACTGGTGCAATCTTTGTTGAGGGGTCCACACCGATTGACTGGCAACGTTCCCATGAATTTATGATGCTGCCTCTTACTTTTATGATTTCATGTTTTTCAGTACCACAAAGAAATCGCTCCCAAGCCATATCAATTTCTTTTTGGGAAAAGTCCGCAGGGTTTTTATTGTTAGATGCATATTTCTGCTGAGTACGGGGCATTTTTTTGCTCTCATTATTATTTTTAGATTGGTCTAACGAGCATTCAATTTAGGAATTAAAAAATAACACATTACTCAAATCAGGGTAATAGGTCGCATCATTTTCATATGCTGCCAGTTAGCCGTCGTACAATCCATGTAGAAATTTCATAGTTAATCCAACTGATTTGGTTTAACTATGAATAAAAAATATTGCCACGCTTTACCAGTGTAAAACAGTAAACCTTTTTTTAGGCTATTGAAAAGCTAACACATTGGTATGATTCTATATAACTATTTTGTTGGAACTAAATGATTAGTTCCTAAGTTTGCATCACCAAGCCCCTGTTTTTATTGGCAATATTCCTAGATAAACAGCCTTCTGTAAATTGCGTTTGAAAGTCGAACGTAGCGTTTGATTCTCAAACTATATCTGGAAAACTAATCTTTAATAATTGTTTATAAATTCCTTTTTATTCAAATGCTTATTGTTTTTTATTTGTCTTTGGCACGGTAATTGATTGCTCTGTTTATGCCAAAGCTCATGAATGTGAAAGTTCATTCAAGTGCTTGGGCGAATGAAGTTTTAGTTTGTCAAAACATAACAAATATAAAATGTAGGCAATCATTGTGAAAAAAAATCAAAAGAAAACCAGTTCTCTACTGGTCGGTGCAGGACTATTACTGGGCAGCTTAGCTCATGCAGATGATGACTATAGTGTCAATTTTAGTGGGTACGTTCGTGCCCAAACCTCCATATTTCTTGAAGATCAAGAAGAAACAGCAGGCAATGACAAGTGGGATGTAGGCATGGCAAGGACATCCTTACAGCTAGAGATGGATGCTCAAGCAGGGGACGTGTTTTGGAAAGCTGTTGGTCGTCTCGACAAAGAGTATCAGACAAGCTATCTGGATGATCTTGAACAGCTGACACAAACGCAGACCCCAGGAGGTTTTGCTACAACTCAGGATTACTTGGATCAGTATCAAACAGACAGTTTGGGGGATTTTTTACGTGAGTTTTACGTAGATTTTTCTCTGAATGATCGTGTTGATGTGCGTTTAGGCAAACAACAATTAGTTTGGGGTGAAAGTGATTTCTTTCAGGCTCTCGACGTGGTTCATGGTTTTGATTATAGGAAACGGCTTTTCTTCGAGAATAATGAAGATTGGCGTAAACCGCTAATTCTGGCGAACTTTAATGTTGATGTACCAGAACTGGACGGTAACCTGAACTTTTATGTACGTCCTGGTTGGGATCGTGCTGAGGACATGGGTAGTAATTTCAACATCGAGGGTGGACGTTGGATTCCTCACCCATATCGGGGCGTAGATTTCACTGCATTTACTGACTACAACGAAGATAATCCAAATGGTGATTGGGATGATCCTACCTTTGGTTTACGCTGGAATGGTACGGCAGGCTCAATTGGTTACTCATTTGCGTACTTAAAAACCTTTAATCCTCAACCGATCATAAACCCTGCGGCCAATTCTGCAGTGCCAGGTGCGTTTGGTGTAACGTCTATGCAGTCTTACGGTGAGCTTGCAAAGAATCAGGTTCTTGGTGACTGGGTGTTCCCTGAAATAGATGTATTTGGCTTTACAGCGAATACATATAGCCAAAGCATTGATTCTACACTCAGTGCCGAATTCGCATTTATTCCTGACAAACCATATAACTATGGTGCTCTGCAATCATCATTACCTGGTTGGGCTGGGGTAAAAGAAAAAGATACTTTGGTCACTATGGTGCGCTTAGATAAAGAATTAGATTTATCTAGCTGGCTTGGTACCAATCGTCCTTCGCTTACAAGTATCCAACTGTTTGATACCTGGATTGTCGATTATGATGAAAATGATGAAATCGTAGAATTTGCTTCTTTCGGAGCGAAAAAGAAAGAACATACAACCTACCTAACCTTCTTCACTTTACTCAATTTCAACCGCGACACAATTAATCCGTCTTTAGTTCTGGGTACCGACCTTAGTAATGGCGGTGGGTTTGCTATTCCTGCTGTTGAAATGGTCTTTGGCGATAATTGGAGATTCAAAGGCGAAGCTAACCTTTGGTGGACAGATGGTGATCAGAAGCATGTTGCTGCTGGAAGTGTACCAGGTAGAAACCCACTGGGTGCTCTTGAAAACTCAGCTTCATTCTTCGACTGGTTCGGTGACGATAATCAGTTGACCTTTACCCTAACTCGCCAATTCTAGTTATAAGAGGCTCAAAATTATGAATATTGGTTATTTAAAGAAAATATCTCAGGCCGCTGTGTTGTGTTGGGCTGTTGTTGGAACAGTACAAGCAGCGGAACTACCAGCAGGTACTGTGATTTCTAAAGCTAACTTTGATGCGGTAAAAGATGCACAGTTTGAAGGAAAGCGTGTAGGAGACATGATTCCTGAAAGACTTGAGTGGATGATTAAAGAACGTGGCTTAACCATGAAGATTCGTCACTCTGAAAAAATTGATGTTGATCCTAAATACATAGAGGCAACCCAGCAAGGTAAGGGTAAGGTTAAGTTTGATCCGGCTACTAGACAGGTATCGGGTTGGACTTCTGGAATGTTTTTTGATCCTCAGGATATAGATCCAAATGATCCTCATGCCGGTGATAAACTGATTTGGAACCTTCGATCTCCAACCTATGGCGCAACTATGGATTTACGTGATCTGTCATTTGTATTTATCGATGGCGAAGATGGTGTAGAACGTATCCAGCGTTGGTGGTCACGCCGTTATTATATGGAAGGTCGTTTAGACGGTGGTCCTGTTCAGGAAGGTGATGGCGATATTATGCAGAAGACTATTCTTGTCGCTCAAAGCCCTCAGGATATAAAAGGATTAGGTACTTTTTCGATTAGATACAATGACCCTAGTGCCGCAAAGCCGGATGATACATGGGCTTATCTGAAATCTGTTAGACGTGCAAGACGTCTTACTGGTAGTGCTTGGATGGATCCAATTGGCGGAACAGTTCAGCTTTATGATGACTGGGATATTTGGGATGCGGTTCCTACCAAGTATCAATCAACTAAGTTGGTAGATACGCGTTGGGTTTTTGCAATTGCTCACAGCCCAGAGCTGAGTGTTGATAAAAGTAAAGAGGGCACTAACGCAGAATTCCCAAGCGTTGGCCTTGATGAGAAGCCGTTTTATTACCCTGCGAAACATATTGAATGGGAGCCGCGTGAAGTCTACGTAATTGAAGGTACTCCACCTGAGGGGCATCCGTATAGCAAAAAAGTGGTGTATATGGAGAAAGACTGGCCGCGTCCATACCTTGGTGAGGCGTATGACCAAAATGGTAAATTCTGGAAGTTCTTTATCTTCCAGAATCGACCTGAGGTTGCAGACGATGGTTATAAAGCCGTAATTCCAGTGATTGGTCATGTAATCGATTATAAGGCTAATTTCTCGACTACATGGTCTGCGAATATGAAATCAAATCCGGCTGGCGTGAAAGAGAATAACGTTAGCTTGAAGCAATTACTAAAAATTGCGAGATAAATTAACAGAAATATTTCCTTTAATTGACTGCTAGGCAGTGATTGTATCGCTGCTTAGCAGATTTTTTCCTGGTTCATAGTATGTCTAATAATAATTACAAATGTGATTTACCACAGAAAAATAAATTTAGTATTAGTAAAACGATTATTTCAATCATACCTTGGATGATAGTTAGTGGTTTATTGTGGGCAGGGGTTTTTGTTAAGCCAACTGTGACAATTGAGAAAGTTGAAACGCCGGCTATCGAGCCAAGAGATAATATATATGGAGTTGATGTTGTAGATAGTGAGAATATCTGGTTAGTAGGAAGCTACGGGAAAATTTTACGATCAAATGATTCCGGTTCCACATGGCGTCTTCAAAAAACTAAGGAAACCAATCATTTTCAAGATGTATCCGCTTGGAATAATAATAAAGCAGTTTCTGTAGGTAATACAGGTGTTGTTTTAATAACTGAAGATTCAGGAGAAACTTGGAAAGAAATTATTGTTCCTAAAAATGAAGTTGCAAATAAGTTACTCCGCGTTCATACGTATATTAATGGTGAAGCTTGGTCCGTGGGTGAGTTTGGTGCAATCCTTAAAACAAATGATTATGGGCGCTCTTGGGGGAAAATGCGTGAAGATGAAGATGTTATCTTAAATGACATTATTAAAATTAATGATAGTAAAGTTATTGCTGTAGGTGAGTTTGGAACAATTTTAATTAGTGATAACGATGGCGATTCGTGGAGCTTAGTTGAATTAGATTTTGATATTGAAAGTAGTTTAATGGCTATAGAGTTCAAAGATCAATTCAATGGTCTGGCTGTAGGTTTAGATGGACTAATCATCAAAACCGAAGATGGTGGTATAACTTGGCAAAGAGTAGAAACCAGTGGAGGAAAAGTTTCTGAGCATTTAATGGATATAATTTGGGATGAAAATAGAAATGTTTGGTTCTCTGTCGGGAATAAAGGTGTCTGGGTCGAAATTGATAATAGCTTAGAAAACCTAAAAAGCGGCATTTTCGATAAAATGGATTTGTCTTGGCATACAGAAATTAATCTGGTTGATGGTGAATATGTTGCAGTTGGGGCAAATGTTGGAAAATTTAGCCCGAAATATAACAAATTCGTTGAGTTAAGTGATAAGTTGGTTTGGTGATCACTATGGAAAAGTTTGCGCTAGCGTGTATAAATAAAAGAAAAATCGTATTAGCTATTGTATGTTTTTTTACACTACTTTTGTCATATCCTGCATTTAATATTGATGTAAAAACTATTTTCGAAGATCTTCAGCCAACATCTCATAAATATATTAAAACCCATGAGGAATTTAAAAATACTTTTGGTGGCACAAATATCATTACTTTTATGGTTGTGGCAAAAGATAAGGATATTTTTAATCTCAATGTTTTGGGAAAAGTTCAAGGTATAACGCAAGGGCTTTTAAAAATTGATGCTATTAATGAATTCCAAATTTATTCATTGGCTGGTAAAAAGCTGAAGGAAGTTAAAGCATCAACCGAGGGTATCGAAAGTAGGCCTTATATGTGGCCAAATCTTCCTCAGTCGGAAAAAGAAATTAGTGAACTCAAACAGGCGATTCTTAAAAATCCGTTGGTTTACGGCCCTTATGTATCTAAGGATTTGAAAGCTACACTGATTACAGTCGACTTCTTTGATGATCTTCTGAATTATAATCTAGCTTTTGATCAGGCATATGAGCTGGCTAAACAATTTGAAGATGAATCTGTTGAAGTCAGCGTAGTTGGTAACCCTATTCTCTATGGGTGGGTAAACCACTACCTACCTGAAACGATGAATTTAGTATTGCTAGCATTATCTATTTTTCTAGTCCTACTGTTCATTATCAATCGTACATGGAGGGGTACACTTTTACCTCTTATTTCTGGAGCTGTTAGCGCAATTTGGGCATTAGGTATTTCGCAACTGTGTGGAATTCACTTTGATCCTTTAGTAGTTGTAATTGCAATGTTGATCACTGCGAGAGCAGTCTCGCATTCAGTGCAAATGATTACCCGGTTCCACGAAGAAATTGATCTGTTAGGCGATAATTTGTGTTCAAAAATTGCGGCACGCCTTACTCTTAAAGATCTCCTTCGTCCAGGATTGCTAGGCATTGCGACAGATGCGGGTTGTGTCGCGGTGGTAGCGATTAGTCCCATCCCTTTGTTACAAAAGTTAGTTATATTAGCGGTTGTGTGGGTATCTACTGTAGCTGTAAGTGCAGTGATACTGACACCTGTTTTGCTCTCATGGGTCAAAAAACCAAACTCTTATGCTCATGGTTTAAATTTGGATGTGATTTTAATTCGTCCGGTTCTTAATCTTTGTGTGAAAGTTGTTGAAACAAGAGCGCGTTATGCAGTGGTTTTTATAGCTGTGACATTATTCATGGTTTGCGGTTATTACTCTCTCGGATTGAAAGTGGGTGACGCAAATCCCGGTAGCCCAATCTTATGGCCTGAATCAGAGTACAACGAAGATTCAGCGAAGATAAACAAAAAATTCCCCGGTGCTGATCGAATGTTCGTTGTCGTGGGAGGAGAAAGAGAGAATCAAGTTAAAGAAGTTGAAGTACTTAACACTATGCTACGTTTCCAAACACACATGGAAGCGCAGCCTCAGATAGGTGGAACTTTATCAATTGCTGATATTCTACCTGAAGTTAATAAAACCCTTCGTGAGGGTAATACTCGTTATCACGAACTAGGTGAAAATACATTAGTGAATGGTGAGCTGATGTATATGTTTGAGAATGCGGCTGAGCCTGGTGATCTTGACCGGTTTGTTGATACGGAACGCCGAAATGCCTCTGTTACTTTGTTCTTCACAGATCGTAAAGGGGAGACAATTCAGACAGCGATCGCGAGAATTAACCAATTTATTACAGACAATCCTCTAGTTAATCAGGTCCAGATACATTTGGCTGGTGGAGTTATTGGTGTAATAGCTGCTGTAAATGAAGTCATTTTGTCAGGGCAAATTCAATCAATTGCTTTGGCTCTGTTTATTCTGGTCATTATGTGTATTGCTGTATATCGCTCCAGCATTGCCGGTATGTTCTTTATGGCACCTGTTATCCTGTCGAATCTGGTTACATTTGCATTTATGTCTTGGCAGGGAATAGGGATGAATATCAATACGGTTCCTGTAGCTGCACTAGGCATCGGTTTAGGGGTAGATTACGCTCTCTACATCTGTGATCGAATTAAAAGTGAATATGAAAAAGGACATTCGTACATAGAATCAATTTCTACTTCTATTCATTGTGCTGGTAGAGGGGTTTTGGTTACTGCGCTTGTACTCATTGCAAGTGTATGTGTTTGGTTTTATTCATCATTACGCTTTCAGGCGGAAATGGGGCTCTTGATAGGAATTTGGCTATCAGTGTCTGCACTGAGTGCTTTGTTCTTAATGCCAGCCTTGGCTTATATTTTTAAACCTAAATTTATTTTTAGCGAAGAGAAAAGGCGGCCAGCCTTATAGGCCGCTCTTTCTTATGATGTAAGTAATCAAGGTCTAAGAATAATAGAGTTTTAAGGATGATCTTAATCTATTGTTTTTTTATTAATCACAAATAATGACCTCCAGAGGTTGTGATATGAATAATATAATTAAGCCCCAAGAGCTTCCAGAATGGGTTCCAGGTAGATTATTAAGTTCAAGTGAAAATTTAGGGTGGGAAGGTATTTCCCATCGGGCCTACCATTATAGAGGTCAGGATGTTCCCATCCCTCCAATTGATCACTACATGATTGTTAAATACACAAATGCTCATACCCTAATGCAAAGATGCTTTGATGGTAAATGGACAAAAAAAACATGCTCATCAGGTGATATTTCGTTACTGACTACGCTATCGGATTCTCATTGGCATTGGACTCAAGATATTGATGTATCTCATGTCTACATCACTAATGAGCTCATGTCTAAAGTTGCTTGTGAGGTTTTAGATAGGCCAATTAAAGATGTTTTCCTTCATGATGAATTACAGCTTCGTGATCCTGTATTGTTAAATCTGGTTGACTCAGTTCAGAACGAGGCTGCTGGAGGAAGTATGGGTGGAACTTTATATGCGGAGTCACTAGCGATACAGCTAGCAGTTCATTTGCTTAGGAATTATGCGAATGTGATAGTCAAAGAATGCTCGTTAGCCAACCTGCTTTCCAATCATCAAAAAAGGTTATTAATCGATTACATAAATAGCCATATACACGTTAAATTTAGAGTTGAAGATTTAGCAAATTTACTAGGTATGGGATTATGGACTTTTACCAAAAAATTCAGTGAATCTTTCAGCTGTACACCGCACTCTTTTATTACTTCGTTACGTGTAGAAAAAGCAAAAAAAATGTTAATGGAAGGAAATTATGCTATCAAAGAAGTTGCCTATGACTGCGGATTTTCAGATCAAGCGCATCTAACGCGTGTGGTTCGAGCGAGTCTTGGGGTAACACCAGGTCAGCTTAAGAGGTCAGCTTAGCGATTTATGTGAATTAAGGTACTATGCTTGAAATTTGAACAGGCAAATTTTGTAGGTTTTAGAGGTGAATTTGCTAATTGACGTTGATAAATATCCCATCACAGAATTTCTCTCGATAACATATTTACTTGCTCTAAACGAAAAATGGGCCTTCAGGCCCATTTTTTAATTTCAATGCCATTGTAAACATTTTCCTAATTTATCCGGAGATGTTTGCACAATCTTTATTGAAATTCACAATCTTTAATGTCGATTCACAATCTTTATTCGAAATCGACATTAACGCTCCCACGCCGGAGCGTGGGAACGAGCTGTTGTAAACCGACAGAATTAACCCTCAGCGTAATCCTCTACTGGAAGGCATGAGCAAAATAGGTTGCGGTCGCCGTATACGTTGTCGATACGGTTAACGGTTGGCCAGATTTTGCTGTCTTTTAGGCGTCTAACAGGGAAGGCGGCTTGAGCCAAGCTGTAAGGGCGATCCCAGTTTGGATCGATAAGGTCTTCCATTGTGTGAGGCGCGTGTTTCAAAGGGTTGTTGTCTGAATCCAATGTACCCTCTTGCACTTGGCGGATCTCTTCGCGAATGGTGGCCATGGCTTCGATAAAACGGTCCAGTTCTGCTTTTGATTCAGATTCTGTCGGTTCGATCATTAAGGTGCCGGCCACAGGGAACGACATAGTTGGGGCATGGAAACCAAAGTCCATTAGACGTTTAGAAACATCTTCTTCGGTAATGCCGGAAAGTTCTTTTAGTGGGCGCATATCGATGATGCACTCGTGGGCAACCCGACCATTGCGGCCTGCGTAAAGTACAGGGTAGTGTTCGCCTAGTTTTTTCGCTAAGTAGTTAGCGTTCAGGATGGCGTTTTCTGTTGCTGCACGAAGGCCAGCGCCGCCCATTAAGGCGATATAGACCCAAGAGATTGGCAGAATCGATGCGCTACCCCAAGGTGCTGCGGAGACCGCACTGTTTTCAGGGTTTGGCCCTTCAATTGGCTGTATAGGGTGGTTTGCCACAAAAGGTGCAAGGTGCGCTTTAATACCGATTGGCCCCATGCCTGGGCCGCCACCACCGTGTGGAATACAGAATGTTTTGTGTAAGTTCATATGGGAGACATCGGCACCAATGGCAGCAGGTTGGCTGATCGCTACTTGTGCGTTTAGGTTAGCGCCGTCCATGTAAACTTGTCCGCCGTTCTCATGGATGATATCGCATATCTCACAAATACTTTCCTCATACACACCGTGTGTAGATGGGTAGGTAATCATTAGGCAGGCAAGGTCATCTTTATGTTGTTCCGCTTTAGCGCGCATATCCGCAACATCAACGTTACCTTTATCATCACAGCTAACCAGTACCACTTTCATATCTGCAAGGGCCGCAGACGCAGGGTTTGTACCGTGAGCAGAAGTTGGGATTAGGCAGATGTTGCGGTGGTGATCGCCATTTGATTGATGATATTTTCGAATGGCTAAGAGGCCCGCATACTCCCCTTGGGCACCGGAGTTAGGTTGCATGCAGATGGCATCAAACCCAGTGATCGCTTTTAGCTGATCTTCCAATTCATCAATCAGTTGTTTGTAGCCTTGCGCCTGATCTATAGGGGCAAAGGGGTGTAGTTGACCAAATTCAGGCCAAGTCACTGGGATCATCTCGGCAGTTGCGTTGAGTTTCATGGTGCATGAACCTAACGCGATCATGCTGTGAGCTAGGGAGATATCTTTGTTTTCCAGTTTCTTAAGGTAGCGCAGCATCTCAGTTTCACTGTGGTAGCTGTTAAAGACTGGGTGCTGAAGAATCGCTGATTCGCGTACGAGTGCGGTGGGTATAGAGTCAGAGCCGTTGGTGGTTAGAGCGGTGTCGATTGCTTCAATATCAAGCCCATGGCCTTCACCTAAAATGCAGTTCCATAAGGTATTGATAATTTCACGGTTGGTGCATTCGTCACAGGTAATACCGATCTCAGTCTCGCTGACTTTTCGCAGGTTAATACTTGCGTCAAGGGCTGCTTGGTAGACCAATTCTGCATTGTCTAATTGCAGGGTGATGGTATCAAACCAGCTGTTATTTACTAGCTTAACACCTTTAGATTTCAGGCCTGTAGCGAGAATGTCAGTTAGACGGTGGATACGGCCAGCAATACTTTTAAGCCCGTCTGGGCCGTGGTAGACCGCATAAAATGAGGCCATATTGGCCAGCAGTACTTGTGCAGTACAGATATTTGACGTGGCTTTCTCGCGGCGAATATGTTGTTCACGGGTTTGCATCGCCATACGTAGGGCTTTATTACCGCGGGCATCGATAGAAACACCGATAATACGGCCGGGTACAGAACGTTTGTAAGCATCACGGGTTGCAAAGTAAGCCGCATGTGGGCCACCGTATCCCATAGGTACACCAAAACGTTGAGCACAACCAAATACCACGTCAGCACCAAGTTCGCCGGGTGATTTAAGTAGGACTAAGCTCATGATGTCTGCCGCTGCACAGAACAGCGCTTTCTTCGCGTGTACTTTTTCAACCAGTTCTGCGTAGTCGTTGATGTCGCCTGTTGTGCCAGGGTACTGAACTAGTACACCAAAAAATTCATGTTGATCGACCAGTTCAGCTACATCACCTACAACTACGTCATAACCGAGTGGTTCGGCGCGGGTTTGTATAACGCTGATATTTTGTGGGTGTACGTTTTTGTCAACGAGGAAGGTATTTGCCTTTTTCGCTTTTGACATACGTTTACACAGTGTCATCGCTTCAGCGGCCGCGGTTGCTTCATCAAGCAGAGAGGCGTTTGCTAGATCTAAACCGGTAAGGTCAAGAATCATGGTTTGGAAGTTAAGAATCGCTTCTAAACGGCCTTGGGATACTTCCGGTTGGTAGGGAGTATAGGCGGTATACCAACCCGGATTTTCCAATACATTACGTAAAATTACATTAGGCACGATGGTATCGGTGTAACCCATACCTATCATTGATGTGTTGATCTTATTCTTTTGGGCAACGGATTTAAGGTAAGCCAGAACTTCATCTTCGGTACGGCTATCATCAAGTGCGATCGGGGACGTTACTTTGATCGACTCGGGAACGGTCTGCTCTATTAACTGATCAAGGTCAGCTACACCGAGTTCGTCCAGCATAGCCTTTTGTTCTGCGGCAGAGGGGCCAATATGACGTGCGATGAACGCATCTTTTTGCTCCAGCGTAGATAGTGGAGTCTGATTCTGTAACGGCATCTTTTAATTACCTGTAATCAGTTGCTTATTTATTTAGAAAAAAGTGCTCAAAATTTGGGCTAATCATACCTGTTTTTTTCTATGCTTGTGAGAGGTAAACGACAAAAGTTTACTTTAGGAAACTTTTTTCTCTTATTCGGAATATTTCGGAATATTGTTGTTAAGGTCAATTTACGGCTTAAGTCTGCGACACTGTGTCACATCCCTTTTTTGACTCTGTTCTATTAGAATTCGCGCAATTTAGTTGTTTCTAATGAAAGTTTATGAAGGTGAACCTGTGAAAAAGAAAATTATATCGTTGATGGTGGCAGCGTCTGTCTCCCAATTGGCTCAGGCGGGCCATGAGTCTGATCAAAATATGGTTATTGAGATTAACCAAGGTTTACCTTCATTAGAGACAACGGTTAGTAAGTCTACTTCAGGTGTTAAAGCTTCGCCTGTATCCGATGGTGGTGAGCTACTACAAAGTATTACCGGTGTGTCGGCTGTACGTATGGGCGGGCGAGCTTTAGATCCGGTAATTCGTGGACAAAAAGAAACTCAGTTAAATATCTTGCTAGACGGTGGTTATATTCATGGCGGTTGTCCAAACCGTATGGATCCGCCAACCGCTTATACCTCCGTTGATAGTTATGATCGTGTAACGGTAATAAAAGGTAACCGCACTGTGATTTATGGTGGCGGTGGTTCAGGCGGTACGGTCTTGTTTGAACGTGATTGGCCGATGATTGATGATAAGGGTTATAACGCGGATATTTCTGGTAGTTATCGTGGTAATGGTGAGCAGTGGGAGCTAGGTGCAGATATTAAGGCGGGTAATGATAATGGTTATATCCGCTTTATTGCTCATGAAGGCGAATCTGAGAATTATGAGGATGGTGCGGGTAACGAAGTTGAGTCTAAATATGACAGCCAATCAAATGCGATTTTGGCGGGAATTCGTTTAGGTGAAAATACAACGTTGCAAGCGAGCTTTGAAAAAGTTGATGAGGAAGATGTACTTTTCCCCGGCGCACAGATGGATAGCCCTTATGCCGATGCGGAAAATTCGCGTATCAAACTTGAACATCAATTTACGCACGGGACATTGCGTCAGTTAAAAGTAGAAGCGTATAAATCCGATGTTATACATTTAATGGAAAACAGTATGATGGGGGTGCCTTCAAGCTCAGATACAGAAGGTATGCGCATTGTTTTTGATGCTAATGCTGCCGATATTGATTGGACCTTTGGTGCTGATATCCAGAATAATGATCGTACAGCCATTGGTTATATGAAGATGAATGGTATGGCTGCGTTTAGTCAGTGGCCGGGTGTCTCTATTGATCAAACGGGTCTATTTGTTGAAGGTGAAAAGGCGCTGACTCGTGATGATGTATTAAAAGCGGGTGTACGTTATGACCGTGTAGAAGCGTCTGCATCTAGAGCCGGTGAAACTTTTGGTATGGCAACGCCTGCGTCCCGTTATGCGGCGGTGTATGGCACGACAGATATTGATAGTAATGAAAATAATGTCGGTGGTTTTGCCTCGTGGACACACCGTTTAAATGATCAATATACCATTGAGACAACCTTCTCTCGTAGTGTCCGTACGGCTGATGCAACAGAACGTTATATTGCTAAAATCAGTGGTACGCCTTGGATCGGTAATCCTCAGCTAGACCCTGAAAAACATCACCAATTAGAAGCCGTATTGGCCAGTGATCAAGGGGATTTGAACTGGACATTAACGGGTTGGTATAACCGTGTTGATGATTATATTTTACGCTTTAAATCAGGCGGTACTGAGCAGTATAAAAACGTTGATGCGACTTTGTATGGTTTAGAAGCTGGGCTCTCATACAAACTGACAGGTACACTAGAGTTCGGGTCTTCTCTTGCTTGGTTGGAAGGTGAAAATACAACCGATGACACAAACCTATCGCGCATCTCTCCACTTGAGTTGAATACATCGCTTAATTACCAGAAGCAGCAGTGGAAAGCAGGTGTTGAATGGAAACTGGTCGCTCAGCAAAATGATGTATGTTTAAGTAACGATGCTTGTGGTGGACAGGACGTCCGTAAAACACTGGGTTATGGTCTAGTGAACCTGCACGGTGAGTATGAGGCGAGTAATGGTTTCGTGGTTGCGATGGGTGTAGATAACCTGTTTGATAAAGACTATACACTGCATGAAAGCCGCGATTATCTGCTAGATACTGATCCTGTACAGGTTGCTGAGCCGGGTCAAAATATCTGGGTTAAAGTGAGCGCTCATTTCTAATTAGTCTAGCTAGACGCTGCAGTATACTGGATCAGGTCGTTTGTATTTACGAGCTGATCCAGTCCTTTCTGTTTGCCCGTAAGTTCGCCTTATATACTGTATGAGTAGCTTAGGCTGAGTGAGCCAAAAGAGTGCCCCTCATCTTGTGCTTTAAATTCTCGACTGCGATGAACTTGTGCAAATGAAATTTTCCAGCCATGGTAAAGGGCTGCGATCCCAAAGGCGGTATCACCAACGAGGCTTTTTTTATCAACCGAATGGCTGTCCCTGAAGGTATTTCCATCTAAGAAAATATCTTGTACAACCCAGCGTCCATCCATAGATACAAAAGCGTGTACCCCAATATTGTGGTTGCGACTACCGCGCTGGTAGCGACCATCCCCTAAGCCGGGAGCACTATTATCACCACCGCTGCGTAAGGCGGATGTGCCGAAATCTTGTGGTAGATTCCAGCCGAATCTGACTTCCGCGCCAGCGTTAAGGTAAGTTGCAACATTACCTAAGCTACCGCCTGCATGGATAATGGTATCGTATTCAAAAAAGGGCGAAAGCTGGCCTTTTACAATACGGTTTTTATGTTCATAGACTAGCTGGAAGCCCAGTTCATTTTTAAGTTGGTTATCCCAGCCTTTAAATTTTTTAAAGCCGCGAATGTCATGGATAAAGTCTTGCGCTTCTTGCCCTAAGGCAAGGGGGCCGACAATACCTAAATTCAGCTCAGCTGTATTCATCTTGTTTTTTGTTCGGCTATGGTAGGCCAAACCACCGTATAGCCATGCGGCATAAGGTCTATCATTAGGGTCAATAGTGGTGCGATTGATGTCTTGCGGTGTATACATCTGTTGTCCAAGGCTAATAACTACGTTGCGTTGTAGTTGATTGGACGTTTTATCGCTTGGATCAAACAGAGGAAGATATGGGGTGATATCTCTGACCCAACTAGGAAGACTTTCATCATGGAGGTAATCATTCACATTGGGTGAAACCCAAGCTGCTCTTATACCATTGGTATAGTCCTGATCGGTTTCAGCGAATAGGTCATTTTCAAAATATAAATTAAACGTCCAAGGTGCATTGGACTCCGCTAAGGCGGTCTGTGTCGTTAGTAATAAAAAACAGGTCGCGGATGCTACGCGGGGTGAAAATATCACAGAAATAGCCCTTTATTTTTTGTGCGGTGGATCAGTATTTTCCAACTGATGAAAAAAAGTGCGGCAAATACGATTAGGCATTGTTCTACAATCCCTAGGCCAATAAAGCTTATTTGTTCTACAGGGCACTGGATCGCCGCATTAATCAATTCTGTTAGTTTACCAGTTATTGTTGTCTGTTTACTTAAAAGTAGTTCTATAGGTTGTTCGCAGAAAGAGGGTGGAGGCTCCGTTGACCCGATGGTGTGTTTCCATAAGTGATAACTGGTTGAGGTTATGCCGATAGTGGACAGCAAGAAACTAACAGTTCCGTAAGCCCGTTGCCCAAAGGTGCGAGGATTGTGAATTAAAGCTATAAAAAAGATTAGGGCGCTGCTTAAAACTAAGAGTTTGGAGATAGAAACTAGTGGACTGCTAATATGAGTAGTGGGGTCTTGTAGGTTGTAGACAGCATAGATAAAAGCGGCTACACACAATGAAAAGCCTAGGAAGTTAAAGCGGCGATAGATGGGATCTTTAGTACTCATCTTATTCTCTTTAAGTGTTCTACGAACAAGCGCGCCTTAAAAGAACGCTTTCATGTTCGTAGATGTGTAGATTCGCCGGTTATTTCTTTTGCCAATTACCGTTTTGAAGCTGGATATATTGTCCGGCAGGAGTTCGTTGCTGTAAGCGTTGCCCCATACGAATTTCAAAAACGGATCTTTCGACGCCCGCTTTAGATGCTCTATCTTCGTAAGCAGAGCGACGTTTGTTGTTAATGTTATCCACAAGCTTACGGACATCTGCGGGTGCACTTGAGGTTACAACACCAAGGTAGCCGTTGCTTCTCTCCCCAATCAAGCCCTGTGATTTGGCGTCATCCATAGAAATCGCCCAAACAGGTGTCGCCATAATTGAGAGCATGAGTGCGAATAGTGCTATAAAATTACGTAGGTTTAACTGTTTCATCACTTAAGCTCCCTTAAAAAATATCGCTGTTTTCAGATAGAAGGTCATCAATCTCTCGATCAACTTTAACAAGAATTTCATGTTCTATCTTAACATTAAGATTAATTGTGATGGGTTCGCTAGGAACGGCGACTTCAACACGGGGTGAGCATCCGCTAACACCAGCTAACGCAATCAATAGCGCTATGGGTGGAAGTAAAGAAGTTAGTTTCATGATCCTTCCTCAATAGTAGCTTATGTAACTTAAGTCTTAATTGCCTTAACGATAACGCTTCTCAATTGTTCTCGTCAATTTATCTGCAAATTGAAGTGTTTTAAGCAGTTTAGGAATATTTTCTTCAACATTAATAGTGAAATCGATGGGGTGGCCGTTATGCCAATCTGGATTACTACCTTTTAGACGCGTTGTTAGTAACGCAGTACCATCGGGTTCATAATTAAGTTGAATATTTAATAATTCAAAATGGAAGTTTTCTAAAGCGTCTATTGCTGTTTTGAGGCCAACGTTAGTGGCCGCGTAAGCTGCAACTGAAGCACTTGGTGAAAATATTATTTTACCTCCAGGTGCTAAACTAAGTAGCTTGCCATTATTGATGCTTATTTCGCCATCTTTATAACGTAAGGGAAAACTACCTGAGAGTTTCCCCTCGCCTGATAATCCCTGTTGTTGTTCAAGTTTAAGTACTTCGCCCAAATCAAGCTGTTCAATATCAAGTTGTGTTGCTAGGTCTGGGTTTAACGGATCAAACTCCAGATCCTTTACTTTTATACGTCCACCGAGTATTTCAGCGGTAAGCGTTTTTAAAGAGACGAGATCACGCCTTTTGCTACGCTCTTGCGTGTAGCTGTAATTTGTACTGACCTTTGTGATCTCAATGCCATTTGTAACCTTTCCAAGCTTAATGTTGCCTGTATCAGTTAAGCGTCCAGAGGGGGTAAGTGCTGTTTTGGAATCCAGATCTAGTTGTTCAATAAGTGATTCGCCCCAGCCAATTGTCGCTGTTCGGATGCTCGTGTTGGCATTGATTGATAGTTGGTTGTTTTTAAATTGACCACTACCCTTATGAAAAAGGCTGCCTGCTTTAAGGCTAAGTTCTGCTGGTATAGTGAAATATTTCCGCAGGGGCGTGTCGACTGTCGCTAAGCTGATAGGTTTAATTTCCCAGTTAAAGCGGCTGTTGAACGTTGTTATATCTGTTGCTGTTGTACCATTTATGACGACAGGTAAGTCTGGTGAGCTGAGTGTGTAGTTATGACTGAGTTGTTGTTTGCTTAGTTTGAATTCGGTTGACAGATTGATTAGCGGTTGCTGTTTTTTTTGTAGTTGTATATCGACCTTTTGAAGTTCTGCATGGCCTTGTAAGTTGCCTTGCATTAAGTCTAGTTTTTGCAGATTTAAATTAAGCTCCAGCGGCGCTATAGCTACATCAGGTAAGTTTACCGATGTGGTATTGATCTTGATTTTTAACGGTTGTATTTGTGGCGATAGGGGAGCTTTCAGTGTTTCTTTTGCAAGGTTTAAATCTACATCAACTGTATTTTGAAACTGGATGTTGAGCTTTTGAATAGGCTGGTTTAAGGCAGCATGATTGATATTGAGCAGGGTGAGCGTGCTTGTTTTATCGATGGATGCCTTTAAGTGACTGAGCGAAAAATTTATATGCCCATTAATTTCAGCTTTCGCTTGCTCGATCTCTGGTGTCGGGTTAACAACGCTTAGGTTCGCATTTATCTGTTGCTGCGTTTGTATACTGCCTAGAAGGGCGTCAGGGGTGAACTGGGTGCGTAGTGGGAAGCTGGTAATTCCTTGGGTTTTAAGTTGACCATTGATTATTAAAGGGTTCTCTGCGCTACGCTGTTTAGCAATAGTGCTGGTTAGTGTGGGGAATAGTTTGTTTTTCCAGCGCTGTAATCCCGCGACATCTATATGCTGGGTTGAATTCAATTGGAGTTGGTCGGTATAAGAAAGTGCGCCATCTATAGTGATAAATGGATTATCATTTTCCAGAAGCCGTAGGTAAAAATGGTTATCGTAACCGAGTTTTAGATCGCCCCAGCCTAGGTTTTTATTGTTGCGGTAGTGCTTTACGCGGCTATAGAGTTCTTCGCCATCAAAAAGTAGCGCACCGCTAAAATGCCAATCAGCCGTATCGGAGGGGTAATCTAGGTTGAGATTAAGCTCGCCCACTTGGATAAGATCAACAGGTATTTTTTTGAACCATTGTTGAGGTAGACGATTACTTAGGTCGATAAGATCGTTACTTTCTTCTGTTGTTTCAATGCTATCTGTTAAGTAAGTGATAGTAATATCAGATTGGGGTAACTGTACTAAGCTCAGGCGCTGATGTAGATACAGATCAACAGGGTTAAAGCGGACTAAAATATTTTCTGTTGATAAGGTGATGAGCTTGTCGGTTTGGTTTTTTTGTAATTTGAGCTTTTCTATCCGTAATGTGTCCCAGCTTGGCGGCTCCATCACTAACTCAATATGGGAGAAATTCTGTTCTTGTAACCAGTGTTCCAGCCCTTTTTGCGCGAGTATAGGTGACAGGAAATAGAGGGCAACAGGGAGAATAAGCAGAAAAGTTAAACAGGAAGACAGTAGCCACCAAAGTAGCTTAGTGCGCTTTCGCATACTGCCTCCACTTTGTTTTCATCGTTATTAGGCCGATTCGAGATCTAAATCGTACAGTCTCTCGACCGCATCTTTTAGATGAAAAATAATTTGAGTGTATTGATCGGTATCGTTTTCAATATCTATGTCACCAAGTCTATCCGCGGTTTCTTCAAGAGATTCACCGCGATTATCTATGCCTTTATCACCCAACAACCAATACATTAGGCCATATATCTCTTTAACGGAGCCAACTTGATCAAGATCTTCTATTATTTCATCACGAAGTTTAGTCAACAGTGCCATTAAAGGGGCGCTGTTGTCAGTTTCTAAATATAGTTCTAAAAGTTCAGCGGCGGTTGATATCCCATAATCTTCTGAGTTGATCATAGTGATCCCCCCATCTATTTTTTCTAGGGTGGGGGAATCTGTTTGGTAGTTTTTAATTAAATACGACATTATCGAATTTTCCTCACCACATTCATTCCATCTCTTACGGTAAGGAATAAGTTTTCAACATTAGGGTCTGAGGCAATCTCTTTGTTAAGATCAACTAGCACATCATCTATATCGGACTCGGGTTGTAATACCTTACCTGACCACAGCATATTATCTAAAACAATAAGTCCGCCTGGGCGAGTCATTTCTAGCACTTTATGATAGTAATTTAGGTAGTTACGTTTATCAGCATCAATAAAGGTAAAGTCTAACGGGGTGTCGAGAGTCTCTATAGTTTCCAGCGCTTTACCAAATATAACTTCAATTTTATGACCGTGAGGGCTGCGGTCAAAAAAGGTCTGTGCAAATTCTATGGCGCGTGGGTTTGTTTCACAGCAGATTATTTTGCCATCTTCAGGCATCCCCTCAGCAATAGATAATGCTGAGTAACCGGTAAACATGCCAATCTCTAATACATTTTTAGGCTGGTGGAGCTGAGCTAATAATTTAAGCGTACGCCCCACTAGACGGCCCGATAGCTTTTGCGGCCAACCCATATTTTTATTAGTTTCATCAATTAACTCCTGTAAAAGTTCAGGTTCAGGAGTTGTACTTTGAAAGGCATAATCTTCAACGGCTTCGTTTACCAGAAATTCCACGTATATCTTCTCTGTCTATGGCTTTTCAGCCCTTAATATCACTTTACTGGCCCAGACATTTAGCAGGGGACTGCCGTCAACAGGGCTCAATTCAAATTGGCAGATAATAATATCACTTTCTGGGCACTGCTTGATAATGGCTTTTGCATTGGCAGGGGCTGGGCGGCAGCCTGTTTTTGGTGGCGTTCCTACAGCATACAGTGACCAGTGTAGAAGTTGCTTATATTGATCGAGGGTATCGCAGACGGTATAGCTGTCTTCAATAACACTATAAGTGGGCGTAGGCTCAGAATATGTTGGCAGCGGTAACACGAGAAAAAGCCATAAGAACCAGATTACTTTTAGCATCAAAATTCCTCTAGAGCATAAGTTTGCATCTTCATTATAGAGCGCTGAGTGGTAGAAAGCCTGATCGATTTTTACATTTATGGCTTGTGCTTTTGTATCCGTACCAACAGTCAGTTAACAGCTATAGATAAAAGCCTTACAATGCGATCTGATTTATTACTTTTATTGGAGTATCGGCGTGCCTATTATTGATCCACTGATTATTTTCTTAGTGACAGGGGTTGTTTCTATGTCTGCTGCATTGAGTGCAGGGGCGTTAAATAAACTGTCTGAAGAGGAGAAACCCCCGTTTGCGAGTACGCGTAACGGTATGGTGACTATTGTTATGTTGGGCAATATTGCAGCCTTAACTCTTGTTTTCTCTGCTGCTTACGGATTTATCAATTTGGAATGGTGGATCGCATTACTTTGTGTCTTTATCTCCTTCCCTGTTGTTCATGTCATAGTGATTCAACAGATGTTTGGTGAATTTAAGGCATTAATGTTGACCTCGCCTTTAGTTATTCTTTCTATCCCTGTTTTATATTTATATTGGTAATTTAATGATGCCATCGCTAACACAGCTTGATGTAGGAAATTTGTTAATAGGTACTGTAGCTGGGTTGGTTGTGGCGGTTGTTGTTGCCAAATTAATATTTTCTTCGTTGCGCCGCCAATTGAGTGAGCGTAATGAGCAGTTAGAACAAACGCTGCTGCAAGCTCAAGGGACACTAGAAACTGAGCGACAGGAGCATACCCAGCTTAATTCTGAGTTTCAGCAACTGAATGAACGTCATCATCGTTTGGATATGCAGCGGGCTCGGTTAGAGGAGCGTTTGGCCTATATAGAACCTTTGCTAGACAACTTAGTGACAGAAAAAAACAAATTAGAAAAAAAGTTGGAACAAACTGTTTTCCAGTTATCAGATCGTTGCGAAGTGGTTGCGGAGTTGGAAACGCGTTTAGATGCAGAAAGAGAGGCGCAAGCAGAGAAACTAGCGACATTAGAAAAAGCGCGCGAGCAGTTAAAGCAAGAATTTCAAAATCTGGCCAACCGTATTTTTGATGAAAAAACCCAGCGTTTTTCTGAGACGAGTAAAGAAAACTTAGGCCATCTCTTAACCCCCTTACGTGAGCAGCTTGGCGATTTTAAGCGCCGTGTCGAAGATGTGTACGATAAAGAAACGAAAGACAGACAAGCCTTATACACACAAATTAGCCAGCTGAAACAGCTTAATCAGCAGATGAGTGAAGATGCGGTTAACCTGACGAATGCTTTAAAAGGCGAGAGTAAGACCCAAGGGAACTGGGGTGAAGTCATCTTAGAGAGAGTCCTAGAAGAGTCTGGCTTACGCAAAGGGAGTGAGTTCGAATTACAGGTAAATGCATCACAGGAGGGTAAGCGCTACCAGCCAGATGCAATTATCCATCTACCTGATGGTAAAGATGTGATTGTGGATTCTAAAGTCTCTTTAACTGCCTACGAGCAGTATTGCTCTGCCGATACATCTAAAGGTGAGAATGACCCAAGGCAGCGTTTTTTAAGAGAGCACCTTCTGTCGATTCGGGGCCATATTAAAGGCTTGAGTGATAAGGCTTACCAAACGCTAGAGGGTGTTCGCTCTCTTGATTTTGTACTGCTGTTTGTTCCTATCGAAGGCGCATTTCTATTGGCTTTAGAGAAAGAGCCTAATCTTTTTAAAGAAGCTTTTGACCGAAATATCATGTTAGTTAGTCCATCCACATTGATGGTTACGCTACGTACAATTCATAATATTTGGCGTTATGAACATCAAAATCAAAATGCGAAAGAGATTGCACAGCGGGGTGGGGAACTGCATGATAAGTTTGTCGGCTTTGTTGAATCTATTGACGATATAGGTCGTAACCTACATAAAACTCAACAGGCTTTTGATACAGCTCATAAACGTCTTAGCAGTGGGCGAGGTAATTTAGTGAATCAAGTGGCTATGCTGCAAAAGCTGGGAGCTGAAGGGAAGAAAAAACTCAGTTCCGATCTATTGGCGCGGGCATCAGAAACGGATCAATAATGAAATCAATCATTGGTTACGGCTCACTGCTGTCTGAACGCTCTGCACGGGAAACGGTACCGAGTCTAGAAAACTTCCGCATTGTTGAAGTATCAGGTTATAAACGAGTTTTTAATAAGGTTGGGGTGGTTTTCTTTAGCCGCCACAATGCCACGGCGGATTCACAAGAGATTGCTTGCTGTTCTACGCTTGAAGCTAGGGATTCAACGATCATCTGTTCACAGTTTGAATGTAGTGATGATGCTTATTATGCGCTCTATGAGCGAGAGCATCGTTATGATTGGTTGGAAGTCGATACGTTTCATCCCGAAGAGGGAGTTTCGAGAGGCTTTATGTGCACGACCAATACAGATACTGCATATAGGAAAACTAAATGCGCCTCTGAGCAGGAATATTATGAGCGTGTCGGCCAATACTACAGTGGCCAATTATGGCGTAATGATATTTTGCCTTTCCCCCGTTATTTAGCTTTCTGTTTGCAAGCTGCTGAGGGGCAAGGTGCCGAAGTGCTCGATAACTTTTTAGACTCTTCCTTTCTTGCGGATGGGAATACCTCCATAAGAGCCTACCTGAAAGAAGCGCCCCATCTTGAAAACTGGCGCGAAATGGATACAGGTTATAGTTACCGTCGTTAAGTGCTGCCCTTGTAGTAGATCTTAGTTCTCTTTGTCTTGATGGCTCACGGCATAGGAGTGAGCTATTTCTATTGTGTTGGCGGGACTTGCCTTGTGCTTCTAGAACTGAACGAGTGTGTATTGGGCTAACTCAGATCCTTTTTACCTGCATTACTGTGATGGAATGCTCCGACCTATTGCCTGAAAAAATGGTGTTTTTCTCGGCAAACTGAAACTGATTCATAGTTAAAAGCCGGAATTAAAATTTAATTTAAGTGTCCTTTAATTTTTTAAAAATAATCAAAACCTAATTTTGATAATTGTGCGAATATTCAATATTTAAATTTGATATTTACGTGAATAATCAAATTTGGATTTTGATCTCTGTTGGATTATTCAAAAATTGATTTTGATTTGTTGTTAAAATATCAATATTAAATTTTGATTTTTAATATATTTTTAACCTGTTGAATAAGCAGTGTATATTTATTGTACGATTTTGTTTTATCTGTTTAGATTGCGCTAGTGTTTTGAAATATTTGAATTTTTTTCCTAATATATATTTTTGTTTGGCCGATAAGTAAAATAGAGTGAATTTATTGCGATGCTTTATAGATATAAAATAAAGAGTCAAAATATAAAAAAATTCATCGAAAATAGGTTGGTTTATTAATGGTAATAAGTGAAAATAAGGCAGCCTATAATTAATGTACGGCGTGTGAATATGGTAGCTAACTCAAATATGATTGTTGCACTCGATATTGGTACCTCCAAAGTGGTTTGTTTGGTCGGGGAAGTTAATGTCGACAGTACAATTGATATTGTTGGAATTGGATCCCATCCCTCTAAAGGTCTTAAAAAAGGGGTGGTGGTCAATATCGAGTCCACGGTGAGCTCTATTCAACGTGCGGTCGAAGAAGCTGAATTGATGGCCGGCTGTAAAATCCACTCTGTTGCTGTTGGAATTGCGGGTAATCATATTAGCAGTTTGAACTCACATGGCATTGTTGCTGTGAGAGATGGTGAAGTAACCGAGTTTGATCTAGAGCGGGTAATTGATGCTGCACGGGCTGTTGCTATTCCTGCCGATCAAAAAATTCTACATATCTTGCCACAAGAGTATGAGATTGATAGTTCAGAGGGTATTCGTGAGCCTTTAGGTATGTCCGGTGTACGTTTGGAAGCCAAAGTTCACTTAGTAACGGGTTCTGTCAATGCCGCTCAAAATATAGAGAAGTGCGTCCGCCGCTGTGGTCTTGAAGTGGACAATGTTGTTTTAGAACAGTTGGCATCTAGTTACTCCGTATTGACGGAAGACGAAAAAGAACTAGGTGTATGCATGGTAGATATTGGTGGCGGTACTTCTGATATCGCCATTTTTACGGGTGGTTCTATACGTCATACGGCAGTTATCCCGATTGCAGGGGATCAAGTCACTAATGATATTGCAATGGCGTTGCGCACGCCTATGCAGCATGCAGAAGATATAAAAATTAAGTACGCCTGTGCATTGGCTCAGTTAGCCGCACCGGATGAAATGATTAATGTTCCTGGTGTAGGTGATCGTCCGGCACGGACTTTATCTCGTCAATCACTAGCTGAAGTTGTAGAGCCTCGCTACGAAGAATTATTCAATATGATTCAAGCTGAGCTTCGACGCAGTGGTTTCGAAGAGTTAGTGGCTGCGGGCATTGTGTTGACGGGAGGCACATCCAAGATGGAGGGTGCCGTTGAATTGGCTGAAGAGATCTTCCATATGCCTGTTCGCTTAGCGTCTCCTCAAGGTACGCGAGGAATGGAAGATATTTTAGGTAATCCTGTTTATGCAACAAGTATGGGGTTACTGCAGTACGCCTGTGATGATCAAGGCGGAGAGTCTGGCGCTCAATTAGCTGAGGTAGAAGTGATTGAGCAGCAAGAGAATATGTTGAATAAAATGAAAACATGGTTTCAAGGTAACTTTTGAAGCCCTGTTTATTAAACGGATGAATCATTAAATAAACGCTAAGTAATTAAAATAAGCGTAAAAACTGGAAGGAGATCGGTATGTTTGAGTTAGCAGATAATATTCCTCAAAGCGCCGTAATTAAAGTAATTGGTATTGGTGGTGGCGGCGGTAACGCTGTACAGCACATGGTTAATTCTGAAGTTGATGGTGTTGAGTTCATCTGTGCAAACACGGATGCGCAAGCATTAGATAACATGCACTCGAAAACAGTTATTCAGATCGGTGGTGAGTTGACCAAAGGTTTGGGTGCGGGTGCAAACCCTGAAGTAGGTCGTCATGCAGCGATTGAAGATCGTGAACGTATCGGCGAAATGCTTGAAGGGGCCGATATGGTTTTTATCACTGCCGGTATGGGTGGCGGTACAGGTACAGGTGCTGCACCTATTATTGCTGAAGTGGCCAAAGAGATGGGAATCTTAACGGTCGCTGTTGTGACAAAACCGTTTTCTTTTGAAGGCCGTAAACGCCTTAAAATTGCTGATGAAGGGATTAATGAGCTTAAAGAGAATGTAGATTCTCTTATCATCATTCCAAATGAAAAATTACTGCCAGTGCTAGGTAAAAATACCAGTCTGCTTAATGCCTTCAATACATGTAATGATGTTTTGAAAGGTGCTGTACAAGGTATCGCTGATCTTATTATCCGCCCGGGTATGATTAACGTCGACTTTGCAGATGTCCGTACCGTTATGTCTGAAATGGGCATGGCGATGATGGGTAGCGGTAGTGGCCGTGGTGAAGAGCGTGCAACTGAAGCGACGGAAGCTGCGATCAAAAGTCCATTACTTGAAGATGTAGATCTGAAGGGGGCGAGTGGTATTTTGGTTAATATCACCGCGGGTCTTGATCTTAGTTTGGGCGAGTTCTCAGAAGTGGGTAATATTGTTGAAGAGTACGCTTCTGAGAACGCTACTATCGTTGTCGGTACAGTAATTGATCCAGAGTTGACTGATGAATTAACAGTCACTGTTGTTGCAACAGGTCTTGGACGTGCAGGCCAGCAACAGGTGGATGTGGTTAATACAGGTACAGGGCGCGTTTCAGCGGCAGCTGCTTCGGGCGCTGTTTCTGATTTTGATCAGCTGGAACTACCTGCGGTTATGCGTTCCGCACGCAAAGATAGCGCTCCAAGAGCGAAAGCAGAACCGATTGAAATACATAGAGAGATAGAACAGGAACAGCCTGTTCTGCAAAAGACAGGTACGGATGACATGGAGTTCTTAGATATTCCAGCATTCTTACGTCGTCAAGCGGACTAAGTTAATTAAGTCTACTTGATAGTTTTATACCTTCCAGGTATTACTTTGGCCCAGTTTTAAGCTGGGCTTTTTTTCTTCTCCTGTTAGTTAGCACTCCTCTTTTAATTTAATCCTCCAGTGACTTTAGAAAATATGATCGTTGCATCTAGGCATTAATCGATTTATTTTCTCTTTTCTTGCACCGTCTAATCCGTTTATTTTGCGACAAATACCTGAAGATAAAACGATCACTGAATTTTTCCGTTAAATACCTTGCGGATAGGGGAGTCTATGTTACAATTCGCGCCGCGTTGATGAGCAGCTTTATGCCGCACTCAATGCAGGATGGTCAGGTGTCCGAGTGGCCGAAGGAGCACGCCTGGAAAGCGTGTATACCGCAAGGTATCGAGGGTTCGAATCCCTCCCTGACCGCCATCTATTTAAAACGAAAAAGCCTTGCTTAGCGCAGGGCTTTTTTGTGTCTGCGATTTAGAGGGATGAGAACCCGAGAAGAGGGTTTGAGCCGAGCGAAGCGAGACAACGTGGGAGCCTGCGACCACGGCCCTGAAGGGGTGAAATAATCCCTCCCTGACCGCCATCTATTAAAACGAAAAAGCCTTGCTTAGCGCAGGGCTTTTTTGTGTCTTCGATTTAGAGGGATGAGAACACGAGAAGAGGGTTTGAGCCGAGCGAAGCGAGACAACGTGGGAGCCTGCGAGCACGGCCCCGAAGGGGTGAAATAATCCCTCCCTGACCGCCATCTATTTAAAACGAAAAAGCCTTGCTTAGCGCAGGGCTTTTTTGTGTTTGCGATTTAGAGGGATGAGAACCCGAGAAGAGGGTTTGAGCCGAGCGAAGCGAGACAACGTGGGAGCTTGCGACCACGGCCCCGAAGGGGTGAAATAATCCTTCCCTGACTGCCATTAATGATTTATTTGTTAAAAATAATGCGTTATGAATGGTTTCTTTATCTAAAGTTGACGTTAATCTTGACATCTTTTCTTTTTACAAACTTCCTTAGATTATCCTCTCCTTGTATAAATTATGTGCAGTGGTAATGTCGTACGGTGATCCCTAATGTTTATAGCTGAGGTGAGGGAATGCAAAGATTACTTGAATACTTGGCGAATATCATAAAATTCAAAGGACTTACTCTCTCTTCGAATATCATCGAAAGCTTCGTCTAAACTTGTAAACCTTAATAGTGGGAATGTTTCGTTGTTACTGATGTTTGGATTACACCACGTGTTTGTGCTCGTAAGAGTAACATGCCTTCTACATACAAATGGCCTTACATCATAAATAGAGCAGCTTCCATTCTTTAGAAAAGGGCATGGAGTTCCATGAAAGTCAGCTTTGGATGAAAAGGTCTTTTGCCTCTTTACTCGTGTAAATTTCTCAATAAATGCAATTTCTACTTCACTAACTGTAACTGCATAATGACAGCAGTCAGAGCAGCCCTTCTTACAAGGTGTGTAGCGTGACGCATATTCATAAAGCTCATTCATGAAGGCGTAAAGAGTCGACAGTTTTTTTTTCGTGGCTTTTTTTAGCTTTTTTTAGTTGTGTTGAAAACTTATCTTCTTTTTCTGATAGGTGGGTTGGCGCATTTGCTACTAATTGTTCAAAGTTCCTTTGGGCCGCTTTCTTCTCTTTGTCTAATTCCATGAGTTAATCCTTGTTTGTACGTCCCAGTTATTTTTTAAAATAGAATGGCTTAACTTAATGATTTAGCTTTGGGTTTACTTTACAACTTAAATAACTCTTCCCTTGAGTAAAATAATGGCAATAACCGGATCTATTGCAATGATTAATGTTGTTAAGATCACCTGTTAAACTCTTCTTAACAAAATCGGGGTCTGCGATTAGGGGACGGCAGACACCGAATGTTAATCTTTCTTCCGCATCTATCAGAGGGGATAAATTCCAGAAATTACCAGAAACATTAATAGCTACATCTGTACAGTCTAGCAACTCTTTTGCGAAGTTGATGTATACTCCATATCCATCATTTTTTGATGGATATATTAACTTCCTTGATAGGTCATACATACCGGCAGATAAGCTTATTATATCTAAACCAGCTTGCTCTAATGTCATGATCTGGGACTTCCGCATAGCCCACTCATGATTATCATTACTTATTCCTTCAATGCATGAAAACCTCATATCTATAAGGTATTCGCTGGATAAACTTCGTAAGTCTTGTATTAGTTGAAATAAGCCACCATGGTTATCAATGGAGTATTGATCTTTCCTAGTATTTATTTTTTCGTTGAGGAGAAGAGATAGAAAGTAACCATGGGCAGCATGTATCTGTATAACATCAAAGCCATAGACTAATGCAGTTTGAGCTGACTCTATAAAGCTTTTAAAAATCTTATCAATCTGTTTTTTTTCAAGGGAGGATATGAATTCGCGAAGTTTGTGGATGGTTAAGGTTTTATTTTCTACTCTCCAGCTTCTTTGTGCATCGTTCTTGTAGTACCTGCAGGCTAGCTGTATTCCAGAAAGGCAACCATCATACTTAATATTGTTAACTAGACTTTTCCATTCTGGCGTATTGGGCTGAAGTGTTAGCGTGCCTCCATTACTTTTATACTGCTCCCCAACTGCAATGTTGCCAACATAATTTATACCCATGTATGAGCTCGATCTTTCTTGATGAAAATCAATTAGCTTTTCTGTGGGTAGGTTGTTTTCAGTAAAGCCCGTGTTTACAGGTGCAAAAAAAAAACGGCTGTTGAGTTTTTTGCCCCGGATCATCAGTTGATTATTTTTCAAAACTCTTAAACTTCCTGTCATTGAAGTTGTACTTCTTTTGGTATTCCTTGCCGATATCAACTTTAAAAAGGTTGAACAGCCTTAACATATATATAAATGAGTCTATTAGTTCTTCATTCATTTCAGCTTTATGGCTTAAAATGAAAGAGTCTAGTGATTCTTGATCATTTTTAATTAAAGCTGCTTTTTTAACTAAATTTGAGAATTCACCAATTTCTCCAATCAGCCCTACAATATCAGATGATGCTATATTAATGAGTTCGGCATTGTTCTTAGCATCGCTTGACCATCCATGTTTAGAATCAAATTCCTTCTGTGTTTTTAAAAGCTCATCTATATTCATTATCATTTTTTCCTATAGCTGGTAACTAAATGGGTTAGACCCATGAAAATTATGTTGGATACGATGCCTATAGATATTGATATTGTTGTATCAATTTTATCTCCATCTGCAATGGTTATAATCAGTGCAAACATAAGAATGAAATAAATACATGTTAGAAAAGTTACGCTTTTAAGTGTGTAGCTTAAATTTTTGTATAGCTTTCCGATATTTTTACCGTGTGTATTCTTAACTTCAGAATACTCATTTCCTATACGCCTATCTTGCTTGATTTCTTCTTCTGTAAGGAACATATCTTCAGGAATTGGCCACATGTTTGTTTGGTAGCCATGCTGACCGTGATATGGGTATTCCACTTCTTTATCAAGTTGGTAAAACTCTACTTTAGCAATTGCTTCATTGGGCTTTATTTTGATATATCGATTAGAGGAATTATGGAAAACAATACCTAGATTTCCGTAAAATCCGGGGTCTGCATAAGTATTGACGGGCAGAAGCCCGATTGAGAATAGTTTTCCTTTGCTTAATATTCTAGCTAATAAATCACTTTTAATATTAAGTGACTCTTTTGATATTATGACAACACTTTGCCTTGGTTTTATCAGGATGTAATCGTTATCGGAAAGTGTATGTTTTATGGAGTTGGCTGGGTCTGATAAATCATAGTAAATATTGCTTGCTCTGAGTTCATAGCAGCATTGTTTTATGTTTTCAGGGGAGTAGTTATCTTTGATCAATACTCCGTTTTTACAAAGTTCTCTTATTCTAGAGTCGGAGAGTGTACCAATGTGATTTGTTTCCTTAACATCCATGTTTATTTTGTTACTCCGTGTGGTATTTTAAAGCCTGAAATTTAGTTTGCTTAGGTAAAGGCTTCAAAAGTACTGATTTCAGATTTGACCATTGGCACGTATTGGTCATCCTGAAGCTACAGTGATACTCATCATCACATCCATAATCTTTAGCGCAGAGCTTGTCTTTCAATACGCCATCTACGAGTATATTGACTATGGTGGTATGAAGCTGATCGATTGTGTTGTTAGAGTCAAGTTCATAAAGTGAAGAATCTTCTCGGCATAGCCAATGGTAAACTTTACGTACTTCAGTTAAGTAATCGATATTTTCGAAAGAATTAGGGGCGCCGTCACGAACCTCAATCCTTTCTTGAGAGATATGAGGGTTCACATCCATTATGAAAGAAATATCAGGCTTTAATGCTGACTCCATCACGTCTTGACGTAGTTTTACTTTGTCTTCGCCTCTTGCTCCTTGATAACAAATGGTTGAATAGTAATACCTATCTAAGATTACTATTTTCCCACGATCTAGAGCTGGTTGAACTAAGGTCTCTATGTGTTCTTTTCTATCCATGATGAAGGCGTGTAATTCTTCATCAAGAGGCATTCTTTCAGTGGTGGCAGATTGACGAATTTTCTGGCCCCATTGGCCATCTGTTGGTTCTTTAGAAGTAACAACAGTTACTCCCGCATTTCGAAGTGCTTGAGAAAGTAAGTCAACCTGTGTGGTCTTGCCAGCTCCATCGATACCGTCAAAAACGATTAATATACCTGTGTTTTCTTGCGGCATTCGATCAGGCTCCAATTCTTAGAGTTATAATTCTATGTAAAACAAAGTGTTAGACATAATAGTCTTTATTAAAATAGATTTTATCATACAGGAATGCACAAGTAATGTATCAGGGAATAATAGAAGCACTATTTTAAATCATAAAGTGATTATGTCCCTTACTTTGACTGCGAGTTAGGTTGTCAGTTGAACAAGTTATCACCCATATGTAAATCCTCAGATTTGTAGGATTAGGATTGAGTTTGACGATTATTAATTTGGTTGCAGTTTCATATGACAGTTGTACAGTGACCTAGGCTCTCTTTAGAAGGTAACTTATTGTTTGTACGTGGTCGCCAGTTGAGGGTTTCAGCCCCCCCCCTGACCGCCATCTATTAAAACGAAAAAGCCTTGCTTAATCGCAGGGCTTTTTTGTGTCTAGCTCGTGGCGTTCGCTTTGGCTTCTCTTACTGTTTCAAAGTTTCTTCAAGTAGTTCTAGCCGATCTTGCCCCCAGAACTGTTCGCCATTAAGTAGATAAGAGGGTACGCCTAACGCACCGGCGTTAATGGTGTCATTGGTGTTGTTTGTGTAGATATTTTCAATAGCTTGAGATTGTGCGCTCGCGAGTAGTGCATCCGCATCAATAGTGTGTGCCTTGAGTATCTCTCTGAGGGTGCTTTCATCGGCAATGTCTTTTTCGTGTTCCCAGCAGGCGGCTAAAATCTGGCCAATGACTGCTCCGGCTTCTGCCCCTGAGGCTTGAAGCGCAATAATGCACTTGTCAGCTAAAACGGGGCTGGTTGGGAAAAAGCTTGGTTGCTTGTTGATCGGCAGGCCGCGTTTCTTCGCCCAACGACCAAGTTCAATTAAGCGGTAGTCTAGTCTGCTTTTTGGGCGTTGCGGTAAGGGCGTTGCGCCGGATTCAGCAAACACTTCACCTAGTTTGACGGGTTTAAAATTTACCTGTGCGCCAGCTTCTTTGGCTATCTGTAAAAAATGAGAATGACCTAGATAGGTAAAAGGTGAAATACTGGTGAAGTAGTAGTCGATTTCCATGCTGCAATATTCCTAAGGCTAAGTTGATTCGTGAGTCATATGGGTTATTCATCACAACTCCAGTGATTAGATTCATATGATAATGGATAAATTATCTTGAAAAATCTCTTTTGTATGACTTATAGTCCGGTATTGTTTGGCTTTTAATAGGTATTAAGTCCTCAATGAGTAAACCGGATCGTCTTTCTGCATTGATATCTCGCTTTGATTTAAGGGCAGATATTGTTAACGATTTAAGCGCTGCCAATCTATTTCTATTCGGCTGTGTTGAAAGCGGGGAGATTAGGCGTATAGAGTTTTGGCCTCTCAAGTCAGAAGTGGTTCACTCGACTAGGGATGAGCTGATTGTTGCAGCGTCAATTGATATGGGGGGCGAGGCGAACCCTCTTGTGCAGGCTCTACCTAAGAAGATCGTTTTAGCTGTTGATCAAGCGCGTTCGATTCAAGACCTTAGTCAGCTAATATTGAGTGAGATTGTTGAGGCGCGTTGTGGCCGTGCAACGACTATCCGGCGTTTGTTTGAGGTCTTGGTCGTTATTTTATTAAGGCATGCGATTCAATCAGATATTGAGAAAACAGGGCTGATTGCTGGTTTGGCGGATGACCGGATTTGTAAGGCGATTGTGGCTATTCATGAGCGTCCTGAATTTGAATGGCATATCGAAGATCTTGCTGATATTGCTGGATTATCTAGAAGCCAATTTATGGAGTGTTTTAAAACCTGTGTTGGCCAGAATCCAGCTCAGTATCTTCGGGAGTGGCGCTTAGCTTTAGTGCGTAAAGACCTGGAAAGGGGAGAGCGTGTTAAGACGGTTGCTTCCCGTTATGGCTACAAAAGTCAGGAAGCGATTAGCCGAGCTTTTAGTAAACATTTTCACTGTACGCCCTCGCAATACCGCTTGCAGGCGCGTTGATTTTTAGTTGCGTTAAGGCTGTGCATATTATTCTTAACGCCTTAAATTTAATTTGTTAAAACGTCTTAGGTTATAGATTTATGTTTTCAGAAATTTTTTCCATTCTAGCGCCCGTCTTTGTCTGTGTAGCTATTGGCTATGGTTGGTCGAAGAGTGGTAAAGATTTTGATACCGGATTGGTGACATCTATAGTCACCTATTTTGGCACCCCTAGTTTAGTCTTTTATGCTTTAGCAACAGTGGAGTTGGAAATATCTCATTTATGGAAAATGGGCCTCTCTGCACTTATTGCCAACCTAGCTTTTGTTGTGATTGGGGGAGTTATTCTTACGCTTCTTAAACTGCCCCATCGTGCCTTTCTGCAAGCGTTGAGCTGGCCTAATGTTGGTAATGTCGGTCTACCTCTTTGTCTGTTAGCTTTTGGTGATGAAGGGCTAGCCCTAGCGATTGCTTTCTTTACGGTTTATGTAGTGTTGCAGTTAACGGTGGGGGTTGCGTTTGTCTCTGGAAAATTTACCTTAATGTCGTTGCTAAAAATGCCGATTATTCCAGCGACCTTGCTAGCCTCTTTGTTTCTCTTTACCGGTTTAACTGTACCTAAGTGGTTATTCAATACGACTAAGTTAATTGGTGATCTAACCATTCCTTTGATGTTGTTTACGCTGGGGGTTTCCCTTGCGAGCCTTAAAATTAGAGGGCTGAAAACTGCTTTCGGTTTGTCTTTTTTAAGATTAGGTATGGGGGTCGGTGTTGGACTAGGTATTGTCTGGGGTATGGGACTGAGTGGCGCCGCTGCGGGTGTTGTTATTCTACAGTGTTCTCTGCCTGCTGCTGTCTTTAGTTATCTGTTTGCGCAGCTCTATGATCAAAGGCCACAAGAGGTGGCTGGGTTGGTTATTGTATCGACCTTTATGGGCTTTGCCTCACTGCCAATGTTACTTTGGTATGTGCTGTAAAAACCCTCTACCTATATAGATAGAGGATTTAGTGGAGGTTTTGTGCCCCTCGGTGCCTGTGATGGGGCTGACTGCACCTTAACTATACCTAGACTACACCTTAGGTTTTAACTGTAGAATTTGGTCGATGTCAGAGGCGCTATGTCGATTAGCTAGATTTTCCCAAGGCTCTCCCCAGGTTCTATTGACGATTCGGCCCCGTTGAACGGCCGGACGTTGTGAAACCTCTTCAGCCCAGCGTTTAACATGTTGGTAGCTATCTACCTCGAGAAATTCTCCCGCATCATATTGCTTGCCGAGTACAAGATTACCGTACCAAGGCCAAATGGCTATATCTGCAATGGTATAGCTGTCTCCCGCGATAAACTTGTTGTCCGCTAGTTGCTTGTCGAGCAGGTCGAGTTGGCGCTTAACTTCCATAGTGAAACGGTTGATAGGGTATTCAAACTTTTCTGGCGCATAAGCGTAAAAGTGACCGAATCCGCCGCCAAGGTAAGGGGCTGAACCTTGTAACCAGAAGAGCCAATTAAGTACTTCTGTACGCTCTGTTACATTCTTGGATAGTAGCTTGCCAAATTTCTCTGCGAGGTATAACAGAATCGCTCCAGATTCGAATACTCTAGTGGAAGAGTTGCTTTCTGAGTGATCCATTAATGCAGGGATTTTTGAGTTAGGGTTTACGGCGACAAAGCCAGAGGAAAACTGATCCCCTTCACCAATATTGATTAGGTGAGCATCATATTCTGCGTCGGTGACGCCTAAAGCTAATAGCTCTTCAAGCATGATGGTCACTTTCTGGCCGTTGGGTGTTGCTATTGAGTAAAGCTGAAAAGGGTGCTCGCCTATGGGGAGTTCTGCAGAATGTGTAGCGCCAGATACAGGGCGATTGACTTTAGCCCAAGTTCCGCCGCTTTCTTCATCAAACTGCCAAACTTTTGGTGGCGTATATGTATTTGTCATATTAATTTTCTGAGGAGTTATTAAACATTATTTTTTAAATTAAGCGTCTATTTCTTCGCTTAACTCGACTAAGTTTTTGACGATTAGGTCAGGTTCAATATCCCAAGGGTCAAAGATCTCTCCTACGCCTCGTTTTATCCACGCGGCTTTTAAACCAGCGGCTTTCCCGCCAATCACATCCCAAGGATTGCTAGACACAATCCAACTATTTTCTGTGTTGGCTTGGGTGCGTTTCATTAAATATTGATAGACCTGAGGATTCGGTTTATAGGTATTTAGGTCATCTACGCTGATAACATGGTCTAAAAGGGGTAATACGGCTGCATTGTTAAGCAGTTTGCGAACGGCGATTTCTGGGCCATTGGAAAAAGCAGATAACAGGTGCTTTTTTTCCTGCAGGTTAATTAAGCCGGGAATAACATCATCAAAGGCTTTAAGGTTTGCAAACTCGCTTACTAAATGGCGTTGCTCGTCTTCAGTTAATTCGATATTAAAAGTGGCCATGCAGTAGCGTAATGCTTGTAACGTACAAACACTAAAGTCTTCGTACTGTTGCATTAAAGCACGACGGAAGGCGTACTCTACTTTTTTATCATGCCATAGCTGACCAAAGGCTTTTGCCTTAGTGCCAGTGAGTTGCTCTAAGTGTTGGCCCATATCAACAGGGTCAACAAGGGTTCCATAAACATCAAAACCGATTGATTGTTGTATCATGCCTGTCCCACCCTTTAGCCACCCTTTAAGAGCATTCTACAGACTGCTTTTGTGGAATACTCTGAATTAATCGACTAGGTTTATTAACTTGTTTTAAACAAAGGCTTTGAACATGTCGTCAACGGGCGTTTTAGCAATATGGTTTGTGTAATTACTGATAACTTTTTGTGATAAGCCGAGCAGAATGCCAAGGATGTGTTTTTGCTCATAACCTGCAGTATAGAATTTTTCTAGTTCTTCAGTCGTTAAGTGGCCGCGGTTACGTAGGATTGAAAGCGTTGTTTCATGGAGTACTTGCAGTTTATCTGTAGGCATTTTTGTCTGATTTCTTAATGCTTGATCTACCGCAGGATCAACTTTCATCATATCAGCAATCATGCTGTGGGCAGGAACACAATAGGCGCAATCATGTTCTACATTAATGGTTTGCCAAACGACAGTTAGTTCTGCTGCATCAAAAGCTGTTTGTTGAAATAGGTCATGTAAACGCTGGTAAGCTTCGAGTGTTGCTGGATCTTCACCAAGAACTGCATGTAAGTTGGGAATCATGCCAAAGTTTTTTAATGATGTTTCATAAAGAGTTTTGCTACCTTCAGGCGCGGATTCCATGGTGTGCAAAGTAAAGGTTTTCATATTTTCTCCAGAAAAAAGTTCCATTAAAAAATAGTGCGTAATTGCAGTTATTTTCTCGTGGTAAAGTTATTGAACGTTTGTTCATTTTCAGCTTAACTGGACTTGAATTAATGTTCAAGTTAAAATTTGAACAAATGTTCAACTGGTGATGAAAGACGATGGTTAATCAAATAAAGCATGATAGGGACGTGGTGATTCAGAAAGCTACTAACCTATTTTGGGAAAAAGGCTTTCATGCCACATCTATGCGGAATCTACAGGATCATATAGATATGCGACCTGGCAGTATCTATGCCGCTTTTGGTAGTAAAGAGGGTTTGTTTAAAGAGGCATTAAAGTGCTATACAGATGCTAATATTCGACATATGCAAAAGTGCCAAGAGCAAACCTCCTCACCATTAGAAGCACTTAAGTTGTTTATTAGATCGATTGTTAAGCGTCAGCAAGATAATGCACACAGTGAAGTGTGTATGTTGGTTAAAACTGTGTCAGAGCTTACTGAAGATAATGCTGAGCTTTTAGCTGAATCTAAGCGCCTGTTAAATATGATGGAGGATGGTCTGGAAGCTGTGCTTATTCGGGCTCAGGACGCAGGTGAGATTAGTTCCTCAAGCGATACTCGTCGTTTGGCGCAGTTTTTACAGATTCAATTAATAGGGTTTCGCGCCTATATACGGATAAATAAAGATAATCAGTGTATCGATCAGTTTATAGAAGATACCTTTCTGCGTTTGCATTGAATTCGGCCAGTATCTTAAGAGCTGGTTTTTTGTACAGAATTCAGCACATTAGCCTTATACCGGTTTCTTTAGTGGTTTTTGTAGCTCTTTTGCTTTTGGTAGTCGTAAATTTAGCCGTTTTTATAGGTTAATTTTATTTATGTGATGCGGGTCATGATTAAGTCTGACTTATGGCTGTTTTTTATGCGTCATTAATCTACACTTATATTGTTCTTTCTCGTTAAGTGATAAATATGAAAAAACGGAAGTTTCGACAGGGGCTATTTACGGCGTTTTTTATCTTTTTGCTCACATTACTTAATGGTTGTTCTAGTTCGAAAGATCCATTGGTTGTTGCTACTCATATTTGGCCCGGTTATACGTTTATGTATCTCGCTGATCAATTGGGCTGGGTGGATACTGCACAGATAAGCTTTCAAAATACTTATTCTGCCAGTGAATCACTGGAATTAATCAAAGAGGGTAAAGTCGAAGCTGCGACTTTAACGTTTGATGAAGTGATACGAGCTAGGTCAGAAGGGATAGAACTCACAGTTGTTGCTATCTTAGATATATCGGCTGGCGCGGATCAAGTTATTTCGCGTACAAGGTTATCTCAACTCTCTGATATAAAAGGCAAACGCATAGGTGTTGAAATCTCAGCTTTAGGTGCGGTTGTATTAAGCCATCTATTAGATCAAGCCGGCCTCACTAAGGATGATATTACCGTTGTGGATATCACTATAGATGATCAAGAGACTGCTTGGCTTGACGGAAAAATTGATTGCGTTATCACTTACGAGCCTGTGGCCAGAAAGTTAATCATGGCGGGTGGGTATAAAGTTTTTGATAGTCGATCAATGCCGGAAATAATTTTAGATGTTTTGGCGGTAAAAACAGCAACTTTACATAAGCGTGAGCAAATTACTCATCTGATTGATGCGCATTTTAAGGCGCTGCGTCATTTTGATGTACAGCGAGAAGATGCTCTATACCGTATGGCCCCTCGTTTAGGAATGGAGCCGGATTTAATACCTTTTTTGTTTGAAGGCTTACTTCTACCCAACCGATCGAATAACCAGCGCTTAATGGTAGGGTCTCCTTCTAAAGTTGAGCGAGTGGGAAATAAAATAATAGAGGTTATGGCTCAATCAGGCTTGCTTAATGCGCCTGTTAATACTGATAACCTTGTTGACTCACGCTTTGTTAGCCCATGATGAATCGACTGTCGGGATTGTTAGTAGGTTTTTGTATAGCGCTGAGTTGCTATAGTTCTACGTTGTTTGCAATGATTCCTGAACAAATAACGATTGGGGTCTTGGCTGTTAGAGATAAATCGGTTGTGAAGCAACGCTGGGGAGCCTTGGCTGATCTACTGAATGAAAAGAGCGATAAGTATTTATTTACAGTGAAAGCTTATTATTTTGATGAGTTAGAACGCGCGGTAGCTAACCGGAGTGTGGCGTATATACTGGCAAATCCCAGTTTCTATTTATATTTACAGGAAGTTTATGGGCTCTCCTCTCCTATTTTGACTAGGGTAAATAAAACAGGTGAGCGGCTTCTTAAATCCTTTGGTGGCGTTATTTTCACTAAAGCGGGTAATTCTTCAATCACCAATTTAGAGAGTTTACAGAATAAAAAAGTGGCCATTGTTAGCACTTTTTCTTTGGGTGGGTATCAAATGCAAGCCTCTGTGTTGGATAATCAGCTCGAAGGTTTGCATAATAGCCTTGAACTTGTTGAATTAGGTATGCCCCATGATCAAGTTGTGAAAAAGGTTCTCTCGGGTGATGTAGATGCTGGGTTTGTTAGAACGGGGATTTTGGAACAGATGGTGGCCGAAGGTGAGTTGTCACTTGAGCAGGTTTATATTATTAACCAGCAATCTCTTACATCATTTCCTCTTATATCATCGACAACCCTTTACCCTGAATGGCCTTTTGCCGCTTTGCCCTACATCGATAAGAATATCACAAAATTTGTAGTCGCTGAGTTACTTAAATTAACACCCGCTGATCGTTCTTCTAGGGCAATGAAAATAGGCGGTTTCGATATTCCTGCCAATTATTCCAGTATCTCTCATTTACTACGTAGACAGCGCTTTCCTCCTTTTGAGCAAGACCTACCAATTTCACTCGTAGATATTTGGACGCAGTATAAATTGTCGATTGTTCTTGCGGTTGCATTACTCTTATCGTTAATAATCAGTTATCTCTTTTTATTAAGAAGTCACCGCAAACTATCTGATACACAAAATGAATTGTCTATCGAGCGAGGACGGTTAGAGGAGGTTATTTGGGCAACTCATATTGGTACTTGGGTTTGGGATTGCACCACTGAAAAGGTGCAATTAAATGAGCGTTGGGCAAGTATGCTTGGGTATAAGCTCTCAGAATTAATGCCGACCTCTTTTGAAACATGGCGTTCTTTAGTTCACTCTGATGATCTTGCTCAGGTCGAAGAGGCTTTGCAAAAGCATCTTTTGGGTTACTCTGCTCATTTTCAGTATGAATTAAGAATGAGGCATAAGAGTGGAAGATGGGTTTGGATCTTGACGCAAGGAACGGTTGTGGAACGAGATAGGCAGGGGAATCCCCGAAGGGTTTCGGGGTTTCATATGGATATTGACTCTCGTAAAAGTCGCGAAGTTGAGAAAGAGGCTTATAGTCAACGGTTAGAGGTTTTAGCAACGAAAGACAGTCTTACCTATTTATATAACCGGCGTAGCTTTTTAGAGTTTGGTTACACATTGTTTGAACAGGCGAAAGCAAACAACAAAGCATTAAGCTTTTTGATGATTGATGCGGATCACTTTAAGCGAATTAATGATCAATATGGACATTATTCGGGTGACCAAGTATTAAAAAGTATGGCCGCATTTCTAGAGAGAAATATACGCCAAGGAGATCTTTTAGCTCGTTTAGGTGGTGAAGAGTTTGGTGTCTTGATGCCGGAGACTGAAAGAAATACAGCCTTAATGATTGCGAACCGGATTTCAGAACTCGCAAAATTTGAAGTGGTTGCTGTAGAAACCGAGAAACTTCATTTTAGTTTAAGCATTGGTGTAGCCGAGTTAGATGATGATATTCAGACTTTGAGCCAATTGATGGCCGAGGCAGATAGGGCGTTGTACGAAGTGAAAGCATCAGGTCGCGGTTTTGCTAAAGCTCTTACAAAGTGACGCCTATCTATAATCTGTTTGGAGAGATACCTTAGTTGTTTTTTGCCCGAGCTGTAGCGCGGCACGATAAAACAACAACAAATTCAAGATATTTTGAATTTTGTTTTTTACGTTTAGTGTAAGTTATCAGTCACTACACGTAACTGATAACCGATTTAGAGTTATATTGCTTTAAATCCAACGACCTTACTTAACTCTTCGAATTTTTGTTGCTCTTTCAGTGATAAGGTCTTCTCCCCCCCCAGACTCCTCCACTGAAACATGGTAGAACGCCGACTAAAATTAAAACAAGCATTTGGTGACCCAGGAGAATGATTTCCCACCCTATACCCCAAATGCAAAGCGGCGCAGATAAAAGCACCGTTCGAGATATAGTGATCCTCAGCACCAAATAAAGCTCTGTAGTATTTCTCAGCACCGTGTTTGCATCCATAACTAGTTCTTACCCAATCAATAGTTTTACGGGGTTTGATATGATGTAGGTATTGGCATGCGCGATTACATTCATTTTCGGCATTCAATAAACTAGCTCTGCTTTTAACAAATCTATTTTCGCGGCTTGATCTTGACTCGCCAGCTATATAATTGAGAGTTAGTCCAAAATAATTTAGTTGGGGAAAAGTATCCATTACAACTCGAATTTCATCCAGTGTCATCACTGTACAGGGGACTGGTGATAACCAGAAAGGCTTACCTTCATTCATAAGCACTCGAGCTGGCTTAGTATATAAATGCTGTAGAAAGCGAAGTACGCCCTGCGACTCAGAAAAAAGGCTTCTGTTAGAATACAACCAATGATTAAAATAGATAGTGAACAATGGATGATGTCTTTTCTGGTTATCAGCGCTTATAGCGGATCGATAGTAATGGCTTAGCGCTATAAGCCCGTAACCCTTAGCAGCGTTTTTGTCATCTGCGGATCTAATGCAGTTCAAACCTTCCTCTTTAATCAAACCACATTGATAGTCACTCAAACGGTCTTGTTGTAAACACTTAACCTTCAGTAGAGTTTCAGTGATTTGAAATAACTCGTTTTCAAACATTCTGGTATCTATAGCAAATGGTTTGTTACGAATAAGCTTAAGAGCCTGATCCCAGTTAACAGCCAGTTCTTTCTGAGCGATAGCGTTTAATGCGTGCGAATGGCACGGATAGTCTCCCGCCTTTTTTGCGTCTTTTGCTTGTTGTCGGTAACGTTTAACTGAAATGCCTGAGGGGAAACGAAGAGTGTTGTTATTCATGGTTACATGTCCAAAATTAGATCTAAAATATGCCAGCCCACTAAACATACTTGATCAATTTAGGATGCACCAAAATTGACTTTCTAAAAACTGCCATCACATGGGATGTCTGCCTACTCAATTGAGTGATGGGCTATCAGGCTTGCAGTAAACCTAACACTAAGAATATTGTATGTATACTCTGATTGTCTAGGACTAATTCAATGCAATTTCATCCAAAAATTTAGCGAATAGCTTCCTCTCTTTTGGATCTAAACCAACTGATAGTAACTTTTTCAGATTATCGGCTCTAAGGAACCTACGTCCTCTTTGAATAACGCTTTCTGCCTTGTCCATATTTGGCTCAATAACTGCTTTCCATTTTACCCAATGCTTTAACTCTCTATGACTTAAAGCATCGATATTCAACTCATTGAATGTTTTCAACTCTTGCTCAATATCCAACACAAGTAACTGCCTAAGGCTATTTTCAGGGTAATATACCTCTAAGCCGTCTAGCTCCGCTTTTTTTACTTCTATGTAATGAGGTCGCTCGATATTTCTATTTTCAATTACTTCTAACTCAGCTATTTCTGTTTCAGTTGCGGCTTTTTGTGTCCAAAGAATAGGAGAACGAGTTTTAATGGCTCGACTAAGTGCAGTAAATACAGGTGATGGGCTCTTACCGTTAGACTTAATTAAAAGTTGAGAACGCTTATAAATTTGATCTGCTCCAAAATCTCCTTCTCTCATATTTCTGAGTCTTGATTCAAGCTCATCAAGTTGAAACATCAGCGCCCACAGACTTTCACGGTGATTTGAGGCAGTAAAATCCCTATCATATTTCCTTGACATGGTTTCAAAGTCCACCCCAAAATATTTTTTGCCGCAGTGTTGACCAATATTAGTTTCACGACCATCAGTAGTAACCACTAAATACCCTTTCGAGTGAGGGGTATGGCAAGTAGATAAACCACATTTAATCCACTCTTTAAAGCCATAACTACCGATTATCGTTTCTAGCTTAGAGCTATTAGGATCTAAATCATCATGGAATCCAGGTCTTGATAAAATATCATCCCAAGACTCAATTTTAACTAGGCCCTTTTCTGTATTGAGTATGATCATAGTGTAGCTACCTTACTTAAACGTAAAAATATTAGTTTAGTCGCTAAATTATAGATACCTCCATATTTAGAGCAACTAGGAAACACACCATCTATGGGTTGATCATTGAGCCGCCGTAGGCGTCTACATCCATATTTTCAGACTGAACAACTTTAGCTTTTAAATCTTCGCTTAGCTCAACCTTGAGTAAAGCTTGAGATCGGTTTTCAATATCTAGTGCTTTTTGTGCGTCAGACCAACCGAATATATCAACTGTGGCTAGTGCTTTAGCGAGGGCACGACCAATGTCCATTTCGGTTTCAGTGCCTTTGACAAATGCATTATATCCGAGTGTACCAGCTCCGTAGCCAGCAGCGCCTGCAACGCCAACACCGAGAGAGCCCATGCCCAGCCCCGCTGAAGAAACAGAACCACCTAATACTGAACTATTAAGGCCCATCCAACCGAGAGCTTTTCCACCCCAATGAGACGCATATGCGTTAAAACCAGAGCGTACACTTAGCTTTGATAAACTATCAGCTAACGTTTCCCCTGGCAGGCGGGCATAGCCACCTGAACCTGGAAGGCGAGGAAAACGTCCTCCTTTAGATCCTCCTTTACGACCCATATCCATAATATCGTCGACTATAGAACGTGAAGATCCAGTAGGCATATTCACCACATACACTGGAATAACTCCTGCTGCGGCCTCTAAGGCTTTAGCTGTGAGCACACCACCGGCTAAGTTGCCTCCTTTGCCCATCATCTTGCGCAATCCTTTGCCTCCTCCATATTTATAGGCGGCAGCGCCTCCCGCTAACACAGCCGCACCACCGAGTAGTAGATCGGTACCATCCAGACCTAGTCCTCCTTTTTTTTTGCTATCTAAGGTGTACTTAATGAGCTGATTTACTGAGTTGTTGATAGGTTGAGCAAAGCTGTCGGCGGCCTTACCTAATGCGCCTTTTAGTCGGGATACTTGATCTCCAGCATTACCTAACGCTTCTTCCAGCTCTCGATCTATAACACCAACACCATTACGAGTGGCTTCCGTTATTTTGCGCATACCGGCAATGGCATCGCCACCCAGTAGCATTTTCATACCCCGCTGGGTGTCCATATCGGTTTGACCAAACGCAGCTGCAATCAGGTTGTCACGCTGCTTATCGTTTTTTTGTTTCTTATAGAGAGTGGAGATCTCTTCTATTACAGAGAAGGCATCTCGGCGGTTGCCTTCTTTACCGTAAAAATTAATCCCTAATTTATCGCGAACGTTGTTTTGGTATTTCTGGTTGGTAAATATCCGCAGAGTGCTGTCGGCCAGGGTGGCCAGACGCTCTGGCTGCCTCTCAACATAAGAAAGCTGCTCAATAAACCCGAGCGTCTGGCTAAAATCTAGATTAGCTGTTTTGGCGTTGTTACCTACGCGGGAGAAAATACTGGAAAGGTCTTCAAGCTCTGCTTTACCTTCACGACCGGCAACCGTCATCTTGTCGAGCATCTCGGTGGCGACACCTACTTGCGACAAGTCAAAGCCAAATATCTCAGCACCAACGGCTAAACCACCCGCAAGGACGTTAGAGCTCGCACCCGTAACGGCTTGTGCTGGCGCGATCGCTTTTGTTGCTTGTAGTGCTTCGCTCCAGTTTAGACCCGACTGCAATAGTGAATCGTTTGCCTGCCGTGAACTATCAACCGTTACCCCGTACTGTTTCTGTAGATCAAACAGCTCGGCTCGAAGCGCTTTGGTTTCAGATCGTGCCACGCCAGCCGTTTGTGACATCCGTGTCAGATTTTTATCTAGTAGCGCAGAGTCTTTTGCTATCTGCAAGCCGCTCCATGCAGCCCCTATAGCAATAATCTCATTGCGAAAACTACCGAGTACTCCCCCCGTTAATTGCTTAAACTCTTGTCGCAACCCTCGCAACTCACGTTCTGATTTGTTTGCGAACGAGCCCACGTCACTACCTGACTTTCGCAGTCCGCGGGTGAATTGAGAATTTTTTAGTTCCAGTATTAAGCTAGTTGTCAGGTCGGTCATGAGATAAGACCTCAAAGTGGTGGTTGAATATATCCGAGAATAGAAAAATTTATTCTGATTGGTGTATGTTTTCTTGGTTAATTTAAGCTGCTAATTTATCGAGTTGCGCTATAAATTATTTTTTCAGCTAATTTGGATATTTTTGTTCTAAGGTAGCTTTGCTGATCAAGACCACTTACCTTAATAATGTCTTTTTCCACGCTAGTTAGGCTGGATAATGATGCCCACTCTTTACCTTGCCGAGCACAGTAATCAGCACGCTTTTTTAAATACTCCTGTTGAGGAACATACGATTTAAGCGCGACCTGCACTTCTTCAGGTGAGATAGAATGAGGCATTTCAGACGCATTTAACGGGTATTTCAGCTTTAATGACGCCGCACCACTAGTTGAATCAGGGTTTGAAACTACATCACTTGCAAGTTTCTTAATTTTCTCTTGCTGATAGCTTAAAGAGTCAACGCCACATTGGTTAATTATTCGCTTCTCATCACCGGTTAGATCTTTGAGAGCCTCCCAATTTTTGCCTTTATTAATACAATAAACAGCACGATACTTTTGATATTGCTCAATTGTCACATTGGCTTTTAGTGCAACTTCATGCTCTTCAGGTGATAGCGCACTGCACAAACCACTTTGCAATATTGTATTTTGGGCGCTAAGTGCGTCTACTGATTGCATACCATCTATACCAGGTTTATTAACTAAAGCTGCACTATGCAAAGTTAGCGGTATACCTGTTGCCGAATCATAATTAAAAACAGCTGATAAAAAACGATACTCTCCTTGGCGAATATGACTTAGCGCTCTTTTTGTCCAATGGGGGCGAATCCATAAACCTGAGCCTTCACGCCATTCAATGTCACTCTTAAACCATCCCGCAGCAGGAGCTGGTTGACCATTCGTTCCTGTATTTAAGGTTTGGTGTTCGTAATCAATAACTAAGTCATTAATAGCTGAGCGGACTTTTAATATAAGTTGATTGGCATGATATGCATCTAAAAACCATTTACCACTAGGGACATCTTCCGGACGACCATCAACAGCACTGAAGTAACCCGCAGGTAACAATTGCTGCCAACCATTACCTTCCATGCTAGCTAGAGATAAGCTTGTAAACCCTTTAATGCTCATATCTTTATCCTCGTTAATCATTAGACTTAGCTTAGGTAGATAAACCCATGGCATCTTCAAGACTAGATCTACGCTGATCAACTACATCTCGTGTCATTTCAGGTAATTTCTCATCGATAGGAAAACCATATCTATGACAGCCAAACCCACCTTTTAGGGCGTCATAAGCGGCTATAGCATCCTCCAATAACACGCTCACTTCGGAAGGCAAAACAAGTTGCTCCATAAGTTCACCAAACTTAATTTCCCAAACGCAATGGTTAGCCCTTTTCACTTCTATTAGGCGTTTATTGCTCGTGATTTCCCATTGTTTCACTTTAGATCTCAAGTTATTTATTAACTGAGTTATATCAGCTACGGTTTCTTCAGCCTGGGCAACATCATCACGTTTTATTTTTACGTCTTCCGTTGTTTCCGCTTTTTTTAATGCAGATTTAGCATTTTTTACAGCGAGCTCAGCGGTCGATAGATTTCCTTCTTCGGCAGGTAATCGCGTATAAACTAGCGACAAATACTCCGCTTCCTCCTGATCGTAAGCGGCTTTTAGGTCGTTAAAATTCTGAACTGCTTCTTCAAGTGTCATGTTTTTCACCAATAAAAATTGTTTTGTTAGTTCGCATGAGATGTAAGAGGTATCCATGCTGCTTTTTTATTTAGTTTTCTTAAGTAAGGCGCTCTAGGCGCTCTAAGGTTAGGTGCTCAAAGGCACTCATTGCTCACAATGGAGTTCGATTGTTAATCGTTTCCGATTTAATTAGTCGGTAAACATGCTGCAGGGAAATGTGGTATTTACGGGCTATTTGCCTAGCATTTTTGCCATTAAACTGTCGGTACACCAGTTTTTTTCTCAACTCAGCTTCAAGGCTTTTACACGTTGGAACAAAAAGTGCCTGACCACCTTTCATAAAACTCATAGCCGTAAATACACTTGAGATGACGCGATGTATTTCATCGATAGAAAGCTCCAGATCGGAAAGGATCTGACGGAGATATTTAATTATTTCCGATACCTCCGTTTTCCACGCCTGGTTGTCAGTCAAGCCTGTCTCTGGCTGACTGGTGGTATTAAGGTAATGCTGCTCCTGCATACTTTGTTCAACCAAGCTTGAAGTCAGTCCTTTTCCCCTTAGCTCAGTTGCATACCGATCTGGATCAATAAGACTAAGTTGATAAAGATGACTCTCTTTGACGAACTTCATGAGCTTTGCCTGGTCAGGAAGATAGAAATTACATCCTCCCCAGGTAAAGCAGACTTGCGTGAAAGCAGCTCGCCCAATAACAACTAAATTCGGATTGCTAGCCAATGAAGAGTCGATGCTATCAGCCACATCTGATACCGCTGTTGGCCAGAACTGGTGGTCTAGTAGGACTTCTCCCAGAGGAGAGGAGATTAACTCTTTCAGTGATACTTCAAGCACATCAACACCCTTTAAAAATGACTTTCTAGCAGCGGTTGCTGCGATTCAGGTGTATTGTGAAATTTTGGATGGAATCAGTGTGATTAACCTGGGTTAAATGTTTCTCGTGGGTTAAAGGCAATCTATTTGCAAGAAGTATTTCGATAGAAAATTATGAGAGAATAAAACTTGATTAGGGGAGTTGCGGCTCAACTCGCGTTAGAGCCGCGTTAGAATCTTATGAGAGGCTATTTTTTATTTTCATCGAATACTGAGTTATTTGAATTCGAATCGTCCTCTGAGAGCTTCTGGTGCAGTTTTCCGTTTACACCCATTTCTAATTTTTCGAGAACTGTTCGTTGATGGCCTGTTAGCTGTTCAACGACCCAGAACGTCTCAAAAATTGTGTTCTCCGCTTTTAAATCCATTTTTTTAGCATCCATGTAATGAAAAGCCATATCTGTTATAGCCGCTATTGCACGTGATGCTTGATCCACTTTGTAGATCATTTCAATAGCCATTTCATTTGAAAACTGCGCCTGTTCGCTCATTAAGATTATCTCCTGAAACAGTTATGCGTTGAGAACAAGTTCAGCGCTAACGCGCTCTTCGCCCAAATCAGCTGATAGATTCATCACTTCAGCCAAAAGGTTGTTTACAGCAAGTGGATAAACATCGCTGACCACGATTCCTTTTTCCTTACGCCGTAAACGATGCTGAATTGCATCTAGGGCATCAGGCTCTAAAACCTTATCCAATGAAGAGCCTACACGGGAAAACTTATGTTCCAAATATGTACTCAAATCATTGCCTAATGGCCCTAGCTCAATCTTAATACAGCGACGAATGAACTCGCGTGCCTGACTATTACGGTGTTCCTGAAGCTTAACTCCCAACTCGGTTTGGCCTATTAAGATGATGCCTAGTAATTTGGTGAAACCGTCTTCCAGTTCCCAGAAACGCTTTAGGTAACGCAGTGTTGGTACTGTCAGGTCATGAGCTTCCTCAATAATCATTACATGTCGTTGGCCCGATCGGGATGCATCACGAAGCAACCGTTCGACCTGACGCGTTTTAGCTTCCATTGATCGCTTTGGCGTTTCATCACTGACATCAGCGATTATGGCCTCACACAAGCCAGCTGCAGTAACACGAGACTTATCTATGATGCTCGGCATGATCACTGACACTTTATCGTTGTCACGTAATTCCTGAATCAGCATACGGCGCAATGTCGTCTTACCTGCACCAGAGTCTGCCACGACAGCAATAATACCTTGGCCTTCAGCTGCATCTCTCATTGCGTGGATGACATAGCGAGTCTCGGACGACATAAAAACATCTTCACTGGCTCGAATATCATCAATAAACGGATTCCGGAATAGGCGAAAGTGTTTCAACGTACTTTGTGCTAACATTTCAATCTCCTTGTGGGTGGTACTTCAAGGTTGCCAGGCAGTCGCTAACTCCTGGTAGGTGAGTGGCAGTTTTTATGTCACTCACCGTTCTCAACCCTTTTCAGTTCATTTGTGCCGTTTAATAGCACATTCATTTCTTGAGTAAATTCCAATAGTATTTCTTCAGGTATTCCATCTGGGAAACGCTGTTTAAAAATACGAGTTAATCGTTTGGCTGTATCAGTACCTGGCTCTATGCCAATACTGTCGCGAATCATTGGGACGGCTTTTGGGAAGGTTAAACGAACATCAGACAAACGCTTCGGTGTTTTTACCTTCAAGGTTTGCCCTTTACGATCCATAAAGTCAGGCACATCAGCCTGTTTTACATCAGCAAATGGGTCAATCTTGCCCTCAAATACAGGCTTGCGTTGCTTCTGAGCCTCTTTAACGTCTCGGTCTAGATCAACACCATAGGCATCACGATTCATCTCTTTACGAGCAGTATCCACAGGTGTTTCTCTTACTGGCTTATAACTCTGACCGAACACTGGTGCAGTAATGTCAAAACCAGCGGCATCGCGTTCTATCGGTGAGGCGGTATAGTGGATCTTTTCCCCATCTAGGTTTTCATGAATCACCGTGATTTCAGGCACTGTATATGGGTTATAGGTGACCTGTACTTGCTCCCCTATGCATACATCTGGAATACACTCTACCGAGTAGGAGTTAGAGCCAATCCCTTTGATTGCAAAATCTATCGTTAAATCACCACGCACTTTTCGAGTTGCGGGCTGAATCTTCTGTAGAAGGGATTTACAAAACTCGCGTTCTGGGCGGATACGTAGCTGATCGGCTTTGATAGTCTGCCATAGGCCAAAGCGAGTATGACCATGGCGTCTATGATTCCTAGTTGAATTGAACATCAATGACCATCTCTTCGCTTCAGCATTGAGTTCTTCAAGTGTATCGATCTGACACATAGAAAGACGGCTTTCAAACTCACATTCTACTAAATCATGAGTGCGTTCAACCTGACCTTTAGCACGTGGAGAACCCACTTCGTGTGCGTGATGCTTTACGTCCAAGCGGTCAAGCATACCTTTGACTAAATGCGACTGGTTCGCTGTGCCAGCATCCCAGACCAACATGAACGGCACACCATGAAACGGATCCAGGTCACGCTTACCGAAAGCATTAAGCAGAAACTCAACCAAGGTCTCAGCGTTCTCCCCTGGAGTATTGAAGTACTCTACATAAAACGTACCTGTATTGTGGTCTGTAACCAGATAACGAAGTACTCGATCATTCTTCACCCGTTCCAGATTTTCGGGCTTGTTCTTATAAAACTCATCCCTTGGCATCACCTGCAAACCCTCCTTTTTACGAAGGTAATAAAGCACACAAACAGACACATCAAATTGCCAAACATGATTAGGGTGCAAGCTGCGAACTTGGGTAAAAGGTGTCCCTTGTTTCAACTGACTAGGGTGAACTCTATGGCGTTTCATTTCTCTAGATACCGTGCTACTTGAAATATCAGAGCTTACAAGTCCGTTAGCAACGGCAATGCTCAAAGCCTCTTTAAGGCTCATAAGCTGTTTGCCGTTGTCCCGATGAGACTGCATCATTAGATTACTCACTGTAATGCACTCACCTTTACTAACTTTGGATTGGCCTCTGTCGTTTCTGGATTTTCGATCATCCATCAGCCCCAGTGCTTTAAGCTGGTCATAAACCCATTGCTCTGAGCGCCCAATTACCCCGCAAGCCTGTTGCACTATCCGGCCTTTTTCGCCGCGTTTAGCATTTTCCAAATCCGTGCTCAGGCTACACAGGAACTGCATCATTTGGGGTTCGAGTTGCATTCTTACTAACTCCTTACGAATACTGATCCAAAACACTGGCGTCGATAGGCAGGCCAAGTAGTTGATCGGGATTGATCCCTTTATCTCGGGCTACCAGTAGCGCATGGCGGAAGACCCCACGAAGCGAGCCGTACATCGATTCTTCCACGTGATCAGGTAGACTTTCTCTTTCAAAAACCTCGTCCACTACCTGGCTAAACTCGTTAATAGCGGCGATGCAGGCGAACTCTTTTTCCTTAAGCTTCAATTTCTGTTGAGAGTCCAACTCTTGAAGGCGCTGTTTTTCCTCATCTGGTGAGAAATCACGGCGTAGCTCTCGTGCCTGCTCATTGATCTTTTGGTCTTTATCTGCGAGTAGACGCTTGTCGGCTTCGCGCTCTGAGTTTGTCCTCTGTAACTGCTGTTCAAGCTCTTCTTTTTCACGGGCATGTTTTGACGCCATATCTTCGATTAGCGATATAACCTCTTCCTTATCACCAACCTGGATACATTCTCCTTGGATAATGGCTGTACGGTCCTCTCCAGAGAGTTTTCGTAGCTTGCGCATATCTCGATACCCAATACCAAGAGAGTTCAATTGTTCCAGCGTCTCAGCACCAAACACTTCTAAATTTTCAATATCTTGATCAATTTTCTGGTAAGAGAACCCAAGCGCTTTGCAAAAGCCTTCCCAAACCCCAACGTTAGGGATTAAATTTCCATTCTTATCTAACGCTTTAACGCCTTTTAAACTACGATATTGCTTGGTTTTCTTGATTTCAGCTAATTTAGATAAACTGATAACGTTAGTGAAATTTGAAAGAGCATGCCCCATTTGAATCTGGCCAAAAAGACGGTTCATCTGGTCTCGATCATCTAAATGGTCTGTTTCTGTCATTGCTGCAAGGCCTTCAGCATCTTGTGCTTCAGTGATTACTGAAGCGGCTTGCATGCCTTGCTGAATAGATAGCATTTCTTGCATTATTTTCTTGTCACTCACTTGCTAGCACCTCACCAGTTTTTTCAAGGTATTTTGCATGTACTTCATGCACTTGAGATAAGCAGTCTTGCTTGTATTTAACGCTGACATAAAGCAGCTTATCCGCTGGCTTCCAAAGTTTTGCTTTGGAATGGCTGCGGGGGGACTCAGATACCCAGCCGTGATTTCCCAAAGTAATCAAACTCCGACGTACAGCTGCATAACTAAGGCCCGATTTGTTAGCTATTTCCTCCATCGAATGGCCTTGGAAACCCATCTCAGTTAAGGTTTCAAAGACTTGGAGTAATTTGGATGTTTTTGAAGTATCACTACTCATTCTATAGTTCCTCGTTTTGGCGGTATTGAAGCTTTTGAATATATCGATGTAAGGAAGATTTGCTGGGGACGCGTTTATTACCAAACTTTTTGACACATGCCGTTCTGATATCAGCGATCGTACGAAAGCCCCTGAGTGACAAAATAAACGCTTCTAGCTCCGGATCTTTCTCAACGGAATGCTTGCCCCCAGCTTTACGAGGTTGAAGAACCGATGCAGAAGCCCGAATCGATGTCCGCTTAACCTGTGTGGGCTCCGAGGTGGATAGTTCAACTAATAGCTGCCCCGTTACTTCTAAAGCTTCATCAAGGGAAAGTTGTTTCAGAGCACCTTTCATAGCGTCCAATGCCACACATTTTTTGGCACGAAATGTCGTTACCTGATTCATGAGTAAACCTCCAGTTCAAGCCTTGGTTGCATATGCTCAGAGATATTCTTTCTGTGCCAGGCAACGTCTTCTAATAGTGATGTTAGGGCGCTATGCGCTTCATCAGCACCGCTTTGGGTATCGTAAAATGCAAGCAAGAGCCCAACTGCCTGAGTAAAAGAAGCTTGTAGATCGTGTACTTCACGGCTTGAAGCTTTCCGACCAGTGGGGATCTCTATTAACATCTTGTTAGATGAATGGCCTAGGTAGCGTGTCACCAAATCAATCCCACAAGCTGACTCAAAAGGCCGTATCAAAATGGCGGGCATACGGCCATTCTCTAACCACTTATAAAGCACCCATTTGTTTGAGAGCCCCATATGATCTGCTATTCGATCAACAGACAGGTTATGTTTCTCTCTCCCATGCTCCAAGCACCATTCCATAGCTTGTCGTAAAGAGCCTGGGCTTCGTCGTTTCCAACTGCATCTTGCCATTTGGATTACCTCCTGTTTCCAGCCGTCCAATAATGTTTTGTCCCTGCCTCTACTCAAGCAACTTCTTTCTGATTAGGCTGATTGACAGGAATAAGGTCAGTTGAGGAATGCAAAATGCCGGAAGCCATAACGAGGCTCTTACGAAGCTCTTTAGCCTTGGGACCATCCCAGCTGCCGATAAGACAGTGACGTGCATTTGAGGGATTTACACCATTATTTCTGCACCATGAAGTTAGAGAGGTTCCTGCTGTAATAAAACCTCCTCTAACTGCTTTATAGAGCCTCTGATTGGGTTCTAGCTTATTGATGTTATGCGTCATATAGATCACCATTAATAAATATTTAATTAAGATAACTATGTATTCATAGTGCTTACATTTTGTATTCATTATTAGTACATGTCAATAGAGATGATACAAATGACAGAAAATAATTCATCTACTAACGTATCAGCCGTCCTGGAGCGTGTAGGCGTTTCTTTAGGAACAAATAAAGATACAGATATAGCCAAAGCCTTAGGTGTTTCGAGGCAAACAGTATCGGGCTGGAGAAGAAGAGATAGTGTCCCTTATGAGAGCCTGATCCCTTTTGCCAAGGAAAATAATTTAGCTCTCGACTATTTGTTTTGGGGAAATGGTAGTGAAAAGGGCGAATCCAAAACAACTTTAGATGTTTCTGAAAACCAGGTGAGTGAGTCTCTACAGCCTTGGGTGGATGCTATTCAAATGTCTGATTTGCTTCATTTTATTTTTAATGAATTAAACGATGCCCTTTTCCTTGAAGAGCAGATTCCAGGGGAAGAGCCTTTCAGGTTTATTTCTCATGTGTATTGCCAATTAATTTACAATTTGCCTAAAGGGCTCTCCCTCAATTCAGAAGAGGCTTATGAGCTAGCAAAAAGGCTTTGCAAAGATGAAATCAGGTACTACGAGCAACTAGTGGAGATTGCTAGTAAAAACACTGCTGCCAAGACAAATAAAGCTGACAATATCCCATCTGGAAATGAGCCTAAAGCATCTCAAAACTTCCATGGATCAGTAGGTCAGGTTGGTGGCGGCGATATAAACAACGATTTTGGTAATAAGGGCAAATAAATAGGTAATGACGAATCAAAAATTCAATGGACCTATTGGCCAAGTCGCAGGCGGTAATATCAACAATTACGGTGCTATCCCCTATGACTCATTATCCACTGAAGAATTGTACAGCCGCCGTAGCCAGTATCGAACACTATTGCGGCAAGCAAGAAAGCGTTTATTCATCAATATTCAGCTTGCTTACTTGGCCACAACTACCCTAGGCTTCTTCGGATACATATTTTATTCGCTGAAGACAGGACAATTATTCGAACAGGTAAATCAGATTCCTCCATGGTTTTTTATGGTTTACGCTATTATTGGCATTGCCACCCCTATGTTGCTGGTAGTTAAGAAGAAACAGAAAGAGGCATCGATAATTGGAGACTGTAAAGCGCACCTCCAAACAATAGATATCGCTTTGAATCGCAGAAGTAGTCTATAATTTGAATGGCTTTGGTGATCTATAGTATCAGGAAGTGCGCCCAAAGAATCACCAAGCGAGTTGGACGGCCTGACGATCAACTCAAACCAGTTAGGCAAGGATCTCGAATTCCGTCTACTGACCTAACGGAAGAATGCAACGGCGAAGCGATGCATTCAAATTTCTCAAGCGGACTATAGCTTCAGGCGTGCGCCCAAAGAGCCGCTGAGAGGATCGGCGACCTGACGACCGATCCACCTTTATACTTCTGACCTTAGTTTTCATTGCTTACTTACAAAGTTGCAAATCAATTTACACCAACACGGCCCATAATCCCCCCTTGGGAATCGGATAATCCCGTTAATATCGTGCACACGGTATGTTTATATCTTGGTTCCTAACACCGAGCGAGCTTGTCGCATTTAATACGTAATAATGTATCAATGAGCTCAGTTGTCGTCGCAGGGGTTTTGAGTTTTAGGCAGCGCTCAATGACTGCGCCACTAATGGCATCCTGTTCTAAAGGCCTACCTTTTTCTAAATCGACCAGCATCGATGTTTTAATCGCATTAAAATTACTGATCAGTGTGAACATTTCATCCACATCTACTTTTGTTAGGGTCACATTGTCATAACTTGCTGCTTGAGCGGCTTCCTCCATCATTTTGTAAACGGTTCGGCCTAAATGAGGTTCTGATGTTATCTGTCGGGTATTTAATTCCGTTAGGGCAGATAACGGATTAACACCGTTGTTGATTAAGAGTTTTCGCCAGAGCTCGCGACGGATGTCATCACTGACTTGAATATCAATATTAGCCGCATTAAACATCTCATATAGTGTGTTTAATAAAGCTGTATCTGTCTGCTTTTGGGTGTTCGGCCATTGCCCGAATATAATTTGCGCAATACCGTCAGCCTCTACTGTTCCTGGTTGGGTAATATGTCCACCTATTCTAACGGCTAATCCCCCCAGCGTTCTTTTTTGGCCAATAACGGCGGCTATTTGCGCTTCATTATCTACACCGTTTTGTAGGGATAGAATAGGGCAGCTACCCTGTTTTAACCAAGAGGCCATTTCATCTATGACAGCTGCAGTAGCTGTGCTTTTAAGGCAGAGGATGATGAGATCGAAGTCATTGCATTGATATTTATCAGACCACTCTGCCTGACTTAATGCGTTCACAGGGCCTTGGAAATTGATAGATGAATGCTGCAGTCTAAGTCCTTTAGTTTGCATTGCTTCCAGGTGTTCGCTTCGTGCAATAAAAGTAACCTGATGACCGGCGTTAAGTAGCTTTACTCCGTAGTAGCAACCAATTCCGCCTGCGCCCCAAATTGCAACTTTCATGAACTATCCTTAAAAATATGACTTGTGTTCTATGGTTAATCTCACTACTTAGCACACTGCACTGTGCTTATATTCAAGTGGTGAGGCTCTCATTTTCTTTATTTTACCGTCTGTTTTTTGATGTAACAGAGATAGAAGCTAGATCGGCATTATCCTGTAGATGGAGGGTATGGGCTAGCTTGAATGTAAAATTAAATTGTAGAGTCCATTGGTAATATATGCACAGTTAAACGGCCCTTTTAACATAGTTAAAGAGGATAATGGGTAATTTTTCGGTTATAAATTGAGTCATGAAATGAAAGCGAGTAATGTCAATATTAGAGCCGTTAACCTGCTGTTTTCTGTTCGTTATTTATCAATTGATCCTTTAGATAGAGTTACTTTTTAGATCGTAGGATTGTTTGATGAACAACAAAGTGTGCATATATATGACTTCGTATCAATTATTTGATGTTTTAGGCTCTTGAATGAATGAAATAGAAAAAAAAGAAGATCTTGAAGGGTTTGTATCTCAACTTAATACTCCAGAAGAGAGCCCGTCCGTTGTTTTTGATAATGCGGTTGAACAGCTAGTACCCACTGAAATCAGTTTATTACTGGAATCGCTACCTATTGAAAGCCGTTGTGCACGTTGGCAACAAGTTCCCGATGAGCAAAAAACTTTAGTGCTCTTGGGGATGCGTTATCAGGCGCGGGATTCTATTCTATTAACACTAGATGAAAGCACTTTAGATCTTATTTTAAGGTCGTTAGATGCAGAGAGTCTGATTGAGTTATCAGATAACCTAACAGAAGAGCTGATTGAAAAAGCATTCGGTTATTTAGATTCCAAACAGAAAAGTTGGTATCAAGGTGCGGCGGAATTTGATGAAAAGCATATAGGTCGTTATGCCGATCATCATATAGTGACTATTCCGCCGAATGCAAAAACAAGAGATGCGATCAGAGCATTAAAGAGAGGAACGACGGAACTTTTTGATCAGGTCTTTGTAGTTGATAAGCAGGGGCTGTTTCTAGGGGTTATCCCTGTCTCTGTATTGCTTAAAGAGAAAGATCCAATACGGATGGTGCGAGGGATGATTGAAACAGTGTCGAGTCCCGTGCTTGGGAGTGATCCATTAATGACCGCAGCCGAAACTTTAGAGCATTCGGGCGAATATTCCTTACCCATTGTTGATAATGATGGGCGGCTTGTGGGGTGTATTACACAAGCTATAGCTTTGTGGATTACAAGGGAGCATTTTGAATCACAATTTATGGCCAAAGTTGGTCTTAATGAATCTGCTGATCTATTTGTTCCTGTTTTTAAAGGGGCACGGCAACGCGCTGTTTGGTTAGGATTAAACTTACTAACAGCATTTTTAGCATCGTGGACTATAGGTTTATTTGAAGCAGTACTGAGCCAAGTAGTGGCCTTAGCTGTATTGATGCCGGTTGTTGCGTCTATGGGAGGGATTGCCGGTAGTCAGACATTGACGCTTATTATTAGGGGGTTAGCGACTAAGCAGGTGACATTTAGAAATTCATGGTTATTGAGTAAGCAAGAGCTAGGTATCGCCTTGTTTAATGGAGTGGGTTGGGCGGTTGTTATTGGCTTGGTGACTTGGTATTGGTTTGATAGTGGCGTTATTGGCTTGGTTATAGGTATTGCTGTTATGGCAAATATTATGGTGGCGGCGCTATCGGGTGTTTATATTCCTTTGATTTTGGATAAATTAAAGTTTGATCCTGCGTTGTCGGGTGCTGTGGTGTTAACAACAGTGACTGATGTTGTAGGTTTTGTGACGTTCTTGGGGTTAGGAACGCTGTTGATTCTTTAGTTGGATAGATAATGCATATAATTGATCAGCCTGCTCAGCAAGAATTAAATTTAGAAGAAAAACAGTGGTATTCCATGGCGCTGGGTGATCTGACGCTCTTTTTTCAACAAAATGGCAATGAGCTTCTTACGGCAGTAAATTATCAAAGCCGAGATAAGCCAGCCTTACGTGAAGCCCTACGAAAAATAGACGACTTACCTCAAGGGGTTAAAGTCGGAGAACGTCTCTATAGTGGGCCAGAGGAGGAGTCTGTTTATATCGAGCTGCAACTAGCGGATAAACCTTATCAAGTGAATGCAGACACGCCCATTAAATTAGGCCCTAAAGGGCGGGTAGTGTTGTATGTTAGTACATCCTTGTGGGTACAGTTAAAAACGATAGATACGCAAAAAGTGATGACGGAATACCCTGCAGTTATACCGCGCATGAGTTGGGTCGGTAGCAGTTCCATAGAAGGTGCGTTGTGTTATAGCGCTAAAACGGCAGCACCGTCTGAATTAAGCCAAGTGAGCCGTAAAGAGCACCGTGCAATTACCGCGTTGGAAATTGTTAATGATAGTAGCCATTCCCCATTAACTATTCAGCGCTTGTCACTACCTTTGAATATGTTGAGTCTGTTTTATTCAGAATCCGCAGGGTTCTGGACTGAATCAATTAGATTCAGAATGGATGCTGAAACGGGTGAAACCGTTATCGTTACGTCACAAAAACCACCGGATGAACTGGGTGGATGTGAAAAAATATCCACGGCTAGAGATTCAAAACAATCCAGTAGGCTTCGTACAGCTATGAAGTTGATAATGGGATAAATGATGCCTGAATTTTTACAAAGCGTTGCCCTTGTGTCTTGGGTTAGGGCCGTACTGTTTATTGTTGTTGGTTTTATTATTGCCAAGCTAGCTTCACGTCTGTTTCGTAAGTTGAGCGATAATAAATTAAGTACCCACCACCAGCTATTGGGCAGTATGTTAATTTTTTATCTACTGTTTATGCTCTTTTTCCTATCAGGTTTAAAAGAGCTAGGCTTTAGCATGAGTGTGCTGCTAGGTGCCGCAGGGGTTTTATCTGTTGCTGTAGGTTTTGCGTCACAAACATCTGCGTCTAATTTAATTAGTGGCTTGTTTTTGATCGCGGAAAAACCTTTTGAAGTGGGCGATGTATTGACGTTGAATGAGTTTACAGGGGAAGTTATAGCCATTGACCTATTGTCTATAAAGCTTAGAACTTTTGATAATGTAATGATTCGTGTACCTAATGAAACATTAATTAAAACGACCTTTGTTAACCTATCACGCTTTCCTATACGTCGTGTAGATCTTGTTATCGGTATTGCTTACAACGAAGATATAGAAGTTGCAAGAACTGTTTTACTTGAGGCTGCACTGCACCATCCTCGTGCATTGGTTAATCCAGAACCTTTCTGTATTGTAACTATGTTTAATGCCTCATCAGTGGATTTGCAACTCTCAGTGTGGGTGGTACGGACCGAGCTAAAAGATGCGAAAAGTGAACTCCTAATTGCTTGTAAAAAGGCCTTAGATACGGCAGGTATTGAGATACCTTTCCCGCATACTAGTGTCTATGTGGGAGAGCATACTAAGCCATTGCCGATCCAGTTAGTGGAAGCAGCTAAAAAACATAAAGAATAAGATACCAAGTAATTAGCTAATTTAAGGGATATCAGATGGAAAATGTCGTATTCCAGATCTCCAAACTTATAAACCGGGTTAGTAATGAAGTCGACCCTGAAAAGCAGATCAAGCTGATTGTAGATTCTATTAGCGATCTCTTCTCTATCGATGTATGTAGTTTGTATCTGTTAAATGAAAAACGTGAACCGACGCTTTTTGCCACTCATGGTTTGAAAGCTGATCATCCTATCTCGCTTGGTGAGGGTAAAGGTCTGATTGGGCGAGTGATTACATCTAAACACTTAATTAACGTGGCCAATGCCTCTACAGAAAAAGGCTACGAATTTATACCGAGTACAGGCGAGCAAGCTTTTAAAAGTTACTGTGGCGTTCCTTTAGTAAGACAAGGTGAAAGTGTTGGTGGTTTAGTTGTACAAAACAGGCGAGCAGAAAAACTGTCTGAAGATTATGAAGCACTTTTAGTCACGCTTGCCGCTCACTTAGCGGCAATTGTGCCTAATGTCATGCGTTTAAAAAAAGGCAGGAAACAATTAAATTTCCGCATTGAGGGCGTGAAAGGGGCTCCAGGTATTGCTGTTGCTCCGGTGTATACACTTTCCTCAGCGAGTTTAGATCAGATTCAGGTGGGCCAGTGTGATAATGTCGAAGCGGAATTAGCACGCTGGAAATCGCTTAAAGAGGAGGTTGTTCTTAGCTTAAATGAAGAGAAAGCTCTGTTAGGTCAGAGCTTAGGTGATGGTAGTATTTCCGGTATTTTTGATGCTTATCAAATGCTACTGCTAGATCCCGCTTTAAATGTGCTGATTGAGTCTGAAGTAACGTCCGGTGCTAATATTTTAACGGCACTGAAGCGCGCTCTTTATTCCTATGCCGATTCATTTAGGGCTATGGAAGATTCTTATTTAGCCGCGAGGGCTGATGATCTCCTCCATTTAGGTAATAAAATCCTCAATATTTATAACGGCCCTGTTGATAGTCATGTAAAAGATTTACCGAAAACGCCTATTATTTTATTGGGTTCTGATATCGGTGTGACTGATGTAGCTATATTCCCTACCGGTATTGTTGCCGGTATTGTGTGCATGAACGGCTCCTATCTTTCACATACGGCTGTACTTGCTAATGCCTTAGGTATCCCTGCGGTGCTTGGGATTGGGCGAAATAATCATTTTGTTCAAGGGAAGCGAATTGTACTCGATGCGGATAATGCCTGCGTTATTCAAAATCCAAGTAAAGCTATCTGCAATGAGTATCGTAGAGCGGGTAAAAAGAACAGCAAAGAGGTTGAGCAACTCAAGCAGCTTAAAGATTTACCAGCGCAGACAGTCGATGGTGTGAAAATAAAGCTAATGGCTAACAGTGGCTTGGTTAATGATATTAAACCCAGTGTGACGAGCGGTGCCGAAGGCATAGGTTTATATCGTACTGAAATACCTTTTATGACGTGCCAAGCGTTTCCTACGGAAGATGAGCAGATACAAATATATTCCCAAATATTTGCCGCTTTTCCGTCAAAGCCTATCAATATGCGTGTCCTCGATATTGGTGGGGATAAACAATTGCCTTATTTCCCTATACAGGATGAAATGAACCCCGCCTTAGGTTGGCGCGGGATTCGGTTTGGTTTAGATAATGCCCATCTTTTACTGACTCAGATTCGCTCAATGCTTTTATCTGCGGGAACGGATGGGCAGTTAAATATATTGATACCTATGGTCTCTGCTAAAGAGCAAATTCAGTCCTTCAAAAAACTGGTTTGTAATGCTTTAGAGCAGCTGGAGGAGGAGGGGTTTAGCGTTAATCCACCCAAAGTCGGTTGTATGATTGAAGTGCCCGCGGCTATATCACAGATCCCTTTTTGGGCTGAAGAACTAGATTTTGTCTCAATTGGTTCCAATGATCTTAGTCAGTATCTACTCTCAGTGGACCGTAATAATGCGCGAGTGGCGAATCTTTATGATCCTCTACATCCAGCCGTTGTGCATGAGGTTAATCGTGCAGTTACAAATGCGAAAGCGGCTGGTTTACCGATCAGTTTATGTGGTGAACTTGCGTCTGAGCCATTTGCAGTTGTTTTATTGATAGGGATGGGGCTCTCATCATTGAGTTTAGGGGCTGCCTACCTACCTAAAATTAAAAAATTGATTAGGATGATTGATAGTAAAGATGCCCAAGGAGTTTTACAGCAGGCGTTGACGTTACATACAACGAAAGAGATACGGGATTGTGTTAACGGCTATATGGAAACCATTGGTTGGTCGTGATGTGCACAGATGTATTTTAACCTGCGTAACAGCAAATGATGTGCAGTTTGGTTGAAGGGGTAGAGGGTGGACGTTTCACAAACGGATGGTAAAAAACGTTGCTTCGGTAACAAACCGAATCAAAGCTATTATGCCGATTATCATGATAATGAATGGTCAATTCCTGAGCGAAATGATCAAAAGTTATTTGAGATGCTGGTGTTAGAAGGGGCTCAAGCGGGACTGAGTTGGGATACGGTCTTAAAAAAGCGTGAGGGCTATCGTCAAGCATTTTATCAATTTGATGTGCACAAAGTAGCAGCGATGAGCGATGAGGAACTTGAAGCTTTACGCGAGAATGCAGCGATTATACGTAATAAACTTAAGATCTACTCTGCACGGAAAAACGCTATTGTTTTTATAGCGATTCAACAAGAGTTTAGCTCTTTTGCTAATTATCTTTGGGCTTATATTGATCATAAACCCATTATTAACCACTGGGTCACTTTCGAACAGGTGCCGGTTACCACTGAAATAAGTGATCTCATCTCAAAAGATTTAAAAAAGCGGGGTATGTCTTTTGTGGGGTCTACTATTATTTATGCCTATATGCAGGCTATTGGTATGGTGAATGACCATCTAACCGAGTGTTGGTGTTATAAGCGGGATCACTAATCCCTTTTCATGATTGGCGTATCTCTATCGTTTCTTAATCGCCTTTGACCACGTAGAATCGCAGCCCCTTTTACCTTCTTAGTGCAGATCAGATGACAGACTTAGTCCCCTTACTTCAGCAAGCTTATCAAAATCGAGCCTCTTTACTTGAAACGCTTCATGCAGAAGAGACAAACTGTTACCGGCTTTTTCATGGTACGAATGAGGGTATGGCGGGCTTAACAATTGATCGTTACGGACCTCAACTTCTGATCCAAAGCTTTCATGATTCTCTAAATGAAATGCAAGTTGCCGAGATAGAGGCATTTTACAGCATACTGTTTTCTACGGAAGAGATCATTTATAACGATCGTAGTGCAAGTAACTCGCGTCGGCAGGATGCTAATGATGAACGTAGCTTAACGCTAGTAGGGCAAGAGTTAGGGGTGAATTACCGAGTAAAAGGTAAGCATTCAGGTCAAGACCCTTTTCTCTTCCTTGATATGCGCGTCGGTCGACGTTACATCAAGGCGCATGCTGCGAACAAAAGCGTGCTTAACCTGTTTTCATATACCTGCGGTGTAGGGCTATGTGCGGCGATTGCGGGCGCTGAAACGGTTGTAAATGTAGATTTTGCAGAACGTAATTTAGCCATTGGCAAAGAAAACTCAGAACTCAATAATTTAAGTTCAGAACAGATCAAGTTTATTCAAAGCGATTTTTTTACTGCAGTGAAGCAGTTTGCTGGTATCCCTGTTAAACAGCGCATTCGTCGTGGACAAAAGCCGCGTACCTTCCCTCGTTTGGAGCAACAGCAGTTTGATATAGTCTATCTTGACCCACCAAGATGGGCGAAAAGTCATTTTGGTACAGTTGATCTTATTCGCGATTATCCGAGTGTGCTAAAGCCCTCTCTATTAGCGACAAAAGAGGGTGGGACTCTTATATGCACAAACAACGTGGCTAAAGTCCCAATGGATGAATGGCTTGATGTGGTAAAACGTTGTGCTGAAAAAGCGGGTAGACCTATTCAGAATATAGAGCTCCTAACACCTGAGTCAGATTTCCCATCACCGGATGGTCAGTCGCCATTAAAGATAGCGGTGTTACATCTTTAGGGGCGCCATTGGTAACTTTTCAGTTTTATTTTACCATTGATAAAACTGATGCCTTCTTCTTCTAGTCGAAAGCGCTGGCGTTTATATGCTTCGCTTTCACTAGGGAAAGAGATCATCCCCTTTGCATTGATGATTCTATGCCAAGGCAGTTGAGTGTCTTTAGGTAGCTGGCTCAAGGTACGACCCACAGCTCTAGCCATACGCGGTAATCCAGCTAGTTCGGCAACTTGCCCATAGGTAGCGACATAGCCTTTAGGTATCATTGATACCGCTTGCCATATTCTCTCTTGATAGCTTGGTTCTGTATTTACTTCTGCGTTCATTTTTTGTTATCACCGCATAATATTTGGGATGATAATACCCGACTAAAATGATAGGGTAAAAGGACGTTATATGTAGGACGATTATTCAATGGCAACGCTGAAAACACTTAATTTTGATAACAGTTATCTTAGTCTACCTGAAACTTTTTATCAGCGGCTTCATCCTACACCGCTTAAAAATCCATTTTTAATTGGTTTTAATCCCGATGTTGCGCAGTTACTAGATATTGATCCTTGCGCTGTTAATCCTTCAGTCATCGCTGGTTATTTAGGCGGTGAAGAGCTTCTACCCGGCAGTGAACCTTTAGCGATGAAATATACCGGCCATCAATTTGGCGTGTATAACCCTGAGTTAGGTGATGGTCGAGGTTTACTATTAGGTGAGGTGGTTAACAAAAAAGGCGAACGCTGGGATCTACACCTGAAAGGAGCTGGAAAAACTGCCTTTTCTCGTTTTGGTGATGGTCGAGCTGTACTACGCTCAAGTATTCGTGAGTATCTCATTAGTGAAGCTATGCATGGCTTAGGTATTCCAACGACTCGGGCATTGTCATTGGTGGGTAGTGAAGAGCTAGCTATGCGTAATGGGATGATGGAACCCTGTGCAACGGTTTTACGTGTCACTCAATGTCATATCCGTTTTGGCCATTTTGAACACCTTTACTATACCCGTCAGCATGATGAGCTTAAGGTTTTAGCCGACTATTGTTTAGAACGCTATTTCCCCCATTGTTTGCAGACCGAAAAGCCTTATCTCTCTATGTATAAAGAGGTTGTGCAGCGAAGTGCTTCTTTGGTGGCGAAGTGGCAAGCATACGGCTTTGTTCATGCGGTCCTTAATACGGATAATATGTCGCTTATTGGAGAGACCTTTGATTATGGGCCTTATACCTTTATGGATCATTACAAGCCAGGCCATGTTGCAAATGGTAATGATCACCAAGGCCGTTACGCTTTCGCAAATCAGCCCTCAATCATTCAATGGAATTTATCCTGTCTTGGACAGGCTTTATTACCTCTAATTGAACGTGATGATGTGGTAGTTGTGCTAGATCAGTATTCAGAACAATATAAACAAGCAGAGCTGGCTGAGTTCAGGAAACGCTTGGGCCTACAGTTACAAGATGAAGCTGATGAAGAGCTAGTCATGTCATTGCTTAAGCTGTTTGCGCTTTATTCTGTTGATATGAACAGGTTTTTCCGTTGCTTATCGAATTTTGATGGTTCTGATGCTTCTACCGCTGCTCTAATGGCGTTGATTAAAGTACCTGCGGCTTTAAGTGAGTGGCTAATCGCTTATGAGGCGCGCCTTGAGCAAGAGGTCGCCAGTTTTCCTATACGTCGTGCCCAAATGCGGGCGGTTAACCCAGAATATATATTACGTAATTATATGGCGGAAGAAGCGATTCGTACGGCCACGGAAGGGGACTTTACCTTGGTTCATGATTTGTTGATGTTACTGCGTAATCCTATGGATGAACGCAGTGAATTTAGTCGTTTTTCTGCTGCACCACCTGAGTGGGCAGGTGGGATTTCTTTAACCTGTTCATCATAAATAAAATTAATTGAAAATTTATTGAATAAAAGTGTTTTTTTCGTTGACCAGAGCTTAATAAGCTTTATAGAATGGAACTCGCTTGAAAGTAAGACGTATATTTATGCACACCATTACGAAGTCTTATCAGTACCTCGTCCTGTTTTTCATAAGTAATCGCAACACTTCTAGCACAATCCGTCTCTTATGAGGCAAAAAATTACTCTGAAAGAATAGGACTACTATTATGTCTACTACTGGTACAGTTAAATGGTTTAACGAAGAAAAAGGTTTTGGTTTCATCGAGCAGGAAAATGGCCCAGACGTTTTCGCTCATTTCTCTGCGATTCAAGGCGACGGTTTCAAAACTTTAGCTGAAGGTCAGAAAGTTGAGTTCACTGTAACTCAAGGCCAGAAAGGCCCACAGGCTGAGAACATCACTAAGATCTAATGCTTAGTAAGTTCTAGTAAGAAAAAGCAAGGCTAAGGTCTTGCTTTTTTTGTGTCTGAAATTTGTAATAGACTGGGCTTTATCATTTCTTTTAGTGGAGAATATGCGGATCTAAATGTACATCCGTTATTTGATAGCCTAAAGTAGTAACTCGGCCAGAGTAGCGCTCTTCACCGGTCGAAGAAAATTCAAAATTATAAGAACGCCAGATTCTTATCTTGCCATCAGCTGCCCGTTTTAACCAAAAAGCACTTAAATTAATATTGTCATCGAGTAACTGAAGATCAAGCTCTTTACACTGTTTGCGAATACGATTTAGAGCGACCTCTTTTACTTTTTGTGATTGCCACCAATGATAAAAAAGGTAGGCAAATAAAGTCACGATGATTAGTGCTTGAAGATCTATATACATTGCTGCTAGTTTCCAATGAACGTGTGGGACGAAATCAGGATCAAATAAAATCATGTATTCTTTTGATTCTTACTTGTTTTACAATGAGTTGTATTAGATTGCACGATTAATTTTATGTTGGGGCTTTGCTTATGGGATCGGTTTACCAATTTTTTCAAGATAACTGGCTCAATATTATCGCCTTAATTTGGTTTTTAGTCTGCTTCAAAGGTTATATGCATTATGCCCGTAAAAAGAGTTATGAAACGCCCTGTTTAGCGAGCCTTTTGCATATGTATCGAAAGGAGTGGATGCTAAGAATGCTGACTCGTGAGGTGCGTATTGCTGATACTACGGCGATTGCGAACCTTGAACGGGGAGTCTCCTTTTTTGCCTCCACGACAATGCTAATAGTCGCTGGTTTAATGACAGTGTTAGGCTCAACACAGCAAGTTATCGATGTGGTTTCTGATATCCCTTTTGCATCTAAAGCAACGAGCGCGGAGTGGGAACTCAAAATTTTGTTGATGATTATTCTGTTTGTATATGCATTTTTTAAATTTACGTGGAGCCTTCGTCAGTACGGTTTCGTCTCAATTATGGTGGGGGGAGCACCTTTACCAGAAGAGCATGTATCTGAGCAGCAAACGGAAGCTCATGCGAACCGTATTGCGAAAATGACATCGATGGCAGCAAATAATTTTAATGTGGGTTTACGTACCTATTATTTTTGTTTGGCTATTCTCGGTTGGTTTATTAACCCATGGTTATTCATGGCCTTGAGTGCAGGTGTTGTCTATGTGCTCTATCGACGTGAGTTTAAATCGTCGACCTTAAAAACCTTAATGATGAGTGCTGGAGATTAAAAAAGCTGCTTGTTACGCTTGAAATGAATTCTCACGTCCCAATATTGTTTTCATAGGCTGCTTTGTTGTTTATCAGCAAAGCACTGTTTCTTGTGATAATCGACATATTGGATAAGTGTTAATGACTACCGAAACTCGTACAGAAACCCATGGTTTTCAGACAGAAGTGAAGCAGTTGCTTCATTTGATGATTCATTCCCTCTATTCGAATAAAGATATTTTTCTCCGCGAATTAATCTCAAATGCGTCAGATGCCGCTGAAAAATTACGCTTTGAAGCATTATCGGATGGATCTCTGTATGAAAATGATGGCGACCTTAAAATCAATATTAGCTTTGATAAGGAAGCAAAAACCTTAACAATTGAAGATAACGGCATTGGTATGAGCCGTGATGAAGTGATCGAGCACTTAGGTACGATTGCAAAATCAGGTACATCACAATTCCTTTCTCAGTTAACGGGTGATCAGTCTAAAGATAGCCAGTTGATCGGCCAGTTTGGTGTTGGCTTTTACTCCTCTTTTATTGTGGCTGACCGCGTAGAGGTATTCACGCGCAAAGCTGGCCTTCCTGCAGCTGAGGGTGTGCACTGGGCTTCAGAAGGCGAAGGTGAGTTTAGCATTGGCGATGTGGAGAAAGAGGGGCGTGGTACACGTATTGTTCTGCACCTTAAAGAAGGTGAAGAGAGTTTTGCTGATGGTTTTGCCTTACGTGGTCTAGTACGTAAATATTCAGATCATATCTCTATCCCGGTTGTTATGCAGAAAGAAGCAACACCTAATTTTGATGAAGAAGGCGAAGAAGAAAAAGATAAGGCTGTTGAGCTTGAAGATGAAACCGTGAACAGCGCTACTGCGTTGTGGACACGTAATAAATCTGATATTACTGAAGAGGAATATCAGGAGTTTTACAAGCATATATCCCACGATTTCGGGAACCCACTTACATGGGCCCATAACCGTGTTGAAGGGAATATGGAGTACACCAGCCTGCTGTTTGTTCCTGAGCGCGCACCTTATGACCTTTGGAACCGTGAAGCGCCACGCGGCTTAAAGCTCTACGTGCAGCGTGTCTTTATTATGGATCAAGCGGATGAGTTTTTGCCGCTATACCTTCGCTTTATGAAAGGTGTAATTGATACTAAAGACCTTTCACTTAACGTCTCACGTGAAATCCTGCAGAAAGATGCAAACGTTGACAAATTACGCTCTGCTTTGACTAAGCGTGTTTTGGATATGTTGATCAAATTAGGCAAAAATGATCCTGAAAAATATGCATCTTTCTGGAAAGAGTTTGGTCAGGTACTGAAAGAGGGCCCTGCGGAAGATTATACTAACCGCGAGAAAATTCTTAAGTTAATGCGCTTCTCTTCAACTCATACGGGTAGCGAAGAGCAGAATGTATCGTTGGATGATTATATCTCTCGCATGCCTGAAGGTCAGGATAAGATCTACTTTGTGGTTGCTGATAACTACAACACGGCTAAAAATAGCCCGCACTTAGAGATCTTCCGTAAGAAAGGAATCGAAGTGCTGCTAATGACCGATCGTATTGATGATTGGATGATGAGCCAGCTGCATAACTATGATGAGAAGGCTTTCCAAGATGTAACTAAAGGTCAGCTTGATCTGGATGATACTCAGACTGAAGAAGAGAAGAAAGTTCAGGAAGAGGCGGCTAAAGAGCTTTCAGGGTTAGTTGAGCGCTTGAAAGCAAGCTTAGGTGACAAAGTTGCTGATGTACGTATTACTACTCGTTTGACGGATTCACCTGCTTGCTTAGTGTTAGGTGAGCAAGATATGGGTCTGCAGATGCGTCAGATTATGGAAGCAGCAGGTCAGGCGGTTCCTGATAGCAAGCCAACGTTTGAAGTAAATCCTGAACATCCGTTGATTGAGAAACTTGATAAAGAAGCTGATGAAGATCGCTTTGCTGATCTTGCTTTGGTTTTATTTGATCAGGCTGGTTTAGCCGCGGGAGCACAATTGGATGATCCCGCGACTTATGTTGCTCGTCTTAATAAGTTACTGTTGGAATTAAGCGCATAAGCTTAGTGACCATCAAACTTAAAAAAGCGGCTTTTATAGCCGCTTTTTTATGGCACTAAGGTTGGCGTCACTTTATTTTATATACATTGCATGGTTTTCAATATGCGTGATTAAGTCTTTGAGGTTGAGGCTTTATTGTAGAGTCAGCCTTGATGAAATTAGATATCTAGTTGTGCTCAATGTTCAGGCTGTTTAATCGTTTCGACCCCTTCTGCACTTACTATCAATCCTAGCCTTTTAGCTAAAGTGATAATCATGTCAACACATCAGTATTCATTGAATCGGAAGCTATATTCATTGAATCGGAAGCTATGGCAGCGGTAAAACTTTTATCGGCTTTAAGGTAATTGACCGCTAATTGGTTTAAATAACTGAGTCCGTAATAATCTCTACCAAAACCATCAATCGCAATATGAATGCCTGCGCGAGTTTAGCTGTTACTTATCCTAGCTTTTATAACGAATAGATTTTACGGCTACTTTTTGATTCAGGTTAATGGTTTCTTAGTGCTAATAGTTGAGTATTGGGTCTGTGGAATTAGGTCGGATTTTGGACGGATATTTTTTCAAGCGGGTTCATCTATTTCAATTGAGGTAATCGTAATGGGTAAAACACTAGGGCTAATTGGTTTAGTGCTATTGTCATCTATCTCCTATGTACACGCAGAGGGTCAAGTGATCTATGATAAACACTGTAAAGGCTGTCATGTTGCGGGTGTTGGCGGGGCGCCAAAACCCGGAGATAGTGCAGCATGGGAGCCGCGTATAGCGCAGGGCATGGATGTGATGGTACAAACGGTTGTTGTGGGCAAAGGCGCTATGCCACCTAAAGGAACCTGTTTTGATTGTGATGAGGCGGCTTTGAAAGCGGCAGTAGAGTTGTTAATTGCAAAATGATACACAGAGTAAATTACATACTTTGTGTATTATTGAATCTTCTATAGTTGCAATCTGTAAGGTGGAGTCGTTGTTCAGTGTTCCTGTTGAAAGAAGAGCCTCTTAACCTATTACCGACTTTCCTGTAGCTAATGCTTTTCTCTCCTCATTGGCTGAATAGAGTGGCTTGGAAATAGTGGGTGGGCGAGCCTTACCATTGTTAAAATGCTAGAATTAGCAGTTGTGATTTCCTAGATGGGGCGTTGGGTAAAGTAGAATAATCTTAAAAGTAAGTTTTGTTTCCCCAAGCAAGCAACTCAACTAGAAAATGGCGTCGTTATTATTGAAGCACAAGAGGGAACTTAGGCCATTGTTGTAGTGTTAATAGTGGTAAAATAAGCCATTATCAAATTATTGTTTCGACAACGGGGTATTTTCGCCTTGAGATAGAAGTTCAATGCTAGATGCTTTAGAAAATTTTGTTTGCAACCATTGTATTAGTGGGATAATTGCCTGCTCAAGCTCAGCATATAGCGCATTCATCCGATCAGTGTACAGTCTGAAGAATGCATTGAAGTACTCAGTTCATCGCTTAAATAATATAAATAAGGTTGTATCCCGATTTTTTGTTCCATTATAGAAAATACGTAGAGTTTTTCATCTAATTTGTCGTTCCAACTTCATATTCCTGATCTAAACTGAAGTGCAGAGTTTTTATTCTAAGGGTTATCTATGCGGTTACTGTTTGCCAGCGTATTGTTCATATTGTTAAGTGGCTTGGCTTCAGCTAAAGATACTATTGATGTTCGGTTATTGTGGAAGCATCAGTTTCAATTTGCTGGTTACTATATGGCTATAGAAAAGGGTTTCTATGCCGAAGAGAATTTAGATGTCCGTTTGAAAGAGTATGACTTTAACCTTGACCTTGTTGATGAAGTTATACAGGGTGAGAGCCAGTTTGGTATAGCGCGTACCTCATTGTTAATTGATAAAAATGCGGGAGCGGATGTGGTTGCGCTGTTTGCGGCTTATCAACAGTCTCCGTTAATGCTTTTGACTCGTAAAGATTCCAATATTCTTCTCTCTTCCGATCTGAAAAATAAAAATGTCATGATCACCAACGACGCTAAAAAGGTTGGAGAGATCATTGCGATGCTTTTGCAGGCGGGCATCACAGTTTCTGACTTTAATCAGCAAGAACATAGTTACAACCCCGAAGATCTTATTAATGGTAAAACCGATGCTATGGCATCCTATATATCGAATGAACCTTTTCACTTGGAAAAACAGGGAGTGGAGTACAACACCATACATCCTAAAGATTATGGTTTTGATATGTATTCAGATATTTTGTTTACTTCTAGGGAGTTTGTAGAAAAAAATCCTGAAATTACAGACCGTTTTTATCGCGCTTCTATTAGAGGCTGGCTTTATGCATTTGAGCATATAGAAGAAACGGCGGAAGTTATTTTTAAATATTATAACTCTCAAGATAAGTCTTTATCTGCGTTGATTTATGAGGGAGAAGAGCTTAGAAAGTTAGCCTTTGATAATAATGGTAATTTTGGCACGCTTTCGATCAATAAGTTTAATGAGATGGCGCAGGTATACCTGATTACAGGGAGTATTTTTTTAGGCTACGATTTCTCTGATTTTATCTATCGCCCGCTCAGTAATATGTATAGGTTAAGCCAAGCAGAGCAAAGCTATCTTGATGAAAACCCTAAAGTGAAAGTATGTGTTCATCCGGATTGGCATCCTTTTGAATCTTATTGGCAAGGGAAATATCAGGGTATGCTTGCTGATTACCTACAGTTGATAATGGGTAATGTAGGTCTTGAGTATGAAATAGTACCCTCTATTACTTGGAAGCAATCGTTGAAACAAATTCGCACTGGAGAGTGTGATCTTTTAGCGGGTGCCATGCAAACGGTAGAGAGAAGCCAGTATCTTGATTTTACGCGACCCTATTTGAGTGTGCCTGCGATTATTGCTGTGAAGGCCGATGAAAATAAAAAGCACTTACCTGAAATGACCTTAGGTGTCATTGAGAAATCAGCTTTCCAAGAGATCCTGCCGATTCGATACCCTAATCTTAAAATCTTAAGTGTAGATCATGTGGTTGAAGGACTGCGCCTGTTGCAAGCAGGCACTATAGATGGATTTGTAGGCGCAGGCGCGAATATTGCTCATATAGCTAAAGAGTTTCAGATAGCAGATATAGTGATCAATGATGAGCTGCGAGATAGCTGGGATTTTAGTGTTGCGATAAGAAATGATAGACCTTATCTGCAGAGTATTTTGAATAAATCGATTGCTGAAATAACCCCTGAAGAGCGTGATGCAATTATTAACCGCTGGTTGGTTGTGGAGTATAAGCATACGGTTGATTACACCACTATTTGGATCGTGATAGGGGTGAGTGTCATACTCGCTTTGTTGGGGCTATATCGCTATATACAAGTGATATCTTACAATAAGATGTTGAAAACTATAGCAGAAAAGGATGCTTTAACCGGTATCTTTAGTCGTCATAAATTACGTTCTGAATTAGAGTCCTTTACTGAATTAGCACAGCGGCATAATTGGTCACTCTCTGTCATGTTTTTTGATATAGATAATTTTAAACAGATTAATGACAGTTTAGGTCATGATGTTGGTGATAAAGTGCTAGTGAAACTGTCTAAATTGATCTCAGGGATGTCGCGTAAAACCGATCGTTTTGGACGCTGGGGGGGAGAGGAGTTTCTGTTTATTATGCTTGAAACGGATCTTGATAAAGCGCATAAAATAGCAGAAAAGTTTCGATTAAAGATCTGTCAGCATCAGTTTGGATTACCTAGGCCGGTAACCTGTAGTTTTGGTGTAGCTCAGTATAAGCATAATGAAAGTATTGAGCATTGGGTTAGTCGTGCAGACCAAGCCATGTATCAGGCCAAACATGAAGGGAAAAACTGTGTACGAGTTAGTTAAAAAAAACGAGCAGTGTAGATAACTGCTCGTTTTAGATGTTTGTGTATCAAGCTTGTTTAATCGATCAATCCGTAATCTTTACGTAAAATTTCGATAATTTCTGCTTTCGGGTTTTCTGAAAGTGTCAGTGGTTGACCAATAATCTTTTCTGCGATACCTACATAAGTTTTAGAGACCTTCATTAGTAAGGCTTCAGGTAAGGCATTATCTTTAGCTAGAGCATAACGCTCATCCATACGCTCTTTATTCAAAAGAATATCTGGATCGGGGAAGTAGTTAAGCAGTTCTTGGCGAAATACCTCTTTAGAATTTTCAACTACTTTGCCTTCGCGATAGGAAGGGCCATCCCATATACGCGATGAATCAGGTGTACCGACCTCATCCATGTAGATCAGCTTTTCCTTACCTGCAGCATCCGTGACATAACCAAATTCAAACTTAGTATCGACGAATACCTGATCAATCTCGGCAAGTGCGTTACTGATAACATCGAAACCTTCTTTGAGTAGTTTCTCGTATTGGGCGATATCATCTTGGTTACGGAACTGGAAAGCTTCGTGATTATTGCTGATATCATCTCGTGTGATATTAACATCATCTACTTCAGGGACACCGGGAATGCCGGTAAGGATTCCTTTAGTTGATGGAGTAATAAGAAGCTCCGGTAGCTTTTGGTCTTTATTTAGGCCGTCAGCAATTTCAATTCCACAAAACTCACGCTCGCCTTTTGCATAAGAGCGCCACATTGACCCAGTGATATATTGACGACAAATAGCTTCGATCATGACAGGTTTTGCTTTTTGTACGATCCAAACAAAAGGGTGTGGAATATCTAATATATGGCTATCTGCAAGACCATGTTCACGGAAGAGCTTAAACCAGTGGTTGGATATAGCGTTTAAGGCTGCACCTTTTCCTGGTACACCATTCATTCCGCCTTCTCCATGCCAGATACATTCAAAGGCTGATATGCGGTCACTAATAACCATAATAGCCAACGGCGCATCAGCTGCGACATCGTAGCCTTTTTCTTTAATAAGGCGTTTGCTATCAGCCTCAGTTAACCAGTAAACCGAGCGAACTTTACCGCTATGGATTGGTTGATCTGTGCGAATAGGAAGATCGTTATTAACGGCCAATACTTTATCAGCAAGACTCATTGATATATGTCCTGTATATAATCTGTGAAATCAGTAAATGAGGGCTTTACTCAGTTAAAGCCCAAGTTTAATCGGCAATACTTTTAAGAGTTAAACTATTATGAATAGCGTTTTACATCACGTAATAGTGAGCTCAAATCCAAATCTTGCATATCTGCGAGTGCTTCCAAATCATTGGATGTTCGCGGTGGAAGCTTCTTGAGCCGCTCTCGTTTGGCGTCCTTGTCTCGAATTTTATCTAATAGACTGTTCTGTAAAGCGTCCAATTGCTCTGTAGATAGTGCAAAGAGACGACTGACTAATTCTTCTTCAGTCATATTTTTCGTTTATGCTCCGAAACAAAAAATCAAAAACAATCGGCAATTATACCAGAATTGTATGATCTTCTATCAAGTAACATTGTAAATTTTATGCTGGAAACTTACCTTTCAATTTTACTGTGGGGTGAAATAGTTTTTTTCGATTGATGCTTACTGATTTCTTATAACGTCTCCAGTCACAATTGTGCTGGCTAGGTTTTATGAAATGAAACAGATGTATGTATTTTTGTGGTAGATAAACCAGATAATTAAATATAACGGGTTAAGTCGACAGAGAAGTATCTATGCTAAATGCTGGATAATTTAATAAAAAACGCATTTATTTTAGGCATCGAAAATGTGTATTGGGTTAATGCAGCTTAGAGGAATAGATTACGGTTGACTAAGGTCATAACGCAATGTGCACAACTTTTACTGTGAACACAGTCGCCTGTTGCTAGCTTTTCTAACTCGTCTATTTTTTTCTTTACCTGCATCTGTAGCTCTTTTGAAACTTTTTTCTCTTGTCTATAAATCTCTAAAAATAGATCAGCTTCAGAAAAATCAAATATTATAGGAGTAGTCTTAAGGTAGCAGCTGCTTAATGTAAAGCTGACTTGATTCTTTTCTAGAATGATTTGGGGTTCTACCGCTGGAATACCCCTAAACTTGAATCCTTTCGGGCTCATTTGATTAAGTATTGAATGGCATATAGGAGCGCACAGTTCATTGTCAGTGGCACCAAGGCTGGTGACAAAAATACTCATGGTGACGTCCTATCTAAGATATAGTGATACCTTTATTCTAGGGTAGGTGAGCAAAAAGGGATAGTGAGATTAATGATAGTCAGGGACGGTCGGTTTTAGATGTATATGTTTTGCTGTGTCTCTTTAAATTGATGCAGCTTTTTGACTCTCTAATGCCCATTGTATAGCGTTATTTTGAGATTTTAATAAGTGATTTTCGTTGACTTGGCCAGAGAGTTTATCCCATTGGTAATGAGAAAAACTGATCACATCGTTTAGCATAAGACCGAGTTCACCTTCCCTATGTAGTAGAGCGTCACTAACCGCATCGCTAATAGGTATATGGTTATTTAACTCGATCATGGGAATAGAAAATAAGGCGTCGGCCCCTGATAGTATGCCCATTAAGAAGGATAAGCCGGGTTCTGAATTATAATATGATGCCATAGATTCGCACATCTTGGCACGAATAAGCAGTTCACGACAGAGCTCGTCAGGAATATCTAAATTGCCAGACAGAGAGACTACGACTGCCCAGCGTTTCAATTCAGCTAGGCCTAGTAAAATAATTGCTTCATTAATTGTAGAGATCGATCGTTGTAATGAGAATGTGGCTGAATTAACTATTTTTAATAAGCGCAGGGCGAGGCGAGGATCTTTGGAAATTATCTTTTCAAGGTTTTCAGGCGTTACATCAGGATTGTTTAGCTCAGATAGAAGCTCCATCATCACTAGCTCACTACCACTCACTCGTTGTCCTTCAATAATTTCAGGATAGGCAAAAAAGTAGCCTTGGAATAACTTAAATCCAAGTTTACGAAAGCGATGAAATTCGACGATAGATTCGACTTTTTCAGCTAGGAGCGTGACGTTATAAGGTGCTAGTTTTTCTAATGTATGAAAAAGCGCCTTGCCTTTAAGCTTGAGCACGTCAATTTTTACAATATCAACTGTATCCATAATGGCTTCAAACTTATTGTTCCAAACAAAATCATCGAGAGCTATTTTGAACCCTTTCTTCGATAGTTCTCTGACTTTCGCGATTGTATCCTTGTTAATTGGAACATCTTCAACAATCTCTAGAACTACGTTATCAGCGGCGAAGCTGGGGAGTTCGTGGAAGAGAAGGTCCTCATTTACGTTCATAAAGGCTGGAAGAATACGCATCTGTCCTTTATGTAAAACGCCGGTGAATGCATTAATAAGTACTTGGCATGTGGCAGCGGTGGCATCAAAGAGTTCACCTGGAGGGCAGCCGTTAACATCGCGGTATAAGAGTTCATAGCCGATTGTTTCGTAGTTAACATCCAAAATTGGCTGTCTTGCTAGTAGAATTTCCTCAAGCACGGCTAACCCTCGTACGACCTAGATAAGTTATTACTTAGTTAATGAAGTTACAGATGATAGTGGGTTCTTACAAGGAAAAAAAAGCCGAGCATGGGCTCGGCTTTTTTTCTTGCTAACAATTCAATTACTTTGCAATAGACTGTAGTTCAGTCATTGCAGCTTCGCGTGTTTCATTCGCGATAGAGGTGAATGCTTCACCTTGGCCTTTAAGTAATTCGAAAAGCGCTTTGTTTGCTTCCATGTTGAACTTGATTAGCTCTTCTGGAGTTTTAAGCTCTTTAGCTTTCTCTGCTTCAGTTTTGAAGAAAGAAGTTAGCTGTTCGCCAGACTTTTTCTGCTGTTCAATAGATTTTGTGATCGCTGCAGCCTGCAAGTTCATTAGAGATTGAAGGGCATCGAATGATTTCTGGAAATCAACAGGGTTCGTCATAATAATTCTCCTTAAGGTTCTTGTGCGCTGCACAATATGGGTTCTATTCTAGTCTGTTTTTTGACCAAGTCAATACTATTTTTGCTGCACTGCACAAAAAATAAATATTAGTTCCTAAACGAATAAAGTTAAAGAGTCAGTTTAGGAGAGTAATAGGAAGATATTACGGGATGATGTATAGACCTTGGTTGAACAAATTGATCTAATTGATTCCCCAATTAGCGAACGCGAGTAGTGTAGGTCTATGGCCGGTATCGAAACGATTCTATCCCTCTTTATTCTTATAGGCCTTGGCTATTTGGGTAAGCGAACTGTTATGGCAGGATATTCGTTAGCCCCACTCAACACGTTTGTTTATTATTTTGCGGTACCCGCGCTGCTATTTAACTCTGTATATAAACTCTCACTTGATAGTTTATTTCAACCTTGGTATCTGCTTGCTTTTCTTTTTGCCGCTACGTTAACTGCTTTAGCTGCCGTATTTGGATGTGTTTTTTTCTTTAAAGAGAAAGATCGGGAGGTGTTAGTTTTTAGAGCATTAAACGGTACCTTTTCTAACTATGCTTATATGGGTATTCCTCTGGTTTTTGGTTTGCTGGGAGAGGAAGCTTATGGGGCGATGGTGAGCATTATCTTATTGGGTAATCTATTCCAGATTGGCAGCACTCAATTTCTTATTGAGAGCCAGCGTCAGGATGGTCGCGGGTTTAAGCAACTGTTGGCGATTCTGGATAAATCTCTTTTACGTAGCCCTATCTTTTTAGCAACGTTTTTTGGTGTTTTAGTTTCCGCATTAGCCCTTGAGTTCCCGGTTATTATTGTCAATGCTTTGGATCTGTTGGCACCTGCAACCGTACCGGTTGCTCTGTTTTGTTTAGGAGCAAGTTTGGAGTTTAAAGCGCTACAGCAAAGTAAAGCGGAGTTAGTATGGTTGGTGGTCGTTAAACTATTTATTCATCCGCTGCTTACCTTAGTTATTTTCCGGATGGCAGGGCTTAATGATCATAACTGGTTATTGGCTGCTGTTTTCTTAGCTGCGCTGCCTACTGGGGCCTTAGCGCATGTTATGGCGTTACGATATGACGTAAAGGAGAAGGAAACATCGCTTACAGTGGTGCTTTCTACATTAGCTTCAATTGTAAGCGTGTCTTTATGGGTAGGGTGGATGATGTAACTGTGAGTGGTTTTACAGTTACATCACCTGAAAGGTTCTTAATCGTCCTGTTCTAGGGCTTCACGCAGTTGGTTAATGACTTTACTGGGTAAGCGACTAATAATAAGGCGATTATTATCTTCGTCGAATTCAATATCTTTACCTGAGTTAAGTTCGCCAAAATTACGTTTAGTGAAGTCTACACTCCAGTTATCCGCTTTAACTTTAAGCTTGGCAAAGCGGTTAATTGTACTGGTATGAGGTTGGAACTCTTGGCTGACGTTATAGGGGCCTTTATTCGCAAATTGTCCAAAGGTGCCGGCTGCGGTTTCTGCCTGTTCTGGGGGAATGTAGGCATCGAATAGATTTTCTATCTCATTCAGATTGGCTGATTCCTTTTCGGAACGCTGTTTTGATAAATAGCTGACGACGTCTTCCACGACCTCTTCTTTACGGTCGCTCATATTATTTTGATTGCAGAAGTCTCGTGTCGCGCGGATAAGTTCACCTGTTGATTTACGTGATGGGGTGACATCGGTACAGCCAAATGCGGTGGAGAAAAAGTGAGTAATCTCCCCTTTTTCTTTGCTACCAATAAAGCTGAGATAGCTATCCTGCTTTTTGCGAAAGGTGCTGATATTAATACGCGCTGCCTGGTGAAGTTGATCCAGATTAACTTCCATCACTTCTGTCGGATGGAGATCATTGTCAAATCCTATACTGGCTTTGTCTCGGACAAGCGCTATCAGTAAATATTCATAACGATCGCTGGCATATAGGGAGAAAAGAACGTATCCACCATTGGCATTATGGGCAGATGGATTGTTGATAGCCGTCGCTAACTGGGACATGCTTTTATCAACCAATGTGGCGAATACAGCTTCATCCCACTCTTGGCTGACAAACTCTTCAAACGCAGATATAAATGGGTAACTCTCTTCGTTCTCAGTGTTAAAGGAACCATGGGTTAAACTTGAGCGGCGACTGAAGGCGGCGTTAAGGGTCTCAAACAACTGGGTTGCGATCGGAGAGGCGATAGGGATTATGCCACCGCGGTCGGTGATCCGTGCGGGGGACTCTTCCGATTCCTTAACCAGTTCGCGAATCGCCAGATGTTTTAATTCCATAATGACCTCAAATCTTATTCGGTAAAAATAATATGGGGGAGAGATTGTATTTAAAACTCTTCGTTGATGCAGTATAAAGATGCACTCAATGTAAATGTCCTTGTTTGTGGGCGTTCATAATTATCTATAGGTTCCCTCCCATGGCGTTAAAACCTACCATCTTTAAAGCAACGTTGAACCTGATTGATATGAATCGGGATATATATACCACGGAGAAGTTGACCTTAGCTTTACATCCATCAGAAACGTCTGTTCGTATGATGGTGCGGTTATTGGCTTATGCGCTTAACTATGATCAGGACCTTTCTTTCAGTAAAGGTTTGTCAGCTAATGATGAACCTGATCTATGGATTAAACGTCCAGATAATTCTGTGAGTTGTTGGATTGAAGTTGGACAAGCTTCGCCTGAGCGGATACGTAAAGGCGTTAGCCGAGCTGATCAAGTCAAACTCTATGCTTATGGCTCAGAAGTAGATATATGGTGGGCTAAGCATTCTGAGGCACTTATGGGGTTACCTAAAACCGAGATCTATAGCTTCCCTGCTGCTCAGGTGGATCGTTTAAGTGAGTTATGCGGCCGAAATATGGAGCTGACTATTACGATTAGTGAAGAGCAGCTTTATGTCACAGTGGGTGACCTGCAGTTAGATGTAGATTTAACACGATTGGCTTAACACATATTTAGGGGGAGGGTTAAAAGTCGACTTTTCCCCGGCCTTTTTTAATTTGTCCCCGCTTATTCTTTTTGTCCATTCTTTTTCTTTGCGAGCTGCGTGTGGGTTTTGTTGCCCGCCGTTGTTTCTCGAGTGTTGTCGCGGTTTTAATTAGCTGTCGTAAGCGTAGTAGAGAGTCCTCTTTATTGCGTTCCTGATCTCTAAAACTTTGTGCTTTTATAACTATTACACCATCCGCAGTGATCCTTTGATCTTGGTAGGCTAATAAACGGTCTTTAAAAAAATCGGGTAAGGAGGAGCGTTTGATATCAAAGCGGAGATGAATAGCGCTAGAAACTTTATTCACGTTTTGACCACCGCAGCCTTGGGCTCGGATCGCTTTAAATTCGATTTCCTTGAGAGGGATGGATATACGGTTTGATATAGTCAGCATAAGGCTATTCTATCAATCAGATGGATAGAAAGTCAGGTTTTATGGCATTAGGGTTGTAAAGTATTTGGGACTAGGGATGATTACATGATTTTTTTGCCGTTCATCGCGCTAAATATAGCGCGGGCTGGTGGTTCAGCCCGCGCTCAAAACGGGTTGGATATAAAGTCAGTTAGTCATCATACCAATCATCAAATACATCTTTGATATCTTTCATTAATTCTCGTTCTTCACGCATAGCCTCCAAGCGTCGACGCTTGTCTGGATTAATACTGTCTTTTTTATGGATAGTTGAGTCGACTTGTACTGAGTCAAGGTCATCGCTCATCCAATCTTCCAGATCAATTGCTGAATCTGGCTCATTACTAACGGGGCGTTGTTGGCTCATCGCAATGCCTCACCAATTGAGTTTATATATAGCCTGATTATGGTACATATTTCAAAATAGGAAAGTAGAGTCGAGACTATTTTTTGTCAAGAAAAAGTAGGGCTGCACGGCCTGATAAGAATTCTTTTAGTGATAGGGTATGTCTTGGGAGGAAAGTGGCGATTACGCTGTTGGAAGATTAGATGAGGAGAAATGGCATCTATGTGGTAAACAACTTTCCACTTAGCTACTCTAAACTTTGTAAAGTTGGTCCGACCTTGCTTTTGTAAGAAAGTCGTAAAATTTAGATGTTAATTATACTTTGGTATAGAAAAAACTATTTTGCTGCAGTGCAAAAAAGTATAAGATAATGAGATATTGATAGAGGATTTCAGTGCGTGGCTACTAAGTATCTCAAACGTTTTTTTAAACCAGCTTCTATTGCTGTTTTTGGTGCATCTGCCAGAGAAGACAGCATGGGCGGTATTGTTATTCAAAACCTGCTAGAAAGTGGTTTTAAGGGATCTCTTTACGCAGTTAACCGTCATGAATACGACGAGGTACATGGCGTATCTTGTTTTAAAACCCTATCAGATCTGCCTGAAATGCCAGATTTAGCCATTGTTTGTTCACCACCGGAAACTGTTGCAGACCTTATTCGTGGCTTAGGCGTGAGTATGGTTAAGGCCGCGATGATTTTAACCGGTGGTTTGTCGATGATGAATGATGAAACCCATCGATCATTGCGTGATGAAGTTCGGGAAGCGGCTAAACCTTACGGCATAAGAATCATGGGGCCTGACTGTATGGGGATGCTTGTCCCTGGTCATAATATGAATGCCAGTTATTCTCATGTAAATATACTTAAAGGAAAAGTCGCTTATATCGGCCAGTCGGGTATTTTAGGTACCGCTATGATCGATTGGGCAACAGGTCAAGAGATCGGTTTTTCTCATTTTTTGACCTTGGGTGATGGCGCTGATGTAGATCTTCCTTCGGTGATCGATTACCTCGCACAAGATCCATATACCCATGCCATATTATTACAGCTAAACCGTGTGGATGGGTCTGCACGGGATTTTATCTCTGCGGTGCGTTCTGCTTCGCGTAACAAGTTAGTACTTGTGTTAAAAAACGATACATTTATCGGTGCAAAATCTGCGACTCAATTAGCTGAAGGCATCTATGATGATGACCTTGTTTATGATGCTGCACTACGGCGAGCGGGTGTTGTTCGAGTTAAAAGGTCTGATGAGCTTTTTAATGCATTAGAAACGCTGACACGTATGAAGCCTATGCGTGGCGAACGATTGGCTATTCTATGTAATGGCACAGGTCCAAATGCGTTAGCAACAGAACAGTTATTTAAACATAGAGGTAAACTTGCGGAATTAACGGATGAGACGCTCGATGCACTGGCTGAGATACTGCCTACCCATTGGAACCGTTCAAACCCTGTTGACCTTAATTCTGATGCGCGTCCGGAACGTTTTGCCGAAGCGGTACGATTATTAACAAAAGATAAAAATGTTGATGCGGTTTTGATGTTACATGCGCCGACACGTATGGCTTCTTCCGTTGAAACGGCTGATGCTGTGATACAGATTGCTAAAAAAACACCACGCAATATTTTAACCTGTTTTATGGGGCGAGCGACTGCTATTGAGGCCCGTAATCATTGTAACTCTGCCGGCATATCAACTTTTTTAACGCCTGAAGAATCGGTGGATGCTTTTATGCATATGGTAGACTTCCACCGTAATCAGGACGTGATGCGCCAGACTCCACCCCCTTATATGGAGCAAAGTAGCCCTCATCATATTCGTGCTAGGCAGCTTGTCCAAGATGCATTGACAGAAGAGCGGGATTATTTGCGGCATGAGGAAGCGATTGAGCTATTAGATTTATATGACATTCCTGTCGCTAATACTTTTTATTGTGACAGCATTGATGATGTAGTGAAATGTGCCCCAAAAATAGAGGGCTCAGTGCAAGTTAAAGCATTGCATAAACATAATGTTTATCCATTCAGTTATGACGATACAGGCCGCCAGCGTTGGAAAGAGGTTGTGCAAGATCTATTTTCGAGTGCGGAAGTTGAGCATGCAACGACGCAGCTCTCCTATAGGATGGGAGAGATTTACCCAGTAGAGCATTTGATGGGCTTTTGTGTTCAGCAGATGAAGCGGGGTTTCCAATCGTTACAAATTAATGTGGGAATCACTAGAGATCCAACGTTTGGACCGGTAATATTTTTTGGTGTCGGTGGACATACCGTGGATGTTTTAGCTGATCGCCATGTCATGCTACCCCCTTTAAATCTTGCTTTGGCCTCAGAGTTGATTAGTCAATCTCGGCTTTGTCAGATCATTGAAGAAAATAGTTACCGTCCTGAACTGGATCTACAGCAACTGGCTAATTTACTGCTTAAATTATCTGAGATGATTGTTGATCTACCTAATCTTAAAGGGTTAGAGATTAACCCAATGTTGGTTAATAAAAGTGGTTTGCTAGTGATGGACGTTGCCGTCTCGCTTTCAGCTAAAGCGGGCTGTTTGTCGATCTCTCCATACCCTGAGCATCTAACTGAAAAAATAAGCCTTAAGCGTTCAGGTCGTAAGGCCATTATTCGCGCAATTCGTGGCGAGGATGAGCCTAACCACCTTGAGTTTTACAATAAGCTGAGTCCTCAATCTATACGTCTACGCTATTTTTACAGTCGCGGTATCCCAACACATCAAGAACTGGCTAACTGGACTCAGATTGATTATGACCGAGAGATGGCTTTCATTATTACAGCCCCACGGGAAGATGGGGAAGGGATGGAAACCTTAGGTGTAGTCCGTGCAGTTACAGACGCTGATAATGTACAAGCTGAGTTTAGTGTTGTTATACGTGATGATCTGCAGGGCGAAGGCTTAGGTGTTGCGCTTATGAATAAGGTTATTCAATATTGTAAAAGCCGTGGTACTTTGCAAATTACAGGCTCCACCTTGCCAAATAACAAAGGTATGCAAAATTTAGCTAAAAAGTTAGGTTTTGCAAATAATTATAATTCCGAAGAGGAGGTTGTTGATATGAAAATGATGTTAAATGAACCTACCGAGGATTGGCAGCGTTTACGTTTAAACCTACCTCGTTAAGTCATAGGGTATAGGACGAGTTTTTAAGAGTTATTGCTCACAGGAGTGAACTGTTTGTCTAAATGGGCGGTATTAGGGTGATGGATTTGGATATTGTTTTTCCCTTTCTGTTTAGCTAAATACATCGCGTTATCCGCATTTCGGATTAAGGTTTCTTTATCGGTTCCATGTTCTGGATAAATGGCAATACCTATACTGGATGAAATTTTAATAGTGTTACCTGCTATTGGGATAGGTTTAGCTGTCTCTCTTAGCAATTTTTCCGCGATATGTATCACATCTTTTCTTACCTGTATTTTTTGCAGGATGATAACAAACTCATCCCCTCCCATTCGAGAAACAGTGTCGTGGCTTCTAAGTATGCGCTTAAAACGTTGTGCAATTATTTTTAATAGTTCATCTCCAACCCCATGACCATAAGAATCGTTTATAGCTTTAAAACCATCTAAATCAATAAAAAGGATAGCAATAGAATGCTGCTCTCGCATCTCTGTACGCAATAATTGGTCAAAACGGTCATTAAATAAAGACCTATTAGGTAGGCCCGTTAGTGAATCGTAAAATGCTAGGTGTTGTATCTTCTTTTCGCTTTCACTTGATCTTATTCTTAACTCAATGTTTTCTATTATATTTTTTTCCTTGTAGTAAGGCGGCATAGATAATGAATATAGAGAATAAAGATAACATTAAAGCCATACCTGTAGAGGTGGCTTGCTCTGAGGTTAGGTAGTGAAGAATATTGGGCGCTATTGTTGGTATGATAAAGGATATTATTGAGAGTTTATCGACTGATAAAGAGGAGGATGCTCCCGCTAATAAACCCGCCAACATCATTGAGATGTATAACTGTGAATCTAAGGGAACCTGGGCAGCAAAGAAATAACCACACCATCCCCATATTGCGCCGGATAAGAAAACACCTACCCTAAAAAATATTAGCTTTATTGTAATATTTTCGGTTATATGCCTTTTTTCATTAAAAATAAGAACAAATAAGAGGCGGGAAAAAAGTATGCCTAAGTTGAGTGTTAGCCATAAGATAAGTTCGTTATAAGCGATTTTATCTTTTAAATGAAAAGTTATTAGGAAACAAAGAAATACACTAATAATAAAACTTATTTTTAGAGATTTTCTAAGTAATAGCATTTTTTCTAGATTGATAGATACGCTATTCATTTTTTTTACAGTATAAAGAACTTATTACTCTAACAGTTAGTTGTTAGATTATCATTCTAGTGAATGTGAATTTTATTAATGAACTTTATGATTAGCTAGGAAAATGCACCTATAGTGGGATAGATGAGATGAATATCTTAGTCTATGTAATTAAGAACGATTAAATTAAATGGAGCTTTCGTTGTTTGAGGCGCCAGATAAACCAGCGCACAAATTTGAGTTTTAAATGGTTGGGCAAAACATCTCATGAAGGGTATGGATAATGCGTTTTGCGGTATCACCTTGTAAAGAGTAATAGATGGTTTGTGACTCTCGGCGGGTTTTAACTAACCCATCTTTACGAAGTACAGCAAGGTGTTGAGAGAGTGCTGACTGACTTAAATCTAAACAATTGTTCAACGCTGTAACAGAAAGCTCTTTCCCATCGAGGTAGCATAGGATCAACAACCGACTTTCGTTGCCGAGCGCCTTCATTAATTGCGCTGCTTTGCCCGCATTATCTTTCATCATTTCAAGGGTTTCTGCATCAAGTGATGCCACAGTTGAATCGTTCAAAATTATACTCCGAAGCGCTTAACTATTAATGTTGGAAATGTAGTTTCCATACCGCTCACGCCAGCGTTACTGCTATTAATTATTATCAACTTATAGTTATTAATATATAGTTTTTTATAACTGATCTCATCTTACCTAGTTTGCTGCTTTTTCGCAATTTTCTAATATATTGCTGTCAGTATAGGGCATAACTTAACCTCTGCACCTTAGTCTAGTCTTAGTTTTATAGAGCCTTAATATATTGCAATATTAGTTTATACTAATATAATTGATGTTTATTTACTATAAGCTTCACACTATAGGGGTGCTCAATGGGGTTTAAAACGCGGCTGGTTGCTTTGGCGATGGAAAAACCTAAGTCGGTTTTTCTGATGATTATTGCTTTAGTTGTACTGGCGGGTCTACAAATACCGAGCATTAAGGTAGATACAGATCCGGAAAATATGTTGCCCCATGATCAGGTTGATCGTGTTTTTCATGACAATGTTAAAAAACGGTTTTCGCTCTATGACTCTATTATTGTTGGTGTCGTTAATACCGAAAGTGAGCAGGGGATTTATAATCCACAAACTTTGCAAGATCTGCATCAGCTTTCCGCTGCAGTTCAGTCTATGCAGGGGGTTATCCGTCAAGATCTGATGTCGTTGGATACGGTGGATAATATAAGTCAGTCGGTTGATCAGCCGGGTACTATTCGTTTTGAATGGATGATGAAATCGGCACCGACAACGCAACTGCAGGCTGATCAAATAAAAGCATCGGTCGAAAACCTACCTCTACTACAAAATACACTTGTCTCTGGTGATGGCGAAGCGGCAGGTATTTATATACCCATTGAAAGTAAATCTGAAAGTTACCGTTTATCTCAAGAGATTCAGGTTGTTATTGATCAGTTACAGGCAAAGCATCCTGATTCTGGGAATGAGTTTTATATGGCTGGCCTTCCCGTTGCTGAAGATACTTTTGGTGTCGAGATGTTCATTCAGATGGCGATCTCTGCTCCTTTAGCAGGGTTGATGATCTTTATTCTAATGTGGGTGTTTTTCCGTTCCATGTTATTGATTACCGCACCGATGCTTGTTGCATTGGCAGCGGTCATTATTACGATGGGTCTATTGATTGGGCAGGGCTATACCGTCCATATTATGAGCTCGATGATCCCTATTTTTCTGATGCCTATCGCCGTTGTTGATTCTGTTCATATATTGTCTGAATTTTCAGATCGCTATAAACCGGGAGATAAACCTAAAGCTGCGTTAAGAGAGGTGATAGGGCATCTATTTACACCGATGTTTTATACGTCAATTACATCAGCTGTCGGTTTTGCTTCATTAGCATTTACGCCAATTCCCCCTGTGCAGATTTTTGGCCTACATGTGGCTTTTGGTATTTTGCTTGCTTTTGTTTTAACCGTGACTTTGGTGCCTGCCTATATTGTTAGTTTATCGCCTCAACGCTTGGCTGCACTTAAAGATCATTCTATTTCGGAGCAGGTGCATGAGGATGATGCTAGCCTGTTGAGTCGCTTGCTGTCCATTACCGGGCGTTTCTCCATCGCTAAATCTAAAGCCTTGGTGGTCATGTTTGTCGGTGTAGCGTTAGTGTCAATTTATGGATTAACAACCATTCAGATTAATGATAATCCCGTGCGCTGGTTTAAAGAGGATCACCGACTTCGTATCGCCGATAAAGTGATGAATGAACACTTTTCCGGTACCTATGATGCCTTTTTAGTTTTGGAGCGAACCGGCTTGGATCAGCAGAAAACGGCTTTCCTTGCGTATTTACGCAAACAGGTAAATACGCGTGAAAATGCAGAAGGAGTTGTTGCTAAGTTAGATGAGATTTTAGATTCGCTTGATAGTGAAGAGTACAGTGCTTTGCTACAAAAGCTCACCTTCGAATTAGATGATGCTGCTTATGAGGATAGTGCTAATGAAGCGAGTTGGTTAGCTCTATTAGATGCTGTGGAGAAAGTGCAATCTGAAAGTAAGTATTTTCTGACGCCAGAAGCATTAGCTTATTTGGATGACCTCCAGTTATTTTTAAATGATTCCGAGTTAATCGGAAAAAGTAATTCCCTTGTTACCTTATTGAAAACTGTATTTAGGGAGTTGCAAGGGGGCGATTCTAGCCAGTACAAACTGCCAGAAAGCAGTAATGCTGCGGCACAAACTATTTTAAGTTTTCAATCCTCTCATCGTCCCGATGATCTATGGCATATGGTGACACCTGACTACAATTCGACTGCACTATGGCTACAACTTAAGAGCGGTGATAATCAGGAGATGAGTCGGGTTATTCAGCTTGTAGATGATTATGTAGCTCTACATCCTCTCCCTGAAAATGTTGAGATGAACTGGGCCGGTTTAACTTATATCAATGTGGTTTGGCAGGAGCAGATGGTAACTGGCATGTTAAGCAGTCTTACGAGTGCGTTTTTTATGGTGCTGGTGATGATGTTTGTTCTGTTTCGCTCAATAAAACTCGGCTTATTAGCGATGCTGCCTTTGACGGTCACGATTTTATTTATTTATGGTCTGATCGGTTTTGTCGGTAAAGATTATGATATGCCGATCGCTGTTCTCTCCGCCCTAACTTTAGGGTTATCAGTGGATTTCGCTATTCACTTTTTGGAGCGTTGTCGGGCAACCTATCAGCAAACAGGTAGTTGGCCTGAAACCGTTGATGAAATGTACAAAGGTCCCGCTCGAGCTATTAGCCGAAATGCGGTTGTCGTGGCGATAGGCTTCACCCCTTTATTATTTGCACCTTTAGTGCCTTATATCACCGTCGGTTTTTTCCTCGCGATGATTATGGCTGTTTCTGCTGTAGTTACCGTGGTCTTATTACCCGCTGTAATTAACGGCATTAAAAATAAAGATAAGCTTTTTTCAGTATCAGAAAATGATTTATTAAAAAAGTAAACAGGAGAAAGGTAATGTTTAAGTTAATCTCCATAACGTCGCTGTTTGTTGTGGCTGTCCTTAGTGTTTTCAAAAATGTTTATGCGGCGGACTTAACTAATGCAGATGAGATAGTGTCCAAAGCTAATCTGGTCTCTTACTACGCGGGTAATGATGGTCGTTCGGAAGCGCGAATGTTAATTAAAGATGCTCAAGGTAGAGAACAAAAGCGGCAATTTACTATTTTACGTCGTGATCGAGAAGAGGGTGGTGAACAAGACTTTCTCGTTGTATTTAGTCGTCCATCCGATGTACGCAATACCGTATTTCTTGTGGCTAAAAAGCCGGGTGGGGATGACGATCGTTGGTTATATCTTCCTGGCTTAGATTTAGTAAAACGTATTTCGGCCGGTGATAAACGTACAAGTTTTGTTGGCTCCCACTATTTTTATGAAGATGTATCGGGGCGTAGCATAAGGGAAGATAGCCATCAGTTACTGGAAACTACAGATAAACATTATGTGATAGAGAATAAACCTCTAGATACAAATAGTGCTGAATTTAGTCGGTATATTGCTTGGATTAGCAAAGCTAACTTCTTGCCGGAAAAAATAGAATATAGGGATGAGAACGATACAGTCTATCGACGTGTAGAGGTTCTTTCTAGCGCACTTATTCAAGGCCATGAAACGGTAACTAAATCAAAAGTTTCTGATCTGCGTAGCGGCGGTTCAACTACCTTAGAGTTTCGTTTTCAAAACTATGATCTAGGTATGGATCAGGCTGTATTTAGTGAGCGCTCATTGCGTAAGCCACCACGTGAATGGTTGCAGAGAGGACAGTAATGAAGTCTAAAATAGCCCAAGCAAGGCTTATATTTACGGTTGTAACCTTCTCGCTCTCATCTCTACTTTATGCGGCAGATGATTGGGGGGATGACGCTTGGGGCGAAGAGGAGAAACAAGGGGCTATAGTACATGGCTTTATCGAAACCGCTGTCGGTAGCCGAGTGAGTGATGATGCGTTAATAAGTGATGATTTAAGCTTGGCAGAGGTGCGTGCCCGAGTTGAAGCGGAAAGTTATCAAGGTGACTTGCGCCTGAGCGGTAAAGTAGACCTATATGCTGATGGGGTTGAGAGTGGTTTAGATATCTATCTACGGGAAGCTGTGGCGGAGTTTTCCCTGGCGGATAATGTTGATGTGAGAGCGGGGCATCAAGTTTTAACTTGGGGTACTGGGGATCTAGTCTTTTTAAATGACCTGTTTGCTAAAGATTGGGTATCTTTTTTTGCTGGTCGAGATGATGAGTATTTGAAGGCGCCTTCGTCTAGTATAAAACTGTCTGCTTATGGGGAAAAAGCGAATATTGATTTTGTTTGGACACCTATATTTAACAGCGATAATTTTATTTCAGGTGAGCGCTTTTCCTATTTTTCACCGAGGGTGGGAACACAAGTAGCCGCACCTAACGGAAAGCTCGTACCGGAAGAGCCAAGTGAGAGCTTCAGTCATGGTGAGTTTTCAGCGCGTATTTATGGGCGTAGCCAAATACTTAGTGGTCGTAGTACAGAGTGGGCATTGTATGGCTATCGCGGCTTTTGGAAACAACCTAATGCTATTAATAGTAATAATCAGCCTTATTTCAGCCCGTTAACAAGTTTAGGTGCTAGCCTTCGTACGAATATTGCTAGTGGTATAGGTCATACTGAATTAGCGTGGTACAACAGCGTTGATGATGGAGGAAGCGACCCTTTAATTCCAAATAGTCAGATTCGTTTTTTAATGGGCTATGAGCAGGAGTTAATTTCGAAACTGAACTTAGGCGTTCAATACTATTTTGAACATATACTTGACTACGATGCGCTGGCAGCTAATGACGGTGGTTCTATATATCGCCCTGATGAGCATCGGGAATTATGGACTCTTCGCTTGACCTATAGAGCGATGCAGGACAATTTAACACTTAACTGGTTTAGCTTTTATTCGCCTACAGACCAAGACTACTATCACCGCCCCTCAGTTAAATACCGCTTTAATGATCAGGTGAATTTAACCTTAGGTGGAAATATTTTTGGCGGAGAGCAGCCCCATACTTTTTTTGGCCAGTTTGAAGATGCATCGAATATATATGCACGGCTGAGGTGGAGCTACTAATATGCTTGGTAGACTGAGTATGAGGCGAATTTATTAAGCGTAATCTTTTCGCTGCCCACGACGGGTTGGTTTTGGCTTAGGTTTGTAATGGACCGTTGTAGAGCAGTTACGACCGTTTTTCTTCGATGCATATAGTGCCTCATCCGCTTTTTTTATAACGGCTTGGGCATCGGCTAAGTCCGCTGTTTTTTCACAAATACCAATACTTATCTGGACACTGACTACTTCACTTTTATCGCGTTTATGGCGCTGTTGTTGGCCCTGATCATTATCTTTTGGACGATCTTGATTACGGATATGCATCGGATAATTGGCGATTGTTTCCCTGAGCTGCTCTATATAAGGGAGTGCTTCCTCCTCGTTTTTACCAGGGAAAACTAAGGTGAACTCTTCCCCCCCATACCTATAGGCTTTGCCGCCACCGGTGACTTGATTTAGCTTTGCTGCAACCATTTTTAAAACCTGATCACCTACATCATGCCCGTAGGTGTCATTAAACTTTTTAAAGTGATCAATATCACACATGGCTAAGGTATAGCGTTTACCTAAGGTTGCTAATTTATCTTGCAGGGCTCTACGGGCGGGAATCGCGGTTAATTCATCAATAAAAGCCATCTGATAAGAGTTTTGCATTATTGAAATCGCTAGGGCAATTAGACTGGCAGATACAAACAGGGCTGAGATAAGAGGTTTATCGAAGTAACTTAACATGATTAATGCTGAGATAAATGAAGCAAGTAGGGCCGCATCTGTATAAGTTTTACGTATCGTAAAAGAGAGTACTACCGGAATAAAACAGACCGTAAAAGTAATAGCGGCGGCTTCACTTAGGTAATATTTATGGAACAGCATCTCTAGCATGCTCATCGGTAGATCAGCTAAATAAAGCCCTATAGAGCCGTTGGCCCAACTTAAATAAAGGGTGAGATAGCTGAAAACTATAAGTGCGATTCTAATGATACCTATAGGAGTAAATAATCCTCGCTCTTTATAGATAGCGATTAATGCCATATGAAGAGGGAGTAGTACCGATATGCTACTGAATAACACAAAAGCATCAGGTTGGTTCAGACTGGTTTGTAAACCATGTTGAATAAGCCAGTAGGCGCCACTTAAATTGAGGGCCGTAAACAAAATTTGGCTTCTTTTAAACCAGTAACCTAGTAGTGCGACAATAAAAGCGACAGGGTAGGGGGTTAAGGATAAAATTTGTTGATATTCGTGGCTAAGTTGAGTGGCTATAGGCAGCACAAGACCCATACCACCAAGTAGTAGCAGAGAAGGCAAAATTAAGCCTGCAAGTCTTAAAAACAAATTTATAATCCAACCGAGTTAACAACTGCTCCATTGTAACGACAGTGAGCGAAAAGTAACGACAGTTAATGAAAAAAATTGTTCTTAAACAATAAAAAAGCCGAATAAAGGTACTCGGCATAAGTTACAGGCTTTATACGGGACCCTATCTGAGGTCACTATAATGCGCTATTTGAGCGTTTAAACCCCTTCTGTTTTTTTACAGCCTAGCATTGTTGCGATCATCATCGCTGGACACCAACCAGTGAAGGCTGACTGGCTTAAACTCACACCAATAATAGCGGTGATGATTAGGAGCATAGGTGTTAGGTTTAAGAAGAGTACCGCTGCTACCGTTAATAAGATTACCGACCCTGCGATAATATGAACCGCTTGATTGACGGTGACACCTTCACTGCTACAGCGTTCAGCTTTAAGACCCATTTTTTGAAAGATAAGTATGGCTGGACACCAACCTGTAAATGCGGATTGAAATAGATTCAAACCAACAAAGCCGGTTAGGTAATACCAGTTTGGATTCACGTAGGTTCCGAGTGCTAAGCTGGCAAGGACAACGAGGCCTGCCATTAAGCGTAGGGCTGCATTGATAGTCATAAAGCCTCCTGTTTTCAGAAAGTGTAGATTAAGATTAATTTATATCTCAATATTATATATAAGTAATTTCTAATATAAAAGTTTTTTTATTCAGTCGTTAAATGTTTCAATCAAGGTACCTTTCATCTATTGAATCTATACTTTGAATAGTTATCCTCGAGTGCAACGTCCGTAACTAAGAAAGATTAAGCCTATGATGAGGGAGAATATGGATAAAATTCTGGTTAATATCGATTTCAAATATGACAACGCAGGCTTATTAGACAAAGCGATATTGCTAGCAAAGCAACATTCAGCGGTTATTGAGTTGTTTAATTGTTGTTACAACCGCGGGATTACCCAAGGGTATATGTTTGATAAAGCGGCAGAGCAGAAAGCAGAGCACGCTTATATTCGTCAGACGGAAGCGAAACTAGAAGCCTTATCCGAGAGGGTAGAAGCTGCGGGCGTTAAGGTCAGTTTTGATGTGTGTTGGGAACGCCATCAGGTTGAGGGTGTTTTGCGTAAAGTCTTGCGTTTTGAGCCTGATCTTTTAATACATGGGGTTCAGCCCCATCGTGGAATAGGGCACTATTTGTTTGCGCCTATAGACTGGCTGATTGCAAGGAAAAGCCCAGTACCTGTACTGTTTGTAAAACAGAAACCTTGGAAAGATATCCTCCGTATAGCGGCCTGTGTGGACCCCTTCCATCAAGGTGATGAGCAAGGCAAGATAGATAAAGTTATTTTAAAAAAGGCTCAAATGTTTATCACTGATAATCTAAGTGAGCAACGTGTTTTACACTGTTTCAATACATTACCCCACGAAGCTATTTTTGATGAGCACATGGTGACAGATTATGCTGCTTTACAAGAACGAGTAGAAAAAGAGCATGTGAAACGTTGTAATCGATTGCTAGCTGAGTTTGGTCTTAGCGTTGATTCTGAATTGGTTGATATTATAAAAGGCGAAGCGGAGTCTGTAATTAGCCAATATGCAGAGCAAAAAGGTATCGATGTGCTGGTGATGGGTGCGGTGGCGCGAGGTATGTTCGATCGTCTTCTGTTGGGCAGCACTATGGAAAAAGTAGTCGATGATGTTGATTGTGATGTGCTAATCGTTAAAGGGCCGGATTTTAAATGTCCAGTGGTGGAATAAACAAAGCCGGTTGTAAAGGGATCTAATGCGTTATCTTTTTGGTGTGGTTTTACCTGCATTATTGCAGGTGCTTGTGGTTTTTATTGTGATAGAAACAAATACAGGCAATGGTTCTTGGGCGGGGCTTGCTGCTTACCTTATTGGTATTTTCGCTATCCCATTAACGGCGATTATTAATGCGTTATATATATGGAAAAGTCCAGATGAGCACTTTCTCAATATGATCGGGAAGTGCTTTAGTATTTCTGTGATCGCCCCGATTCTTTGTATTTTTATGATGTTTTTATAGTCATATTTTAAGTGCAAAGCGGATATATGTAACTTTATTAATTTACAAATATAGACCCATTAAGCTCGTAATAACGGGAGAATATAGGCGATTAACAGGAAGTCTAGAGATGTTAAGCACCTTTTGATCTTTCACTTTTTCATACTAATGATGTGCCATCGGCGTTGATACTCAGCTCTCCATTCTTGGAAAATTCTAAGCTGATTTCAGGGTAGGCTTGGGAGCGGTTGTCACCTAAGTAGGCAGAGAAATTTTCTAAAATAATATCCACTTCCGACTGTGTTTGAGCTTGTGCTAAGGCTTCACGCATAGGCTCAGTCGCCTGAATCGCCGCTACATGAGAGGATAAAGCGTGAGCCGTTTGTAATGTTTTAAGCATTTCGGGATGTTGCTCGAATGCCGTCGTTAATTCCGCTGTATAGGCATAATCATTAGGTAGAACCAATTTTCCTTGGTCATCAAATTGAATGGTTTGAGGCGCTTCAGGAATATTGTTTTGAGTTAAAAAGTTGGGGAAGACAGAAGAAATATGTTTTTGTAGTGCCAATACATTATTAGCACTAGGTAAGAGAAGATTAGATGCGCCAGAGGCTAAGTCGTTAACTGAGGGGGATTGGGTGAAGTAGCTATCTAAGTCGATCTCCTTCGTACCACTTCCGGTATCCATTTGATAAACGGCTGTGCTGGTTTGCATCGCTTTGGCTTCATCAGATAAGGTCACGCTTGAACTGTTGATCGATGGGTAAACCTTTGCCCCTTGGGGGTGAGGATTTACCTCTTGGTTGTTAGTGGTTAGAGAGCTATTTATCACCTTAGAGGGCGTAGTATAAGCGGTGTTGTAGCTGTTATTTGTATAAATGGTCATGGCAAAGCTCAAAGTATAATCTATGTTAGCTTATCTAAAGCGATTTATGTGCCAGTTTTGTGGGTGAAGCTTATAGCCTAAAGTTATTCGGACTGAAGGGGGGAGATAAGAAGAGTTACTGTTTTGCCAGTTTATATGCGTACAGATCCATTTGTTTGGCAAGGTCGACATCTTTGTCGGAGATTCCAGATACTTCGTGGGTCATTAGTTGAACGTTTACCTTGTTATAAACATTAAACCATTCGGGATGATGATTGATTTTTTCGGCGTAGATGGCGCATAAGGTCATAAAACCGAATGCAGTGCTGAAATCATTAAATACAAATTGTTTGGTTACTTTTCCTTTATCTATATGCCAGCCACTACCCGTTGTATTGAGCTCATCAAGAAGGGCTTGAATCTGGTCGGCATTAAACTTATTGCCTGTCATCATAGTGCCTATACTGAGTATCAATCGAGTTGGGTCGAGCATGTTGATAAATGGGGTGTATCCCCATTTATCTATGCCAGTGCGTTTTTACAGATCAAGGTTTCGAGTTAAAACTTCAGCGGACTTAATAATACGTGTTGTCCGATAAAGTTCTGGGTGCTTTTCATCATCGGAGTATCCTACTGGATCTCCAGCGCCCGTATTGACGAACCAAGAATTTTCCGGACTGCGTTCATCCAGTAATTTTTTAAATTCCGCCGGTTTAATGCCCAGCGCTTGAGCCGCTGCATTGTAGGTGCAGCGAGTTTTTACTGCATTCAGGTAGTCTCGTATGATAATAATTTTATCCAGCATTAAAAGGTAATTCCTAAAAAGTTAATATTTGTATAGCTGTATTTACCTGTTAGCTATGATCGACATCGAACGTTATTTTTCGCCCCAAATTTTCTTAGCGGCTTCCGCAGCACGGATTCTATCTTTTTTGCTCATGCGTTTGCCTTTTACCGGCGCTTGACCTTTTTGTTCTCGAACCTCAATGGGGACGATACTATCGCGCTCAAACCCTTCTATTTGCTCACGTTCAAGGGTTTGTTTAATGCGCTTTTCAATCAGTTTAAAGTGACTGTCACCTTCATGGTCGATGAAGGAGAGTGCTAAGCCTATTTCGCCTGCGCGACCAGTACGTCCAATGCGGTGTACATAGTCTGCTGGCGAACGGGGTAGATCATAGTTTAGCACACAAGGGAGATTAGGGATGTCGATGCCGCGTGCAGCGAGATCGGTGGCCACTAATATCTTACATTTTCCTGACTTAAAATCAGCTAAGGCGCCACTGCGCTCTGCTTGAGTTAAGTCTCCGTGTAGTGCTTGTGCATTAATATCTGCACGGGATAGTTTTAAAATTACATTGTTGGCGGTACGTTTACTGGCAACAAAAATTAAAACGCGAGACCAGTTCTCTGTTTTTATCAGGTGCTTCAACAGCATAGTGCGATTGGTACGATCGACCTCTATTGCGCGTTGTGCTAATTGTTCAGGAATTGTAGCTTCTTGTTTAATCGAGATTTCAATAGGGTTATTGAGTATCTCTTGAGTCAAGGTCCGGACACTGTGTGGAAACGTAGCAGAGAAGAGTAAATTTTGTCGCTGCTCTGGGAGTTCGTCAAGAATATCATCTAATTCATCACTAAAACCTAAATCAAGCATACGATCTGCTTCATCTAACACTAAGCTGTGTACGGCGCGTAGATCAATTGCGTTACGTTTAAATAGATCGATTAAGCGCCCAGGGGTGGCTACAACTATATCGCAACCACTACGCATGGCTTGCATCTGAGTATTGATAGATACACCGCCATAGACAGCGAGTGATTTTAATCTGCGTGGGAAGTATTTTGCATATTGTTGAACGGCTTCTTCAACCTGAACGGCTAATTCACGGGTAGGCACCAGTATTAAAACGTTAGCGTGGTTGCTACGCGGTGGAATTGAGTCTTTCATCCTTTCCAGTATAGGCAGCACAAACCCTGCAGTTTTGCCTGAGCCTGTTTCTGCAGCGGCCAGCACATCTTTACCTTCTAACGTCGCTGGAATGGCTTTCAGTTGGACTGGCGTTGGTTCGGTGTAACCTAAATCCGTTAAAGCATTTAACAGGAAGTCGGAAAGATTAAGTGAAGAAAAAGACATAAAAAGGTAACTGCTCAAGATTCAGGAGATCGAACGGTCCATTCTAGCAGAATTGAGTAGAATTATCGGCCTGTTCTTTTAAGCCTTAGCAGATTCAACGGTAATACTGAGTTCTTTGCCGATGCAGGTGGAGGGAAACCCTATTTAAGTAAGCCTTGCCCTTAAGCGCTTAAGGGCAAGGTTTCTATATTTGAATTATAGATCCAGTTCTGCCCAGATAGGGGCGTGATCAGAGGGTTTTTCCATGCTTCGAATCTCATAATCAACACCGGCATCTTGGCATTTCTCTAGCAGTGGTGCTGTTAGTAAAATACCATCAATACGTAGACCACGTTTAGGATCATCAGCAAATCCCTTTGAGCGGTAATCAAACCAGCTAAAAACACGGTCTTCATCAGGGTTAAGGTAACGGAAGCAATCAGTTAAGCCCCAGTCTATTAGTTTTCCATACCATTCCCGCTCTTCCGGTTGGAAGCTTGCTTTGCCTGTTTTTAACCAACGTTTACGGTTAGGCTCACCAATACCGATGTCTTTATCTTCAGGAGAGATATTTAGGTCACCCATAACAACGATATTTTGTTCAGGTGAGCAGTGGGTCTCTAAGTGACTTTGTAGGTCGGCATAGAATTTACGTTTAGCTGGGAATTTTATTTCGTGATCTACACTTTCACCTTGAGGGAAGTAACCGTTCATGACTCGAACCGTATTGCCGTTGTCTGTTTCGTAATCACCCATAATCATGCGCTTTTGCGCATCTTCGGTATCTGTTAGGTAACCTTTCTGTACATTGGTCAGTGGCTTTTTGGAGATAAGACAAACACCGTAATGGCCCTTTTGTCCATGGATTTCGACGTGGTAGCCCATCGCTTCAACATCGGCCATAGGGAAGGCTTCATCATGGACTTTGGTTTCCTGTAAGCCGATGATGTCTGGTTGGTATTTGTCGATAACGGCTTGTAGTTGGTGGAGGCGTGAGCGAAGGCCATTCACGTTGAAGCAAATTAGTTTCATCTGATCGCTGTCCTGATCGGTAAATAAATGAATATGAATTTTATTGAACAATTAAGGGGAAAGATACTCTGAAAGTGATTAGGAAAATCAATTAGGCTATTTAACTTTCTTAATTAGCCCTCATAGTAGTATCAATGTAAATTGATACTTATAAAATAGACCCATCTTTAAGACACAAGTAAAGGAGCCTGTTGTGGCGGAATATGATTTTGATCTATTTGTAATTGGTGCCGGTTCAGGTGGTGTGCGTGCAGCTCGTATGGCTGCTGGTATGGGTGTAAAGGTAGCTATAGCTGAGGATCGTCATTTAGGCGGGACTTGTGTCAATGTTGGCTGTGTACCCAAAAAGTTGTTTGTGTACGCTTCGCAATATGCAGAAGGCTTTGCTGAAGCTGCGGGATTTGGTTTAACCAATAAAGGCGTGGAATTTGATTGGCCCACTTTACGTGATAATAAAACTCGAGAGATTGAGCGCCTAAATGGGATCTACCAGAATCTTTTAGTTAATTCTGGCTGTGAGCTGATAAATGGTCGTGCGGTATTGGTTGATGATCATACTGTGGCTGTAGGTGATAAGCAGTATAGCGCTGAGCGTATTTTGGTTGCGGTTGGTGGTTGGCCAAATGTGCCTGACATTCCAGGCAAAGAACATATCATTAGCTCTAACGAAGTCTTTTATCTGGATGAGTTTCCTAAACGTGCCTTAGTCGTTGGCGGTGGTTATATTGCGGTCGAATTTGCAGGTATTTTTTCAGGCCTTGGTACTGAGACAAAATTGGTTTATCGCGGTGATCTGTTTTTACGTGGCTTTGATAATGAAGTACGTGAGTTTGCGGCGACAGAAGTGGCTAAAAAAGGCGTAGATCTAGTATTTAATAATAATGTTGAATCTATAGAGAAGCAGGCGGATGGCTCTTTGCTTGCTCAGATGACAGACGGTTCTAGTATTGAAACTGATCTTATTATGTACGCAACAGGCCGTAACCCTAAAGTAGCTAACCTTGGTTTAGAAACGCTAGGCATTAAACAGGCTAAAAACGGTGCGATCATCGTTAATGATGAGTTCCAGACCAACGTTCCTTCTGTGTATGCAGTAGGAGATGTGATTGATCGTGTTCAGTTAACACCGGTAGCTTTGGCTGAAGGTATGGCCCTAGTTAATAACCTATATGCGGGTGAGAATAGAAAGGTTGATTATGACCTAATTCCAACCGCTGTTTTCTGTCAGCCTAATATAGGTACCGTGGGCTTGAGCGAAGAACAGGCGCGTGAAAAATACAGCAATGTTGAGGTGTATAAATCGAGTTTTAGAGCGATGAAGCATACCTTAAGCGGCAGTGAAGAGCGTACCTTTATGAAGATGCTGGTGGATGCTGATTCACGTAAAGTTATTGGCGTGCACATGGTTGGTCCTGATGCAGGTGAGATTATTCAAGGCATAGGTATCGCCTTAAAAGCGGGTGCCACTAAAGAGGTGTTTGACTCGACTATAGGTATTCACCCAACAGCCGCTGAAGAGTTTGTGACTATGCGAGAACCTGTTTAACTTTCTTATAAGCTCTCCTTCCCTTTGAGCTTAGAGTTAGCCCGCTTTGTGCGGGCTTTTTTTGTCTGTGATTTTTATAGGGTATTTTTTATATCGAATGCTATTAACACTATTGATTATTAAAGCAGAAAACCAAGGCCGATAAAGCTTAAAACGAATAGTAGTATAGGTGGCTTAAACTGTCTTAATATAAAGAATGCGATAAGCGCGATGGCAAAGTCGATATTAGATTGTACTGCGCTTAAGAAAATAGGTTGATATAAGGCAGATAGCAGCAGCCCAACTACAGCCGCATTAACGCCCCAGATTGCCCCAGCAACCCTAGGTTGTTTAGCTAATGATTCCCACGTATTTTGTAGACTTAATACCAGCAATAAACCCGGTAGGAAGATAGATAGTGTTGCGACTAAGGCTCCTATTAAGCTTGCATTAGGAGTCAGTTCTGCACCTAAAAATGTAGCTAATGTAAACATCGGCCCCGGTACTGCTTGAGCGGCGGCATAACCGGCAATAAAACGGTCGTTATCAATATGTTCTAGTGACTGTTGTAACAAAGGAAGTACTACATGTCCGCCACCAAAAACTAAACTACCCGTTTGGTAAAAAGGTGCAGCAAGGGTGGCCCAATCAGAAATATAAGCGAGAGGAGGTAACATTAGGAACAAGCTAATAAAGAGGATAAAGGGAGGCTTAGCGAGTATAGATTTTACTGTAGATGTAGAATTTTTCTGTATGTTTAGAGCAGTGTTTTCTATATGGGATTGGTTTCTGGATTCTACTACGCCATACACTGCCGCCCCCATCAATACAGCCATCTGTGTCCAAATATTAGGTAGTATTAACAGGGCGGCTGCACTAAGTATAGCGATACAAAGTGAACGTTTTTCTTTACAAAAGCTACGTTGCATATTCAGTGTTGCATCGGCGACTATAACAACGGCCAATAATTTTAAGCTGTGGATTAGGCCATTGACTCCGCTGCTGCCTTCGCCGAATTGAGTAGTGGCAATAAAATAGATAATGAGAAAAGAGGGGAGTGTGAAACCTAGAAAAGCCGCAATGCCTCCTGCTATACCTGCGCGTTTTAATCCGATAGCAAAGCCCACTTGGCTTGACCCAGGGCCGGGTAAAAATTGGCTTAGGGCGATAAGTTGGGCATAAGCTTCCTGTTCAAGCCATTTTAGATCTTGGACAAATGTTTTTTGGAAATACCCCAAGTGAGCTGCAGGGCCTCCAAAACTAGTGCAACCTAGCAGAAGAAAACGCCAGAATACCTCCAAAATTTTAAACATTTATAGCCTATTACCTATGCTGATTAGTCACTAATTGACGCTTTCCGAATAAAGCGCATTACTGAAAATATTGCAGAATAAGGTAGAAGTATGAAAATTATATGACAAGGCTAATCCTTTGTTGTTTAGTAATACATGTTTACTTATTCAACCTGTTTGTTTTTAGCCTCAATCCATTGGGACATGTATTGAGTACTCTTCATGCTGTGGTGCATTAGCATTGAACCGGTGAAATTGTGGAGTCTGTGAGTTTGTAAATTGTCGAGCAAGGTTAAGATTTTTTGAATCAGAGCGGGGCCTGTTTTACTACCATCATATAAAGTCGTTAAAATTGGTCTCGCTGCTTGTGTAGCCAACAACCAATTATCAGGTTCACTATAAAGCGTCACACAGGCGTTGATAAATTCTTCATCATTATTGGCGATTTTGCCTGGCCAACTATAGTTTGGAGCCATACCTTCCGCACCAATATCCGTTGTTATTGAGGGTGTCTCGCATACCATTGCGTCTAAAAGTTTGCCTTTAATGCCAGCACCAAATCGTAAGGGAGCTAAGCATAAGCGTGCTTTTTGTATCACGTCGTAAGCATCATCTGCCCAGCCTTTGATTAGAAAACCGCTTTTAGGGTTGTGTAGTGCAGTTGCCTTTGGTGGCGGATAGGATCCGTAAATATGTAGTTCTATGTTCGGTAGCCCTTTCTCTTTTAATCGTTTTCTAATCTCTGGCCACAAGGTTTGTATATATAGAACAGAATCCCAGTTAGGGGCATGACGGAAGTTGCCGATCATCATCATATGTTGTCGATCCTCATAGGAGGCAAGCTGTTTGGGGAGATGATTAAGATCGAGCATAAAAGGGAGGTGATGAATTTGTGAAGCGGGCATTTGAAAGTGCTTTTGGAGCAGCTCTATCTCATAGCTGGAGATGATTAATGAAAGGTCTGAGCGATAGATCGCGGCAATTTCACGTTTTGCAATATCGGTGTATAGATCACTTATCTGCATCTCTCTTGCTTGTTTTACTGCTTGATGGCGGGCATTTCGTAAACACTGCAGATCTTCCGTATCTAAAATACGCAGAGCATTTGGGCAGTTTTTTTCGACTCGCCACCCAAACTGTTCTTCCATCATAAAGCGGTCAAACATAACAATATCTGGTTGTAGTTCATGGATGGTTTGATCGAAGCGACTATCATTTAATGTAATCGATAAGGTATCTATTCCCTCATCTTTTAAGTCGACCATATGATCTGTTACTTGTGCAGGGCTGGCAAATATCACCTGCCAGGCTTGACGTTTAAATAGACGCAACAGGGATAACATATGGCTACCGGCTGCAGATGATTTAGGTTCCGGCCAGACGTATCCAATAACTAGAACTTTGAGTGGAGATGCCTGCATAAGAAGGACCTATAGATAAAAGTAACTGAACTATTTTACCTAGCCAATGAGAAGAATCTACAAGTTGTCATGTTTGCTTGTTTAAATAGATAAAAATAAAGGAGGAAATATGACACTGAAAGATCATTTTGAGTTAATGGCTCGTTATAACCAGTGGATGAACGAAAGTATTTATGAAGCTGCAAGTGAATTGGAACCGTCGTTGCTATCTGCAGAGCAGGGTGCTTTTTTTCATTCTATTTTAGGCACACTTAATCATATTTTGGTTGGCGATATTATATGGTTGAAACGGTTTGCTGAGCATCCATCCCATTTTAAGGCTTTAGAAGCGGTTAAACTAATAGAAAACCCAGATACTTTAGATGCGTTACTGTACCACGACTTTAATGAGTTAAGGGACGCACGTTATGTGTTAGATATGGCACTTATTGATCTATGTGATCAGGTAGAAGTTTATGATCTCGCTTATCCGCTAGCCTATTATAATATGCATGGGAATAAATTCGAAAAACGGTTTGGCTATCTACTACAACATTTCTTTAATCATCAAACCCATCATCGTGGTCAAGTGACCACATTATTGAGTCAAAATGGAGTTGATTTAGCAACCACCGATCTATTAGCTATCATTCCTGAGGCTTGATAGGGTAAGTGTTGTTCCCATCCAATGATATTGGTTCTGGAGCAGAACGATGGGCTAATGGAGTAAAGATGAAGTTACATATTACAAATGGTGATTATTCTGGTGATATGCTTAATCGCTCAGAATTGATACAGGGTGATGTGCTTTGTTGGAAAGATCTATTACATGATGGTCCGGTTCTCGCGCTTCCATATGAAGCATACAGTAAGGCGCGTACCACTTATTTGATGAGTTTACTTAAGAGCGCAGAGTATTCGGGCGAGATCACTGAACAGATGATTGCAGCTGACTTTGTTGCTCGGAAAAATCGATTAGACAATATTGAAGTCTATGATGAAGTTGTATTGTGGTTTGAGCATGATTTATACGATCAACTACAGCTGCTAGAGATCTGTCATCGCCTTCTTAATCTTGGATTAGCGACGCCTCCGTTATCAATTATCTGTATTGATCGCCATCCTGAGGTCCCTTATTTTTATGGCTTAGGTAATCTGACACTTGAGATGATGGAAGAGTTGTTTAATCAGCGCGTTCCTTTATCACAGCGCCATCTTATAGTGGCAGATACTATTTGGAATTTTTTTACTGCCCCATCGCCTGAAAACTTGGCGAGTGTTGCACAAACCGAAATAGTTGAGTGGCCTTTTATGGCGGCAGCACTACGTCGATTTTGTCTTGAATATCCATCTATAGAAACGGGCTTAACTTTAACGCAAACTTATTTACTGTTGACCTTATTGCGTGCCCCTGATGAATTACCTGCCTTGGAATATACTTTAAAGCAGTCGGAATTAAAGGGTTTACTGCCTGAAGGGGTTACTGCTACTGAACGGTATTACGAGATTCTTTCTGGGCCAGCAACATTTAGGCGGGTTTTTAATCATCTGCAACAGTTGGAATCGGCTCCTTTTATGGGAGACCTTTCTGTTCGTTCTGAACTTAACCGCCTGATGAATGCAGATCTACCTTATATTAGTAAGTGTCTAGTTAATGGTGAGGAGGTTTTTTCGCTGACGGTTGCTGGGGCGGAAGCGCTTCAAGGTAATAAACAGTGGCAAGCGGACAATCCAAGTGATTTCTGGCGTGGTGGCGTGCATTTAACCTCAGAAGCGTACTGGTTGTGGGATGAGCACTTAAAACAGTTCAATGTCTCAGCCTATGATTAGCCTAGCCCAGTAGGGAATCGCCTAGTTTCTTTTTTCGCGCTCTTGGTAAATTCAAATAATCTCGTTGTTGAGTTACTTAGATAATTCTTATCTTCAAAAGTATATATGACGTGAAGGCGTAATACTTTATTTTGTTGGCTTATAAATAGATATTGATAACGTAAAACTATTTTTTATAGTCTTGTTATAAGGTTTAGTTAGTTCTAGATACGGTTTGGGGAAATCACTTATATCAGAAAATTTAATAGCTTTTAGTATTTGAATTAGGCTTTTGAGCGATGATATAGCAGGGTTGTGTGTGGGGTAGGAATTTTGTGAGGAATAGGAAAGATTTCAGGCCCGGACTGTGTTCGGGCCTTACTTTCTTTCTTGTTCCAGCAAGCAGGTTTTAGCCATTAGATATTAGACAGGGTTTCTTTAATTTGCGCAGTTCACTTGGTTGCGGCCACTGTCTTTGGCTTCATAAAGCGCTTTATCTGTGCGGTCTATTAATTGTTCAGCGGTTTCCCCAGGTTTTAACTGAGAAACCCCAAAAGACGCTGTAATCGAGCTGATGATTTCTCCCGATTTCTTTTGTTTAATTCTAATTGCTTGAATTTTTTCGCGTACCTTTTCTGCAATTTCGCTTGCAGATTCTATGTTCACTCCAGGCATCAAAACGGCAAATTCTTCACCGCCATAACGTACTGGAAGCATAGGCTCAGGGCATACATCTTTTAGAAGTTTGCCCACATATTGCAACACTTTATCGCCCATAAGGTGCCCATAGGTATCGTTAAAGTTCTTGAAGCGATCTATATCTACCAAAATGAATGATGAGATAAGGTTGTGATTTGTGTTACTGATGAGTTGCGCTAGTTCAGAGTCAAATACCCGACGATTGAATAGATTGGTCAGCGGATCGACACGAGCATCTTGCCTTGTTTTATTTAGCTCTTCTTTGAGTGCTTGGATCTCTATTTGAGCCGCATGCATTCGTTCTTGAAATAGGCGTGCAGTGTCACCAATAGATTTGGTATGTGTTGATAGCACATGAATAATTGAATCTAAGGGTAGGCTTACTTCGCCATCCTCTTGTTCCTTAAGTGTGGCTAAGCTTTCTTCTAATACGGTACTAAAATTGGCCGTTTTTTCAGCTGTGTGGCCAGCATCTTCATAGAGGTTGTTAATTAAGCTGATTAAACTTGCTTGAATATCTTCAGCACCGTTGATCTCATCCTTGATCATGTGCTCACGAAAAAGTTGTTCGCTGAGCATGGTAGGGCAAGTGCCGTAGGTTGTAAGTGTTTTGTCTAGCTGAACATTTAATTCTGGTAGACGGTCACTCACATAGGTGTACCACAACGCATAATTGAGTGGGTTGGGGGGGATGTTGTGCTTGACCATCAATGGGATGGCCTGACGAAGATATTCAGCAGCTTGGTTATTGTTTTCAGCGAATTTCATACTACCTCAATCGCTTAGATATAGTTGAACGAATGTTGCTTTGAAACAGGCTTTCAGTGACACAATTTAGAAAGGTCGTTTCTTTATTACCCGGTAACTCTAAAACAAGCGTTTTAATTTATAAACAGTTTATTAAATAAATATTTAATTACAGTCACTTAAACCTATATGTCCTGTATCGGCAGAAGTCTCTTAATCTTCAACGAAATATCTATTTTCTTGATTTATATTCATAGTTCAATATATAGGTTTGATCAATTATTGCTCTGATGAATCGATGGTTCTATGTATAGGTGATCTCTTGAGTCTTATAAAAATAAGGTTTCTTGCTACACTGTTTTGAGTATTAGTCATTTTATAAGGAGGGATTCTCTTTATGGCGCTGCTTCGTGGTATTCATTTTCGTAATATACGAGGAGATGTTTTTGGGGGTATTACTGCTGCAGTTGTTGCACTCCCTCTAGCGCTAGCCTTTGGCGTTTCTTCTGGTGCAGGGCCTATCGCTGGTATTTACGGCGCCATTTTTGTTGGTTTCTTTGCGTCTTTATTTGGTGGAACTCCGGCTCAAGTATCGGGGCCAACGGGGCCGATGACTGTTGTTATGGCGGCGGTTTTCACTCAGTTTAGTGCTATTGATCCGGTGCAGGGGCCTATTTTGGCCTTTACTGTTGTTCTAATGAGCGGCTTTTTTCAGGTGCTCTTTGGGCTGTTTAAGCTGGGTAAGTACATTACCTTAATGCCATTTCCTGTGATATCCGGTTTTATGAGTGGTATTGGGGTTATCATTATTATCTTAGAATTAGCGCCGCTATTAGGGCATCATGGTGAGTCATCAGTGATTGCATCATTGCAAATGCTACCAGAGAATATTTTATCTTATCAGGCTTCGGCCCTATTGCTTGGTGTGTTAACGCTGTTAATTGTGTTTTTATGCCCAAAGTCAATCGCTAAAATTATTCCGTCGCCGTTGATCGCTTTGTTCTTAGGCACACTAATTTATATCGCTTTGTTACCTGAAAACAGTGTGCCTGTTATTGGCACTATCCCTTCGGGTTTACCTGAATTTATCTTTCCAAGTATTGATTTTGCACTTCTTGAAGATATGTTGCTGGCTGCAATTATGCTGGCGGCTTTAGGCTCGATTGATTCTTTATTAACGTCATTAGTGGCAGATAATATAGTTAAAGAGCAGCATGATTCCGATCGCGAACTGATTGGTCAGGGTGTTGGTAATATGATGGCGGGGCTTTTTGGTGGGCTACCTGGTGCGGGGGCGACCATGCGAACCGTTATTAATATTCGTGCCGGAGGGAAAACTCCTCTGTCTGGAGCTGTTCATGCCATCGCGCTTCTTCTTGTCGTTCTAGGAGCGGGTCCTTTAGCGGAAGATATTCCTCACGCCGTACTTGCTGGAATTCTAATTAAAGTTGGTATTGATATCATTGATTGGAATTTTTTGAAGCGGCTTCATCGCGCCCCCATTTTTGTTGTTGTGTTGATGCTTTTAGTGTTCGGTCTGACGGTTTTTGTTGATCTTGTTAGCGCTGTGATTGTTGGTGTCTTTATAGCGAATGTTATTACCATTAAGCATCTATCGGATATTCAGATTGATTCCATTCGAGTTGTTGCAGATCAGCCAGATAACATTGATCACTTAAGCCTAAGAGAGAAAGAGATTCTTGTTAGCGCGGGAGGAAAAATCCTGCTTTATCATTTAGAGGGACCAATAAGCTATGCTTCAGTGAAAGGGATGACAAAGAAATTAACGAATAGTCAGCCCCATGATGCCCTGATGTTTGATTTCACCTCAGTCCCGTTGATTGATGTGTCTACCGCAATGGCGATTGAAAACATTATGGTTGAAGCATTAACGGCTAATCGAAGCGTGTATATGATCGGTATTAACGGGCCGGTTCGCAGTGTGCTTTCTAAAATGCAGATACTTAACCGTTTAGCTGATGAGTGTTTGTTTGATAAGCGAATAGATGCCTTAGAAGCAGCTCACCAACGCATCTCTTTGTCTTGATAATGTATTTGGTGTTGGTAGGGAATAAGTTGCTGCCTTAATTCGGCCAGTTGTTGGTCGCTTGCTTGGCCGGTGAGTAGTAACTCTTCATTCCAGTTACGAGACAGTACTTCTGCTTGGCATTTCATGAGTAGTGTTTCAATACTACCGACTAAAGCGTGGGGTAGGGTTAGAGTAAAACGAAACTTATCTACTTTTTCTAATGTAGGTAATGTTTTTAAGGCTTCTTGGACGGCTAAGCTGTAAGCTCTAACAATCCCGCCAGCACCGAGCTTAATACCACCAAAATAACGTGTTACTACGATGCTGATCTCACAAAGCTCTGTGTGACTAAGAACGTTGAGCATTGGTTTTCCTGCAGTGCCTTTAGGTTCACCATCATCGCTACTTCCCCAGCAGTTCAAATCTGATCTAGGTCCTGCAATCTGTGCCCAGCAGTTATGATTCGCTTTGTTATGTTCTTGTCGTATTCCATCTAAAAAGGCTTTAGCGCTCTCTAGGTTAGGTGTATGGCCTATATGGGTAATGAAACGACTATGTTTGACTTCAATTTCTGATTGGTGGAGCGCTTGCGCGGGGATCTGTTGTTGATTCATCGCTCTAACCCTGTAGCTAAAAATATACGGCCTAGCCAATCTTGCGGAAGCTCTAGTTCTGCTAATGATTTTTTAAGACCTGCAATTATCTGTTCTGAACTATTATCCGGTAGGGTTAATGGTTGATGCTCAGGCGTGGATAAGAGTATTTCTAGATTTACTTTATTCTTGTAGTAATGAAGTGACAGACGATAAAGGTTTACTTCCTTATCTAGAGATTGCAGGTATTGTTTGATACATGGCTCAATCTCGTCGCGCATAGGCGGTAATTGGTCAGTAAGTAACTTTTCATGCTCTTCATCATCGTAGGTATCTATATGGTAGATAATATGAGCGATATCCCCGTTTTTATATAGCTTCATGCATGCGGCATCGCCAATAAGATGGCCTTCAGAGGCACTAATGAAAGGGGAGACTTGAATATGCATCTCTAACAAGCTTTTATTCCCCATTGCTCGAGTTTTAAAACTATGCACACTGATGATTCCTTTAACTGACATCACTTGGCTTTTGTATTTACCTACCTGCTCTGGAGGTAAGGCTGAGCCAACGAGCTCTTGAAAACTTTTCCAGCTAAGGCTCCATCCAATTCTAGCAACCATCAATGCTACGGCTATAGCAGCTACAGAGTCGAGCCAAGTGATGCCTGCCATTGCCCCAGCAACACCAATAAAAACTACAACGGATGAAATTGCATCTGTTCGACTATGCCAAGCATTCGCAATCAGGAGATCAGATCCTATTTTACGGCCAATTCTAACTGTATATTGATAGATCCACTCTTTTAAAATAATGGAGAGTAAAGCAGCGGCTAATGCGGGCCATTCGGGAATAGGTAAGGTTTCATTACTTAGTAAATTGAGAGTACTGTCGTATGCCATAGCACCTGCGACGGCAATCAAAATACTGCCTAAGAGTGCAGTACCAACCGTTTCAAAATATCCATGCCCCCAAGGGTGGTTTTCGTCTGGTCCTTTATGAGAGATTCTTAAAATTACGATGACGATAAGATCAGTAAATAGATCTGATAAAGAATGGATGCCATCAGCGATTAAGGCGGATGAGTGCGAGACAAGGCCAACGCCTATTTTTAGTAGACCTAAGAGCGTATCGATTAACGCTCCGATGATGGTGACTTTATTTGCGGCTTTTAGCTGTGCCGTATCTTGTTGCATTATTTGTCCATTTTAACTCAGAGGGTGAAGATCAAAGATAGCTTTATCTTAGCAGTTTTATTGTTTTCGATAAGCAAGAAGTAAAGGCGGATAGGTTATTTGAATGCTTTGTTTGAAATTGTCGGATAATGCTAGCTATTTAGGGGTGTTTAGACGAATCATTGTTTTATTGAAAATATACCTTTTACACTGTTAATTTGTGTAACTCATTAATGTCTCTCCTATACATATTTTAAAACCTTAAATTACAGTATTGACATATTTAACATGTTGATATTAAAGAAGTAATTTGTTATTGATCAAAAAATGTTCAGTTTAACGGAGCGCCTTATTTAATAGGCGTTTCATGACGTTTTAAATAAATAACTCACAAAGTTATCCACAGCGTATGTGGGTAGCCTTTGCTATCCCTTATATCATCAGTGTTTGAGTTTTATTGGGTAAAAAAAATTGCCTTTTATGTTGTATGAAAACCAACAAAAACTTAGTATCGTTTTATTAAAAATTTAGGATTGAATATGGAACATGGAATAGCCGTACAGCTGGTTTTACCTCTAGCACTTTTTACTATTATGCTGGGTGTTGGAATGTCTTTGCGGGTGTCTGAGTTTTCGCTGCTTTGGCGTCGACCTAACGTTGTCTTAGTTGGGGTTTTATCTCAACTTTTGTTATTACCTTTATTAGGTTTTGTTGTTGTCAGTGCTTTTGATCTCCCTGCGGCCCTAGCTGTCGGTATTATGGTGTTAACTTTTGCACCTGGGGGAGCGACATCTAATATGATTACTTATCTGTCACGGGGAGATACAGCTCTGTCTGTTTGTCTAACAGCTATCTCTGGTTTGATTACACCCATTAGTATGCCGATTTTAACGGCCTTAGCCGTCAGTTACTGGATGGGTGAACAAGCGGCGATAGAGTTTCCCATTGTTCTTACAATGGTCAAGTTGATGGTGATCTCTGTGCTTCCCGCTTTATTGGGCGCCTTAGTTCATCATCGCTGGCCTGCTTTTTGTCTGCGCATTGAGCGCTATGTTAAAGCGTTAGCAGGTCTTTTTCTGGTGTTGGTTGTTTTCGGTATAGTAAAAACGAACTGGGAGCAGTTACCCGCGTTAACTTTTCAGTTAGGGCCGAGCGTACTTGTACTCGTTTCTTTAGCTATGTTTTTAGGTTATTGGATTGCTCGTCAGATGCGACTTAATACAGAGCAAGGTATTAGTTTAGCTGTAGAGGTAGGTATTCAAAACGCGGCGATAGCCTTGTTAATAACGGGGGGGATTTTACACAATTCGGAGATGGCAGCCAGTGCGCTTATTTATGGCGTTCTGATGAATATTCCCGCTTTTATATTAATCGCTTACCGTTTTTATACATCTAGGCAGGCATTTAATCGTACAGTATAGCGACTTAGTTACAATCAATACCTTAGTTTCAATTATTACCTTAGCTTCAATCAATGCCTAAGGTTTTATGGCTCTGAAGGCTCAGTTTCCACCGTGGGTTCTTTAAGCAGAAGTTGATAATATCTTGAGTGTGAATAGGGCGGGTTGGACTATCTAAAGGCTGTAGATAAAATTCTCTGAAATCCATCTCTTCAAACTGTTCAGGTCGGGCAAGTTGCTGAGGGTAAACTAGCTTTAATTCATCACCAGAAGTGATTATTACCTTGGCATCGGCTTTTGGACTGACACAGACCCAGTCAATGTTGTTTGGAAGAGGTTTTGTTCCGTTGGTTTCTATGGCAATAATAAAACCATGCTGGTGGCAGGTATCGACTAAGTTTTGATCGAGCTGGAGAGCAGGTTCTCCACCAGTAAAAATAATATAAGGTGGGATATTACTGTCTTTAGGCCAAAAAGAGCTTAGAAACGTACAGAGATCATCGGCAGTTTTGAATTTTCCACCGTTTTGACCATCAGTTCCGATGAAGTCAGTATCGCAGAAATTACAGACAGCTGTTTGCCTGTCTTGTTCGCGACCGGACCATAAATTACAGCCGCTAAAACGACAAAAGATTGATGCGCGTCCACTTTGTGCACCTTCGCCTTGCAAGCTATAGAAAATCTCTTTTACGGAATACATTAGATTATGTTAGAAAGGGCCTTTATTTTAAAGGCGCTAAGTCTACACTGGCAGATTTTGACTGCAAGTTAATTTCATTCATCATCATACAATTAGGTTTAATAGGGTAGTTACGTGGAACTTAAACAGATAGATAAAACGATTTATAAGAAAAAACAGCGTAAAGTTGCGCTGATTTTGTGTCTGATCTTTGCGCTGATTGCTTTAGGGTTAAGTGCTTTATTACGTAACTATTTTGGGAACCCAGAACAAGCAAACACCATGATCAATTTAATAGGTGTTTTAACGGGTGCTTTAATTACGATCGGTATTTTTTCTCGATTTGTTGGGCGTCCCTATTATGATGAACTGCGTTATGCATGGAACCTTAAGCGTCAAGCTTTGAAAATACAGAATCATCGTCATCGCTGGGAAGTGTTGCTTGATGAAGGTGATAAGACGGCCGCTATTGTATTGGCTTTTTATTATAAGGCGACGTTACAAATTCAGAGTCTTGAAGGGAATGATTTTGGTTATCATGACACTGAAAAACGGGAAGCTAAATTTTTAGATCAATGTCAGAAAAAAGGTTTAGAAGCGGACCCTCATTTATATACGATTGATATGTTACTCACCCTAAAATAGAGAGGTTTATCTCGTTTCTATTTTATAAAGGTGTCGTTTTATATTTGTTCTTAGCGATAAGTCGTCCATCAGTTTATTCTAATGTCTTATATTAGAGTTAATGACTATTAGTAGGCTTTTGTGCAAAAATCGTTATAACTATACCGAATAAACTTATAATAATAGAGGTTTCGACATGTTAAAGCACACTGTGGGTCGTTTTGCGTTAGTGGCGGCATTGATCTCATCTCCCCATGTAATAGCTGAAGGAGGCAAGGCGATGATAGCGCCGGGTCTCGTGTCTTTTACTGTTCAGCATGATGGTGAGCCTATTGAGGTTATGCGTAATCAAGATCCTAATAATACGATTAATGAGCTTTATAACACGACCTTTCGAGGTATGCCTCAGCCAATAAGACCTTTTGAGCCTTATGATGTTGAAACTATTGGCGAACGTGAATTTGTTGATTATATGCAACAGGCGGAAACTGATGAGAATATCTTAATTGTAGATACTCGCACCGTTGGTTGGCATTATCGTTTAACGATTCCAGGTAGTATTAACGTTCCTTACACGGTAATGGAAGAAGAGGAAACGGCGGCAGATGCTCTGGAAGAGTTTGGCGCAGTTAAAAAAGAAGATGGTAGCTTTGATTATAGTCAAGCTAAGATATTAGCGATGTTTTGCAATGGTTATTGGTGTGGGCAAACACCTGCCTTAATTCGAGCAATGCTAGAAGCTGACTATCCAGCAGAAAAATTAAAGTATTACCGTGGCGGAATGCAAGCTTGGACAAGCCTAGGTCTGACTACTGTAGGCGATGGGGGATAGAGTATTCCTAGGAAAGCCTACAGGGTAGGTTTTCCTAACTAATTACTTGACCTCTATAAACTAGACCTGACTTTTTTCGTTCAATTTTGGGTTTAGCTTTCTTCCGTTCGACTACTTGTCCTCTATAGATAACAGTGCTAGCTTTATCAGTAATCTCATCAGGCGCTTCAATAGGTGCCGGTTCGGCCTCAATGACTTCCTCAGAATAACCTATCTTTTCCAATAGATGTAATGCAGCTTCAGGTTGTAAGCTCTCGGCAATCGGGAAAAGTAGGTCTGGAGTAAAGGAGCAGCGAAGGTTTTGGCTGTTGACTAAAGTTTTGAATGCCTCTTCGTTACTTAATCCGCAATAATTTAATCCAATTAACGCGCCTTGATTGATAACAATTTGCCCAGAGCGGTTTGATTCGGAAGCAATAAAAACCGTACCAGTAAGCTTTTCCCAGCATACTTTCAATAATGTATTTTCTAAAGAGAGTGGAACATTTGTCATTGGAAATGGCCCATAAGCTATAGACCTGATAGTCAAAGCATTAATTATGCCACAAATGTTAACTTTATGATTTTTAATGACTAAATTTTTATTATTCTTATTTTTTGTACCATTATGGTGATATCTGCTTCGTAGTGATTTTTTTAGTGCATATTTTTGTTTGATAACAATTAGAGTAAGAGGGGCAGATGGGTGCGCCCTCTTTAGTTTATTCAGGAAGGAATATTTCGTTGCGGATTATCGCAAGTATTGTACGAATAAAAAGTGTGCTGATGACTACTGAAGATAAGGTAAGTAATACAATAATCATATATTGAAAAAATGGAGATGGATTGTGCTGATGCATCACCATTGTTGCTATTGTTAAAGCTGCAAGAGGGAATGAGTAAGCCCACCAAGACATATAAAAGTTTATTTTACTAAATTTGGGTAGTTGAGTGATGAGTAACAATAATAAGAACATAGCGGAATAAAATAAGATACGCGCGAAATTGTCTATATCACCGTTTAATTTCACATATGAAATGAAGCCTACCGCTGGTGGAGCGATCAATATAAATAGAGTGGGAAGAAGTTTTTGTGGTAATGGGTCATGAAAAAACATGCGGTTAAAAATTAATGCTTTTAAAATAATCCAGTAGATAATCCCTATAGAAAAGCAGAACCAGCTCAATTCAATAAATCCATGCTCTACACCGGCAATAGGAACCAAAATATTACCAACCACCGGAATAAACCATGCTGGAGTTGAATGTTCTATCTTGAATTTTGGATGGTGTATCCATTGGTTTAAAGTATGTAGCGTGAAGCTCAGATGTATTACAGTACCGGCTCCCCATAAATAGAAGGAGAGTTCTTTAGATACATGTAGCGTCGCAATACTCATTAAAATAAGGCTAATCGAAAATGCTGGGAAGAAGCTTGTTTTAATAGGATGCTGAAACTCCTCTAGTACCGCGTCTGGGTAGTTCTTAGCTTTAAAGGTATAAGTGATAACAATAAGCAATAATGCTAATGCACTTACGACCAGAAGTGTTTGGGCGACGGCCTCTGTAACACCCAAAACGGTGACAGCTTTATCCCAAGCTAGCGTCAATCCTGTTAGCCCCATAACGATAGAGAAGAATGCGGCGGGAAAAAATTTCAGTTTGGGTAAGGTTTGTTCTGAAGTATCTTGCATGTCTCTAATTACTCGAACATTAGAATATACTAATATTGTAAGTGTTTTTAAGTAATAAAGCCAAGTTTTATATTCAACCCTTCCCAGCCGAATTAACCGCTGGGAAGACGGAGTTAAGGTCTTTTCGCTTCACCACCAAAGGCTTTTATAATCGCAGGAAAGAGTTTTGCAAACTCTAAGCCCATTTGAACCATATCAGCATCAAATTGAGCGACTTCATCCTCAGCGGCCTCATCTGACATTTTGTCTTGTAATTGGTCACTGAGTTTAAGGCGTTTGATTGAGAGATCATCTTGTAGCAGAATTTTCAGATGTTCATCCCATTCAAGAGCAAGTTTAACGACTCGTTTACCTGCTTCAAGGTGGGCAATAAACTCTTCATCTTCCAGTTGCTGACCTTTAATGCGAATAACACCGCCTTCAAGTACATTATCGCGCAACTCGCATTCATCCAACACTTCAAAACCTTCAGGTATGCTCGTATCACTTTCTAGCCAAGTGGACATAACAGCTGAGGGTGATTGTTGCACATCAGGAAGAACTATAGGCAGACTACCTAGTGTTCCACGTAGGTGACTTAGTAGCTCTTCAGCACGTTTGTGGCTAGAAGAATCAACAGCGATCCAGCCTAAGCTAGGAAGTATAATTGCACTTGTTTGTTGAAACTTGCTGAAAGCGCGGGGTAGGAGATCAAGCACCACTTCATCTTTCAGTTGGTCTTTCTCTTTTTTGTAAACTTTACGTGCTTGGTCGCGTTCAATAACAGCAACTTTTTCACCGACGGCCTCTTTGATAACCGCGCTGGGTAGAATTTTTTCCTCTTTTCGTGCGGCAATCATAAACATGCCGTGGACTTGATGAGCAAAAACATCGTCTAGTAGGTGGCAAGGAGAAACCCAGCCATAGCGGCTCAATTCTTGGCTTTTACAAGGCGTAAATGTTTGTTCCAGTAGCTTTTCTTGTAACTGTTCCTGTGTGTATTCAAAGGGTTCAGTTAAACGATAAAAGATGACATTCTTAAACCACATAGCAGCTCCTGATAGGAAAAAGGCAGTGCATAGTAGCAAGAAATGTTGTGGATGGAAGAGGAAATTATAGGTTTATGACGAAATTAATTATCTTAATAGGGTACTCAGGGATTTATTTTTTTAAAAGCTATGTTAAGGGCTTTATCGACATAGTATCCGTAGAGGTCTAGGGTGTTGATACCGACCATCTCTTCTGCAATTTCCTCACCTTTATTGTTTAGAAAAAGTAGTGTCGGGGTTGCCCATGCATTGTAGCGTTGAGCAAATGTATTAGCACCTACCTGCTGCCCGTTAAAATCTTTAATACTTCCGCCTGTGTTAATTTCAAGCTCGCTAAAGAACGTAGTGCTCTCATAACGTCCACTTAAAAGCATTGGATGGATGATCTCTTCGGTAATAAGAAGACAGTAGTGACAATTAGGTTGCGATACTAAGAGCATCACAACTTTTTCTTGGCCTGATGAATTTCTACCCGTCTCTATATAGGCTTGTTGTAAGTCTTTTGTTTTAGGTATCTCTACAGCCCAGAGAGCTTGGCTGGTTATTAAACAAAAGGTTGCTAGTAATCTAAACATGTAAATTTCGGCGTGTATTCCAGGTCGCGGCTGAGTGTTTATAGTTGTTCGATGAATTCTAAACTATGTTCGGTAACTTCATCCATATAAAGGTCTCGAAAGAAGTGGTCAGCCCCCTCAATTTGAACACTTTGTACCACATCGTTGTTTAATGCTTCCATTTTTTCAAATAGACCGTTGACGATTGTATCTTCACTGCCACTAAAGACCAGTGTTGGTAGTGTCGTTTTAGATAAAAGCGCTGGGGTATCAAAGCGAGGGTTGGCTTGGTAGTAGTTTACAAAACTTGCAGCTGCTACTTGTGTATCTTCACAGTAGATAAAATCTGTATGGATAAGCATGTCATTTGGCGTTAATTGCATTGCTTTTTCTAGCTGAGCTTGCAGTGGGTGTTGGTAGCGTTTGGTGTAACTCGCTGTTTCATCTTGTTCTGACCAAGTTTGCGGAGCAATTAAAATTTGTCCTTTTATAGCGGGGTCTGAGTGTGTATCCGCATACCAAGCTGTTTGATTTCCTCCTCGTGAGTGGGCGGCTAATATTATTGCTTGGCTGCCTTGTGCTTTAAGCCAGTCTACCCAAGCAGCTATTTCATGAATTGCATCGGTATGCTTATGGGTGTGGGGCGTTTTACAGTCGTACATACCATGCCGATTATCAAGACCTAAACTTAAATTGATAGCTAGGCTACTCATGCCTTCATCAGCCAGTAGCTCTTGCCATGTGGCAATGATCTCCATGCCATTGTGGGCGAGTGTGCCGTGGGTGATGAGAAGTATATTGTTAAAACCGTTCTCTTCTGTCAGGTACAGGTTGGCATTTAAGTCGAGATGCTTATATTTTAGTGTGATCTCTTCTGCATATAGGTTGCTGGAGTTAAGAAGGCTGCTAGCAAGGAATAGGGCGATAATAATACGGAGCATAGAAATACCTAAACGGCTTGTTTATCAATTAAGTTATAATGATATTCTTAAAAGAAATATGCAAGCCGTTTCAGTGTTCTATTAGAGGTCACTTGTAGTGTTTAAAGGCCTTCGTAGGCTAGAAGCGTATGTACTGGGACGCCGGCATCTTGGATTTTACTGGAACCTTGAAGGTCGGGTAGGTCAATAAGTGCAGCGGCTTCTGATACTGATGCTCCCAATTTTTTGATAATGCTGCAGGCCGCAAGTATTGTTCCGCCTGTAGCGATTAAATCGTCAAAAACTAAAACTTTGTCTCCAGAAGTAACTGCATCAACCTGCATTTCAACTGTCGCTGTGCCATATTCCAGCTTATATTCTTGTTCGATTGTTTGGCCTGGAAGCTTCCCTTTTTTACGGACGAGAACTAAGGGAATATTTAGATGGTAGGAGATAATAGAGCCGATCAAAAAGCCTCTGGCATCAATGCAGGCGATATGAGTAATATCACTATCAACATAACGCTGAATAAAAGCGTCAGAGATCATGCGTAATGCTTTTGGATCTTTAAACAGGGGGGTTATGTCACGGAACTGTACGCCAGGTTCAGGCCAGTCAGGGATGGTTCGAATAACTGACTTCACATAACATTCGTCGTATGACATTAAAAACTCCTTGGAAACAGCTTGTTGATTTGGCTCAATGCATTTTAGGGGAGGTAAAGGTCTAATGAACCCGTTGGGTTACACATTGAGATGGCTACTTTTTGTGCGACTGACGAGCACCGGTAGTCAATATGCCGGTGCTCTTTTGTTTTATATATTATATGACTCAGCAGTGACCATTTTTACCACATTGCGCACTTACTGGTTCAGCGGTATCGCTTTCTATAACCTCTCCAGATAATCTGTAGAGTTGTTCTATATCTTCTATATGAACTTCTTTGCCTTCAACGCGCAGTAAATTGGCTTTCTGGAAACGTGTGAAAATACGGCTGACAGTTTCGACGGCTAAGCCTAAGTAATTACCAATCTCATTACGCGACATGGACAGGCGGAAGCTAGTTTCAGAATAGCCGCGAGCTTTAAAGCGTTGCGAAATTTTTACCAAAAATGTTGCTACACGCTCTTCTGCATTTTTCTTTGATAAAAGAAGCATCATTTGTTGTTCTTCGCGAATCTCTTTGCTCATAGTGCGTAAGAGTTGGCGGCGTAGTTCCGGTAGTTGCCCCGACAGATCATCGAGGCGTTCAAATGGAATTTCGCAAACGGTTGTTGTCTCTAGTACTTTTGCCGAGACAGGGTATTCGTTGCTATCAAATCCGCTCATGCCAACCAATTCGCCTGGAAAATAGAACCCAGTGATCTGTTCCTCACCTTCATTTGTGATGGTGTAGGTTTTGACGGTTCCTGCTCGAATCGCATACACGTCAGTGAACTCAGAACCTTGGTTAAATAGGTGATCACCTTTTTTTAATGGTCGACTTTTATCGATAATTCTATCTAACCGTTCCATCTCTGTCATATTAAGCGAAACGGGGAGACATAATGAGCTAAGACTACAAGTGTTACAGCTAACCTGCTGCAAACTACGCAGCTTCCCTTCGTTTGTCTTGTTATCACTCATAATACATTCCTGTTGTCGTTATAATCGAGTGGCTACATTTTGATTATGTAATATTTCTGTAAATACGGGAAGTTAAATAATCCGTGAGAATCGCTGTGAGCTAATGTCTTTTGGTATATAAGCATCAAAAGCCATACATATTCTACGAATTAGTAACCGACCGGCGGGTGATACGGTAATGCGTTTTGTGTCCATTTGAATGAGACCATCGGAGGTAAAAGCGCTTAGCTCTTGTTGGGCATCAGCAAAGTACTGATCGAATTGGATACCGAAGCGCTGCTCTATTGGTGCTTTTTCTAATTCGAAATGGCAAATAAGATGAGTGATGACATGGCGGCGTATAATGTCATCTTGGGTTAAGCTTACGCCGCGTTTAATTGCATGCTTTTCGCTTTCTACTGCATCTGTATAAGCTTGCATCTCATGCTGGTTTTGATAGTACACAGAACCAATTTGACTAATGGCAGATACACCCATGGCAACGAGGTCACATTCAGAATGTGTTGTGTAGCCTTGGAAATTTCTGTGTAGTTTTCCCGTGTTTTGCGCAATAGCTAATTCATCATCAGGTTTAGCAAAGTGATCCATGCCTATATAGACATAGCCAGCTGCTAATAGTTTGCTAATGGTAGATTCGAGAATCGCAAGTTTTGTTTCAGGACTTGGTAAAGTGGATTCATCAATATGACGCTGTGGCCTAAAACGATCGGGCAAATGAGCATAATTAAATACAGAGAGCCGATCTGGGTTCATCTCAATAACAGTATCTAATGTCTCGTTAAAGCCATCAAATGTTTGATAGGGTAGGCCATAAATAAGATCAAGGTTAAGTGAGCGGAAGCCTTGGCGGCGAGCTTCTTCTAAAATGGCTGAGGTTTGTTCAACCGATTGCACACGGTTAACAGCTTCTTGCACCTTAGGGTCTATATCTTGTAAGCCTAAGCTAATGCGATTAAAACCGATCTCTCTTAATACTTGGATTGTTTCTTCAGTGGCTTCTCTTGGATCTATCTCAATAGAGTAATCGCCGGAGTCATCATCTAGTAGATTAAAATTAGCCCGCATCTGCTGCATTAACTCTCTCATCTGCTCATGGCTAATGAAAGTAGGCGTACCGCCGCCCCAGTGAAGCTGAGTGACCTGACGGTCATTATTATACCATTTGGAAAGCTGAGCCATCTCTTTATACAGGGTATCCAAATAGGGCTGTGCTTTCTTACGATTTCGTGTAATGACCTTATTGCAGGCACAGTAGTAGCAAACGTGCGCACAAAATGGAATGTGTACATAGAGAGAGAGTGGCGCATTTAAGTCGGCAGAGTTTTGTCCCGTTGTCACCAAATCCGAGGAAGATAGTTCAGGATCGAACTGAACGGCTGTCGGGTAAGATGTATAGCGTGGACCCGAAAGGTCATATCGCTTGATTAGATCTAAGTCCCATTTTATCAGGTTGCTATCCACGAATTTTTCCCTCGTTATCTCAAATGCTGCCATCACTGACAGTAAATAATCTATTAGTAATTAAGCTTGGTTTAACTCTATGGCTAATTCACTATGCCTTGCCAAGGGATCGTGTAGAGTCCCATCAGTATAATCAGGCTACCAGAGAGGTGTTTTGTTAGTTTTCGTTGTAAAACTGTTTTTACTTGCTGTGCTAAAACGCCAGTTAAAAGCATAGTGGGCAGCGTGCCTAATCCAAAAGCGATCATTAATTGTGCGCTTAAGGTCCAGTCCGCAGCGGCGGATGCCCATATGAGTGTGCTATAAACGAGACCGCAAGGTAGCCAGCCCCAAAGTACGCCGAGCATGAGTGCTTGGCGTAATGTTTTAACCGGTAAAAAGTGGCGTGCAAAAGGGCTGATTTTTTTCCAGAGATAGGAGCCTAGATGCTCAACCTTGGTCAGACCTTGCCACCATTGTGCTATATAAAGTCCCATGCTGACTAACATTAAACCTGCAAATATTCGTAATGCGAGTTGTATGCTTGGGTTTTCAATTAACCAACTTACACTGCCGAGTAATGCCCCCGCTATAGCGTAGCTGGTAATTCGCCCGCTGTTGTAACCCAGTAATAAGCCAAAGCCTTTCATACCATTTGGGCTGCTAAGGGAAACTGTTGTCGCAATACCACCGCACATACCAAGGCAATGTGTACCGCCGAGTAAACCTAGCAAAAATGCGGTTGGTAGTGAGAGTGCTTCAGTCATCCTTATCCTTAGGAGAAGGTTTTTTTACTTTGGCGTCATCGGGAATCAGTGCTTCGTCATCGTCATATAAAATGCTATGAGCGGGGCTGTCCAAATCATCATACTGACCATTATTAACGCTCCAAAAGAAAGCCCAAACGGCACAGCTCGCTAAGATGATAGCGATTGGAATAAGGAGAAAAATAATGTCCATGGGAATCAATAACCCTTAATTTTTAAAGGAGTAATTCTACCTGATTTTATTGTTAGGGGTTAGTCTTCAACGTTTCAGATTGATGTTTGATTGGGCCTAATTTTCTTTTCTTTAAGCGGTTCAAACGCATTGCATTACTGACAACAACAAGCGAGCTTGCAGACATTCCTAGTGCCGCCATATAAGGAGCAATAAAGCCAAAAGCTGCAAGAGGAAGCGCCATAAGGTTATAGAAAAGAGACCAAAATAAATTTTGTTTGATGATTCGCTTAGTTTTTCGAGCGAGTAAAATGCCGTCCACTAAGCGTAGTAGATCGTGACTGATTAACACTCCGTCAGCATTAGTTTTTGCTAAGTCTGTTGCGCCGCCCATAGCAATCGATGTTTGGGCGCCAGCTAGTACAGGAATGTCATTTATTCCATCGCCGACCATGACGACCTGTGCGCCATTTTCTTGAAGGTTTTTCACATGACTTAGCTTTTGCTCAGGAGAGACGCCTGATACTGTGTTATTAATACCTAAGAAAGTGGCTACTTCCTCAACCGCAGATGAATTATCGCCTGTTAGCATTTCACAGGTTAATCCCAGTTGCTGTAGATGTTTGATGGTCTGTTGGGCTTCTCTGCGAACTTGGTCGTTGAGCCTAAACCAAGCTAAAGCTGAATTTTCATTGCAAAGGAGTAGCCATTGACCACTGATTTCTGGCAAAGGGGGTTGAGGTTGTGAACAAATCTGGGATGAAAAGTCTGGTTTTCCTATACGGTAGCGCTGATTACCTATAGACCCTTCGAGTCCTTGACCTACTTCATTATGGATATTGGAAGCGTTCAGTTCGGCAGATTTCTCATGAAACGCTTTGGCTATAGGGTGTTCACTATGTTTTTCAATCGCCGCTGCAATTTTAATACATTCGCTTTCACTGAGATCTGTTAAGGGTACGATTTGCTGTAGGCTCAGATTGCCTTGAGTCAATGTGCCGGTTTTATCAAAAACAATATGGGTGGCAGTGGCTAGGCTTTCTAATACATGGCCGCGGGTAATCAATAACCCATTTTGTCTTAAGGTACCGGTTGCTGCAGTCAGTGCTGTCGGAGTTGCTAGAGAGAGTGCGCATGGGCAGGTGACAACGAGAACTGAGAGTGTAATCCAAAAGGCTTGAGAGGGTTCAACTAGCCACCAACTGAAGCCAACAATAATCGCTGTTAGTAGAACCGCAGTGACAAAATAGCTAGCGACTTTGTCGGCGACTTTAGCTACATGAGGTTTTTCCTCTTGCGCCCGTTCGAGCAAACGAACAATGGCAGATAACTGGGTCTCGTTACCTGTTTGAATGATCTTGATGGTAATTGGGTTTTCTACGTTAATTGTGCCGCCAACAACCTTATCATCGATTTGCTTGCGTATAGGTAGGTATTCACCGGTTAATGCGGATTCATCAACTGAGCTGTTACCCGCGGTGATAATGCCGTCAGCTGGGATCGTATGGCCTGGCCGTATAATGACATAATCGCCTACCGTTAAGTCTTTGACGGGAATTAGTTGCTCATCATTGCCGACGATCTTTAATGCACTTGCAGGTAGTAAATTAAGTAAAGAGTTCCCCGCACGGCCTGTGCGGTGACGGGCTTTCATCTCAAGGAAGCGACCAATTAAAAGAAAGAAAGTAAACATGGTCACTGAATCAAAATAGACTTCGCCGCTATTTGTGATTGTTGCCCAAACGCTGGCGAGATAGGCGCCACCTATAGCTAGTGATACAGGAACATCCATAGTGAGATGTTTGGTTTTGAGGTCTCGCCAAGCCGCCAGAAAGAAGGGGCGTGCGGCATAAAAAATAACGGGGGAAGCAATAACTAGGCTTGCCCAACGCATGAATGTGACGTATCTATTTTCAATGCCCTGAATGTCACCGCCATAAAGAGCAACCGCGATCATCATTGTTTGCATCATCCCTATACCGGCAATACCTAGTCGGCGGGTTGCTCGCTTTTGTTCTTGTTCTAAAAGCTGCTCTTCTTTATCAGGGTGATAGGGGTGGGCTTGATAACCTATACGGTATATTTCAGAAAGCAGGGTGCTTAATGGGGTAACTGTTTTATCCCAAGTGATACGCGCACGGTGGTTAGTTAAGTTAACGTGTGCTTTCTCAACGCCAGGAATCCCTTGAATATGATGTTCCAAGAGCCAAACACAGGCTGCACAAGTGATGCCTTCAATAACGAGGGAGGCTTCGGATAAGTTGTCTTTAGTAATGACAAAGTCTTTCTGGATATTAGGTTCGTTATAGAGAGTTAGTTCTTGAAGAAGTTGTTCAGGTAACTCTTTGCTTCTAATTTCAGGTGAACCTGCTGATTCGGTACGATGCTTATAATAGGTATCTAGCCCACTATTAACGATGGTTTCTGCTACAGCTAAACAACCGGGACAGCACATGTCACGCGGTTCATCATTGATAATGGTTGTGAAATTGCTACCAGGTGGAATAGGGAGTCCACAGTGGTAGCAATTTTTTGATGAGTGGTTGTCCGTCATTAGTTGTGCGCTGGTTCTAACTCAATACTATTTTGATCATAAGGCGGATGGATCTCCGCACGTAAGTTCCAGCTAGCAGAATCATCTTCTAAGATAAGGTAACGTTTACCTTTAAGGGATGTTTGCAGGCTACCGGTATATGAATTGGTGCTTGGAACCTGTTTTAGCATGATGTTTTGATCGTACTGTTGATGCGTTGGATGCACGATACTTAGTGTTAAATGCTTAGGCTTTTCGGTCTGGTTTGATCTGAAATGTACCATCAGATCGCCTGTTGCATTATCAAGTTCAAGAGTGCCTGAGACGCCTAAAGCTTTGGCTGCTTCTGAATGGGATTTGTCAACAAAGTGGCCCCGTGCAACTTTGTACATATCATCTTTAACTATACCGTCATGGGTAATGATAGATAGGTAAAGGAAAGAGGTGCCATAAATAACGACGGCAATGATTGGCGCTAAAATAAACCAGAGCCAAGGCTGTCTGTACCAAGGAGCAATCGGTGTGTTGTCTTCTGAATTCATTGTTATATACCCCAAAAAAAAGCTGCAAGTTAAATGCGTGTACGGTTACACATTTAACGGGCAGCTATTCTAACCTATTTACCAACAAGGTGGTGCATAAATGCACCACCTTATGTTGATCTTCAACAGCAACTTAGCGTTTCGGCGCTGGGCCAATAAAGCGGTTTTCCTCTTTGATAGAAATTGAAGGGTTATCTAATGCTTCAACCTCAAAAAGTATATTGTTATTAGCTTTGCTTAAGTATTTAGCTGGAATAGCGATACGTATAGGCAGATCCAATAGTTCACCGGACTTAATCATTACAATCTCATCGCCCATATATTTCATGCCTTCAAGTCCTGAAACTTTAATGCTGAATTGATGGTCAATCTGCTCTTTGTTGGCGAGCTTGAGTGTGTAAGTATTTTCAATCATACCATTAGAGGTTTCAGCGAATAGCTTGCCTCGGTCACGCAAAATATCTACTTCAAGTGGGATACGGCTATATAGTGTATATCCGAATGCGATAAACATCGCGCAGAGAACTGCAAAGTAACCTATTAAACGTGGACGTAAAATATGAGTTTTATTTCCAGCTAACTGGTGTTCTGTTGTGTATTTAACGAGGCCCTTTTCATAGCCTACTCGTTCCATAATATCGTCACAAGCATCGACACATGCGCCACAGGCGACACACTCATATTGAAGACCATCGCGTATATCGATTCCGACAGGGCATACGTGAACGCAGTGGTTACAATCAATACAATCACCTAAGCCTTCGGCTTTATAGTCACTCCCTTTTTTACGTTTACCTCGGCTTTCACCGCGCTCTTCATCATATGAAATGATAAGGGTGTCTTGGTCAAACATGACGGATTGGAAACGTGCATAGGGGCACATATAGATACAAACTTGCTCTCTTAGCCAGCCTGCGTTTCCGTATGTGGCAACCGCGATAAAACCAATCCACCACATTTCCCAAGGACCTAGCTGGAATGAGAGAACGCCATCGATGAGTTCTCTTATCGGGGTGAAATAGCCAACAAAGGCAATCGCTGAGGCAATAGAGAAAAGGATCCAAAGTATATGCTTAGCGCTTTTTCGCATGAGCTTTTCTGTGCTCATACCTTCGGTTTTATCCATGCGCATGCGTTTGTTACGGTCACCTTCAGTCATGCTTTCGATCCAGATATAGATCCAAGTCCACACAAATTGTGGGCAAGCATAGCCGCACCATAAACGTCCAGCGAATACAGTGAAGAAGAAGAGGGCGAAAGCAAGAATAATAAGTAACCAAGATAACAACATGAAATCTTGTGGCCAGAACGTCATGCCAAATACATGAAATTGGCGGTTGGGTAGGTCAAATAAGACAGCTTGACGGCCATCCCATGTAATCCAAGAAAAACCGAAGAACATTAGAAGCATAATGAAGCTTGATGCTTGACGGAATTTTTTGAAAATGCCTGTATAGTCTTTAACGTAAATGTGCTCACGTTTTGCGTACAGATCAAAATTCTCCTCAGAATTTTTCTTTTTCTTTGGAGTGACGTCTTGAACTGGGATCTGATTCATATCGTTGCTCACATACTCACCAGTGATAATTGAAAATCAACTTTGCTAATACCTGCTCAATGCATTAGCAAAGCTGAATATTTTAAACGATCTACAAAAAAAGGCGATATGATCCATATCATATCGCCTTTTATTTTCAATTTCTGCACTTACTTATTTGACAAGCTATATACGTAAGCGGTGATCAAATTGATTTTGTCTTCGCTTAATAGGTCTTTATGGGCAGGCATTACACCAGCACGACCGTTACGAATTGTATGAGCAATGTTCTCAAAAGAGCCACCATATAACCATGTGTTATCAGTTAGGTTTGGTGCTCCTAAGATAGGCAGGCCTTTAGCGTCAGCGCCGTGACAAGCAGTACAAAGTGCCTGGAATTGGCCTTTGCCGCGTTCAGCTGCTTCACTATCAGACTCTGCTCCGCTTAGTGATAGAACGTAGTGCGCAACATCACGTACACCTTCTTCACCAAGAACTGCGCCCCAAGGTGGCATACCACCTACGCGACCATTAGTGATGGTGGTTTTGATCGTTTTTGGATCGCCGCCGTATAACCAATCATTATCAGTCAGGTTAGGGAAGCCGTGTGCGCCTGTCGCTGCTGAACCGTGACACAGTGAGCAGTTGTTAGCGAACATGCGTTGACCCATTTTAAGGCCACCTGCATTTTCAGGCTTTAGAAGTTCTTCAGTAGGCAGAGAAGCGTATTTTGCAAATACAGGCTTATATACTTCTTCTGCATGTTGAATTTCTTCTTCCCATTGGTTGTGAGATGTCCATCCAAGCAAGCCTTGGTAATTACCTAGACCTGGGTACAGAACAAGATAACACAGACCAAAAACAACAGTTCCAATAAACATCTGGAACCACCATTTAGGGAGTGGATTATCATACTCAGCTATGCCATCAAATTCGTGGCCTAGCGTTTCTTCAGTAGTCTCGTCGTGCGGCTGGCTCTTGCGAGTAGCAAGAAGCAGCCAAGTACAGCCAAGAATTACTGCTAGGGTAATTACCGTTACCCATGCGCTCCAGAAAGCACTCATTTTTGATCTCCCCCGTTATTGGACTCATCACCCAGTATTGGCTCGTCAGGTTCCTGAAGAGGCATATTCGCTGCATCGTCATATTTTTCTTTGTTTTTAGGGTTAAGTACCCAGGCAAACAATGCTAAGAATGTGATTAGCATGACAACCGGAATGTATGGACCATAAACTTCGTAATTCACGCGTTATTACCGCTTGTTGTTGTATTCAGAATGCAATTTGCCCAAGGACTGCAAGTAGGCAACAAGAGCATCAATCTCATATTTGCCTTGCACTACATCCTGCGCACCAGCGATCTGTTCATCAGTGAATGGAACGCCAACACTGCGCTGTGCTTCAAGCTTCTTGGCAGTATCTTTGCCCGTTAGCTTGTTTTCAAACAACCAAGGGTATGACGGCATTTTAGATTCAGGAACAACGTCACGAGGGTTATACAAGTGAGCGCGATGCCAATCATCAGAGTAACGGCCGCCTACGCGAGCTAAATCAGGACCAGTACGCTTAGAACCCCATAAAAATGGATGTTCCCATACGTGCTCATTAGCGGTTGAGAAGTGACCGTAACGTTCCGTTTCTGCACGGAAAGGACGAATCATTTGGCTATGACAAACATTACAACCCTCACGGATGTAGATGTCACGGCCTTCAAACTCAAGTGCTGAGTATGTGCGAAGACCTTCGATAGGTTTAGTCGTAGAAGACTGGAAGAACAGAGGTACAATCTCAGCCAAACCACCGCCACTGATGACGATGATAATCAGCAGGATCATGATGCCGATGTTCTTTTCAATCGTTTCGTGTTTGATCATTTCTATATGCTCCCTTGACCTTAAGCTGCTTGTGCAGAAGCTTTGGCTTCTGGTGCAGTACTGCCTTTACGAACAGTCTGCCAAGTGTTGAAAGCCATCAGAACCATACCCGTTAGGAAGAACATACCGCCCAACCAACGAACGAAGTAACCAGGATGAGACGCTTCAAGTGCTTCAACGAAGCTGTATGTCAACGTACCGTCTTCATTCACTGCACGCCACATTAGGCCCTGAAGGATACCGTTAACCCACATCGCACAGATGTATAGCACTGTGCCAACGGTAGCAAGCCAGAAATGTGTGTTAATAAGGCCAACACTATACATTTGAGCTTTGCCGAATAGGCGAGGAAGCATATGGTATACAGCACCGATAGAGATCATTGCTACCCAGCCAAGTGCACCTGCGTGTACATGGCCAATAGTCCAGTCAGTGTAGTGAGACAGTGCGTTTACTGTTTTGATGGACATCATTGGGCCTTCAAACGTAGACATGCCGTAGAAGGATAGGGATACAACTAGGAAGCGAAGAACAGGGTCGGTACGAAGCTTATGCCACGCGCCGGACAGTGTCATCATACCGTTGATCATACCACCCCATGATGGAGCAAGTAGAATCAAAGACATAACCATTGCTACAGACTGAGTCCAGTCAGGAAGCGCTGTGTAGTGAAGGTGATGACCACCTGCCCACATGTATGTCGCAATTAACGCCCAGAAGTGAACGATAGATAGGCGGTAAGAGTAAATCGGACGTTCAGCTTGTTTTGGTACGAAGTAATACATCATACCTAGGAAGCCAGCTGTCAAAAAGAAGCCTACAGCATTGTGGCCGTACCACCACTGAACCATCGCATCAACAGTACCAGGGTAAATAGAGTATGACTTCCACATTGTTACGGGAATCGCCATGCTATTTACAATATGCAGTACAGCAACTGTAATGATAAAGGCCATGTAGAACCAGTTGCCTACATAGATGTGAGATGTTTTACGCATCTTCACCGTGCCAAGGAAAACTACTGCATAAGCAACCCAAACTACTGTAATCAGTAGATCGATTGGCCATTCTAGTTCGGCATACTCTTTAGAAGAGGTCAAACCTAGTGGCAATGTGATAGCAGCTGCAAGAATTACAACCTGCCAGCCCCAGAAGGTAAACGCTGCAAGACCATCAGAGATCAGGCGGCGCTGGCTGGTACGCTGTACAACGTAGTAAGAAGTTGCAAACAGGGCGCAGCCGCCGAATGCAAAAATAACTGCGTTAGTATGCAGTGGACGCAGACGACCATAGGTCAACCATGCGGTATCAAAGTTTAGTGCAGGCCAAACCAATTGTGCAGCGATTAGGACACCGACGGTCATGCCGACGATACCCCAAATTACTGTCATTATGGCGAACTGGCGCACCACTTTATAATTGTAGGTGGGGTGTTCAGTTGCTGTGCTCATGTCAGACTCTCATCAACAAGCTAGATTATGGAAATTTGAGTTTCACTGCTAATTATCTGGGAATAAGCCCGTATTATCAATGTATTTAGGAGATTAACTGGGGCATATTGTCGCAGGAGTTGAATGTCGACCTAGGTCTAGTATCTTTACTTCTTAGGTCTTGGTTTTGTTTTTAACTTATTGAATTAAAAGGATTAAATTTCTTTGTGTGCCTGCTGCTTTTTCGAAGTTATGATCTATTTAGCGGCTTTTTTTGACCTATATCTATGTTTTTTGAAAAAGAACGGAGTTCTTTTCGGGGCTTTGTTTGACATAAATCAATTTCGATTTGTGCAATAATCAGTTGCTTTTATGTGGGTAGGGCACAGTTAGTGTTAATCAATGGAAAGCCTGAGAATGGGCGGATTATTCTTGCGCATGGCGCGGGAGCCGGTATGAATAGTGAGTTTATGCAAACAATAGCTGAGAAATTAGCTAGGCAAAACTTCGAAGTAGTCCGTTTTGAATTTCCTTATATGCAGCTTATATCTGAAACAGGCAAACGTCGTCCTCCTGATCGAATGCCTAAACTCCTCGCTGCTTTTGACGAGGTGATAGCTCAATTTGATGATGGTGTGCCGTTATATTTAGCAGGGAAGTCGATGGGGGGACGTGTCGCTTCGATGTTGTTTGAGCACTCTCCAGCAATTGGGTGTTTTGTTTTTGGTTATCCGTTTCACCCCGCAGCTAAACCTGACAGGCTTCGTATTGAACATTTATTAGAGATTGAGAAGCCTATGCATATATTTCAAGGTACAAGAGATCGAATGGGTTCACTTTCTGATGTAACGCAGTACAATCTGCCACAATCGGTGTCATTGCATTGGTTAAACGATGGTGATCATGATCTAAAGCCTAGAAAAGTATCAGGTTTTTCGCGTGAGGATCATTTAAATCATATAGTTAGTTTCATTAAGGATTGGGTGCGTTGAACCTTATTAATCGTTTACTTTTACAGTGTCGTTCCGGTTTTGAGAAAGAGGCTGCGGCGGAAATTACTGATAGGTGTGGGTCTGTAGGTATATATGGTTACTGCACGCTTAATGAGAACGACGGCTATCTCTTTTTTCATATTCAGCAAGAGGGCTATGCAGAAAAAGCGATACGAGAGCTCGGTTTCCACGAATTTATCTTTATTCGTCAATGGATGGCTTGTGGTGACTGTCAACGTTTAGAACGAGAGGATCGTGTTGCTCAAATTGAAACTTTAATTGAAGGTTTTCCCTCCTGTTCTGATCTTTGGGTTGAATATCCAGATACGACCGATGGGCGAGAGTTAGCGACATTTTCGCGTAAATTCGGCTCCGCATTGGCACAAAAGTTACGTAAATCTACTTTTTTGAAAAAAGAAAAACCGAACAAAGCCCTTCGGTTAATATTGTTTGTATTGACGGGTAGTGATGTTTATATAGGTTATTCTGCTGTGGCTAATTCTGCACCTTGGCCGTTAGGGATTCCTCGGTTGAAGTTCCCTAAAAATGCACCTAGTCGTTCAACGTTAAAATTAGAAGAGGCATGGCATTGGTTTATCCCTAAAAATGAGTGGGATGAACGTTTAGCACATGGTTCTCGTGCTGTTGATCTAGGCGCTGCGCCGGGCGGTTGGACTTGGCAACTTGTGCAGCGGAGTATGTTTGTGGCCGCTGTTGATAATGGACCGATGCAGCCTGATTTAATGGAGACTGGGCAGGTTAACCATGTCCAAGAAGACGCATATAAATTTATTCCAGATCAACCTGTTAATTTAATGGTTTGTGATGTGGTTGATAAACCGATTAAGACAGCGGATATGGCTGCTGACTGGGTGATCAATGGATGGTGTTCCGAAGCTATATTTAATCTTAAATTGCCAATGAAACAGCGTTACCAAGAGGTTACGGCATGTTTTACTTTGATCGCCGAGCGGTTTATGAATGCAGGGCTTGGTTATGAATTGAGCGCTAAGCATCTTTACCATGATAGGGAAGAGATTACTTGTCTCTTGCGTATTCGTTAAATCGAAAACGCAGGAGACAAGTTTGTTTATCTTAATGTTCAAATATGGTGATTTTTTCTTCGCTTTCTAGCATTGGGTTAATCATCGCCATCATTTCTAAACGCTCTTCTGAGCTCGCCCAGCGTTGCCAGTCTTGCAGTGTTCTATAGGTTGCAATAACAAGCCGATGCTTATGATTGGTAACATTTTGTAATGCTTCTCCAGAGATAAAGCCGTGCGCTTGCATGGCGCGTTGTAAGGTTTCCCGTGCAACTTTGTCATAATGTATGACTAATTCATCTGCTATGTGACGTTCGATCATAACTCTGATCATAGCGCTCTCCCCATCTGAAATAACATATCTGTCTTATAGAATGGTTTATTTATGGCTTAAAAGCGATTTTAGTTAAGTAATTTGAGTTAAATTGCTTTTTCTGTCATAGGTAATTTGAGACAATATGCAACTTTGTGCAAGAGACAAAAGATGACAGATATCAAGGCAGACCATATTCTAGACGCGCAGGGATTATATTGTCCTGAGCCGGTTATGATGTTACATAACCATGTCAGGGATATGGGAGTAGGGGAGATATTGCATATTATTGCAACAGATCCTTCAACTCAGCGTGATATCCCCAAATTTTGTAATTTTTTGGGTCATGAGTTGGTGGGAGAGTATGTAGAGCAGGAGCTTTTTGGGTATTATATCCGTAAAGGTGAGTGCTGATATCCATCAGATTTTTTTAAAACCAAGCAATTATTTATCAACTGGAACAGTTGCTTGAATCTGCTGAAATGCAGCAGAACAACCATACAAAGTAATATGTTCCAGTCCGAGGCTTAACAAGGTGAATGACGTAGTAAACAAAGCGCCAAAGGCGAAATCCAAAAACCGTGCTGCTAATATGGCTGCCCTGCAGCAGTTGATGGAAGCGTATCCTAAAACCTTTGATCGTAAGAATGTCAGACCTCTTAAAATCGGTATTCAGGAAGATTTGGTTGCTGATGAGAAGGTTGCAAAAAACAAGATTAAAAGAGCTTTAGCGAGCTATGTTCGTGCCCTAAATTATTATCGTTCTTTGCGTGAAGGCGCTGAACGTATTGATATTAATGGTGAAGCGGCGGGTGTTGTTACTAAAGAAGAGTCTGAATACGCAAAACAGAAGTTGAAAGAGATTAATAAAGCCCGTCAAGAAAAGCGTCAGGAACAAGAGCGGGAAGAGCGTTTAAGTATGAAATTAGAGATGTTAGTTAATCGTAGCTAAATCTTTTTTCAGGCATAAAAAAACGACGGCATGCCGTCGTTTTTTTATGCCTAAGCCTAACTGAATCTAGCTTAGTTCTTTCGGTGAACCATGTAGATAGCCTTGGCTACCATCAATCTCAAGCAGAGTTAACAATTGTAGCTGGCTTTCGCGTTCTACATGCTCTGCGTAGGCTTGAATATCTAAACTATGGGCCACGCTGATTAAACTGCTAACAAAAAAGCGATCTTCTGCATTTTGGTCTATTTCTCGGATGAGGGAACCGTCAATTTTCACGTAATCAGGTTGTACAGAGTACAAATAGGAGAAACCATTGGGGTGAACACCAAAATGGTCAACACCGAAGCCAATATCAAGCTCTTTTAATGCTTTTCTAAAGGTTGTTATGGCATCAGTATTATTTAAAACAGCAGTTTCATCTACTTCAAATAGCAGTTTGCCTGCTAGGGATTTGCCCTTTAGTTGTTTGGATAGCCAATCAATCAATGAATCACTTTGTATAGCTTCATGGCTTAAGTTTATGGTTAACGGGCAAGCTGCGCTCTCAATTTTTTGTAAGGCTAGCTCGATAACAGCACGATCCATTTCAGCCATAAGACCAAGCTCTTTTACTAAGTTGATAAATTCGCCTGCCGATGTGGCTTTGTTATCGCGGTCTAAAATACGTGTGAAAATTTCATCTTGGATCGGCATTGAGTTCGGGCTTTTACTATAGACGCTTTGTGCTTGTAAAAATATTTTACGCTGGTTTATAGCATTAGCGACATGCTGTTTCCAATCAGAAGGTTGGGTGATGCTGGTGTTTGCTTCGCTATTATATTGCTTCCAAAGTACACTTTCTTTGCTCGCTTCCTCGCTGGCGATTTTAGCATCGGATAGGAGTTGACTACTATGACTTATATCGCTGCATTCACAGCTACCCACACTAATAATAGGGTGAGAGATATCTGTATTCATAAGCTGGCTTAATAGCTTACGGCTTTCTAAGTCGACTTTGTCCAGTTTTAGTTTTAATTGATCAAAGTTTGTATGACTGGTTAATAAAACGAAGTCAGCCCCTGTAATCCTTCCAAGGATAGATTGGTCTGCTTGTCGAGATACCTCTTCCAGCAGTGTGGCTAAGTGCTTGAGAAGGTTGTTGGTTTTGTCCATACCTACCTGTTGGTTGATCTCTTGCAGGTTGATCAAATGGATATTAAACAGGGTGCCCTTACCAAAATCTTTACGGTAATCAATTCGTTCTGCTAATTGAGTGATTGTGGCTCTTTGGTTAGATAAGCCCGTTAGATTATCTTGATAGGCGTTACGGCGAAGCTCTTCAATATTTCGAGCCTGCTCTTCAAACATACCTTTTACGCGTCTAATCATGCGATTCATCGCTTCGACAACTTGGCGCAATTCTCGAGTGCTTGGTAGTTTTTCTTGTTCTATGTAACGTTTTTCTGAAAGCGCTATAGCTTGCTGTTCGACACTGTTTAGTGGTCTTAATAAATATCGGATCAGGCCGCTAATAGCTAATAGGCAGATGATGGAAAGAGATACAAACAAAATTATACTATCTTCAGCTCCCTTCCATAACTTATCGTATGCATAGTCTGCACTACTTTGTACATAAATTTTACCCACCTGTTGCCATTGATAAGTGACTTCTCGATACATAGAGGGGGGGGTGATAACGACTAAATTCTGGAACCACTGGGGAATATCATCGCTAATTGTTGATGGCATACTTTTTTCGAATAAGATGCCTTGTTCAGCATTAGTTACGATGATTTGTTGGTAGAAACCGCTGTCAAAAATAGCGTTAACTGCGGTTTCCACAGTTGCGCTATCGTTCTCTGCCATATAAGGACCGAGGTAGAGGCCTAAGTGTGTTGCGGAGTCCTGCGCGTGCGATTCTAATTGGTCTTGTAGTATTGAACGCGAACTTTCTGACATAATATACAAAGTGCCAGAAACCAAGCCGATAAGAATGGCAAATATCGCAGCTATCAGTTGGTTTACTAGTGACATAGTATTGCTCCTCGTCATTAAACCTAGCGCAGGTTAATGTCTTTGTTTTCAATTCTTGATTGCAACTTAACCCAGGGTTTTAAACGATCAGATGTGCCGACTAATGTCGTTCTACGGCCCATTTTAGATATCCAAAGTTTATCACCATTGAAGCTGTAAACATGCAGCAAATCAGGGCGTTTTGATGCGGGTAAGATTGTGCCATTGATATTGTCGAGTATTAATGGGATAGCGCTCTGATTGGGGTAATAGGTTAAGACCATATGTGCTTGGTTATACTCTAATGCTTTTACGTAGGCTAAATTCATTTTTTCCACAGGTACACCCAGTTCTTTCAAGGTGTAATATTTAGCAATGCTGAAATCTTCGCAATCACCGCCATTTGTTATGAGAAACTCGACGGGGGTTGCCCAGTAATCTTTTTTCTTCCAGTGTTTGATATCATCTAGAAAGCGCACTTGGTTAAAAAAATCGTTTACCTGTTCTAGCTTATCCTGCTCGCTCTCATTGGCCAGCGTTATAAGCAACTCCTGCCAAATTTCTAATCGGCGCTGTGCTTTTGCTCCGTACTGCTTACCTAGCTTTTCTATATCTGCTTGGCTAAGGCGAATGCTTTCATCTGCCCCCACTTGAATGAAAATTAGGCAGGATAGTGCTAGCATAAATGCCAGTAGAGATAGATGGCATTGGTTGCTAAAACTGCGCTTGTCTATAGAGCGAACTGAATTCAATGTTGAGTCCATAACCTAATGGTCAATCACTATGTGTAGGCATCATGCCACATTGTTTGAGCAGTTTCTGCCAGCTTTGCGTATGTTTATCCCGTGCAAAAATATATTGTGCCCATAAACTATCTGGTTTCGAGTTGGATAGTATTAAACGTTGATAAATTTCTAGTTGCTTAGAGGGTTTCAAATTGTAGTTATTAAACGAATCAATTAGTTGATTGTTGGCTGATCTCCATTCTATCGCATACTTGTGGACCATAGCTAAATAGGGCTGGACCTCACCAATATAATATTTATAAAAAACGTTTTGTATAATTCTAGCTCTTCTAGAGGGCGTATTGTTAAAACACAGCTGTTTTTTTTGTAATCCATGCTCAATCGTTTGCGATGCATTCATTAAATGGGCAGTCAGCAATTGAAGAGAACTTAGAATTTTAGGACCCGAGCGGTTGTTATATAGAATTTTATAATTAGATTCTAAGTTATTGAGCGCTTGAGGGATTTCCCATTGGGTATCTAGGCGGGGGGATTTAATAATATCGGTTAAGGTTTTAATCGCATTGATGCTGTTCTGCGTACTACCATCATCCAGTAAAGGTAGTAGATCTTTAGCGCGTGAGAAGTTTAGTTCTATCTCTTTTGCGGTGAATATACCGTTCCATAGTTCTGAAGGTAGGTTTTCCTTTTTTATCTGATAAATAGTATCAACTTGGGCCAGTAGCTTTTGATCCACTTGAGTATCAGTGTTTAATTTTTTCCTACACTTTTCTAATGCATGAAAAAATATTAACTCATAATACATTTTTTGCGAGGGAGCATAAACTTTGCCTAAGGAGCTATTTCGTTCCGCAATTAAAGGTAATAACTTACATTCTTTTAAGCTCATAACGTCGAGTAGGCCCTCTCTGATCTCTTTAGTGGGGCGGATCAGATGGCGACGAAGGGGGAACTGGTGACGAGAGGGGGTATCTTCTACATGTAATTGGTCAACCTTGAGTACATTGCTAATTCTGTATTGGTAGTTATTTAGCATCTCTTCAGGTGTGTCTCGCTCACAGCCTGTAAGGATTAGGGTCAGTAAGGTTCCCCATAAAAGGTGATAGCTATATCGAAAGAGAGGCATGTAAGGTCTGCTTGCTTTTCCACGTTAAACGAGAGAGTAACAGTATAGCGCTAATTGTTAGGCCGATTAAAAGACCAATCCAAAAACCACTAGGTCCCATTTGTGCAGCAATTAGATCTGTTTTGCCTAAAATATAGCCTGTTGGTAAGCCTACAAGCCAGCATGAAATAAAGACAAGGATAAGAGGGAATTGTGTGTCTTTGTAGCCCCTTAGGGCGCCAGAACAGGTGATTTGTATAGCATCTGATAGTTGGAATACGGCAGCTATTGTTAGAAGGGTGGTCGCAATCTTAATGATCTCTACATCTGCAGTGTATAAGGAGGCTATTTGTTGGGCAAAAAATGCGATAAGCCCAGAGCTAATTAAAGCAATAGATAAGGTGATGATTAAACCTGCTTTTGCACTATGAATCGCCCCTGCTGCATTTTGGGCTCCTAATTGATGCCCAACTCGAATGGTGAGTGCAAAAGAGATGCTCAATGGAATCATAAAGACGAGCCCAGTAAAGGTTATAGTGATCTGGTGAGAGGCAATAATTATTTCGCCAAGGTCAGCTATTAAGAGGGCGATCACAGAAAACATGCTCACTTCGATCAATAAGGCAAACCCTATAGGTAGACCTAATGCTACATAGCGTTTAAAAGCATCGATTTCGGGGAGTTTCCAGCCATTCAGTGGGGATAGTTTCCTAAATGTGTTGGCATTGGTTAGGTAGATAATAGAGACAAATAACATTAGCCACATCACAATTGCGCTAGCCCAGCCGCAACCAACCCCACCGAGTTGAGGGAAACCTAATTCTCCATAAATTAGCAGGTAATTAAGTGGGATATTACATAGAAGACCAAAGACAGCAATTTTCATAGCGGGTTGGGTTTTGCCAAAGCCTTCGATATAGCTGCGGATCAGTTGGTATAGAAGTAAAGCAGGTATGCCCCATGAGATTGCAGCAAGGTACTCCATGGTTAGTATTGCTAAATGGGGTTCTACATCCATGAAAGCTAAGATGGGGGCGCAGTTATGTAGAAAAAACATAGAGCAAAGGCTTAGTAGAATCACAATAAGTGATCCTTGGTGAAGTGTTTCATTTGCTTGGTGAGGTTTCTCTTCGCCTACAAAATGCGCAACCATCGGCGTTGTTGCCATTAAAATCCCTTGGCAAGCAATAAATATAGGTAGCCAAATGCTCGAGCCTAAAGATACAGCAGCAAGGTCGGTTGAACTAAAACGACCCGCCATAAGGGTATCGACAAACCCCATGGAAGTTTGCGCTATTTGTGCGATCGCAATAGGGAAACCGAGATTAAGCAATAACTTGATTTCAGAAAGGTATTTCAGCGTTCTGCTCCAGTAAAATAAGGACTAGTTTTATATAGTAAAGAAGCTGTAGGTTTACTTTAACGAGTATTTTCTTCTAAAAGTTCGAGTATTTGTATCGCTTCAGTTGCTGATTGACCACAAAAATCTGGTTCCGCTTTAAAGTCTGCGCATGCTTTCGGCCGATCGGGATGGTGGAAGATAGCACAGCGTAGAGTTTCTGTAAGATGTTGGCATCTGACACCGGCAGGTTTTTGGAGGCTACTGATACTTGGAGCTATACAGCATGCCCCGCATTTTTCTCTGCACTGCATAGTGTAATGTGCTTCATATAGATTAAGAGGTGGGTATTGTACGTTGGCAATCAGTAAAGAAAAAGGCCGATAGTGTTATCGGCCTTTTAAAGTTTGAGCTAGCTTTTAGCTTCAGTCGCGAGTTTGTTGATGAGTTGATACTACCTGCTGGCTAGGCTTGTTCTGGGTCTAGTTTTAAGGTGGAAAGTGTATATTCGCGAATTGATTTTAGGCGTTCAGGGTCTTGCGTAAGGTCGTGACCATAGGAAGGTATCATCTCCTTAATTTTTGCCTGCCACTCAGGTGACGCCAGTTGATCTTTAAAGCAGATTTCTACAATACTAAGCATCGCACTAACCGATGTTGATGCTCCAGGTGACGCGCCAAGTAAAGCAGCTAAAGTGCCATCAGCAGCGGTAATCACTTCAGTCCCGAATTCTAATTTCCCTTTACCGTTTTCATCTTTCTTGATGATCTGTACACGTTGGCCTGCGTGAGAGATCTCCCAATCATTTTCTTTAGCTTCAGGGATAAAGTTGCTCAATGACATAACACGTGAACCATGTGTCTGCATCACTTCACTAATTAGGTATCGTGTTAGATCCATATTAGTAGCACCAACATAGAGCATTGGTTTGAGGTTATTAAGCTTCATGCTGCCAACTAAATCGAAGATAGACCCGTTTTTGAGGAATTTAGTTGTGAACCCTGCAAAAGGCCCAAACAGCAGTGATTTCTTGCCATCAATGATTCGAGTATCAAGGTGAGGCACAGACATAGGTGGGGCGCCAATAGGGGCGGCCCCATATACTTTAGCGGCATGCTGTTCGATGATCTCTTCATTTTTACAGACCAGCCATTGGCCACTTACAGGGAAACCACCATATCCATCAGCTTCAGGAATTGCTGTTTTCTGTAATAGGGGGAGTGCTCCGCCGCCAGCGCCTAAAAATACAAAGCGGCTATCAATAACATCAAACTCGTTGGTTGCGTTATTTTTAATCGTGACAGACCAGCTAGTATCTTTATTTTGATAGAAATCTTTAACATCATGGTTAAGAAGAAGCTCAAAATCACTTTGATCTTGAAGGTTTTTAACCATGTGACGGGCCAGTGCGCCAAAGTTTACATCAGAGCCATAACGTACCCGAGTCGCCGCTATTTTTTCATTGCTCTTTCTGCCTTCCATGACCAGTGGCATCCATTTTTTAATAACTTCAGGATCTTCACTGTACTCCATCACGTTAAACTGATGGTGTGAGCTTAGGGCTTCGTAGCGCTTACGTAAAAATTCTACGTTTTTATCGCCCCAGACGAAACTTTGATGGGGGACTGGGTTTATAAACTGTGAAGGTTCGGGTAGTGCATTTTGCTGGACCAAATAGGACCAGAACTGCAGGCTCACTTCAAAGGAGGCATTAATAGCAAAGGCTTTGTCACAATTAATGCTGCCATCATCCATTTCTGGCGTATAGTTCAATTCACAATAAGCGGCATGTCCTGTTCCCGCGTTATTCATGCAATCTGTGCTTTCGACAGCAATTTGATCGAGTCGTTCGATCATGGCTATTTTTAGGGATGGGTCCAGCTGCTTGAGCATAACACCAAGTGCCGTACTCATCGCTCCCGCGCCGACTAGCAATACGTCTACTGATTTTGTGGTCATAGGAACTTCGCCATTTTAATAATAATAATGGTTTGTGAAGTGGCACAGGTAAGGGGGCTTGTGGCCGCAACGTAATTCTAATCATGCCGAAATAGCTTACTACGTGATTACCTGAGACTTCAGAGCCTGCAAACAATTGGATAAATATATTACAAATTATATTGTTGCAGTGCAGTTGGCGCGAATTATACGGGTTTTGTTCTGAATGTCTTGGTTTGAGAGTCTAAAGACGTTAGCCATTTGGATAATAATAGTCCTAAAGTATTATTTTTTAGGGCAAGTTGAGTTGTTTTTTTTCAAATCGCTGACTTATATCAATATTTACTATTCCGTTTAGCTATAAGTACGGGCTTTTTTGATATTAGTTTATATATATTTACATAGCGGATGGTCTGGACTAGGCTGCAAGCCTTATACAACATACATCTGCTTGGAGTTGTTAGTGGAAGATATTATTGAGTTGTTACAGGAACGTAACCAAAAAGTTCCGGTGCCATTAGATCTACCGAATTACGATGATCTGGTTGAGATAGAAGAAGCGATTCTGATCTCTTTACCAGATGAGTATAAACAGTTCATGCTTGAGGTAAGTGATATTGTCTGTGGTTCCATTGAGCCAGCGACATGCGCAGATCCCCAATCTCATACCTTTCTTCCCGATATGGCAGCAAGAGCTTGGGATCTAGGCATGCCACGTGAATATATCCCCATTTGTGAACATGAAAATGGATTTTATTGTATCGCTGATACTGGACAGATCTTTCTATGGTTGTATGACGAGGGTATCGATGATGAGTGGGGATCAATATGGGATTGGGCTAAAGATGTGTGGTTGGAGAGTTAATCTATGAATGCCCAATTATTTAAACAGGTAGAGCAGCTGGCTGAAGCATTAATCTCCGCAGCAGATCGAGATGATGAAACTGTCTTTTATCAACTTTATGATCAGTTGAAGTCGTTATGTGAGCAGCACGTTGGTAAGAAAAGCGATCATCCGCTTTTCCTCGAAACCTTGGCTGATTTTACTGACGATAGTGTGACCGCTGTGGATTATTATCAGCGCGCATTTTTAATTGCTGATTCGCTTAAGGAAAATGAGTATAAGGCTTCCATACAGTTCTCTCTTGCGCAGCGATTGATTGAATTAGATCAAATAGGTGAGGCTAAAGCGGTATTGGTTAAAGCGGAGAAGTTTGCCAGCTTTACTGAAGATGATGTGTTAAAAAAAGAAATTGCTGAATTGCATCAAACCGTGATTTAACGGCTAAAATTTTAGCCTAAATAAAAAAGGAGCCAATAGACTCCTTTTTTATGGTTTAGCATTTATGCTAGTCGATACGAACAGTTACGTAACGACCTGGTGCTGCTTCAATACCTTTATAAGTATCGTTGCCTTCAGTTTCTGGTGCGGCTACTTTTTTGCCTGCACGGCGTTTTAGCCATTCAGACCAGTGTGGCCACCATGAACCTTCTTGGCGTTCTGCTGATTCTAGCCAATGGTCTGGGCCTTGACCTAGCTCACCGTTAATCCAGTAGTTACGACGGTTTTTAGAAGCAGGGTTAATAACACCTGCAACGTGGCCGCTTGCGCCTAGCACAAATTCATTTTTACCTTTAAGGAGTTCGGTACCAGGAAAGGTGCCTTTCCAAGGGGCAATATGGTCTTCAATGGTGGATAGGAAGTAGCAAGGGATCTTGATTTTTCCTAAGTCGATCTTTTCACCACAGAGGGTTAATGCGTCTTTCTTAACCAATGCGTTATCAAGGTACATATTGTTGATGTAGAAAGTGTACATAGTCGCAGGTAGGTTAGTCGAGTCACTGTTCCAGTAGAGAATATCGAAAGGAGGCGGTGTCTGACCTTTTAGGTAGTTATTAACAACGTATGACCAAATTAAATCATTAGAGCGGAGCATGTTGAATGAGGTTGCAAGCTCACGACCACTCAGGTATCCCTGATTAGTAACTTTGTCTTCTAATTTTTTAACTTGCTGCTCATCAATAAACACACATAGATCGCCTGGATCCGAGAAGTCTAATAGTGTTGTAAAGAATGTGGCGGATGCAATTGTTGTATCTTTACGTGCTGCCATAACTGCTAATGCTGAGGCTAAGAACGTACCACCGACACACCATGCAACGGCATTAACCTTGTCCGCCTCAGTAATCTCTTTAACTACATGGCTTGCTTTTATGATGCCCTCGTCTACGTAATCGTCCCAGCTAATGTTACCTTGCTCAATTGTAGGGTTTAGCCAAGAAATGAGGAAAGTTGTTTGTCCTTGATCAACACAGTATTTCACATAAGAGTTACTTTCTTGCAAATCAAGAATATAAAACTTATTGATGCATGGAGGAACGATCAGCGTTGGGCGCGTGAATGTTTCTTCAGTGGTTGGTTTGTATTGAATTAGTTGAAATAGTTCGTTTTCAAAAACAACCGTGCCTGGCGTAGTAGCAATGTTTTCCCCAAGTACAAAGGCTGACTCATCGGTCATCGAGATTCGACCTTTATCAACATCGCCTAGCAGATTTTTAAGGCCATCAACTAAACTCTGTCCATTTGTTTCCAGTGCTTGCTGTAACACTTCTGGATTTGTCATGGCAAAGTTTGTTGGTGAAAGCGCGTCAATGTACTGCTGGGTATAGAATTCTAACTTCTTCTGCTCGTTATCGGACAGGTTTGCATTTGCTGCCATCTCTTGCATCAGCTTAGAGCTTAGAAGGTAGGACTGCTTGATATAGTCAAAAACAGGGTTTTGAGACCACTCTTCAGCTTGGAAACGACGATCACCACGGGCAGGTTCGGCAACCGCGTCAGATGCTTTACCGGTTAAGAGGTTTGTCCATAAATTCATCTGACTTTGTTGATAATCGGTAATAGCACGAATCCAAACCGTTGGGTCTTCCCACGAGCGGTTTGCAAGCTCAGTCCAAGATTGTGCAAATTGAGTAAAAACATCATCGCCACCAGAAGTGGAAAACATATCAAACACTTTTTGGGTCTCAGTGTTTAGATAGTCAATAAATTCCTGAGGGTTTGAGAGCAGGTTGTTGTTATCCATTGGTTCGCCTTTCTTTGTCATATCCGTTTTCCATCTAGCCTAGCTTCACATAGTCTTTATGAGTAGGAGGCGGGATTAAGGGCAATAATTACCAGTTTCAGCATATTCGCACAGGTTTTTCTTTGCAAGAATACAAGAGCGTTCATTTAATAGAATAGCATATTATTGTGCAGTGCAACAAATCAAGCTATTCATTGGTCGATGGAACTTAGGTGTTACGACTAAATAATATGTTCATTATCGATCTTAGCAGCAATATATTGCAGTATTTTGTACTACTCATCCGCTGAACTGTATAAGCATTATTTGTGTTGATTGAAGAGGGTTTTAAAGTAATTACTTAGACTGCTGTCTATTGATCTCCTATGTTAGGTGAAACGAGTAGTTCTTATGTCTGCTATTTAGCCCCATTGTTTTTTGCTGACTTGATTAGTATAAGCGGCGATCTTATTTTTATTTAATAATTTTGTTGGTGTATTTTACAGAGAGTAGTGTTTTAGCAAGGCAATCTTAAAAAGCTTAATTAAGTATTAATTTGATGTGGAAAGGGTATGCGGGAATTAGAGTTAATGGGAACCTTAGGTTGCCACCTATGTGAGGTTGCTGAGGCGGTTGTTACTTCAGTGGTCAATATGGACGTGTATGCCATCTACCAGGTTGATATTGCTGAAGATGATGACTTAATGGAGAAATACGCTTTAACGATACCTGTATTAGTTGATCTACAGACAGGCAAAGAGCTTATGTGGCCATTTGATGGTTGCCAGCTGACTGCTTTTTTAAACGAGCTATCCGTTTAGGTTATTAGGTTCCTATATTTTTTTACTGGTATTTAATCGTTGATATTAAAAAAGTCGAGGGTAGTTTTCTGAACATCATGGTTCAGTTCTTCCAATGTTTTATCCACAAGTGTTGCGACTACTGCGGCAATATGAGGTAAATGACTTGGAATGTTGCGTCTAGATTTTGGTTTAGGCTTTAAATCTCTTGGCAGTAGGTAGGGTGCATCTGTTTCGAGCATTAAGCGATTAGAAGGGATCTCCTTGACTAGTTTTTGCAATTCTAAGCCTCTACGCTCGTCACAAATCCAGCCGGTTATACCTATATGGAGGTCTAAATCTAAATAGTTATATAACTCCTGTTTCGAACCGGTAAAGCAGTGTGCTACCGCATGAGTAAAATCATCACGGTGGGACTTGAGTATTTCCAACTGTTTTTTGTGGGCATCTCTTTCATGTAGAAAGAGGGGGAGTTTGTGGGTAGAGGCTATTTCTAACTGTGTAACAAAACTGAATATTTGTTGTGCTGGCGTTGATAGGTTGCGATTGAAATCTAAACCCGTTTCACCTAAAGCCACGACGCCGGCTTCTTTTGTTAGTGTATTTAATTCTGCGAAGTCCGCGGATGAATGGTCTTTTGCATAGTGAGGATGAATACCTACTGTGCAGAATAGCTGTTTAGGGTAGCGCTGGCATAATTGAATAGCGTCTAATGACTCTTGAAGGGTTGTACCAGTAATAATAAGTTTATTTATACCATCGGTAAGTGCTTGCTCAATTACCTCATGCCGGTCTTTATCAAAACTGCTATCCGTTAAATTTACGCCAATATCGGTCCAAAAACAGTTGTTCATTCAAATAGCCTGATCAATAGGAAAATATCTAGGGGTGACGTTATCACCGCTAGATATTTTAGTGAGTATGGTTTATCGGTTTTACAGCGCTGTTGCTTTGTTTTGGTTTAAAGCTAATAGTTTAATCTGCTTTTCTGTCAGTAGGCGGGCTTCACGTCCTGCTAAACGATCGTAAATAACTCGAAACGCCAAGACATTCTGTACATATCTACGTGTTTCTTTGAATGGAATAGTTTCGATCCATATATCTAAAGGAAGGTCACCGCGCTGTCGGAGCCATCGTTTTACGCGATGGGGACCTGCATTGTAAGCGGCAGCCGCAAATGCAGGGTTATTATCAAAGCGTTTTAGCATATCGCCTAGATAAGCCGAGCCCAAGGTTATATTCGTTTCTGGATCATAAAGTTGTGATGTCTTTTTATAGGGTACTTCGTGCTTTTGGGCTGTTTGTTTGGCCGTTTTAGGCATTAACTGCATAAGTCCTCTGGCCCCTACAGGTGATTGTGCATTATAGAGAAATGCACTTTCTTGACGGGCTATAGCCATGGGAAAGCTTAGATCTAACTCATTTTTTAAAGCGTGAGTTTTGAATAATTTGCTGTGAGGTTGAGGGAAGCGTAAGTCGATATGATCCCAGCGTTTCGTTTTAGCAGCATTAATAATAGCCTGTAAGTACCAACCCCAAGATTTCGCTAAGTAACCAGCGACATTTTTTTCTTCGGGCGTCATTTGTGATAGGGCTAAATTCCATTCACGGTTAGCTTCTATTAGTCTGCCTAATTTAAACAACTCTCTGGCTCGAGCTACTGCAGGTTTGCTTGATAGTTGAGAGAGTTGCTCTGATGAGAAGGGGTTATTAATGGCATTTAGTTGGAAGGGGCTTTTGTTGAGTTCAGCAGCGAGGAAACCGTAAAAGCTTCTATCTTTAGATAGATCAGCTAATTGCTTTGCCTGACTTTTGTTGGGTGATAAGTTTCGTTCAGCAATTAAGTGCCAGTATTGCCATTTTGGGTCGGCTTTAGCTGTTTCGCTGAGGTGTGCGATACCTATTTTTACGGTCTTCCAATCTTGCTTTGCGAGTGCATTTCGAATACGGGTTTCAGTTAAAGACTCGATTTTATAGTCAGGATCTAGTAGATGAGATAACTGAATTGCTTGGCTATGGTAGTTAGCATTTAGGCGAATCCCCATATATTCAGTAACAGATAGCTGCTCTTCTTGGCTCATCAACTTATCCCGCACTTTTATCCAAGCTTGGATCGCGCTAATCGGCTGTGTGCGATACCAGCGTTTGTAAATTATCGTTGCAACTTTGCCTCGACTCTCTTTTGGCAAGAAGGATAATGATTTTTTACTGATGCTTTCTGGTTTTTTGTAAAGCGCCCAAAACTGTTGGGTTTGTTGTTTTTGCTTTTTGTTTTTGATCTTTTTATCGATATATTGAGCGAGTTTAATATTATTTTCTTCGATACTAAGCCAAAAACGCTCATAAGCTTCATCTGATGTAGGTCTGCCTGTTGCCATCCACTCTTTAAATAAGGGGTCACAAGTCTTGGGCTGAGATTCTCCGACGACCCAAAGGTCTTTAGCTTTATATAGAGCCTCTTTCTTCTGTTTTGCTGTCCCGTTCAAAAATGCTTGAAGTTGCATGCACTGATAATGGGTGTGATCTATAGGGTGTAGGCTGAAATGTTGGGAATAGGAGTTCCACTGTTTTTGTCTGTTCAGGTGTTTAAGCCAAGTTTTATTGAGTCGCTGTGCTATAGGTAGTTCATGATTTTTTTCAATAAACGCATTAATTTTTTCAGGTTTTGAGCTTGTGAGATTTTTTAATATCTCTTGATAGTCTAAGTAAGGAGCTAGAGGGTATTCATCGAGTTGTGCACGTAGTTTTGCATAGGCTTCTGTTTTGTTTTGCTTTAAAAGTGATTCGGCCTTAAGAAACTGTTTACGTAACGATTCTGTAGACGCATTGATAGTCGTTGCAAGAGTTAACAGTGTAAAACAGAAAAAAATGATGAATTTGTGCATGACACGATACATTTACCAAGTCCTATGTGATGTTCCGTTACCTATTTATACGGCAGTTTGAGCTTATTATTAAATAATAATTTGTCTGAATGCAGCATTTTCATGCATATCTAGTAAAAACTAGTAGAATAGCGCCTTCATAGAACAAAAGCTGAACAAACATGCCACTTATTAGACTCGATAAAATATCAATCGCCTTTGGCGCGAACCCTCTTTTAGATAATGTTGATTTTCAAATAGATCCGGGAGAAAGGGTTGCTTTAGTTGGATTAAATGGTGCGGGCAAGTCCACACTGCTCAAAATCGTTGCGGGCCATCATAAACCGGATGGGGGAAAATTCTGGGTAGCACCTACCTGTCGAATCGCTGAACTTCCCCAAGCTATGCCAGCTGCAGATGAACGCTTAGTGCGAGATGTGGTTACGTCGGGGCTGCACGATATTCTTAAGCTGAGAGAGGCTTATGATGAATTAGCTTCATCTGCAGAAGTGGATATGAACAAGCTTGATCACCTTCAGCATGAGATTGAAGCGGTTGATGGTTGGCATCTAGAGCAACGGGTCCAGCGAGTTATTGAGCAGCTTGAGCTTCCTGGCGATAAGCTAATGTCTGAACTTTCTGGTGGTTGGCGTCGTAGAACGGCCTTAGGTGCGGCTCTAGTTCAGCAGCCTGATTTGTTACTTCTCGATGAGCCGACAAACCACTTGGATATTGAAACTATTGAGTGGTTAGAGCAACAGTTGCTTGAGTTTAGGGGGGGATTATTAATTATTTCTCATGACCGAGCATTGGTGGATAGATTAGCGACCCGTATTATTGAATTAGATCGGGGTAACTTATCTTCGTTTCCGGGTAGTTATTCAGCCTACATGGAACTTAAACAGAAGATGCTAGAGGACGAAGAGAAGCAGAATGCGCTCTTTGATAAGCGTTTAGCGCAGGAAGAAACTTGGATAAGACAAGGAATTAAAGCGCGTAGAACCCGTAATGAAGGACGTGTTCGTGCCCTGAAACAAATGCGTAATGAACGCTCAGATCGACGTGAACGAGGTGGTAAAGCTAAATTCTCGCTCGAAGAAGCCGCACGTAGCGGTAAGATTGTTGCTGAGTTACAAAACGTTAGTTTAGGCTTTAATGATAAAACCCTCTTCAGTCATTTTGATTTCACACTTTTACGTGGTGATCGTGTTGGCTTGATCGGTCCTAATGGAGCGGGTAAGAGTAGTTTGTTAGGTGTGTTGTTAGGTAAGCAAACGCCAGATAGCGGTCAGGTTAAATTAGGGACTAACATCGAAGTTGCGTACTTTGATCAATTGCGTGCCCAAGTCGACCCTGAAAAAACAGTAATAGATAATATTGCTGAAGGCCGTGAAAGTATCACTATCAATGGTAAACAGCGCCACCTTATTAGCTATCTAAATGATTTCATGTTTGCCCCAGAGCGAGCTAGAACACCCGTCAAAGCATTATCGGGTGGTGAGACTAACCGAGTATTACTCGCCAAACTTTTTAGCCAACCAGCTAACTTATTGGTACTCGATGAGCCGACAAACGATCTAGATATAGAAACCTTAGAGCTGTTAGAGGAGATAATCCTTGATTTTGATGGCACTATTTTGTTGGTAAGCCATGATCGATCTTTCCTTGATAATGTGGTGACAAGCACATTGGTTTTTGAGGGTGATGGAAAGCTAAATGAATATGTCGGTGGATACGAAGATTGGCTTCGTCAGCGGCCGAGCCTAGTAAAAAATACACCTAAAAAGTCTTCCAAAGTCGATAGTGGTCCGGTTGTTGAAAAGCCAGCTAAAAAGAAAAAACTAAGCTATAAAATACAACGAGAGCTTGATGAATTACCCGCTTTGTTGGAAGCGGCTGAGGAAAAATTAGCAGGGTTACAAGAGCAAACCGGTAAGGCTGATTTTTATCAGCAAAGCCAAGATGTAGTGAGTTCTATACTTGAGGAAATGCAAGCTCAAGAGCAGGTAGTGGAAACACTGATGGAACGCTGGGTTGAGCTTGAAGCTATGCAAGAGGAGGGCTAGCCTCCTCTCTACTCAGCACACCGCACCACACCACACAAAGGAGAGATTATTCAGCCTCTTCTTTTATACGTATTGCGAGTACATCACAGGTTGCGCCGTGCAGAATGCCATTGGCTGTAGAGCCTAATAACAGCGCAATACCATGGCGGCCATGACTACCGACAATGATTAGGTCAATAGCTAAATCATCAGCAATACGGTGGACCTCAGATTCAGTTTGGCCGGTTGCTACTTGTTTTGTTGTAACGGGGTAGCCAAGTGATTGGCAGAATGCTTCAAGCTTATTTTTCGCATGTTCATCAAGTTGTTCTTGAATAGAGGTTAAATCCATCGGCACATCACCGCCGTAAGCGAAGCTTAACGGCTCTATTACATGCACAATATGTAGTTCTGCCTGGTTTTGTGAAGCAATCTCACGAGCTTTGTCTTGTAGTTGTTCCGATTCAGTGGACAGATCTAGAGCAAGCAAAACTCTTTTATAAATACTCATGATTATTTCCTTGAAGTGCTTATCGGTCACATGCTGAACCTATTTATAGGGCTCAACACTCATTGTTAATCAGATTAGCATAGAGCGTGTGGCTTAGTACTCTGTTAAACTTCATGGCATTGATATTTATCAATTAACTAAAGCTTACAAGAATCCTAACTCACTTATTTATAACTGATTTTAAGCCTCTTTGCTTACAGTTAAACGGAGTACCGTTTATGAAATGGATGATCATAATTGTTATTATGATGTCGCTCATTGGTTCAATGATGTGGGTAATGCCTACACCACGACAGAAGTATCAGGCAGCACTGAGGATGAAAGCTAAGAAAATGGGTTTTCTTGTTCAGTTAGAAAGGCTGACTGCACCTAGGGCTAAAGGTGAAATGGAGCCAGAATCTCGTGATATAACGGCTTATCGAGTTATTCGTGAAGGTCTGAATAGGGAAGAGAAAAATCATTTTACAACATGGCAAATTTTTAGACTTGAATCAATTTCTGATATAGGTCTCCCCTCTGGGTGGAGTTGGTCTGAGGGTGAGCGAGCCTTGTCTGAAAAGCAGTTAGATAGGTTAGCAGAGGTGATTTCTAAATTACCTGACGGTGTTTTTTCTCTTGAATCTACACCTATTCATGCTGGTGTATATTGGAATGAAGAGGGCGGTGATGAGGCTCTGGACGAAATTAAAACGCTATTAGATAGCTTAGTGGCAGAGAGGTTTTAGATAGTGCAGATTGAATTAGGGCGTTATAAGCATTATAAGGGCGCTGAGTATGAAGTGATTAACCTAGCTAGACACTCTGAGACAGAGCAATGGCATGTCATCTATCGCCAGTGTTACGGTGATGAGGGCCTATGGATACGGCCTCTTGATATGTTTATTGAGCAGGTAAGATTAGAAAATGGTCAGCAGATTGCTCGGTTTGCCAAAATCTAGAGTAAACGATCTAATGATTCAGCTAAAGAGCCTTGGGGTCTAGGCTTTTTAGGTTGTATCTCTTCAATCAGTTTCTCAACGGCTTCCATTCTGGATTTTTTGTTTTGAGTTGGGATGTTAGCTCGAACAAGCAGCGCTTTGGCATGGCGATAATGAGAGAGTGCTGTCATCAAATCATCTGATTTTTTGAAGCGTTCACCTTGCATAAGGTGGGCATCTGCTACGACAGTGATACGTAACCAATAAAGTTCCTGTTGATAGCTTCGGGCTAAAGGGCGTGTTATTTTTCCGCCACGTGCTAGTTGAAGTATGAGTTTCTCTGCAAAATTAATGTAGATTTGGGCCCGTTTTAGCGCTCGGTCACTGTCAAAAGCGTCTGGAGATGAGAATGCTTTATCAGCGGTATCTTTTTGTTGTGTTAATGCTTCGAAAAGCTCTGAATCAGGTGCGAGCATAGCGACTTCTTCTAATAGTGCTGTTGCATGCTCATTAATTTTTTGAACTATTTCAGGCTTACAATCGGCCTCCCTTAATACCGCGAGTGCTTGCAGAATATGCTCAGCTTGGCCTTGAAGCCAGGTTAAACGTTTTTCTTTAGCTTCTTCCTGCTGCTCGCGTGTAGTAATGACAAAATTAACGGTAATAGCAACTAACCCAACTACAGCAATCAGTACTACTAATAGAATATTGTCATTTAACATGAGGTTGTTTCAGCCAGTTGAGATGTTGTTGATTATGCTGAATATTGTGGCCTTTAAGGCTCCATTGGTAAAGTTCTAGTTGGTCTATTAGTCGACTTTTATCACAATTGTTGCTTGACCCCAGCATTCTCAGCACTTATATATGCACCCAAATTATTATTTATTATGTCGTTATTTAAAAGAAGCGTTGTAGATTTGCTTACAGTGTCGTAGGTTAAAAGACAAAATCATGGTTGAATTTTGCTTTCTAACCCTTTTCTGTTTTTAAACTATAGCTTCTTAATTATAGCCCTGAGGAAAGAAGGACTCTATGGGAAAGTCTCTTGTTATCGTCGAGTCACCAGCTAAAGCGAAGACTATCAACAAATACTTGGGCAACCAGTTTGTTGTGAAATCCAGTGTAGGCCATATACGCGATCTGCCAACGAGCGGTAGCACTAAAAAGACCGATCCAAAAGAAAGGGCTCGTTTGGCGGCGCTAACACGTAAAATGTCGCCTGAAGCAAAAGCTGAGCATAAAAAGAAGAAGGCGCGTGAACAACTGATCGGGCGCATGGGGATTGACCCTGAAAAAGGGTGGGAGCCTCACTACGAAATTTTGCCGGGCAAAGAAAAGGTCGTAGACGAATTAAAACGGCTGGCAAAAAATGCCGATGAAATCTATCTCGCGACCGATTTGGACCGTGAGGGAGAGGCGATTGCATGGCATCTACGCGAAGCGATTGGTGGTGATGAAAGTCGTTATCGTCGCGTGGTGTTTAACGAGATTACCAAAAAAGCAATTACTGAAGCATTTGAAGAGCCATCTCTATTAGATATGGATCGCGTCAATGCCCAGCAAGCGCGCCGCTTTCTTGACCGTGTTGTTGGTTACATGGTGTCCCCTTTATTATGGGAGAAAGTTGCACGTGGTTTGTCTGCAGGTCGTGTTCAGTCGGTTGCGGTCAAACTTGTTGTCGAACGTGAGAAAGAGATTAGAGCGTTTATTCCTGAAGAGTTTTGGGAAGTGCAGGCTGATGCCCTAACTGAAGGCAAAGCACCGCTTAAATTACAGGTGAACCGTGTTAACGGTGATACCTTTAGGCCTGGCTCTGAAGCTGAGACAAAAGCACATTTAGAGCGTTTACAGTCAGCCTCCTTAGAGGTCATTAGTCGCAAAGATCGACCTACAACAAGTAAACCTTCTGCACCTTTTATTACCTCTACGCTTCAGCAGGCTGCCAGTACTCGCCTTAGCTTTGGGGTGAAGAAAACTATGATGATGGCTCAGCGTCTATATGAGGCGGGCTACATCACCTACATGCGTACTGATTCTACCAATTTAAGTGCAGAGGCTATCGCGGCTTGTAGGGAATATATAGGTGATAATTTCGGTAGTAAGTATCTGCCGGAGAATCCATTGAGTTACAGCAGCAAAGAGGGAGCACAAGAGGCTCATGAGGCGATTCGCCCCTCAGATGTTACTGTTGAGGCCACAGCCCTCAAAGGCATGGATCGCGATGCTGAGCGCTTGTATGAGCTTATTCGTCGACAATTCCTCGCATGCCAGATGACACCTGCTAAGTTTTTGAGTACGCGGGTAACGGTTGCCGCTGCAGAATTTGAATTAGTAACTAAAGGTCGTATCTTACAATTTGATGGTTACACACGAGTGATGCCAGCAAAAGGTAAAGGGGAAGAGGATATACTCTTACCTGACGTTAATGCAGGCGAAACACTTTCTCTCGTTGAGTTAACACCCAAGCAACACTTTACTAAACCAGCGCCTCGATTTACTGAAGCGAGCTTGGTAAAAGAGCTAGAAAAACAAGGAATTGGTCGCCCATCAACCTATGCGACGATAATCTCTACGATTCAAGATCGAGGTTATGTTCAAGTACAGAATCGACGTTTTTATGCGCAGAAAATGGGCGATATTGTTGTTGAGCGCTTAGGTGAGAACTTTGCTGACCTGATGGATTATAGCTTTACCGCTCGCATGGAAGAAAGCTTAGATGATGTTGCTGAAGGAAGCGCAGATTGGAAAGCATTGCTTGATCAGTTTTATGCGGATTTCTCTGCAAAATTAGAAGAGGCACAAAGTGATGAGCATGGGATGAGGCCTAATACGCCGACAGAGACGGACATTAGCTGTCCTGACTGCGGCCGTCATATGATGATCCGCACGGCGAGTACAGGTGTTTTTCTCGGTTGTTCTGGATATAGCTTACCTCCGAAAGAACGTTGTAAATGTACTATTAACTTAACCCCTGGTGATGAGGTGGTTAGCGTTGATGGTGATGACGAAGAAGAGTCACGTATTTTACGTAATAAACATCGTTGCGGCATATGCGGTTCGGCGATGGACTCTTATCTAATAGATGAGAAACGTAAACTTCATGTGTGTGGTAATAATCCCGATTGTTCTGGTTTTGAGGTTGAGGCTGGAGAATATAGAATTAAAGGTTATGACGGGCCTGTATTAGAGTGTGATAAATGCTCGGCTGAAATGCAGTTAAAAACAGGTCGGTTCGGTAAATATTTTGGTTGTACAGAGTGTAAAAACACCCGCAAGTTGCTAAGAAGTGGTGAAGCTGCACCGCCAAAAATGGATCCTGTTCCTATGCCTGAATTGGCTTGTGAAAAGGTTGAGGATACATATATTCTTCGTGATGGGGCATCAGGCTTATTTCTTGCTGCCAGTCAGTTTCCACGAAATAGGGAAACAAGAGCACCAAAAATTGTTGAGTTGTTGCCGCACCAAAGTGAAATAGATCCTAAATATGAATTTTTGTTTAGTGCGCCTAAAAAAGATGCTGATGGAAATTTAACGGTTGTTCGATATAGTCGCAAGACTAAGGAGCAATACGTCATGACCGAGGTCAATGGTAAAGCGACCGGTTGGCGGGCATTCTATCAGGATGGGAAGTGGGTCGTTGAAGAAGCCCGCAAAAAGGCGAAAAAATAGTTAGGGTACTCCATGAGCGGTATTTATTTAGCACGGACTAATCAGAAATTAAGTTTTACACGTATTCATCTTGAGCTACTAAAGCAAGCTCAAGATGATACCAGCTGGAATAAACATGCACTCATCGAATCATTTAATGAATCTGTTCTTTTTCACTTAATGTCTGCTTATGACGCGTTTTTACGTGAAATAGCAGAAGTTTATAAAGTGGATACTGAAACTTTAGAGGGTTACCGATCGTTAGCTGCTGAACTTGAAGTTACCGGTGTTGAAAGCCCCGAGCTAAAACAATTAAGTGTGCTAGAGAATGATTCGACAGCTTGGCTACATAAGATGATAGGTGCTTATGAAGCCTGTTGGCATGGTGCGGATAAGAAAGGGGCTACTAGCGATACTAAAAGCCTGTCAGAGATCCATGTGTTGCAGGTTAATCCTGATCATGCGGAAGATAAGGCGATTATAGTCGAGTATGAAGGTTGGTTTAATGCTTTGTCTCAGTTAGTTGATTCTCTGAGAGAAGGAATGCAGGAGTGGTAAAATAAGTGTCAGGTATAGCGTCGGAAATGGTATTAGAAATAATAGAGCTTGAAAATGGTGAATTGGCCATACGGAATGCAGATAGTGATGCGGAGCCAATGATTAAGGTTAATTTCTCATCTGAGTTGAAAGATAAGTTAAATGGGCACTATCTTGACGTAGCGCGGGTCATGTTAACCGCGGGTATTCAGATGGTTGCCGAATCAGGTTTTGACTTGGATGATAATGCCGAGTCTGAATCAGAGCCAGAACCTATTATTCATTAAACTGGATTGCAAAAGCCCTCTTATCTATCAGGGCCTTAGCTATGCTGTCTTCGACGTATAACTATTCCGTGGCTTTGCCCTTGCTTTGCCGCATTTTCTAACTCATTTAGCTCCTTTTCTGAAAGGTAACCAGGCCATGAAATGACGGAGTGGCTTGTGCCTGTGCTTAAGGCTTGTTTAGCTAAAGCGAAGGTGCTGTGCTTGTTATCTGGGTTTAACAGAATTACTTTGTTTAGATCTATGCCCGCGTCAGCTAGAAGCTGTTTAGGTAAAAGTACAGGGGGTGCAATCCAGACAAACCATCTATCATCTTGACTCAGTTGTGCCAGTAGAGGCATGAGCATAGGGATGTTAGAGAAGTTGTTATTCTGCACTACAATTTCTGTAACACTGCCAGCTAACTCCGATTTTGTAGAAGGGGTTACCGGAAGGGATGTAACTTTAGCTGATACTTTGTTTTTTAGAAGAACAAGTGGAGCCTTAGTACTTACTGGAAGTGCCATCATTTTTAGTTACCTCTGCGAATTACACCAACGCTTAAGCCTTCAATCGCGATTTCTTGCTCTTTCAAGTCAATGACAATCGGTTCAAATTCTTCATTTTCAGCGATAAGATAAACGATATTTCCCTCTTTCTTAAAACGTTTAACCGTGACTTCATCTTCAATTCTTGCAACGACAATTTCGCCATCTTTTGCTGTATTACATTGGTGTACTGCAAGTAGGTCTCCATCCATAATGCCAATGTTTCTCATACTTTCACCTTTTACTCGAAGCAGATAATCTGCTTTGGGTTGGAAAAAGTTTGACGAAATTGTGCAGTGATCTTCTACATGTTCTTCGGCTAATATCGGGGAGCCTGCAGCAACTTGACCAATAATAGGCATACCTAAATCTGCTTCGAGCTCAGGGACTCTGATTCCTCGTGATGTACCTGGAATAATTTCAATAGCTCCTTTACGTGCTAAAGCCTTCATGTGTTCTTCAGCTGCATTAGCTGATCGGAAGCCTAAGTCCCGGGCAATATCGGCACGGGTAGGCGGGTAACCCGTTTCGTCGATGTGTCGCTTGATACATTCAAGCACTTCAGTTTGTCGTTTCGTTAGCTTCATAGTATTTGTCTGTTTGTTTATACAGTACGTGTATTTTTATACAGTATTTTGCGTTTGTAAAGAAACTTATGTTTTTTTATACAGTGTTTTTTGTTTTTCTTCCTAGTGAGCTGTTAGAATTACATCTAGACATCCAATCCTAGGTTCGGTACTTCCTTTGTTAGATAAGCAGCTTAAACAGTCAATACAGCAGGCCTATAGTACGTTCTTAAGTAATCGTGGGCTTCAATCTCGTTATGGTCAAAAAATGATGATTGCTGAGATTGCGCGAACTTTAGCTGCGATCTCGCAGAACAGTGAAGGCGAACGTAATGGTGGTTCGCATATTAGTGTGGTAGAAGCGGGAACAGGTACGGGTAAAACATTAGCCTATTTGTTGGCGGCTGTTCCCATTGCCCAGCAGCGAAAGAAAAAGGTTGTTGTATCTACGGCAACAGTTGCTTTGCAAGAGCAGCTAATCATGAAGGATCTGCCCCAGTTAGTAACAGAGGCTGGCGTTAATCTGACCTATGGCTTGGCGAAAGGACGTGGTAGGTATTTTTGTATTTCTAGTGCAGAAAAAGTACTAGAGCAGCAAAATGAGTTAGGCCAGATCGCGTTGTATGAAGATGAAGTTGCGCAAAAAATTGATCAGTCAGATATTTCTCAAGTTCAGGAATTGCTGAGTTTGTATGCTTCTGGTGAGTGGGATGGCGATCGTGATGGATTAAAAAATACTGTGGCTGATCCTATTTGGCGGTTATCCACCAGTGATCATATGCAGTGTACTAATCGGCGCTGCAGTAATTTTTCAATTTGTCCTTTTTTTAAAGCCCGACAAGAGCTTGACCGTTGGGATCTGATTGTTGCAAATCATGACTTAGTGTTAGCTGATCTCTCCCTTGGCGGTGGTGCGATTCTTTCCGCTCCGGAAGATACGATCTATATTTTTGATGAAGGTCACCATCTTGGTACGAAAACTACAGGTCATTTTTCTTATAGATTACGTGTTAAGTCTAGTCAGCGCTGGTTGGCGAAAGTTACTCGTTCATTAAATAAGCTGCTAAATGACACATCAGCGCATGTGGTATTGCAGGGCTATGTAGAAAAAATGGCTAACCCCTTCTCTGATATGGAGCGTTCACTTGAGGAGTGGCAGTTGCTGTTGCAGCAGTTATTAATAGATAAACTTCAGGGGGCAAGTGACCGTTATCGGTTTGCTCAAGGGGTTATTCCTGAGCCTTTGCAACTTATTTGTCATAACTTCGCTACGGCAGCCGAACGTGTTGTACTCAAATTGGAGCAGATAGTCGATCTATTAAAAGAGGCGATGGATGGTGAGTTGGCTGATATTGATAGATCCATTGCTGAAAAATGGTACCCGCAAATGGGTGTTTTTCTCTCAAGAATGCAGGCTATGTTTGGTTTAGCTCGCTCTTATGCATCTCCTGATGAGAAAGGGGGGCTTCCGACAGCACGCTGGGTCTTACGTGTTGACGGTAATGAAGGTTTAGATCTGGAGTGTTGTAGTAGCCCTGTATCAGCTGCCGCGACACTTCAGGAACATCTTTGGTCCCAATGTTATGGTGCTGTTGTAACTTCAGCAACACTAACAGCATTAGGACGTTTTGATCGTTTGTATGCCGATTTAGGTATTCCTGTAGATAGTCCGTGCGCTATATTTCCTAGCCCGTTTAATTTTAGTGAGGCTGCTGAGCTACGGGTTCCAGCAATGCGTACTGATCCCAGTAATCCGAATGATCATAATGGCGAATTGGCTGAAATTTTGTTGGCTTCTTTGCCTAAAGAAAAATCGACCTTAGTGTTATTTAGTTCTTGGCGACAGATGCGGTATGTTCTTGAGCAGATGCCTGATAAGATGGTCGACAATATTTTGGTTCAAGGTGACCTTGCAAAGCATGAGATTTTGCGACTGCATCGTGAACGTATAGATAATGAACTGCCAAGTATTATTTTTGGACTTGCTTCGTTTGCGGAAGGGGTAGATCTTCCTCACGAATATTTGACGCATGTGGTTATTACTAAACTGCCTTTCGGCGTGCCTGATGACCCTGTGGATGCCACATATTCAGAATGGATAGAATCTCAAGGCGGCAACCCGTTTGCTGAGTGGGTTATACCTATGGCCTCGATGCGTCTTACTCAGGCGACTGGCCGATTACTTAGAACAGAAAAAGATCAAGGTATAATTACTCTACTGGATCGGCGGTTTATTACGCGTCGTTATGGTAAGCAGTTGTTGGCAGCATTACCGCCGTATAGGCGAAATTTTTCTTAGGATATATTGAGTTGACTATAGATAATACAATGGATATGCATGAAAAAAATAAGACCGAAAGGAAGGTGAGATCTGTACCTTCTCACGCATCACGGTCGGATGACCGCGCTGAATGGAGTCCAGACCAAGTAAATATTCCTGCGGTTGAAGGAAAACAGCGTTTTTGTGATTTCAATTTGCCAGATACTGTTCTTCATGCTATCGCCGATCTTAATTTTGAGTACTGTACAGGGATTCAGGCTGCAACAATTCCGGCTGCGCTGGATGGTAAAGATATAATTGGTAAGGCCCAGACAGGTACAGGTAAAACTGCTGCTTTTCTATTGGGAATTATCACCGACTTAATCGATTTCCCAATCGAAGAAAAACGTCGTAAGGGTGAGCCAAGGGCTTTAATTGTCGCGCCGACTCGTGAGTTAGCGTTACAAATCGCTGATGATGCTGAAAACTTAGCTAAGTATACGGATCTTCATGTGGTTAGCCTTGTTGGAGGTATGGATTACGATAAGCAACGCCAAAAGCTAAAGAAAAAACCTGTCGATATTCTGGTCGCAACGCCTGGGCGTTTAATCGATTTTGTAAACCGTAAAGATGTCGATCTGTGGAATGTGGAGATACTGGTTCTTGATGAAGCCGATCGTATGCTAAGTATGGGCTTTATCCCTGATGTACGTACTATTGTTCGTAATACACCGCGCAAAGGGAGTGATCGTCAGACATTGCTTTACAGTGCAACGTTTACCGATGATATTTTGAGCTTGGCGGAACAGTGGACACTTGATCCCGTGGTTATTGAGATCGCTCCAGAGATCAGAACCACTGATAATGTGAGTCAAACCGTATATCTTGTGGCGGCGGATCAGAAATACCGCTTACTGCGGAATTATATGGATAAAGATCAAGCTGAGAAGGTTATTGTTTTTGGTAATCGTCGAGATGAAACACGTCGTTTAGCCGAAAAATTATCTAAAGATGGGATTAAAGCGGCGCTAATGTCGGGTGAAATTCCACAGCAAAAACGTGTACGTACCTTAGAAGATTTCCGTAATGGGAAAATCCAAGTACTGGTTGCAACAGATGTGGCTGGGCGTGGTATCCATATTGATGGTGTGACCCATGTTTTTAACTATCAACTGCCTGAAGATCCTGATGATTATGTTCATCGTATTGGACGCACAGGGCGAGCGGGCGCTGCCGGCGCTTCTATCTGTTTTGCCTGTGAAGATGATTCCTTCCTTATTCCAGAGATTGAGGCGGAAACAGGGGTTAAGTTAAACTGTATCCACCCGGAACCAGAGCTTTTACAAGAGCCGCAAACGGCTCCTCGTACACCCAAAAAAGAGTCGCCGGTTCCGCAAGAATTAGATTTAAAAACTGAAGCTGTCAGCAAAGATAGCGGAAGTGAAATTAATGGAAGTGACGATGCAAAAGGACATACACAAGACAAAGCGTCTAGCTAATATTGTTGCGGTAGTATTTAGTGCGGTGATTGCCGCATTAGGTGTTGCCGGGTATCAGCGCACAGATGATCCTTTACAGTTGATGCTTTTTTTAGGCTTGGCGTGTTTAGGGTATTTCATCGTTCTGCTGTTATTTAAAGGCATTAATAAAATGCTGGATAGCTTGGACGATTCTGTTAAATAAGTTTGTACTGGAAAAAGTTATGTCTCAGATACGTAAGGTGGCCGTTCTTGGTGGGGGTAGCTTTGGTACCGTTATCGCAAATATGGTAGCGGAAAACGGTTCTTATGTTCGTTTGTGGTTAAGAGATGAAGTGCTTGCCGAAGCTATAAATCACAAGCATGAGAACGCTCGCTACCTTCCTGGTTATATACTTTCTGACCGTTTGTCAGCTTCAACTTCGTTACAAGACGTTTTGTCAGATGTTGATCTAGTGTTTATCTCCATTCCTAGTCAATCCTTTCGTCAGGTTGTTCAGCAAGCTCGCCCTTTTTTAAAGGCGGATCAGATGCTGGTGTCTACTACAAAAGGGATTGAAGCCAATAGCTTCCGTTTAATGAGCGAGATTCTTCGAGAGGAGATGCCCTCTGCCCGTATAGGCGTACTGAGCGGACCTAACTTAGCGAAAGAAGTGGCGGCTAAGCAGTTGACGGCAACAGTTATTGCGAGTGATTGTGCAGAGTTACGAAGCGAAGTGCAGGCTAGGCTTCATTCATCCTATTTTAGAGTCTATGCCAGTTCGGATACTTATGGTGTTGAACTAGGGGGAACCTTAAAAAATATCTATGCAATTGCTGCAGGCCTTAGTGCTGCTCTTGGCATGGGTGAAAACACCAAAAGTATGTTGATGACACGAAGTTTAGCCGAAATGAGTCGCTTCGCTGTTTCTATGGGGGCAAATCCCATGACCTTTATTGGTCTTGCTGGTGTAGGCGATCTTATAGTGACGTGTATGTCTCCATTAAGCCGTAATTACCGCGTAGGTTATGCTTTAGGTGAAGGCAAAAGTCTTGAAGAAGCTGTAGAGGCTTTAGGGCAGGTAGCTGAAGGTGTAAACACTATAAAGCAAGTTAAAGAGAAAGCTTCTGAAATGCAGATTTATATGCCTTTAGTAGTTGGGCTGTATGAGGTGGTTTTCAATAAAGCGCCTATTGCTGAGGTCGTTAAAATGCTAATGATGAGTGAGCAAAGCACGGATGTAGAGTTTGTTCTTCCACGTGAGGGAGTATGAAGTTCTTTTTGATGCGTCATGGTGAAGCGGAGCATTCAGCTTCATCGGATGCTAAAAGACATCTAACGACAAATGGGATTAAATCAGTAAGAGGAAGAGTGAATCAATACTCTGAGGACTTATCTGAGATTGATCTTATTATTCATAGTCCTTACCTTCGTACGATTCAGACATCGGAGATTATAGCTGATAGCCTGAACTTATCGTCGGCTCTCGTAGAGTCTGCTCTCTGGACGCCAGACTCTGACCCTTTAGTTGCACTGGAGTCGTTGGCGCATCATAGCAAGTCAACACCTATAATTGTGACCCATATGCCGCTAATCTCTATTGTCGAAGCTTTATGCTGTGAGGGCGTAATATCTTACCCTAGATCATTTTCTTGTGCTGAAATTGCAGAGATCACGGCTGACTGGCCTGCGGCTGGGCTTGGGAGCTTGATTCGACGTTTTTAGCTTTAAGAGCGTTTTTGCCTTTTATGCGCAGTTTTTGCTGTAGCTCTAATAGCCCACTATGAGTAGGAAACATGCTCAATGCTTTGTCTAATACTTGATCCCTATCTTCTTCCTTTCCAATTATATCGTAAGCAATGGCTAAATCTCTATAAGTTACAATCGCCGGTGTAACTTTAACTGATTGCTCAGCCCAATTAATATAGTCCTGTGCTGGTTTTTTGTTATTTTTAGAGGCGCTAATTAGCATGTTACGTCTAAGTAATAGATAGGTTGTGTATTCTCTAAAATAAGCTGATTCGAGCGATGAACGTAGATATTGAGGTTGGCTCTGATTACGTTGCAAATAACTTACAATGCCTGCGCTTGCTATCTGTGTCTGGATTAAAGTAATTGTTGCGAAAATAGAGAGGGTAGCGAAGCTAATCGGTATAGTTCTTTGCGCCGCCATTGATAGCTTTTCGGTTGTTATCGATTTTTTACCATGTTGATGGGTTAAAAATAGTAGGAAAAGCAATAAAAACCAATGGGTATTGGAGATATAAAAGGGGAGTTCCACTTGAGTATGGAAGACTAGCGGTAAGAGGAGTGCTGAATAGCCCCATCCTCTCTGCCAGCCTGCTTTGAATAATTGAACTAGTGTAAAAATTGCGGCTGCGAGTATACCAATAATTGATACAATCCCACCTTCAACCAGCCAGAAGATCAATTCATTATGAGGGTGGCTAAAACGGGGAGCAGATCTAAGACTACTGTCTGTTTGCTGTTGATATTCGATGCGCTCTTCTTGGAAAACCTTTTGGAAACTCCCCAATCCGTGACCAATAAGTGGGGCTTGAGCGAAAATATTTAAGGAAAGGCTGTATATATGCCATCTGACATCAGCGCTAACTCCACCAATTGCCCTGTCTACTTTATCTGCTGTTTTCTCAAGTCCGCTTTTGCCTAAAATACCACCTGCTAAGGTTGCTATGATGAGTGCAATAAAAATTATTTTGGTCTGTCGAAATAGTTTCCAGCGACCGATAAATAGGCAGAGTAAGCCTAAGGCTGCACCGAGCAGTCCGACCCTAGAACCACTGGTTGCTATATTGTAACTTGCACCTAATGCAGCGATTAATAAGGTTGCTTGTATTATAAAGCTAAAGCTACGAAGCGATGGCCTAGATGCTAAATAGTAAGTAAGCACCAAAAATGTAGCCATAAAAGAGGCTTGTAAATTTACTTGTTGGAAGATACCTACTGGTAGATGGTTAGGACTTACAGGCATTAAAAAACTTAAATTAGACGCTCCTGTTAGGGCTTGAATAATGCCGTAAGTAGCAGCAATGAGTCCCATAGCCAAAATTATATAAAGACTGCGTTCTATATGTTTAGATTTAAGCTGGAATTGAAAAAGGCTAAGAAAAAATAGATAGCCTCCCATAATAACGGATAATCTGACAATCCATTCAGTTGGATTGTTTTTATCAGCAATAAAGCCTGTTACTAAAGCACCAATAGGTAACAGCGCTAGACCTAGCCAATATTTTGGTAAAATAATTTGTTGGTTTTTATAAATCAAAAAGCTAGCACTAGCAATAATCCAGCTTGCAACAATCCAAATAGCTCCGTTGTAAGGTAGAAACAGCCCTTCGCCACCTAAATTTGGTTGGTAGTAAAAAGGCGCAATTAAAAACAAACAGCCGAATAATATAAAAAAAAGGCGTTGCGGCTTTTTTAAGCTTGGGTCATGTTCCAGTTGCTGTCCTAATATCATCAAACTTTCCTTGCAGTGCTTATTTCTGCACAAGATATTACCCGAATTTCTGTTTATAGTATGCAAATAGCTTTGTGTATCAGCTGATTAGTGAGAATTTCAATGTCGGATTGTCGTGAGTATTATATCGATGCTGCTGGATATAAAGTTGCTGTTGTGGAATATGGAAACCCTAATGGGCGGCCGGTATTGGCGTTGCATGGATGGTTAGATAATGCCGCCAGTTTTTATCTATTAGGGCAGCATATATCGGAGATTCGTTTCATTGCGATTGATTTAGTTGGGCATGGCCTTTCAGATCATCGACCTAAAGGGATGCCTTATCATATTTGGGATAATGTGACTGACCTGCATGGAGTAATAAACGCCCTAAATCTTGATCAAGTTGATTTGATTGGGCATTCAATGGGAGCAAGTATCGCTATGATGTTTGCAGCGTGCTTTCCTTTGAAGGTTGATAATCTGATGTTCATTGATGGATTAGGACCACTGTTTTATGAGGTGGATGAGCTACCACAGGTTTTTTCTGATGCGATAATCAAAAGAGAGAAAATGCTTTCACGTTCTCTTAAGCCTTATGGGAGTTTTGATGCGGCTGTTGAAGCACGAGCGAATGGTCGATGGCCTGTATCAAAAGAAGCCGCAGAGAAATTAATGGCGCGGGGGTTAACATATACGGACAAAGGTTATATTTGGAACAATGATCCTAAATTGCTACTACCCTCATTGATACGTTTCAGCCCTGAGCAGGCGAAATCCTTTATTCGGAAAGTGAAATCTAACGCTATAGTTATAATAGGTGAAGAGGGGGCACGTGATAGTATTGTCGATCCGTGGCTAGATGATTTGGCCTCTTCAGAGGTTATCGAGTTGGTAGGTGGGCATCATCTACATTTAGATCTTCCCATAGCAACGTTATTGGCTAGCAAAATAGATAGCTGGGGGAGTAAAAAGTAGATGGTCATTTGTTAGTAGATTAGATTTAGTTTTAGTAAACGAATCGGGATAAAAAAGTTATGCGGTTTTCTGTTTTTCTATATGTATTATTTTATTCCACTTTTGCAGTAGCAGAGGCGGACCTTACTAATTCAAGTGATTACTTTCAGCTTGAACGTTTTCCAGGCTCCTACATTGTTCAATATGATAAAAAGGATGAAAACTACCGACTGATACTGGGTGGTTTAAAGAAAATAAAGGGCGTTGTTACACCAGAAAAAGAACGTCGGGTTACAGGGGAATTAACACAAATTACATACCGGATACCTGAGTTGAATACGCCTGATGAAGCATTTTCAGTACTAGAAAATCAGCTGATCAAATTAGGTGCTACGAATTTATTTAAATGTACTGGGCGGGATTGCGGAAGTAGCAATCAATGGGCTAACGCTATATTTCGCTATTCTCGCTTGTATGGTTTGGAAGAGAGTCAAACCTTTGCATCTTACCGTATAAATAATAAGTACTTTTCTCTATATGCGGTTAAGCGCGGTAATAAACGTGTTTACTTAAGAGTAGAGGTGTTGGTGGAAAATGTTCTAGGCATGGAAGCCCAAGCTGAGCAAGGTGATGGAATACCATTCACTGGAAAAGAATCTGAATTTAAAGCCTTAGTTAAATATTTAACAGAGAACCCCGAGCGAACATTATGGCTTGTCGGGCAAAACTTTTCAGGCTCTACCTATAGACAGCAATTGGATAAGTCGAATGATCAGATTATGGCTTTAAAAAATCGCTTAATAGAGCAAGAGATTGATGCGGAACGTATATCTTTATATTCCTTAGGTGGTTTTTCTTCAGAGCAAAATACTGAAGTGTTAATTTTTATTGAGTAATGCTTTACTTCAAGGGTGTGAATATATGGCAACTGTTTCGCTGGTTTTAGGTAGTGGTGGTGCGCGTGGTTATGCTCATATAGGTGCGATTGAAGAGATTGAACGTAGAGGCTATGAGATTGTTTCTGTTTCCGGAAGCTCTATGGGCGCATTGGTTGGGGGTATGTATGCCGCGGGTCGGCTAGCGGAATATAAAACATGGGTTTCATCGCTAAACTGGATGGGCGTTGTTAAGCTACTTGATTTTACTTTGTCTAAAGGAGCGATTAGAGGAGATAGAATATTTGTACAACTTGCTGAAATCTTAGGTCCTCGTTTAATCGAAGAGCTAGACATTGATTTTACCGCCGTTGCAGCGGATATTGCTCATCAAAAAGAGGTTTGGTATCAAAAAGGTTCATTGCTTGAAGCGATTAGGGCGTCGGTTGCTGTACCGGGATTATTTACGCCTGTGATTAAAGAGGGGCGGGTACTTGTTGATGGAGGAATTCTCAACCCTCTGCCAATTATTCCTGTCGTGGCTGCACAAGCTGATCTTATTGTTGCGATCGACTTAAATACAGGTGACTCTAGTCATAGTCATTTATCTTTACCACGTAATCAATATTTGAATCGCAGTGGAATAAGCGATGAATGGAATATGCCAGACCACGATAGACCTGAGGATAGGTATATTCCTAAAGCAGATAAGATTGGTGGGCGAATGGATATACTGCTTAATTCTGTTGAGGTTATGCAGGCCAGCTTAGCTGAATATAAAATAGCAGGTTATCCCCCTGATCTTGTTATTCGTATCCCTAAAGTTTTATGCAGTTTTTATGATTTTCATCACGCAGTACCTATCATCGAATATGGGAGGCTTGCTGCTCGCGAAAGGTTAGAGGCGTTTGAGAATGGTCAGCCGCTATAATGGCTGTCAGAATTTACTTTGAAATTTTATTTCTCTCGTTTAAGTAATACATAGAGTGCACCGGTTCCACCATCTTTTGCTTGAGCTGAACAGAAGGCCAATACGCCAGGCAAGCGTTTTAGCCATTCATTGACATAAGACTTTACCATGGGTTGTTCACTGGCTGATGAATGCGCTTTACCATGAACTACTATAACGCAGCGGCACTTGTTTCTACGTGCATCGAAGATAAAACGGCTGAGTTGGTCCCTTGCCTGGTCAACGGTATAACCATGAAGATCTAAGCCTTGTTCCCAAGGCAGATGGCCTTGTTTAAGGCGTTTTAAAACGCTGAATTGTACACCAGGGTTAGCAAAGAGCAGCTCCTCAGTTGATTCAACTAATTCTACAGCTTGATCAGATAGGCCATCGATCACTTTATCTTCTTCAAGTGTTGCCGCTTGGCGACGATAAAGCAGACTGTGTTTATCCTTAGGTTTTGTTACTGAAAGGTCTGCTTTGTCGTGTTTATGTTGTTGGACGCCCTCCATTGCATCAAAAAAGGATAATTCGTTAGTTGGATTATCATTCGGGTCTTTCATGGTGTTCCCAAGCAAAGTTTATTAATATGGCGGTCTTTCATAAACAAATTATCGGTCCAGAGTGTATGAGTGATCAACCCTTGTTTTCTAATTCGGTGAAAAATGAACTGCATAGCCTTAGAGATTATATCCGTTTTGCGATGAGTCAATTTGGTGAACACCGAGTTTATTTTGGGCATGGGACGGATAATGCTTGGGATGAGGCGACACAATTGGTCTTGGCCGCTGTTCATCTACCTTGGAATATAAATCCTGCTGTTTTGGACGGTCGTTTAACGGAAGATGAAAAGGAGCGGGTATTAGATTTTATTAAACTACGTACGCTAAGGCGTAAGCCATTGCCATATATCACTCATGAATCTTGGTTCTGCGAACTGCCTTTCTTTGTTGATGAAAGGGTGCTGATTCCTCGTTCTCCTATTGCTGAGCTTATTCAAAGTGAGTTTGCTCCATGGCTAAGAGAGGGGAGTGTTGATCGCATTTTAGATCTTTGTACTGGGAGTGGTTGTATTGGTATAGCTTGCGCTTATGCATTTCCCGAAGCGGAAGTTGATCTCGCGGATATTTCTAAGGGGGCACTCGATGTTGCAAATATTAACATTGAGAAACATGAGATGATTGATCGTGTGCATACCATTGAAAGTGATCTGTTTTCCGATTTAGACGGTAGAAAGTATGATCTGATTGTCAGTAATCCCCCTTATGTTGATGAGGCCGATCTAGCGTCTATGCCCGATGAATATAGCCATGAGCCAGAAATCGCTTTAGGTTCAGGCTCTGATGGATTGGATATTACGCGTAGAATTTTACGGGAAGCATCTGAATATTTAACCGATGACGGTCTTCTTGTGGTTGAAGTCGGTAATAGCGAAGTACATTTAATGGAAACTTATCCAGAGCTTCCTTTAATTTGGCTAGAATTTGAGAATGGTGGAAATGGCGTATTTACCATTACTGCTCAAGAGCTACGTGCATATAGAGATAGCATTTAATTTGCTATAATTACGCGCCTAATTTTTTATATATGTTTTTTTGTTTCTTAATGGACCGATACAATGTCAGGAAATAGCTACGGTAAACTGTTTACGGTCACCACTTTTGGTGAAAGCCACGGTAAGGCATTAGGTTGTATTGTTGACGGCTGTCCTCCCGGCATTGAATTGTCTGAAGCTGATCTTCAGCTTGATCTGGATCGTCGTAAACCAGGTACATCTCGTCATACTACACAACGTCGAGAGGCGGATGAAGTGGAGATACTATCAGGTGTATTTGAAGGTAAAACGACTGGTACACCTATAGGTTTGTTGATTAAAAATACAGATCAACGTTCTAAAGACTACTCTAATATTGAAGAGACTTTTCGACCTGCCCATGCGGATTATGTTTATACGCATAAATATGGTTTCCGTGATTATCGTGGTGGTGGGCGCTCTTCTGCCCGTGAAACAGCTATGCGGGTAGCGGCTGGAGCTATTGCTAAGAAGTTTTTGGCATCGAAAGGGGTGGAGGTAAAAGGTTATTTATCTCAGCTTGGCCCGGTAAAAATTGACCACGCAAAGTTTGACTGGAATGAAGTTCACAATAATCCTTTTTTCAGTCCAGATGCTGAAATAGTCGCGACTATGGAGCAGTATATGGATGACCTTCGTAAAGAGGGAAATTCGGTAGGTGCAAAAATTAGTGTGGTAGCTACAGGTACACCTGTTGGTTTAGGTGAGCCTATATTTGATCGTTTGGACGCGGATCTAGCCCATGCTTTAATGAGTATTAATGCAGTCAAAGGTGTTGAAATTGGTGATGGTTTTGATTGTGTTGCTCAAAAAGGGACTGAGCATCGGGATGAGATGACACCGGATGGTTTTCTCTCAAATCATGCTGGCGGTGTATTAGGTGGTATATCAACAGGGCAGGATATTATTGCTCATATAGCTTTAAAACCGACCTCAAGTCTCCGCTTGCCAGGTCGTAGTATTAATAGCCGCGGTGAAGAGATTGAGGTTGTGACTACGGGACGTCATGATCCTTGTGTTGGCATACGTGCCACTCCCATTGCCGAAGCGATGATGGCGATTGTGCTGATGGATCATCTACTGCGTCACCGTGGGCAAAATGCTGATGTGATGTGTGATGTGCCTATTATCACTTAACGATTGTCAGCATAATTTATAGATCAGGAAGGATAAATTAGCGATAGTTTATCCTTCTTTTAGTTTGGGGCTTCAAACCTCACTTTTTGGTATAGAAAATGTCTTTCGACTTGCTAGATCACTATTCATTGTATACACAGCCTCATTTTCCACCACGGACACTTCCGGTGGGTTTTATGCTGCGTCTAGCACGAGCATTGCATACTTATGGTATGACGGCTTATGAACTCGAAAGCACAATGAACCGAGTCGGTATTCGGTTGGGCTTTGGGGTGCAGTGTCTGGCGCAACCTACGACTTTAATTATGAGCTTTTCACATCCAGAAGAACCTGAGCCGAAGACTTATGTTTTTCGGGTTGAGCAGGGCGAAGTGAATTTAGAGCGCCAAATTGAAGTGCAGGAGATCGTAAGTGCTGTACTTGATGAATCTTTATCGGTGGAAGAGGGCGCTGGGCGTTTAAAAACTATTTCTAATACGCCTCCTCGTTTTGGTGTAAAAGGCCAAATGGCTTCATTTGGACTATTAGCTAGTTGTGTTGCCCAGTTATTAGGGGGCGCGATCTCTGAAATGATCGTTGCTCTTTTTGTTGGGATTGTGACTGGGTTTGTTGCCGTTAAACTTTTACAAACTGAGTCTCTCAAGTACCTTTTCCCGACCATTTCTGCCATTATTTCTGCTCTATTAGCAAATTTTGTGGCGAGTTTTGGCTTATTGTCCTCACCAGATATTGCAACCGTCGCTGGGGTTATCGCTTTAGTGCCGGGATTGCCTTTAACTACTGCAGTTGCTGAATTAGCGAGACAAAACATGGTGTCAGGCACTTCTAGGCTTGTATATTCAGGAACTATCTTGTTACAAATTGGTTTTGGAGTAGCTATAGGTAATGCTTTGGGTGTTGAGCTTTTTCCTGCAACAGAGATTAGCCGAGAATTTTTCCTACCTGATTGGAGTATTTGGATCTCCATTGTTATTGCCGGTATATCGTTATGTTTTTTATTCCAAGGGCGACCAAAAGATATTCCATGGATTGTATTGGGAGGATTAATTGCATTTTCGACGACTTGGTATGGCAAAGAGTTCTTTGGCCAAGTTATGGGGGCGTTTATGGGAGCCTTAGTCACAGGCTTAGCCGCTAACTTATTTGAGAGGATTTCTGGGATTACGCGTGGGGTTATGCTTATGCCAGGTATTTTACTTTTAGTGCCTGGAAGTGTTGGGTTGCAGAGTTTGTCGTTACTTGTTGAGAAAAATGTTTTAGAAGGGATCGATACCGCATTTAGTATGAGCTTTGTTGCTATCGCTTTAGTAACTGGATTATTATTTTCATCTTTAATTGTACCGCCGAAAGATATCTGACTATCCTTTGTTGAATGCTAAACTGCAATTATGGGTAATAAAGACGCTGTTGTGATTAATATTAAACGCTACCTAGTACATCATTGTGTCATTACGTTGTGCTGTATATTTAGCGCAGCTTATGCGGGCGAAGTGCGGAAAATTGTTCATCCTGATGGGCGGGTTGAGTATACAAACTTAACGGACCAACAACGAAATATTCATTTCACCAATCAAAGTAAGAGTTCGACGAGCAGCGTTTATAAATATCGAAATAATAAAGGGATTCTTGCTTTTTCAGATCAGAAACCCGTTAACGCTGACTTTGAAGTACTTCGTTTTGATTGTTATGCCTGTAGCCTTTCGTCAAACGTGAATTGGCATACAACACCGTTAAATCTTTCCGCTTATAAGCAGCAAGTGAAGATCATGTCAGAGAAATATGGTGTTGAAGAATCATTAGTTAGAGCGGTTATCCATGCAGAATCAGCATTTAATAAAAATGCTACTTCCCGGGCTGGGGCTCAAGGGTTAATGCAATTAATGCCAGCGACCGCTAATGAGCTAGGTGTGAAAGATAGTCTTAATGCAGATCAAAATATCGAAGGTGGGGCTAAATACCTTGCTCAGCTCTTAAATAATTTCTCTGGCGATATGCGTTTGGCAACTGCTGCATATAACGCAGGCCCTGGCGCCGTATCGCGCTATAATAGTGTGCCCCCTTACGCGGAAACTCAAGCTTATGTGAAGCGTGTGGCTATACTCAAGAAGCGTTACGCAAAAGCAGAGTAAGTCAGTCTTAATTATCGTAAGGGTCATGGTCATAGTTGCGCTGAGCTTATTATCGATTGATAATCCTTGGGATACCGCTGATACCTAACCCCTGTAGCAGAAAACTTATAATCTGAAGAAATGAGCTAACAACATCTATTTATCTCTGAGGGAGAAGTGATGGCGATGAAATTGATCATAGGCAATAAAAATTACTCATCTTGGTCTTTACGTGGATGGTTGATGTTAAAAGCGTTTGATATCCCATTTGAAGAGATTTCTTTAACGCTGTTTAGCGACCATTTTTATACTGTTTTAAAAGATTATACCCCAGTAGAAAAGGTTCCTGTGCTGGTGGATGGGGAGCTAAGTGTTTGGGATTCATTGGCTATCTGTGAATATATTAATGAACAATATCTTGATGGCAAAGGGTGGCCAAAAGAGGTTCAAGCTAGAGCTATTGCCCGAGCAATGGTGAGTGAAATGCATTCTGGTTTCACCGCATTACGTAATGAGATGCCGATGAATTGTAGAGCGCGCCGATCTATTTTGTTGAGTGAGGCCGCTAAGAAAGATATCTCACGCATTGACCGACTATGGGCAGAGTGTTTGTCTAATTATGCAGGCAGTAATCCATGGTTATTTAGTGAGTTTAGTATTGTGGATGTGTTTTTCGCACCTATAGCCCTGCGATTTAAAACATATGGGGTTCAACTTTCTACTGAGTCTGCTGCTTATCAAGAACATTTGCTTGCACATCCTGCTATGGCGTTATGGTTAATCGATGCGCTTAAAGAAACAGATATAGTGCAGGAAGATGAGGCTGGTGAAGAGCTTGGACCACTTAATTAAGTAGCTAAAAAGCCGTAACTTATATCAAGTTACGGCTTTTTAGCTATCTCATTGAAAATTAATGATCAAGTATTTGGCTTAAGAATAACTGTAATCTATCCGTTTGAGGGTTGTTAAATAGCTCTTCCGGAGTGTTTTGCTCAACAATTTCACCTGCATCCATGAAAATGACACGGTCAGCTACTTTTTTTGCAAACCCCATTTCATGAGTTACGCATAGCATCGTCATTCCTTCATCGGCGAGTTCCACCATGACATCGAGTACTTCTTTGATCATTTCTGGATCAAGTGCCGAGGTTGGTTCATCAAAAAGCATGATTTCGGGATTCATACAAAGAGATCGGGCGATAGCAACACGTTGCTGTTGTCCCCCAGATAGCTGACCTGGAAATTTCTGTGCTTGATCTGGAATTTTAACGCGCTCAAGGTATTTCATAGCGATCGCTTCAGCTTCTTTCTTAGGCTTCTTCTGAACCCAGATCGGACCTAAAGTTAGATTCTCAAGAATAGTCAGGTGCGGGAAAAGGTTAAAATGCTGGAATACCATGCCTACTTCACGACGGATCGCTTCGATGTTTTTTACATCTTCTATCATCTCAACACCGTTCACGATTAGTGAACCACGCTGAAACTCTTCTAGGCGGTTAATACAGCGAGTCATGGTAGATTTACCCGAACCCGAAGGGCCACAGATAACAATACGCTCACCTTTTTTGACGCGCAGGTTGATATCTTTCAACACATGAAAATCGCCATACCACTTATTAAGGTCTTTGATGATGATAATGTCGTCATTGTTTTCAATACTTTGTTCGTGGTTAATGCTCACAAAGATATCCTCTTAATTTTTATGGCTAGTGTCTAGCTTACGTTCAATGGATGAGCTGATCATGGACATACTGAAACAGCAGATCCAAAAAACAACCGCCACAAATAGATAGCCTTCCGTTGAATGCCCGCCTAACCAGTTTGAGTTGGTTAATGCGGTTTGAGTTGTACTTAACATCTCAAAAATACCAATAATCAATAGGAAAGTTGTGTTTTTAAATAGCATAACGAAAGTTGCCAAAATATTTGGCATAGAGATTTTGATAACTTGCGGAAGAATAATTAGGAGTGTTTTTTGCCAAAAGCCAAGCCCTAAAGAGTCGGCCGCTTCGTACTGGCCATTAGGTACTGCTTGGAAACCGCCTCGAAATACTTCTGCCATATAGCCAGACATAAAGAGTGTCAGTACGATCCAAACACGTAACAGTTTGTCTACATTGGTTCCTTCAGGAAAGAACAGCGGTAGCATAACCGAGCCCATAAAAAATAGGGCTAATACAGGTACGCCGCGGAAGAACTCAATTAATATAACACTCACGCTGCGAATGAATGGCATATCAGATCGTCGTCCTAAAGCCCAAAGAAAGCTCAAAGGAAAAGCGACGATGATGCTAGCAGCGGCTAGCATTACGTTAAGAGTGAAGCCGCCCCAATAGTCGGTGGCAACATATTCTAGACCGATGAGAGAGCCGTCTAAAAGTATGATGGATAAAAACGGCAGTAATAAAAATAAGGGAATAGCGATTTTATTACGTAAATCTTTATGGAGTTTAAAGGACGCGACAATGATTGCTACCAAAGCGAGTAAGCAAGTGTTAATTCTCCATAGCTCTTCGACAGGGTAGCTGCCGTAGAAAAACTGTTTAGACCAAGCAATGACAAATACCCAGCACGCACCGTCTTTGTTTGTACAGGCCGCTTGGGTTGTTCCAGACCAGTTGGCGGAGAAAAATAACCAATCAAATAGCGGCGGTATCACGGTTACAAAAAAAGCGATGATTGCAAGGGTGACCAGTGAGTTTAAAGGTGTTGGAAAAAGGTTATCTTTTAACCACGGAATAATACCTACAACATCATTTGGAGCGGGTTTATCGGGTAATGGTGTAAATTCTTTCATAGCATCAATTCCGTTCCGCCAACTCTACGCTTGCGTTGAATCGATTCATCACAAACGAGATAGTCATATTGATCACAAAGTAAACCGCCATGGTCATAAACACGATCTCAATCGCTTGACCTGTTTGGTTTAACGTTGTCCCTACAAACACGGTAAAAAGGTCTGGATAGCCGATGGCTGTCGCTAGCGTCGAGTTTTTAACTAAACTTTGATATTCACTGTTTAGCAAAGGAACAATAACGCGCATCGCTTGAGGCACAATAATTAGTTTCATTATTCTGCTCTCTTTTAATCCAAGGCTTCGAGCTGCTTCTGTTTGACCATGGGGTACGGCTTGGACGCCAGCACGTACCGCTTCCGCAATGAAGGCACCGGTATAAACGGTTAAGGCTAAGGCGAGTGCCATAAGCTCAGGGATCACCGTGATGCCGCCACGGAAGTTAAATCCTTTCAATGCTGGGAAGTCCCAAACAAAAGGAATACCGGACAGTAATAACGCAATCAGGGGGAGGCCAAATAAAATGCCTAAACTTGTTAGAAATACCGGAAACTGCTGCCCTGTGTCATTTTGGCGCTTTCTAGCCCATCGAGCTAAAAAAAAGATCGCGGTGAATGCTAGGCCAATAGCGGTATAGACAAACCCTGCACCGGATTCGGCAATCAAGCCGGGTAGGTATAAACCACGCACATTGAGAAATATAGCCTCTCCGATGCTAAGACTCTGGCGCGCACTAGGTAATGTTGCTAGCACAGCGAAATACCAGAAAAATATCTGCAGTAGTAAAGGGATGTTACGAAATGTTTCAATATAAGCAACGGCTAGTTTTCTGATTAACCAGTTTTTGGAAAAATGGGCAACACCCATCAAGAAACCCACAATAGTCGCGAGTACTATGCCTATAGTAGAAACTAAAATAGTATTTAACAGGCCTACAATGAATGTCCGGCCATAAGAATAAGTAGCATCATAGGGAATCAGTGACATTAAGATATCAAAGCCTGCGGTTGTAAATAAAAAGTCGTAACCGCTTTTAATGCCTCTGGCTTCCATATTCGCCAGTGTGTTTGTGATAATGCCGTAGAAAAAATAGACCAAGCCCGCGAGTAATAAAAACTGATAAATCAGTGAGCGGTTTCTTGGATTATTGAAGAAGGAGGGTGAGGATTTCACCTGAGGCTTTTCAGACATAATTAAGCACTTATCTTCAGAAGGTTAGTAGTAAACATAGCAGAGGGACAATATATGTCCCTCTTTTTTATGTTTTATTAACGTACTGGAGACGAATACATAAGACCGCCTTCATTCCACTGAGCATTTAGACCGCGAGCAATCTTCAGTGGTGAACCTGCGCCTACATTGCGTTCAAAGCTCTCTGCGTAGTTACCAACCTGCTTCACGATGTTGTAACCCCACTCTGCTGGGATGCCCATTTTAGCACCGGAATCGCCTTCAGAGCCCATCAAACGTTTCTGTGATGGGTTGCCTTCTGCTTTGGCTTTATCGGCAGAAGCGCTGTCAATGCCTAAGAATTCAGCTTCTACCATTGCCATTAAGGACCAACGAACAATATTAAACCAAGCATCATCACCTTGGCTTACAACAGGGCCTAGTGGTTCTTTAGATATCACTTCTGGAAGTACGATGGCTGAGGAAGGGTCAGATAAGCCAATGCGCAGCGCATAAAGTTGAGATTGATCAGACGTTAGTACATCGCAACGGCCACTCTCAAATCCAGCACGAGTTTGGTCAGATGTGTCAAACGTAATGGCGTTATAAGTAAGGCCGTTTGCGCGGAAATAATCGGCTAAGTTTAACTCGGTTGTTGTTCCTGCTTGAATACAGACGGCCGCTCCGTCTAGTTCCAATGCACTTTTAACCCCTAGGGCTTTAGAAACCATAAAGCCTTGTCCATCATAGTAGTTAACCCCAGCGAAATTCAAACCTAGCGATGTATCGCGAGTATGGGTCCATGTAGTGTTACGGGATAAAATATCAATTTCACCAGACTGTAAAGCGGTAAAACGCTCTTTCGCTGTTAATGGTTTGTATTGAACTTTGCTTGCATCGCCGAGTACGGCGGCTGCAACTGCACGACATACGTCCACATCCAATCCACTCCATACACCGTTTTCATCCTTCTGAGAAAAACCAGCTAAACCTGTGCTCACGCCACAAGAAACGTTGCCGCGTTTTTGAACGTCTTCCAATGTTCCAGCTTGTGCGCTCAAAGATAAACTGAGTGCTAAGCCCGTAGCGATTACTGAGGTAAGTTGTTTCATGATGTTTCTCCGTCAATTTTGGTGGCGATGATGCCGTTTTTTGTTGTTTTTATTGTTATTATTTTAGGCCAGTGATTAATAAAAACTGCTTACTAGATACACTAGCAGAATATATACCAGCCTGTGATTTAAATTATACTTTGGTTTAGATTGTCTCGAACCCCTTTGTTTTTAAGGGCTGTGGCTTTGTTGTGATTTGTCTAATATGACGGTGGGCGCACTAAAAGGGAACGTTGTGAATTTTATGGTGCAAAATCAAGCGTTGACCTTGAATGTCACTCATTGTGAATATTATTGTTACTCGGTGTTCGTTTTTTTACCGTTGAATGCTAAGGCATGTTCTTTTGTAGATTAGCCTTATCTGTTTGGATAAAAAGGGCTAAGAAACTTCTCATTTTTTGCTTTGACTCTTGATAAAGAGTGACTTATTCGTATTTGGTTTGTTCCACCAGATTAAGTGGTTTTTAATGAATATATTCAAAGCGCTCTGTTTTTTTATAAATATTTAAAAGAGAGATAATACGAGGAATAAAGTTATTTTTTTATCTGAGTTTGCGGTATAAAATGCGCGCAAAATTGACGTCTTAAACTCAGCCGTCAAATCCTGTTACCTTTTAGTGTCTTAACTTGCTGATAGTGAGTGAGTTTAAGATAGGATGATATCCATATGATAACTGCTTATAGTGAAACGCTTCATAAGGGCTATGGCCAGACGTTTGATGTTGAGGAAGTCTTATTCGAGCAGCAAACGGATTCTTGGCATTTAATTATTTTTCGTAACCCTGTTTATGGAACCGTCATGGCATTGGATGGAATTATTCAAACGACTCAGCGTGATGAGTTTGTTTACCACGAAATGCTAACCCATGTACCATTAATTGCTCACGGAAATGCTAAGCGTGTATTGATTATTGGTGGAGGGGATGGCGGGATTCTGCGTGAAGTCTGTCGTCATGCTACGGTTGAGCATGTAACTCAAGTTGAGATTGATCAAGCAGTAATTGATATGTGTAAAGCGCATTTACCTGATCATTCTGCAGGTGCTTTTGATGATCCGCGTGTAAATATTGTTATTGCCGATGGCGTTGAATACGTTAACAAGGAAATGGATGACAAATTTGATGTCATTATCTCTGATTGTACGGATCCGGTTGGTCCCGGTGAAGTATTGTTCTCTAGCCGCTTCTATGAAGGTTGTAAGCGTTTGTTGAATGAGGGTGGTGTGTTTGTAGCGCAAAATGGAGTGCCGTTCCTACAACAAGATGAGGTGATCACTACCCGTCGTCGTTTGAGCCCTTATTTTTCAGATCAATCTTTCTATACTGCTGCTGTTCCGACCTATATTGGCGGTGTTATGACTTTAGCGTGGGGATCTGATAATACTGCATTACGTAAGCTAGGATTGGATGAGTTAAATCAGCGTTATGAAAAGAGTGGTATTATTACTCGTTATTATAACCCACAGATGCATATAGGCTGTTTTGGGCTTCCGCAATATTTGCTCACGGCGTTGGAAGAAGTTTAGCTTTTTCTATACTGAAGAGCCGGTCGACTGACCGGCTTTTTTGTGTCTTTTTTCTGCTAGGCTCTAAATGTGAATTCTATGCGTTTTTTTAGGTTTTTATCTTTTGAATAGTTATATCCGCCTTTCAGGTTTCTATTTTTTCTACTTTGCTCTGCTCGGTGCTTTGGTTCCTTATTGGAGCTTGTATCTGATTTCGTTTGATTTTGATGCACAAACAGTGGGTTCTTTAATGGCACTGCTCCAAGCGTCTCGAATTGTGGCGCCTAATTTATGGGGATGGGTCGCGGATAAAAGTGGTAAACGTGTAGAGATTGTTCGTTTTGGCGCGTTAATGACCTGCTTAATGTTTATCAGTATGTTTTGGCAAGATACCGCTTTAGGCATTGGTTTAGTGATGTTGGCATTTAGCTTTTTTTGGAATGCAGTTTTACCTCAGTTTGAGGTGATTACACTAGAAGAGTTGGGTGATCAGAAAGATAAGTACAGCCAAATCAGATTGTGGGGATCAATCGGTTTTATTGTTACGGTGGTTGGGATAGGTGCGTTACTGGATTTTATTAATATTCGGTGGTTGCCGGGCCTTATGCTTATCTTAATGTTATGTATTTGGTTGAATACACTGCTAATTCCTAAGCCTGCGGTGCTTGATCAGATTGATGTAGAAAAAAGCTGCAATTTGGGGTTTATGGCGTTATTGCTACGACCGCAAGTTGTTATCTTTTTTATTATCTGTTTTCTTGTTCAGTTTGGGCATGGAGCTTACTACACATTTTACAGTGTATTGATGGTTGATGTCGGTTACAGCCGTACAGAGATTGGCCTACTTTGGGCTGTAGGTGTGATAGTTGAAGTTTTAGTGTTTATTTATATGCATTGGATGCTACAGCATTGGGGCATCCGTAATATTATGTTGGTGAGTTTGTTTTTATGTGTTGTACGCTGGCTGTTGATTGGAACTGTGCCGGAAAATTTAGGTCTCATGTTGTTCGCACAAACGTTGCACGCTGCTACATTTGGTAGTTTACATGCGGTAGGAATTGCACTAGTGCATCAGTATTTTTCAAGGCAGACTTATGGACAAGGGCAGGCCCTGTTTTCAAGTGTAGGTTTTGGCTTAGGTGGTGCATTAGGAGCTTTTCTTAGTGGTATCTTATGGGATGATTTTGGCGCGTTTTATACCTTTGGATTGTCCGCTTTAGCGAGTATTTTGGCTATGCTCCTAGCATTGATATGGATCTATCCTGAAAGGGTGAAGAAAAACTATTGATCTGGATATTTTGCACTGCGGTTATTTTACTATAGGATTAGAGATACAGAGCTATCCGACCTAGGAGTCAGAGAGTGAAATTTAAGATTGATATTGATATGTCCCCTGAAGAGCTGCGTAAAGTACTGGGTTTACCAGATGTGCAGCGATTACAGGAAGATATGATGGCAAAGATCACTGAACGAATGGAATCCGGTGCTGAGGGATATGATCCTTTGACTTTGTTTAAGCCATATTTGACGGGTGGGGTTGGCTCAATGGAAGCACTGCAAAAACTTATGATGAATCTAATGACATCTGCGTATAAAAATTCTAACAGTGCGGATAATAAAGATGACTGATCAAAGTGATGGTCAGGCTAATTCAAAGGAATCTTATGAGAGAGATAGTAGCTTGCGTATTCTAAGAAAATATACCAATCGTCGTTTGTATGACACATCCCGCAGTTGTTATGTGACATTAGATGATGTAAAGCAGCTTGTATTAAGCGGAGAAGCTTTTAAAGTTGAAGATTCTAAAACGGGGAATGATTTAACCCGTAATATCCTTTTACAGATTATTAGTGAGCAGGAAGCCCTAGGGCATGGTACTTTGCTTACTAATCAAGTTTTACAGCAACTGATCCGTTTTTATGGTGATAGTATGCAAGGAATGATGAGTCAGTATTTAGAGCAGAGTATTGCTTCATTTTTAGAACATCAAGATCGTATTCGTGATCAGATGCAAACCATGATGGGGGCCGCTAATCCATTAACGATGATGAACCGTATTGCTGATCAAAATATGCAGATGTGGGGTATGTTCAAGCCGGGTGAAAACCCTGAAGGAACTGTTGATGATGATCCTGATACTAAGAATAAGCTTTAATATTTGATGTGACCTTTCTTCATGATTGAAAGAGTTTATGCTTGAAAAAAGCCGCTATTAAGCGGCTTTCTTATTTCTGTGACTTGCCTTGAAATAATTTGACACCTAAGAGGAATATTTCTGCATATCTGGCATATTCCGGCCGTAGAAAATTTCATTCATCTCTTTGTGAAGACGTTCTGTTATCTCTTGTACATCTGCTTCAGGAAGCTCCTCTTTCGTCGTACCAAAGAGGTAAGTATTGAGATCCAGATCTTTTTGCATCATTTTTGTGTGGAAAATATTTTCCTGATACACATTTACATCTAACATCTGATAGTTGTCATGGATATCAGGGGTAAAGAAGTTTTGAATAGAATTAATATCGTGATCGATATAATGTTTTACTCCTTTAATATCGCGTGTAAAACCGCGGATACGGTAATCAATAGTAACGATATCAGATTCCAATTGGTGGATTAGGTAGTTCAAGGCTTTCAGTGGCGAAATAATGCCGCACGTGGATACTTCAATATCTGCTCTGAATGTACAGATGCCGTCATCAGGGTGTGCTTCAGGGTAAGTATGAACACAGATATGACTTTTATCTAAATGTGCGACTACAGAGTCAGGCATAGGGCCTGGCTTCTCTGTTGTATCCACATCTTCTGAGTCTTTAATAGGCTCTTCTGCAACCAATATAGTAACGCTAGCACCTTGGGGCTCATAATCTTGGCGGGCTATATTGAGAACATTGGCACCAATAATCTCACAACACTCACTGAGAATTTCAGTTAAACGGTCAGCATTGTATTGCTCGTCTATATATTCAATATACTCCGCTTTTTGTTGTGGAGTTTGAGCGTAGCAGACGTCATAGATACAAAAGCTCAGGCTTTTTGTCAGGTTGTTAAAACCTTCAAGCTTGATTTTCTTATTCGTTGGCAAGGCGGTTTGCTCCGAAAAAGCACTACAAAGTTTTAGTCGCGCGATTTTAGTAAACTATTTGGCGTGGAGGAAGTAAAAAATTACAGTAATATCGTTTGGTTAAACGCATTCCTGTTTAATTTTTTAGCGATTTTTATTCTTTCGTGTTGATATATAAGAGGTTTAATCTCTATTCACCAACCAATCAGCAATATTAGGTGCAACTTGTGTTTGAGATTTACCTGATACAAAAACACCAATATGGCCAGCCTTCACCTCTATCGCTTGGTAATCAGAGGATGAAACGTACTTATTAAGTACTTTTGATGCGTTTGGTGGGACTAGGTGATCGAAACTGCCAAAAATATTAAGTATTGGATGGGTTATATTGGCTAAGTCAACGCGTTTATCGCCGATCATTGCCTCAGCCTTAATTAGCTTGTTCTGTTGAAAAAATTGAGTGATAAACTGCCGAAAAGCTTCACCCGCCTGATCGGGGCTATCGTAGATCCACTTCTCCATGCGTAAAAAGCTTAACGCACGCTCTTTGTCTTCGAGTTGGTTTGGCATACCTAAGTTTTTCTGTACCCCTAAGCGCATCGGCATTAAAGAATTGTAGGAATCATTCAGCATACTGCCGGGTATATTCCCATAAGTTTCAACAGCCAGATCAGCGTCAACATATTTGGCTAAGTGATAAAGTAGGTTGTCGTCAGTTTGAAAGTCAACGGGCGTAACCATGGGAATAAGGTTTTTAATTTTATCTGGGTTTAGTGCTGTGTAGCATAAGCTAAAAGTCCCACCTTGGCAGATACCAAGCAGGTTTGTTTGCTCTGTTTCAGCGTGTTGGAGCACAGAATCAACACAATTATTGATATACTCATTGATGTAATCGTCGAGATCTAAATAACGATCAGCCGCATCCGGGTAGCCCCAGTCAATCAGGTAGATATCTAAACCTAGCTCTAATAAGCGTTGCAGCATCGATCGCTTTGCTTCTAGATCGATCATATAAGGGCGGTTCACCAGTGCGTAGCAGATCAATAAAGGGGTTTTACAGCGCTTCTCTGACGTAGCCTGATAATAACGAAGTTTCAGTTTGTCTTCTTTGTAGATTACATCATAAGGGGTGGAGTCGACATCAACCTCTTTAAGTTGGGCGAGCGTATTATAGCTTTTTAATAGTTTCCGATTAAACTCAAAGAGTTCCTGAGATACGGTGGCTATATCAAGATCGAATCCGTTCATAACCGATTACCCTTTAACTGCTTTTTTTAGTGTCGCCAGCTCTTTTTTTAAAGCAGCAACCTCATTTTTAAGTTCTACTAGCATCGCGGTTGTGGAATCAGTTTGTAATTTATCGACTTGTTGTTGCAATTGGACGAAATCGCGGCGATTGGCCCTCATCTCCTTACGAAGCTTATGTTGGCGCTGCAGTGCTGTGTCTAGCCCTTTATGTGTCGCTAGGCCGACAGATTGAAAGTGTATGTCTCGTACATCTTGGACAAACTTTTTAAGTCGCATTAGGGCGTTGCTGATACGGCCATGCGCTCGCTGGTAAACATCGGTTAGTATCGTTTTGGTATAAGCGGATTCGTATGCATCGACCCAAATATCATGTAGCTGTTGCAAGCTGGAGATTTTTGTATCGCCATTCGTCAGTGTTTTTAGCATCTGATTAGAGGCGCTTTTATTGATAGAACTGTAATGTTTTACATAGTCCTGTAAAGCTTCTTGATATTCCATCGTTAATTTAATGGCTTCTCTTAACTGCTCTTGTGTTTCTCTTTGGGTGCCTACAACCGGTGTTTCTAATAAACTTTTCATACCGCTAATAAACGGATTCTCAAAAAACAGGTCATCTTGAAAACTGTGAGTTTTAAACAGTGCGGCAAACTGTTCAGGAAACTGCCATTGTTGCATCAGCGCGTCTGACGTTTGCTGTTGCATATATTGTTGGAAATGCAAAACAGCTTCATTTAAGTGTTGTTCGCCGCCTTCTTTGTACTGCTTAAGCAATTGCTCACCGTACTGAGTGAAATTGCTTGATTGTGCACCGAGTATATCGAGCAGTTGCGAAAATTGTTGAGGTACTTCTTGATGGACCTTTTTTTGGTTCTTAGCAATAAATTCAGCCCATTCTTCAGGTGATTGAACATCGCTACCAGAAGAAATGCTCTTCCAGTATGTTTTTTGGGCATCCAGCAAGGCTTCAATGTTTAAGCCGCTATTTTCCATCAGTTCCATCTCTCCGGCGTTGCTAAGTAGACTTATCTTATTACATCCTGCAGCGGCTGACATTAGATTATCGTTGGGACTTTAGCATCTCTACTAGATGACTAGCTGCATTAGATAGTGTTCTGTTTCTATGATAGATAATGCCCAAATTACGATGAACAGGCTCTGAATCAACAACATTAAGTACCTTGAGCTCCTCTCCAACTAAACTTTGTGGTAAAAGGCTCCAGCCTAAGCCAATTGTGACCATCATTCTTATGGTATCTAGATAATTTGTCGACATCGTTACATTTAATATTAATTCATGTTGCAGAAACAATGTTTCAACTAAAGAGCGAGTAAATGTATTACTACTAGGTAATATTGCATTGTAATGGGTTAACTCTTCTAGACTGATTTGGTCTTTTTTCGCTAAAGGGTGGTCTTTAGAGACTACGTACATGAGTAAATCATCCCAGATAAGGTCAGAATGTATGGATGGATCTGGTTCTGGAGAGAGTGTGATCAGCGCGAGTTCAAAGTCTCCTTTTAATACGCCTTCGTAAGCGACTTCAGATTCCGCAAACTGTAGATCGAGTTCTACCTTTGGGTATTCTTTAGAGAACTGCTTTAAGTGTGGTGGTAGCCTATGTAGGCTTATATGATGACTTGCTGCGAGCGATAACCCTCCGGTGACTTCGCCTGCAGTAAGATTCCCAATCGTTCTTTTAGCATCATCTAATTGTAGCAGTATATCTTTTGCTCTAGGTAGCAGAGCATTTCCTGCTTCTGTTAATGAAACGGTACGTCCGATACGATCAAATAGCTTACTGTTTAGCTGATCTTCCAGTAGCGCAATACGTTTGCTTATAGCTGATTGAGTTAAATAAAGGTGATCTGCTGCTTTTGAGAAAGAGCTGCTTTCGGCAACGGCTATAAAAGCTTGTAGGGTGTTTGTGTCCATTTTTTTGCTCCAGAAACTTAGCTAGATCTTATCTATTCCTTTTGGGAATGCAAACTATTAAAAATATGAATTTGTGTTGTGCAATTATCTACACTAGGATGGCGACATACAAAAAATTGATAGGCTCTTTGGGCGGATCTATCAATATAAGAAGAGAGTGAGGTGAGTTCCCATGGCTGGACAAACATTATATGACAAATTATTTGATGCGCATTTAGTGCGTACCAATGATGACGGTAGTTCGTTGCTTTATATTGACCGTCAGGTACTGCATGAAGTGACATCGCCGCAGGCGTTTGAAGGGCTAAGAATTGCGGGTCGTAAGCCATGGAGAATTGATGCCAATATCGCAACGCCGGATCATAATGTGCCGACTACCGAGCGTTCCGGTGGTGTAGATTTGATCGTTGATCCTGTCTCTAAAATCCAGGTTAAAACCTTAGATGAAAACTGCAATGAATTTGGCATTCTTGAATTTAAAATGAATGATCACCGTCAAGGTATCGTTCATGTAATGGCACCAGAGCAGGGCGCTATTCTTCCAGGCGTAACGGCTGTTTGTGGTGATTCACACACAGCAACTTTAGGTGCACTTGGGGCACTTGCTCATGGTGTAGGTACCTCAGAAGTTGAGCATGTATTGGCAACACAGTGTTTGATCACCAAAAAAATGAAAAACATGCTAGTGCGTGTTGATGGTGAGTTGGGCATTGGTGTTACACCTAAAGATGTTGTCTTGCATGTTATTGGTGTAATTGGTACAGCTGGTGGAACAGGGTATGCCATTGAGTTTGGTGGCGAAGTATTCCGCAATATGTCTATGGAAGGGCGTATGACGGTCTGTAATATGGCGATTGAAGCAGGTGCTCGTGTAGGTCTGGTCGCTGTAGATAAAATCACATTGGATTATGTTGAAGGTCGTCCATTTTCACCTAAAGGTGAACAGTGGGATCTTGCTGTTAAAGCATGGAAAACATTAGTTTCTGATGCGGATGCTGAGTTTGATGAGGTTGTCGCGATTAATGGTAGTGATATTGAGCCTCAAGTGACTTGGGGTACATCCCCAGAGATGGTTGTAGGTGTAAGTGATCAAGTACCAAATCCAGCAAATGAAACGGATTCTGTGAAAATAGACGGTATTAATCGAGCATTAAAATACATGGGGCTTGAAGCCGACCAGAAAATTACTGATATCAAGCTTGATCGTGTATTTATCGGTTCTTGTACAAACTCACGTATTGAAGATCTGCGCGATGCGGCGAAAGTAGTGGAAGGGCGTAAAGTTGCAAGCAATATTATTCAAGCGCTGGTTGTACCAGGTTCTGGTTTGGTGAAAACCCAAGCGGAAAAAGAGGGATTGGATAAGATTTTTATCGAAGCGGGTTTGGAGTGGAGAGAGCCGGGTTGCTCAATGTGTCTAGCAATGAATCCTGATAAGTTAGGCAATGGTGAGCATTGTGCATCGACCTCTAACCGTAACTTTGAGGGTCGCCAAGGCTTTGGTGGACGTACTCATTTAGTGAGTCCTGCAATGGCTGCTGCTGCTGCCGTGACTGGGCATTTCGTTGATGTGCGTGAATTACTTCAGGCAAATGGTTAATTTAAGGTATCGAGGAGAGCCTAATGAATAAGTTTACTTTGCATACAGGTATTGCTGCTCCGCTTGATCGAGCAAATATCGATACTGACATGATCATCCCAAAGCAGTTTTTGAAGTCGATTAAACGCTCAGGGTTCGGTAAGAATTTATTTGATGAGTTGCGTTATCTAGATGAGGGGCAGCCTGATCAAGAATGTACGGGTCGCCCATTAAATGAAGACTTTGTACTGAATAAAGCCCGTTATCAGGGCGCAAGTGTATTGTTGGCGCGCGAGAACTTTGGTTGCGGTTCAAGCCGTGAGCATGCCCCCTGGGCGTTAGAAGATTTTGGGATTCGCTCTGTGATTGCGCCGAGCTTCGCTGAGATCTTCTATAATAATTGTTTCAAAAATGGCCTGTTACCTATTGTTCTTAGTGATGAGCAAGTCGATCAGTTGTTTACTGAAGTGGAAGCGTCTGAAGGTTATCAGTTAACGATTAATCTTGAAAAACAGCTTGTTGTTACACCATCAGGCGAAGAGATAGCCTTTGATATTGATGGCTTTCGTAAACACTGCTTGCTTAATGGTTTAGATGATATAGGGCTAACTCTTCAGCATGCTGATGAAATTAAGGCTTATGAAGCTAAGCGTAAAGCAGAGGCGCCTTGGTTGTTTGGTGCTATTCAGTAATCGTTTTTATGTTTGTTCATTCCAGCATAAGTAGATAAAAATTTTAAATCTTGCAATCGTAAGATGAAGGAAAGGTTAAGTAGATGTCTAAGAATGTATTGATCCTGCCAGGTGATGGTATAGGTCCTGAAATTGTAACTGAAGCTCGTCGTGTTTTAGAGTTGGTAAATGCGCAGGATAATTTAGGTCTTGAGTTGACAGAAGCGCTTGTCGGCGGTGCTGCTATTGATGCTGATGGTGTGCCGCTTCCTGAAGCGACGCTTGCCGCGGCTAAAGCTGCAGATGCTATTTTGTTAGGAGCCGTGGGTGGGCCACAGTGGGATACTAACCCTGATTTCCAGATCCGTCCTGAAAAAGGGCTGTTAGGTATTCGTTCTAATTTGGGACTGTTTGGTAACTTGCGCCCAGCTATTTTGTACCCTCAGCTGGCTCATGCCTCTTCGCTGAAACCAGAAATTGTTTCGGGCCTTGATATTCTGATTGTACGTGAATTAACGGGCGGCATTTACTTTGGTCAGCCGCGGGGTATTCGTGAGAAAGAGGGTGGTATTCGTGAAGGCTACAATACCTATGTTTATGATGAGAATGAGATTCGTCGCATTGGTCGTGTGGCCTTTGAAGCGGCGATGGCTCGTGATAAGCGCCTTTGTTCTGTCGATAAAGCTAATGTATTGGAAGTAACTGTTCTATGGCGCGAAATAATGGAAGAGCTTGCTAAGGAATATCCGGAAGTCGAGCTTAGCCATATGTATGTAGATAACGCTGCAATGCAGTTAGTACGTGCACCTAAGCAGTTCGATGTAATGGTAACCGGCAATATGTTTGGTGATATTCTGTCTGATGCCGCCGCAATGCTAACGGGGTCTATCGGTATGTTGCCTTCGGCTTCTCTTGATGTGGATGGTAAAGGCATGTACGAGCCATGCCACGGTTCTGCACCTGATATTGCTGGGCAAGGCCTTGCTAACCCATTAGCTACCATCTTGTCTGCAGCGATGATGTTACGCTACTCCTTAGGTGCAAGTGATAGTGCTGATCGTATTGAAAAAGCAGTTAGCACCGTGCTAGATCAAAACTTCCGTACAGGGGATATTTGGTCTGAAGGTATGCAGAAAGTCTCTACTTCAGAGATGGGTGATGCGGTGGTTGCAGCACTTAGTTGAGCTGTGAAATAGAACCTTGATAGATAAGCTCAATTATAGCGTCTAACACGGTTTTATTGCATAATGTTCGTCCTTGTCGGTTCCAGAGGTAGTAATTTACTTTTGGAGCCGATTTTGTGTTTATTTGAACCCGAATTTTTTGGTGAATTTGATGAAACGTGTAGGTTTTGTTGGCTGGCGCGGAATGGTTGGTTCCGTGTTAATGCAACGCATGATAGAAGAACGAGATTTCGATCACATCGAAGAGCCGGTCTTCTTCACTACTTCTCAGGTAGGACAGGCTGGTCCAGATATTGGTAAAGATATTCCAGCGTTGAAAGATGCAGCATCTATTGAAGAGCTTAAACAGATGGATGCCATTATTTCCTGCCAAGGTGGTGACTACACGAAACAGGTTTACACTGACCTGCGTTCAGCTGGTTGGGATGGTTATTGGATCGATGCTGCCTCTTCTTTGCGTATGGATGATAGTGCGATTATCGTGCTAGACCCCGTTAACATAAATGTCATCAAAGATGGCTTGAGCAGCGGCGTTAAAACCTTTGTCGGTGGTAACTGCACTGTATCACTAATGCTTATGGGTCTAGGTGGTTTGTTCCAAGCAGATCAGATTGAGTGGATGACATCTATGACCTATCAGGCTGCTTCAGGTGGCGGTGCGCGTCATATGCGTGAATTGATCTCCCAAATGGGGGTGATCAACGATTCTGTAGCGACCGATTTAGCAAATCCAGCCAGTGCTATTCTTAATATAGACCGTCAAGTGGCTGAAACGATTCGTAGTGACGCGATGCCGGTCGATAATTTTGGTGTACCTTTGGCGGGCTCTTTGATTCCATGGATCGATACTAAGCTTGAAAATGGTCAGAGCCGTGAAGAGTGGAAGGCTTATGCTGAAACTAACAAGATTCTTGGTTTAGACGATAGACCGATTCCTATTGATGGTACGTGTGTTCGTATTGGTGCAATGCGGTGTCATAGCCAAGCATTTACCATCAAACTGAAACAAAATGTGCCAATGGATGAGATCGAGTCTATGCTGGCAGAAGCGAATGATTGGGTTAAGGTTGTACCTAATGAACGCGATATAACGGCGCAAGAGTTAACACCAGCTAAAGTGACTGGGACATTGAGTGTGCCTATAGGTCGTTTGCGCAAAATGAATTTAGGCGATGAATTTCTAAATGCATTTAGCGTAGGTGATCAGTTGTTATGGGGTGCGGCTGAGCCGTTGCGTCGTATGTTGAGAATCTTGTTGGAAGATTAGCTTTTCTGGCACGAATCAAATTTTTTACTAGCCCGACTTTGTTCGGGCTGGTTTGTTTTTAGGGTATGAAAAAATGGAACAAGGCTATAAAGTTGCAGTTGTTGGCGCAACAGGTATGGTTGGTGAGGCTATATTAGAAATTTTGGAACAAAGGGAGTTTCCTGTTGATGAGCTGTTCTTGCTTGCAAGTAGTAACAGTGTAGGGAAGAGTATGCAATTTAGTGAAAAATCGTATCGTGTGACTGATATAGATGAGTTTGACTTCTCTATTGCCCAGATTGCTTTCTTCACGGCAGGATCGTTGGTTTCAGAGGAGTATGCGCAAGCCGCAGCGGATCAAGGCTGTATTGTTATTGATAATACCTCCTGCTTTCGGTATGAATATGATGTTCCGTTGGTTATTCCTGAGGTTAATCCTGAAAGTATTGCTGATTTCCGTAACCGAGGGATTATTGCTAATCCTAATTGTTCTACGATCCAGATGCTTTTGGCATTAGCTCCAATTCACCGTCATGCTTCAATAAAGAGAATTAATGTTGCTACCTATCAGGCAGTATCAGGTAGTGGAAAAAAAGGTATTGAAGAGTTAGCAGGGCAAACGGCCAAACTGCTAAATGCTCAAACGCCAGAAAATGACGTTTATCCTAAACAGATCGCCTTTAATGTGCTGCCGCAAATTGATGATTTCCAAGATAATGGCTACACAAGAGAAGAGATGAAAATGGTTTGGGAGACCCAGAAAATATTGGGCGATGAAGCGCTAAGCGTTAATCCTACCTGTGTCCGTGTACCTGTTTTCTTTGGTCATAGTGAGGCTGTACACTTGGAATGTTGGGATAGTATCAGTGCTGAAGAAGTAAAAGAATTGATGGTGCAATCTCCGGGTATAGAGTTGGTTGATGAACAGGTTGATGGCGGATATGCTACAGCAGTAAGTGACGCAGCGAAGAATGATGATGTATTCGTTAGTCGTGTTAGGGAAGATATTTCTTGTGAAAATGCTATAAATATGTGGATAGTTGCCGATAACGTTAGAAAGGGAGCTGCCTTAAACAGCGTACAAATAGCGGAAATTTTGGTCCAACAGTACATTTAAAGGGCTTATATCATAGGAAATGCAAACAGGTGTTTGTATTTCCTTGACCAATAAGTGGTTTATAAACAATACTGTGGGAAGATTTCGGAATCGCAACCCTCGGATTAGTGTAGGGTTTTGTGGGTAGGGGAACAGGGATACTGATGATGTTGCGAAAACTCGCAGTCAGCCTTGCAGTGGCAGGGATTATAGGCGCGTCTAATGCTAATGCACTTGGTTTAGGCGAAATAAAAATTAATTCGGCACTTAATGAGCCTCTCAATGCAGAGATCAAACTTCTTCAGGTGAGGAAGCTAGGTCCACTACAAATACAGCCTAGGATGGCTGATATTGATGAGTTTGCATTGGCAGGACTTTCTAAGTCGCGATTTCTTACTGATGTTAGCTTTCAAGTAAAAGTTAACCCTGATGGCACGGGTATGATAACCATGCGATCAGCGAGGCCCGTAAAGGAACCTTTTCTTAACTTCTTAGTTGAAGTGAATTGGCCTAATGGACGTCTAGTTAGGGAATATACACTCCTACTTGATCCGCCAGTATTTGATCCTACGCCTGTTCGTAAGACAGTGCAGCCATCTGCGTCTTCTTCTACTAGCAGTGCTTCAAAGCAAACAAAACCTGCTAATACAAGTTCAAACACTAATAACTATCGAGCAACTGACGGTAAAGTTCGGGTTGGTAAGAATGACACGCTTTGGTCAATAGTTATTAAGCATCGTCCGAGCGAGAGCGTCTCTGCAAAAAAGATGATGATCGCTTTGCAGAAAAAAAATCCTAAGGCCTTTGTTGATAATAATATTAACGGATTAAGGTCTGGTGCGGTTTTAACTCTACCTACATTAGATGAAATCAATCGTCTAAATGAGCAAGACGCTGCTCTAGAGGTGGTTCGTCAAGCATCTCAATGGAAAAATAAGACGGCACCTAAAGCAGAAGCGGCTGCCGTAGCACCGATCGATGAGTCGAAAGAAAAGCCGGCCCCAGATAAAGAGACTGGAACGGATCAACCGGATCCAGTGCCGGAAGATGAAAAGTCTGCCGAATTAAAGATTGTTACACCTAAAGAAACGCTTGAGCCTGAAGACGGCGTAGCTACTGATCAAGCAAAAGCTGAGTCGGATTCGGCACCAGAAGAAGTGCTGCCTGAAGCTCAAGATGCGATCGATGATGAAACTCTAGCGCTGAGTGAGCGTAACGAAGAGTTAGAGGCGCGCTTAAGTGAATCTTTAGAGAATGTAGATCGGATTACACGTGAAAACGTAGAGCTGAATGAGCGACTAGATGCTATTCAGTATGAGCTGGAAAAGCTTCGTGAGATGCTTGAGCTTAAAGATAATGAGCTAACAGTCCTGCAAAACAAGGTTGTCGCTGCTGAAGCGGCACCTAAACCGGCACCCGAAAAGAAAGGTTTCTTCAGCTCCCCGCTAATGCTAGGGGGAATTGGTGCGGCAGTTGTTGCGTTATTAGCCGGCTTACTATTCTTTATGCGTCGCCGTAAAGAGGAAGATTCAGACCCCGCTGATGATAGTGCATTGATGCAGGTTCCAGATGAATTGAATAGTGCTCCAGAAGAAGAACTCGCAGTTGAGCCTGAATCAGAGGATGAGCCTGAGCTTGAAGAGGTTGCGGAAGAACTGGATATAGGGGATGAAGCGGATCTACTTGAAGATTCTGATTTAGAACTAGGTGACAGCAATGATTTAGACGATTTAGATGATCTAGATCTTGATATGGACATGGATTTAGATCTGGAAGAAGATCCTGCTGGGGACGTACTGCCGGTAGTTGAATCTGAGAGTGGGCCTGATGATCTGGATGATATCTTAGACGATGATGAATTCGATTTAGGTTTAGATGATGATCTTATCGAAGAAGATACTACATCAGAAAGTGAACCTGATGCTTTAGATGATATATTAGGTGAAACTAACGAAGAATCTGATGATCTTGATGATATTTTAGGCGAGGTTGATGATTCAGATACTGCTGTAGATGATTCAGATATCGATTTAGAATTGGATGATATCGACTTTGATATGGGTGATGAGGCGGATGTTATTGATGCGCCAGAGGAGTCTGTTGATGAGCAAGCTGAGTTAGCTGATGATGGATTAGATTTCGTTGTAGAACCTACTGCGAAAGATTCTGCAGAAGAGAGTGATAGCGAAGCTGATGAATTAGATACCTTGTTAAATTCAGTGTCTTCTGAAGATATAGATGAGCTTAATGAAGCTGCAGAGCAGACGGATGAAGATGATCTTGATTCTATTCTTGGTGAGCTGGATGAAGTCGATACGGATTCCTCTGATATAGAGCTAGATTCCTCCGCTGAATCAGATGCAGAAGCTGATCTTGAGGCTATGTTAGCGGCCAATGAAGATCCTGATGATCAGCCAATGGAAGGCTTAGTCGATATTGATGAGTCAGTAGAGGATGATTCTACTGATGATGATTTAGAGGCGTTGCTGGCTTCAGTTGAGAACGATTCTGATGAGCTGGGTGATTCAGAGCTTGAAGAACTAAATAAGGAAGATGCTGCTTCTGAACTGGATGCCATGCTTGATGATTTAGATGCGGGTGATCTAGCAATGGATTCTTCTGAGACTGCTTCGCTGGTTGATGATGAAGAGCTGGTCGTTGAAGATGAAGGTTTAGAGTCAGGCGTTGCTGATGAATTAGAAGCAGATCTAGATTCAGAGTTAGAAGCTCTATTGAATAGTAGTGATGATATCGAGCTGGAAGAACTTGCAGCTGAGGATGACGATGTGTCAGAAGATGAAGATTTTGACGAATTAGCAGGTTTGAACCTGTTAGAAGGTGCGGATGAAGTTGAAACTAAACTTGATCTAGCGCGTGCGTATATGGATATGGACGATCTTGATGGCGCTAAAGATATCCTTGAAGAGATTGTTTCTGAAGGGAATGAACAGCAGAAAGCTGAGGCTGAAGCGCTGATTACATCCATTAACGAAAAGTAGTATGTCAAAGAAAAAGAATAATGGGCCTGCGGGCCCTTCTCAAGGGGCGATTTCGATCGCCCCTTATCGTTATGCCTTGTGCGTTGAATATTCGGGTGCCGCCTATAGAGGGTGGCAGATTCAAAAAGAAGAGGACGTTCCCAGTATTCAGGAAGAGGTGCAAAAGGCGCTTTCAAAAATAGCAGATTCTCCTATCAGCGTCGTTTGTGCGGGCCGTACAGATGCTAGAGTGAATGCGACTTATCAAATTATCCACTTTGATAGCCCGATTGAACGGGCTGATCGAGCATGGGTAATGGGAACTAACAGCTACCTCCCTGAAGATATTGCAATCCAGTGGGCGACGCCGGTGAGTTCGACGTTTCATGCAAGGTTTTCAGCTTTGGAGCGCCGTTATAGGTACTTGATTTACTGTAATTCGGTTAAGCCTGGGATAATGCCCCGTGGTGTAACATGGACCTATAAAGATCTAGATGTTGCTAGAATGGCTGAAGCGGCTCAGTATTTGATTGGTGAACATGATTTTACCTCTTATAGAGCTGTTGGCTGCCAAGCTAAGAGTCCTATACGTACCGTGAAGCAGTTTGAAGTCTATCAATCAGGTCATTTAATTGTTTTGGACGTCTGTGCTAATGCCTTTTTGCATCATATGATACGCAATTTTGCAGGGGTTCTTATGTCGGTGGGTAGTGGTGAGGCAGAGCCGATCTGGGCAAAAGAGGTTTTAGAAGCAAAGGATCGACGCAAAGGAGGGGTGACTGCGCCTCCTTTCGGGCTTTATTTTGTGGATGCAAAGTATCCTGATGAGTTTGCTCTACCAAAATCCAAAATAGGTCCGTTTTTCCTGTCATAGTTGACTGACGTAAAGCGATGCAATCTGATAAGATCTGCACTCAATGACTTTTTCATGTGAAATTTCAGCTAGTGAATAGAACGCGCGTTAAAATATGTGGCATTACTCGTCTTGAAGATGCTTTAGCAGCGGTTAGCTCAGGTGCTGATGCGTTAGGCTTTGTTTTTTATGCAAAGAGCCCGCGTGCCATTGAGCCGGAGGCCGCTGCGGCTATTATTAGGCAGCTCCCCGCCTTTGTAACGACGACAGGGTTATTTGTTAACGCTGATGCCGCATACATTGATCTAGTTATTAAACAAACACGTATAGATTTACTGCAATTTCACGGTGATGAGACTCCAGATTTTTGCAATAGCTTTTCTCGACCTTATATAAAAGCGTTGCGTATGAAACCGGGTCTCGATCTAGATGTAGAGTCTCATAAATACGCTGAAGGTCAGGCTATTTTATTGGATGCATACCGCCCCGGTGTTCCCGGTGGCACAGGTGAAGTATTTGATTGGGATCTGATCCCTAAAATACATCCATCGCCAATTATATTGGCAGGAGGATTAACCTGTGAAAATGTTGCGCAAGCAGTAAGCGCTGTTCAGCCATTTGCCATTGATGTCAGTGGTGGTGTTGAGCAGAGTAAAGGCATTAAAGATGCCGTTAAAATTGATAAGTTTATAAATGAGGTAACCCGTGCCAACTAATATCGATCTTAAAGCACTTGCTCAGTTGCCCGATAGTAAAGGCCATTTTGGCCCTTACGGTGGGCGTTTCGTTTCCGAAACTCTAATGGCTGCGCTTAAGCAGTTAGAAGAAACTTATGAAAAGTTGTGGCGAGATCCAGCGTTTCAGGAAGAGTTTGACCGCGACCTTGCTCATTATGTAGGCCGCCCTTCACCTCTTTATCATGCGTCGCACCTGTCTGATAAGGTGGGCGGCGCTCAGATCTATCTGAAACGTGAAGATTTGAACCATACGGGTGCTCATAAAATTAATAATACGATTGGCCAGGCATTACTGGCTAAGTTTACCGGTAAACCGCGTGTAATTGCAGAGACTGGAGCGGGGCAGCATGGTGTTGCGACTGCAACGGTTGCTGCGCGCCTAGGCCTTGAGTGCAAAGTATATATGGGTGCTGAAGATGTTCAGCGACAGTCACTTAATGTTTATCGTATGAAGCTTCTTGGTGCAGAAGTGATTGCTGTCGAGTCAGGCACTCGTACACTGAAAGACGCCATGAACGAAGCGATGCGCGACTGGGTAACTAATGTTGATGATACATTTTATATTATCGGCACTGCTGCAGGCCCTCATCCTTATCCCAAGCTTGTGCGTGACTTCCAATGCGTTATTGGACGTGAAGCGCGTCAGCAATGTTTGACGCAAATAGGCCGTTTACCGGATGCTTTGGTTGCTTGTGTGGGTGGTGGCTCAAATGCAATAGGTCTGTTTCATCCATTTATCGAAGATGCTGATGTTAAAATGTTTGGTGTTGAAGCGGGTGGTTACGGTATCCAAACGGGTCAGCATGCCGCTCCCCTATCAGCAGGTAGCCCCGGTGTCTTACATGGTAATCGTACTTACTTAATGTCCGACGATGCCGGTCAGATTATTGGTACACATTCAGTATCCGCGGGTTTGGATTATCCGGGTGTAGGGCCAGAACATTCCTATCTTAAGGATATAGGCAGAGCTGTTTATGTAGATGCTACAGATGATGAAGCGATGGATGCTTTCCGTGCCTTGACACGTATAGAAGGTATAATGCCCGCCATTGAATCTAGCCATGCGGTAGCTTATGCAATGAAATTGGCAAAAGAGATGGATAAGGATCAGACCATTGTGGTCAACCTATCTGGTCGTGGTGATAAAGATATTCATACGGTCGCACAGATCGATGGCATCAATATCTGATTTGTGCGAGGGAACTGAATTATGAGTCGTATAAGTACTAGCTTTGAAAAGCTAAAATCGGAAGGGCGCAAAGCGCTCATTCCTTATGTAACCGCAGGCGATCCTGCACCGAGTGTAACAGTAGGCCTTTTACATGGTTTAGTTGAAGCGGGTGCTGATATAATTGAATTAGGAGTGCCTTTCTCTGATCCTATGGCTGATGGCCCTGTCATTCAATTAGCTTGCGAGCGTGCATTACAGCACAATACTCGTTTGCTTGATGTCTTGGACATGGTAGCGGAGTTTCGTAAACAAGATACCGTTACGCCGATTGTCTTAATGGGCTATTTGAATCCTATAGAGATCATAGGTTACAAACGCTTTGCGGACGAAGCGAAAAAAGCGGGTGTTGATGGTGTATTAACGGTTGATCTGCCGCCTGAAGAGTCTGATAACTTTAATCAGATCATGCGGGCGCATGGCATAGATACCATTTATTTAATCGCACCTACTACTGAAGATGAACGTATTAAATATATCTGCGAAAATGGCAGCGGTTACCTTTATTATGTTTCAGTTAAAGGTGTCACTGGATCGGCTTCACTGAATGTTCAGGAAGTAGCCGATAAGCTAGAAGATATTCGTCAATATACAGATATACCATTAGGTGTTGGCTTTGGGATAAAAGATGCCGATTCTGCAAAAGCTGTTTCTGCAGTAGCTGATGGTGTGATAGTCGGCAGTGTTTTGGTGAATAAGATCGCAGATCTAGTGAAAGAGCATGGGCAGATAGCGCCGCAAGTATCTGCAATTATAAAAGATATGCGTATTGCAATGGACAGCTAATTAGGGTTTTAAAAAATGAGTAACTGGCTGGAAAAAATCGTTCCTTCTCTGGTACGTTCAGAGAAAAAACGTTCAAATATTCCTGAGGGACTTTGGAAAAAGTGCCCAAAGTGTGAATCTGTTCTGTATCGTCCAGAATTAGAGAAAAACCTGAATGTTTGTCCTAAATGTGATCATCACATGCGTCTTCATGCGCGTCGTCGCTTGGAGTTGTTTCTGGATGAAGCTAATCGCCAAGAGATCGGTGTTGATATTGAGCCTATTGATCGCTTGAAATTCAGAGACTCAAAAAAATATAAAGATCGTTTAGCCGCCGCTCAAAAAGCGACAGGGGAGAAAGATGCCCTGATTGCCATGCGCGGTGAGCTCGAAGGTATGCCAATTGTAGCCGTGGCTTTTGAGTTCAGCTTTATGGGTGGCTCTATGGGAGCGGTTGTGGGTGAACGTTTTGTTCGTGCAGCTAATATTGCTCTTGAAGAGAATATACCTTTTATTTGCTTTTCTGCCTCAGGTGGGGCACGTATGCAGGAAGCGCTGTTTTCTCTTTTCCAGATGGCAAAAACGAGTGCTATTCTTGAGAAGCTGCGCTTGCAAGGCACACCTTACTTGTCAGTGTTAACTGATCCGGTTTATGGTGGTGTTTCCGCGTCTCTGGCAATGTTGGGCGATCTAAATATTGCTGAGCCTAAGGCGCTAATGGGCTTTGCTGGACCGCGTGTAATAGAGCAAACCGTACGTGAAAAACTACCAGAAGGTTTTCAGCGTAGTGAGTTCCTATTAGAGCATGGTCAAGTGGATATGATTATTAATCGCAGTGAAATGCGATCAGGCCTATCCAGAATTTTGCGCAAGTTTGTGCATGAGAGTCCTGTACCTATAGTTGAGACTGTTGAAGGAGAGGTAGTTTCTGATGCGGAAATACCACCTTCACCTGTTAATGACTAAGTATTAGCAATAATCTTAATGGCCGACGTGAAAACGCCGGCCATTTTAGTTTTCTATCACTAAGTAGTTATGAATCAAACGGCGAAAAATTTTACTCTGACTGAATGGCTTGCATGGATGGAAAGTTGCCATCCTTCTGAAATTGAGCTTGGGTTAGAACGTATTAAAACGGTTGCTAATTCATTAGCTATAGACCTTTCCGCTTCCAAAGTAATTACTATTGCTGGAACTAACGGTAAAGGCTCTACAGTCAGCTATCTTGATTCAATTTATCACAAGGCAGGTTACTCTGTCGGGTGTTTTACCTCCCCTCATTTTCTTCATTATAACGAACGAGTTAAAATAGACGGTGTGAATGCATCTGATAGTTTGCTTTGTTCTGTCTTTGCAAGAATAGATAACGCTCGGGGTCAAATACCTTTGACCTATTTTGAGTTTGGTGCTTTAGCGGCCTTGCTTATTTTTTCTGACTTAAAACTTGATTTGGTACTTCTAGAAGTTGGGTTGGGTGGGCGCTTAGATGCTGTCAATATAATCGATGCAGATGTTGCGGTGGTAACGACTGTTGCGCTCGATCATATAGATTGGCTGGGCGATAATAGAGAGGATATCGGCAGAGAAAAAGCAGGTATATTTCGATCATCTAGGCCTGCAGTTTGTGGTGATCTTAATCCTCCGTTATCAGTATCTTCCGTTGCGAATGAGCTAGACGCTCAGTTATTTCAGTCAGGAAAAGAGTTCTCTTATACGCAGGAAATGGATAGTTGGTCGTGGCAAGGACTATCTTCAGTAGGAGAAAAGCTGTTTATCCATAATATTCCTCTGCCCCATTTACCTATTCAAAATGCCGCGACAGTTTTACAAGTCATTCAATGTGTAGGTCTGAAGGTGGATGAAGAAGTTATTCGTTCAGGTATAGGTACAGCTACCTTAACCGGACGAATGCAGTTAATAGAAGTAGGTAATACACGTTATTGGTTAGATGTTGCACATAATCCTGAAGCTGCTGAACTTTTAAGTCAAAAAATTGAATCTATGACAGGTGAGGTAACTCTAGTACTCGGGATGCTTGCAGATAAAGATTGTCGTCAAGTGATTGAGTTGTTGGCACCTAAGGTTGATTGTCTCTATTTTGTTGATCTAAATGTACCTAGAGGCCAAAAAGCTTCAGCGTTAGCCGAGTTTCTTCCTAGCAATACGCCGGTAAAGCAGTTTTCCACTGTAGCTGATGCTTTAAATCTATTTAAAAATAACCACAACAGGTCTGGTGATGTTATTATTGCCGGATCGTTTTTTACTGTCAGCGCTGCGCTGGCCGCATTAGGAAAGGAAGAGTAAATGCAGCAAAAAATTAAATATCGGCTGACAGGGTTAGCTGTGATTTTAGTCTCCGCTGTTATTGTTTTTCCTATTTTTTTTGATGGGGCTGGCTATCAAGAACGTCATCTCACATCTGAAATACCAGAAGCGCCCGAACGTCCAGAAATTGTACGAATTCAACCTCAGAATCAAGCATTACCCGATACATCATTAGCTGCGGAACCAATGTCACCAGTACCTTTGCCTAAAGCACCGGAGAATGTACAAAAAGTGATAGATAAAGAAGCCGCAGACCATAAAATCGACATCGATATTCATAAAGAACAACCTGTTTTAGATCAACAAGGCGTGCCAGTTGCTTGGACTTTACAATTAGCTAGTTTTAAAGATGAAGCTAATGCAAAAGGTTTACGCAAACAATTGATCGCCGAAGGACATAAAGTTTTTACCCGAAAGCAGGGTGATTTAGTCAAAGTGTATGTTGGACCTGAGTTCCAAAAGTCTAGATTAGAAGCACTTAAATTGAAGTTAAAAACTGACTTCGGACTTAATGGTATTATTGTTCGCTTTACGACGCAGTAAGAATACGTTTAGTGGTGTTAGAAACTCTGATAAAATGCGCGCAATTTTACATTGAGCAGTGGATATGAATTGGGCTGACTGGACTATCTTAACGATTATAGGGATTTCAAGCTTATTTAGTTTGAAACGAGGCTTTGTCCGTGAGGCGTTATCACTGATTACTTGGGTTTCTGCGTTTGTAGTGGCTCGATTGTTTAGTCAATCACTGTCTTTTTTACTCGAACCTTATATTCAGACACCATCAGTACGTTTGGCCGCAGCCTTCGCTATTCTTTTTATAGCGGCACTAATTGTTGGGGCTTTGGTCAATAAGTTGATAGGGGTTCTTGTCGAAGCGACAGGCCTTTCGGCAACCGACCGGATTTTAGGTATAGGTTTTGGTGCAGCAAGAGGCGGTTTAATTATCGTAGCAATTGTTGCATTGATTGGAATGACTCCAGCGATCAATGATCAATGGTTTAAGGAATCGCAGTTGATTCCACATTTCTTATTAATGGAAGCATGGACGAAAGATGTAGCGGGCGATGTTGGCCGCATGATCTGGAATGCGGGACGCTAAATTTCTTTAGTTTGCACTTTGAGGTGAGTTTTAATGTGCGGGATTGTTGGCATTGTAGCCAAATCTAATGTGAACCAGACTATTTTTGATGCCCTAACTGTATTGCAGCACCGGGGTCAAGACGCAGCAGGCATGGTAACTTGTGAGGGAAACCGTTTCTTTTTGCGTAAAGACAATGGCTTGGTGAACGAAGTATTTCGTACCCGCCATATGAAACGTCTGGCAGGGAATGTGGGTATAGGCCATGTTCGGTATCCAACCGCAGGAAGTTCTAGTTCTGCAGAAGCACAACCGTTTTATGTTAATTCACCTTATGGGATAGCACTTGCCCACAATGGTAATCTAACTAATGCGGAAGATGTTGCAGAACAGATGTTCCGTGCAGACCTTCGTCACATCAATACCACGTCAGATTCTGAAGTACTGTTAAATGTTTTAGCTCACGAGCTGCAACTTCAAGGTAAGTTGAAACCACAAGCGGATGATATGTTTGCTGCGGTTCAGCGTGTGCATGAACGTTGTAAAGGTGGTTACGCTGCGGTTGCGTTGATCACCGGCTATGGCATGTTAGCGTTTCGAGATCCTCATGGTATCCGCCCTTTGATCTATGGTAAGCGTGAAACTAAGAGTGGGACTGAATATATGGTTGCTTCAGAGAGTGTAGCACTAGATATTTCAGGTTTTGAGCGTGTTCGCGATATCGCACCGGGTGAAGCGATCTATATTGATATGGATGGCAATGTATTCACTCAGCAATGTGCGGAAAAGACCAAGCTAGCACCATGTTTGTTTGAATATGTGTACCTAGCACGTCCTGATTCAATAATGGATGAGGTCAATGTACATGTTTCTCGTATGCGAATGGGCAAAAATTTAGCCGATAAAATTATTCGTGAAAGACCTGATCATGATATTGATGTCATTATTCCTATCCCTGATACCAGTCGTACATCGGCGATGGAGATGGCGAAAGAGTTAGGTGTTACTTTCCGCGAAGGTTTTATCAAAAACCGGTACATTGGCCGCACTTTTATCATGCCTGGCCAAGTTCAGCGTAAGAAATCAGTACGTCGAAAACTGAACCCAATTGGTATGGAATTTAAAGACAAAGTTGTAATGTTAGTGGATGACTCTATTGTTCGCGGCACGACTTCTAGTCAAATTGTTCAAATGGCTCGTGATGTTGGGGCTAAGAAAGTTTATTTTGCATCAGCTGCGCCTCCAGTTAAATATCCAAATGTCTACGGTATTGATATGCCAGCGGCTGAAGAGCTTATTGCACATGGTCGAACAGATGAAGAGATTGGTAAAAAGATTGGTTGTGATTGGATGATCTATCAAGAACTAGATGATCTGAAAAAGTCAGTTTCCGATGGTAATCCAAAAATTACTGCGTTTGATACCTGTGTTTTTGACGGTCAATACGTTGCCGGTGATATTGATGCTGGTTATTTGAAACGCTTAAAAGCTGCCCGTAAAGACTCTGCTAAAGGCAAGAATAAACAGGCGGGTAGTAATGAGTCTTCAAACCTATGCAGTAAAATAGATTAAGAGGCGCTATTAATGTCTATTTCTGATTATGAACGTGCAGAGCGTATTCAATTTGATCCTGAAGGATATGATTTGGGTACCTTGGCTGTGCGCGCAGGTCAGCATCGCTCCCTTGAAGGGGAGCATAGTGATCCTATCTATCCTACCTCTAGTTTTGTATTTTCAAGCGCACGTGAGGCCGCTGCACGTTTTGGTGGAGAAGAGGAGGGGAATATCTACTCTCGTTTTACCAACCCAACAGTGCAGTTTTTTGAAGAACGGATTGCTGCCCTTGAGGGGGGGGAGCGCGCAGTAGCTACATCATCCGGCATGGCCGCTATTTTAAGCACTTGCCTCGCGCTAATGAAAGTGGGGGATCATGTTGTATGCTCCCGGAGCGTGTTTGGGTCAACGGTATCTCTTTTTGAGAAATACCTATCTCGGACGGGTATTACTACGACATTTGTTGATCCAACGGATCTTCGATGTTGGGAAGATGCAATTACAGAGAATACCAAAATTCTATTTTTGGAAACGCCCTCAAATCCACTGGCTGAGTTAACCGATATTTCAGCTGTGGCCGAGATTGCCCATAAGCATGATGTTTTGTTGGTTGTGGATAACTGCTTCTGTACACCGGTTCTTCAGCAACCGCTAAAACAGGGGGCTGACATCATTATTCATTCAGCGACTAAGTACCTTGATGGACAAGGGCGTTGTGTGGGTGGTGTAGTTGTTGGCGCGCAGAAAGAGATGGAAGAGGTGTTTGGCTTTATCCGTACTGGCGGTGCTTGTATGAGCCCCTTCAATGCTTGGGTCTTTCTAAAAGGCTTAGAAACATTGAAAATTCGTATGGATGCCCATTGCCGTAATGCTCTTGAGATCGCTAACTGGCTCGAAGAGCAGACGGGTGTTGAACGTGTATTTTACTCTGGATTAGAGAGCCACCCTCAGCATGAGCTAGCTAAAAAACAGCAATCAGGTTTCGGTGGCGTGCTTTCATTTGAAGTTAAAGGTGGTCAAGAGGCTGCTTGGCGCTTTATTGATGCGACCACTATGGTATCGATCACTGGGAACTTAGGTGATGTGAAAACTACGATTACTCATCCCTCTACGACAACTCATGGACGTATGAGTGAAGAGGATCGTGTTTCCGCGGGTATTCATCAAAACCTTATACGTTTGTCAGTAGGTATTGAAGACATCGATGATATAAAGGCGGATATGCAACGGGGTTTAGCTGCGCTCTAGCTTGTTGTAATATCGATAATAAGGGCCCGCCAAGAGCGGGTTTTTCATTATATGAAAGTATATTTTCTTTCAATTGACGGTGAATGGATTACTCAATAATTCGTTTAAGTGGATTGGGAGCCAATTTTTTAGCCCAATCTAATAAATTCTATAGTTTAAAACATCTTATCTTGTTTACTTTGAAGTACCTTTGTTAATAGCAGCTATAATGTAGTGGTTTCCAGTGATTTTACCTGTAATTATATTTTGAAAATTATTCTCGCGCCGATGGAAGGCGTTGTTGATTACACAATGAGAGATTTGCTGACTCAGATAGGCGGCATTGATCAATGTGTTACTGAGTTTGTCCGTGTAAGTGATCGTGTGTTGCCGGCAAAGGTTTTTAGGCGTTTGTGTCCTGAACTGCTTAATGGTGGTAAAACAAGAGCGGGGACGCCCGTGGCATTACAGTTGCTTGGCAGTGATCCTTCGGTATTAGCGGGTAATGCGCGCAAAGCGGCTAAGCTTGGGGCACCTAGTATAGACCTTAACTTTGGTTGTCCGGCTAAAACAGTTAATAAAAGTAAAGGAGGGGCTGTTTTACTTGATACCCCTGAACTTATTTATGAAATTGTTAAAGCCGTTCGAATAGCCGTACCGAGTGATACCCCAGTGACGGCTAAAATGCGTTTGGGGAACAAAGATAAATTCTTAGCAATGGAAAATGCACAGGCGATTGAAGAGGCTAAAGCTGATGGCTTAACTGTGCATGCGCGGACTAAGCTTGAGGGTTATCGCCCACCTGCTCACTGGGAATGGATAAGGCTTATCAAGGAGGAGATTAGTATCCCTGTAACCGCCAATGGTGAAGTCTGGAATTGGCAGGATTATCAAAAATGTAGAAATATTAGTGGCTGTGATGATGTGATGATTGGACGAGGGTTGATCGCTAAACCAGACTTAGGAAAAGTCATAAAGCATCATCAAGCGGATGAAAATGTTAAAGCATTAGATTGGCAGGAAATACTCCTGATTGTGGACAGATATTTAGATCGGGTTGAGCAGGATATTGCCGCTAAATATGTACATGGTCGTGTGAAACAATGGCTATATCACTTGCAGAGAGAATACACTGAAGCAGAGGTTTTGTTTGAAAAAATCAAAAAAATTAAGGAACCTTCTTTACTAAAGCTTGCCTTATATGGCTTGTTTGAATAACCATTCAAAAAATTGTGGAGATGTAAAAAATGGGATCTTGGATTAGACCAGCAGTAAAACTGATGGGTAGCATGAAATACCCAGCAAAGTTCACTATTGTTAGTGTCCTTTTTCTGATTCCGTTGATATTAACGGTTGTTTTGTACTGGCAGGAGTTGAGTCGCAGTATTAACTTAACTCAGTCAGAATTACGTGGCATCGAGATTATTCAGCTGACCGAACCTTTAGTTGTGAATATAGGTCAACATCGTGGGCTGACCAATGCATTTTTAAATGGTAATACAGCAGTAGAAAGTAAAGTTTTAGATCGTCGCGCTAAAGTTGATGCGGCACTGTCTAATCTGATAGCAGGATCAACAGATGTCAGCCCGAAGACACAAGAGATTCTTGCTGACTTAGATATACATTGGCAGAACCTGATCGCTAATATTAACAATCAATCTCCAGCTGAGAACTTTGAATTGCATAACGAATTCTCTGCCAAAGTACGAGATTTCAATCATATTTTGTTGCGTGAGTTTTCTTTAGAGTTGGATCCTAGCGCTAGTAATACTTATTTAATTGATAATGTTGCGGTGTTTTTACCGTTAATTATCGATGAAACAGGCCAGTTGCGTGGCAAAGCAGCGGGTGTTGCAGCAAGGGGGGCTTTCACACCAGATACATTTATTTATCTAAATAATGTTATTGGTCATTTGGATGAAGTATATCCAGCTTTGCGCATTGGATTAGATATGCCTGAATTATCATCTATGGCTGATGACATTAAGGCTGCAAAAGATGGGATCCGAGATTATATTAGTTATATCCATCAACACGTAATAGAACCCGATAACTTGACGGTGGATTCCAATAAAGTCTTTGCCGAAGGTACTGCAGCCATTCAGAAAGTTCTGAGTTTATATCAAAGTATGCTACCCACCTTATATGAGAAAGAGAATGCTTATTTAGAGAAGCAGATTTTTAGTCGTAATTTAATTTTGGCCGTTATCATTATTACCATTTTTTTAGCTTTTTACCTGTTCCTTGGTTTTTATCGCTCAACGATTCAAACAATGCATGAGTTTAAAGATATATCTGAAAAGCTGGCAAATGGCGACTTATCTGCGCGCTTAGATTATCAAGGTAAAGATGAAATGGGAGCCATATCGGCAGGGATGAATAAAGTCGCTGATGGTTTCGAAGTTTTAGTGCGTGAGGCGCAACGGGCGACTGATCTTGTGGCAAGTAATTCAAAACATTTAGTGAGTGAAGCATCTGAAACACGTGATGGTGTTGCGCGACAAAAAGAAGAAATCGCACATATAGCGGATGGTGTAGGCGATTTATCTGCAAGTGCTTCTGAAATAGCACAAAATACAAGTATGGCTTCTACTACAGCTCAAGGTGTTGAAAGCATTGCTTCAGAAGGGCTATCAGTTGTGCAAAAAACCACAGCGTCATTTACTCAGTTATCGAATGAGGTTAGCAGCACAAGTGAAGTTATTAGCGAATTAGATCAAGATGTGCAAAATATTCATGCTGTTTCAGGTGTGATTAGTGAGATTGCAGATCAAACAAATTTACTCGCACTTAACGCTGCGATTGAAGCTGCGCGCGCGGGGGATCAAGGGCGAGGTTTTGCTGTTGTTGCTGACGAGGTTAGAACACTAGCCCAGCGGACACAGGAATCTACCGGTGAAATTCGTGAAACGCTAAGTAAATTGCAAGATTGTGCAACCCGCGCAGTCGCTATGATGGAGCGTACAACGGGTTCAGTTACCGAAAATGTATCCGAAATGGCTCGAACCAGTGATGTCTTGCATGAGATAAACAATGCCCTGTCTGATATGAATATAATGAACACTGGTATCGCATCCGCAGCAGAAGAGCAAAGCGGTTTGGTTAATGATTTACATAACAACTTAGCTGCTATTAGTGATGTGGCGAATAATTCAGAGAGAGCTGCAAAGAATACCTCTAGCCTAGCTGAAGAGATGTCTCTATCTGCATCCGATCTTGAGCGTGCTTTAGCGCGCTTTTCTCGGCGTTAACGAGTATTTAGGTATTTTTATTAAGTCCGTTGTTAATTACTTCGGGTTTTTTCGTATTTAAAGATAAGTAACAGGTTGTACTTAAGTTAATTAAATTGAATGTAGATTATATTGCGTAAAAGGCCATGAATATTGATAAACGTATAGAAATTATTCAAGGCGATATTACCCGTCTACAGGTTGAAGTCATTGTTAATGCTTGGTGATTGCCCTACTGGTGCAGCACGATTAACTAAGAGCTACAACCTCCCCGCAGCTTTTGTCATTCATACTGTCGGTCCCATCTGGTATGGATGGAAATGAGGCAGATCTCTTAGCCCAGAGTCATCTACCCTGTTTAGAGTTGGCGGAAGCTCATCAATTTTTAATGATTGCTTTTCCTGCAATCAGTTGCGGCGTTTATGGTTACTCCTTAGAGGAGACTGCTCTTGTGGCATTAGAGACAACAACTGGTAAGTTAGATTGAATGCCGCATATAGAAAAAGTAATTTTTTGTGTTTTTAGCGATAAAATACAAAAAGCCTATGGGCTGTCAGCTAAAAAGTTGTACATAGGCTCTATTATTCCCCTTTTTTTGTTGAACAGACTATTCCTATCGACACTCCCTCTACTGTAAAAAGAAGTATAGATTTTAAATCAGATAGACTTGTTGAATAGTCTTTTCTATCTATACTTAAAAGACGTAGTTTCTATCTTAGATATTTACCCTAATACAAGGATTGTAACTTTTCACTGTTTCAGCTGTTCTATTTTTATTGCCCTTTATTCTATTGAATAAAGGGCGCTTTTTACTGAATTCTTAATTTTTTTTAGCTTTAAAAAGGAGAGGGAGAAATTATTTTTTACATTATTTCCTCTATAGATTGCACTGGCGCTTCAAACGAGGCGCTATGAGCGATATATCGATGAGGCTATCGGATAATAGAAAGTTATTATTTTTAATCCGTTATACATCTGTTGCTATTGTTTGCGTATTTGCGTTGGTTGCTACACTGGCGGCCATTCAAGACAATCGTATGAAAGCTGTCCGTAGTATCGAAAACCTTAGAAATGAATTGTTAAATCAGCGTAAAGAGCTAGTTAGGTCGCAAGTAAACCAAGTTTATAAACAACTACTCCTTCGGCAATCGAAATTAGAAGCAACCCTGAAAAGCCAAGAAAAAGAGCGAGTTTATGAAGCCTATGCTATAGCTCATCATATCTATGCTAATAACCCAGATAAATCAAAGTCTGAAATGACTAAGCTGATTTCTGAAGCTCTCCGTCCAATAAGTTTTTTTAATGGACGCGGTTATTTTTTTATTCTAGATAACCAAGGAACGGTAGTGATGGATGGTCTTAATCCAAGCCTTGAAAACCAGTCACTATGGAATGTCAAAGATAAAAAAGGTAATTATTTTGCTCGACGGTTGCTTAACATTGTGGATGCTCAAGGAGAAGGTTTTCTGTATTGGACCTTCCCGAAGCAAGATGGCTCCGAAGATAAGCAGTTCGAGAAGCTAGGCTTTGTTCGAGAGTTTGAACCTTATCGTTGGGTTATAGGAGTTAGCGAATATATTGATGATTTTGAACAGGATGCTAAAAAAGACCTGCTCGACTGGTTTACCGGTTATGAGTATGGAGAGGGAGGATATTTCGTCGTACTGGATAAGCAAGGGACGCTCCTATCGCACCATTATAATGATTTTTTAGGTATAGATTTAGCAATAGGCGATAAGCTTAGTGATACTTTGTTTGGTGAAATATCAAAACAAGTTGAGCAGGGAGGAGGCTATGTTAGTTATCAGAAACCACTTACGATTAGTGGAGAAGCCGCGCTTGAACATATAAGTTACGTTCGCGAAGTTAAAGGCTGGGATTGGATTATAGGCACGGGCTTTAACTACAAAACATTTGAAAAGTATCTTAAGAAAAAAGAGAAAGCACTAGCTAAATACAATGATCAAAGCTTAATTCAACTGATCGTTATAGCTGCTGTAGCAATTATTTTGTTGGTTACGGTATCTCTGTACGTCAGCCATTTGATTGCCCGGCGTTTTGAGGCTTTTCAAAAGCGAATTGAGCTAGATTTCTATAGATTACAGAAAGTTAAAGATCAGATGGAACATATGGCTCTACATGATGATTTAACTGGGCTGCCTAATCGGCTTTTATTAACTCAAAAAGTAGAGGCGAGTATTAAATATACCTCTGAGCAAGGGGGAAAGCTCGCAATATTTTTTATCGATATCGATAACTTTAAAAATGTGAATGATCTTTATGGCCATTCAGTAGGGGACCAACTTCTAAGAGAGATTAGCTGCACATTTAAGGCACTTATTACTGAAAAGGACGCTGTGTGCCGATTTGGTGGAGATGAGTTTGTATTTTGTTATTCGAATCTTAAAAACCAAGAGGATGCTCATTTACACGCCAAACGTATACAAAGGGCGTTAGCAGAGCCCTTTATTATAGCTAGTAGAATTATAACGGTTAGCTGTAGTATCGGCGCCACACTATATCCAGACGATAGTAAGGATGTAGGAGTGTTGATTAGTAAAGCAGACACAGTACTTTACCGATCAAAAAATCAGAGACGAGGGCAGATTGTTTTTTATGATGAATCTATCAGTGAGTATATAAAATACTTAATGAATGTGGAGCATGAAGTCGTTAATGCAATAACCAGTGATGAGATATCTGTTTGTTATCAACCCCAGATCGATATAGCAACTAAAAAGCTTGTCAGTGTAGAAGCGCTGGCCCGTTGGAGTAACTCTTATTTGGGAGATGTTCCTCCAGAAACCTTTATTACTGCTGCAGAAGAGACGGGCTTGATACACAGGCTTGGTTTATTTGTGTTAAAAAAGTCTTGTGAAGATATTTACCGGTTTTCTCCTAATGGAAAAGGGGCAATAGGGCTCTCTGTAAATGTCTCGCCTATGCAAGTGTTAGAGCCAGAATTTAGTACGGCGGTTATTGAAATATGTACCCATATAGGGATTGATCCACGTAGAATTACTTTAGAGATTACAGAAAATATTTTTATTCATAAGCTTGATAAAGTCCTACCTGTATTTAATCAACTAAAAGAACAGGGGTTTAGTTTATCACTGGATGATTTTGGTACCGGTTATTCATCGCTTAGTTATATTAATAACTTACCCTTAAGTGAGATAAAAATTGATCGCTCCTTTATTAATAAATTTTTAGAGGGAGGGCAAAGTGACATGCTTGTACGCATGATTATTAGTTTGGGGCATTCGTGTGGAATGACAGTGGTTGCAGAAGGTGTTGAAACGGAGGAACAGTTTGAAAAGTTAGTCGCCTATCAGTGTGATTTGGTACAAGGCTATTATTTTGATCGACCCCTATCAATTGAATCACTTATGGAGCGTTACTCTACTTGATAAAGCATAAATTGTTGAGAAAGGAAATGACTCTGTTTCAAAAAGGCTTCAGTCTCACTTGCAAGAAGCTTTGGATGGCAAAAATGGCCATAATGCTGTCTATGCTCAGTATTTTTCCTAGCCTTTCGTTTTCGGCACCCATTGAGGTAAGCCTTTGGCGTCACCTTGCTAACGAAAAAGAAGTTGATGCCTCTTTAGCAGCAATCAAGCGTTTTAATCAGAGCCAAAAACAGTGGCTGATTGTTCCAGACTTTATTCCAGAGCCTGCCTATAACCAAGTGTTAATTGAAGCGGCTCGGGCAGAAGTGTTGCCATGTATTATTGATATTGATCAGCCTTTGGTCCCTAACTTTGCATGGAATGATGTTATTCGGCCTCTTGATGGGATTATTGATAGGAATCTACTTAATTCGATCAATGCATCGGGTAAGGGAACCTATCAAAAGCACGTTTATTCAGTGGGTCAATTTGATGTTTCGTTAGCGCTATTTACCCGCAAGTCCTTACTTAATAAAGTAGGAGCCAGAATACCTACGCTAGATCATCCTTGGAATAAAAATGAATTAATGGACGTTATTCGCTTAATTAAAGCAACTGGTGAATATGACTATCCATTTGATATGCGTCCCCATGATAAAACTGAGTGGATTACTTACGCTTGGGCTCCTTTAATGTTGTCCTGGGGGGCCGACCTTATTGATCGTGATAACTATACGCAAGTCGATGGTGTATTAAATTCGCCAGAAGCGGTTGAATTTGGTCGATGGATACAGCAGCTTGTTCGTGAAAAGCTTATGGATCCAAACCCTCAAGATGATTTTGGTTTAGTAAAAAGGCGAGTAGGTATACAGCTTAATGGATCTTGGGCATTGCCTTATTATGAAAAATCGCTGGGGGATGATCTTTTAATATTGCCTGTACCGGATTTTGGGCATGGTTCTATTATTGGAGGTGGGTCTTGGCATTGGGCTGTTACTCGGACTTGCTCAAACCTTCCGGCAGCTAAAGCGTTTATAAGTTTTTTGCTGTCGACCGATGAAGTTTTACGAATGACAGGGTCTATAACAGCACAGCCAAGGGAGCTAAAGGAAAAGGCGACAGGGTTATTTCCGACAAGTCGTGAAGCGATCCCTTTAAGTCATTATTATGCAAAAGGCGGGAAATGGAGAATGATTTATGATTATTCTCTGTATTTCGCACACTTAAGGCCTGAAACACCGGCTTATTCTGTTATATCTTCGAGTTATAAAAAAGCGATGACTGATATTTTAGGCGGTATGCCACCTAAAATAGCCTTAGATTTAGCGGTTGAAAATATCGAAGCAGCCATAAAGCGTAATCAATATTATAAGGGACTGTAGTTAGGCCTAATCGATAAAACTTAAATGTAAAGAGGAAGCCAGCCCTTATTAAAGATGGGTTCTCTTAGCTCCTGTTTAACTAAATTTAGCGTCTAATCTTTTGGCTCTACATTAAATCGGTCGATGTCATTAGTGATCTCTACATCAACATTAGGTGAGGGTATTTTGTAATCGTATACACGTTCCCAGCTATCGCTACCGGGAGCTCGTTCCCATACAGTACCTGCATTAAAGGTAACTAGTTCACTGAGTGATGGATCTAAACTACACATTTTTACAACAGGAATAGGGACGAGATTAGATAACTCATCTTCTAAAAACTCTTCAGTCTCATAGCCTGTAAACATTCTCCAACCCGTATCATTAAGGTGCTCAGGCACAGTTTTATACATAAAACGTATAGGCAGTGTTTCTTCAAAGCAGAGTTTTGAAACAAGCGCTAAAAAGCCGTTTTTGGTTTGATTCTTTTCAGAGTCGGTTGAGATAGGCGTGTCTACTTCAGGCGATTTCATAGCGTCTCTTTACTTAAAAATAATCAGCAAAATATTAATTGAGCCTATTCTAAACTTTCAAGCTGAATCAGGCCAGCAGTGGAAAGGTTAAGAAGCAGCTGAGCGAGCTTTTTGGCAATATCTAAGCGTTTCATATGCTGTACAAGCTAAATAAATCTATCTTAACTATAGGGGAAGCGTGATAGAATAAAGCGCTTGTTATGAATCATCTATATCTTCAGGAAAAATGAATGGCCAAGGGTAAGAAATACGACTATCAGGTAGTAGCAGAAGGTGAAACCTGGTCTGTAAAAATTTTGCGACAGGCAAGTGCCCGTAGAATAGTAGTATCAAAACGTCAGGATGGTTTTGAAACTGAAGATGAAGCTAAGGCGTGGGGAGAGTCAGAACTCAAGCAGTTTATGGAGCAGCAGATTGAACGTAATAAACGCAAAGCTGAGCGCCGTGTTGAGCGTGATGAAGCTGAAGAAGCAGCGCAATCTCGCTATGAAGAAGCACAAGCACGTTATGAAGCTTCACGTGTCGAAGACGAGTAAGCTTTCTAAACTTTAGCTTCCACGATCTAGTTTGCTAAGATACAGCTATATAAAAAAAGCCGAGATGAATATTCATTCTCGGCTTTTTTTTATAAGTGATAATTATATAGATGATCCTTAGTAAGAATCGCTATTATTGAAACAGTTGCTTTAAGAGGTCGGTGGTACGTGCTGCAGGATTCTCACGAATTTTTTTCTCTTCTACTGCGAGCATTGTGAATAAACCGTTTAAAGCTTCTTCGGTAACATAGTTATCTAAGTCCACATTTACCTTATCCCCAACGAATGGAATCTCTTTAGCTTCACTGGCTAAGTCGTTGTAGTAACGTGTTGCGCCGACTTGCCCAAGGGATTCTTGAACGGTTGGCTGAAAAAGTTCTCTTAGCTTACCGCTAGTTTTCTCTTTAAAGTACTGAGTAGCAGCATCATCAGAGCCTGAGTAGATCTTTTTCGCGTCATCAAAACTCATCTCTTTTACTGCACCGACAATGAGTTCAGTCGCTTGTGGCGCAGCTTTTTCAGCAGCACGGTTCATACTCTCTTCGAATTCAGTTACTTGACTTTCTAGACCGTATTTTTTAAGTAGTGTAGCAACTTTATTAATGCCGTCTGGTAAAGGTATGCGGATATCTTGGTTGTCTAGATAACCACCGGGCTGGCTAATCTCTTCGATCGCGCGTCGGCTGCCAACCTCAAGTGCTTCTTTTAAGCCGTTAATGACGGTTTCAGTGCTTAGGTTTGTAGTTTGGCCAGATGTACTGCTAGATGTATTACTACCCGTTGCCGTATCTAGAACTTTCTGTTGTACCTCTTCGTCTTGAACTACTTCTTTGAGTTTATCTGCCCAGCCTGCATAAGCAGTTACAGATGTAATTGAAACAGCCAATATTGAAGTGATGAGATATGATTTTTTCATTATGCTTTTTCCTATATCGCAATTGCACTAAGCATATCAGACAAGTACGAATGTAGCCTTAATAGGTTTTAAAATTAGAAATAAGTGTTAATAAAGAGCACGGTTATATTTAGCTGATAGTAGCGCTACTCGGTTCAATTGAATAGGGTGATTTAATGTGTAGAATACTTAGTATCATTTAGCGGAAGCTGCTGACTAGTAATATATTGATTGATTAACGAAGTGAGGACGACCTTACCTCTCAATTATATTGGGGACGACCCCGTCAAGTGAGAGGTTTTATGAATTGGTTTATTCTCGTTCTAGCGGGGTTGCTGGAGATAGGTTGGGCCATCGGTCTGAAATACTCAGAAGGTTTGAGCAAACTGTGGCCTTCGTTAGGGACCATGCTTGCTTTAGTTCTTAGTCTTTTTTTACTCGGTTTCGCAATGAAATCATTACCCGTTGGGACTGCATATGGTGTATGGGTAGGCATTGGTGCGCTAGGAACCGCAGTGCTCGGTATTATTCTATTTAATGAATCAGTAAATATACTTAAGTTAGTGAGCTTAGGCTTTATTTGCTTAGGTATTCTTGGCCTAAAAATGGCTCATTGATAGGCTGTGCTAACAGGTCAGTATTCGATTTTTAATAAAAAAACCGAATGTAATCACATTCGGTTTTTTATTATCTCAATGAGGCTTTAACCTTCTTCTGGTTCATACCCTAAATTAGGAGCTAACCAACGTTCAGCTTCTTTCATCTCCATGCCTTTGCGTTTTGCATAGCTTTCCACTTGGTCTTCGCCGATTTTTGCTACACCAAAATACTGAGAATCTGGGTGGCTGTAGTAAAAACCACTGACGGCTGCTGTCGGGAGCATAGCGTATGAATCAGTAATGGTCATACCGGTGTTTTTCTCAACATCCAGTAGTTCCCACAATAAACCCTTTTCCGTATGTTCTGGACAAGCAGGGTAGCCCGGTGCAGGACGGATCCCTTTATATTTTTCAGCAATTAGGTCGTCATTGCTAAGATTTTCATCGGCAGCGTAACCCCAAAGTTCTTTACGTACTTTATCATGCATCATCTCGGCGAGAGCTTCAGCAAAACGGTCTGCCAGTGCTTTCACCATAATGGAGTTGTAATCATCATGGTCCGCTTCATATATAGCGACCAGTTCATCACAGCCATGACCTGCGGTTACGGCAAAGGCGCCGAGGTAATCAGCTTTACCACTCTCTTTGGGGGCGACAAAGTCAGATAAACACATATGGGGTTTACCGGCGATCTTTTCTGTTTGTTGACGCAGGTTATGAACAGTCATAAGTACTTCAGAACGGCTGTCATCGGTATAGAGTTCAATATCATCATCACCAATTGTGTTTGCCGGAAATAAGCCGACAACAGCTTTGGCCGTCAGCAGTTTCTCATCAATTAGTTTTTTCAGCATAACTTTTGCATCTGCAAAAAGCTTTGTAGCTTCTTCGCCAATGATCTCGTCATTTAGAATGCGAGGATAGCGGCCTGCTAGTTCCCACGAGTGGAAAAAGGGTGTCCAATCTAGATAAGGCTCGATCTCTGTTAAAGAGATATCATCAAAAACGGTAATTCCTGGTTTGATGGGTACCGGTGGCGTGTAACTCTCCCAATCAATCTGAAACTTGTTGGCGCGTGCTGCGTTAAGAGGCACGCGGCGTTTGTCTGTCATACGGGCGGCATGACGTTGGCGTACTGCTTCATAGTCGTCTTGAATTTCTTTTACGTAGGCGGCTTTTTTCTCGTTTAATAGATTAGAGACAACATTCACTGCGCGTGAAGCATTGGTGACATGTACCACTTGGTCACGTTTATAGCCGCGATCAATTTTTACCGCAGTATGGGCTTTAGAGGTTGTAGCGCCGCCAATAAGAAGGGGAATATTAAACTCTTGTCGCTCCATCTCTTTGGCAACATGCACCATCTCATCAAGGGAGGGGGTGATTAGCCCAGAAAGGCCGATAATATCGGCATTTTCTTCTCGTGCTGTGCGTAGAATAGTCTCTGAGGAAACCATTACGCCTAAGTCGATAATCTCATAGTTATTACATTGTAGAACGACGCCGACAATGTTTTTGCCTATATCGTGTACATCACCTTTAACCGTTGCGAGTACAACCTTGCCATTTGTTTGGCTAGAACCGGTTTTTTCCTCTTCAATAAACGGCATAAGGTAGGCGACTGCTTTCTTCATTACGCGGGCTGATTTAACAACTTGTGGAAGAAACATTTTGCCTGCACCGAATAGGTCACCCACTATACTCATACCATCCATGAGAGGACCTTCAATAACATGTAAGGGGCGGTCATGATTTAGGCGAGCTTCTTCTGTATCTTCTTCGATAAATTCAGTGATGCCTTTAACTAGTGCATGGGCTAAGCGTTCATTGACGGGGAGGTTTCGCCACTCTTGGGTTTTTTCTTCAACTTCGACGCCATCGCCACGATATTTTTCTGCAATATCGAGCAAACGCTCGGTGGAATCATCGCGTTTGTTTTGAATAACATCTTCGACCGCAAGGCGAAGCTCTTCTGGTAGGTCATCGTAGATCGCCAGCTGGCCGGCGTTAACGATCCCCATATCCATTCCTTGTTGAATGGCGTGATAAAGAAATACACAGTGGATCGCTTCACGTACAGGGTTATTGCCCCGGAAAGAGAAGGAGACATTGGAAACGCCTCCCGATACTTTTGCATGGGGTAGATTCTTTTTAATCCAGCCGGTCGCTTGAATAAAGTCTACGGCGTAATTGTTATGTTCATCAATACCGGTCGCAACTGCAAAGATATTAGGGTCGAAAATTATATCTTCTGGCGGAAAGCCGACTTCGTCTACTAAAACACGGTAGGAGCGTTCGCATATTTCGGTTTTTCGTTGATAGGTATCTGCCTGGCCATCTTCATCAAACGCCATAACAACGACTGCTGCGCCATATCTGCGTAACTTACGTGCTTGGTAAACAAAATTTTCATGGCCTTCTTTTAAGCTGATTGAATTAACAATCCCTTTACCTTGTATGCATTGCAGGCCCGCTTCGATCACCTCCCATTTTGAGGAGTCGATCATAATCGGCACGCATGAAATATCAGGTTCAGAAGCTATCAGCTTAAGGAAGCGGTCCATGGCAGCAAGGGAATCAAGCATCCCTTCATCCATGTTGATATCGATAATTTGAGCACCGTTTTCAACTTGTTGGCGAGCAACATCTAAAGCTGTTTCATAGTCTTGCTCTTTAATTAGTCGTTTAAACATCGCTGAACCGGTTACATTGGTACGTTCACCAACGTTGACAAATAAAGTATCAGCACCAATGTTCATGGGTTCAAGGCCGGATAGGCGGCACTCTATCGGCAGTTCAGGAAGTACTCTTGGGGCTTCAGTTTCAACGGCTTCTCTAATGGCTTTAATATGTGCGGGTGTGGTTCCACAACAACCACCAATAATATTTAGAAAGCCCGATCGTGCCCATTCGCCAATCTCTTCAGCCATCTGTTCCGGTGTTTCATCATAAGCACCAAACGCATTAGGTAGGCCTGCATTGGGGTGGGCAGACACAAAGGTTTCAGATATGCGCGATAGTTCTTCAACGTACTGACGTAATTCTTTAGGACCTAGCGCACAGTTAAGACCTATAGAAATGGGCTTAGCATGGCGAACAGAGTTCCAGAATGCTTCGGTTGTTTGACCCGAGAGCGTGCGTCCTGATGCATCGGTAATGGTGCCCGAAATCATTACAGGCAGGTGTATATTATGTTCTTCGAAATAGGTTTCTACGGCATAGATACAAGCTTTAGCATTGAGCGTATCAAAGATAGTCTCAATCAAAATAATATCTGATCCGCCTTCGATTAGGCCTGCTAGGGATTCGGTATAAGCATCAACTAGTTCATCAAAGCTGACATTACGGAAAGCTGGATCATTTACATCTGGTGAGATTGAACAAGTCCGGTTAGTGGGACCGAGTACACCGGCTACATAGCGAGGACGATTAGGTGTTTCTTTAAGTATTTCGTCACAGGCTAGACGTGCTAAGCGAGCAGCTTCAACGTTTATTTCACGGCTGATTGATTCCATCTCATAGTCAGCCATTGCAATCTGAGTCGCGTTAAAGGTATTTGTTTCAATAATGTCCGCACCCGCAAGTAGGTACTCACGGTGGATCGCTTTAATAATTTCCGGCTGAGTCAGCACCAATAGGTCATTATTACCTTTTACATCAACCTGCCAGTCAGCAAAGCGCTCACCACGATAATCCTTTTCTTCCAATTTATAATCTTGAATCATCGTGCCCATACCGCCATCTAAAATCATGATGCGGTTTTTTAGGCTTGTGGAAAGTGTTTCATAAAGCGTTTTATCTGTCACAGCAACGTACCTGAATCAGCGACTAAAAATTTATAAGGCGCGATTATAAATCAATTAGTTAAGAAAGGGGGTGAGGAAAGTTAATCTATTGATGAGTAGCGTTCAATTTGCCCTTTCTTTTCGATGTATTGTTAGCAATTAGTCACGGTTGATCTAAAGAATAGGGACTTAACCCTTAAAATTTTTGTAGATGGTGGTAGAATGCGCGCACTTTGCGGTTTATAAGCATAATTTAATGCTCTAGTTGGTTAATCTTTTGAGCTTTTTCCAGTATTATGTGCGCCGCAACATAAATGGCTGTAAAGGTCATTGCTAAAAATACACCCGTAGTTGAGATATAATGATCTGCTTACGTGGCGTTTACGTGCTATTTAATCACTTAGTGATAAGTAGCGAAAGGGGGAAACCGAGGTCACTCGGTAAAGATGAGCAAACGCAGGATTTAGTCTATGCTGCAGACATTCTTAAAGTGCAAGCTACACCGTGTAACGGTCACTCACGCTGAGCTTCACTATGAAGGTTCATGTGCGATCGATGGTGTATTGCTTGATCAGTCAGGCATTCGTGAATATGAATTAATTCATATCTACAATGTGAATAATGGCGAACGCTTCACTACGTATGCAATTCGTGCTGAAGATAATAGCGGAATTATTTCTGTGAATGGCGCAGCTGCGCACAGAGCGAGTAAAGGTGATTTGCTAATCATTGCTTCATACGTTCAATTGGACGAGAAAGAAGCTGATGCTCATCAACCAACGCTTTGTTACTTTGAAAATGCCAAAGCGGATGGCGGTGTTGGTGCATCTGATGAAGAGCTTCATCAGCGTAATGTACTGACAGGAGTTAAACAGGCTATACCTGTTCAACCTAAAGATATTTAATTGCTAAAGCCACCGATTCAGGTCGCTTTTTTAAGAGCCCTCGTTGTTTTCAGCGGGGGTTCTTTTTTTTGTAAAATAAAAAGTTTATTGCTGAAATTGCTATAACGGCTTTCTTGCAAGGCTGCCCGATAGCAGGTAAATTGGCGCGAAAAGAATATTGTTTATTGCATCCGTTTAATAGCTACATCAATTAATTTAATAGGAGTCGCGTGTGGAACTCGCTTGTCTTGACCTTGAAGGGGTCCTAATCCCTGAAATTTGGATCGCTTTTGCTGAAGAAACAGGTATTGAAGAGTTAAAAGCCACCACCCGTGACATCCCTGATTACGATGAATTGATGCAGCAGCGCCTTAGAATTCTTGATGAGAATGGCCTAACATTGCCGCAGATTCAGGATACTATTAGTCGCTTATCTCCTCTAGAAGGCGCGGCGGAGTTTGTTGATTGGCTACGTGAGCGTTTCCAGTTGATTATCTTGTCTGACACTTTTTATGAGTTTGCTCAGCCATTGATGCGCCAACTGGGTTTCCCAACATTATTGTGTCATAAGCTAGAAGTGAATGAAGAGGGACGTATTACTGATTATACGTTGCGCCAGAAAGATCCAAAACGTCAATCTGTACGTGCGTTACAATTGCTTAATTATCGAGTGATTGCGGCAGGTGATTCATATAATGATACAACCATGCTTACGCAAGCTGAGTCCGGTATTTTATTTCATGCGCCCGATAACGTAATTGCTGAGTTCCCTCAGTTTCCGGCTGTACACACTTACGAAGATCTGAAAAAAGAGTTTCTAAAAGCGAGTAATCGTAATCTAACTCTTTAACTTAGAGTTATTTTTTACTAAACCCTAGCTTAAGGTTGTCTTATATCAATCTTAGCTGGGGTTTTTGCTTTATACTAAAACCAGCTTTTGATTGCATCCTTCCAAGTGTGCTTCTATTCTCTTTATAAGTATCAATTAACTAGGTTCTTCATTTCATGCTCAATGCATTGATTCTGACAGATTGTACTGATTTAACCGACCAACTGTCCGGATGTTTTTGTAGCGGGTATGAGTTGAGCTATGGGCTGTGTAGTAGAGATTCTCTTCCCGTTAGTTGTAATTTGGCTATTATTGGTAGTGATCAAATTAATAGTTCTGATAAGGGCGATGTAGCGCATACGCTTGTAGAAAAAACGATTGCGGAATGTGAGCGTCTAGGTATCCCAGTGTTCTTAGCTTGGGCATCTTTAAAAGATGACTTTCGGGCATTGGCTTTAAAATTAGGGTGTACTGATTACCTGGCGCCCCCTTTTATTGAGTCTGTTGTTAATTCTAAATGCAAAACCTATTCAGGCCTTGCGAATCTGAGACGGAACTTATTAATTGAGCCTAGAAGTGCTGCTGAGGGAGCGTTAAGTCTTGCTGATAATCAAGTGAATTTGAATGATCTTAATACAGTACAAGACGCGGCTATCTTATGTTTAGCGACTATTGCGCGGGTTAGAGATCATTCAACGGGCAATCATATTCTTCGTACTCAACACTATGTTAAGGCATTGGCAGAGCATCTACGTCGTAGTCCTGAGTATCGAGATGAGCTTGATGATGAAACGATCGAGCTTTTTTATAAAACATCGGCGTTACATGATATAGGTAAAGTAGGTATCCCTGATCGTATCCTAAAAAATCCAGGGGAGTTATCGACCGAAGAGTATGAGGTTATGAAAACCCATGCTCGGCTTGGGTATGAGGCTATGCACGCTGCTCAGCAATTGATTGAGCATCAATCCAGCAGTCGAACCATTCGTTTTTTAGCTATTGCTCAGCAAGTGACGTTGAGCCACCATGAGCGTTGGGATGGTCAAGGTTATCCTGAAGGCTTAAAAGGTAAAGAGATCCCTTTGGTTGCTCGCTTGATGGCGGTAGCTGATGTCTATGATGCGATGATTTCCCGTCGACCTTATAAAAGTGCAATGGATCATAGTTATGTACGAGAGGCGATAGCTAAAGGCAGTGGTAGCCATTTTGACCCAATCGTTGTTAATGCCTTTTTAGATCTTGAAGGTATGTTTGAACGTATCTCTCAGGCATTAGAAGATGCTTTCCCATCCTCTTCTGAGATGACTCTACATTCACTTTCTGACCTTATGGATGGGGAGAGGGATTTCTAAATTAGAGCATGGTCTCTTCTAAGCAGTGTAGTAAGTTATTGACCTTATCAAAGGTCTCTTCATATTCCATCTCTTTAACAGAGTCGGCAACAATGCCGCCGCCCGCCCAGCAGTAAATATGATTATTTTCACACAACAAAGTTCGGATCGTAATACTGGTATCCATTCTTCCGCATAAGCTGATATAGCCAATTGAACCGCAGTAAACTGCTCGGCGGTGAGGTTCTAACTCTTCGATAACTTCCATCGCACGAACTTTTGGCGCGCCAGTTATAGAACCACCAGGGAAACAATGGGCTAATAAGGAGATCGGCGTGTGTTCTTCGCTTAATGTACCGGTTACTGTGCTTACTTTATGGTGAACGTTAGCATAGCTTTCAATTGTAAATAATTTAGGGACTTTTACGCTGTTATGAGTACAGACTTTACTAAGGTCGTTGCGTAAAAGGTCGACAATCATTAAGTTTTCTGCCCGATCTTTAACTGAATCTATCAGCGATTGTTTTAAGCGTTGATCCTCTTCTGGGTTATTCGATCGAGGTCGTGTACCTTTAATTGGCTTTGTCGTGACCTGCTGCATTTTGGATTCAAGAAACTGCTCCGGCGAGAGAGATAAAATAGGTGAACTCTCTGAATCAATAAAGGCCGAATAGGGTGTAGGTGCAACCTCTCTTAATGCTTTATAGGCCAACCAAGGGTCGCCTGTAAATTGGCTGTCGAACCGTTGAGCGAAATTAACTTGGTAGCAATCTCCCGCATGGATCAGTTCATTCACTTTTTCTAGTTTTTGTTTGTATTCAGGCGCGGAGAGATTAGCTGAAAAAGGGCGCTTTAGCTTAAACTTATTTGTTTCGGGTGCTGATACTATGTCAGCTCTCTTTGTTGTTAATAAGGTGTTTAGTTGCTGAAGAACCTCTGCTTCCACACGGCTATCTGCCACGAGTTGCGTGGTTTGCTCTTTGTGATCAACCACAATCGCCCATAAGTACATGCCAACACGCATGTCGGGTAAAGAGGAAAATTGCTTGGCAGTAGAGGGTATTTTTTCTAGAGCGCGTCCTAGATCATAAGAAAAATGGCCGATAATCCCGCCTTGAAAGGGGAGGTTCTCAATCTCTTTTTGATCTGTTTTGTATTTACTGTAGAGCTGTTCTAGTTGTTCAAAGGCGTTTTTATTATCCGCACTTAACTCAAGTGTCTCCACTGGCGCTGCCGCGATAATGTCATAACGACCCCAAGGACATTTAGGTCGGCCGCTGTCGAGAAACACGGCATGACCAAGATGGCGAATTGTTTCAAAGTAAGGTTGGCTGTCGGCCAAATAGGGAAGTGCGCATTGAGTAATCAAGGGATCGGCTTAAATAGCAAGTTACAAAAGTAGAGGTAGATTGTAAGTAACCCGATTGTCAGTGTCTATTTAAAGTAGGAATAATTGATTGCGACCAAAGATTGTCGACAAAATGCTTAATCTAAAGACGGATTAGTCTAAAATAGCTTTAATAAAGCTCTAGGCGTAAATCTTACAATTTTCTAGGTTAAAAAAGAGACAGTTGTTAATGAAGCATCCTTTTACGGTAGAACAACGTGAATTTCATCTTCCTGATCAACACCTTGTTTATCGACTTTATCGTAATCCAAATATTCAGACCAAGCGTCGTTTAGTGCTACTTCATGGCGCGGGGGTTGCTGGTGTCGATACTTGGGAGTTTATCATTGCTTTCTTAACTCAATGGTCTGAAGTGTTAGTGCCAGATCAGCGAGGAATGGGTGATACCCACTATCCTGATGGGAGAGAACACCCCTATACAGCTCAAGCTTTAGTGGGTGATCTAAATGCATTAGTTGATCATTTGGGCTGGTGGACCTTCGATTTGGGAGGTTACTCAATGGGCGGGTTAGTGGCACTTCTATTTAAACAGCAACACACAGATCGAGTGGATAAGCAGTATTTATTGGAATCCGCTGTCTTGGATCGCCCCTGCTGGGAAACGACAATAGATTTAAGGCAGCAATTTTCTCAAGCAGCGCTTCACCTGCGTGGTGCATCTGATATTAAGAAGGGAATCGTAAACTTTCTTGATGCAATCTCACCGAATCGAAAGATTTCACCAGAGGTTGAAGCACTCACTGTTCAGCGTTTAGGGCTTCGGCCTGAAGGCTTTGCAAATGCGCTTGATTGCGTCACAACAGCTATCCGTCATATTGATCGAGATGAGTTGGTGGCTGCTCAAGGGGATGTGAGTAGTGTTATTGGAGGAAATAGTGTTGAGTTAATGCATCAATATCAACGTGAACTGGCTGAGCGCTTACCTAATTGGCACTATTTTTTGATGACAGGTACAGACCATTCCTTACCATTTCAAAAACCGCGTCAAATCGCACGAATCATGAATGATGAATTGCTGCGCTATATAGACAAATAGAAATATCTAAGTAAAAAGGCAAAACCCTTAAACTTTTGTATTGTGTTGACAATAAATGGACATTTTCGAGTTGACTGCGTTATTTAGCGGTAGTATCGTGGCCTCAGTTCGAGATTGTCGACAATTTATGATGTGAGTTGTTATGACAGAAAGTATAACTAGCAAGATGTTTCAATCTGAAACACGCACTTTGGCTGATAGCGTTTGCGAGCAAATTGTAACTGCAATCGTGATTGGAGAAATTCCACCAGGCCAAAAAATTAGCGAGCCTGAGCTAGCTAAGACTTACGGGATTAGTCGAGGTCCATTACGTGAAGCAATGCGTAAACTAGAAGCCTTGAGACTTGTTGAACGTAAGCCGCATATAGGTGCCCGTGTTGTTAATCTGTCGGCAAAAGAGCTAATCGAAATCTATCGAGTTAGGGAAGCCCTAGAAGGTATGGCTTGTCGTTTAGCGGCGGAGAATATGCCGCAAGATGAGATTGATAGTTTACGAGACCTGCTTGATGAACATGAACAGAGCATCGATCAGCTTGATGGGCGCTCTTATTTTCAAAAAGAGGGTGATTTAGATTTTCACTACCGAATTGTTAATGGCAGCAAAAATGCAAAGCTATTGGAATTTCTCGGCGGAGATCTTTACCACCTTGTACGAATGTATCGATATCAGTTCAGTGTCTCTAGTTCCAGACCAAAACGCGCACTTAAGGAGCATCGCCAGATCATAGACGCTATTGAGTGCCGTGATCCCGAATTGGCAGAAATGCTTATGCGTCGTCATATTGGAGCAGCCCGCAAAAATGTGGAAGAGAAGCTGAATGCAGCGACCGAATCCAGAGGGGAATAACATGTCTAAACACCTATCTGCAGGTGCACGTTTTCGTAAAGCGCTAGCTGACGCTAGTCCATTACAGATTGTAGGTACAACGAATGCTTATCACGCGATGATGGCGGAGCGCGTTGGTCATAACGCTATTTACCTATCTGGTGGTGGTGTTGCAAATGCCTCCTACGGTCTACCTGATTTGGGTATGACGTCAATGAACGACGTACTAGAAGATGTACGCCGTATTAGCAGCGCGGTTGAAACGCCTTTATTGGTTGATATTGATACTGGTTGGGGTGGTGCTTTTAATATTGCCCGTGCGATTAAAGAGATGACTAAAGCCGGTGCTGCCGCTGTACATCTAGAAGATCAGGTTGCGCAAAAACGTTGCGGTCACCGTCCTAATAAAGAGATTGTCTCGTTAGAAGAGATGGTTGATCGTGTTAAAGCCGCAGTTGATGCTAAAACCGACGACGACTTTTTCATTATGGCACGTACCGATGCATTCCAAATGGAAGGCCTTAATGCTGCCGTTGAACGTGCACAAGCCTGTTTAGAAGCGGGAGCCGATGGTATCTTCGCTGAAGCTGTACATACTTTAGATGATTACAAAGCATTCTCTAAAGGGATTAATGGCGCTCATCTGCTAGCTAATATTACCGAATTTGGTGCGACACCACTGTTCAATAAAGGCGAGCTTGCAGAATCTGGCGCAACGATGGTGCTTTATCCGCTTTCAGCTTTCCGTGCGGCCAATAAAGCTGCCTTAAATGTTTATGAAGCTTTACTGCGTGATGGCGATCAAAAAGCAGTTGTTGATACTATGCAAACTCGCATGGAACTTTACGATTTCTTGAACTATCACGATTTTGAACAAAAATTAGATGGCTTGTTTGCTGAAGGTAAAAACAAATAAGTAGGCGAGTTAAGCCGGTGTTATTTTAAATTAGTAACGAGCAGGCCGCTAGAGCCTGCCTTATATAACAGGAGCACAATATGGTAGATAAAAAACTGAGCGGCGCGGGTCTGCGAGGACAATCCGCTGGTGAAACCGCACTGTGTACTGTAGGGCAAAGTGGCGCAGGCCTAACCTACCGTGGCTACGATATTAAAGAGCTTGCTGATAATGCACAGTTCGAAGAAGTTGCTTATCTGCTGCTTTACGGCAAGTTGCCTAATCAGGGGGAACTTGATGCCTATAAAGCAAAATTAAAGGGTATGCGGGCGTTGCCTGATGCACTAAAAGTAGTGTTAGAGCAAATCCCTGCAAGTGCACATCCAATGGATGTTATGCGTACCGGTTGCTCTATGTTGGGTAACTTGGAAACAGAGCAAGATTTTTCTGAACAGCACGATCATATCGACCGTATGTTGGCGACGTTTCCAGGCATTATTAACTACTGGTACAACTTCAGCCACAAGGGCAAACGTATCAATGTAGAGACTGACGCAGACTCTATCGGCGAGCAGTTCCTATGGACGCTACATGATAAAAAGCCAGAGCCTTTGCATGTTGATGTAATGCACGCTTCATTGATTCTCTATGCAGAGCATGAATTCAACGCCTCTACATTTACTGCACGTGTATGTGCATCGACTTTATCTGATATTCACAGCTGTGTGACTGCGGCTATCGGTTCTCTACGTGGTCCACTACATGGCGGCGCTAATGAAGCCGCTATGGCGATGATCGAGAACTGGCGTTCAGCGGATGAAGCTGAAGAAGAAGTAATGGGCATGTTAGCCCGTAAAGATAAGATCATGGGCTTTGGTCACGCAATCTACCGTGAATCTGATCCACGTAATGCGATTATTAAAGAGTGGTCTAAAAAGCTCTCAGAGCAGGTGGGAGATGAGTATCTTTACGCTGTATCTGAGCGAGTAGAAGCCGTTATGTGGCGAGAGAAAAAGCTATTTTGTAATGCTGATTTCTTCCATGCATCTGCTTACCACTTTATGGGCATTCCTACTGAATTATTCACGCCAATCTTTGTTTGTTCACGTGTAGCAGGTTGGACTGCGCATGCGATGGAGCAACGTGCTAACAACCGAATTATCCGTCCAAGTGCTGATTATACTGGCCCTGAAAGTGCGGAATGGGTTGCTATCGAAGATCGTGATTAATTGATCTGATTAGGCTGCTTTTAATTGATAAGCAGCCTAAATTTTTTAAATTTTTTGGATAAGGAAAGCGAGCTTTATGTTGAATGCACGCTTTGCCTCTCTGAACCATAGCTATGGAGTTCAGACCTAATGAACACTGAATATCGTAAACCTTTACCGGGTACTGAGCTTGATTATTTCGATACGCGCGCAGCGATCGAAGCAATTCAGCCCGGTGCTTATGCAAAACTGCCTTATACTTCACGTGTATTGGCGGAACAGCTTGTGCGTCGTTGTGAACCAGAAACACTCACTGACTCACTGAAGCAGATCATTGGCTTTAAACGCGATCTGGATTTTCCTTGGTATCCTGCACGTGTTGTATGTCATGACATTTTAGGCCAAACCGCACTCGTCGATTTGGCTGGTTTGCGTGATGCTATTGCTGAGCAAGGGGGGGATCCTTCCAAAGTAAACCCTGTTGTTCCTACACAGTTGATCGTTGACCACTCCTTAGCTGTTGAAGCAGCGGGTTTTGATCCAGATGCTTTCGAAAAAAACCGTGCTATAGAAGACCGTCGTAACGAAGACCGTTTCCATTTTATCGAATGGACTAAAACTGCGTTTGAAAACGTTGATGTTATTCCAGCAGGTAACGGCATCATGCATCAGATTAACTTGGAGAAGATGTCTCCGGTTATTCAGGCGCGCGATGGTGTTGCTTTTCCTGATACTTGTGTCGGTACCGACTCGCACACTCCTCATGTGGATGCCCTAGGTGTTGTCGCAATTGGGGTAGGTGGCCTTGAAGCTGAAACCGTTATGCTTGGTTTACCATCTATGATGCGCCTACCTGACATTATCGGTGTAAAACTGATTGGTAAGCGTCAGCCAGGTATTACAGCGACAGATATAGTACTGGCAATAACTGAATTCCTACGTAACGAGAAAGTTGTCTCCTCCTACCTTGAATTCTTCGGTGACGGTGCAAAAGAGCTAACCATTGGTGACCGTGCAACGATCTCCAACATGACACCTGAGTTTGGCGCGTCAGCGGGTATGTTCTACATTGATGAACAAACCATTGATTACCTAAAATTGACCGGTCGTGAGCCAGAGCAAGTTGAACTTGTAGAAAAGTACGCTAAATTAACAGGCCTATGGGCGGATGATCTAGAAAACGTTGAATACGAACGTGTACTTGAATTCGACCTATCCACTGTATGTCGTAACATGGCTGGTCCATCTAACCCACACCGTCGTTTGCCAACTTCCGACTTAGAGTCCCGTGGTATTGCGGTGCATTTAGATGAAGCGCTAGAAGAGGAAGCTGAAGGCCTAATGCCGGATGGTGCAGTGATTATTGCCGCCATCACCTCTTGTACTAACACCTCTAACCCACGTAACGTAGTTGCAGCAGGTCTGATAGCTAAAAAAGCCAATGAGCTTGGTTTAGTGCGTAAACCTTGGGTTAAATCTTCCTTTGCTCCAGGATCCAAAGTAGCCAAACTCTATCTAGAAGAAGCCGGTTTGCTTTCAGAGATGGAAAAACTCGGTTTTGGTATTGTGGCTTACGCATGTACAACTTGTAATGGTATGTCCGGTGCACTGGATCCAAAAATTCAGCAAGAGATCATTGATCGTGATCTTTATGCAACGGCAGTGCTGTCAGGTAACCGTAACTTTGATGGGCGTATCCATCCTTATGCGAAACAGGCTTTCTTAGCATCACCACCATTAGTTGTCGCTTACGCGATTGCGGGTACCGTGCGTTTCGATATTGAGAAAGATACTTTAGGAAAAGATAAAGAGGGTAACCCAATTACCCTAAAAGATATCTGGCCAAGTGATGAAGAGATTGATGCATTGGTGGCTAAATGCGTTAAACCTGAACAGTTTAAGCAGGTTTATATCCCAATGTTCGATCTAGGCGCACGTGAGCAAGCAAAAAGCCCACTATACGATTGGCGTCCAATGTCTACCTATATTCGCCGTCCTCCTTACTGGGAAGGCGCTCTTGCAGGTGAGCGTACTATGAAAGGTATGCGTCCATTAGCGGTACTAGGTGACAACATTACAACCGATCACCTGTCACCATCTAATGCGATTCAAGCGTCCAGTGCTGCCGGTGAATACTGCGCGAAAATGGGCTTGCCTGAAGAGGATTTCAACTCTTATGCAACGCACCGTGGTGATCACTTAACCGCGCAGCGTGCGACTTTCGCTAACCCTAAACTGCTTAACGAAATGTGCCGCGATGAAAACGGTGACGTTAAGCAAGGTTCTCTTGCTCGCATAGAGCCAGAAGGAAAAGAGAGCCGCATGTGGGAAGCGATTGAAACCTACATGGAGCGCAAGCAGCCGTTAATTATCGTTGCCGGTGCTGACTATGGTCAAGGTTCCTCCCGTGACTGGGCAGCTAAAGGTGTGCGTTTGGCTGGCGTTGAAGCAATCATGGCTGAGGGCTTTGAACGTATTCATCGTACTAACCTTGTGGGTATGGGTGTGCTTCCTCTACAGTTTAAAGAGGGCGAAACACGCCATACTTATAATATCGATGGCACTGAAACCTTTGATGTTGAGGGTGAACTATCACCCCGTGCAGAATTAACTGTTGTTATTCATCGCACTAATGGTGAAACGGTTAAGGTTCCTGTGACTTGCCGCTTAGACACTGCAGCTGAAGTGCATGTGTATAAAGCGGGCGGTGTACTACAACGCTTTGCTCAAGATTTCCTTGAAGAGAGCGCTTAAGTTCGCGACATAAATGCTGGATAGGTGCAGTGTTAATAGGTTAGTTGGTAGGGTTTCTAACAACTAACCTATTTATCAAAACGCTGCGCTTATCACTATAGCAGTAATTAAAATACAAGATTATTTACTAACAATAACTGGCCAGAGTAGAGACTCCATTAGAGAGTAGGGAAGTTATTGTTATTAAGTGATTCTCACTAAAATAGTTACTAAGTGTTTTTAATAATCGCTGTGGATGTAAGTTCACCGCACAGTTTTGACAGGTCTAGATCATATGGCAGCGCATGTACCTCAGATTAAAATCCCTGCAACTTATATACGTGGTGGCACCAGTAAAGGTGTTTTCTTCCGTCGTCAGGATCTACCTGAAGTAGCGCAAGAGCCTGGCCAAGCACGGGATAATATTTTACTACGTGTAATTGGTAGTCCTGATCCTTATGGCAAACAGACTGACGGTATGGGTGGTGCGACTTCAAGTACCAGTAAAACAGTTATCTTAGATAAAAGTAGTCAGCCAGATCATGATGTTGATTACTTGTTCGGCCAAGTCTCTATAGATAAAGCCTTTGTTGATTGGAGTGGTAACTGCGGTAACTTAACCGCTGCCGTCGGAGCATTTGCCATTAGTGGTGGGTTAGTTGATGCCGACCGTATTCCTGAAAACGGCACCTGCGTTGTCCGTATTTGGCAGGCTAATATTAAAAAAACCATTATTGCTCATATACCAATCACTAACGGAGAAGTACAAGAAACCGGTGATTTTGAGCTAGACGGTGTTACCTTCCCAGCAGCGGAAGTCGCCGTTGAATTTATGGACCCCGCCGATGGTGAAGGTTCAATGTTCCCAACAGGTAATCTGGTGGATGACCTTGAGGTTCCAGGTGTCGGCACCTTCAAAGCCACAATGATCAACGCAGGTATCCCAACTATCTTCCTCAATGCAGAAGAGATTGGTTATACAGGAACAGAACTGCAAGAAGCGATTAATGGAGACCCAGCAGCACTTGAACGGTTTGAAACTATTCGTGCACATGGCGCTATGCGTATGGGGCTGATTAGCGATCTATCTGAAGCCGCTGCTCGTCAGCATACGCCTAAAGTTGCTTTCTGCGCGCCAGCAACAGCCTACGTTTCTTCAAGTGGTAAACAGCTCACTGAAAAAGATATAGATCTTGTTGTTCGCGCACTGTCTATGGGTAAATTACATCACGCGATGATGGGAACCGCTGCCGTTGCTATAGGTACTGCCGCCGCGATCCCAGGTACCTTGGTTAACTTAGCGGCCGGTGGTGGAGAACGTACCGCCGTTACTTTTGGGCATCCATCAGGCTCCCTAAAAGTAGGCGCCGAAGCAAAATTAATCAATGGCGAATGGACAGCGACAAAAGCAATCATGAGCCGCAGTGCTCGCGTATTAATGGAAGGCTGGGTAAGAATACCGGGCGATTCCTTCTGATCTCTGGAGAATGCCACCTAATACGTGGCATTGTTTAGATTTATAGATCTAACTGGATCTAAGAGTTGAAGAACGCCGCGTAGATTGGTTTCCCTATCAGGATCAATCTGCAGTTCTTCTTTGAGCCTTATGTGTAAACATAAGGCTTTTTTTTTCGAAATTTAGAGGGTGCAAGAGTTCGTAAGGTGATACGAAGTTTGTTTGCTTTTATTACTTATATTTACCCGAATGATTCTCTGAATAAAAACAATCTAACGAGAGCTGCTGAAGATAACCCACACCCCGAACACTGATCAATGCTAGGTAAGTTCACATGGGAACAAGAATTACAGCTCCATTTGAAATCAGGAATTCACCACGTTCCATTCTTGACAGCTAAGGATCCACACAGTTTTTTGTTAAACGTTCCATTCCTCAATTTCCCTACCAAACCATAACCTGCGAACAAAACACCCAATACGAAAGTAATCCCTACAAAAGCGATCATCACCATCAGCTTGGGTAACTATTGGATCACCTCCGCGGAAAGATAACTCTCCAGACATCAGGGAGAATACAGCGATAAATATTAATAAGACACCACCTGAAATACTGTTGACGTATTCGCTAAGGCGTTTTTCTTCTCGCTTTGTTTGTATGAACTCTTCTCTCTCTTTACCCTCATATATTTTTTTGATTCGGTCTGTACCTCATCATGTTCTACTTTTGTTGCCTGAGATATCCAGAAGGGGGCTGCAAGGAAAATCCCAATAAAGCCTAGTGGGATTAGTAGCATTAAAAAGAATTCCACAAATACTCCTTGTGACATTTAACGTCCATATTTTGCGGCTAATTTACGAGACCGAAGCGAGCCGCGATAGCAGTTTTTAGCGGGCTTGAACAACAATTATTTGTCAGGTGACATCGTTCCATTTCCCCCAAATAAATGAGTAAAGGGCTAGCAGATCTGCAACACGTTGCGGAGACGATGAGTTTTTAATTTTACTTGCATCTATATGTTCTGCCCCATCTATAACTTCACAAGGAACGCCATATTCAGCTTTAAGTTTTTCTTTAGTCCATTTAGGTGTTGGATATCTGCCAGCCCAAACGACATTGCTTTCCGCTAAAGCCATCAATTCTTCTTGCTCTATGCTGAATGTAATACCATCACACAAATCTAGGACTTGATGTTTATATATTTCTTCTCTATTTCCAATGCGTCGTTTTAAAAAATAGGCTTTTGAAATCAACTCAATTGCTAGAGAACTTAAAAACTGAGAAGTTGGAAGTAATGCAATTCCCTCCCAAGCTTTCACTTTCATCATATCGACATGATCATCCAATAAGTGTTGGGCTGAATAGGCTAGTTGTCTTGCCTGATACTCCCACTGGCTATGATCAAATGCCATTTGATCACCCTGATGCCTAATTGACTTACTAATACTCTTATCCATGATACCTAACGCCGCGCACAGCAGCGAGTCCGGCCGCCGTAGGCGGCGAACTGATGTACTTTGTTATGAAACTGGCCTATTTGCATTTGTAAAACGACCGACTGCCAACCTTTTTAAAGTCGACCTTTTCTTTGTCTTGTAAATGGCGAGCTAGCGTTGCAAATAGCCATCCTGTTTCATTGTCTATTTTGTTCCCTTGTGGGTAGGCAGACTTTTTTAGCTGCAATTGGTCCTTGATGTAGGTTGCTGGAACCCATCCTTCGCTAAACCCACTTTGCGCCTCTTTAATGAAGGCTGCCATTTCGGTTGCCATATCATCAAAAAGCTCATGAATATTTTCTTTATGACTCATGGCTTACTCCGATTTCATAACGCCCGCAGCAGGCGCGGTTTAGTTGTTGTGACGAAGGAGCAACGACTAAACCGTCGCTCTGCCTGCGTTTGTGTACGCCCAGCATGGGCATGAACTAATGAGGTGAAAGTCCTCTGTAGGAAGGTCACCATCCATAGCGATTTATATCGTTTATTAGATGATAACTACTAGCGAATGGCAAGGGCCAACCTGCGAGGGACGGTCTAAAGGAAGCCTGACGCAAAACTGCGAGCTGATGAACAAGAACATCATATGAGGCGTAGGCTGGAGGCGAGTTGGCACAAGACAACGAAGCCGTGTGATCTAACGGCCACCGTAAATGATGCAGTTGCGCAGGGACAGTTCATGCTCTTATCTGGGGAGATCTGCTTAACAAGCGATCGGTAAACCACCAGTAAGGCTCTGGTCAATAAGTGCCTTGGCTCCGCTGAATGTATCGCCAGTGGAGAGCGAACTAGATACAAACCGATAGCGCTGGCAGAGGTAACTTTGCCAGTGATTAAGCAGAAGTCAGCAGACGGCATAGTAGCCCAACGGTCAGCGTAATGGCTGATACATGGTGAAGGCCTGAACATTAAGAATAA